>JAVDPC010000004.1 GCA_031296915.1 Cerasicoccus frondis | reverse complement strand
CGCTCAAGCCGCCTTGCTGGACACGAAAAATCACTGCGGCCTGATCGGCCAATCTAGATGAAAAGTGCTCTAGGCGGTGGGGCGGTAGCTTTGCTTGGCGATGTCGCGGGCGACGACGGCGCGAAACTCGTCGAGCGAATCGATCACGCCCAAGCCGAGTAGTTGGTAGCCGATGTTGCCCACAGTGGTTCCTTCGAGCTTGTAGCTGGTCACGGGGATGTTGGCAAAATCCGCAATGCGCTGGCACAGAAGCCGGTTTTTCGAACCGCCGCCGACGATAATGATGTTGTCGAAAGACTCACCCGTCATCGCTTCAAATTTGCTGACCGTATCGGCTACACTGGCGCCGAGGGAGTCACAGATCAAACTCACATAGCCGGGCAAATCCGCAGGCGGTTTGCCGCCTTGCTTGGCGAGATTGGCGTCGATTGCCTCCTTCATGTTTTCTGGATTGAAGAGCGAGCGGTCACTGGTGTCGATCAGCACTTCGGCCCGGCCAATGTCGTCTGCGCGCTCGATGAGCGCCGACCACTCTGCGTCGTTGGTCGGGCGGCCATCAAAGAATGGCATCACTTTTTCCAATAGCCAGAGGCCGAGGAGGATTTTATTGGGACGATAACCTCCCTGGCCATCGCGCTCGTTCGATACGCCGAGCTTGTAGGCGATGTCGCCGGATGCGGCGTTGGCGGTGAGGCCGCCGACCAGCAGCCAAGTGCCGGCCGAGATAAACAAATCCTTCCCAATGCGGGGAATCGCCTCAAACGCGCAAGAGGTGTCATGCCCTGGCGCCAGGATAACCTCGACGTCTTCCAAGCCCGGCAATTCGCGGACTCGGCCGAGCTTTTGACCTGCCTTGGCCGGTCCTTCAAACCACTTGGCGGGTATGCCAAAGTAGTCCAGCGTCTCCTGGGAAAAGCCGTCGGTTTGGATGTCGAGTAACTGCCCGGTGCTGGCGATGGAGACTTCGTTGACCATCTGGCCCGAAAGCAGGTAATTGAAGTAATCCGGAAGCAGCAGGCAGCGGTCGACGGCCTCGCGCAGGTGGGGAAAGGCGGTCAGCGACTCGTGGAGCTGAATCACCGTGTTGTAATTGACGGGGGGGAGGCCGGTCCAGTCGTAGAGTTTTTTATCGTCGCCGCTGGCGAGGATGCGGTCGCGGATTGGCTCGGTGCGCTCATCGCGGTAGGCGTGTACTGGGGCGACGAGGCGGCCATCTTTGTCAAGCAGTGCGAAGTCCACGCCCCAGGTGTCGACGCCGCAGGAAACCAGTTCGGGAAAGAGTTTCTTAGCCTCGATGAGGCCCTTTTGAATGTGGCTGAAGAAGCCGCCCAAGTCCCAGTAATCGTGCTGGTTCAGCCGATGAAACGCGTTCGGGAAACGATGGATCTCGGTGAGCTCAAGTGAGTCCTGGGTGTAGGCGCCAACAATGACGCGTCCGCTGGTGGCGCCGAGATCGACGGCGGCGCAATGGGTTTTCTTCATCGCAGTGGGGGGGAGGTTCGGGATTCGCTATTTTGCGACAATGAGCTCAGCGCCGCTTTGTTCGATGGCTTTGGAGATGTCGGCTCCGGGCTGGGCGTCGGTCGCCAGGGTGAGATTGGGTTTGAAAGGGGTGCTCAGGTGGAGGGCGCGGCGGTCGTGCTTGCTGCTGTCCATCACGTAGTAGGTCTGGTCGGAGGACTCCATCATCCGCTGTTGGAAGGAGACGATGAACGAGTTTGTGTTCCAGAGCCCCTGCGCCGTGAGGCCTGCGCCGCCGCAAATGGCGATGTCGGCATGCACCTGGCTGAGCGCCTGCTCGCAGGTTGGGCCGTAAAGAATGCCCAACCGCGCGTAAACCGTGCCGCCGGTGACAATCGTCTCGCAGGAACCGACCTCACTGAATAGCGCCGCGACGGGCAGGCTGTTCGTGATGACCACTAAGCGCTTCTCTGTCAGGAGCTTGGCGACGGCATAGCTCGTGGTGCCGCCATCGATGATAACCGTCATCCCGGACTCAATCCGCGCCGCGACAGAATGCGCGATGCGGTGCTTTTCTTCGGATTGTCGGTCGTCCTGAGTGATGAAATCGTAGTCGCTGCTGGCCAATTCGCTGTCCACGAGGCTGGCGCCGCCGTGGTGACGCCGGATCACGCCGTTGGTTTCCAGCTCGTTCAGCGCGCGCCGCACCGTAGACAACGAAATGTCGAACTTCGTCCCGAGCGTATGCAGGTCGGCATACTTGTGCTCACGGATGAATTTTTCAATTTCGTCGAGGCGTTGTTTATTCGTCATGGGCGCGCGCTAATCTAGTTAAAACCGCAGATTAAAAACCCCACTGCGCGAAATCAACCAAAAGCTTTCACGTTCTTCCAATGAGCGCTTGCACTCAGCATTTGAGCCCCGATTGACTGAACTGCCTAACCTTCGAAATTGTCGCAGAAGCCCTTTATGATCTCATCGCCGCGTTGCGCGCGAACCAGGAAACGGCCGGATTCCACCTCGTTGTCCGGCGCGTGTTGGTCGATGACGGTGAGCTTGTCGAAACCGTTGAACAAATCGATGATCCGCTTGAGCGGCACGAAGTTATGGAACGTGACGGTGAGGCCGCCCTCGTCGTGCTTGAGTAAAAGCTCGCAGCGACCAGGCTTTACGGTGACTTCTGCGGGGGTCACGCCTTCGACTTCAAAAACCAGGTTTTCCGGGGTGCTCATAGGATTTTAGTGGCAGAATTGTTCGCCAAATGCGCCATCGCTGGCGATCATACGGTAGGAGATTAATCCTGCCGCGGCAAGCGCGAACACACACTGCACCCAGCGCAAAACGGAGGGTGAAAGCTTTCCCTGGTAGCGGAAGTATCCGCCCTGCGCGAGCGCGAGGAGGGGAATGGTCCCGAGTGCGAACCCAAGCCCGATTTCGGCCCCCCGAATTGGCGAGCCGGAAAACAACGCGACAGTGAAGATCAGGTAGAGCGGGCCGCAGGGCAGGAGGGGGGTGAGTGCGCCGAGTCCGGCGCCGAGCAGCCAGCGTGGCAGTCGGCGCACCTTGCGGCTGGCTTTTTGAAATAAGCCCCCCCAGGCCTTGGGTTTGGGAAAATACCGGTCTAGTCGAAACGCTACCGCGAGCAGCATGGCGACCATTAACCAGGGCAATATGCGCGCTGGCGCTGCGCCGAAAGCGTCCAGGGCGGAGCTGCCGAGTAGGCCGGCGAGCAGGCAAATGGTCATGTAAGCCAGCGCACGGCACAGGTGGTAGCTGGCGGTTGCCCAGGCCAACGAGCTTTCCGACTGCCCGAGCGGAAGCGTTGCGCAGCCGATCGGCCCGCACATGCCAACGCAGTGTGGGCTGGTCACCAAGCCGGCGATGAAGGCGGCTGATGCGCTATCGATAAGGGCAGCGGAAAGCATTTCCCACTACCATCGGCACATCTTGGCGTCAGGCAATGGGAAATGCTCCAAATAGCGCGTTCAGTCACCCACCGCTGAAGGCGCTATGCCACGTATCTCACTTTGGTGAAAGCAGGTTTGGCAGGAGGTTCGTCGACGGATTTGGGTTTGATCTTTTCGCGCTGAGTGCGCTTATGAGGCATCAGCACCCGGTTTAGTCGTTTTTGCAGGCGCAGGCTGATGCATATCCCCGCAATCGTCTTATCGCTATAGTAGCCCAGGGTGTGGGCGCAGACCGCCAACTCCTGGCACAGCTCAGCATAGAGGCGGACAAACTGAGTCGGCTCCAGGCGACGGACCCGCCAAAAAGAACGCGTAATGACTTCGGTGATCAGGTGGCAATACGTCCGGATGAAGTCTTCGTTCTCCGCATTGACGATGAGGCGCATCTCGGCGTCGAGGAGATTGGTGTACGTTTGGCTGGCGTCGTTGGTGTGGTCTTCCATAGCGTGTTGGTATTGTTGCACTATGATACGAATCCACGAAAAAATTACTATCCGGTCTGTAGTGTATTTTGCTTAGGCGTATGACCGACACCCCCTATTTTTGAGTGCCAGATGAATCCATGACTTTCCGAATTGGCCAAACCTCAGCGCACGGCGGTTCATACGGCCTGCCTGCGGTGGGAAGATTACTCGGTTGGGCATTTCCGGCAGTAGCCGAAGATGATGACTTCTTCTCCTTCGGGGACGAAGTTACTGGGAATCTTCGAGGAATATTCCGGTAGAATGTCCGGTGTTTCCTCCGGCAGCACGAATACATTATTACACTTCCGGCAGATGAAGTGCGGGCAGTGGTTGCCGGTGGGCAGTTCGTAGCGTGCGGGCTGGCCCGGCAGGTAAACGCGGACTAGCGTGTGGTCGTCGAGCATTTCGCGCACATTGCGGAAAACGGTGCGCTCCCCGAGTCGCGGATAGTGTTCGCGTGCGCGCTCCAGCAGCTCCTCAAAGCTCAGGGGACGTTCTGCGGAGGAGATCGCCTGATAGATTGCTTCACGTTGTCGGGTGCGTCGGAATGTGGGCGCGTCGCTCATGTCGGAATCGAATAATAACCCATGTGCCTGGTCAATGCTCCAGCGTGACGCGGTAAACGGATTTCCGCGCCGTGACAAAGAGCGTGACCGGGTCTTCGCCGATTACGGTTACATTGGCCGGACGTTCGGGCAGGATAATGCTCGTGATCAGTTCACCATCGGGGGAGTAGACATCCACGCCATCGTGCGTCAAATAGACATTGCCCGCCGCGTCCAAGGCCATGCCGTCGGAAGGCTGATCGGCAAAGAGCGTCTTATCGTGGAGCGTTCCGTCCGCTGTGATGGCGTATTTCCAGGTTTTCCCGTCGCCGTGGTCGGCAATGTAGAGCGTTTTCCCATCGGGAGTTCCCACAATGCCGTTGGGGCGGACTAAATCGTTGGCGACACGGGTCAGGGTCTGGTGGTCCGGACTCAGATAATAGACGTGCTCGCCGTCCTGCTCCAAGCCAGCCTTGCTGCCGTATTTAGGATCGGTAAAGTAGACGCCGCCCTGAGGGTCGATCCACAGGTCGTTGGTGCTGTTGAGCTTGCCGCCTTCGTAGCTGTCCGCGAGCACGGTCAGCTCGCCATCGGGTGACCGCATCGCGAGTCGTCGCGACTTGTCCTGGCAGAGGAAGAGGGTTCCATCGGGCGCAAACAACAGGCCATTCGAGCCACCGGAGTCCTCCAGGAAAACCGATGTCTCGCTGGTTTTGGGGTCCCACCGATGCACTTTGCGGTCGGGAATGTCGGAGAAGTAAACGGCTCCGTCGACTGGGCTTTGAGTCGGCCCTTCAACGAACCGGAATCCCGTTGCCAGGCGTTCAATCTGAGGCTCCGCACAAGCAAGGGAGGCGCAGGCTAAGGCAATGATGGCGAATAGGGGGCGGGGGAGCATGGCGGGAAATTGAGGCATCTGCCGCTGCAAGGCGAATCTATTTGGGCTTGTTCGACTTAACTGGATTTTCGTCAAACCTCACCGTTTGGATAAGCTCAACAAAGTCATCGGGCTTCCAGATGAAGTATTCATAAATCGGCCGTGAATTACGCAGTTGCAGCGAGAAAAGGCGCTGCATGAACATCGGCATGGTGTGGCATTTGCCCGATAACAACCGTTCGCGTGACGCGAAATACGCCACTGGCTGGGGGACGGCGCCGGAGAATAACCGCCGCTCCGCCTCGTTGATGATTGCATCCAGGTCGGGCCGGTCCTCATAGCCATAGGACGCGGTGACGCGCACAAAACCGTGTGGCAGGGGAATGGTTTCGGTAATCAGCCCGCCCTGTACATGGGGCACGGATTCCGGGGCCATGGTCAGGATCAGGTTTCGTTCGCGCAGGCTGTTAAACAAGCGCAGTTGATTGGCGAGGATGATGGGCATCATCAGGTTATTGCCCGAGAGGTAAACTGCCGTTCCCGGAATGCGTTGATAGTCATCGGGGTTGAGCTTTTCCAGAAACGTGGTCAAGGGCTCGCGGCGTTCATTATGATAATGATGCAGCGCCTGGCGCCCTCTGCGGTAGGTGATCATCATCAGGAAAACGCCTCCGGCGATGGCCAGCGGATAATAACCGCCAGACAGGAGCTTGAGTAGGTTTGCGCCAAAGAAGGCAAAGTCCACGGTGAAGAAGACAGCCAGCAAAACCAGACTCAGCGCCATGCCTTTTTCCTGTCGCTTGGTGCGCACGAAGAAATATGCAATGCTGGTTACGATCATGGCGCCGGTGTCAGCCAGGCCGTAGGCGGCGGCCAGATTTTCGGCCGAGCGAAAGAGCAATACCGTGAAGATGCAGGCCAGGCCAAGGCACTGGTTCACCAGCGGGATGAAGATCTGCGACTCGTGTTCCTCATTGGTATGGATGATTTGCAGGGGAGGCAGCAGCCGTAGCTGGATCGCTTGCCGGACGAGGGCGAAGGATCCCGAGATAAGCGCTTGAGAGGCCACCACCGTCGCAATGGTCGCGAGGATGGTCAGCGCCAGTGTTGGCCAGCCATCGGGCACGAGCGCGTAAAAGACATTTTCCGGCGCCTCGCCCGCGTAGAGCACGAGCGCCGCTTGCCCGAAGTAATTCAGGAGCAACCCGGGCAACGCCACGAAATACCAGGCCAGCGTGATCGGCTTGCGCCCAAAGTGGCCCATGTCTGCAAAAAGCGCCTCAGCCCCCGTCACGCATAAAACCACGGCCCCGATCACCCAGATCGCCGTTTGCCAATGAACCACCAGAAAGTGAACGGCGTGGTAGGGGTTGACCGCGACGAGCACGCCCAGCCCGTGCTGCATCAGTTGCCACGCGCCCAATGCGCCCAGCACCGTAAACCAAATGAGCATGACCGGACCGAACAGCACGCCAATCTTTCCTGTGCCAAAACGTTGCGCCGTGAACAAACCGACTAGCACGATCATCGAAAGCGGCACAATGTAAGGCTCCAGCTTTGGTTGAACGAATTCCAGACCTTCGACCGCGCTGAGCACTGAGATTGCCGGCGTGATGACGCCGTCTCCCAGCAGCAGAGCAGCGCCAAACATCATGATCAACAGGACGGCTGGCGTGCCGCGTTTCGATGAGAAATAGGGGCGCAGTTGAGCCATCAGCGAAAACACGCCGCCTTCCCCGTGGTAGTCCGCCCGCATGACGAAGCCGAGGTATTTCACCGTCACCACCAGCATCAGCGACCAAAAGAACAGCGAGGTAATGCCCAGCACCGAGGTTTCGACATCCGCTTTGTCCAGGTAATTGCAGGCCGTGGTGAATGCATACAACGGGCTGGTGCCAATGTCGCCAAACACCACGCCCAGCGCGCCCACCATCAAGGCCGCAGTTTTGGCCTTGGGCGTGATTGCAGATCCCTCCCCCTGAGCGCTCTCGGTCACGGTTGGGCATCATGTGGGGAACTCGCCGCTGCATCGAGATATTTATTCACCTCCATCTTAGAACGGTGATCGCTAACTTAATGTCAGATAAATAAAAACTAAATAGTATCTTAATATGATAATTTAAATTGTAGATGGCTTGACTGATTCTACTCTGCGCACGATAATCTCAAGTATACCCTGGCCCTTCACAATGAGTCCTCAAGGCAAGCTTATGAAGCAGACTGACATTAATCGGCATACTCGATTTCCCGCTTACGGCGTCGCACTTTCATCGGTTGTCTTAGCTGTTTCGCCAGCGTCCGCCGCCATCGTCAACCTGACTTTTGCCGTTGAAACTGTGCCTTTTGCCCCAGGATATGGGTATGGCCAATATCTCTACGACGGCTCGAATTCCGTTGGTCACTTCCCCGCTTTCAATAATAACTCGGGCAAAACAATCGGGACTACTTTCGGCATGAGCGGCTGGTATAGCGGCCCCGTGCCCTATGGTGGGGCGATCACTTTTCTCAACGCCGTACAAAGAATCGCCGCCTGGATCCCTGCAACGGCAAGTTATACCGCGACATTCGGATTCCTCACACTCGGGTTACAAACTGGCTGGGTGCGTATCAGTTTCAAAAACAGGGGCACGACAACTTTCCTCGCCGCTGCGTATAATGATGAGCGATACGGCTCGATCAATGCCGGTCAAACCGCCCCACTTGGCGCGGTGATTCCTGAGTCATCCACGACCATTGCCTTGGCCGGATTGGCTTCGTTGGCCATGGGCGTTGGCGTCCGCAAATGGCGAAAGCGCCGATCAACGAAAACGGCTTAGTCGGTCATTTGCCAATGGGCAATTCGATCAGTCCAGCGGGACGTTGGCTTAAGGGGCGAGGCGCTCGATTTGCCAGGCGTCGCCTTGTCGGGTGTAGGCCAGCCGGTCGTGTAGTCGACTCGGGCGACCTTGCCAAAACTCGATGAACTCCGGCTTTACGCGATAGCCGCCCCAGAAGTCAGGCAGGGGGATTTCTCCGTCGCCGAACTTACGCTTCATTTCCATGAGTTTCATTTCCAGGATGCTGCGCGAGCTGATTACGCTGCTTTGATGCGACACCCAGGCGCCCAGTTGACTGCCGCGTGGTCGGCTCAGGAAATATTTCAGCGAGTCGGTGGTGGAAATTTTTTCGGCCAGGCCGCGGACCTTGACTTGGCGCTCCAGCCCCAACCATGGAAACTGCAACGCCACGTGCGGATTATTTGCGATCTGGCCAGCCTTGGCGCTGTGGTAATTCGTGAAAAACACAAAGCCGCGCTCGTCGTATGCCTTGAGCAGGACGGTGCGTGAGTCCGGCGCTCCATTCGCGTCGGCGGTGGACAGGGTCATCGCATTGGGCTCCACGAGCTGGGCGGCCAAGGCTTGTTCAAACCAGAGACGGAATTGCGCAAAAGGGTCCGCGAGGGCGTTTTCCTCGGAAAGCCCGGCTTGAGTGTATTCGCGACGCATGTCTGCGGGGTCTGCCATGCGGTTAAGTTGAACCACTGCTTGGGGTAATGCAAGGCTGCCCGCTTGGCGGAATACGACTACATGTGCGAGGGGATGCGAATGCGGAACTCTGCGCCTTCGTTGGGCTTGCCGATTGCGCGGATCGACCAGTCGTGCTTTTCCGCGATGGAGCGGCACGTCGCCAGCCCAATGCCCATGCCGCTGTTGGCGCTGCCTTGGTTGCGCACGTAGGGGTCGAAGAGTTGCTTGGCGAGATTGGGCTCGAAGCCCTGCCCATTATCGCGGACGAAGAGTTCGAGGGTGGAATCATCGAGGCGCTCGCAGCCGACCATAATCGTCAACTTGCGTGCCGGGTGGCGGAACTTGACGGCGTTCTGCAGCAAGTTTTGGAGCAATTGGCGGAGGAGTTGCCGGTCTGCTTTAATGACCGGCAGGACGGTTTGCAGGATTAATTCGCCGCCACATTCTTCGAGGAGCGAGGCCAAATCCTGTTGAAGATAAGTCATGTGGGTCGCTAGGTCGATGCTCTCCACCTCCAGCTGTGAACGGTGGACCTTGGAGTGCTCATAAAGGCTGTCTACGAACTCCACCAGACGCGTGCTGGACTGCTTAAGCTGGTCCATGAGGCGTCGGCTGAATTCCAGGTTGTCCGCCTCGATTTCCTCGGGCAGCAGGTCCAGGCCTTGTACGACGGTGGCCAGCGGCGAGCGAATGTCGTGCACGAGCACATCGACAAAGGCCTCGATGGCGTGAAGCGTGTTTTCGTGCTGCCGCGCGAGGTGGCGTTCACGACTCAGGGTGGTGTTGATCGACTCCAGTTGGGTATTGAGCTTGAGGAAGCGATTGGTGTCGTGCTGAGAGCCATGGACGAGGAACAGGGTTCGCCCGGCGTAGGTCACGCGGCTTATCAGGCCGTGTAGCGCCTGGTTTTCGTAAACAGACTCCAGACGGATCGGGATGGGGCTGGAAATGGCGGCTGCGCTCATGAGGCTCCGACGGACGGAGTCGGTGTTGGCGAGGATGCTTTCCAGGTCTCCCATGACTGGCAGGGCGCCGCCCAGGCTCTCGGCAAAGGCTACATTGGCAAAGTGCAGGACTAATTGCTCATCGACCAGAGCGATGGGGCAACTGATTTGTTCGAGTAGCGAAAATTGCTCCTGAAATATTTTAGCGCTCATACTTTACCGCGGTGGAAGTGGACGCTGCCTTGGGTGGCGACATCGGGGTTTAAGGCGACGATGACCCGGCAACGGTGGTCGCCGCGGGCGATGGATTCCGTGATTTCAACGCTGGAATAGCCAAAGTGCGACGAAGCGACTTGGCCGAACACGGAAGACGTCAGGTGGCAGAGGGAAGGGCGCCCGACCGCCAGCTCGCCAAAGGGGCAGCGGGAGTTGACCAGTACGATTTTGTCCTCGTCGATGCTTTCCACGCTGAAGCCGCCGTTGATCTTGGCCTTGAGGTCGATCAGGACATTGGCGAGGTCTTCCATGCTCCAGTGTCCGATGTCTTCGGCGGTGGTGTAGTCCTCGTTGATCTTCTGCCCCAGCCGCAACCCCACCATTTTGACAAAGCCCTCGGCTTCTTCCATGCCGACGACGTCCTGCAGGGTGGTGGCAATTTCGGTGACCAGCTCACGCAGGAACTGATCGCGGTCACGTTGGTTATTATGCAGTGTCGGCATGGTCCGGTTCAGGTGACACTCATTATACGGCTTGGGTGTCGATTTACCTAGAGTCCTGACCGGCTTTTACATATTTTTACACGCGTTTGAAGCCACCTGCCCAGTGGATAGCGTGCGATGTCTCTATTGAATCAACTACCGTAATATACCGACTCCACTGAGCGTGCTTATGGCGCCGAAAATACCATATTATATTCAGGGCAAGGAATTACTTTAGCCACTGTCGGAGAATGTGTCCGCCGACGCGACCAGAGTTTTCCAGCGCGGCGACCATGCCCGGGTAATTGGGCTCGGCGTCGCCGATCAGGTTTTTAACGGCGCATTTGCCCGGAGGCGGCATCGTGAAATTACTGGCTGCGCGCATGACCAACAACTGGTTCTGACGGGCGCGGCCCATGCGCTCCAGTTGCCCCATGGCGTGTAGCGTGCCCGTGTCTTCCATGGCTGATGTCACAAAGCGGGCCTGGCCATCCGTCCAATAATGCATCCACTGCTGCGCCCATTCATTGTGGTGTTCGCCGTGCCAAAAACGTGCGGCCGAGAGCGTGCCGCCGATGGCGGTGGTAGGCGCTTCAATGGCTTGGGGGAACGATTGAAAGTCTTGCAGGCTTTCGACCAGTTCCGGCGGGTTGGCCAGCTCCAGACCAGCAGTTTCATGAACCGCCCAGGCAAGGAGCTCGGGGTTAATTTGAAAGCGTTGATAAGGACGACCAAAAAGCCCGCTTTCCAGCGTGCTCGGTCCGTAAGGTTCCTTGGCGCCAAGGGGAAAGATGCCAATGGGCCAGTCTTTGGGCGCGCTGCGGAGGTCGACCTCGTGGCATAAGTCGCCGTCCACGACCCAATCTGCCCAATAAACGCTGCCCAGTGCGCCCTCATGTGGATTGACGCCAGCAATGCCGCTGATCAACCAGTGCGTTTGGGTGAAATCAAACTCGCTGCAAAGCCCGAGCGATAACAGGGAGACGGCTGTATTGGCGGTGCCGACGCCCGCCACCAGCGCGAGCAGCGAGCGGTCTTCA
The DNA here is from genome assembly GCA_031296915.1 of Cerasicoccus frondis. Classification (GTDB taxonomy): domain Bacteria; phylum Verrucomicrobiota; class Verrucomicrobiia; order Opitutales; family Cerasicoccaceae; genus Cerasicoccus; species Cerasicoccus frondis. Next base: position 261,426 of record JAVDPC010000004.1, on the reverse strand, counting down.
TTGGCAAAGACATGGTCTAACCCGCTGCCGGGCAGCTCGATTGGCTTCAGGCCAAATGGTTGGATGTAGGGAGAGAGTTCGCCGGCTTGCCCGTTGCCCGGCTCAAACATCGTTATGAGTACTGCCTTTACTGGATGTGGCATGCCCACGAGCATCATGTTATTTCGCGCAAACGCACGCCGAAAAATGAACCTCTTGGCCGCGTCGCCTTTTTTCAACAAGCAAAACGATCGAAGCAACAGCATGTTGTGCGTTGCTGCCTTGACTTGGGGGGCGGGGTGGATGGCATATGGGCAATGGTTGCTTTTGCGCTGCGCAAGTCACTGCTGTTGCTGGCGCTGTTTTTGACGGCGAGTGCGCTGCTGTTTACAGCGTCGCGCCTGACGTTGGGCGACGGGGTGTTGTTGGCGCAAAAAGCGCCAGACCCGGAGCGCGCGGCGCAGATCGAGGCCGAGCTGGGGCTGGATCTGCCCTGGCCAGCGCAATACGTGAACTACCTGGGCAATTTTTTGCAGGGCGAATGGGGCGCGAGCATTCTCAACCAACGCTCGGTCGCCGACGAAGTGAAGAACCGCCTGCCCGCGACCCTGGAGTTGAGTCTGACCGCGCTGGCGCTCGGCGTCGTGATCGGGGTGGGGACCACCCTGCTGGCAGAGCTGGCGCCCTGGCAATGGGCGCGTCGCTTGCCGGAGGCGCTTGGCGCGTTGGGGCTGACCGTACCGATTTTCTGGCTCGGCCTGTTGTTCATCATCGTTGGGGCTGCGTGGTTGAATTGGTTCCCGGTTTCAGGGCGTTTTGACTATATTCTGGAGAGGCCCGAAGGGACTGGATTTCTGGTGATCGATTCCTTAGCCGCAGGCGATTGGGAGGCGCTTGGCTCGACGCTGCATCATTTGGCGTTGCCCGCGCTTTGCTTGTCGTTTTTCCCGGCGGCGATGGTGAGTGGCCTGTTGCGCGCGCGTATTCAGGAGCCGCGTTGGCAGCGCTTGCTCGTGGCGCTGCGGGCCAAAGGGCTTTCGCCAACGGCGATCTGGTTACGACATGGACTGCGCTTACTGGGCGCACCGCTGATCATCGTGCTGGGAACGAGTTTTGGGCTGCTGCTGGGCGGCTCGGTGTTGACGGAGACCGTGTTTGCCTGGCCTGGAATGGGGCGTTACCTAGTCGGCGCAGTGTTGGACCGCGATGTGTTCATCATTCAATATGCGTTGCTCTTGGTGATGTTTTTGATCTTCGCCGTGGTGTGGTTAACGGAGTTACTGGCAGTCGCGCTGAATCCGCGCCTGGCGCAACCGGGGGAGGGCGACGATGCGCATTAACTGGCTGCTTGCAGGCGTCGTTGCGATCGTGGCGGTGGGGCTCTGTTGGACTCCCTATGATCCGCTGGCGCAAGACTTCCGTGAACTGCGGCTGGGCGGATTTAGTCTGGCGCATTGGCTGGGAGTAGATGGTTTGGGGCGCGATGTGCTCAGCCGCTTGTGGCGTGGCTTGGCGAACACCGCGACCTTAAGTCTGGCGGCCCTGGCTTTGAATTTCTTGATCGCGGGCCTGATGCTCACTTTGGAAGAAAAGACCGGCAACATTGGCCGCGTTGCGGTGCCGCTGATTGCTTCGGTTTGGTTGGGACTGCCGGTGATTTTCCTGAGCTTGATCTTGCTCGTGTTTCTGCCGCCGGGGGGGGCGACGTTGGTCCTAGCCGTCGCTCTGGGCAATGCGCCGATCAGCTATCGTCAATTACGGATCAACTGGCGCGAGCAGCTGCGGGCAGCTTATGTTCAGGCCAGTGAATCCTTGGGCTCCGTAGGGTGGGGGTTGTTTCGGCGCACCCTTTGGCCCAACCTAGCCCCCGATGTCGCGGCCTTGGCCCGGTTGGTCTTTGCGCTTTGTGCCCTCGAACTGAGTGGTTTGGCGTTTCTGGGGCTGATTGGCGACCCGGATTTCCCGGAGCTTGGAGCGATGCTGCGGCAGAACCAAGCCTACCTGACCAATGCGCCGTGGCTCGTGTTGTTACCAGGTATTTTGTTGAGCGCTCTGTTGCTGGCGGTTCACCTGAGTAGAGGAAAGACATTAGCCAGCTAAAATTGCACTTAAAAAATCTGGGCGTTATGTGCTTGCGCTTGTGGGGTTAAAATCCTATGCTTGTCTCTACTATGAAACTGCTAGTGAGTTCCCTGCTAAGTCTCACGTCGCTTTCTGCTAGTGCGGCGTTTATTACCTACAATAACGGCATTACCAACGTGGAAGATTCGAGTGGCCCCTCTTGGGTCGGGCCGACTGCCATGTTTAATGACATCATTGCCGATTACGATGGTTCACTATCTGGCCCCAGTGGAGGTAGCGGCGCTACGCAAGAAGGCATGGATCTCTTTTCGCCCGGTGGCGGCGGTTTGGACATTACTTTGCTGAGCTGGCGCTTTACTACGTTGGAGCTCTATTTTGGCGCTGGCTCAGTGACTCAATCTCCAGGTGCAGCGACTCCCGGATTTGAAGATTATCGTTATGATGATGCGGGCTTCACGGCCCCGACGAATCTAACTTTCTATTACGATGATGTTGAATGGGCGAGTGGCTACCTGACGCGTTTCGTTGTGGAAGTGGACAACAATGCTGATCCTGCGGCAATTGGCGCGGGTGAGGCGGTATTGACTTCAAATACCCTTGCGGGGCAGGACTTTATGGATGAAATTAGCGATTTAACCGCTGGTGCGAACATCCTGACTTTTGTCGCTGACAGCTTTACGCCGATTTCGCCAACCGACCCAGGCACTTTTGGCAGCGCAGGCAGCATTACCATTGTGCCCGAGCCCGGAGTAACTGCGGCTGGCATTGGGGCCATGATTTTAAGCGCGGTGCTAATCCGTCGCCGGAAGCGCGCTTAAGGACACAGTTTCCTTCTACACCCAAGTGAAGCGGCGGTCTATGGTATAGGCCGTCGCTTTTTGGTGGCTAGCCGAACATGTCGCCTTTCCAGCCCCACATAGATCGCTGGACGTCATTAAATTTCACGTAGACGCGTTCGGGTGGGATGTCCGCTACGGATTTGACCAGCTCGCAAAGCAAGCGGCAGATTTCCTTCGTTTTATTGGCGGGTATGCCGATGGATTTTATTTCGAGGAAGGCGGTGGGGCCGGGCTTGCCGCCGAAGATCATCGGCGTGTTGTCTTTGACGGAAACCATCATGAACTCCTCGCTTTTGCCTAAGCCTTCGGCAACGAGCTTGGAGCTGCCCGCGAGCAGCTTTTCCAGGGATTCAGGGCTGAGGGACTGATTGGTTTGGATGTTTAAGTAGGGCATAATCAAGAACTTAACCGATCTTCTCCAGAAGTCCAGACAACAGGGAACTTTGGGCAGTCTCTGCTAATCTAACCTAAGAAATCGGATAATAGCGCCTTCAGAATGCAATTTTTCACTTGAGCAAACCCACCCGCTGAATTATATTACAGTTAACCAAGGAAACCCCATGTCCGATACCCGTTTGTTTGAGAAATGCCGGGCTTATGTTACTAGCTCGGCGAATGACCATGGTTTTGCCCGTAACCAGCAGGTTGCACTGCCAGCGATCACCCTTTCGCGGCAAGTTGGCGCCCGCGGCACGACCATTGCAAAACTCCTCGTGCAGCATTTGGAGCAGGTGGATGAGCAAACCAATCCGCCTTGGACCTTGTTCGACAAGAACTTGATCCGTCGCGTACTCGATGACCACCAACTGCCGCGTTATTTGGAGAAGTTTATGACGGAGTCGCGCGTCAGCGAGCTACAGTCAACGATTAATGAAATCGTCGGCCTGCATCCCTCCATGTGGGAACTCCACGAAAAAGTCGGCGACACCATTGTCCGTTTGCTGGGGCGTGGGCACGCGATCATCGTGGGTCGGGGCGCCTGCGTGGTGGGCGCTGGCCTGCGCAATGTGCTCAATGTCCGCCTGGTTGGCTCGGTTAAGCATCGCTTGCAGCACTTGGAGAATCTGTTCGGTCTTTGTGAAAAGGAGGCTGCGGATCGTCTGCTCAAGGATGACCGCGACCGGCGCGATTATTTCCGGACGCACTTTGGCCGCGATATTGAGGACCCAGAGCTTTACCACTTGGTCATCAACACCGACATGCTCTCGGAGGAGGAGATCGTGCGAATCATCGCCTCTGCTGCGCTGCGGCGGATGCAGGTTCCGGCTGAGTTGGCGCTGTAATTACTGCAGGAAGCTTTTGTGGAAGACCGTCCAGTCGTCGATGTTGTTGAGCATTGAGGCGGTCATGAAGCTTTTATCATCGGCAATGCCCGCTTCGTCGAGGATCTGGGCGCGGGTCTCGGGCGCGTGCTGGTAGGTGTCGATCATGCGGTTGAGCGCGGCGATCTTGCAGGGGTCCAGATTATTGCTGTAGTTGGCGATGATCCAAGCCTCTAGCTCGATGTAGGTCGGCCGATCCTGTGCAATATAGTTCTCAAACGCTTCTTGCTCTATGCCAAGCGCTTCCAGTGTCATGCGGTCAAATCCGGGACCGATGCTCTGGTAGTCGTCCTGGAGCTTTTCCTGGAGACGGAGTGAAACTTTGAGCCACAGTCGGGGCAGGTGTTTGACGCCAAGGGGACCGCAGACAGTAGAAGGCAATAGGGGAACGAGTTTCATCGCAAAACGCATGATATACGGATGGCGTTGTTTGTCAATGTGACATATGATATTACCTGCTATTCATTGATTGAAAGTTGGCTCCTTCGTCAGCCATGCCAAATTGGCGATTGAACATTTCTTCGGCATTGCGGTCTGACTTCGAATCATCTACGTTTGTAAGAATGGGCGAACCCACCATATTTGATATGCTGTTCAGCAGCGCATGGGGCATCTTCTGGGTGCTCCTGATTTTTAATGGCTCCATTGTGGTCCACGAATACGGCCACTACATCGCTGCGCGTTGGCGCGGGTTGAAGGTTGACCGCTTCTCCTTATTTGGCCTGGGGCCGAAGCTCTTGAGCTGGAAGGGCAAGGACGGCGTGGAGTATTGTATTTGCGCGATCCCTTTTGGCGCCTATGTGGCTTTACCTCAGCTTGCTGAGATGCGCGCGCTCGAAGGCGAAGGCGAGGCCAAAGAAAAACTTCCGCCAATCGGTTATGCGGACAAAATGTATGTGGCTTTCGCAGGGCCGTTTTTCAATCTCTGCCTCGCAGTCGTCATTGCCTGCATCGGTTGGTACACCGGTTATCCTTCCAACTCCAGCGGTGAAACCAATGTCATCGGTTACGTGGGAGAGACTATCAATGTAGATGCTGACAGCGTGGTTGAAGGTCCGGCATGGAAAGCTGGCCTACGCCCAGGTGACGAGATTGTGGGCATTGACGGTTCGCCTATTGCGAATTTCAAAGAAGTCAGAGAACACATTGCACTAGGAACAGGGCGTGACGATGCTGGTGTCCCGACCGCCATTTTTAGCGTCAAGCGCGGTGACGAAGTCTTCGATTTGACCGTGAACCCAGTTTTACGCCTTGAGAACGCCAAGTCCGGTGACCGCATGCGTTTTGTGGGGATTGGCCCGGCGGAGCAACTAAAAGTCGACCGTGTGCTGGAAAATTCTCCCGAGGACTTGGCTGGCGTCCAAAAAGGGGATGAGATATTAGAAGTGGCCGGAAATAAAGTCTATGGTGGGGGCCAATATCTGGACCAAATTTCGGCCCATGTTGGGGAGCCGACTCAATTACTCGTGCAGCGCGGAAATGAGCAAGTCACCCTGACGATGACTCCGCAGGAAATTCCTTATAACCGTCCTGATGCCCACATTAGCCTGACTGAAGGTGGCCAGACTGCATTTTGGGTGATGCCAAAGTATGCTCCCGATGAAGCTGGTGACAAAGCAGTGACGAGTACGCCCTCGAAATTGGCAGTTTATAGCTTGGATCCCGGTGAAGGCTTTTTAAAGAGCGATGGCAACTGGTTCATCTCGTCGGTGAATGGGCAGGGGATGGATTCACTGCAGCAGTTTTTGGATTACACTCAGACGCATCAGGGAGAAGAGTTCACAATTGAGCTGACAAACCTGGATGGGGCCACAATCACTCGCATGCTTCCAGCTTCTGCGGCGATTTCACTCAATCGGCCCGTTAGCACCACGCATGCTGGCTTCCAGACGAAGTCCGACATGATCCTGATTCACCAGAACCCTCTAGTGCAGTTTCAGGAGCACATTGAGCGCACATTCCGGACCTTGGGTAGCCTGCTTAGCCCGAAGTCGGACATCGGCTTACGTCACCTTTCCGGCCCGGTCGGCATCACGACGAACCTTTATCGCATTGCACAGTTTGATTGGCGTATGGCGTTCTGGTTCGGAGTCCTACTGAACATAAATTTGGCGGTGCTGAACCTCTTACCGATTCCTGTCCTCGATGGTGGCCACATGATGTTTGCCACGATCAGCAAGCTGACGGGCAAGCCGCTGCCGATTAACTTCATCGCTAGCGTGCAAGGCGCCTTCATGTTTTTGCTGCTTGGTGTGATGTTCTATGTTCTGTATTTCGACTCGATGCGCGAAGTTGGCTATCACGAGGAGCAGCGGGCTTGGGAACTGGAACTCCAGCGCCGCATCCCACTCGAATTTCGCCCGGACCGTTCAGTGAATTAACCGCTGCGCAAAGGGAAGCTGAAGTTAGATCTAGGGTAGGATAGAGGAGGTTGAGGTCTGCTCAGTGGGAGCGTGGCGCCGCTCAGGGTGATTCCATGAAGCGCATGGCATCAATGCAGGACCTCGCTACGGAGAAAGCATTGGTTGCATGCCCGTGGGCTCCTCGCGTCTTGCGGGACACGGAAAATCACTGCGGCCAGACTGGACTGTTCAAAATGAAATTGCTCTTGAACGCAGAAACGCCGACCTAGTGAGGCCGGCGTTTATATCGTAGGAAAGGATGTAAAATGTTGGCTTCGCCCTTACCGGGCGATCAGCCTCGTAAAACAGCTGTCTTGAGCTGGAATTTTTGGATAGCTCTTTAGGCTGTCTTAGAAGGCGCGGCGATCACGACCGCCGCTGCTGCCACCGCGCTCGCGACGACGGAAACCACCGTCATCACCACCACGATCGCCGCGGTAACCACCGCCGCCACCGCCGCCGCGGTAGCCACCGCCACCGCCGCCGCCGCGCTTGAAGCCGCCGCCACCGCCGCCGCCGAAGTCACGGCGAGGAGGGCGTTCTTCGCGCGGACGCGCGATATTTACCTTGGCGGGACGCCCGCCGATTTCAGCCCCATTGAGGGCCTCAACGGCTGCATTTGCTTCGTCTTCACTCGCCATGGAGACGAATGCGAAGCCCTTGGAACGGCCGGTTTCACGGTCGATGATGACTTTAGCCGAAGTGACTTCGCCATGAGCGCCAAAGATGCTCATCAGCTCGTCATCGGTAAGATCGTAGGGAATATTCCCAACGTAGATGTCCACTGTCTTAATTCTTTTCTTGTTCAGCGCCGGAGGATAACGAGCAGGATTCCGGCGCCCCGAACCAAGCTCACTGCGGGTGAAAGTCACCCAGAGTCTTTAGCCGAGGAATTGCACGCGATTGATTGGCCGCATGCCCTACCCAGTAAAAACAGGCGCGTTTATGGAGAATTTCGCGCTCACATGCAAGTAAGAACTATGATACACGTTGGTGAAGATATTTACGCTCAGGCAGAAGGCAGGTGGTAGAAGGCAGAAGGGGATAGATGGATTGGCAGTGAATGCGAAAAAATTTCCAGTAGCGACGATCATTTTCCTGCGGGAATTCAATCGATCTAGTCTTTTCTGCCTGAATAACTCCCCACAAAAAAGCTTTCCGCCGAGGCCGAAAATCGCTTCACTGCGACACATGACATTCGCCGAGCAGCTACTCATTCTCGCACTGGATCCCAAAACCGGCAAATTTCACGCCCTTCCGCGCAAGTCGCTGGAGATCGGTCTCGCCGGCGCCTTTCTGCTGGAGATGACTTTTCGCAACCTGATCGACTCCGATGCGGAAAAGATCATTGTGCTGGAGGAAAACTATCCGCAGCGTCCGCTACTCAACTCCGCCTTGCAGGTGGTGCGTGAGGGCGACAAGGAAATCCCGTTGCGCAAAGCGATTGGCCGCCTGGCTCTGCAGGGCACGTTGCTTGTTTCCAAGACTCTGGAAAAGCTCGTGGACGAGGAGATTCTCGAAAAGAAAGACAAGATCTTCTTCGTGCGCAAACTCAAGGCCCCCGTTTATCCACAGGCGGATGAGCGCGCGCGGGCAGATGTCATCCAGCAAGTGCGCGACTTGGTGCTCAACCCGGAGGAAATTCCCTCCCCGGAGGAAGCCGCGCTCTTGGCGTTGGTGGAGGCTTGCCGTTTGCAGCGCAAGATTTTCTCCGAAGAAGAGCGTGATGAATTTGAAAGCCGCTTCCAGCAGCTTGCCGCCATGGATTTGGTGGGCATTGCGATTGTGGACGCCGTCCGCGCTGCCCGCGACAAGGAATTACTGGACTTGGCAGCTGGTTAAGCGCCTCATCTGTAAATCTTTCGCCAAAGCTTTGACGCCAGCCCGCCTTTTATCGCAAAATCCGCAGCTTCTCTCATCGTTTCCCCTTGTGACGGATTGGTTTCAACAAGCCTTGCGGCTGGCGGACTATTGGAAGTCTGAGCCGCTTCATCCTGCGACAACGCACGTCATCGACCAATTTAAGGTCAGCTGGGGCGTGGCGTGTTCGGGGGGGGCGGATTCCCTGGCGCTGCTCCTGCTCTTGTGGGCGCGGTATCCGCAGCGTCGTGGCCGTTTGCGTGTCCTGCATTTTAATCACGGGACGCGCGGTGAAGCCGCCAACGCTGACGCCGACTTTGTGCAAGCAGTCGCCCAGGGGCTGGGCTTGGAGTTTCGCTTGGGGCAGGCGGCGTTTGCGCAAGGCGCCAAAGTCGGGGAAGCCGAGCTACGCGCGGCGAGGCTCCAATTTTTCTCAGAGGCCGATTGCGCCATTGTTTGCTTGGGCCAGCACGCCAACGACGTGGCTGAAACCCAACTCATGCGCCTGACCCGCGGGTCTGGCGCTGATGGCTTTGCGGCGCCGCGCCCGGTGAGCCAACCCGCGCGCAACAGCCCCGTGCACCTGCGTCCGATGGTGGAATGGTCGCGTGAGGCAATCGTTGCCGGTTTGCGGGCCATGGATATTCCGTGGCGCGAAGACGCCAGTAATCAGAGCGGCGACTACTTTCGCAATCGCATTCGCAATGATGTCTGGCCAGCGTTGGTCCAGGCCAGTCCCAGCGATCCACTGCAAGGCGCCATCCGGGTGCGTCAGCTGTTGGAGGAAGACGCTGATGCGCTCGACAGTTGGTTGGAGTCGGTCTATCCGGCCAAGGAACACAAGGATCACCTTGCGGCGAATGGCTTGCGCGGCAAGCCACGGGCTTTGTGGCGTCGCGCCCTCATCCGCTGGCTGGCGAGGATGGAGTTGTTGGATAATCTTTCGGCTGGCGCCGTCGATGATCTCTTACTCAGTTGGATCGAGGAAGAGCCCCTGCGTTTCAGTGTGGGGAAGAGCAAGTTCCTGGTGGCCGATGATCATGGCGTCATTCGCTTGCGGATCGATGAATACGCGCCGAGCTGGTCGCCGCGCACCTTGACTCCAGGCGCAGGTCTGGCCTTGCCGGACGCCGGTATGCTTATGTGCGGTTGGGCAAATCTCGACGCCAAGCTTAACGCCGCAATCCGCAGTGGCGAGTTCTCCGAGTCCGAGCAGGTGTTTTTGAAAACCGAGACCATTGGCGCAGGGCGCGTCACGGTTCGCTTATGGCAACCAGGAGATCGTTATCGCCCCTTGGGCAGCCCCGGGCGCCGCAAGCTGCAGGATTGTTTTACCGACCGTAAAATTCCAGAAAGGGAACGAAAGCGTCTGCCGGTGGTCTGTGATGCCAACGGGGATATAATTTGGGTCCCCGGTCTACCCCCCAGTGATAGCGTCAGCATTCAACCGGAATGCAAAACGGCTCTATGGTTGACTTACCGGGCTTTCTAGGTGATTATTGATACTCTTTTTACCCATTAAATGAGCGACAACGAAGAAAAACGCAACGACGGGCAGAAAAATCCGCCGCCGGGATCATTTCATCCGAAGATGATCTTTATCTGGCTGGCGGTCATTACTGCTATCGTCCTTTTATGGCGCTTCTCGCCCGGTCAACCGACTGGCGCGGAGCAGCTGACCGTGACTGAGCTAATCCGCAAAGCGGAAAACGGTGAGCTGAACGAGCTTTACCTCAAGGAGGACCCCAGTGGCGGTCGTCAGTGGTATGCTATGTGGGGCACGCTCAAGAATCCCAACGCCAAGCCGGTGGAAGCTGCCGCTGATTCCGATGCCAAAGCTGAGACCTCCAGCACTGGTTCCACGGAAGACAGTTCTAACAAGAACAATGTCATCCCGACCACGGCCAAAAACAGTGATCTGATTCCATTTACCTGTTCAGGCAAGCTGACGGATTCCCGTTACGATATGCTGACCAACCCGGATGCGCCTTACAAGGTCGTCTCCAAGCCGGCCAGCACGGTGATGATGGAAATTCTGGTCAACCTGTTGCCGTTCCTGATCATCATTGGCCTGATTTACTTCCTCTTTGTGCGTCAGCTCAAGATGGCCGGCAAGGGCGCTATGTCCTTCGGCAAAAGCCGCGCCAAGCTGCTCACCCGTGACAAGGAACGCTTCCTCTTCAAGGACGTGGCTGGATGTGATGAGGCCAAGGAAGAAGTCGCCGAAGTGGTCGACTTCCTCAAGGACCCGAAGAAGTTCCAAAAGATCGGCGGTAAGGTGCCCAAGGGCGTGCTCATGGTGGGCCCCCCCGGCACTGGTAAGACGCTCCTCGCCAAGGCTGTGGCCGGTGAAGCGGATGTTCCCTTCTTCTCCATTTCCGGTTCGGACTTCGTGGAAATGTTCGTCGGCGTTGGCGCCGCGCGCGTCCGCGACATGTTCGAGCAAGGCCGCAAAAACGCGCCCTGCATTGTCTTTATTGACGAAATCGACGCCGTCGGTCGCCAGCGTGGCGCTGGTTTAGGCGGCGGCAACGACGAGCGCGAACAAACGCTCAACTCACTACTCGTCGAGATGGACGGTTTTGACGGTCACGAAGGGATCATCATCATCGCCGCAACGAATCGCCCGGACGTCCTCGACAAGGCGCTTCTGCGCCCCGGCCGTTTTGACCGCCAAGTGTTGATCGACCTGCCCGACCTCAAGGGGCGCGAAGAAATTCTCCGCGTGCACGCCAAGAAGATCAAGATGGCGCGCGACATCGACCTCGGTCGTGTGGCGCGCAGCACCGCAGGTTTCTCTGGCGCCGACCTCGCGAATTTGCTCAACGAAGCCGCCCTCGTGGCCGCCCGTCGGGACAAGACCGAAGTCGACACTGCCGACATCGAAGAAGCCCGCGACAAGATCGCCTACGGCCGCGAGCGCCGCAAGCTCATGGACGAGGAAGACAAGCGCTCCACCGCCTTCCACGAAGCCGGCCATGCGCTCGTTCAAGCCGTCCTCAAGAGCAAGAATCACGAGCTGCACAAGGTGACGATTCTTCCGCGCGGACGCGCCCTCGGCATGGCCATGCTCACGCCGACCAAGGAAGTCCTCGGCGAGACCAAGAACGACATCCTTAACTTCATTTGCTGCTGCATGGCAGGCCGCATTGGCGAAGAGCTCGAAACGGGCGATTTCTCCAGTGGCGCATCCAGCGACATCAAGCAAGCCACCCGCGCCGCTCGCACCATGGTGTGCGACCTCGGCATGAGCGAGCTTGGCCCGATCGCCCTAGGCGAAAACCAGCAGCACATCTTCCTGGCCAAGGAAATCACCCGCAACCAGGACTACTCCGAGGAAACCGCCCGCAAGATCGACTCCGAGATGCAGAAGATCCTCAACGCCCAATACAAGCGCGCTGAGCAGATCATCGAGGAGCATCGCAAGGCCCTCGAAGGCATTGCCGAAGCCCTGCTCGAATACGAGACGATCGACGGCAAGCACGTCCACGAAATCCTCGAGTTTGGCGAGCTGCGCTCTCCGGTGATCAACAACACCACGCCTCCGCCCGAAAAGGAAGAGGAAGCCGAGAAGCCCGCCAAGAAGCCGAAGACCAAGGAAGACGACGGCGACGAAGGCCTCCCCGGCGCCGCTCCGGCAGGGATGCCCGCGTAAACCGAGACAACTTTATTACCGAAAGCCGCTGATGAAAGTCAGCGGCTTTTTTATATTTGGAAATATGAGTTATCAGCGGTAAATTAGAAACTATCATGAACTGGAAATCCTGCATTCTCGCTCTGGCGTTCTGTAGCCTGACATTGCCCGCGATGGGCCAACTTTTAAAAATCCACGTTGAGGTCTGGCAGGACGACATCTTGGATGAATCGAACAGCCGCCGCATCGCGGGCCCGACCATCGTCACCAAGTCTGGCGAGTCAGCCACATTCACCATGGGACAGGAAGCGATAGAGGGGGAGGCCGATCTGCAGCACGGGACAATCTTTACCGCCAAAGTCACTGAGACCAATGGCCAATGCGCCTACCGCTGCTTGCTCGTGGTGCGCGGGCTTAAATACAAAGACGCTGCGTCGACAGACGCCTGTCTTGCCTTTGCGACTCAGGAATTCCTTCTGCGCGGTGAGATGCCGCTGGGCGACCGGAAAGAATATCAGCTGGACGAGGGCCGTAGGCTTAGCCTTAGCATCGAGCCTCAGGACCCAATCGTCTTCAAACCCAAGCAGTAGTCACCGTTCCTAGGGGGCCTTGGGAAACAACCCCGAGGCTAAGACGCCGTTGAACACGAATTGCACAGCGACGGCGGCGAGCAAGAGCCCCATCAGTCGCTTGGCGATGCGCAGGATCAGCGGATTCAGCCAGCGGCCGCCAAAAGCGGCGAAGCGGAAAATCGTGTAGGACGCCAAGCTGACTGCTGCAATCGCGAGCGCGAGTGCGAGATACTGCGCCCAACCGATGGCCTTGCTCTGCAGGAGAACCGCAGTGGAAATGGAGCCGGGGCCGGAGATCATTGGGATGGCCAGTGGAGTGATGGCGATGTCGTTTTTGCGCAAGCCGGCGGCTTTGTCTTCGGGAGTCATCACTGCGGATGGGGCGGGGTCTTTGCCCAGCACCATGTCGACTGCGATGAGGAAAATCAGCAATCCACCCGCCGTTTGAAAGGCCGCCTGAGTAATGCCGAGCGCGTTAAATAGTAGTTCGCCGAGGATGGCAAAGGTCAGCAAGACGCAGCCCGCGAGTATGCAGGCGAAGCGCGCCATGCCGACTCGTTCCTCGGGCGTGTTGTCCGGCGTCATGCCCAGGAAGAGCGGCACCGTCGAGATCGGCGAAATGATCACGAATAGCGACACAAAGGCGAAGAAGAAATATTCGATCACGGCAAACACGTTTTCTAACCAATCATGTCTGCTCATCAGATTCAAGGGGCAAGGTCAGCTCACCGATTGAGCACTCGGTTAATGCAGGGATTGCAACTGGTGAAGAACTTGCTCAGTAATAGTTTATGTCCGAGAGCCAACCGGAGAAAAACGCACTGGAATTGCCCGGCCTGCGGGTTGAGGTGGATCGTATCGTTTATCAGAAAATCGATGAGCCGAACGACGGTCGCAGTCACGCGTTTATCTACTTCATCACGATCAATAATTTATCCGACCGCGCGGTTACGTTGTTGGGACGCAAATGGGTCATCGAGCATGCCGATGGTTCCAAGCTCGTGGTGGAGGGCGATAAAATTGTCCAGAAAACCCCACGGCTGGCTCCGGGCGAAAGCTTTTCCTACAACAGCTATCATGTGAGCGATCAGAATGCGGCGGCCCAAGGCGCGTTTCATGGGCTTGACGAATTGGGCGGTGCGGTGTTTACCCGAATCCCGCGCTTTGAAATGAACATCCCCAGCGACTACAATTGAGTAATTTGACCAACAATCCACCATCGACTCAGCGAGCAAATGATTCACACTCAGGTCTCATGCAACTCACTGACTTAGGCCGGCATCGGCGTATTGGCGCGAACTCGCTATTGGCGGAGATTGGCCCCTTTCGCGTGCTGATCGACGCCGGGCTCGATCCCAAATGCGTTGGTCGGGAATCCACGCCGAACTTCGATTTGTTGGGGGATGGGCCGCTGGACCTAGTCGTGCTCACGCATTGCCACCTGGATCACCTGGGTTCGCTCCCCATTGTGTGCCGCCAGCATCCGGAGGCGCTCTACGTGACCAGCCGCGCATCGCAAATGCTGGCCCAGCGCATGTTGCGCAATTCAGTCAACGTGATGAAGCGCCAGCGCGACGAATTGGGCAACGTCGACTTGCCGCTCTACACCTTTGCCGAAGTGGACGAAGTGGACCGGGCGCTGGTTGGCCTGACCTATGGCCAGCCGCGCAGCATCGAGCGTGATGGCGAGGAGTTGACCTTCACGTTGCACCGCGCCGGGCACATTGCCGGGGCGGCAGGGGTGAGTTTCGTTTATAAACACCGGCGGATTTTCTTCACGGGGGACGTCATGTTTGGCGCGCAGGCCACGCTTGATGGCGCGGATTTTCCCATCGAAGCGACGGATACGTTGATTATGGAAACCACTCGCGGCGCCAAGGGGCGCGTGCCCGAGCGCACCCGCGAAAGCGAAGTCGAGCGGCTGATCGATACCCTTGCGCACACGATTTCCCGCGGTGGTTGCGCCTTGATTCCGGTGTTCGCCCTGGGGCGCATGCAGGAAGTGATGCAACTGCTCCACGATGCGCGGCAGGCGGGCAAGCTGCCAGAATGCCCCATTTTTTGCGCAGGCTTGGGCATGGATATTGTCGATTACTTCGATGCGATTTCGCGTAAGGTCGGCGGCGTGCATTTCCGACGTTCGGTGCTCAAGCAGCTCAAGGTTCAGCCTCCGCCACCATTCAAGCCGGGCAACAGTCCGGGGCAAAAAGGCATTTATGTGCTGTCCAGCGGCATGTTGGTGGAGCACACGCCCTCCTACCACGCGGCGGCAGCAATGCTGGATGACCACGCGAATACGATTTGCTTTGTGGGCTACTGCGACCCGGAAACTCCGGGAGGTGAACTGCTGGCGACAGCGCAAGGAGAGAGCTTTCTGTTTTCAGTAATCGACCATGCAGCGCCTGTCCGCGCGCACATTGAGCAGTTTGATCTCAGTGGCCACGCGGACCGGGATGAGTTACTCCAGTTCGCGCATTCGCTGGACCCGCGCGCAGTGGCTTTAACTCATGGCGATCCGGACGCCAGAGCCTGGTTTTTTGACGAGCTCATGGACGCAAATCCGAAGTTGCAAATACACGACTTGCAGCCGAATGAGGGAGTCCCTGTCTGAATTTAATCTAAAATTAAGGTTTGAACCGGGGGGGACTCTTTATATCTTGGGCTAATTGGTGATGGGTAAGTCAGTTAGCAGCCTTTTACGGTCCAAGTTTTTCTTTCCGTTGGTATTTGGCGCCTTTGCGTTGACGTCTGCGAGCGCCTATCACTTGCCACTGGCTTTCTTTTTTGACGATCCGGAAGATGATCGACAGGAGGTGCTCGAAGAGGCTGGCTCGTGGTCGCAGTCTGACCTGGCGACCATCAATCGTCCGGCCTTCAGTTTGAGCTATCCCAAGGAGTGGACTATTGCGAGCCATCAGGCCGACTACGATCCCGACAAGCTCTTCACGATCGAGACGGGCGGCGCTTCGCACATCATGATCGAGATCTTCGACGCCAATTCCGAAATGGACCTCGAAAACACCATGCGCAATGTGTTGATTGCGCTCGATGGAACTGCGGTGAATACCTACTCGGAGGCGAAATTTGACACTTGGGGCAAGTACACCGGCCAGGGGAAGCACTTGAAGGGCAAAGTGATGAATCTCTTTCCTGGCGGTCTACGCGTCTTCGCCACGGTGATACCCGGCAAGAACAAGGGCTTGCTCGTTACCGAGTTTTACATGTCCGACGACCTGCCTAATGCGCTGCCCGGCTTTGAATTGATCAGCCAGACGCTCGTGTTTAAGTAGGGGAGGAGTGAGGAAAAAGTTAACTCGATAACGAAGGCGCACTTTTAGAATGCGCCTCATTCGTTTCTTTGGGTGGAAACTTTTTCCTTTAATCTTTTTCCTTTTTCCTCCCAAGCTGCAGCTTCGCTGCCGCTTGGACAAATGCTTTTGAGCCTGCCGCGAAACGTAGTTTGGGTTGATCGACCTTAAAGTCTTTCATGGGGAAGGCTGGCTCGTCAAACCAGTGGAATTCGCCACCGGCGCCTTTCACCAATGCATAGGCCGCCGCGATATCCCATACTTTTACCCGAGTGTCCAGACAGCCGTCGATCTTTCCCAGCGCCGCGTAAGTCAGCACGAGGGTGCTACTGCCAAATGAGCGCACGCGGTAAGTTTCCAGCCACTCGCGCAGCGGCTCGGTTTCATTGGGGCTGAGCGGAAAATGCAGGCCAATGATGCTATGGCGAGTAAGGTCCGTGGTCTTGGCGTTTGCCTTAGTTGCACCATCCAACACCCCGAACTCAGGCCCTCCCTCGATTAGTTTGTCGCGGGCAAGGTCGTAAACAAAGCCGTAGATCGGCTCGCCTCTCCTGAGTAGCGCGAGTGAAATGGCGCACATCGGCAGCCCGAAGTAATAGTTGTTCGTGCCGTCGATGGGATCGAGCACCCAGCAGAACTCCGCCTCCAACGCGAGTAGTTCGTCCTCGGGGCTGGATTCCTCGCTGCAAAAGTCATCCTGTGGAAATGAGCCGCGCAGCTCGGCGAATAGCTTTTCCGAAATGGCGAAGTCAGCAAAGGTTACGCGAGTGTCGTCGGCCTTCCAGTCACTGGCGACACAGCCAAATTGACGGCGAAAGAAATCAACCTGCTGCTGTACGGCCACACGCCCGGCATTGATGCGGTGCCGGGTGGCGGTTGCCGGATCGCGGCGCAACTTGGTCGATAGTTTACCCATTATTCGCCATCGACCTCGTTTTGCAGGATCTGTTCCAAAGTCTGGCGGCGACGGATCAGGCGTAGGCTTCCATTGGCTTCGAGCATTGCTTCAGCGGCCTCGGGAAAGCTGTTGTAATTCTTTGCGCTCATGGCGGAGCAGTAGGCGCCAGCGCCTTCGATGACGCAGAGGTCGCCCACGGCCGCCTTGGTTAACTCGCGCGGTTGCAGTGACTCGGGATCATCTGCGCCGACGGTGAGCACGTCGCCCGATTCACAGCAGTGGCCAACCACCAGATACTCTGCGGTATCAGCAGTTTCATGCTCCGGCACAATGACGATCGGGTGCTGCGCTGCGTAGAGCGAGGGGCGCAGAATTTCCGTCATGCCGC
This sequence comes from Cerasicoccus frondis, assembly GCA_031296915.1. Lineage (GTDB taxonomy): Bacteria > Verrucomicrobiota > Verrucomicrobiia > Opitutales > Cerasicoccaceae > Cerasicoccus > Cerasicoccus frondis. The sequence goes on along the minus strand of JAVDPC010000004.1, from coordinate 244,142 downwards.
CGTCAAGCTTGAGGAACTCACGGCCATCAGGGCCGCCGGTGGACACGATGTCCTGCACCGTCATGAGGAGCGAACAGGTGTTGGCGAGCAGGAACGTGCCGGGCTCGATCTCAAGGTGAATCTTACGCCCGGTTTCAGCAGCCAGCTTCTCGAACGCTTCCTTGACCGGTTGGCCAATGACTTGGAGGTCGGTAGACTGCTCGTGGGCCATGCGCCCGACCTTAAAGCCGCCGCCGAGGTCGAGGGTCGTCACGTCCTGAAAACGGCGAACCAGCGCCAGGCTGAGGTGGCTGACGCGTTCCCACACTGCTGGGTCGCTGCCGGAGCCAATGTGGGTGTGGATGCGTTCGATCGTTAGGCTGAACTTGGCGGCGATTGCTTCCACCTGGTCCGCCCATTCGTGCCAAATGCCAAAGCTGGAGTGGGGGCCGCCAACATTGGTCTTGCCGGTGCCGCCAGAGCCCAGGCCTGGATTAAAGCGCACGCCGCAGGCTTGCCCTGGGAACAGCTCGCCAAAGCGTTCGAGCTGGGCGAGTGAGCAGGCGTTGAACTTGATGCCTTCCGCATGGAGCGCGTCAAAATCGCTGGGCATTTGCTGTGTGCTCAGCGAGATATTGCTTGCGGGCACGCCTGCCTTGAGCGCACGGCGGACTTCCCAGCCGGATGAGGCGTCGATGTGCAGGCCGAGGGCGGTAAAGCGCTTGAGGATGGCGGCGTTCGGCGCGGCCTTCATCGCGTAGCGAACGGTCAACCCGAAGGCATGAGGAAAGGCAAGAGCGCGTTTGGCCTGCGTTTCCAGAGCTTCTGCTGAATAGAGGTACAGCGGCGTTCCGTAAGCCTCGCGGGCAGCGAGGGCTTGTGCGGCGGAGGTGTTGCGCAAGGTTTCCATGATGAAAAAGAGGACCAGCAAGGACTAGTTTCGCTGATTTTTCCAGCCTGTTTTGGATTTACGAGGGCTTTTGACTGGGGAGTGTCTGTAGTGGGCTCTCGGCGCATGGAATCCGAAAAATGGGGTTCTATTGATCCTCGAATAGGATGCTGTAATGATTTTTACCAGTTTTTTCGAAGTGTGGAAATCATTGGAATAGAGTGTATTGCGGTAGGGCTAGGCCCTACTTAGGGCTCCTCCTCAGGCAGTGCCTTGGATGCCGCTTGTGGGGTTTTCTGAAAATGAGTAAGTTAGGAGCCCTATATTATACCAGCCCTATTGGGCCATTATGCATATCATAAACATCATAACTCAGAACATCCAATGTGTATCAACCAACGGGACCGCGCCCGGCGCAGCGCCTCATCCCAAATTACTGAACCTGCGCCCCTGGATGACCAATCTGTTGGCTTGAAAGCAAGCCCTAGTCGGGGGTTTACGCTCCTGGAAGTCATGATCGTGGTCGTCATCATCGGGCTGTTGGCAACGATTGCCATGCCAGCCTTTCAACGCGCCCGCATGCGTACTCAAAGCACGCGTTTCGCCAATGATCTGCGTCAGTTCTCCGGCGCCTTCGAAACCTACAGTCTGGAACACGGCGCTTGGCCGGACGACGAAACCGAAGGCGTTCTGCCTGCTGGCATGGATGGATACATTGCTGCTGATAAGTTTAATCTGCCGACGATCTACGGTGGCAATTACGACTGGGAAGGGCCGGGTGGCGGTTTTTCTGGAGGCGTGGCTGTCAGTATCCGTGGATCTAATCTCGATGACGAGCAAGCGGTCATGATCGATGAAATTCTCGACGATGGTGATTTGGGAACAGGTCGTTTTCAAGCAACTGGCGATTCGTATGCTTTAATCCTTGAGCAGTAAACGTAGCCTGAGATCACTTACTTTCCGCAACGCGGGCGTTAGGGAGTGTTTTCAAATTAAAGCTTTTGATGGCGGCATGGATTTTTCCCATCAGCGAGGCACCTGAGGTTGAATAGGCTGGAAGCCTTTCGGCCGAAAGGTAACGAAGCTGATGGGAAAAAGCCATCCGGGCCTGAACGGTCAAAATGAAAGGTCGCAGCGTTGGCTTTTCACTCACGCACTCGCAGTGCGCTTCGTTCAAGCCGCCTTGCGCTGCATTCATTTTTACTCGTTCCATCAACAGTTTTTATTTGAAAACACTCCCAAGGGCGCCCGCGTTTTTTTTAGTCATTGGGCCGTGGAAAGCACGCATGGTTTTGTCTCTATTTTAATTAACTGCTTGTGGGGATGAGGGGTAGGCTTTACGTATAGGCTTTCTGAGAATCGGCATCACTATGCATTTTCTTCGTCACGCTATAAGAGGTCAGGAGCTTACCTTTGTTTATCGCCAAAATGCGAAGCGACGTCGTTTGGCTTGGATGGAGAGGGCAGCAGGTTTCACCTTGGTGGAAATCATGACTTTAGTGGTGATCATCGGATTACTGGCGATCATGGCGATGCCAGCTTTTCAGAAGGCGCGGATTGGCGCCCAGAATTCCCGATTGGCCAGGGATTTGCAGACTTTTAGCGCGGGCTTCGAGCAATATTCACTTGATGCGGGGAAGTGGCCCCCGGAGGCAAATGCTGGCGAGTTGCCCGAAGGAATGGGCGGCTACATTACAGGATCATCCTTTTCGGCCCGCACCGTTGTCGGTGGCCGTTACGATTGGAACTTTCAGAATGGGACCTATCAGGCTGGCGTCGCCATCGTCGAATCGTTTCTGGACGATGATCAAGCCCAACAAGTGGATGCGATTATCGACGATGGAAATTTGAGTATGGGCCGATTCCAAAAAGATGGGGAGGCCTATGTGCTCATCCTTGCGCCCTGAGATGCTCGCTGCATCAAATTGAAGCGGAGAGCGTTTTTTCCACGTAGGTCTTACGGGCGTCTACTTGGATGATTCTATCGCCGGTGATTTCATAGGCGGTGAGCTTCCCGCCATATGCGCAACCAGTATCAATACAGATTGCTGATTTGGTGCGGATGACTTTTGATCGTGGCGTATGGCCGGTGACAACAAAGGGTGGTCCCTGCCAGTATTTCATCCAGGTTTCGCCGCCTGAGACATCTGCTCTCTTGCCCCAGGCGCCTGTCTTTTTGTTATAGACCTGAATCTGGGTGACGACGTCTGCTGGTTGCTCATCCCAAGGGACATTGGGCAGGAAGCCGCCATGGACGATAACGGTGTTCAGCCCAGGGAAATGCAAGTTCAGGTGAAATTCGCGCATGAAGCGCCAATCTTCGTCGGTCAGTTTGGGGATGGTTTCCCAGTCGTAGTCTTTGAGGATGGATCGGTCTTCTGACTCGTGGTAGCGCAATAGTCGCAGTTCGTGATTCCCCAGTAGGCAATAACTGCCTGATAGCTCACGGGCAATGCGGAGCACTTCTCTGGAGTTGGGGCCGCGGTTAATCAGATCGCCCACAAAAACAACCATGTCGTGCTGACCTAATTCCAGGAGATCGAGCAAGTCTTGCAGTTCGTCACTGCAGCCATGGACGTCGCCAATCGCGTAAATTTTCCCGGGATGTGTCACCAATGTTTGAGTTTAGCAGAAAAGCACCAAATCCAAATAGCCTTTTCACACAACGTTGGTTTCGCAAGTCAAAGCTACTCACATAATGCACTCCGAATACGCTTCATCTAGGCTGGTTTACGAGCCATGACGAAGAATGAAGGCATCATATGCGTGAGCTTTTTGAGAATTGGCATGGGCAACCAGTTAACCAGCTTCAACGGCCCGGGCTTGTCCGAATATTGATAATCAGCTGGGATGCTTCACAATAGATGGCGCGTATCCAAAATCTCAGTCGTGTGCTGCTGTAGCAGCGCCTTCAATTGGTGGAATCGATTGGGTAGTCCTCGGACTCTTGCCGTTTATCGATCGCATCCTAGCTGTCCAGAGAGGCAAATTGCTCACCGAAGTAGGCGCTCATGTGGCCGCTGCCGATGCTGGTTTTCAACGTTTTGGCTTGGGGTGGTTCCAGATGGCGACTTAGGACGGCCATGGCGGTTTTCACTTTGCGAATACGCTGCTCCTGGTTCGGGTATGCGTAACTGGTCAGGTGAATAATAGAGAGCGCTTGGAAAAATATTTATGGGCGACCAGTCGCTTGGCTCGACTATAAAATGCTGGAAGCCGCACATTTACCTTGCGAGAGAAGGGGCTTAATCGAAAAAATGCTCAGCGTCATGGATTGGCAGATTAAACCTCTCGCGCGCGAATGCGCCGTATCCGGAGAAGCTTTTGAGATCGGCGATGAAGTCGTCTGCTTTCTCTACCGCGACGAAGAGGGCCAACTCCAGCGCGCCGATGTCGCTGCCGCCAAAGTAGATGACTTCCCGCGTCCAGAGGCCGTGCTCGGTCGATGGGGCCGGGAGGTGAAGCCGCGCGGCGAAGAAGAAAAGGAAGCCCGCGCCCATGCCTTGGCCACGAGCGAAGAGCTGTTTCTGTCGATGTTTGAGGCCGATGGCGCAGAGGTTGCGGAGGACCGCGAGCTGTTTAAGCAAGTGCTGGCCTTGCTTCTGGAGCGTAAGCGCATCCTGCGCTCCAAGGGCCGTCCGGAGAATGGCGTGCAAACCTACCTGCATGTCCGCTCCAAGCAGGAATACGCCGTGCAATCCAGCGATCCCGATCCGATGGCGCTCGTGCGCATTCAGGAAGAGCTGAACGCATTGGTGTTTTAAAGCTGCTCTAGCGAATGAGCGATTGGCGTCGTTTTGCGGCGCTTTTTTTGTTGCTGAGACGAACGGATGAAACTTTTTGCTTGACGATTTGGAAGATTTTGGAAGATTTTGGTCATACTTTTTCAAAACCTCCAATTTAAACCCCGAATTAAGTGAGCGCCAATCCCGCTATTTCCCGTTCCCAAATCGAAAAACTGGTCCGCGAGAGTGTCTATTCGCAACTCGGCATGGCTGCGCCGTCTTCGGGCCCGAATCCGCTGGTGGTTAACGTCAGCGCCCGTCACTGCCACCTGACGCCGGAAGCGGTGGAGATTCTTTTCGGCAAGGGCCACGAGCTGAAGCCCATGAAGTGGCTTTACCAAGAGGGCCAATACGCTGCGGAAGAATCCGTGACCATGGTCGGCCCGCGCAGCCGCGTTATTTCGAACCTCCGCATCCTCGGCCCGTGCCGCGACTTGAACCAAGTCGAGCTCGCTTACACGGACTCGATTGCGATGGGCTACAAGATTCCTGTTCGCCAATCCGGCGACATCAAGGGCACACCCGGCTGTATGCTGATGGGCCCCGCTGGCTTTCTCGAACTGGACGAAGGCGTCATCCGCGCCGCGCCCCACGTGCACATGCACCCGGACGACGCCGCACATTACGGCGTCAAGCAGGGCGACTACATGAAGATGCGCGTGGGCGGCGAACTTGGCGTGACCTTTGACCGAATCTTTGTCCGCGTGAAGCCCGACTTTAAACTCGAGGTCCACATCGACACCGACGAAGGCAACGCCTGCGGCCTCACCCCCGAAAGCCACGTCGAACTGATCAAATAGTGAGTAACGTGAGTAATGTTGGAAATGTGCATAATGCGAAAACCAAGGCCACTTTACTCACCCTACAAACCTTACACACCCTACACACCTTACAAACCCATAAATAAATCATGAGCGAATCACTCGGAATGGTAGAAACCCGCGGTTACGTGGGCAGCGTCGAAGCCAGCGACGCGATGGTTAAGGCCGCGAACGTCGAGCTCGTGCGCCAGGTATCCATCGGCGGCGGCTTCTTAACGGTCCTCTGCAAGGGCGACGTCGGCAGCGTAAAGGCAGCCGTCGAAGCTGGCGCTGAAGCCGCAGACAAGGTTGGCGAGCTCGTCTCCTCCAACGTTATGGCCCGCCCGCACAGCGACCTGCTCAAGCAGTTCACACTCTAAATTTTTAACACCTTAAGAAAGACATCAAAATGGCTAAGCAAGCTGTAGGCATGATCGAAACCAAGGGCTTCATTACTCTTCTCGAAGCCTGTGACGCCGCCCTCAAGTCGGCGGATGTAACCATGAGCGGCTGGGACAAAATTGGTTCCGGCATCGTAACCGCGTTCTTCGTGGGCGACGTCGCTGCCGTTAAGGCTGCCGTTGACGCTGGCGCTGAAGCCGCTTCCCAAGTGGGCGACGTGCTCGGTGTGCAGGTCATCCCACGTCCGCACGAAGACCTCGCCAAGCTCGGCAACTGGATGGGCTAATTTGAATGATGAATGATGAATGCTGAATTATGAAAGGGGATAGACGTGAGAGTTATCCGCTACACGTCAGCATGCTAATTTCATAATTCATAATTCTGAATTCATCATTTCTTAAAATGAAAATCCTCGTCGCCAACCTCGGCTCCACGTCGTTCAAATACCGCCTCTATCAATTAGAGGGCGGCGCTGAACGCTTGCTGGCCAAGGGCGGTTATGAGCGTGTCGAAGACTTTGCGCCAGTGATCGAAGATTGCCTGGCGACGCTCGAAAAGGACGGCCACTTAACCGGCGAAGGCGATCTCGACGCTGTCGGTTTTAAGACCGTGCTCGGCAAGGATCTCAGCGGTTGTGTGGAAGCGGACGACCAGGTGCTCGCTGCGCTGGAAGGCTTCAAGGAAGTTGCTCCTGCGCACAACCCGGCTTACGCCAACGGCATTCGCATGTTTGCGCAGGTGATGCCGTCCGTTATCCGGGTGGCGCTCTTCGAAACCGCGTTTTATCAGTGGGTGCCGAAGCCGTCGTCGATTTACTCTGTGCCGCAAAGTTGGCATGATGCCGGGGTTCGCCGTTATGGCTTCCACGGCGCCAGCCATAAGTTCATTGCCGAGCGCTCCGCGCAACTCATCGGCCGTGAAGACGTGGCTGCAAAGGTGCAAGCGCTTTACCAAAAGGGCGACACCGCCATCGACGGCAAACCGCTGCGCGTGATCTCCTGCCACCTCGGCGGCAGCAGCTCCGTAACGGGCATCAAGAACGGCGTGGCGATTGGCGCATCGATGGGCTTCTCTCCGCAGAGCGGCTTGCCGCAAAACAATCGCGTCGGCGACCTCGATTCCATGGCCGTGCCCTACATGATGAAGACGCAGGGCCTGAGCGTTGAGGAGTGCGAACGACAGCTCACCAAGGAAGGCGGCCTGCTCGGCATTTCCGGAGTCAGCAACGACCTGCGCGATGTGCTCGAAGCAGCCGAAGGCGGCAACGAACGCGCGCAACTCGCCATCGACCACCTCGTTGATAGCATTCGCCACTGGGCCGGCTCCTTCGTCTTTAAGATGGGCGGCTTTGATGCGATTTGCTTTACCGGCGGCATTGGCGAAAACAATGCCGCTCTCCGCGCCGCAGTCTGCGCCGGCCTCGAAGAATTCGGACTCACCCTCGACCCCGCGGCCAACGCCGCCACCCGCGACGAAGGCGAAATCAGCGCAGCCAATTCCCGCGTCAAAGCCTACGTCATCCCGGCCAACGAAGAGTTGGTCATCGCGCGCGAAGTTTCCCGCTTCCTCGCCGCGCAACCCGTTTAAAAAAACACCACCTAACTTTCCACCTTCGAACAATCAACTTTCGAACCTTCGAACATTTCCAACCTTCAAACCAATAAATATAATGGCATCTCAAGCAATCGGACTCCTCGAAACCAAGGGACTTATCTCGCTCGTGCAAGGCGTTGACGCCATGCTCAAGGCCGCCAACGTCGAGCTCGTCGGCCCGATGAAGAGCGTCGGCAGCGCCCTCGTTAGCGCAACCATCGTTGGCGACGTCGCCGCCGTAAAGGCAGCCCTCGACGCTGGCGCCGAATCCGCCGCTTCCTTCGGCGAAGTGGTCAGCGCCCACGTCATCGCCCGCCCGGCAGACGAAATCGCCAAGGTCCTCCCTTCGGCCCCAGCCAAGGCAAAGAAGTAAATTGGAGATTAAAAATTAAAGTGAGCAAATTAAAGAGGGTTGCTCCCAATCGCGGGCACCCTCCGAAGACTGCCTCCAACTTTAATTTTTAATTTGCTCACTTTAATTTCCCTATGTTTCTCGCGAAAGTCATCGGCCACGTCGTGGCGACCAAGAAGGACGACAAAATGAAGGGGCGTAAGCTGCTCCTGCTGCGTCCGCAATTGGTCGATCCGGAAGACCCGACCAAGTTCCGCGACGGCTCCAATACGGTAGTCGCCGTGGATGGGCTGGGCGCGGGCAAGGGCGAGATGGTGCTCTTCGTGCAGGGCAGCTCCGCCCGCGCAACCGAGGGTATGAAGCCGCTGCCGGTGGACTGCGCCGTCGTCGGTATCGTCGACACGGTCGATGTCCTCGGCACGCAAACCTACAAGGCCAAATAACTCTGCGTCGGAAAGTAACTCTGCAACACAAAGCAACTTAACTTTTCGAACTTCCCAACCTTCGCACTTTTCGAACCTTTTATAAATCCCCATGAGTTTGCAAATCGATGAATCCGCCCTGAAGAGCGTCGTGGCCGATGTGCTGCGCAAGCTACAGGAGCAAGGCGCCGCTGCGCCGACTGAATCGAAAAAGGATGACTGTGGTTGCTCTTGCAACGGCGCTTGCGCCAATGGTGACCTCGGCGTTTTTACCACGGCTAGTGACGCCGCCGCCGCTGCCCGCGAAGCCCAGAAGAAGCTGCGCAAGCTCGGCATCGAAGGCCGCGCGAAGGTCGTTAAGATCATTAAGGACACGTGCGCCGAGAAGGCCGTCGAGTGGGGAGAGCTGGAGTTTGCCGAAACCAAGATTGGCCGCCTGGAGCACAAGATTGCCAAGCTCGAAGGCATCCCGAATTTGCCCGGCGTTGAGTGGCTCGCGCCGCGCGGCATGAGCGGTGACCATGGCATCACGATGGAAGAGAATACGCCCTTCGGCGTCATCGGCGCGATCACGCCTGTCACGCACTCCATCCCGACTTTGTCTTGCAACATCGTTAGCATGGTGGCTGCGGGGAACACGGTTGTCTTCAATGCGCACCCCGGCGGCGCGAAGTGCGCGGCGGTGGCAGTCCGCGAATTCAATAAGCGCATCAAAGCCGAGATCGGCATTGAGAACATTGCGACCATTATCGAGAAGCCAACGCTCGACAGCTTTAACGAGCTTTGTGCATCGCCCGATGTAAACCTGCTTTGCGTGACCGGTGGCCCTGGTGTGGTCAACGCCGCGATGAAGAGCGGTAAGCGCGCGATCTGCGCGGGCCCGGGCAATCCGCCTGTCGTTATCGACGAATCCGCCGACCTCGACAAGGCCGCGAGCGATATCATTTTTGGCGCCGCCTTCGACAACAACCTGCTCTGCATCGGCGAGAAGCAAATCTTCGTCGTCGAGAAAGTTTACGGCCAGTTCATTGCTGCGCTGAAGAAGGCTGGCGCCTTCCAGCTCGACACCGCGCAGCTGGATCGCCTGACCAAGGTTGCCTTCACCTTCAAGGGTGATGGCGGCGGCTGCTCGCACCCTGTCGTGAACCGCGACCTCGTTGGCGCCGATGCGACCAAGCTTGCGCAAATCGCCGGCACGTCCGCGCCCGCTGGCACGGAAATGCTTTTTGCAGAAACCGACGCCGATCACCTCTTTGTCGTTGAGGAGCAGATGATGCCGATGGTGCCTGTCATCCGTGCCCGCGACATCGACCACGCGATCGAAATGGCCGTCGAGTCCGAGCACGGCTATAAGCACTCGGCGATGATCCACTCCACCGACGTGACCAGTATGGGCAAGATGGCCCGCGCGCTCGACACCACATTGTTTGTGAAAAACGGCGCCTGCACAGCGGGCCTCGGGATCGGCGGCGAGGGCTACTCCAGCTTCTCCATCGCCACGACAACCGGCGAAGGCATCACGACGCCCGACACCTTTACCCGCCGCCGCCGCTGCGTCTTGGTGGACTCTCTCCAGATGTATTAAATTTCAAAGTGTAGAGGTGTTGAAGTGGGGACGTGTTGAAGTTCCTGCCAAACTCAAAGCCACGATATAACCTCCACACATCAACACTTCAAAACTTCCACACCTTTCCTCCCAATGATCCGCGCCCGAGTAGATGGCAACGTCGTCAGCACCATGTGTCATGAGACCATGCGCGGTTGGCGTTTGCTCATTTGCCAGCCGATCGACGAGGCGGATAACGAAGTCGGCCAGCCCGTGATGGCGATCGATCCGCAAGGCGCGGGCGTTGGCTCGAAGATTGTCATCACCACCGACGGCAAGGGCGTGCGCGAATTCCTCGGCATCGATAAGACGCCGATTCGCAACATGATCCTCGCCATCGAAGACGATTAAAACTTTTCGAACCTCCCAACCTCCCAACCTCCAAACTTTCAAACCTTCGAACTTTCACCCAAATGCGCTTCGGCAAAGTTATCGGCAAAGTAACCCTCAGTGACAGCGATCCGTCCTACAAGGCCGGCCGCTTCCTGTTGGTCAGCCCGATGGACAAGGCGCGCATTCGCGGCGATGAGCTGCCGCCGGTTTCCGGCCAGCCCGACGTGGTTGTCTATGACAACATGGGCGGCGGTCTCGGCGACGTCATTGGCTTTGTCGAAGGGGGGGAGGCTTCCGCAACCTTTGACCAACCGACACCGGTCGATGCGTTTAACTGCGCGTTGATCGATGAAATCACTTACCAGGGCTCGACCCACACTCTTTAAATCATGAAAAAAGTATTCACCGGTAAAGACGTTGAAGCGCTGCTGGCCAGCGGCAAAGGCCTGTGCGCCATCCCCGACAACGCCGTCCTGACCCCCTCCGCCAAGGACGCCATCCGCGAAGCCAAAAAGAGCGGCAAGGCCAAGGGGCGCGCACCGAGCGCAGCACCCGCGTCGAAGGTCGAGCCCGTCGTGCCGGACTACGAATTTAAGTGGAAGCCCGGCGCCGATCCCGTGGGCTACGAGGCGATCCAAGCTTACTTCAACTCGCCGGAACTGCGCGTGATCAAAGAGCGCATCTGCGACATGGGCCGCCGCATCTGGGCGAAGAATTACTGCGATGGCAACGGCGGCAACATCACCGTCCGCGTGGGGGACAACCTCGTGCTCTGCACGCCGACTTTGATCTCCAAGGGCTTTGTCGACGTGGAAGACATTTGCATGGTCGACCTTGATGGCAACCAGGTCGCCGGTTCGCGCAAGCGCACGTCGGAGGTTAACACGCACCTGGCGATCATGAAGGCTACGTCCGATGCCAAGAGCTGCGTGCACGCGCACCCGATTCACGCAACCGCGTTTGCGATTGCCGGCGTCGCGCCTCCCACCTGCCTCATCCCTGAGCCCGAAGTGTTCTTGGGCGAGATCGCGCTGGCCCGCTACGAGACGCCGGGCACGCCCGAGAACGCCAAGGCCGTTGGCGAGCTGGCCCCGCAGCACCAGTCCATCATCATGCAAAACCACGGTGTTATCACCTGGGGCAAGGACGTCGAAGACGCCTACTGGAAGATGGAAAACACTGAGGCCTACTGTAACACCATTTACATCGCTTCGCAGCTCGGTCACGGGCTCAACACCTACGGCGGCAACAAGCTGAAGGAGCTGATCGCGATTCGTCGCCAGTTGGGTATGCCGGACCGCCGCGAGGACATGAAGGAGTGCGAGCTTTGCGACAACTCCGAGTTCCGCCCCGGTGTGGTCTGCTCGATGCCGTCGGCCCCTGCCGCCAAGCCCTCCGGTGACGACGCCGAAGCGCTGGTGCAAAAGGTGACCGACATGATTTTACAACAACTGAACGGCTAGATCGGGGAAAAGGACTTTTCCTTTTCCTTTAATCACTTCCTTCAGATGAAAGCCGCGGTCATCGGTGGAGCCGGGTTACTCGGAAGCGCCGTGGTCGCGGCCTTTTTAGAGCGCGGTCTCTTTCGCGAACTCACGTTGCTCGATGCACAAGGCCAGCTGGCCGAAGCGGAGATACAAGACTTGCGGGAGTCGTTCTTGGAAGGAAACGTTGTTATTCACTCAGCAACGCAAATTAACTTTGCATCGCAAAGTGATTTGATTGTTTTCGCAGGAGGCTTTGCATCGCAAAGTAAGGAGCCGCGCATCGATCTTGCGCGCCGCTACCTGCGCCATTTCTGCTGGCAACTGGGGCAGCTCAAGCAGGCAGGGGTGAAGCAGGACGCCGTAATCCTGATTGCGGCCGAGCCGGCGGAGCTCTTAACCGCGATGGCGGTCAGTTATCTAGGGCTGCCGCCAGAGCGCGTCATTGGTATGGGCACGGTCGTCGATGCGCGGCGTTTACGCGTTGGTTTATCGCAGGCGTTGTCAGTGAGTTTGGAGCAGGTCTCGATTAACGCGATTGGCGTGCGAGGCGAGGGGATGGTTCCCTTGTGGTCCGGCGCAAAAGTTGCAGGTGAATCGATCAGCGCACTCAAGCCCTGGGAGCACAATTGGCAGCACGCCGTGGAACAACGCGCGCGCACGGCTGACACCGCGATCGCGATGGGCAAGGGGGGCGCCTACCGGGCCAACGCCGCTGCGGTGGCCGAAGTCGCCACGGCGATTGTCCACGACACGCAACAAGTTTTGCCGGTGAGTCTGTGCCACGATTTCCGCACGCCGCGCTATGGCCTGCGCAAGACTTGCCTGGCGCTGCCGACGAAAGTGGGTCGGCGAGGAGCTGGCGCGGTGATCGATGTAAAACTCTGGCCGAAGGAAGAAGCCGCGCTACGCCAAGCCGCCCGCCGCGTGCAGAGGGATTTACGCACATTGGCCAGTGAGGCGTAAGCGAGTATGGGGTTGGATTACATCTAGAGCACTTTTCATCTAGATTGGCCGATTCAGGTGGGGTATAGATTGGATGCAGCGCAAGGCGGCTTTGATTGAGCGGGCTGTAAGCCCGTGATTGAAATGCCAACGCCGCGAACTTCCAATCTGTCCCCAAGCCCAAAACCGAGTGCTTTTCCGCGCCAGCGTTGTTGGCTTTTCGCTCACAGGCTTCCAGCCTGCGACGCTCAAGCCGCCTTGCTGAACACGAAAAATCACTGCGGCCTGATCGGCCAATCTAGATGAAAAGTGCTCTAACAACCCTCAGCGATCAGCGAAAAGCCACCTGTGTTTTTCGTGAAAATCCACTGGTGTTTTCTGTCGCAACCCACTGGTTGGTTGTGTCGGAACCCTTAGGTGTTTTGTGTTGGAAAACACTGGTTGGTTGTGTCGCAAAACACTGGGGCATTTCAGCAGAAAACACCAGTGGGTTTTGTCAGTTTGCCCCTGTGGATTCTGGCAGTTTGCCCCAGTGGGTTTTGACAGAAAACACTGGTGGGTTTGTTGAAAAGGTGGAGCCCGGTGTCCCTACCGGGCTTGCTATTGCCTCTCGGGAAAACCTTTAGGATGGAACAAGCCCGGTAGGGACACCGGGCTCCACCTTTGCCGGATAACATTTTTAATTCCCGGACGCTCCCTAGGCTTGCACTGTAGGCCGTTTGCTTAAGAGAACTGGCATCGATGAGTGATTATTACACCCGCTTTGGCGGCATAGGCCGACTTTACGGCGCCGCAAATCTGGAGAAGCTGCGCACGCTGCACACCTGTGTCGTGGGCGTGGGCGGCGTGGGCTCGTGGACCGTGGAAGCCCTGGCGCGCACCGGCATTGGGCAAATCACGCTCATCGACCTGGACGACGTTTGCCTGAGCAACGTCAACCGCCAACTGCCCGCGATGGATGGCGAGGTCGGCAAGCTGAAGATCGACGTGCTCGCTGACCGCGCGCGCCGCATCAACCCGGAGTGCCAGATCAATTGCGAGGCGACTTTTTTCACCGACGGCACTTGTGACAAGTTGCTCAGCCAGGGCTACGATGTGGTGGTGGACGCCATAGACGCCGTGGCCAACAAGTGCCGCCTGATCGCCGAGTGCCGCCAGCGCGGCATCCCGCTGGTCACCGTTGGCGGGGCCGGTGGGCGCAAGAATCCCGCACTCGTCAAGGTGGAGGACTTGTCGCGCACGATTGGCGACCCCCTGCTGGCCAAGGTGCGCAAGCAACTGCGCCGCGATCATGATTTCCCGCGCGAGCGCCGGTGGAAGTTCAAGGTGCCGTGTGTGTATTCCGACGAGCCGCCGGTCTTCCCCTGGGGCGATGGCACGGTCTGCGCGACGAAGGAGGAGGGCGCGTCCCTGCGGCTCAACTGCGATCAAGGCTTCGGCACGGCGAGTTTTGTGACAGGCACGATGGGCTTCATCGCGGCCTCAGTGGCGATAGATTTAGTTGTGGCCAGCGAGAAATAGGTTCAAATGGGAACATTGCTGGGGTGAATTGCCTATTTTCGCTAGGTTTTTTATTTAATTAATGGCTGGTTAAGATATGAGTCTTGAGTTGTGGCGGACAGTAGGTTTTACTTTCATATTATCTAATTGCCCCTGAGTCATGCCGATTATCCAACCACAGTCCCCCAAGGCACAGCGCGAAATGCTTCGTCGCGGTTCGAAGGGTATGGTGTATGCGGATCGCGGGAACATCAGCCGGGCGGCTCCAGCCGTGCAGGAAATGATGCGGCAGGAGCGTCGTGAAATGCGCAAGCGAATGGTAGCGAAAGGGATTACCGTTGCCGCTGTCCTCGTGGTTGTGATATCGATAGCTGGCTTTTTTCTCAACAAAACGGCTGAGGCAAGTTGGGATGTAATGACCGGCGCCAAGACTCCGGTCGCGACCAGCCAGCAACCAACATTGATGATGGTGGAGGCTCCTGAGTCCGAGGATCCACGCGTTACCGATATTGATTTCGCTGGCACTTCGGAAGAGTTTTTAGATCGCGCTAAAGTGAATGGCGTAAGGTTCGGTGGTAAGCGCACGCGCGCAATCATCAACGGTTCCATTTACCACGTTGGCGATGTTGTTGCGCCGGAAATTGGCTTGGTTTTTGTCGGGCACGATCCCGATGGAGAATACCTGCTCTTCCGCGACTCAGATAGCCGGACTGTTTTCCTGAAGGTGAAGAACGAGGCCTAGTGTCTGTTCGAAAATGCAAAAAAGCTATTTCAAAAGGTGGAGCCCGGTAGGGACACCGGGCACCACCTGTTCGAACAGTCTCTAGCTTGTGTTGTCATTTTAAGCAGCACTGACAGGTTTCGCGTTGTCCAAATTGCAAACCTGACTAGTGACTGCCCGAATGGTCCGATTACTGTTCCTGCGAGAAGGTGAAAAGTAACAAGTTACTGGGTTCGTGTGACGACATGTGGGACTGCTTACCTGACTCGGCGCTTAGTTGAATGAGTTGTTTTTTCAGGGCCTCTGTTTCGGCATCTTGGAGCCCAAGGCGTTGGTTGAGCGTTTCTTCCAGTGATTGGTAATTCGCTTCGAGCTGATTGAGCTTCTTTTGAATTTGGGTATTTGCCGCGCGAAGACTAGCGTTGTCGTTGCCAAGCGAGGCCAGCAAAGATTGTTGGTTTTTGATATGCGCGCCTGGCAGACCGATGATGGCATTTACTTTACCTTCGCCTTGTCCATCGTGGGCTTCCCAGGCGCATCCGATGACGTTGGTCATATCAGTCAGTTGGAGGCTGTCGGGCGTTACGGCGATGGCTGTGCCGTCCTCCTGCCCGGAGGGGATTAGGTAATCCCCGATGTCGACCTTGCCGATGACGCGCACATCCACTTGACCCAAAAAGGCCGTGATGACGGAGTCGCCATTCGATTCGCCCCCCTTGGGCATGTTGCCGACGACGATGGGGTTGGACGATGCGACCATAATCCAGTCGGCGCCCTTGGTTTTATGGGTCACTTTGCCACCGAACACTCCCAGCACATCGGCGGGTTGGATTTCTTCGGAGATATCCTGTTTCGGTAGGTATTCCGCGTAGTCAGCCGCGCCGCTTCGGAATTGTAGACTTGGGCTGAGGTTCATCATGATTCCACCAACATAAGAATCATTTCTCGTATAACAGCTCAGGAAATTGGCGCTGTTATGTTGATTCTCCGACTGCAAAGCCAGGACATGGGCGTCAGAGAAACTACCAGTACTGTTCGTATTGCGAATCAATGCGATGTGGTTATCCAGATCGGGAGTTATGTCATTGAAGCTTGAACTCAATGACTTTTCCACATGGAAACTGTGGCTTGGGCTGGAGACGCCCACGCCGAGGCGCTTATTCTCCCCATCTAAGACGACGTATTCGAAGGGCGTGAAGTCACTCGAAGCGCCATTGGAATAAAAGGAAATCTTCCCCTCGTTAAAGAGAATCCCATCACTTCTACTTGCAACGTTTGGAGTGTAGCTATTACTCGCGATATCATAAAAGGCGTTGCGGGAGAGATGATATTCTCCTCCGACGCCAGGGTCTTCGGCCGACTGTAGAACCATCTTCACTCTGGAAGAAGAATCGCTAGCTTGAGTCGGATCCAGGATGAGCGCGGGCTCGAAATTCGAATCTCCGTCTTTTACTAGGATGCGGCCCGATACATGCAGCCGCTCTTCGGGATCACTGGTTCCGCCAATTTGCACGCCTCCATAGGACTGGCTGCTTTCGGTGAATTCTTTCAGAAACAGCGCGACATCGGGATTGGTGTTACCGCTTCGCTCATAGTAAAGGCTATCATACTGCATGTCGCCCAGGTCGATGTTAACGATATTGTCGCCTCCCTCAATCAGGCTGAGGCTTTGCCTAAGATCGTATAAAGCCGGAGAAAGATAAATGCTTGAGATCAGCTCGTTGGTTTCGCTGACGTCGACATCACTGCCAAGCTTAGCGGCAGTCACAGCATTATCGGCTATCTTGGCGGTGGTTACAGCATTTGACGCCAACTCAGTTGAGGTCACGGCATTGTCGGCAATTGCCGTAGAGGTTACGGAGTCCTCACCAAGTAATGTCGAACCTAATGCACTCAGATCCACGGTGCTTGTGGAGCCTGCTTCGGTAAGGCTCAAGATTGCATCTGTCAGCGAAAAGTCGGTAACCAACTCGTTGGTGTCGCTGGCGTCGATGTCGCTGGCGAGCTTGGCGGCAGTCACCGATTCATTTTCGAGCTTGTTCGTGCTCACTGAATTGTCCGCTATCTTCGCTGTTGTTACGGCGCTATTGGCGATTTTCGCAGTGCTCACCGAGCTATCGGCCAGGGCGGCGCCGTCCAGATTGGTGAGTCCAGAGCCATCTGCGGCGATGTTGCCCTCATCATCAATCGTGAGGGCGTCATAATCGTATTTGGGCTTTACGTAGGTGCGCAAATAGAGGTCGGAGTTTGTTCCCAGATTGCTGCGTCCTTGGCTGTATGGATTATTGTTGCTGGATCGCCAGGTAATTTGGTTGATGAATGGGGCATCGAGCGCGAGGGTCAGCACATCGCCTGCTTCGACCGACTGGCTATTGAAAGCTATGCGAACATAGCCGGATTCCCCGAAGTCGACATTGACGGACTTTGAAGCAAGCTGGGTTCCAGTGTCACCTTCGCCTTGATACAACTTGGCATCAATCGAGGCAGGACTTGGTCCGTTAACCAAGTAGGCTTCTATGGCCACGAGATTTCCTTCAGTTCCCACGGTAAAGCTTTGCCAGGTATTACTGACTTGTATTGGTAGGTTTGAAGAGTCTGTCACCTGCTGATCAATTTCTTCCTCGCTTGAAATTCCCTCAACGCGAAAGGCAAAGCCCGAATCGGGAACGAGAATGGATTCGATTTCCGAACCGTTCAGATCCACCGTGCGCGTTGTCCCGGCTTCAGTCAGACTGAGGGTTCCATTCGCGAGTGAGAATTCGGTGATGAGCTCGTTGGCGTCGCTGGCGTCGATATCGCTAGCGAGCTTGGCGGCGGTTACTGAGCCGTCAGCGAGTTTATCGGTGGTGACTGCACTAGTGCCGAGGGCTGCGCTCGATACTGATCCAGCCGCGACGGATGTGGCGACTGCAGCGGTATCGGCTGTCGTGGCGGCGAGGGCAAAGCCAGCTGAGCCGAGTGGCTGATCCGGCGAGAGGAGTTGCGCGCCATTGGCGCCGTCGTCGAACCAAATACGCAGGTAGACGTCTGAAGCGTTGGCAAAAACCGTTGCCGGAATCGACTGCGTCATGTTGGCGTGACTGGTGTCGCCGAGCCGGATAAAGAAACGGCCTTCGCTGACGGCGAGCGTTATGGCGGAGGCCGGCATTGAGCCGGCGCTGCTGGAGCCATCGTGTGACCAATATGTGGTGGCTCCGTTATGATCGACAAGGGCGAAGCGGAAAAATCCGTCGCCAGAGTGTGGGGCGTTATTTACACTGATGAATCCTTGATAGTTCAGGACCTCCGGTGACGCTGCATGGAGCGTGGTAAGGGGCACGACACACACGCAGAGGAGTGTGGCGGCGCATTTCAGGATATTCATGGGTAGGCAAGTTCGAGATTGAATGATAATGAGTCATGTGGATGTTCATTTTATCGTATGTGATTCAAAGCTTGGAAACCACCGTGTCAGGCTGGTTTGTGGGAGCCTTGCTTTGAGAGTCGATAAGCGCTTTCAGCTGGTTTAATTGCTGCTGTAGGCTCTCGGTTGATTGTTGATGCTCCGCCCTCAGTTGATTGAGTTGGCCTTGCATTTCGACGTTCGCTGAGCGGAGGCTGGCGTTGTCGTTTTGAAGTGAAGTGAGTAAGGTTTGCTGATTTTTCCAGTGCGCGTTGGGGAGGCCGATGATCGTATTGATCTTGCCTTCGCCCTGGCCGTCGTGGGCTTCCCAGGCGCAGCCGATGACGCGGGACAGGTCTGCCGCCTTCAGGTGCTCTGGCGTCATGGCGATGGCGGTGCCGTCTTCCTGGCCGGAGGGGATCAGGCAATCGCCCACGGCGACCTCGCCAATGACGCGGACATCCACCTGCCCGAGGAAGGCCGTGATGACGGAGGCGTCGGCGGACTCGCCTTCCTGCGGGATGTTGCCCACGACTATGGGACTGGTCGAGGCGACCATGACCCAATCGGCGCCCTTGGTTTGCTTGCTGACTTTGCCGCCAAAGACCCCCATGACATCGGCGGGCTGAATCGTCTCGGAGGCGTCCCGCTTGGGCAGGTGTTCGGCGTAGTCGGCTGCACTGCTGCTGTAGGTGATGCCAGTGGGACTGTATGTTACGCCGCCGACATAAGCGTTCGAAAGATTGAAAAAGCTCAGGTAGTTCCCATAAAAATTTTCACTTTTGAGGGCTAACACATGACTTTCTGAACTGGACCCCCCGAAGGGGTGCGAGTTCTGAATCAGTGCGACATGGTTTGCTGTGGTGGGCGTTGCACCATAGGCCGCTGCCAGGTTCGCCTTTACGTGAAGCGGATTGGACGGGCTGTCGACGCCGACGCCTAGGTCATCTTCTTCGAACAATGATGAAAGCGCCACGCTCTTGGTCCCGCCCGCGTCCGTTAACTGCAGTGAGCCGCTGCTCTTGGCAAAACCGGTCACCAGCTCATTGGAGTCACTGGAGTCGATATTGGTCAGCCCGGAGCCATCGCCGGAGATGACGCCCTCGACCACCATGCTATTGGCCAAGACAATGGAGCCCGAGGCCGTCCAGTTCAACTTGGGCAAGGTTCGAATGTAGAACTTACTATTGGCATTGTGGCGATAGCTAATGCCCAAGACATCGCCGAGGTCGGTGATCGAGGTATCGAAGGCCCTTGAGGACGAGTCTGCGATGATCGTGCTCCAGTTGCCGAGACCATCAGTCGAGTCGCAGATCGCTAGTTTAAGATCATCAGCGGTATCATCCAGATAGCTAATCGCTGGATAACCATCGATTACCGTCATGGAGCAAAAGCGCCCCACGTCGTTCCCCTCATCCACGATAAAGGTCTGCCAGTTGCCTAGTCCATCGGCTTGATCGTTGATCGCGAACTTTAGAGAGTCACTCCCATCAACGTAGTAACAAATGGCCGGATACCCGTTGACGATTTGCATGGAATTGTATGCACCTGCGCCGCTCGAAGTATCGACGGTTGCGAACGACCATTCGCCTGATCCGTCGGCATTGGCGTTGATGGCGTATTTTAGCGCTGTACTCCCTTTGTCGTAGTAGCTAATTGCGGGCAAGCCGTTGACCTCCAGAATGGAGGGACGTTCGCCTGTGTCGGTTAAATCATCGACGGTGCTGATGGTCCAGTTGGACTGTCCCGTTGGATCGGTGCTGAGGGCAAACTTCAGCGAATTCGCAGTATTATCATGGTAGGCGATGGCCGGATTACCGCCGATCAACGCGAGGGAAGTAGACTGACCAACATCATCGGTGCTATCAACGGTCTTGATATTCCAACCGCTGGTGAAGTCGCTTCCGTCATTGTAGGCAATTTTCAGGTCGCCGCTCGTTATATCATAGTAGCTGATCATCGCCGCGCCGTCGATATCGACTAGCGATGTGTAGTAGCCAGTGTTCTCGCCGACGGGATTATCAACTTGCGCGAATTCCCACGTGCCTGAGGCATCGGCGTTGGTATTGAACGCAAATTTGAGGCTGTCCTCGCCGGGATCGTAGTAACTCACTGCGGCGACTCCTCCGACCAGCGCCAGTGAGCTTGTGACGCCGCTTGCCGTGTCTCCCTCCGGGGTATAAATTGCGAAATTGGTCGTGGCAGTAAACCCAGTTTTGGGGTCGGCGTCCGGCGTCAGCGTCCAGCCGCCAGGCGTTTGCGAGAGTGTCGGCTCACCCGAGAATGATTCGTCATAGGCGAATGCCAGGGTCACGGTTGAGCCATTCAGGCTCAGCGCTCCCTGCGCCAGGTTCCCGCTTTGAGATTCGATATATAAATCTTCTCCGGTGACGCCGCCACCGGAGAGAATATTGTAGCCGGATAGGTCGACGCTCTTGGTCCCGCCGGCGTCGGTTAATTGCAGGGAATCGCCACTGAGTGCAAAGCTGGTCACCAGCTCATTGGTGTCGCTGGTGTCGATGCCGCTATCCAGCTTGGCGATGGTTACGGAGCCGTCGGCGAGTTGGGTGGTGGTCACAGAGGCATCGGCCAAGGCGGCGGTGGAGATGGAGCCCGTGGCGAAGGCGGCGCCGTTGAGATTCGTCAGCCCTGAGCCATCGGCTTGCAACGAATTAACACTCAGCGCCCCGTCGGTATCTAAGGTAAGCAGCTCCGTATACGCTGGTATCACGTAGGTCTGCATCGCAATATCTTCAGTGGGCGAAGTAGAAGCTCTACCACCAGCATATAAGTCAGACGTAGATATTTTTAACAATAATTCGAAGTCATCTGAAGATGACCAAGAAAACCGAATAGTATAGGTATTGCCCTCGATTATATCTATGTCTGGCAAACCGATGGATACAATTTGATCCCTACCGGTACCGTATATTGTCTCGCTGATGTTATCACTAAGCGGAGAATTTAGCCCCTCCCCCTCATAAACTCTGACCTTAAAAGTCCCCGAAGGCGAGGATGTACCTCCCATAGCGGCTTCATCAGTTACAGATGCTTTAATCCTGCTGAGTTTCCCCGTGTAGCCTGCGGTGAAACTTTGCCACAAACCACCGAAGATCCAAGTTACGTCATCATCATTATCATCCAGAAAGTCCTGATCCAGGATTTCCTCGGTACTGGTACTGGCTCCGTTGATTATCAAGCCTGATTCGCCGAAGTTAATCTCAGACAGGTTGAGGGCGCTCAGAGTGAGCCCGTCCAGATCGACGGAGTGCGTGGCGCCGGCTTCGGTCACGCTGAGGACGGCATCGGTGAGGGAGAAGTCGGTGATGATCTCGTTGTCGTCATCGGCGTCGACATCGTCGGCGAGCTTGTCTTTGGTGACGGCGTCGTCGACGATCTTGGCCGTGGTGACGGCGTTGTCTGCCAGTGATACACTCGATATTGATCCAGTCGAGACGGATGTGGCGATCGTAGCGACATTGGCCGTGCTTGCGGTCGTGGCGAGACTGGCGGTCGTAGCAGTCGTAGCGGTCTTGGCGAAGAGGGCGAAGCCGGCTGAGCCGAGTGCTTGATCCGGTGAAAGGAGCTGCGCGCCATTCGTACCGTCGTCGAACCAAACACGCAGGTAGACTTCCGACGCGCTGGCGAAGACCGTCGCCGGGATGGACTCCGTCATGTTGGTGTAACTGGTGTCGCCCAACCGCACGAAGAAGCGGCCTTCGCTGACGGAGAGGGTGATTGGGTTGGTGGGCATTGAGCCAGCGCTACTGGCGCCGTCATTGGACCAATAGGTGGTTGCTCCGGTGCTGTCGACTAGGGCGAAGCGGAAAAGGCCGGGGCCTGAGTGGGGGGCACCATCGACGCTGATGAGACCTTGGTAGTTCAAGACCTCAGGTGGGTCTGCTTGCAGAGGGCTGATGACGAGCAGCAGCGCGGCGACAACGAGTCGCAGCGTATATTGAATCGCTTTTTGTTTCATAGCAGTAAAAGATGGGGCTTTTACACAGGACATTGACTGACAGAGGGGACTGTCAGGTATAGGAGGGACTCGGGTAAGTAGTAGGTGTCCGATTTTGATTGGCGCTAGCGCGGGCGCCGTGCTGACATTTGGACCAGTTACTGGACGATAGCAGGTTCGTCCTATTGCTATGAGAAATGGCGACCGTGTTGACTGAACAGGCAAGTGCTTTACCTCGCAGTGTCGGCGGTCGGTCTATTTCGGTAGAGCATTTATTCGTTATCTATTTGAAGCCGGAAAAATCCCGGCAAGGAGTTATCAGAGAGGAAGAGCGGGTAGTTCAGCATAACCAGCTCGTATTCGCCGTCGCTATCGATTACCGTTACGGCATCGGTGCTGGCGTGCCATGTCTGCAGATCATTACTGAATTCTGCAGTGTAGCTTAGGCCAAGGCTTTCAAAATCGGCCCGGCGTAAAAAGTAGGCCCGAAAATCCACGTTGGAAGATTCGACGCCGTAGTAAATGATAGGCTTGCCACGACTGAGCAGGCCAAGCTCATCGAAGGCTAACTGTTCAGTCGTTGAGAGTGGATCGCCACCAAAGGCGAATTCAAGTATTTGGGTAAGGCTATCGCCATCGGTATTTTGATCAGGGCTATCCGAAACGCCCAAAGTTAAACCATTGTCGATAACCCAGTTGAAATAAGTGGAATTTAATATGATTTCATCGGGGTTGGGTGTCCAGTAGCCGTGTCCCAACACATAGGAATCGCTTCCGCTAATTCCGATGCCGGTGGGGGCGACCTCGGCGTTAATTGAATAGTTGGTGCTCGAAGCCTGGCCTCCGCCAAAGTCAATTGACTCAACTTCCAATGAATACTGCGCAATGCATTGATTAATTCCACCTA
This sequence comes from Cerasicoccus frondis, assembly GCA_031296915.1. Taxonomy (GTDB): domain Bacteria; phylum Verrucomicrobiota; class Verrucomicrobiia; order Opitutales; family Cerasicoccaceae; genus Cerasicoccus; species Cerasicoccus frondis. The sequence goes on along the minus strand of JAVDPC010000004.1, from coordinate 221,084 downwards.
GGATCAGGAGTGTGTGACCTATGTAGTTGAAGCGCATGGGGTATTTAGTATGCTAGGATTACGCAATGATCAAGGATTTTTGTTTATAGGTGTAAAATTAATCGCTTAACAAGTAATCTTTTTCAACTGGGCTCTGTGGACGGCGTGGACTGTATTTGATTCGTTTTAAGAGCCTACTTTATTACTTAAATATATGTGGAATAGTGGTTTGTGTAAAATTAATGTAGTATTTATGCGCTCTTGAAGATTGTTCAAAATCAATCCAAGAATGGACGATTTCAAATTTTTACCATCTAAATAAAATTGTTAATTGGCACTATTGATAAGGGTATTTGTGCCCTACGAATCGGCGAGTGCTTATTTGTAGATTTTTTTACAAACAGGCAGTAGGTGAGCTTATCACGGCGTGATGCTCACTTATCTTGCACCAAAAAAACGCTCGAAGTTATCCGCGACCTCTTGGCGGATCGTTTGCTCTGGAAGTCCACGCACAATTGCGGCTGCGCGATAGCTGGCGGAAATGTTGGCGGGGTGCTGGCGCGGTTCACCTTGAGGCGCATGTAGGAATGCGACTTCGCCGCTCAATTGGTAATCACGCCACTCCTCAGGTGGGAGCATGTCGGGGGCATCGGTCTCCAGCAAAAGCCGATCAGCGGGTGTCGCGAGCATCGCTGCACGGAGCTTGGCCTTCCTCTCATGCATGACGTAAGCCGAAAAGCTGAAGTAGCCGCCAAGCTTGGCGAGATCGTGAATCATTTCCGGCGATCCGCCATAGCCATGTAAATGGAAACCACGTTGGGTTAGCACGCTATGTTGTAATATGTCCAGCAGCATGCCCCAGGCTTGCAGACAGTGGATGGAGACAGCGCGGTTTTCTTGCATGGCGATCGCAAGCTGCAACTGGAAAACCTCTTGTTGACGTGGTAGATCGTGATCCTTGATCCAGCGATCCAGTCCGATCTCACCCACGGCAGCATGTGGAAATCGGTTGAGGAAATGCTTCAACTGCTGCAGCCAATCTACGGGAGCGTCATTGACTCTCCAGGGATGCAGGCCAAAGGCGGGGATGACGCGGGGATCGCGCTCGGCGAGATTCGCCACCGCTGGCCAATCGCCCGCGTGTGTGCCGTTGACGACTACACGGGCAATGGGAAGTGCGTCGAGTGTCTGACTGATCTCGTCCCAATCCGTTTGCAGTCTGGCGTCGTGCCAGTGGCAGTGCGCATCGTATAGCGGCAGCTCGCTCATGGTTTCAGTTTGGCCTTGCGTGGCAAAATCGCAAATTCCAAAAAGCGCCGGTAGCCTGCCCAGCCGCGATAAACATAGACCGCGAGCACTGCGCCAAAGATATCTGCGGTCCAGTCGGCCAGATCCATGAAGCGACCGGGCGTCTGACTCTGGTGCAATTCATCGAGCAGGCCAAATACCGAGGTGACGCCGATGGCGAGGACTGCGGCAAGCCCTTGAGGCCAACTCGGCTTAATGAGTCGGTAAATTGAGGTCGCCAGCAAACCAAACACGAGCAGATGGATGATTTTATCGTAGGAAAAAAAGGTGATGGGCAGTGGGGCCGGATTGCCGCCAGATACAATGGTGATCGTCGCCATAAGCCCCACTGGCTGCCACCAGCGGATGCGGCTTTTCCATAGATTGATACGGCGTTGACTGGCGGCGTTGGTGCTCATGATGAAGGTTCCAATAACACTGAGCAGTGTGGTTGCGTCCAGTCGCAAATGGCGTGAGGTTTCCATTGCTAGATGGGTGGTTGCGGCTTACGTTTTCGCCAGTTATGCAAAAAGGCCTTGGCATCCTGCTGATACTCGTGGCCGTCTCGTTGGGGGCGGGCGCGTGGTTCCTGCCGGCTTATTTGGATGCCGTGGCGCCAGTTGTCCTACGTGTGGTGGGCGCTGAAGGCAAGCCAGCGGCATTGGCGGCTGATCGCCTGTTGGTCGAAGGCCAGCTTGGACCCGCCTGGCGCATTAACCAAGCGCTGCAGGCGTTGCCTGGCTCCAATACTGAAGTTGTCTCAAACGAAGGCATGCTCAACGGCCAGATCGAAAGCTTTATCGCGGAGCATCCTGAGGACCGTTTTACCGGCAGCGCGGAAGTTTATGGTCTTCAAGTTCTGGGCATGGCTCCTCGCAAACCCGAGCTGGCGCCCGATGCGGGCCCGATGCCTTTTCAGCAGTTGCTCACACAAAAGGCGAATCGTGATGCACTACGCGCCTTTTTGAATGAATCGCGAAACTTGAACGTGCAACAAATCTTGCAGACTCAGGGGATGACTGGCGTCCGCCATTTTATGCCGGTGGCTTCGGCGGCCGGCGCGCCGTTGGATTCGGCTATCCTGACCACTGGGCTATTGGTGCAGGCGGGCTTCATTGGGCCCGAGTTTGCGCGCGAAATCGCAACCATGGCGCAGCTGTCCCTGAGTGGGGAAGGGGCCGCTGTGGCGCGAATGGAGGCGTTTTACATGTCGATGCTGGGTGCGGGGCAGCGTCTTGACTGGGCGTCATTGGGCGCTTGGGCGCGGATGGCGCGCGATCCGGTTTCCTTCATGCGCGTCACCACACTGTTGCGGCAAAGCGGGGAGCGTGAATCGCTGGTGTTTGGCGTTGTGATGCTGAGCCAGCGTCCTGATTGGCTGGCGGATTACTATGAAACGTTTGGCGACGCCTGCTGGGCAGACTTGGAGCGCGTGTTCCCTTGGGGGGGCGAATCGCTGGAGTATTTGCTCGAACACCAACTCCCCATCTATGACGGGCCAGTCCTTTGGTCGGCGGAGGACGAGATCCCAGCGCACAGCTCGCTGCAAGCGCTGATGCTGTTTTGTGCGAATTTCCGCACGATGGCGGTTGTTTTAAAAGTGTTGCTGTTGTTAGTGGCGGGCATGCTCGCCGCAGCCGGGCTGAAACTGGTCCTGGCGAACCGGGCGGAGGCAACGGCTACAGGCCCTGGGATGGCTTGGATGCAAAACGCAGTCGTCGGCGTTATTTTGCTGCTGATTGTGATTAGTTGGCAGGAGCCACAGTTATTTGCCCAACCCGTAACTGAGCCCGGCGCTCTGTTTTTAGAATTTGAATTACCCGCCACACTTGGCACAGTAGAAGGCGAATCCATGCCCAACGCGTCCATCGATCAACAAACCGTCCTGGTCCTGCTCATCTTTTTCATGGTGCAGCTGGTGATTTACATCGTGTGCTTAATGAAGCTCTCGACGCTCAAGCGCGCTCCCGTGCCAGCGGAGACGCGCATCACGTTGCTCGAGAACGAAGAGCCGCTCTTTGACCTCGGACTCTACGTTGGGTTGTCCGGCACAGTGATCTCCTTGCTTATGTTGGCGATGGGCATTGTGCAGGCAAGCTTGGTGGCAGCCTATGCCTCGACTTTGTTTGGCATTATATTTGTCGCGCTGTTGAAAATTCTCCATGTGCGTCCGCTCAAGCGTAAATTAATTCTCGAAGGGCGTTAGCTCGCTGCTGGTTGGATCGGGGCTTAGGCGCCGCGAGTAAAAGTGTGGCCAGGAGTCGACACGTCAGCAATGCGCGTTAAGTTGATGCCATGCGCGAGCTGTTGTTGATGTTTTTTATTTTGCCGCTGACTCTAATCGCTGAGCAGAAGACTGTAGTAGTCATCCATGGTTTGGCGGCGAGTTCAGGAGTGATGTGGCACGTAGAAGACACGCTGGAGGCCGATGGCTACCGCGTGATCAACATCGACTACCCATCGATGAGTAAGACGCTGGGCATGCTCGCGCAGCATGTCCGCAAGCAGATATCCAGTCAGGCTAGGGTTGATGAGCCGATTGATGTGGTGACCCATTCGATGGGCGGCATCTTGCTGCGCACGATCCAGCATGAGGATCCGCTGCCCAATATTCGTCGTGTGGTGATGATTGCGCCGCCTAATCACGGGAGCGAGGCTTTGGACATTGTGGCGGCGCCATTTTTGGCGAAACTCGCTTTTGGTCCGGCGGGGAGCCAGATGTCCGCAGTGAATGCAGAGCGTTGGAAGGCGTTGGGACCAGCGCCTTTTGAAGTCGGCGTGATCGCTGGCAGCCTTGGCATTGATCCCGTGATTTCGTCCATGATTCCGGGACCAGACGATGGCGTAATTTCGGTCGAGAGCACAAAGCTCGATGGCATGGCTGACTTTGTCGTCATTCACGAATCGCACCCGATGCTGGTCTTTAACGGCGAAGTCATGGAGCAGATGATCGCTTTTCTCGATACCGGCAAATTCCTCTCACCGCAACCGGCGAAGAAAAGTCAATGGGCCGGTAATTGGACTCATCGCCGGTGAGGATTATAGCAAGTTTACCTGATGGAGATTTCCCAAGTCCTAAATCGGAAAATACTCCAGCTTTTTGCAATTCGGCGATTTTGAGACATTTAATATGTAGCGTTAGCTATTTCTCAAACGTCCATGAATAACATCCCAGAACGTCTTAAAACTTACGTCGAGCTCGCAGAGTTCTTTGCTTTTCACTTCGGCCCGATGGTGCGCCATAGCCAGGAGGGCGCCCCGAGTGTGGCTTCGGATGAAGTAGAAACCGATGCTGAAAAGTTTGCATCGAAACTGGAAAAGATGGGGTCGACTTTTATCAAGTTCGGACAACTGCTGTCCACCCGCTCCGACCTGTTAGCCAAACCCTATGTGCAAGCCTTGCAGCGTTTGCAGGACGATGTTCAGCCGGTTCCATACGTGGAGATTCAGCAAATCTTTGAAGAAGACCTCGGCGTTTCGATGAAGAAGGCGTTTGCGGAAATCGATGCAAAACCGGTCGCGGCGGCTTCGCTGGGGCAGACACATCTTGCGGTGACGCGTGAAGGGCAGGAAGTCATTGTGAAGGTGCAGCGGCCCGGTGTGCGGCAGCGCGTGATTCAGGATTTGGATGTGCTCGAGTCGGTGGCGGCGTTTGCCTGCGAGCATTCGGAGTCGGCGCGCCGCTACGGCGTCAGTTCGATCGTGGAGCATTTCCGCCTCAGTATTTTGGGTGAGTTGGATTACCGCAATGAAGCGAGCAATCTCAATGCGATGGCGCGCAACCTCAGCCAGTTTCCACGCCTGATTACGCCCTAGTTGCATCCTTCGCTTTGCTCGGAGCGCGTGCTGACAATGGAGTATATCCATGGCAGTAAAGTCACGGACCTGTCCGGCGTCAGTCTGCTCGATGTTAAGGGCGAGGAGTTGGTGGACGACCTGATTGCGGCCTTCCTGCATCAATATATAGTAGACGGTTTCTTTCACGCTGATCCGCATCCGGGAAACATCCTGCTGACTCAAGATGGCGTCGTGGCATTTATCGATTTGGGCATGGTCGGGCGTCTCAGTGAGTCCATGCGTGACTCGCTTTTTCAAATTTTTTCCGGCATCGCTGAGAACAACAGCGAGCGTGTCGTCAACGTGCTGATCAATGTCGGGTTGCAGGAAAATTATGATGTGCCCCGGAGCGCATTGCTTTCGGACATTGCCTCGTTGATTTCGCGTCAGCACGATGTTTCGGTGTCCGAGCTACAGTTTGGAGCGGTGGTCATGGGCATCTTTCAAATCTGCGCCAAGCACAAGATCATCATCCCGCGCGAATTTCTGCTCGTGGCCAAATCACTGCTGAACCTCGATCGCATCGCCGTGATCCTGGCGCCGGACTTCAACCCCTCCAGCGCGGCGCGTAAGCACCTGAAGGCGATTGCTACACGGCGCACGCTGGACTCGCTCAAACCGAGTGATCTCTTTGAAGCCGCGTTGCAGTTTAAGGACTTGGTTCAGCGGGCTCCGCATCGATTGAACAATTTGCTGGATAATTTGGCGGATAATAAATTCCGCATTGATGCCGACGTGATCGATGAGACCGCATTGATCCAGGGCTTTCAGAAAATCGCCAACCGCATCACTGTGGGGGTGATCACGGCGGCGCTGATTGTCGGCGCCTCACTCATGATGCGCACGGAAACGGATTTCCAAATTTTTGGCTACCCAGGTTTGGCGATGCTACTGATGATTGCCGCAGTCTTTTTGGGGACCACGACGATCATCGGCATCTGGAAAAACGACAAGTAGCGCTGGCGCTACTGCTTTGCCAGGCCTTCGAACAAGCGCTCGTAGAGGGCGGCGCCACGTTCGATGATCTTGCAGTGCATCGATTCGTCGGGGGCGTGGAGGTTGTCTTCCTTGGTAAAGAGGCCGAGCATGAGTGAGTCCAAACCGAGGGTGTCTTTGATGTCGCCTATGATCGGTACGCTGCCGCCTTCGCGCAGGTAGACCGGCGCTTGGCCCCAGATCTCGGGGATCGCATTTTCGGCGATGTCAAATGCGCGGCTTTTCGTGGAATCATCTTTGGCCGTGCCGCCCTTGCCGGGAGGGATGACTTGATAAGCCGGGCCGCCAGAGTGGATCGTCAAATCGACCTTCACGCCCTTGGGCGCACGCTCCATGATGGTCTCTGCGAGCAGTTTTTGTGTCTTCTCGGCGTCTTGATTGGCGACGAGGCGGCAAGTGATTTTGGCAAATGCCTTGGACGGAATGACGGTCTTTTCACCTTCGCCTTGGTAGCCGCCGCCGATGCCATTGAACTCGAGTGTCGGCGCAAAGCGCGTGGCCTCGAAGCAGTTGAGGTCGGGCGGGCAATGGAAGTCATCCACGCCAAGGAATTTGCGATAGTCTTCCTCGGAAGTGGGGAGCTTCGCGAGTTCGTCACGTTCCCAGTCCTGCGGCATGACGACGTCGTCGTAAAAGCCCGGGACGTTCACCGTGCCATCGGGGTTGTGCAGTGACGCGCAAATCTCCATCAGCGCCTGAAGCGGATTCAATATGCAGCCGCCGTGGATGCCGGAGTGCAGGTCTTGCTTCGGGCCGGTGACGTTGATTTGCAGTGGGGCGAGGCCGCGCAGCGCGAGGGTGATCGCCATGGTGTCCGGGCTCGGGCAACCGGTGTCGGACAAAATGACCATATCCGCCTGGCTGAGGCGCTCTTTGTAATTTTCCAGGAATCCGGCAAAGCTCGGGCTGCCGATTTCTTCTTCGCCTTCGATCATCCAGGTAATGCGGAGGGGGAGGTCGGGGTTGCGCTCCAGCACGCGAGATAGCGCGGTCAACTGGACAGCGATAGGGCCCTTGTTGTCAGCGGCGCCGCGACCGTAGATGCGTTCGCCGCGAATTTCGGTTTCGAAGGGCGGCGTGGTCCACAGATTAAAGGGGTCGGCAGGCTGCACGTCGTAGTGGCCATAGACGAGGATGTGTGGCCAGTCATCATGGTCGGCGCCGCGCTCGGCGAGAATAATCGGGTGTAACGGCGTGGCCACGGTCTCCACCGTAAAGCCGAGCGCCTCAAGTTTGGCGGCGATGCTTTCGCGGGCGCTGGTCATACCGTTGGCGTATTGCGGATCGGTCGATACGCTTGGGTGGCTGACGAATTCGGAGATCAGTTGAAGCGGGTCAAATGCCATGGCTGGATTCTTTACAGAAAGTGCGAAGGTTGAAAACTACGAATCTTGCGAAAAGTCATTTAGTGATCGTGAAGAGCGCTTGTATAGGCTCCAGCTAAGTCCCCCCGCGAAATAGCCGACCGCTGCGTAAAGAATCCAGTTGGCCTGGGCAAACACGATCAGTGCGGAGCTGGTTATGGCGCCGAGGAAAAATGAGAGTGCTAAGACCAGCGGAATGGCGATTTTCCAGTTTTCGATGTCATGGCCTTTTAGCTTCATGCCCAAGTGGATGCCGAGGTCGGTGAAAAGACCGGTGAGATGCGTAGTTCTGAGGACGACGCCACGATAGCGGCTGGCGAGCGCGTTTTGCGTTCCACAGGCGAAGCTGCCCAAGGCGATCGCCATAATGGCGTGTTTTGCGTAAAGGGTGTGGGCGACAAAGAGTAGAACGCCCAGGCTAGTCAAGATTCGGCCATAGGGCATGTGAATTTCCAGCGTCGGATGATGGATGAAGTAGCCCGAGGTCATCGCGCCCAAAATGAAACCAAGCGTGGCGACGAGCACCATCCACAGGTCGCTCATTGTATCCTCTTGCAGAATGAAAAGACCGGATGCGATCCGTGAAATGTCTCCAGTCAGGTGACTCACGGAAGCGCCATTGTAAATCAGAAAACCAGCATTCAGGAACGACGCGGCAAAGGCCAGCGCGCAACCCCCGATGATAACCTGACGATGTGATAGCTGATGCATTTTCGACACAGAAGCGGAAACTACACCAAAGAGAAGCGTAAAAGCGAATCAGCGCTTATTGCCCGGTGGCTTTATAATACAAGGGCAGCACTTCGGGCATCATCTTTTGAAGATTCTTGATGCGTGTGCTTTCGGCAGGGTGGGTAGACAATAGTTCGGGGGGGCGGTCGCCACCCTGTGCGGCCATTTTCTGCCAGAAGGGGACGGCGACGCGGGGGTCATACCCGGCGCTCGCGGAGTAGATCAGCCCGATGTGGTCGGCTTCGGATTCCATTGTGCGGCTGTAGGGGAGGATGAACCCATACGTTGAACCCGCGCCGTAGCTGGCCATGACCACCTGGCTCAAATCGTGGTCGACGCCGCCGACGCCCAAGCCAATCGAGAGCGCTGCGCCAGCCATTTGATTGGCCATTTGGTGAGAAACTTTTTCCGCTCCGTGATGAGCGGAGACGTGGGCGATTTCATGCCCCATGACGACAGCCATGTCATCATCGCTGTCAAAAAGTGGGTAAATGCCCGTGTAGAATCCGACTTTGCCGCCTGGCATGGCGAAGGCGTTGACTTGATCGCTTTCAAAGAGGACGAATTCCCATTGGTCGGAGGGGAGGAGGTCGGCGCCATTGGCGCGGGCGGAATCCACGATCTTTTTGCCGACACGCTGAAGCTGGGCGTTTTTCGCGGCGTCGTTGGAGACGGGCATCTCCGACTTCATTTGTTCGAACTGCTGGACGGCCATGCTGGAGACCTCGGTGTCGCCCACGAGGCTCAGTTGGCTGCGCCCGGTTTCATCTACGGTTTGGCAGCCGGATAGTAGGGCAATGATCGTGATTAGGCAGGCAGTGATGGAAAGAGAATGTTTCAGCGTAGTCATGGTTCATTAGAATATAGCGCAAGCATGTTCAGTCAATCCAGTGGAATGTTTTTCCAAATCTGTGACGATCGTACTGTTGCTTGCCAATGGGAGGTTTATAGGTTGCTTGCTACGGTGTATGGCAGCATGACTATGGTTAATTAATCGCCAGTATGAATAAATTTGAACTTTCAGTCTTTGCCCGGATCTTTGCTATTTTCGTTTTTATACTGACGCCAGTATTCGGTTACCTGCGTCTCGACAGCGGCAATCCTTCTTACATGGTAGGAGCGATCATCGGCTCGTTGGTTGCGGTGATATTGATTCCATATTGTATCGGTTGGGTGGTTTGGCGCATCAGTGGCCGTAAGCAAAATGCGGGCAGCATGGTTTTCGTGGTGATCATGTTCCTGTTCTTCATGGGGCAAGTGGTGAACTCCTTTCGCGAGATGCGTGATCGCCAGCGAGATGAGGTGTTCGTGGCGGACATGTAGCAGGCAAAAGACAATTTCAAGCAGGCGGTGTCAGAGAGCAGGGAACCTGATGAATATGACCAGAGCTACCAGGAATATGTCGACGGGGCGCAAGCATCACTGAGTCAGGCGGCTCAAAATAGCCAGGGAGAGGAAAAAATCTTCTTCCAGCAAATGAATCTCTTCATTGAAGCCACCAAGAAACCGATTCACGATTGGAATGTGGCCTTTTCAGCGGTCCAGTCTGACGAGGTGTTTAACTTTGCAACCATGAAAAGTGATGCGGGCTATAGTCGCCAGATTGCCTTGTTGGACGAATACCGCACGGAGACTAAAAACTATCAGGACATGGATTTCATGGGGATGATGAAACAATACCTGGAGCCACTGGGAGATAGTGAATTGGTCAAGAAGGCGATGGAGGGCGCCCAGCTTAAATACAAACAGCAGTCTACCATTTTGAAGCCGCTTCTGGCGACCCACATTCGCTACGCGGATATCATGCAGCAGATTATCACCATGCTGCATGAGAATCCGGAAGAGTGGAGTTTTCGCAATGATGAGCTAAGCTTCAGTAATGACAAACTCGAGCGCCGCTACGATGCCATGATCACGGTGTTGATCCAAGAGGAAGACAAAATCAATACCTTGTCTGAAAAACTAATCGAAGGAATGTAAGCCGCGTCTACGCTGCTGCGCTGGGATCGATTGGCTTGGGCGAGCGTTCATCGGACTCATAGATATCCTTGGCGCTGCCGACAATAAGGGGATTGAGCTCTTTGAGTAATTTTACGTCTCTGCCCGCGTAGGGCACCTTGCTGAGCAGGTAGCGGATGGAGTTCAGGCGCGCGCGTTTTTTATCGTCTGAACGAACGATGGTCCAAGGGGCGTCGGCGGTGTCGGTGTAAAACAGCATGGACTCCTTGGCTTTGGTGTATTCGTCCCACCGGCCCAACGACTCGACGTCCATCGGGCTGAGCTTCCATTGTTTGAGTGGGTCTTTGGCGCGGCCCATGAAGCGGCGTAACTGCTCTTCACGGCTGACGGAAAACCAGAACTTAAACAGCCGCACTCCGCTGCGCACCAGCATGCGTTCGAATTCCGGGCATTGGCGCATGAACTCCAGGTATTCTTTCGGCGAGCAGAAGCCCATCACCTTCTCCACACCAGCTCGATTATACCAGGAGCGGTCGAAGAGCACAATTTCGCCGGAGGTCGGCATGTGCTCGACGTAACGCTGAAAATACCATTGCCCTTTCTCGGCGTCAGACGGTTTGGCCAGCGCGACGACGCGAGCGCCGCGAGGATTTAAATATTCGGTGAAGCGCTTAATCGAGCCGCCTTTACCGGCAGCATCGCGTCCTTCGAAGATGGCCACGATTCGCTCGCCGGTCTGTTGACACCAGGCTTGCATTTTCACCAGCTCAATGTGGAGCAGATGGATTTGGTCTTCGTAAACATCCCCCTTAATCGTCTTTTCGTAAGGGTAGGTCGGGCTGATGATCGACTTTTTGCTGGGAGCGCTTTTTACCTTGTTCACGATTTCCGTGGGCACGCTCTTGGCGACGACATCATCGATGGCTGAGGCCATGGGAAAGGCGTCTTGGAGTACGGACTCGGTGTTCTTCTTGGCCGTCTTCTTGGAACCTTTGGCTGGTTGCTTCTTGGGAGCAGACTTAGGTTGACTGGTTTTCTTGGCGGCGCCTTTGCGTGAAGATTTTTTCATGGTGGCTGACTGGTGTTTAGGAACGAAAAAACAGGAGCTGGTCAGCTCACTGTTTGCAGATAGTAGGATACAGAAAAAGCGCTGGGCGCCTCGTAGAAGAGCTTATAACTAGCATGTTACATGCCGGTAACGTGCTGTTGCGCCAAATTGCGGAGATTGCGCCAAGCAAGCGTATATCCGCTTCCAGCGGGCGCTGCTAGGCAATCCGATCCTGAGTTGGTGCTGATTAAGCCCGTGGCGCAGTCAGCCGCGCCACGGGTTCGTTGCCGATGAAAGCAGTTGTTACACCGCCATGCGGATTTTCTGGTTCAGCGCACTGGCAATGAATGGCGATTCCAGAAAGTCGTCGACATATTGAGAAATGGCCGGCGTGCCAGCAGCGCCTGCATAAGCGACAATGCGAACTTCTATACCTGCTGCAAACAGCAGATCGCGCATATTCTGGCACTCGACAGCTGGGATCGAGGAATTAACCAGGATCATGTCGACGTGGAGCTCGGCGGCTATCTCCAGCGCTTTCTGACAGCTCGCAGTTGCGACTTCATCATAGCCCATGAAGGAAATTAAATTTTGCAGTGTGTGTCGGTAGGATTTATCCGGTTCGATAACGAGGATTCTTTGCATGACGTGCTGTAAAATAGCAGCTCGATTATTAATATTCCATGAATGCAGACTGAATATTTTAGCTAAATCTTTTCATTTAAGAACTTCTGAACGTGTTTACAGACTCGGATGATTGACTGCGTCCTGAAAACCTAACAAGTTCCCAGAGCACAACCATACATACAACATGCTCGACTATCAGGACTTTGTGCCGGCGAAGACTGCATCCGGCGGATTTTTTAAGCAGGCGACCTTCGAGTCCCTCGACGAATGCGTCGCTCAGGCAAACCGTTGGATTACGAGCAACGATATTGAGGTTACCAACGTGGAAACTGTAGTGTTGCCCAATATATATGCACCCTTTGAAGAAGGCTCGTCGGACGTGCAGTTGCACACGAGCGGAGATATGAGCAGCAGTTGGCATCAATTTATCCGCGTTTGGTATCGTCGATCTGAGCGCGCGACTCCGCCTCCGTTATAGGGCTCTTCTCAAGTTAATATATAGCATACTCAGCCATCACTGCATCCACACAGCGACGTACTATCCTCGGGTCGATCTTTGCGTTTATCGGCGGGATTTTCATGGGCTTGCTGGGGATTGCCGCGAAGTTGGGGGCGCCCCACGGCGTCAATGCTTACCAGGTGGTCGTTGCGCAAATGTCGCTGACTGCGCTGATCATGGCAGTGGTGATTCTCGTTAAGCATGGTTGGCGTGGCTTTCGTTTAACGAACCTCAAACTCTATGTGATTCGGACCACGGCGGGGACGATTTACTTCAGCGCGTTTTATTTATCGCTGAAAGGCATACCGATTACGGACGCTCTGGTGCTGGAAAGCACGAGCCCTTTCTTCGCTTTGATCATCGCATCGGTCATGGAGCGAAAGCGCCTGTCGAAGATGACGCTATCGGTGCTCGGTGTCGCCTTCGTGGGCGTGTGCCTGATTCTGTTGCACCACTCGACGCAGACCATTTTTAATGTTTATGCGCTGTTGGGGCTGAGCACTGGGGTCGCCCGTGCGGTGGGCGGTTTGTCCACGAGGGCATTGATGCAAGTTGAGCCTGTGGAGCGCATCTTGTTTTATTTCCCACTGGGCACTCTGTTGATTGTGGCGGCCAGCTTTCCCTGGACTTGGCCGAGTGGTTCATTTGCCGATGGCTGGCCTTACTTGTTGGCGATCGCGATTCTTTTTGTGCCGCTGGGATTGGCGTGGGCTTTTGGTAATCAGATGGCCCCTTCATACTTGGTGGGTGCTCTGTTTTACTCCGCGATTATTATCGCCGCCTTAGGCGATAACTTCATCTGGAATGTCAACTTCACGCCGCGGGTGATCATCGGGATCTGTTTGGTGATTGGCGCTGGCCTTGGGTTGACGGTGCTCGAAGCGCGCGGCCTGGGACAGGGAAAAGCGAAGCCGCGTTAGACGGCTTGGGATGCTAAGCTAGGGCTTTCTTCCATTTGGCGAGTTGTTTTTTCACCTGCTTGGGGCCAGGCATGCCGGTTTTTTCGCGTTTTTTGAGAGCAGCAGGGACGTCAAATACATCCACCCAGTCGGCTTCAAATTTCTCGCTAACGCCTTGGACATCGGAGAGGGAAAGCTCATTGAGGGGGCAGTCCTGCTTTTCGGCAAGCCCGACCAAGGCGCCGATCACGTGGTGGGCGTCGCGGAAGGCCACGCCACGGACGACGAGATAATCCACTAGATCGGTTGCGAGCAGCGCGGGGTCGCTGACTGCGGCGGCGCATTTTTTCACGTTAAAAGTGGCCCCATCAAAGGAGCCCGCCAGCACATCGAGGCACATCAGCGTCTGGTCATAAGCGTCGAAAATGGGTGGCTTGTCTTCTTGAAGGTCTCGGTTGTAGGTGAGGGGCAGCCCCTTCGTCATCGCCATCAGCGCGGTTACATGGCCTTGTAGGCGCGCCGCCTTACCCCGAAGCAGTTCAAAGCTGTCGGGATTCTTCTTTTGCGGCATCAGTGATGAGCCGGTGGTGTAGGCGTCGGGCAGCTTGATAAAGCCGAATTCAGCGCTGTTCCACAGAATCATGTCCTCGGCGACGCGAGACCAATGGACGCCACACAGGGCGCAGGCGCTGGCGAACTCGATGAATAAATCCCGATCAGCGACGGCGTCCATGCTGTTGGGGGTGCAGCGTGGTTTGCCCTTTTTATCAACAAAACCAAGTTCGGTGGCGGTGAACTCTCGGTCGATGGGCAAGGTCGTGCCTGCAATGGCTCCGCTGCCCAGGGGGCACCAGTTTGCGCGGTCTGCAATGCCAGCAAAGCGGTCGCGGTCACGGCCAAACATTTCCACATAGGCGAGCAGGTGATGCGCGATGGAGACGGGTTGGGCGCGTTGGAGGTGCGTATAGCCGGGGATATAAATTTCCTGCGAGGCCTCCGCCAAGCTGATGAGGCCTTGCATGGTATTGGCCAGCGCCTCGTCTATTTCGGCGCAGGCATGCTTGAAAAACAAGCGCATGTCGGTGGCTACTTGGTCATTACGCGAGCGGGCGGTGTGGAGTTTCGCGGCGGCAGGGACGCGGCGGGTCAGCTCCTGTTCGATGTTCATGTGGACGTCTTCACTGGCGATGTCCCACGTGAAATTGCCGACCTCAATATCTTTCAGGACTTCGTCAAGGCCTTTGCGAATGGCGGCGCATTCCTTTTTCGTGAGGATGCCCACGTGGGCCAGCATGGCGGCGTGCGCCTTGCTTCCCTGCACGTCGAAGGGGGCCAGGCGCGCATCGAAGGAGACGCTCTCGCTAAAGCGCTGCATGAGCTCTGCGGGGCCGCTGGAAAAGCGTCCGCCCCAAGTGGCTTGTTTACCGGGATTCGCCATAGGCCGACTAGAAGATTGAATTTTACGGCGCGGGTAAATGGTTTTTTTGAGGTGAAATGCAGCCCTTCGGATCGGCTGGACTTCCGGCGCAGGTCGTTCAAGTATAGCTGAATGATCATTTTTCAACGATCGCGACTACGGACAATGGGCATTGCTTTTTGCCTGATGTTCGGCTGGGTGGCGTCTGCATTGGCTGACAACCAAATAGGGACCTATCTCTTTTCCCTCGATAAAAAAGGCTACGCCACGAGCTACCTGTTTGGGACAATTCACTTGCCTGACAAACGGGTAACTGAGTTGCCCGAAAACGTTATGGCTGCATTCCGCGCCTCAGACGGCGTTTATACCGAGATTCCGATGGACCCGGACAAAATGCTCATTGCGGCTCAAGCCATGCTGCTGACGGATGGCAGCACCTTACCCGATCTTTTGCCGCCGGAAGTGATGGAGAGCTTTGAGCGCGAGTTGAAGGCGATCAATCCGGTTTTTACGACGGCCGCCTTCATGAAGCTGAAGGTTTGGGCTGCCGCCACCATGATCATGACGCTGGAAACGCAGATGAAGAATCCCGGCCTCAACGCGATGGACCTGGCGCTTTACAACGCCGCCAAGAAGGCTGGTAAGCGGGTTGGCGGCATCGAGACGCCGGAGGAGCAAATTGCCCTCTTTGACGCGTTTTCGGTCCAAGAACAGGTTGAGTTGATGGAGTCGATGCTAGACTACATGGAGAAAATGAGGGAGCAGGGAGATAGCTATACAGATGAAATCGTTCAGGCTTATTTGAGCGGCGATCTGCAAGCGTTGGAGGAAATGATGACTTCCTACGAGATGTCGGATCCTCAACTGCAAGCGAAGTTTGAGAGACTCTTTATCGATGAGCGGAATGTGGAAATGGCTAAACGCATTGAGATGCGTTTGGTCGCGCAAAGGTCTCAATCGCTGTTTTTCGCCATCGGCGCAGCTCACTTGTATGGGTCCAATGGTGTGCCGAAACTGCTCAAAGACGCCGGTTTTGAGATTGTACGGGTCAAGTAATTTACCCTTCCCTTTGAGCGGACAACTTGTGAATATGGGACGCTAGATGCCATTCAATTTGTTAACTGCGCTCACCTGCGCCCAAACTGTTGTATGCCGTCGCTTCTCGATTGCGGGTTGAGGCGTCGTAGGGGGGATCATTTGCTGTCATGAAAATTTTGGTGGTTGGAGCCGGCGAGGTCGGTCGTTTTCTTTGTGAGACGCTGAGCATCACTGGGCATGATGTTACGGTGATCGAGAGTAATGACGCGATTGCCCAGGAGGTGGATGAATCGTTGGACGTGCGTGTGGTCGTAGACCATGGAGCTTCCGCAGAAGTCCTTAAAAAGAGCGGCGCGGGCACTTGTCATTTCTTCCTCGCGATGACGAGTGATGACCGCACGAACCTGATTGCCTGTTCGCTGGCCAAGGCGCTGGGCGCCAAGACGACCATTGCGCGCATTCATGATCAGACTTATAGCGATAATTCCATCGTTAATTACCAGATTCACTTCGGCATCGACTTCCTATTGAATCCAGAGGCGCTTTCCGCCGTGGAGCTGGCCAAGTCGATCCGCAATCCCAGTCGCGTGGCGGTGGAGAATTTTGCCCGCGGAGAGATTGAGGTGCAGCAAATCCGCATCAGCCCGAAATCCAAGCTGAACGGCAAGCCACTGAAGGAAGTGCGACTACCGCCGGGCGTGCGAATCGGCCTGATTCAGGACGGTGAGAGCTCAGAGGTGCCAACTGCGGACAGCACTTTGCAAATGGGGCAGTGCGTGACGCTCGTAGGTCCGCCCGAGGCGCTTAGCCAAACCAAAGACCAGCTCTCGCCCGAAAAGAAAATCGAGCTGCTCCGCATTGTGCTTTTCGGTGGATCGGAAACAGCGATTGCGTTGATTCGTTTGCTCAAAAACCCGCGCTTTAAAATACGCCTGATCGAGCACGATGTAAAGCTCTGCCAGAGTCTGGCGGAGCGCTTTCCACACATCACCGTCATCCACGGGTCGGCGACTTCGCTGCGACTGATGGAGGAGGAGCAGGTTGGTGCGGCGGATTACTTTGTCGCCTGCACCAAAGACGACGAGGATAACATCATGACTTGCCTGCAGGCGCGCCAACTGGGCGCCAAGCACGTGCAACTTGTCATTAATAAGCCTGACTACGAAGAGATCCTGGGGACTTTGCGTCAGACTCTGGGCGTTGAACTGGCGGTGGCGCCGCGTCAGGCGACCGTGGCCGAGATCATGCGTTACATTTCCACGGAGCCTTTCACCGAGTTGGCCAGCCTACCAGAAGGTCCGGCCAAGATCCTGGAAATCCGCGTATCGCAGGACAGCCCGGTCATCAATAAGACGATCCGTGAAATTTCATTCCCCAAGGGCGCGGTGATCGTGGTGCTGTTGCACAAATTTTTGGCAAAAGTGCCAGGGGCCGACGACAAGATATTATCTGGTGACCGCGTGGTGGTCGTTGTTCGCGAAGATCGCGAGAAGGAACTCATCAAACTGCTGACGTGAATTATCCGATCATCGCAAAATTACTCAGCGTGATCATGTCGACCGTGGCGCTGGCGTTCCTCGTGAGCTATCTCGTGGGTGAAATGTTTTACGGTGAACTCGATGATCTGGCGCGCGAAGAGTGGATCATTAGCATCTGCATTGCATTGGTTTTGGCTATCACGCTGGCATTCCTTGGCCGCAATGCGCAGACGAAAATGTTTCGCAAAGAAGCCTTGGCCACCATTGGCCTTGGCTGGATTCTGGCTAGCGTCGTTGGCGCGATCCCATACTATCTCATTTTGCCGGATACGAGTTTTGCCGACGGCGTTTTTGAATCGGCGTCTGGCTTAACGACGACCGGGGCTTCTGTTTTTGGCGACTTGGATATTTTTCCACGAGGCCTTTTATTTTGGCGTTGTCTGAGCCAATGGATCGGCGGCTTGGGCGTTGTGGTTTTCTTCGTGGCGATTCTCTCTTTTCTCGGGGCTGGCGCGAAGATTCTTTATTCGAATGAATCCAGCGGCGCTTCGACGGATATCGAGTCAGGGCGGATACAGCAGGGAGTCCTGCAGATTGCCTATCTCTACTTGGCCCTATCTGCCTGCTGCATGTTGAATTTAAAAATGCTGGGCATGAGTTGGTACGACGCCATTTGCCACATGTTTGCAACCCTTTCCACTGGTGGTTTTGGCGTCTACAATACAAGCCTGGGCGCCTTTCCGAGTGCGGCGATTCAGTGGACGATTATTGTGTTCATGGCCCTGGGCGGGACGAGTTTCTTTGTCCTTCTGCGTGTGATGCAGGGGCGCCTGCGTGCGTTGACGACGAATACCGAGGTCATTGCTTATTATTCCATCATCCTGCTTTCGACCTGTCTGCTGACACTGATGCTTATCACTGAGCTTGGGCAAACCGATGATTGGGAAGCTTCACTGCGCTCGGCCGCTTTCCAAACCGTGTCGATCATGACGACGACTGGCTTTTCCACGGTCGATTTTCAGCAGTGGTTGCCGGTCGGGCACATGGTGTTGCTTGTGCTGATGGTGTTTGGCGGTTGTTCGGGTTCTACTGCCGGAGGCGCTAAGGTTGTGCGCCTCGTCGTCGCGTTTAAAGTATGCCGACTGCAAATTGAAAAGGCATATCGCACCCGTGTGGTTCGCCCCTTGCACATCAATGGCAAGGTCTTGGACAAGGAAGACCAGGACAACATCATTACTTGGTTGCTAACTCTGTTTCTCGTGCTTGCGGCTGGCATCATGGTGGTGGCGATGCTGGAGCACTCATTGGGTTTCACTGCGCAAGTGACGTCTGTTTTTGCCTGTCTGTTCAATATCGGGCCTGGTTTAGCCGAGGTCGGGCCGACCCAAAACTATGGCTTCCTGCGCGAGCCAACGAAGCTCGTCCTCAGTCTGTTGATGATATTGGGGCGCTTGGAGTTGTACGCCGTGTTGGTGCTGTTCTCACCAGCGCTCTGGCGCCGCTTCAGTTAACAAGAGGCGAGCAGGGGAGTGCTAGCATTTATCTCCAGCTTGAGTTTAGGACCAGATTGGATGTCTCTCATTGCCTGCTAAATCGCTCTCTTGACTGACTTAACTTTTCAATTTTAATCCTACTTCCATCTACCACACGACCGACAGAGATGGCTTGACTGAGCTGAATCCAACTCCCGCACGCATGCGGGAGCTACTGCGTTCGGTTGCCGATGCCGATGGGGACGATTCCGCGCCGGAGGTTTGGCTGTCGCATCTGGAAACCGGATGGACACTTTCGGTGTTTCCCAATGGTCTGTTGCAGCTTGAAGCCGATGACCGCAAGCAGCCCCTGCGTGAAATGCGCAATGTCGAGCTGGATCATACGCTCGACCTCTGGATGATTCTTGCTGAGGGAGACGCCAAGCGACTCCTCCGCGCTAACTGGCTGGAATTGGAGAAGTAAGGCGGTGTGATGAAATTGCCTGATCAGCCTTTACTCGTTATCGACGCTGCTTCTCCCAGGTGTTTTACGGGACTCTGGTCGGATGGCCAATGGCTCGCCGAAACCTCTCCGGAAACGCCAGCGTTAGAGGGGATTTTTGACGGCGTATCAAATATACTTTGCGATGCAAAGCTGACGCTGGCTGATATTGGCGGTTTTGTTCATGCCGAAGGTCCGGGCTCAATTTTAGGGATACGCTTATCGGCTATGGCGATTCGGACTTGGAAAGCCCTGCCTCAGTGGGCGCAAACGCCGGTATGGACCTATGGGAGCTTGAGTTTTGTGGCGGCGGCTTATCAAGCTGCCCGGCAGGGGGCGGTGGTTAATGTGATTTCTGAGTTCCGTCATGGCAGGTGGAATTTGCTCCAAGCTGGTGAGCAGACTGTAGTTGCGGTTGAGGATGCTGTATTATCGGAAATTCCGGAGCCTTTAATTTATTTTCGTCAGCGTAAGAATTGGAAACCAGCGCCGCCACACGCACAGGAGTGGGCGCCGAGTTTGGCGAAGTGTCCGGAAGTATTAGCCACTCCCGGCCTTTTACGCCCCGTTGCGCTGCCGGATGTCTTCATTGCGGAAGAGGCGGTCTTTCAAAAATGGTCTGCTGAGCGTCACCGCGGTTAGCGGTGCAGAAATTAACATTATTTGGCTTTCATGGGCTTGCCGCGCCAGGGAATCGCCCCATGCTTGCGTGGCATGAGCAACGCTTCCCCGGAATCCCGTATTGAAGAACTCCGCGCAACAATTCGCCACCACGATGAGTTGTATTATCGTGAGGGCAGTTCGGAAATTTCTGACCGTAAATACGATGCGCTGAAGGAAGAGCTTATGCGGCTTGAGCGTGAGGCAGGTCTCGAAGGCGAAGCGTCGCCCACCAAGACCGTTGGAGATGACCGAACCGAGGGCTTTAAAAAAGTAAAGCATCGCCGCCCGATGCTCTCGCTGGACAATACTTATAACGAGGAAGAGTTGCGCGCCTTTTACACGCGCTTATTGAAGCTTTACGATTCTGGGACAGAGCTTGAATTTGTTGTCGAACCGAAGATTGATGGCGTTGCAGTTAGCGTAACCTACGAAAACGGGAAACTCACCCAGGCGATCACGCGGGGCAATGGGGCTGAAGGAGACGACATCACTCGAAATTTGCTCGAAGGCGTGCCGGACTTGCCGCGTGAACTTGAGGACGCGCCGGAGATTGTGGAAATTCGTGGTGAGATTTACATGATGGCGGAAGAATTTCTCCGCATCAATCAAGAGCGTGAAGCGGCGGGTTTGCCGGAGTTTGCCAATCCGAGAAACTTAACGGCGGGGACTATCAAACAGCTCAATGGCGTGGCGGGCCGACGTCTGTCCATCGTGCTGTACGGAATCGGTTTCTGTCAACCTGATCACTTTGCAATGCAAAGTGATCTGCATGAGGCGATCCGAAAATGGAAGCTGCCAACCATCGAGAAGTATTGGAAGGTCACCGGTATCGACGCAGCTTGGAATGCGATCATGGAGCTGGATACGCTGCGACATGAGTTTGCTTATGCAACCGACGGCGCAGTGGTGAAACTGAATAGCTTTGCGATGCAAAGTGAAGCGGGCATGACCAGCAAGGCGCCCCGCTGGGCCATCGCCTATAAGTTTGAAGCAGAACAGGCGGAGACTTTGCTCGAAAAAATCGATGTGCAGATTGGCCGAACAGGCGCTGTGACCCCGGTTGCGCACTTAGCGCCTGTTCAACTCGCAGGCACGACTGTTTCCCGTGCGACCTTGCACAATGAAGATGAGATCAAGCGTAAAGACATCCGGCCTGGAGACACTGTTTTGGTTCAAAAGGCGGGTGAGATCATTCCCCAAGTGTTGAGCGTGGTCCTCGCTAAACGCCCGGCCAATAGTGCGCCGTTTGACTTTGCAACTTTCTTGGCAGAACGAGGCATCGTGGCGGAGCGTGTTCCCGGGCAGGCTGCTTGGCGTTTGACCGGGCAGGATGATCCGATCCAGCAACGACGACGCCTGACGCACTATGCCTCCAAGCAATGCCTGGATATCGAGAACCTGGGCGAAGCCGTGGTGGATCAACTCGTGACTGCGGACTTGGTTTCTGATCCGGCCGATCTCTATGCTTTGCGTAAAGAGCAGCTTCTAGAGCTCGAGCGCTTCGGTGAGAAGTCGGCGGATAATCTGATCAACGCCATCGAGCAAAGCAAACAGGCGGAACTCTGGCGCTTGTTGCATGCGCTGGGCATTCCGCATGTTGGCAAGCAGAGCGCCAAGGACATCACTCAGCACTTTGGTTCATTCGATGCGTTGATGGAAGCTGATGCCGAGGCATTGGAGGCAGTGGATGGCGTCGGTGGAATCATGGCCCAGGCCATCGTAGCGTTTTTTGATGACGAGAAAAATCGAGCGTTGCTCTTACGCTTACGTGAAGCGGGGGTGAGCTTCAGCTTGGCCGAATCAGAGAAGCCGTCCGTTGTTATGGAAGGTGGACTTTTGTCGGGGAAGACGGTTGTTCTGACCGGCACGTTGCCTACGTTAACACGTGACGAAGCAAGCGCATTGATTGAAAAGGCTGGCGGCAAGACGAGCAGTTCCGTCAGTAAAAAAACAGACTATGTGCTAGCTGGTGAATCCGCTGGCAGCAAGCTGGCTAAGGCGGAAAAACTAGGAGTGCCCGTGCTGGATGAAGCAGCGTTCCGTGAGTTGATCGGCGAGTAAATTACTCTTTGTCTTCGACGGTTACTTTCATTTCGACGCTGTTGCCCTTGATCTCCGGCACATACATGGCTTCGGCAATGACGGGCAGGGCGCTGAAGTCACCCGGCGTCTCCGCGCGCAGTTCGTATCGCAACTCCCAAAGACCTTGCGGCAGTTGGCTGATGAAGCTGGCGATCTGCCGGTCGCGCAATTCTTGGTAAATCCACTGTTGTCGGCCGGTGTAACGATCTTGGCGGTCCAGTGCGCTGGGCCGCAGTTCCCGGGCGTAAAGCGGCGCGCCACTTTGCAGGGCGACTGCTTCAAAGCCTGCAGGCTTCAAGTCTTCGATGAGTATATACTCTAAGTTGTTTTTAGCCTCGATCGTAACAATGGCTTCAATGCGATCACCTGTCGTGGCTTCGCCGCCATTTGTCAGCGGTGATGATTGTGATTCATAACCTTCCAGCAAGGTTTTGATCGGGTAGGTGCGCTCATACTTTCGCTCAACGAAGATTTCATTGCCTGCTGCTAAAATAGGATCTTCCAGTGAGAAGAAATTGAATCGGGTGGCGAAATACAACGGCGACTCCCCAGCTTTGCGTTGCAAAGTTAGTGTGTTGCTTTCATTGGGCTTAAGTTTATCCACCGGCACTTCAAATACGTGAGGCGCAGTCAGTACCGTGTCAGGGGTTATCGTGATCTCTGCGATGTTTTCGCCATTAAGCAGCGCGACATATTGACCGTTAGCTTTTAGCTCGCCGCTGGTCTTCAACCAACTGTTGAGTGCGAGGACGACGATGGCGGTGTCGCGCGTGTTGCTCCATTGAGCGCCACGACGATTTTTCACGAGCCAGTTCATGGTTGGTTCTACGAGTTCACTATTCGGGTCGATGTCCATGAGCGCCATCAGCACAAATGCAGTCGACTCAACGGCGCCTCGTGACCAACGGTAGTAAAGGCCGTCCTCACCCCAGTGCGCTGTGGGCAAGGCGGTGTCTTCCGGTGTTGCGGTGTTGCCATTTAGGAGGATGGAGCCTTGCGGATTGTTGTCGAGCTTGACGCCATTGGCCAAGTTTTCGGCCAGAATTTTAGCTTCTTCATTGAAGCCAAAGTGCTTGGCCGAAATCGCAGTGAGCGCACGGGAATACGCCTGCATTTGATCGCGATTCTTCCAAAGATTGGCAAAGGCTTTGGCTTCGTTTTTGCCTGGCTTGGCGTCGCTGGCGCCGCGATTCGCAATGGCGAGGGCGTGCAGTAACCAAGCCTGGGTGTCGTAAGTGCTCTCAAAGTCGACTAGTCGCAGGTTGAGGTAATCACGCCCGCGACGCAGCAAGTTGGCGTCGACACTTTGGCCTGCCTGTTGAGCGAGCGTGAGCCCCCAAACCACATAGGCCGACATGAATGGGTCGCTTTGGTCGTTTTTCCACCAGCCCCAACCGCCGTCGTCATGCTGAAAGTCGGTGAGGCGTTTGAGTCCTTCGGCCACCATGCTGTCGAGGTCGGTTAAGTCGCCTTCCTTCTTGGGCTTTGTCTTTTGCACAACGTCGCTTTGGGTATCTGTTTCGATGCCGCCGAAGTTTTGGTGTAGTATCTCATTGGCCGAAAGCCCAAGGTCATTCAGGGTTTGAGCAACAATGACTGCAGGTAGAAAACGGCTCATGGTTTGCTCGGTGCAGCCGTAAGGATACTGCGCCAAATAAGGCAGGGCATCGAGCATGGTCGTGGCGATGCTCGGTGAGAGATGCAGGGTGAAGCGGGCCCCCTCTGGCTTAAACTTGGGTATCTCCAAGTCCAGCTCCAGGTTTTGCGTGGTCATCTTACCACTGCGTGCGAGGAATTTATCGATGCCGTGCTCGTAAGCAGGAATGGTGAGCTCCATGGCGTCGCCATGCGTGGATGATTTGGCGGACAGTTGAAACTTCACATCGCCGGGTGATTGCACTTCGATGGTCCAGTTGACCTGAGCTGAACCGTGCGCTGGGACATCGATACTTTGCATTGCAGAGTTGGCTAACGTTACTCCACCATTCATGACAAGTTCAGCGCGAACGGATGCGACGCTGCCGGTGTTGTTATTGATGACGCCAGTTATGGTTAGTTCATCGCCCGTGACGAGGAAACGAGGCGTTTGCAGGCGGGCAATGAGCGGTAGCCTGGTCTTAGCCTGTGCTGCTCCTTCGCCAAAGCTCGCAGGCAGACCGACTGCGTGAGCCTCGAGGTTCCAAGTAGTCAGGTTGTCTGGAAATTCAAAATCCACGTTCGCCTGGCCATTGACGTCGGTGACGATGGCTGGCTTCCACAGGACCGTTGAACGAAAATCCGTACGAACGATTACGTTTGGCTCGGTTGGTGGCGCTGCGCTCAAGTCTTTGCTTGCCTTAAGTGCTTCTCCAGTTGCCATGCCTCGACTCATCAGCATGGGGGGGGCGGGGGCAAACGCATCGACGCCAGCTAATTCAAGCGCCGCTCCCTCTTTATAGCCAAAATCGTTTTCCGAGCCATCGGCTCTCCAGCCGCGGCTAGGTGTTGAAGCATCGGCCACTCTTTTAATGACTTCGAAACGGCGCATGCTTTGGGAGGTGGTGGTGTAGATCCGAATCGGGCGTGTCTGGCCATAGAAGAATTCGCGCGGGTCGGGGGCCAGCGTCGGTTGGATCGCCAGTACCGCTTCGTCGAAGACAGACAGAGCGACTTCCGCAGAAACCGGCTTGCCGTCGATGTCACGCGTCGTGATTAGAGCAGTGGCCTTTTCGCGGGGAAGATAGCTCTCTGCGTTGGTTGTCACCGATACATCTAGGAAATGTTTGTCAGGCGGAATATTGATATCCTGGCTGTCTTGATTGGTTTGCAGATCTTTGTTGCTGTTAGCCTGCAGGCGGACATTGGGAATCCACGCTCCATCGACGTCCAGTTCGAGTAGTTTAACGTTGCCTTCCAGGTAAACGACACGGGTGTCGATCAAGCCTGCCCCTTGCACGGTGAAGAGCACCCAGTTGCCTGATTCACTGGCCGTTATCATGACTGGGGCGCGGCGGCCTTCGCGAAATGATTCTTCGTCAGTGACAATTTTCAGGCCGCCATGGAAACCAATACTTTGCGATGCAGAGTCTGCCGCCCAGATTGCAGCATCGGCTTTGATCGGGGCGCTGCGCTCCGGTTTGCTGACCCAGTAAATGCGATAGTAGCCGGTTTTATCAACGGGGAATTCGAACTTGGCTTCGCCTGCCTGATTGGTGCGCAAGGTCGCGACTTTTAATTCCTCTACATCGTAGCCCTGGCGAATCATGGTCCAGTCCTTGGGGTCCAATGCAGAAGAGAACAAACCAGCGCCCTTTTTAATGCGGCGGTCGTATTCTTTACCGGAAATTTCTTCGCCATCTGGACCGCGCCAAACCTGCATCCACTCTTCGCGTGTCAGGCGAATACGCCCTTCGACTTCGACGGGGTCGTCGTTTGCGTTGACAGCTTTGACTGTGACTTCAGCGCGTTCGCCGGGTCGATAAAGTATGCGCTCAGGTTGGACGTTGACGAAGTAAGGCGCCCGTGTTGCACGGATGGAAGCGCGGCCGCTGACTTCACGGCGTGATTCGTCCACCACGCGCGCTTCGATGGAGTATTCCAGATCGTGAGGCGAGCTGGCGTTGGTGGGGAGGGTGAGTATGGCGCGGCCTTCGGCGTCGGTTTTTAAAGTTTCATTCAAGACTTCCCGTCCGGGGTTGTAGTGGCTTGGCATGCTGCTGCGCAACCAGGGGTAGGGGGTGGGCGGGAGCCAGTAATGATAGTATGGGCTTTCGCGCACGACGACGTTGACTTCGGCGTTGGTCACGGCGCCGCCGAAATAATAATCGGCAGTGATCTCCACTTCTACATCATCGCCGAGACGGTAGGCCGTGGCGGCTTCTCCCTTTTCACTAACGGTTTGCACGGCCACTTTGAACTCAGGCAGTTTGTATTCCTCCAAGCGGAAAAGCTCGGCGCTGCCAATGTGGTTGTCGCCCTGGTTATCGAGTCGAAACTCGATGCGATACATCCCGAGCGGCCAATCTGACTCCAGCGTTAGCTCGCCCCACATGCTGCCGTATTCATTGAGCGTCATGACGCCGCTGCTGACTTCATCGCCTTGCGGTCCGCTGATGCGGTAGCGAATTGCCTGGCCGGTGGATGGCGGAGCCCAGTTAGAAAGCGTCGCGCGCAGCCGGGCGATTGCCTTCCAGTGAACGGTGTCACCCGGGCGGTATGCGGGGCGGTCGGTGAAAGCATAGATTTTCCAGGCGTCTCCGTCCTGTGGATTCGTTTCTGCTTGGTAGTTGTAGAAGTTGCTGTTGGCGCTAGCGGCGGTGAAATCGCCGTCTTTTTCCGTTAGGATGATCAGCGCTTCGTATTCGTTGAAGGCTGCTTTTAAAGCGGTGAAATCCTTTTGGGTAAAGCGCGCCAATCCATCTTCGTCCGTCGAGAGCGTTGCGCTCGTCCAGTTCATGGTGGTTTGGTTGTTGCGATTTTGGTAATTGCCAATCCAGGCCGTGACTGAAGCTTCGCCTAATGGTTCGCCGGTTTGTGCGTCGGTCAGCCAGGCGAGTATCGTTTCGTTGTCCCGCATGGTGGTGACGACTTGTTGGGAAATGAGCAGGAGCGCCTGCGCCGTCTTACCGCCGCCTTCAGCCTGAATCACATAAGCGCCAACGGGCAGACCAGCATCCACCGTGATGTTATCACTTTGCTGGGCATACGGCTTGCCGTCCGATTCGCGGGTAAGGCGAATGGCTGGCGTGAGATCGCTCAAGTTGTAATCTTGCGCGAAATAGGGCGAGTTATTGGAATTATCTTCGGGCGGTTGGTAGGCCTTGATCAGGTCGATCTGATAAACGCCAATGCTGACTTGGTCGACGTTGCGCCAATTAAGCGAAAATTCGATTGTGTTGCCGGGAAGGAAATTTGAGCCGACATAGATTTGGATGTCGCGCTGGGTAATGTTTTCAATGCGCTGCTCGGCCTGTTTCCAATAGTTGGATTCGCCTTCCTGATAACGGCTGAGGAGTTCGTGGTAAAGCTTGAGCGCCAATGCGGGATCGCCTTCGTGCTGAAAGTGGCCATTGTCATCCCAGTAGCTAGCGCCCATGCGCTCGGCCCATTCGGCGAAGTGGAAAAGCGCGTTATCGGCCCAGTCGCTCTTGGGCGCTTCGAGCGCTGCTTCGAAGGCGCCTTGCGCCTTCATGGACTCAGCATTGTATTGGCGAGCGTAGGTTAGGGCGAGCAGGTAGTTGGCGTAGGCTTTTTGTTCGGAGGTTTGCGCAATGCTGACGGCGTTTTCCAGCACTTGCGTGGGCATCCAGTTGCCATAGTAACCAAAGCGCCAGACTACTTTCTGGTTTGAAGGAGGTTCAGCTGCGCGGAAAACGATGTCTAAATATTGCTCGCGGGCGAGGTCGATCTTGGTTGAGCCAGCCCACCAACTCAGTGCTTGTTCGTAATGCCGCCAAGCCAGGCCCCAAGTGCGAAATTGTGGCGACAGCCAATAGGAGTCGCCGAGGGATGCTTGAATCTCGGCCCAAAGTTGAGGGGGGCGGGCGCCCTTGGCCTGTTTTTGCAGCTTGGCGGCCAGCTCTTCCAATTGCTGGCGGGGCGCGTTGATGGACTGCGTGTCAGACTGACGGGTGGCGCTTAGGTTGCGCCATTGGGCATCGGCGAGGCGGAAATCGAGCTCGTCCCGGCTCAGGCCGCTGGGCAGCGTTTCCAGCTTGGACAATTGCTCGTAAAGGCTGGCCGCTTTTTGGTAAGAGTGGTCCTGATAGGCTTGGTTGGCTTGTTGCCAAATGGTTTTCGGATCGCCAAGTTGGTCGTCGGCATACAGTGCGCCGACAAACAGCATCCATGCGGTTAGCAGTAGTCGAATGGTTGGGTTTCGAGGCATGTTGGGAAGCATATTGATTTTCTTCCACGCTTCGACATCTTTGTGCGTTCTAAGGTTTCTTTTTAATTTTATTTATCATCATTCATGCAACAACCTCCCGAAGATTTGCAATTGATCGGCGCTGAGCTGGCGGTCCGTTGGCCAGATGGTCGCGAAGACTACTTCACTGGCGAGTACCTACGCGCCCAAAGCCCGAGCGCGGAAAACGTTGGCGAAAAGGACATATTCGGCAACCAGTACGGCGGCGACGGACCACGGGAATTTCCGGGCGTGAAGATTGAGGGCTGGGACTACCAAGGTAATTACGCCGTTCGCTTTGACTTTAGCGATGGTCATCGGACCGGCATTTATTCCTGGGAATACCTGCGGAAGCTCGGGGACGGTCAGCATGGCTGACTGTAGATTTAAGTGAGCAAATTAAAAATTAAAGTGACGAGCGTAGATTGGCTTGGTTAGCGCGATAGCTGTCCTGTTCAATTTACTCACTTTAATGTCTAATCAAAGTTCTGCGGCGGGTTCACTAAGCCAAAGGCAATGGCTTGGCGGGTGAGGCCGGCGACGTCGTGCACGTCGAGCTTCTTCATCAAATTGGCGCGGTGGGTGTCTGCGGTTTTGACCGAAATGTCGAGCTTGACGGCGATTTCCTTACTCGTGCAACTTTCGGCGATGAGTTGGAGGATCTGGCGCTCACGCGGGGTGAGCTCATCCAGTGAATCGCTTTGGTTGGGGTTGACCATGATTTCGCGCATGATGTCCACGATGCGCAGGCCGAAATGGGTTTGGCCAGCGACGATCTTTTCCACGGCGATTTCGAGGTCGGAAAGGTTGGCGTCTTTCTCCACGAAGCCATCAATGCCGGCTTCGAGTAGTTTTTTGACGGTGCTCTTGCTCGGAAATGCGGAAAAAACGAGCACTCGTGGCTTGTGTTCGCCTTTGCGAATTTGGCGGAGCAGCTCGATTCCGTTTAAGTTGGGCAGCATGATGTCCAGGATTAAAATATCTGGCATCGTACGGGTAACTTCGGTCACGGCGACCTGGCCGTCACCGGTGGATCCAGCCACTTCGATATCGGGGTAAGATTCTAGCAGTCGGATAATCAGGTCTCGCAGAATGGTCTGGTCTTCAACGACATAAACACGCTTCATAACAGTAATAGAAAAGTCACCTACTGGTTTTGGCAAATGAAATATAGTCGGGATAGACCCGCTTTTACTTCAGTAAATGCTGTAGACGATTTCGGGAATAATAGCATAGAAAGGCCATCAAGCCTAGGAAAAGTATGGGCATCGTTTGGAGGAGTTGGGCGAATGCAGCGTCACCGCCATGTAAAACTTCGCCTTCGGTAGTGGTTGCAGCGTCGCTTGGGTCATCAAAGCCGCTGGTGAGTGCGAAGAACACGACACCCGCCAGGCCATAGGCGATGTTGTTGGCCAGGCTGCGAAAGCTCAGCACCGTGGCGCGGCGGCGCGAGTCGGTGACCGCTTCGTTGAGGTAATGGCTCATGAAAAAGTTGAGCAGAAACATCGAGCCGCCAATGCCGAGCGCGGGAATTACGCCCCAATAGCGGATTAGCAGCGCTTGGCCAATCAGGCTCACGAGGATGATTGCGGCCAGCAGGCTAAAGTTCGCCAGCGCGCTTTTCCGCTCCACCAGCTTGCGCGCAAGCATGGGGATAAATAAGCCCATCAGCCCGCCCAGAGCGCCCATGACGCCGAGCGCTGCTTCGGGCAGACCAATGAGGCGATAATACTCGCTGTTGATCGTCAATCCGACGCGGACCAGGCTATCGAAGCAGACGCTGGCCACGATGAGCACCAGCACAATGTTGGTCGCCAGGATCCACTTGCCGGTTTGACCGACCAGGGCGAAGGCGGCGCGCGCATTGGCGGGCGTCTCATCGGCGTGGGTGTCTACAGGTGGTTCGGTTAAGCGCCAGGCGGCCAGGAGGGTAATGAACGATGTGCCCAGCGTCAGGTAGAGGGGGAAGCGGAGCGTGGTTTCCCGGGTTAGCTCACCGGGGAGGTGGATGAGTTGCAGGGCGGCGTTGACGAATTCGTGGTCGTAAGCGGCGGCCCCAAGCAACATGCCAAACAGGAACCCAAGCGATTGCAGCCGCATCAGCAGGTCCAGCACGCTGGGCCATTCTTTTTCGCGTTTGAGGGCCTTGAGCGAATCATAGGCCAGCGCTTCGTCCGCTCCGCTGGCAAAGGCTTCCGCCGCGCCGCTGATAAACCGATTCACGCCAAAGGCGAGCAACAGCAGCCAATGACTGCCCATCGGCACAAACGCGATGATGGCTAGCTCGACAACCATGCACACGCCTGCCAGCCGCACCAGATTTCGTCGCCCAAAGGTATCGGCAAAGGCGCCGGAAGGCACTTCGAGCAACACAATGGACGCCGCCCAGACTGCGTTGAGCAAAAAGAATTCCTCCAGCGAAAGCCCAATGTCCAAAAACAACACCGTGAACACCGGGTAATAAAACCGCGCATTGAAAAACACCCGGAACGCAATGAACCAGCGAATGTTGGGAATGGTGAGGATGTTGGGCGTGGTGGTCATAGATTAAAGTGAGCAAATTAAAAATTAAAGTTCGGTTTGGTCAAATTATTGGAGGAGGGGGGGGCGTTGCTTTGTGTGGTGTGCGTGTGTGTGTGGGGGGGGGGGGGGGGGGATGATGACCCTCAATCGTGGCAATGGGGCGCAAGCATCCGGCGCTGCATCATGAATTGCGTATGCAGCGTGCTATCCCGCGCATGCTTGGGCGGCGTACGCGGTGGCGGGGACTCCCTTGGGCTAGTCGCACTTCGTGCGGCGTTCCTGGCCTGCGTGGCATCAACCGGGGCGACGTTGGCGGAAGCTTTGTCCTGCAAAGTAAATTATACTTTGCATCGCAAAGTTCGCATTTAAGCCTGGCATGAAAATTGAGCGGCGTCTGTGCCGACTCTGGTCATGCCCTGGCCCAACGCCGCGCTCGCAGTCGCACAGACTGGGCGGCGGCACAAGACTGGTCCGGCGGTGCGCCGGTCAGGGCGCGCTAAGGCTCACTGGCTGGCGGCTGGGCGCGGTAAAGTTGTTTTCGATAACACATGACGGTAGTGGGTTTGAGTTGGGTATATGGGTTGCGGTGGCTGGGCGTCTAGGCTTGGCCACTGCGCATGGGATTGCTCGGAGGAGCATCCCATTGTCACGCTACAGCATGGCGAATCAGCAGGCGGACAGCAAGATTTTTATGTGAACAAAGGAATATTAATAGTGAGAGCTAGTGAGCACGAGTGACTATTAACTCGACTTGGTAATCAATGAGTTACGTATCGGGTTTTCCGGGGCCTTACGGTTAAAGGTTAATGAATTATTAATGCGAGGTTAATAAAAATTCACACACGCTTCTGGGGATTGGAATTGATGTCTGACCCGAAATCCGCTTAATTGGTTTATCCCATGAGATACTACTCTATTGCTGCCCTACTCGCGCTAAGCGCCACCCTGCTAACCCCAACCTCTGAGGCCGGACTAGGCATCCTTGTTGACCTTGAAAATGAGGTGGTGTCTCTCTTTGGCAGTGGCTCGTTCACTGGGACAAGCGGCGAAGTTGGCTGGGGGAATGTGGATGCGCTGAATGGAGAAAGCCTGGACTTTACTGCTTATGTATCTGGCGTCGAAGCCTTTGACGGGCTGGACTTGAAGCTCTGGTTGAATGGGGAGGTGGATAGCCTGGAGTTGGCGCTGCTTTTCACCTCTGGCGTTGATGATTTTGCGGTCGATTATGACACCAATTCTCTTTCGCCATCTGCTATTGAACACGACATGACGGCCATTGAGGTTGCGGAGATCAAAGGCCACCTAAAGAGTATCGAGAACTTCGTTATCAATGCCGACGATTTGGTTGGAACCATTGAAGAACTCGTGCAGGAAATCGAAAATGGCAATTACCCGGAGTATGAGCTGTCGACGTTCAGCGGCGCGGGCGACCCGGTTTCGTTCGTGGTGATTTCCTCGGTGCCCGAGCCATCCACCTATGCGCTTATCTTTGGTTCGATCACGTTGGGTTGCTTGATGATCTGGCGTCGGCGTTCTTCGAATTCTCGCTCGTAGCCAAGCGAGCGGCGTTTCATGTAAGTCTGAGTTCAGTGGAGGGCGGTGTTTCCTTACCGCTGCGTTGCGACGGATGGCGTTTCGATTGTGGAGGTCGAATGTCCGTAGTGCAACGCGGCGGCATAGGGGGCATCGCCTTCCAACTCTTCGCCATGTGTGTTTGTATATTATTTAGTGTTTATAAATTAATAAATAGGTAAAATGGATAAGGGATTTAGGGGTGTCATCCTCGTTCGAATCATCCAACAGGTGGAGCCCGGTGTCCCTACCGGGCTGCTTCATCCTGCTTACTGTGTGACAACAAAGCCTGCTGGGGGCGCCAGGCTCCACCATTAAATAGGAGGCATAATGAACCAAAGTGCTCTAGGCCGGCTGCAATGATGACTTCAGCTCTCGCCGGTGAAGTCGGTCATGGCGATGTTGGTGGCGAGGTCGCGGCGGACGCGGTCGGTGAGGCCCTTGCGGTTTTGGTATTCCTTGCGGAGCGCCGCGAGGCTGCGCGTGGGGATGGCAATGTGGACGACTGGTTCGCCAGGCTTGACTGCGGGGAGCGTCGCCAGGCTGAGGATGACGCCGTCGCTCGGGCTGACGAGGGTGTATTGCGCTTGGCCGAGGATGGTGTAATTCGTCGCAATGGGCTGCCCGGCTTCGACCCACTCGCCGGCGCCGATGTGGTAGCGCAGGATGCCGCCGACCTCGGCGCGCACCCACGTCGTTTTCTTGGCGCGTATTTGGTAGGGCGGCGGGATGGTCTCGCCGGTGAGCATGCGGAGCTCGATGAGGACGTTGCGAATGCCGCGCACGCCGAGCTCCAGGATGCCGCGTTCGATCTTCCAGGGTTCGCCAGCTTCGAGGATGATGGTTGGGCAACCGGCCTTGCAGGCTTCGCGGCGCAGGGAGCCTTCGGGGCCGCGACCATCGACGATCAGCGGGCAGCCGAAGGCGTGCGCGAGCATGCGGGTGTCGGCGTTGGCCAGGTCGGCGCGCACATTGGGGAAGTTGGTGCGCTGGAAAGCGGCGGAGTGGAGGTCGATCCCGTAGTCGCACTGGCTGACGATTTCGCGCATGAAAATGGCGGCAATGCGCGAGGCGAGGCTGCCGGTTTCATTGCCGGGAAAACTACGGTTGAGGTCGCGGCGGTCAGGGAGGTAACGCTCATGCGTTTCGAAGCCGAAGACGTTGACTACGGGTATTAAAAAGAGGGTGCCGCGCTCGATGGTGATTTGCTCGTCGTAAAGGAGGTCGTGGACGATGCCGGTGCCGTTGATTTCGTCGCCGTGGATCGCGGCGGAGATGAAGACCTTGGGGCCGGGCTTGACGCTGTGGATGACGCGCACGGGCAACGCGATTTCGTCGCCCGTGTATGTCTCAGAGATTTTCAACCGCACGTCCCGGGATTCGCCAGCGGGAATGGTTTGCCCGCCGAGCTTGATTGGCTTGGGCTTGCGGCGCGTCGTCTTCTTGGGGGTGGTCATGTGGTTGGTGCGAAGTGGATCAAAAGAGGTGGCGCGGATCGAGACGATCCGCAGTTTCATCAGACTGGCATTTGCACAATGTGCAAATGCCACGGACCAGCGGGACGCTGGTGTGGATCGAGACGATCCGCGCCATCTTTGCCAGCGAGTGAGAATTGAGAGGCATAGAAAAACTATTGCTGAGGTTCAGCGTCCTTCTTCTTTGCTTTCTTTTTCTTGGAATTGCTTTTGAGCGGCAGGTAGTCGCGGAGGGTGTTTTTGCGGCCGTAGCAGAGCAGCAGGTCGCCGGCGTGAATCACGTCGTCCCCCTTGGGCGCAGCGTGGACTTGCCCGTTGCGATTGATGGACAGCACGATGACGTCGCGCTCGCGCAGGCCGCTGTCGGCGATGCTGCGGTTGGCGAGATTGGAGTCCTGGCCAACGGTGAACTCGGCCACCTGAAAGCCCCGGGCGAGGCTTAGGCGTTGGCGTAGATCGAGGTCGTCGAAGCGAACGTTTTCCACGAGGTAATCGACAATCGCGCCTGCGACATCGACGCCGGTCGCCTTCTCAATGCCCTCTAAGCCGGGGGAGGAATTGACTTCCATGATGACGGGGCCGTCAGCGCCTTCGAGCATGTCGACGCCCGCCACACGCAGGCCGAGGATTTGCGCTGCGCGCACGGCGGTGCGCTCATACTCGGGGGTGAGGGTGACGCGCTCGGTTTCGCCGCCACGGTGGACGTTGCTGCGGAATTCGGAGCCGACGGCCTTGCGGCGCATGGCGGTCACGACGCGATCACCCACCACAAAGGCGCGGATGTCTTTGCCGCGGCTTTCGCTGACGAATTTCTGGATCAGCACGTTGAGCGACTTCGATTGCAAGGTCTCGATGATCGCTTCGGCGATTTTAATCGAGTCCGCCAAAATGACGCCCACGCCTTGCGTGCCTTCGAGGAGCTTGATGATGACGGGCGCGCCGCCCACGCGTTCGATGGCGGGCAGGACGTCTTTGCGGTCGCGGACAAAGGCCGACGGCGCAATGCCGAGGTCGTAGCGAGAGAGCACTTGCAGGCTGCGCAGTTTGTCGCGCGAGATGATGATCGACTGCGAAGGGTTGGCGCTCCACACGCCCATTTGCTCAAACTGCCGGACGACCGCTGCGCCGTAAAACGTGACGGATGCGCCGATGCGCGGGATAACGGCGTCGTATTCGCTGAGTCGCCGTGAGCGAAAGGTGAGGCTCGGGTGCTTGGACTCGACGTAGATGCCGAACTTCAGCGGATCGAGGACTTTGGGTTTGTGGCCGCGCAGGGTGCATGCTTCGCGGATGCGTTTGGTGCTGTAGCAGCGTGGCGCGCGGGAGATGATGGCGATTTTTAAAGGGTCCATTTGGAAAGAGGTGTTATGATAAATGAATGCCGGCTTCGATGTTGTTGCCGTCGGGGTCGATTAAGTAGGCGGCGTAGTAGTGGTAGCCGTCGTCTTCGGGTTCGCCGTTGCATTTGCCGCCGTGGGCAAGCCCAGCTTGATAGAAGGCCTCAACTGCTTCCTTGCTGGCTGCTTTAAAGGCCAGGTGGATGGGGCGTGTGGCGTCCTTGCTGACCGGGGCGCCGTGGTAGTCGCCATCAGGCGGCGTTTCGCCCATCCAGATGAACGGATACTCCGATTCGCCGGAAATGATGACGGCGTTGATGTGTGGTTGGCGCTGAGCAATGCGCAAACCCAGCGGCGCTAGGCACGCCTCGTAAAAGGCGGCGCTGCGCGAGATGTCGTTAACGAAAAAGCCGATGTGATCAAACATGGTTACTGGATTTCCGGTTTTCGGCGTTTCCCGTGGAGATATTTTTGTGCGGAGTCGACAACGAAATCACCGGCGAGAGCTTCGCGCCCTAATAAGACGCGACAGATCATGTGGTGGCGGTTGACGAGCGAGAAGGTGACTTTCTTGCGACGGCGCCCGATCTTGAGCGTGGTTTCCACTTTCACCCGGCGCTGGAGTTGGCCATTGGAGGAGCGAACCTTTTGCTCTTTGACGATTTTCGCTTCGATTTCCTGGGTCAGCGACTCGTCGTCTCGGTGGGCGGCGAGGATGAAGCGCACGCGTCCGTTGGGCAGGATCTTGATGTTGCGCACGTCGAGCGCAGAGCTCTTGGCGCCGGTGTCGGCCTTGGCGACGATGTTGGTGACGCCCCATTCGGGCAGGTCGATGGTTTCCTTCCAGCCAATGGGGACAGGCTCGCGCTTGAGTTTCGATTTCGTGGCAGTGGGCATGCGGTAGTTTATAAGCTAATACCTTAAGGCATTTTTGTCACACGATAAAAAACATTTGTCGTCGTTGAGTGAAGGCCTGTATTTTCAGCTCACCACTTATGGCTGACCCAATGAATGACCTGATTGATGCGCTGCCGGACTTGCGTGAACGGCTTGCCGCGCGTCGTGAACTGCTATTGGCCAATGCCGTGATGTTTAGCGAAATACCTTCGCACACATTTGAAGAGGCCGAGCGGGCTCGCTTCATGATGGACCGCCTCATCGAGGCTGGTTGTCAAAATGTGTCGACGGATGAGCTGGGCAATGCGGTCGGCATACACCCGGGGAAGACCGGCAAGCGAAACATTTTGGTTTCCGCTCACCTGGACACGCCTTTTGCCCGCTCGGTCGACCACGCGGTGTCAGTCAGCCCGAATAGCATTACCGGGCCGAGCATTATGGATAATTCCCTGGGGCTCGCGGCGGTGGCCACTTTGCCCACGCTGTTGGAGCAGCTCGGCGTCGAGCTGGATGACAACCTCGTCCTGCTGGGCTCGACGCGCAGCATGGGTAAGGGAGACATCGAGGGCATGCGCTTCTTCCTGGAAAACAATCGCCTGCCCATGCGCGCGGGCGTGCTGGTGGAGGGCGCCTCACTGGGCCGCCTCAGTTACAGTTCGCTGGGCGTGATTCGCGGCACGATCGACTGCAACGTCAAGCGCGGCGCCACGGGGTTGGCCGCTGGTGGAGCGATCCCGATTTTGAATCGCATCGTCACGAAGATGCTCGAAATCCCGCTGCCGCAGGATCCCGTGACGCAGCTCATCCTGGGCTCGATCTACGCGGGCACGACTTATAATACGACTTCGCGCGATGCGCATTTGCGCTTTGAAATCCG
Organism: Cerasicoccus frondis; assembly: GCA_031296915.1. GTDB lineage: Bacteria > Verrucomicrobiota > Verrucomicrobiia > Opitutales > Cerasicoccaceae > Cerasicoccus > Cerasicoccus frondis. The sequence goes on along the minus strand of JAVDPC010000004.1, from coordinate 184,640 downwards.
CAGTGAGGGCGTCGGCGTGGCCAGTGAAATTTACGAGCAGATCGAAGCCGTGGTCGCTGAGACGAATGCGATGCCGAGCACATCGGCGTCGTTGACTAAGGTTGGCTACCGCAAGAATGTGTCGATCAACTTTTCGCATCCGCTGGTGCGCAGCGCACGGCGTATCCTCAAGGCCCTGGAGGTGGACGACCACGCCGCGCCGTCCACGGGTGAGCTAAGCACCTTGCTTGGCCGCAACATCCCATCCCTCGTCATCGGTCTGACTGACGGCGAGCACCGCCACGATTACAACGAAACCATTGAGATCGAGCCGATCTTCACCGGCCTGGCTCAGCTCATCACCCTGCTCAAAGCAATAGATGGAGGACTTTGCGATGCCGACGAAGCTTGATAAATGGATTAAACAAAACACCTTCCATCACAGCCAGTTTTTCGATCAACTCGAACTGCTGAAGCAAAAGGAAAAGACCGGGCTCACGATCTCGCTCTGTATCCCGACGCTTAACGAGGAGGCGACGATCGGTAAGGAAATCGTCATCTTCCGCTCCGAGCTGATGGAGCGCTATCCACTCGTCGATGAGATCGCGGTCATCGACTCTGGCTCGACGGACAAGACGCTCGAAGTCGCCTCGTCCTTTGGCGCGGATGTTTATTTCGCGGGCGACATTTTGCCCGAGCAGGGACACAAGCGCGGCAAAGGGGAAAACCTCTGGAAGGCGATTCACCAGCTCAAGGGAGACATCATTTGTTATGTCGACGCCGACATTAAAAACATCCATCCGCGCTTCTGCTACGGGCTCGTTGCGCCGCTGCTTTACCGCCCGGAGATGAGCTACGTGAAGGCGTTCTATGACCGACCGTTGGCTTTCTCGCAAGGCATTCGCCCATCGGGCGGCGGCCGTGTTACGGAGATTCTCGTGCGTCCGCTCTTCTCGCTGTTCTACCCGGAACTGACGGGTCTCGTGCAGCCGCTTTCCGGTGAATACGCCGTGCGTCGCAACGTGCTGGAGCGCCTGCCGTTCCCCATTGGCTACGGCGTGGAGACGTCGCACATCATGGACGTTTACAAGGAGTGGGGCCTCGAAGCATTCGGTCAGACGGACCTCGACAAGCGCGTGCACCGCAACCAGGAAACGCTCTCCCTGGGTAAAATGAGCTTTGGCATCCTGCAGAGTTTCCTCGGTCGCATGAAGGGCATGGGCATGGAAGGCAATTTGCCCGAAATGCACAACATCCTGCGCCAGTTCCAGGCCGTCGACCAGCAGTATGAGCAAATCTGCCACGAGATCATCGAGGAAGAACGTCCGCCGATGATCGACATTCCGCAGTATCGCGAAAAAATGGGTTATTGATTTTTGGTGCTTGGTTCCTGGTTCTCGCCATTGGTTATTATTGGTGAGATTTGCGTAAAACGTAGGTTTCGTTTACGTTAACGTTTGCGAACCAAGCACAGAAAGCTCAGAACTATAGCACAACGGCGCGCCGTTACCCTATGAGAGTTGCCATCGTTCATTACCACCTGAAGCCCGGGGGCGTGACCCGCGTGGTGGAAAATGCCCATGCTTCGCTGGAGCGTCAGGGCGTGCAAATTGTCGCCTTGTCGGGGGAGCCCTATACGGGGGATTCGCTGATGGCGACTGGAGTTGTGCCGGGGCTGTCCTACACGCAGGCAAATGAGAAACCGGACCCCGGGGCGTTGTGGTTTTCCCTGAAAAAAGCCGCCCGCGAAGCCTTGGGAGGTGAGCCGGATTTGTGGCACATCCACAATCACTGCTTGGGCAAAAATATGGCGATGCCCCAAGTGGTGGATCGCCTGGCGCGGGAAACGCCGGTGCTGTTGCAGATTCACGACTTTGCCGAGGATGGGCGCCCCAGCAACTACGCAGCCATCTCCACGCAGACGCCGAACCTCGACATGCTCTATCCGCAGGCGCCCCAAGTTCATTACGGGTTGCTCAATTCGCGGGACATGAACTTTCTGTCGCAAAGTAACTTTGCGTCGCAGAGTTTGCACTTGTTGCCCAACCCGGTTGCCGTGCCAGAGCTGTCCCGGGAGCGCGCTACGCTTGCGGGCTATGAAGGGCGTCGCCTGGTGCTGTATCCCACGCGCGCGATCCGCCGCAAAAATCTGGGTGAGCTGCTACTGTGGGCGGCGATGGCGGAGCCCGATACGATTTTCGCCACTACGCTGACGCCGGCCAATCCCACCGCGTTGCCCATTTATAATCGGTGGATGGAGTTTGCGGGCGATTTAAATTTACCGGTTCGCTTTGCGTTGGGCGAGAGCGTGAGCCTGTCATTTCCAGAGCTGATGTCCGCCGCCGATGCGATCATCACAACGAGTGTCGCCGAGGGCTTTGGCCTGGCGTTCCTGGAGCCGTATTTATTTGGCAAGGCATTGGTTGGGCGCAATCTACGCGACATTACGTGCGACTTCACCAACGCGGACGTCAGCCTGAATTCGCTTTATGAGCGCATTCTGGTTCCGCTTGATTGGGTGGGCGAAGACGTGGTTCGTTGCACCTTGGCGGAAGCGTTGTGCGCTTACTACGATGCGTATCGACGCGATTTGCCCGGGGACGCCGTCGACCAGGCTTTTGAGTCCATGACCGAAGGCGATCGCGTGGAGTTTGGCCGTCTTTCGGAAGCTTTGCAGGAGAAAGTCATCCTGCGCATCCATGAGAATCCTGCTTTGCGTGAGCAAGTGACGCCGCATGGTTTACGGCTGGATGACGCGCAAGCTTGTGTGGCGGGCAACCGCGATTTGATCGCCCAGAATTTCAGCCTTGAGCGTTATGGTGAAAATCTGGCCGCTGTTTATGCGAAGGTGGCTTCGTCGCCGGTGGAGCCGTTAGCCTATGCATCGCACGAAGCGGTGCTGAATCAGTTCCTCGATCCGCGCCGCTTTAATTTGCTGCGGACTTGATCCCGGTTGTTTTCAGTCTTCGGGCGTCTGTTGAAGCCATTCGCGGGCGCTGGCTTCGTCAACAAAGATGGCAAAAGCCCAAGTCGAGTTGAGGCGTTTGGAGACTTCGATGTATTGCTCGATGCCAAGCGTCATTTCTGGGAGGGTGGAAATGAACGCCAGTTGCATACGCGGGTTGGAGCGGCTGGCGCCCAAGTCGTAGGCCGCCGTGCGGCTCATGTCTTGTTGGGAGGCGGTTAGTTTCGTAACTCCGCTGCAGTCAACTAGTTGAAAACGCGCCAAATCGCTGCGTGGGTCGCGAAAAAAAGCCTCATTGGCTTCATCGATCTCTTCCGCAGATAACTGCCCGAAGAATATCATGATGAAACCGCCTGGCTCCCAATTCGTGCGATAAGGCATGAAAACTAACTTAATGAATGAAATCGATATATCAACATCGCAGATAGTGGAAATTCATTATTTTCCCAACGGGCTAGCCACTAAGCTGCTAAGACAAAGACACCGCAGCCCTACGCTGGCTGCGGTGTCTGAAATAGGTAATGAACTCAGGACTATGCGCCTGCCTTGGCGGCGGACTCGACCAGCTTGACGAAGGACTTCGCGTCGAGCGAAGCGCCGCCGATCAGGCCGCCGTCGATGTCTTCCTTGGCGAGGAGGCCGTCGGCATTCTCTGGCTTCATGGAGCCACCGTAAAGGATGCGGATCTTGTCGCCAGTCGCCTTGCCGAAGCGGTCGCGAAGCAGCACGCGGATCGCGGCATGGACTTCCTGCGCCATTTCGGGAGTCGCGGTCTTACCGGTGCCGATCGCCCAGACGGGTTCGTAGGCGATGACCACCTGGTCTGCTTTGTCGGCCGGGACGTTGACCAAGCCGCCGAGCAGTTGGGTTTCGACAACCTTGAGGGTGTCGCCGGACTCGCGTTCTTCGAGCTTTTCGCCCACGCAAAGGATTGGCTTCAGGTTACTTTCGAGGGCGGCGAGGACCTTTTCGTTAATTTCCTCGTCGGACTCGTTGAAGTATTCGCGGCGCTCGCTGTGGCCGAGGATGACGAAGTTTACATACAGCTGACGCAGCATGGTGGCGGAGATTTCGCCGGTGTAGGCGCCGCTGGGCTTGGCGTGCATGTTTTGCGCGCCGAGTTGGACATTGCTGCTTTCGGCAAGCACCTTCGCGCCGGTTTCGAGCGAAGTGAAGGGCGGGCAGACGACGACGCCTACGCCGTTCTTATCGCCAAGCTCGAGGAGGATCGCCTTGATCAGCTCTTCGGCGTCGGCCGAAGTCTTGTTCATCTTCCAGTTGCCTGCGATCAGGTATTTTCTGTTGTTAGCCATTGTCTTAAAAAGGTTACTTGGTTTCGAGTGCGGCGACGCCCGGGAGGACCTTGCCTTCGAGGAATTCCAGCGACGCGCCGCCGCCAGTGCTGATGAAGCTTACGTTGTCGCCCTGGCCGCTCTTCTTAACGGCCTTGACGGAGTCGCCGCCGCCAATGATGGAGCAGCAGTCGGTGGCCGCCACGGCTTCCGCGATGGCGAACGTGCCCTGTGCGCAGGCCTTGATTTCAAAGACGCCCATCGGGCCGTTCCAGAGGACGGTCTTGGCGCTCTTCACGGCGTCTTCGTAAAGCTTGATCGTGTCCGGGCCGATGTCGACGCCTTCCCAGCCGTCGGCGATGTCGCCGGAAACCACCTTGACTTCGCCCACGGCGCCGGCGCCGAAGTCGAGCTTGTTGGTGATCAGGTTGTCGACCGGGAGGAGGAGTTTGACGCCCTTGGCCTCTGCCTTGGCCATGGCGGCCTTGGCGGTCTCGACCTTGTCGGGCTCAGAAAGGGAATCGCCGACCTTTTTGCCGTTGGCAAGGGCGAAGGTGTAGGCCATCGCGCCGCCGATCAGCATGGTGTCGCACTTTTCGAGGAGGGAGTCGATCACGGTGATCTTGTCCGACACCTTGGCGCCGCCGAGGATCACGACAAACGGACGCTCCGGCGTGGTGGTCTTTTCGCCGAGGTATTCGAGTTCCTTCTCGATGAGGAAGCCAGCGACCTTGGTCTCGACGAGGTGTGCGACGCCTTCGGTGGAGGCGTGTGCGCGGTGCGCGGTGCCAAATGCGTCGTTGACGTAGGCGTCGGCGACGGAGGCGAGCTCTTTGGCGAATTCCGGGTCGTTCTTTTCTTCGCCAGCGTAGTAGCGGACGTTTTCGAGGAGAACGACGTCGCCGCCGCTCATGGCGTCAACGGCGGTCTTTACGGTGTCGCCGATGCAGTCTTCCACAAAAGTCACGGGCTGGCCGAGCTGGTTGGCGAGCTCGACGGCGACGGGCGCCAGCGTAAACTTCGGGTTCTTTTCACCCTTTGGGCGGCCCAGGTGCGAGCACAGGATGACTTTCGCGCCTTGCGCGACGAGGTGCTTAATGGTCGGAAGGGCGCCGACGATGCGGGTGTCGTCAGAGATCTTGCCTTCCGCGTCGAACGGAACGTTGAAGTCGCAGCGCACGAGCACGCGCTTACCGGCGAGATTGACGTCGTTTACAGTCTTTACAGTGGCCATAGGGCGAACGATTCTCGGCGCCCCCGCCCAGCCTGCAAGACGAAACTTGGCTAACAGGCGTTAACTTTGCGCAACTATCAGGGTGTTAAGTAGCGCTAATGGTTCGATGGCGCGCTACCAGGAAAATTTATCCTTGTCGGCATGCCAGGCGTTCAGCAGTGGTTGGCGCTCGTTTCTCGGGATTTCCGGGGAAAATTCCAGAGTGAGGTTGGTTCCTTGCCACACGCCAAAGATGGCCCCGCGTTTCGGTTGGTCGGCGAGCTTTTCTTTGACGGTCGCCAGAAAAGACGGAGGCAGTTTGCGTTGGCTGAGGCTTTGAAGCGCCCCATCGCCCACCTCGATGACAAAAGCAGTGCCTGGCAACCAACTGCGAATCCGGGACGAAAACTTCATTTATCGGGTAATCGTCGACGGTAGGTTGCTGGCCAGGCGGGCTCCAGCAGAGGAGCTGCCTAGATTTTGGCGGCTTCTTCGCGCTTGGGCTCGGCGGATTGTTTGGGCTTTTCCGCTTCGTCTTCTTCGTTCATGGCTTGCTTGAACGTGTCTTCCGCGCTTTTGGAAGCTTTCTTGAACTCCTTAATCGCCTGGCCGGCGCCGCGGGCGAACTCCGGGAGCTTTTTGCCGCCAAAAATAATCAGGCCAAAGATGACCAGCAGGGGGATTTCCCATCCTTGCAGGTTGCTTAAGAAGGCCACTGGCAGGCTGTTTAAAAACATGTTCATCGTATTAATGTAACCTAAGTTTGCTCGAAGTAAACCCTCAATATTTGACGCGCTGGCAGGGTGGTGACGCTAGCGCAGGCGGAAAGTAATGCTCATGAGGCCATCCCAGCCCTGCGGCCGCGGGCCGATCGAAACTTGAGTGATCACGGCTTGACGGACGGATTCCACAAAAGTGGAGGGGCCTTTGGAGTTTAAAATTTTCACCTCGCCGATGCTGCCGTTGGAAAAGACTCGAAACTGGATCACGGCGTTTTCGCTGCCGCTGCCGGAGGCTGGGCGGTCCCAGTTGAGCTCGATTGCGTTGCGCAAGCGTTGCTGGTAACTGGCGACGAGGGATGAATTAGCGGCGGCTGGTGAAGGCGTGACCGTTGTGGGAACTTTGATGTTGATGTCGGTGTTGATCTTAGGCGCCTCGGTGGTTGCTCGCTGGGTTGGGCGCTGTTGAGGCGTCTCGCGGCGGTCGTTTTTGCGGTCAAAGTCGGCCAAACTCATCATTTTAGGCTTGGGCGGCTCGGGCTTGGGCTCGGCTTTGGGCTTTTCGACGGGCTTGGGGGGCGTGACGGGCTCCGGCTTAGGCGTGACGACGGGCTCGGGCGGTTTGGGCGCTGGAGGGGGGGGCTGCGGTTCGGGCTCTGGCTCTGGAATGTCGATTTCCGGCAAATTGATCTGGGAAGGGCGGACGTCGGGCTGGTCGAGCCTTGGTTGCGGAGGCTGAGGCGTTGGCGTCTCTGGCTGCTGCGCGTCGGGCGGCAGGGTGACCAACTCGAACTCGACAGGCTTATCCTCAGCGCGAAGCGGGTCGATAAAGATGAACGCCGCCAGCAATAAGACCGCCGCGCAGTGTAGCGCCACGGATACGATCGTTGCTTTGCGTTGATTCGTCATTCTCCTCCCCAAGATATTGAACCAACTATGTGGAAAAGAAAAGCGGCTAATTGTTTCCAATTAGCCGCCACAAAAATTTTTGCCGAAGCTTATTAACTAGCCGCAGCTTCGACTTCCTCGAAGCTGGCTCCGGCGCCAAGCTTTTGGAAGCAGCGGCGGAGCTTGGTGACGGCTTGGCTGTGGATCTGGCAAATGCGGGCTTCGGTTACGCCAAAGACTTCGGCGATGTCTGACAGGCGTTTGCCTTCGTAGTAATACTGAACGATGATGGAGCGCTGGCGCTCGGGCAGGGATTCAATGAGTTGTGCAACTTCGTCGATCATTTCCGAGCGCTCAAGGCGCTGGAGGACGGGGACGTCGCGGTCATCGGCGATGGTTTCGTGCAAGTTGGGTTCGTCTTCAGAAGAGGCGCTGTTGCCTTGGTCGAGTGAGACGAACATGACGGGCTCGGCGCTGGTGCGGAACTTCTCATACTGCTTGGGGGACAGCTTGAGCTCAGTGGCGAGTTCGCTGTCGCTTGGCGCGCGTCCCAGCTTCTGTTCGAGCTTTTCGACTGCGGCGCGCATCTTGCGCACTTTGGCGCGGCGGGTGCGGGGGAGGGCGTCCATGCGGCGCAGTTCGTCCAGGATGGCGCCGCGGATGCGGGTGCCGGCGTAGGACTTAAAAGTTTTGGCGTGGCGTGGCTCGTAGCGATCGATTGCGGCGATCAGGCCGGTGACGCCAACGCTGTGCAGTTCCTCTGCATCGGCGCACGTTGGGAGGTGAGCCAGCATGCTGTTGACGATGGTCCGCACGAGCGGGTAGAATTCTTCAATCAGTTCGTTGCGTGTCTTGGCGGCAACGGTGTTTTCGTTAAGGTCGGAAATTGGATGGTCGGCATACATGATAACTAATTGGTTGATGCCATATATTAAGCACTGCCCATGCCATGATTTTTTTTCGTTTTGTAAGTTGTTAATGATTAGTGTTATAAAAATTAACGTATTTTTTGAGGGTTTTTTTACGGGCGTCTAAAAATGTGTAAAGGATGTAAATGCATTGCAAATGCAATTCTAATGCATGCGCACTATGTAGGGTAAATTTTGAGCAAGTCTAGATAGCCCTAAATTTTGAGGGGTGAGGTGACTGCACTGGTTCTATGAGGTTTTTCTCAATGCTCTAACCTGAAACGCCTTGTCCGATTCTGGTCGCTTTCGTGGTCAGCTGCTCAGTTAGAGGTGTTGCATACAGGGGGATAATGAACTGAGGGCCGCGGTTGGGCTCAAGGCCACGATTGGGAAATTCGCTGGCGGCGAACAGCATTTCCTTGCCGGATTGGATTTCCCGTATGGCGGTGTGGATGACGTTGTCTTTACACCAGCCATTGCTCGTGGTCGTAATCCGCATGGCGGAATCCTCGGCCAGAAACGCGGCGTGCAGACGTCCGCCGCAATTGAGCACGCCACCGAGGACCTCGGTGCGACCGCCGTTGATGGTGTGCACGGCTGTGGCGTCGTCTTCGGTTTTGTAGCCCAGAATCCAGAGATAGCCTCCATCATTGAGCATCATCGGCTCGCCACGCTCCGGGTTGATCTGTCGCGCCCAGACTTGCTGGCCAGTGAAGTGCATGCAGATACGGTCGTGGTGCTTGGAGCCCGGGATGACGCCCGCCGTGCACGCCACGTTGTCGAGGAACACCTTGCCCCCCGAAACGCTGTTGCGGTAGAGCGGCAGCGTTTGGGTGTGGACATCACTGATGATCAGCGTGCGCTGGCTGGCGTGCTCGAGCGTGTAATGCTCGCCGCTCCACTGCTCCCAGGCAAAGAGGTCTTCAAAGAGGAGGGGCGTATCGGCCTCCCCTTGGACAATGAAGGCGCCCTGGTCGCGCTTTGTGCGTAAGGTTGGGCCCGCGACGAGGTCAGCAAAATGAAAAGCTACGCGGTTCACGCCAGGTGGGATGGCGACTGGAGAATCGAGTAGGTATTTGCCCGGGCCAAAGTGAACTTCTTCCGCCCCTGAATTGAGCGCGGCTTGGATGGCGTCGGAGTCATCGGCAACGCCATCGCCCGTGGCCCCAAAGTCGTTGACCAAGCATTGGCTGTCGCTGGCAGGCGTAGCGGGGGTGTCTTCGACGGGTAATCGCGGCATCACGCCCTTGGGCAAGTCCAGCTCTGGCAGCACCAGCTCGTTGATCTGGTGGTCGCGCTCGAATCCCCTGATGCGGATGTTGGACGCATAAAGATGGCCGTCGCGCAGCTCGATTGCCTGGCCACCAGGCGTGCCTTGAAATTGAGAATCCACGATGACCAGGAGCCCGCCAGCGCCATCCGTCACGACGCCCGCCTGGCAATCGCTCACCTGGATGTTGCGCAGGCTGGCGGAGGGGCGCCCGGTAAAAACCCCGAGCTCGCAGTTGGCAATGGCAATGTCCTCCCCCGTCATGAACATGGTCGCGGTGCGCGACTCGATGTGCAGCCCAGTGTGGAAGCCTTCGATCTGAATGTGCTTCAGCAAAATGCCGGAGTAGTTGGCGTGGCCTAGCATCAGCCCGTAGCAGCCTTTGCCATCGCTGGAGCGGATCGCCACATTGCGTACGCTGCCGGAGTTATTTGCGTAAAAGTCGAGTCCGACGGCTGCGGGGTTACCTGAGCCGACGTCGATGGCCAGATCCTCAACGTAGTTGGACATCGCGACATTCGTGCGTTCGCCGCGCATGACGGAAACGACGGCTCGGGGAAAGTCGCCCTGGAACGCCTTGGAGCGGTCCGCCAGGCGAATGACGCTTTTGTCGGGACCGTCTCCTCGCAGGCGAATCTGGGCGTTGAGCTCGGAATTGCCGGAATTAGTCAGGTTGGTGTGGGTGTAGAGGATACGGTCGCTGACTAGGTAGACGCCTTCGGGCAGGTAAATGGTTGGCACGTACGGCAACCGCGCCGGGAAAATGCCGACGATGCGGCTGTTTTCCTTACGATTCTCAAAGCCGTCCGGGTGGTAGCCATTGAGGAAGGGCAGGGCGGCGATCTCATGTAGAGCTTGGCCAAACGCGCCGATGGTCAAGGCCGTCGCTGCATTCATCGCAGCAATTAGGGCGTCGGTACAGTCAGTGGCGCCGGTGGGGTCGGCATGGAAGGGCGCTTGAGTGACATCCCATCGCCAAGAGGTAGGAAGGTTTTCGGGGATCATCTGAATCAATTGGATGATTTTTGCGGCAAAACTGAGTTGCGGCAAGTAATTAATCCATTGATAAGGCTGTCAGGTCGCCTGAAACGGATCCTCCGTTCGCTCAATCCATTCCTGAAGCAGCTGGCGGTGCGCGCGCAGCGTTTCGGCATGGTGAGGATCATTGGCCAGACTGTGGGTCTCCCCGGGGTCGCTGGGCAAGTGAAAGAGCTGCTCGCGGTTGCTACCCGAATCAAAGCAGACGTATTTATAGTCCGCCGTTCGGAGCATGCGGCCATTGGTGGGGCCGGGAGCGCCGTAGCTCAGGTGAAGGTTGGTCTGTGAGACCACGTAATCATGCTGGCTGACGGAGCGCCCTTCGAGGATCGGCTTGAGGCTGCGCCCAAGGCGATCAGCTGGCGTTGGCAGCCCTGCATAGTCGAGCAGGGTCGGGAAGAGGTCGAGGCAGGCGTTGACGAGGGCTTCGTGATTTTCCGCCGTCGGACAGCCGCCAGGCGGAACCAAAATGAAGGGCACGCGGGCGCTTTCCTCGTAGAAGATGTTTTTCTGATGCCACTGGTGGGCGCCGTTGCCGTCGCCGTGATCGCTGAAGAACACAATGGCCGTGTTATTCGCCTGGCCGGATTCCTCCAAGGCGTCGAGCAGACGGCCGATGCGGGCGTCCACCAATGAAACGAGCTGCTGATACGCCCAGCGATATTGCCGCCATTGCCCTTCGTCAAATGTCGCGCCGATATAGCCCATCGCCTCGCCGCCTCTGAGCTCCTGCTGGTGCTCCCGGATTACGCTGGGTTCATTGGGGGGGATGGCGAAATTGGCGGGCAGGGGTGGGCACTGGTGCGGTGGAGGAAAGGGCGGGATCTCGCCATTCTTATAATGTTCTTCTTGGCCTGCGATCATCCGCGCGACTTCGCAGATGTCATGTGGATTGACGAATGAGGCAAACAGGAAAAACGGCTGTTCGCGGTCGCGCAGGAGAAATTCCCGAATTGGCTCCTCGATATTTGCATCCAGGTTGTTGCCCTGCATGCGTACGGTAGTGCGGAAGCCATGCCAGTCTTGATCAGCAGGATCATGCTCAATGTGCCATTTGCCGATGTAGGCGGTGTCGTAGCCGGCCTCGTCGATGAGGCGACTGAGGGGGGCGCCTTGCATGGAGCCTGCGGACACATTATAAGTTACCCCGGTTTGATGCGGCATCAGGCCCGTCAGCATGCTGCAGCGCGCCGGCACGCAGATGGGTTGGCTGGTGTAGGCTTTCTCAAAACGGACGCCACGCGCTGCGAGTCGATCCAGGTTTGGCGTTGCGTAATTACCGCCGCTGGCGCAGCCAAGTGCGTCGGCGCACTGCTGATCCGTCATGATGACAAGTAGATTTGAGCGAACCATTGATTGGGGATTTATCGATAGATTAAGCTACTTAACGCTCCGTTAAAGTGACAATCAATAAAGTGAATATGATTGATTAAATCTAATTTTTCGGGAAAACGAAGGTTTACCCCAAAACATCAAAAACACTCCATCGTTCTACCTAAGAGATGCAAAGATCGAGAAAAACCGTCAAAATCAAAGATATCGCCATCGAGCTGGGCGTATCCAATTCCCTGGTTTCCAAGGTGATTAGCGGCAATCTGGGAACCACCAAAGTCCGGCCTGAATTGCAGGAGAAAATACTCCGGCGCGCCAAAGAGCTCGATTTCCGGCCCAACCCCTTATCTTCTGCGCTGAAGCGCGGTCGCTTTGGCGCGGTGGGGCTGTTGATCCATCCCATTGGCGTCCCCGGCAGCGAACTCTTCGACAAGCTGCTCATGGGCATCACCAAGGAATTAAACAAGCACGGACTCCGCCTGTGGTTGCAATTCTTCGAAGATGACCAGGGCTTTTTCGACTTCTGCAACCAGGAGATTTACCGCTCGGTCGACGGCTTGATCGTGGCTGGCGTGCCGCACCTGGAGACGCATTCACTGATTGAAAATTTGAACAAAGACGGCTTGCCGGTCATCACCAGCTTTCGGCGCTACACGGTGCCCAGCATCGCCAACATCACCTACGATAACTACTTGCAGGGCAAACTGGCGACGCAGCATTTGATTGAAAAGGGCTGTCGGCGCCCGGCGTTTTTCTGCGTATATGACAGTGACGACGAGCGTCTACAAGGCTATCTCGACGCGATGAAGGAGGCTGGCCTGGAAGCGAGTGAGGGATTGCGTGTGGCGCTGGACGCCGACGCGATGGTGCAGAATTTCAGCTTCATGGCTGGTCGCCAAATGGCCGAACGCCTGATCCAGAGCCAGGTCGCCTTCGACGGCATTGTCGCGCAGTCGGACCCGCAGGCCATCGGCGCGATCAATGTGCTGCGGGAGGCCGGGTTCGATCTGCCCGAACAGGTGCGCGTCATCGGCGTGGACGACTCCCCCGTTTGCACCTCGTCCACTTTGCCCTTGAGTTCGGTGACTGCGGAAATGACCACCATCGGGCAGGAACTGATCAAACGGCTCGTCGCCTACATCGATGGTGAGAAGCCTGAAAGCCTCGAAGTGGCGCCCCAGGTCGTCGAGCGCGAGTCTACGCGCTAGCTGTAGCGTCCAGCTCTTCCAGCCAGGCTTGGCGGGTTGTTTCGTCAACGAGGGCGACTTCCAGGCCATTGCGGACGAGTTGCACGAGTTCTTCCCGAGAGAAGCCTCGGCGGAAGTACAGCGCCTCGTAATCGTCGAGCAGGTCATTGCCGAAGCTGATCGGGTCGTCCGTGCTCACGGTCACCTTGACGCCAGCGTCGAAAAGTTCGCGGATTGGATGGTTTTCCAACGTGACGCCGGGCGAGAGCTTGTGGTTGCTGATTGGGCAAATGTCCAGTGCGACGCCATTGGCCTTTAGCTGGTCGAGCAGCAGTGGGTCCTCGGCAGAGCGGATGCCGTGTTGGATGCGTTCGGCGCCGAGCTCCACGAGGACGCGGCGCACGAAATCCGGGCCAAGGAATTCGCCTGCATGCGCCTTGGTGTATTTATCCGCGACTCGGGCTGCGGCCCAGATTTCCGCAGTCCACGGCTCGAGCGGCAAGTCTTCCGGGCCATGCAGGTCGATGCCGGCGAAGCCATCCCAAGTCAGCGAGTCCTCAATGATCGGTCGCATTTTGGGGCCGCAACCGCTGTGGTGAATGCCCATAAAAATGCGGACTTCGAGTTCGCTCGGCACGGCTTCCTTGATTGCCACGAAAATTTCTTTGGCGTCGAGCCCGCCGAATTCCGCCACCCCGCTGGCAAAGCTGCACTCCACGTAGCGAATGCCCTGCTCCAGGTGCCGCTCAAACTGCCTTTGCGCGGAGCGGTGGTATTGCTCGGGTGAGGTGTGCCAGGCAAAACCCCAGTCGAGCAGCTCCTGCTCAAAGTGGGCGAAGTCGCGGTATTTAAAATCGTCCGCCCAGGATTCAGGCTCGGGCATGCCGGGGCGCACTTCGCGCAGCAGCTCCAATGGCAGCCCCCCCTCGATGTGCAGGTGTGTTTCAGTTTTGGGCAGTTTGCGCAAAAACTCGCGCAGTTCTGGATCAGTCTTTTGTGGCATTGGGTAAATAGTCGTTGCTTGAAACGGTCGCGGGCGACGTTACGTGAAGAGTGGTCATTTACGAAGGAAAAATTTTCCAGCGTCGCTATGCCCTAGCGGCCACGCTTTTGCGAGCAGAGGATCAGGGCGTCGGTTAGGGATTGAAGCGCCAGTGGCTTTGGCAGGTAGTCATTGACGCCCGCGTCGAGGCACTTTTTGCGGTCGCCTGGCAAGGCGTTGGCAGTGATGGCGATGATGTGGATCTTCACATACTCCGCGCCGTGTAGGCCGGCCCGAATGTCCCGAGTGATGTCCAACCCGCTTTTGCCGGGTAACTGGATGTCCATCAGGATGCAGTTGAATTTCTTTTCCGCCAGAAGCTTCGCCGCCTCGGATTCATTGGCCGCCATGGAGATGCCGTAGCCCATGCCGTTGAGGATATCTCGCGTGAGCTGCTGATTGACTGGGTCGTCTTCGACCACGAGTATCGTCAGCGGCGCCAGCACGGCGAGCGGCGTATTTTTCGGCAAGGGCAACGGAATGGCCTTGGGTTGACTGGCCGCGCGGTTGAGGAAGACGTGAAAGGCGAAAGTCGAGCCTTTGCCCTCTGTGCTTTCCACGTAGACATCTCCCTCCATTTTTTCGATCAATCGCTTACTGATCACCAGGCCGAGGCCGGTGCCGCCAAAACGCCGTGTGGTGGAGGAGTCCGCCTGCGAGAATGGTTGGAACAGGTTGTCGAGTTTGTCCTGCGGAATGCCCACGCCCGAATCGATCACCTGCACATCGATGCGGCAACGTCCGAGCTGTCTGGTGTCAGTGATCTTCACTTTCACGTCTACACTGCCCTTTTCAGTGAACTTCACTGCGTTGTTGACGAGGTTGAGCAGGATCTGTCTTAAGCGGTGCGAATCGCCCAGGAAATTGCCCGGATCGGCTTCGGAAAACTCATAATTGATTTTGATGCCCTTTTGATTGGCCTTCACCAAAATCAATTCCAAGGCCTCCATGACGCATTGTTCGAGGCTGAACTCGACGTATTCCAACTCGACTCCGCGAGACTCGATTTTCGAGTAATCGAGGATGTTGTTGATCAGTTCCAGGAGGGCCTTGCCACTGCGGTTGACGATGCCGAGCCATTCGCGTTGTTGGTCATCGACCGGGGTTTGCGCCAGAAGATCGGTGTACCCCAGAACGGCGTTCATCGGCGTGCGGATTTCGTGGCTCATCATGGCGAGGAATTCGCCTTTGGCCATGTTTGCGCGGTCCGCGGCTTCCTTGGCCATGCGTAATTGCTCTTCGCCGCGACGGCTTTGGATGAAGCTGCCCAAGCTGCCAGCAGCCACGCTGAGGGAGGCGATTTCGGACTCATTCCAGGCGCGGGGGCAGTCGTCACAGAGCTCAAAAGCGCCCCAAAATTCTCCTTCGACAAAAACTGGCGCCAAGAGCACAGATTTGATTTTGCGCTCGTCCATGAGCTTGCGCAGATCGCCCGCTCTCTCGGCGGAGCATTGGACGACCTCGCCCGCCTCCAGGCGATTGGTCCACGATACGGGTAATTCGCTCCAGTTCAGGGAGGGATCCGAGCTGCGGGTCATCGTGGCGAAGGGGGCATTCGTCCAGCGCCAAGGCGTTGCGTCGGTGGAGCGTCGTTGCTCGCGATCGGGATCACTGGCGACCAGACGGATGGAATCGACCTGCGCATAGCGGCCAATGCTGTCCAGGGCGCGGCCCACGCCTTCGTTCATGTCCTTGCTGGCGAGCAGCGCGTTCGTGGCTTCGGCGACGCCTTGCAAGACGCGGTCGCGCAGTTCCAAGTCTTGTTGTGCGCGTTTGCGCGCGGTGATTTCGTAGGCGACCCAGATGATGCTGTCCGGTGAATGGGATTCGCCCTTTTCACGCATGGGCGCAAGCCGTCCCTCAAACCAGAATTCTTCTCCCTTGTGCGGCAGCGGGTATTCGATGCTTTCGGCCTCGCCGGTGCTGAGCACTTTTTGAATCGCACTCATGAAGACCTGGGTCCGATCCTCGTCCCAGTAGTCGGAAATGAACTTGCCCTGCCACGTGTCGATGTCCTGGTAAACGCCGCTTCGCTGGGATGCGAAGACTTCCTTAAACTGACCGATGGACGAGACGATGAACGCCGCATCGGGCAATGCGTCGATGAACGCCTGCAAATGCTGCTCGTTGGAGGCGGCTTTTTCCTCGCTGCGGAGCACCTCCGTGATAATCGCCGCCAGGAAGAACGTCGTGGCGCTGAGAATGCCTACGAAGACCCAGATGAACTCCGGCGGGGTGGAAATGTATTTCTGAGTGGGCCCGAGCACCTGCAGGATTTCCCAGATCGCCATGATCGCGATGATGATCACGCCCGCCGTTGCGCCACGTTGGCCAAAGCGGATGCCGCCCCAGAAAACCACCGGGAACATGGCAAGCTCCAGCGGATACTTCAGCGTGTCGGTGGGAGCCCAGCTGTCGAATACGGCAAAAGCCAGCCCAAGCAGAACGACCAGCCAGATAAACACTTCAAATATTTGGCGGTTGCGCCAATTGATCTTCGTTCGCCCCGTCCAGACAAGGGAAAATGGCGCCAGGATCAGAATGCCGACTGCTTCGGCCAGCCACCAGGGCGTCAGCAGTCGGGAAAATTCAAACCAGGGGATATCATCGATGTGCCCACAGAGTATGGCTGAGGTCAGCGCGGCGAGAATCAGCCCACACAGAAATGGCCCCAACGCCAGGAATACGAATACGTCACGGATTGCCTCCAGGGCATAGTCCTTCAAAAAACGCCGCAGCAGGAAGGTGGTCAGGCCAACCGAGATGACAATGGATAGCGCTCGCTCCGCAGCGAATAACGCCCCAAATGGCAAGCAGCACAGGTGCCAGGCAAAAGCCGTTAACCCGAAAACACCAAGGTAAGCATACCCGCCACGCACGGTGATCGCCAGGGCAAACCCGGTAGCTGGCCAAAGGAGAAAGACGCTGCTTTCGTTGATGGAATGACCAATGGGCATCCAGGCGCCGATTTCCATCAAGAGCAAATAGATCAGGATTGCGCCTAAATATCGCAGTATCAACGCCCACCAAGGAATAGTCTTCTTGGTGGCTTCCGACTCGGGTAAGCCCGGCCTTTGAGCCACAGTAGCCGCGATGTCCATGCCTTGAGTTTTATTCGGTACGGAAAAATTACAAGCTAAGTGGCGCCCTTGGATTCACTTTTTTTGAGAATGGCGCCTCAGACGCGTACCGGCGCTATTCCTGCTTGCCCCGAGGCGTAGAATTCGCGAAATAGGTGACTCATGCCGATTTACGTATACCAGGTGATCAACCCGGATGGCAGTGAAGGCGAATCTTTCGAGGTCGAACAATCGATGAACGATGCGCCACTGACGAAGCATCCCCGCACGGGAGAACCCGTGCGTCGGGTTTTCCTGCCCCCCAATCTTGCCACGAAATACACACCAGCCGCCACCAAGAGCAAGCTGGACACGAAAAATGTCGAGAAGGCCGGGTTCACCAAGTACGAGCGAGACAAGCTCACCGGGAATTATCATCGGACGGCAGGAAAGGATAAACGAGCGCCTGATGTAATCAACCCAAGCCAACTGAAGTAACTACTGCTAACGATCCTGAGCTGCTGACATGACTGACGAACCCACCGCCCCCCCGCCATCGGCCCCGCCCGGTCGCGCCTATGAAGTCCTGACGCCTGGCGAAAAATTTGGAGACTACCAGGTTTTACGCTGCGTCTCCTACGACTTGTTGGGCAGCCTGTACCGTGTGCGCCGCCCGCGCGCCAAAGAGGAGAAGACGGTGTTCGTCATGCCGCCGATCATCGAGCCGACGCCGGAGTTTAAGACGCGCTTTGCCCAGGTTGCGCCCAAGCTTTGTAAGCTCGAGCACGACAACATTTTTTCGTTTGAAGAGGCGGCCGAGGTCAAAGACCGGTTTACCTTCACGGGAGGCGCCTTCGAGGGCGAAAACCTCGCGGACTACCTGCAGAACTACGTCAATAAGCAGATCAAGGAACGCAAGGCAGATCAGGATGAGCCGCGCGAGTTGGTCTCAGACATGCCGATGGGATTGCCGACGGACGAGGTTCGCAGCATTCTCAGCCAGACCCTTGAAGGGTTGAATTACCTGGCGGAAAAGAAAATCCAGCATTTTAACCTGAACCCGACCAACATCCTGCGCGCCAAGGATGGCTCAGTCAAAGTGGCGGGTTTCGGGTTAATGACCCTCATCGGGCAGGAGCGTTTCGAGGAAATCGTCTCGGCCGGCATTCCCCCGATTGCCCTCGGTGGGCGGGCGATTCGCATCAACACGGTGGACATCCTCTCGCCCGAGGCGCGGCAGGGCAAAGCCTCGGATGCGCGATCCGATGTTTATGCGCTCGGCATCACGGCCTACTGGTTGCTCACTGGCCGCAAGCCCACCGCAGACTATGTGGCGCCGAGTGAGGTGGTGCATGGATTGGACGAAAAGTGGGACGTCTTCATCGCCAACTGCCTCGACCGGGACCCAGACCGACGCTACCAAAGCATCGCCAAAGCCAAGGCAGATTTTGAGAATTTCGAGAGCATTCGGCCCCTGCGCAGCAATGCGCAAAAGTCCGCCATTGGCACCACCGATACGAAGACGATTTTCCGGCACTTGGATTTTATTCCTGTTCCAAAGAAGCTTCAGGAAAAGGGCGGTAAGGGCGCCAGCGCATTTCGTCTGGCGGTCGTCGGGGTCGTGTTACTGGTGATTTCTTTGTTAGTCTTTTCGGCGATCAATCTGTTGGTGGAAGACTCATTCCCGGATGGTGCGGTGGCGATCAAGACGCCTGCTGGCCAGGAGCCGCGGCTGTCCTTCCGCATTAGCCCGAGCAATGTTAGCGTGAAAATTGGCGGCACAAACCACAATTTCATACTTCGCGATGGCAAGTTGGACTTAAATATCCTGCCAGGCTCATATCGCTTTGTCCTCGACGCGCCGGGCTACATTTCTGATTCAAGGCTCATCCAGGTTGCTGAAGACTCGCAAGCGGTAACGATCAAGCTCAAGCCAGCGCTGACAGACGTCCTCTTCACCAGTCAGCCCAACGTGCAATTGACCGCCGTTGACGCCGATGGCGAAGAGATCAAGCTTGGCGAAACCGATGAATCTGGCCAACTGGCGACCACGCAGGCGCTCAATGCGGGAGAATACACCATCATCGCCGATAAGCAGGGCTATACGCCAACCACCTCGGGGCCTTACACCTTTGCAGCCAAGGAGCCCAATAGCGTGGAAATTCCGATTGAAGCGATTCTTGGCGTGTTGCGCGTGAAGTCAGAGCCGCAGGATGCGGACATCTATTTTGGCGATCGCATGCTGGGCAAAACGAACATCACCCTGCAGGATTTGCCGGTTAACGAAGAGTTTTTCCTCACCACGAAGCTGAATGGATACCGGGAAAAAACGCTCGCCGTTACAATCCGCCCACAAACCAAGGCGATTCTGGATTTTGGCGATTTGACGCCGCTATCCGGAGAGATCGCGGTTGTCGTCAAGTTTGACGGTAAGGATGCGACGCCTGAGCTATTGCGGGGCGTCAGCATTGTCGGAAGCAGCGCCAGCAGTTTGCATGGGGTGAAGAAGTTCTCCGCCGATGCGGGCAATCTCGAAAACGGAGCATTCAGCATCACTGACATCGAAGCAGGTGAAATCACCCTGGATGTGTCACATCCTGACTACGCGGACACCAGCAAGAAGTTCGCCCTCATCGACAGTCAGCGGATCAAAGTTATTTACGATCTCAAGCCACTGTCGGCAACGCTCACGCTAGAGCCTACGCCGGCCAATATTGAATGGATCATTCGTTTGGACGGCCAAAAGGTGAAGTTGGAGGAAATGAAATTGGCGCTCAAGCCTGGCGTCGAACAGACACTGAGCATCGGCAATGCAGATTACTTCGCGGTTAGTAAGGCCTTCACGCCTAAGCCGAATGAAAAGCTGACATGGGCGCCAACGTTGGAGCTCATTCCGGGGCCCAAAAAGCAGTCTGCCTATGATGTTCCGTTTCTCGATATCCCGCTGGTTTGGGTGAACCCCGGCAGCTTCACGATGGGCAGCCCGCTCTCGGAGCCGTCTCGTCTGCCGGAAGAAGGGCCGAGCACGTCCGTTACCTTGTCGCAGGGCTATTGGATTGGAGCGCATGAGATCACCCAGCAGCAGTACGCTGAGTTGATCGGCTTTAACCCCTCACGGTTGCAGGGGAAGCAGCGTCCAGTGGAATACATTAACTGGAAAGAGGCGATGACCTATTGCCGTAAGCTCAATGAGCGTGAAGCCGCCTCTGGACGCATTCCTGCCGGTTACGAATACCGTTTGCCCACGGAAGCGGAGTGGGAATATGCGGCTCGTGCTGGCTCCAGGGGGCCATTCCATTGGGGGGATACCGCCACCAATAAGAACGCAAATTTCCAAGGCTCTTACCCGCGTGATTTCAACTCAGGCGAAGTGAACGTTGAAGACCAATACGGGGCTAAAGATGTTGGCAGCTATGAACCGAATGCGTGGGGTCTATATGACGTCCATGGCAACGTTCGCGAATGGTGTTTCGACCACTACAACTCCCGGTTGCCCGGCGATTCGGTGACCGACTGGGTGCGCGTGGAAGATTCGAGCCGTCGCCCGGTTCGCGGTGGTAGTTGGGAGGATTTCGCCATCCGCTCACGCGCAGCGTCTCGTAGTGAAGGAGTGAGCGAACAATCTCGCAACGCGAGCACTGGTTTTCGCATCGTCCTGGCGCCGATTATTCAGGAATAGCCAGACGAGTGCTCTCATTGCCTGCTGGTGCGCCAGTGTTGAGCAGCGGCCGGTAACGAAGCGCGGAACTCATCGCTGAATCGAGTCCGCCGCTTGGTTATGCATCTCGTTTGTTCAGCAGGCTTTCGTATTTTTCGAAGTCTTCACTCTTACGGTATACCCCTTCGTCATACCAGGCTATCACCTCGACTTTCACGAATTCTGCGGTCCCTGATTCAATCGTGTAGATTGCAACGCAAGTGCTATTCGTTCCTGATGTGTAAAGAATAGCAATTTCTTCTCCTCTTTTTTCGATTATTGGTCCAATGGAATGCTCGAGTATGTGATCAATGCCTGATGGGTATTCTTTCTCGAAAGATGAAACAATGTAGAGAGAGGCATCACGGCCCAGAGCTGACTCCAAAGCACAAACGGATAAAGTTCCTTTCATATCTCCAGCTTGGGTCCTTGCTGGATAGTCTACACTGCAAAGCTCTTTGAGTGAAGTGTTCTCAATTTTCGCGGCTGAGAGAGGAACGGCTAATGCCAAAACAGTGATGATCGTTTTGGCGATGGATTTCATGGCTTTTGCATCGCTTACGAAATGTCCGTTCGCCGGTTCATCCGCCTGGCATTACATGTCGAGCAGACGGAGAAACTCGGAATTGTTCTTCGTGGTGCCCATGCGCTCGACCAAAGTCTCGGTGGCGTCGAGGGGCTTCATGGGAGACAGGGCGCGGCGGAAGAAGCCGACCTTGTCGAGAACGTCCTTGTTGAGCAGGAGTTCTTCCTTGCGGGTGCCCGAGGCGTTGATGTTGATCGCGGGCCAGAGGCGGAGCTCGGCGGCCTTGCGGTCGAGGACCATTTCCATGTTGCCGGTGCCCTTGAACTCCTGGAAAATCAGGTCGTCCATGCGGGAGCCGGTTTCGATCAGCGCCGAGGCAATGATCGTCAGGCTGCCGCCTTCTTCGGTGTTGCGGGCGGAGGAAAAGAGCTGGCGCGGCTTTTCGAGCGCGCGGATGTCGAGGCCGCCAGTCATCGTCCTACCGCCGCCGCCTTTGGCGGAGTTGTGCGCGCGGGAAAGGCGGGTAATGCTGTCGAGTAGGAGGATGACATCCTGGCCGACTTCCACTTGGCGCTTGGCGCGCTCAATCGCGATTTCGGCCACGCGGATGTGGTTCTCGATGTTTTCGTCGTTGGACGACGCGTAAATTTCGGCCCAGGGCAGGTCGCGCTTGAAGTCGGTGACTTCTTCTGGGCGCTCATCGACGAGGAGAACCATCACGAGCATGTCCGGCTGGTTCTCGTGGGCGCCCTCAGCGATGTCTTTGAGCAGGGTGGTTTTACCGGTGCGGGGGGGGGCGACGATGAGGCCGCGCTGTCCTTTGCCGACGGGGCAAAACAGGTCGAGCACGCGGGTGGTCAGGCGTCCGTCCTTGCACTCAAGCTTGATCTGCTCGTCCGGCGCAATGGTGGTGAGCTGTTGGAATGGATAGCAGTCCTTGCGCTTGTCGACTGGCAGCCCGTCGACCTTCTCAATGTATTTGACCTTGGGGTTGGGGAAGCGGTCGTCGTGGTGAGCGCTGGCGGTGATCCAGTTGCCGCGCTTCAGCTTGAAGCGGCGGATCATCTCGCGCGGGACAAAGGGGTCCGTCTTGCGGGTGCGCCCGTTTTTCGCGGGGTCGAGCAGTTGCCCGGTCTTGTTATTAGACGGTTCGAAGACGCCTTCGACGATGACGGAGTTATCCGCTTTTTCGGTGGCGGCGTTGGTTGTCGCTTCAGTTTCGCTCATAGTGAGACAAGGGAATACGATAGGCAGCGCCCGGGGAGGGAATTTTTAGCAAATGACCAAACTTGGTCTTAGGCAGCGGTAACGGGCGAAGACTTGATCGGGCAAACTTGGCCAGAGTGCTACAGTGCGGCGCCGCTTTCGCTATCGTATCTCATTTCATGAAGCAGCCACGGGCGGGGGGCAAGCCTTATTTTTATGGCAGATTTTCCAGTTGGCTTGGCTTGGGCCCGGGCTATGCTGCCAGTGAGTCGTTGACCAAACTATGCGTATTTACAGTCTAGCTGGACTTGCCTTTCTGTTACTGGCGGCGCTTCTGCACGAGAAGCCCTACGAGGTCGTGCCGTTGTTCTATGGCCACGTGATGCGCACCAACGAAGGCGAAACGTATGTCGCGCCGGACTCACCCAACGGGCTGGGCATGGATAGCGACTGGATCATCATCGAGGAAAATACCTGGACCGTGCCCAATTGCCTCAAGCACGGTCTGGGCATCGAAATCGGCATCCTTAACGTGCCGGAGGGCGTGGAAGAGCTGCGCCTGGTGGTGGACTATCCGCCGATGACACTGCCTTCTGGCGAGGTCACCACCCAGCTTGAGCGCGTGCAACCGATCTTTGCGGAGGATGGTTTTGGCTGGTTTGAGTTCTATTACTTCTTCGATGAGGAATACGAGCGCGGGCTCGGTGAGTGGCGTTTTCGCCTGTTTAATGGGGATAAACTCCTGTACGATCAGGCCTTCACCGTGGTGAGCTGCGAAGGGTAGGGCCTCGAATTCTCACTTGGTTTCACTACGTGCTGTGCAATCTGTCGGTTGGGCCTGTGTTGTAACATTTGTGAAAACGAAGTAAGTCCACAATGAAGGATTTGTAAGAAATAGCTCCATAGATTGCCTGAGTGTGATTGGCGTTGATAACCCCTAGAATGGGTCTAAGTAGCTCTGGCTTTTCTAAGGAAAACACTCGCCTGACATGTTTCTAGCTATTCGCCAACCTCTCGCCACTGCGGCCAGCTTGCTGGCCGCATCTCTACTGTCCGCACAAACGAATCCGATCGTCTTCGTCACTCAGGTGCCGCAGCCGGCGGATTTCACCACCATTGGGTCTACCTTTGGCAATCACCGCGCCACAATGTTCTCCGCACCACGCGGGGGCGACTTGTGGATCCGCTATGCGGATGGTGATTTAAAAAACCTCACTGAAGCCGCAGGCTACGGTGAGCAAACCGAGCATCAGGGCGCAACCGCGATCGCTGTGCGTGACCCGAGCGTGAGCTGGGATGGCCAGTCGGTCATCTTCAGCATGATCGTCGGCGCCCCCTACAAGCAATATGATTACACCGAGTTTCGCTGGCAGCTCTATGAGATTACTGGGCTGGGGAAGTTTGACACGCCAGTCATCACCAAGGTCGCCAACCAACCGGAGGATTATAATAACATTTCGCCGGTTTACGGTACGGACGGGCGCATCATTTTTACGACGGACCGTCCACGCGGCGGCGAGGCGCACCTCTACCCACAGCTCGACGAATACGAGGAGGCGCCAACCGTCACCGGCCTCTGGAGCCTCGATCCAGCCACCGGCGACCTCTTCCTGATGGAGCACGCGCCCTCGGGCTCCTTTTCGCCGATGATAGACAGCTATGGTCGCGTGATTTTCACTCGCTGGGATCACCTCCAGCGTGACCAACAGGCCGACGGCGATGAGCTCAACGGGAACCCGGGCGGCATTTACGGCACGTTTGATTTCTCTGACGAATCCGCCGACGCAGAGTGGCTCTTTGACACCCGCGTGGAATATTTCCCCGAGCCGCGCGCGCAGCGCACGGACCTGTTGGCGGGCACGAATCTCAATGGCAATCGTTTCAACCACTTTTTCCCGTGGATGATCGAGGAGGACGGCACGGAGATGGAAACGCTCAATCACATTGGGCGCCATGAGCTGCACCAGTATTTCAACACCGCCATCAACGACGATCCGGCGCTCACGGAGTTTATTGCGCCCAATGGCCGCACGAACCCGAACTCGGTCGAAAATATGTTCATGATCGAGGAAAGTCCGGTCACCCCTGGGCTGTTCATCGGCGTCGATGCACCGGAGTTTGACACGCATTCCGGCGGCCTGATCTTCTCGCTCAATGGCGCGCCAACGGACAATCCAGACGATATGCTCGTCACTTACCTGACGCACCCGGACACCGGCAATACGTCCAATGAACCCAGTGATGACCACAGCGGACTTTACCGCGACCCGCTGCCGACCAGTGACGGCTTGCTGATCGCTGCGCACACCAGCGAAACACGCGGAGACTCCAACGAGGGCTCTGGCGGCGCCTTGGTGTCGCGCTACGATTTCCGCATCAAGGTGCTCGGCGTCGCCAGCAACGGCTACTATGAACCGACCTCTGAATTGACCGGTGGCGGCGGCATTGTCGAAACCCACACCTGGTGGAGCCCGGACTCGCTGATGAGCTACACCGGCCCGTTGTGGGAATTGCAACCCGTTGAACTCCGCGCCCGCGCGATCCCGGACCGCGATCCCATCGAGCTGCCTGACCAGGAGGCGCAGTTGATCGCCGGGGTGGGGGAGAGCCTGCAAAACCTGAAGTCTTACTTGCGCAGCCAGGGCTTGGCGATGGTCGTCATGCGCGACGTGACCACCCGCGATGACGCCGACGAGCAGCAGCCGTACTGGCTGCGGGTGCACGGCGACGAGAATCCGATTCCCGAGGCGGGGTCGGACAAAATTTACGATGTGAAATACCTGCAGTTTTTCCAGGGCGACCAAGTGCGTGGCATTGGCATGACCAGTGAAGACGACACCAACATCCGCCAGGGCCGCCGGGTGCTGGCCCGCCCAATGCGCGTGAGCAATCAGCTTAACCGCACCGACGCAGGCGCGCCTCCGGGATCGGTGTTGATTGGGGCCGATGGCTCGGCCGTGGCGGTTGTGCCAGCCCGGCGCGCGTTATCCTGGCAGTTGACCGACGCGGCGGGCGAGGGCGTTGTCCGCGAGCGCTATTGGCTCAGTTTTCAGCCCGGCGAGGTCCGTAGTTGCACGAGTTGCCATGGTCTGAATCGTCTGGATCACGCTGCCGCTACGACGCCTCAAAATATCCCGGCAGCCATGGACGAAATCCTGACTGCTTGGGTTGAGTCGCCGCCAGTGGACGCCGAAATCGCATCCATGCCTTTGCCGGAGGGGGGCTACCGCATCTATATACGTGGTTATCAGGGGCAGCAGGTGGTCCTTCAGCGTTCCACGAATCTGTCTGAGTGGGACGACGTCGAGACCATCATCCTGGCCGACGATTCAGATGTCTACGACATTCCCGCAGAGGACGTTCCGGCACCGACAGTGTTTTACCGGCTGGCGCGTCCCGCAAGTGTCGAATGATACAGGGCGATTGTGCATTAATTGTCCATGAAGGCTGATTAGCCATCATTAAATGGCTGGGTGACAGAGTGCTTTTTGGTGTGTTGAAAGATTTTTAATTCCTTAAGATTCTGTTAATTAATGTTTTAGGATTTTATTGAATTGAATTGGCATGTGATGTGTTATCACCAAATAGCACATCACTTATGTTAACTTTGCCTATCATCGCCTTCGATTACCCGCTGACCTTTCGTCTGAATGGGAATGAGGTGTCGGCGCATTTTCTCTTCGAGTTACTGGCATTTCAGACGGCGGCTTGGGTCTACTACTTGAACCGCCGCCGTCGAGCAGATGTCATCGCGGATCGCAGGCGATTTGCTGTCATTTTCGCGGCAGCAGCGGGGGCCTTAGTTGGTTCCCGAGTGCTAGCCTGGCTCGAGCATGTCGAAGCCCTTTGGGCGCATGCCAGTTGGATGCAACTTTACAATACCAAGACGATTGTGGGCGCCATCTTGGGCGCAACGGTGGCGGTGGAACTGGCGAAGTTGGCAATGGGCGAGCGTCGCTCGACGGGTGACGCGTTTGTCTACCCGCTGATTGCGGGCATCATCGTCGGCCGAATCGGGTGCTTCCTGACGGGGGTTGCGGACCACACGGCGGGCCTCCCTGCGACATTGCCATGGGCGATGGATCAGGGCGACGGCGTTTTACGGCATCCTACGGCGCTCTATGAGATTGCCTTTCTGATGCTCTTGGGTGCGACGCTTTGGGTGACTGAGGAACGGCTTTTGCGCCGATCAGGTCTGCAGTTCGTGGTGTTTTTAAGCGCCTACCTGGCATTCCGTCTGGGCGTTGATTTTCTCAAGCCTGCGCCTCCAATGGCATTGGGCTTAACCGCGATCCAATGGGCCTGCCTAGTCGGACTGTTGGCTTTTTGCCTGCCAAAATTGAACCACTACCGATCATGCAACGAAGTTATACGTATTACGACCTGACGATCAGCATTTGCTCGAACTGTCTGGTGCGCACCCCGGCCAAAATCATATTTCGCGACGACCGCGTCTACCTCCGCAAGCACTGTGCTGAGCATGGTGTGGAGGAGGTGTTGATCTCCGACGACATCGCGTATTTCTTGCGTTGTCGCAGCTATGTGAAGCCCAGCGAAATGCCGATGCAGTGGCAAACGCCGATCAAGGCAGGCTGCCCATATGATTGCGGGCTTTGCCCAGACCATGAGCAGCACTTCTGCCTGACGATTATCGAGGTGACTGATCGTTGTAACCTCCAGTGCCCAACTTGCTACGCTGGTTCGGGACCAACTGTGGGGAGGCACCGTTCGCTGGCGGAAATCGAGCAAATGCTGGACAACGTTGTCGCCAGTGAAGGGGAGCCTGATGTGATCCAAATCAGTGGCGGCGAGCCGACGATTCACCCGGATTTCTTCGCCATTCTGGACGCCGCTAAAGCGCGACCTATCAAGCACCTAATGCTGAATACCAATGGCTTGCGCTTGGCGCGCGAACCTGAATTTGTAGCCCAGCTTGCGAGCTACAAGGAGAATTTCGAGGTCTACCTGCAGTTTGACTCCTTGCGTGAGGGGCCGATCAAAACACTGCGCGGCGTGGCATTGTCTGACGTGAGGCGCCGGGCGCTGGACCATCTGAATGAGCACGATATCTCAACGACGTTGGTTGCGACGGTGAGACGTGATTTAAACGATGATGAGCTGGGCGCTATCTTGGAATTTGCCGTGGAACAGCCCTGTGTGCGTGGGGTTACGTTTCAGCCTGTGCAATTCGCTGGGCGCAACGACGCTGGGCAATCGTCGACGGAGCGGCTGTCGCTTTCTGCGGTAAGGCGCAAGATTCTTCAGCAGACAGATCTGTTTAATGCGGACGATTTGATCCCGGTGCCGTGTAATCCTGATTACCTCTGCATGGCATACGGGCTGAAGGGAAGGGGAGCGTTTCAACCGCTCACGCGGCACATAGACCCTGGCAGTCTGCTGGACGAAACTGCGAACACGATCATCTTTGAGCGAGACCCAGCACTGCGACAGACGGCCATGAAAATGCTTAGTACAGGAGCCAGCTCGGAGTCGGCTAGTGGCCATTTGCGGCAGCTACTGTGTTGCTTGCCGATGATTCGTGATTCGGCGGATTTGAGCTACCGCAATGTGTTCCGGGTGATCATTATGGAATTCATGGACGCGTTTAATTTCGATGTGCGCGGGATTAAAAAATCGTGCGTGCATATTGCCCATCCCGACGGCAGAATCATCCCGTTTGAAACCATGAACCTCTTTTACCGCGAAGGGTGTGGCGTCGACCTAGACGCTCTGAACGCCCGCCACATCGGTAGTTTGTCATGAATCAGGACTCAGATACAGACGAAAAGGCCTATTTCTGGCCGATTTTTTTCACCGTTTTTGGCATGCAATTTGTCGCGACGCTGCTGGGCCTGATCTTGGGGAATCAGGATCTATTCTGGGTCTTCATCGCCGGTCCGGCCATTGTGGCGATTATTATCAGCATCGTTCAGGGGGTTAAAGGCCATTTCTGCGTAGCGGGCGCCTGGGTGGCTTCTGCAATTCTGGCTCCCCTGGCGCTGTTTCTTGTAGGGGTCGGTGTCTGCTTCGTGGCGATAGCGAATGCTTAAAGCAGCTACTCCGCAGTCTCTGGCGCGGCGGGTGGAAACACGCCCGCGTCGAAGTAATCTGAGGGCAGCCAAATGGCTTCGGAAACGGACAGCATGCGGTTGTCTTCGTAGCGATTGAGGAATTCAAATACGATTTCACCATCGGGCGTTATTTCGAAAACTCGCCCTTGCACGGAGGAGGTGACGAGCACGTTGCCTGCTTCTGTGATCTGGTGTTTGCCTCGGTGCCAGCTCTTGAATTGAATCTCCTCACCGTCGACCAGCGTTTCGACGTCATAAGTCTCCGGATCGATGGTGACAATGCGCGCCGGTCCGCGGTGCATGTTGTTGTCGAAGACAGAGATCAGCCCATCGGGCTGCCAGTCGGGATCATGCTGGCGACGGGCGAACCCCACGCGCCACCACTTGATTTCGTGGGTTTCGCGGTCGAAGACGCAGACGAGATTCAAGTCCCGGTAGCTCACGAGGAGGTCGCCAGCCTGAAACATGGGGAAGGCTTCGGCCAACTCGGGGGGGAGGGGCTCCACGTCGTTAGGATGCAGGGGGTCTCCCTGGGGCATGGCGGAGCCGCGGGGTGAATCGACCGTGGGCACGCCAAACAGGTCCGTATCGCTCATATTGGCTGGGAGCATTTCCTTGCGATACTCGATTTGTTCCAGCACCTCACCAGTATCAGCTGAAAGCCGCACTAGGTCGTAAACTTTAAATGTCCAGAGGCCCCCCTCGTCATCGGGGGAGATGGTGTGGTGATAATTGCCGGGATTGGCCCAAACGATGTTGCTGTCCTTGTCCAGGCGCAGGATGCCGTGGTAGAGACTGTCGAAAGCGGTGATGATTGAGCCGTCGGGGAGGATGGCGAAGCCGTGAGGAAAAGTGGAGTCGGCAGAGATCGAGCGGTGGTCCAGCTCCTTGAGGTTGATCGTCCATTGGTGGATGCAGTTGCCCTCGGCGTCGAGCAGGATGGCTCCATGCAAGCCGTTTTCGAAGTCAAACGAACCATGGATGATGCGGTAGCCCTTGGGGGCGTTGGGCGACACATAGACCAATGGCTTCTCGGCTCGTGAGCGTCGGTTGGGGATGGTAACTTCCTTAAAATCGAGGTTTTCGTAGGGCGCCCAGTCGACCTCGGTGATGAGTCGCGCTGGCTCGATGTCGAGGTCGTTGACCACTTTCTCCAGAATGGAGGATTCTTCTTCGGCGTGGCCGTCGGCCCAGGTGGTAATCTCCTGCACGACGCTGTATGGCCAGCTTTTGGTCTCCATAATCACGATGCCGGTCAGAAACGCGATTAGCCCAATTAGAAAACAGATGGCAAGCCACTGCACGAGTTTCATTGTTCGGCCCTTCCCCCGATGATTCGTTGCATGGGCGCTCAGTATTCAGGGAAACTACGGGTGGTCAACGGGTAAGCTTTCCGTTTCCACGAATGGGGTGGCGCAGGCTATCTCTAGGATCGGCTCTTGCGGTCTGCCCATTCCCAGCGGCGACGCTGGAACCAAGTGTGCAGGGCTGCATGGATGTCGACTTCCTCGCCGGCGCGCGCGCATTCATCTGCGTGGAGTCGGCGGATTTCGTCGCGTTCTTCTTTCAGAAACTGGAAAAAGCTGGAGCGACTGATGTCGAACGAAGAGTCGTTGCGCTGCTTGGCTGAACTGTTGCGGTGGGGTGACATTGGGGTGCTTTATCTCTCTTAGTAAAGTGATCGGCCTAAAAGTTCATTCTCTAAGTTTATATATGCGTTTAACGCTCCTAATTTACGGTTTATTCGCGATTTTAGGCAAAAAATCGCTTGGTTAAGGTAATCCCGGGCAGTTTACGTCTACTTTGCCCAGTTTCACGCTTGCCTCAGCGGCGAGTTGAGGTAGGGATATAGCCTACATTCGGGTGGCGACAGAAAACCCCTGAAAAACCATAAATTTTTCAAAAAAAGCGCTTGCATTGCAGCATGCGAAGCGTAGTCTCGCCCCCTTTCCCTGAAATCCCGCTGGTTCAGGCACATGTGTGTTTTGGCTTCGGCGGGTCTTTTCTTTTCCTGGAAAACCACCTTTTTTCAATGCCTACAATTAATCAGCTCGTCCGGAACCCACGCGTTCTGCAGAAGACCAAGTCGAAATCGCCGGCCATGGCCAGCAATCCGTTTCGTCGTGGCGTATGCGTGCAGGTCATGACCCGCACCCCGAAGAAACCGAACTCCGCTATCCGTAAGGTTGCGAAGGTTCGCCTCACCAACGGCTACGAAGTCATCGCCTACATCCCGGACGAAGGTCACAGCCTTCAGGAGCACAGTGTTGTGCTTGTTCGTGGCGGTCGTGTTAAGGACCTTCCCGGCGTCCGCTACCACATCGTCCGTGGCGCTCTGGACTGCCAAGGCGTTGAGAAGCGTCGCCGCAGCCGCTCCAAGTATGGCGTGAAGCGTCCTAAGGAAAAGAAGTAAACCCTTTTTAAGAAACCACCATGTCACGTCGTCGTAGAGCCGTAAAGCGGGATGTCCCCGTCGATCCCCGTTATCAAAGCCAGCTGGTTGCCGGCCTGATCAACCTCGTTATGCAGCGCGGTAAGAAGTCCGTTGCTGAGCGCATCGTTTACAGTGCCTTTGAGCGCGTCTCGGAAAAGCTCGAAAAGGGCGACCCGATTGATCTGCTGCTTGGCGCCTTGGAAAACGTCCGCCCGAAGCTTGAAGTCAAGTCCCGCCGTGTTGGCGGCGCCACCTATCAGGTGCCGGTTGAAATTACTTACGAGCGCCAGCAGAGCCTCGCTTTCCGTTGGATGGTTGACGCCGCCAAGAAGCGCAAGGGCGTGCCGATGCGCGAAGCCCTCGCTCAAGAAATTATCGACGCCTACAATAACACTGGTGGCGTTGTGAAGAAGAAAGAAGAGACCCACAAGATGGCGCAGGCTAACCGCGCCTTTGCTCACCTTCGTTGGTGATCTTGCGGCTTTTCGGCCCACTTTTTCCCTGTTCTTTGACCTTTTCCAGCAATGTCCACCACGCTCCAGTTGTCTCCAGCGAATGCTTCCGATCGGAAGTACGCGCTTGAGTATACGCGGAACATTGGCATCGCTGCGCACATCGACGCAGGGAAGACGACCACCACTGAACGCATCTTGCTCTACTCGGGCGTGGTGCACAAGGCGGGCGAAGTTCATGACGGCACGGCCGTAACGGACTGGATGGAGCAGGAGCGCGAGCGTGGCATCACGATCACCTCCGCCGCTATTTCCTGTCATTGGACCACCAAGGACGGTGACTTTGCTGGCATTGAGCAGCAGATTAATATCATCGACACCCCCGGGCACGTGGACTTCACCGCAGAAGTCGAGCGTTCCCTCCGCGTGCTCGATGGCGCCGTCGGTGTATTTTGCGCAGTCGCAGGCGTCCAGCCACAGTCCGAGACCGTTTGGCGTCAGATGGACAAATACCACGTCCCCCGCATCGCGTTCGTCAATAAGATGGACCGGACGGGGGCCGACTTTTTTGCGGCGGTTGACTCCATTCGCGAAAAGCTCGGTGGCAATGCCCACCCGATCTGTCTGCCAATCGGCGCTGAAGACCAACTTCGCGGCCTGATCGACCTCGTCCGCATGAAAGCGGCGGTTTATGATCCGTCTGACGAAACTGGCATCACTTTCAACTGGGAAGAAATTTCCGCCGAAGAAATCGAACAGGCTGAAGCCCATCGCGAAAAGCTGATCGAGGCCCTGTGCGATTTCGACGACGCGCTCGCCGAGAAGTATCTCGAAGGCGAGGCTATTAGCCCGAATCTCATCCGTTCTGCCATCCGCAAAGCGACAATGAGCCTCGATTTCATGGCGGTCATCCCCGGTTCTGCGTTCAAGAACAAGGGCGTGCAAATGCTCATGGACGCCGTGGTGGACTACCTTCCCAGCCCGCTTGACGTGAAGCCCATGCCGGCGCACGACGAAGATGGCGAACGCGAAATCGAAGCCATCAAGGCTGATGACGCTGGCAAGCCCGCCGGTCTCGCGTTCAAGCTGATGAACGACAAGTTTACGGGCGGCAAACTGGTTTTCTTCCGCATGTATCGCGGTGCGCTTCGCAAGGGCGACCAGCTTTACAATCCGCGCACCCGCAAGTCTGAGCGTATTTCCCGCCTCATGGTGATGAAGGCTGACGCCCGTGAAGACATCGATGTGGCTTACTCAGGCGATATTTGCGCTCTGGTTGGCGTCAAGGAAGTCGTCACAGGTGACACGCTTTGCGCCAAGGACTCCCCCCTCGTGCTTGAGCCGCCCTCGTTCCCGGACCCAGTTATCTCGATGTCCATCGAGCCGAACACCAAGGCCGACCAGGAAAAACTTTCCATGGGGCTCCAGCGCCTCGCTGACGAAGACCCGACTTTCAAGGTTTCCAGCAACGAAGAAACCGGCCAGACGATCATTTCTGGCATGGGCGAGCTCCACCTCGAAATTATTCGCGACCGTTTATTCCGCGAGTTCAAGGTCGAAGCCGAAGCTGGCAAACCGCAGATTTCCTACCGCGAAACGATTACGCATGCCGCTGACGGCGAGGGCAAGTTTGTCCGCCAGTCGGGTGGTAAGGGCCAATACGGCCACGGCATCATCAAGCTTGAGCCCCAAGAGCAGGGCAAGGGCATTGAAGTCGTTAATGCGATCGTTGGCGGAACCATCCCGAAGGAATACATCAAGCCCTTCAGCGATGGCATTAAGGAAGCAGCTCAATCGGGCACCATCGCCGGTTATCCGGTGGTGGATTGGAAGGCGACGATTGTGGACGGCTCGTTCCACGAAGTCGATTCTTCCGAAATGGCATTTAAAATGGCTGGCATTTTCGCCTTCCGCGACGCGATGGATAAGGCAGGACCCGTTCTGCTCGAACCCATCATGGAAGTGGAAGTGAATGTGCCGGACGAATACCAAGGCGATATCGTGGGCGACATCAACCGTCGTCGC
Organism: Cerasicoccus frondis; assembly: GCA_031296915.1. Classification (GTDB taxonomy): domain Bacteria; phylum Verrucomicrobiota; class Verrucomicrobiia; order Opitutales; family Cerasicoccaceae; genus Cerasicoccus; species Cerasicoccus frondis. The sequence goes on along the minus strand of JAVDPC010000004.1, from coordinate 151,337 downwards.
GGTCAGATCCAAGGCATTGAATCCAAGACCAACCTGGCCGTCATTGACGCGAAGGTGCCGCTGGAAACGATGTTCGGATACGCCACCGATGTGCGTTCCCTTTCCAAGGGGCGTGCAGACTACAGTATGCAACCACTTTGTTTTGAGCAGGTTCCGAATAGCGTGCTCAAGGCGATCACCGAGGGCAGCGGATACAAGCCAGCCCGCGCCTAACACCAATCCCTTTACCAATCATCCTCTAACCTTTCACTATCATGGCAGGTCCTAAAATTCGCATCAAACTCCGCGGTTACGACTATCGCATCATCGATCAGTCTGCAGCTGACATTGTGGACACCGCAAAGCGCTCCGGCGCTCGCGTCAGCGGTCCCGTCCCCATGCCCACGCGCATTGAAAAAGTAACCGTCAACCGCTCTCCGCACGTTGACAAGAAGTCGATGGATCAATTCGAGCTGCGCACCCATAAGCGCCTCATCGACATCATCGAGCCTACCGCCCAGACCGTGGACGAGCTGAAGAAGCTCAATCTGCCCGCTGGCGTGGACATTAACATCACTGTTTAAGTTCTCTCGAAAAAAAATCAAAATTATAGAAAAGATTTCTTTTCAAATCGAAAAAAATCCCGATACTACGCGGCTTCCTTTTTATAATTTTGCACACTTTTCGCTAAGTTTAACCAACTCACAGTCTAAACCTTCACGCAGGTCTCTCGAAAACGGAGACGCGGCCCAACGCCAACTTTCCACCTGCCTCTGTCATTATGAGCTTTACCCTAATTGGTAAGAAAATTGGGATGACCCAGATTTTCGACGGCAACGAGCTAGTGCCCGTGACCGTTGTTGAAGCTGGCCCATGCCCAGTCATTCAAGTGAAGTCATCCGACACGGATGGCTACGAAGCCGTACAGATTGGCTACGGCGCACAGAAGGAGCAACGCGTCTCCAAGCAACTCCAGGGTCACTTCGCCAAGGCGAAGGTTGGCGCCGTTAAGGAGCTGCGCGAATTCCGCACTGGCGACCACGACGCTGAATACAACGTTGGCGACGTGCTGACCGTATCCAAGTTCGAAGCGGGCCAAAAGGTGGACATCATTGGCACCACCAAAGGTAAGGGCTTCCAAGGCGTCGTTAAGCGCTGGGAGTTCGGCGGCGGTCCTGCTGCACACGGTTCGATGTTCCACCGTCGTGGTGGTTCCTACGGTCAGTGCCAGTGGCCAGGTGAAGTCTGGAAGGGCAAGAAGATGCCGGGCCATGATGGCAACGTGCGTCGCACCACCCAGAACCTGAAGGTCATCAAGGTCATTGAAGACAAGAATTTGCTCCTGATCAAGGGCAGCGTCCACGGCGCCAATGGCGGCACCGTTTATGTTCGCACTGCGGTCAAGAAGAAGCGCTCCGCATAACTATTAACGTCTGAGAGGAAATCATCATCATGAAGCTCAAAGTATTTACTGCCGACGGCGCCTCCAGCACGGATAAGGAGTTTGCCATCCCGACTTTCGAAGGCGACAAGGGCCTGCAAGCCCTGAAGGATGTCGTCGTTGCTTACCAGTCCAACCTGCGCCAGGGTAACGCCAAGGCTAAGAGCCGCGCAGAAGTGTCTGGCTCCGGCAAGAAGGTTTACCGCCAGAAGGGCACCGGTAACGCCCGTCACGGCGACCGCCAGTCCCCCATCTACGTTGGTGGCGGCGTGGCCCACGGCCCGAAGCTCCGCGACTGGACCAAGCATGCCAACAAGAAGGTTAAGCAACTGGCCATGCGCCGCGCGCTCTTCGACAAGGCGACTGACGGCGAACTGTCCGTTATCGAAAAGTTCGAAATGTCTGCACCGAAGACCAAAGACTTCGATAAGATCATCAGCCAGATCAAGCCCGAGGGCAAAATTCTGATCGTTGATCAGCAGTTCGACGACAACACCGCACTTTCCGCGCGCAACGTAGCACGCGTCTACATCACCGACTCCGCCTCCCTCAACGCCTACGACCTCGTTCGCTTCGACAACGTCGTCATCAGCGAGAAGGGCATTGAAGCCGTGCTCGCTCGCACCGGCGAAGGCAAGTAACCGCAATCTACGAAATAGATAAGGCGAAATCATGTTTTCACCCAGCAACATCATCAAGGAATACCGCGTGACGGAAAAGGCGGCCGATCTGACCGCTAACACCAACAAGTACACGTTCGAAGTATTCCCAACTGCCAATCGTCGCGAAGTCGCTTCCGCCGTTGAAAAACTTTTCGACGTGAAAGTGGTGCGCGTGAACATCATTAACCAGCGTAGCAAGGCTAAGCGCAACCGTATGGTTCGCGGTCGTTCCGGCTCAACCTCCGCTATGAAGAAGGCTATCGTCACTCTCGCCGAGGGCGAAAGCATCGAACTGGTCTAACTAATTAATGATGAATTATGAATGCTGAATGATGAAACCATCAGGACGCAGTTAACCAACCTCACCTAACAACTCATCTTTCATAATTCATAATTCTGAATTCATAATTTAAATACCATGGCTTTAGTTAAAACCAAACCAGTCACTCCGAGTCAGCGTTTCCGCGTTCAAAACAAGCAACAGGTCGCGCCGAATAATCCGGAGAAGAGCCTGACGCAGTCCCTCCACGACAAGAAGGGGCGCAACTGCTACGGCCGCATCACTTCGCGTCACCGTGGTGGTGGCCACAAGCGCCTTTACCGCCTCATCGACTTCAAGCGCGAGAAGCTTGAGATGGAAGCTGAAGTGCTGACGATCGAATACGATCCTTATCGCTCGGCCAACATCGCTCTGGTGCAATACACCGATGGCGAAAAGCGTTACGTCATTGCCTGCCGTGGCATGAAGGTCGGAGACAAGATTCTGAACACCAACGAAAAGGTGGAAGAATTCACTCCCGGTCTTTGCCTCCGCCTCAAGGACATCCCCCCCGCCACCTTCATTCACTGCATTGAAATGTTGCCAGGGCAGGGCGCCAAGATCGCTCGCAGCGCTGGTCAGCACGCCCAGTTGATCTCGATCGACAAGGACTATGCTACTTTGAAGATGCCTTCCGGCGAAATCCGCAAGGTGAACTCCAACTGCCGCGCCACCATTGGCCGCGTTGGCAACGAAGAGCACGGTGACGAAGTTATCGGCAAGGCTGGTCGCAATCGCTGGAAGGGCAAGCGCCCGAAGGTCCGCGGTATGGCGATGAACCCGGTCGACCACCCAAATGGTGGTGGTGAAGGCCGCTCCAAGTCCGGTGGTGGTCGCCAGCACCCATGCTCGCCATGGGGTCAGCTCGCCAAGGGCTTCCCGACCCGCAAGAAGTCCAAGACTTCCAATGCGCTCATCGTTGTTCGCCGCAATGGCCGCAAGGTCAAGAAGCGCTAAGCACCCATCATCCGAGAATTTAATCCTGAATTAATTACACATGGCACGTTCGATCAAAAAAGGCTTCTTCGTTGACCCGAAGCTGATGGACAAGATTGAAGCCGCGCAAAGCGCTGGCTCCAACAAGCCCATCAAGACCTGGTCGCGCCGTTCGACGATCACTCCTGAGTTCGTTGGTCTCAACCTGTCCGTACACAATGGCAAGGGCTTCATGCCCGTCTACGTCACGGAAAACATGGTTGGCCACAAGCTGGGTGAGTTCGCTCCTACGCGCACCTTCAAGGGGCACCAAGGCGTCGGCAAGAAGTAAACCCGCAACCTCGATTCCACATTAATCCAATGTTCCGCATCCTCACACAAGCGCTCCTCGCAACCGGTCTATTGATCGGCGGGCTGGCGCATGCCGAGGTGCAGACGGACGCCCGCTTCGACCTGAGCTACATTGCTCCGGACTTCGAAGGCAAATGGGCGGAGATTGAAGTGGAAGCAGAAAAGCCAGTTGGGCCAATTACGCCGCAGGCAATCGCCGCTGAGAAAGAGGAAGTCGTGGTTTACACCGCTCTGACTCCCGCTGAATCGGCCGCGTTACGCTACACGGGCCGCGACGAGGAAGTCACTGGCCCGGAGTTTGCCTCCAGCAGCATTTACCCCTCCGGCCAGGCGGTCGTGTTTGGGGTCACTGAAAACAAGGCCGCAGACATCGTCATTCTCGACGACGGCCTCGACCAGGGATTCCGGGTTGGCATGCTTTGCGAAGTGCTTCGCAACGACGCCGTCATCGGAACCATCATCTTAGTGGCAGTCGAAGCAGATCGCTCCGCCGGCCTCATTGTTAATCTCCAACCGGGCCGCACAATCGTATTTGGCGACCTGGCCCGCATCAAGACCGTTCAATTTTCTTAACAGCATAGTCATCATGGAAGTTTTGGCATTAACCAAATACGCGCGCATGTCGCCCAAGAAGGTTCGTGAAGTCGCCCGCGAAATCCAGGGCCTTCCCGCCAACGAAGCGATGGACCTTTTGAAGTTCATCCCGCGCAAATCCGCACGCCTGCTCAGCAAGACGCTGGCCAGCGCCATCGCCAATGCGGAAAACAACCACAACCTTTCGTCCGACGATCTCGTGATCAAGAGCGCGATCATCGAAGAAGGTCCCGCCTTCCGCCGTTTCCAGCCGGTAGCCCGCGGTTCCGCTCACCCAATCCGTAAACGCACCTCGCACATCCGCATTATCCTCACTGACGAAGTGAAGGAAGCGGCCGCCAGCTAAAACCTTTATCGCAATTCCATTATGGGTCAGAAAGTAAATCCTATTGGCTTCCGCCTCGCAGTCCGTCGCAACTGGGATAGCCGTTGGTTCGCCGACAAGAAGCAATTCCCCGAGTTCATCCACGAGGACAACAAGATCCGCACGTTCCTCAACGAGCGTCTGCGCTTCGCCTCCGTGCCCAAGATTTACATCGAGCGCGCTGGCCAGCGTGTGCGCGTCAAGATCTTCACTGCACGTCCCGGTATCGTGATCGGCCGCAAGGGCGCCGAGCTGGACAAGCTCAAGGCTGACCTTTCCAAGTTGGTTGATCGCGACGTATTGCTCGACATCGCCGAAGTGAAGAAGCCCGACCTCGTGGCCCAACTCGTCGCCGAGAACGTAGCACTGCAGCTTGAGCGCCGCATTTCTTTCCGCCGAGCGATGAAGAAGGCCGTGCAAACGACTATGCAAATGGGCGCTGACGGCATTCGTATTCAGTGCTCCGGTCGTCTTGGTGGCGCGGAAATCGCCCGCACCGAGCAACAGCGTCAAGGCCGCGTGCCCCTACACACCCTGCGTGAAAACATCGACTACGGTTTCACCGAAGCCCGCACCGTGTATGGCATCATTGGCATTAAGTGCTGGATCTGTAACCCTAGCTCCGAAGAAAGCCTGTAAAATTAAAGGCGAAATTCAGAATTCAAAATTCAAAAAACGGATTCCGAATTTTTATCATTTTGAATTTATAATTTTAACTTTTTAGACCAATGGCTAAACTCCTTCCATCCAAGACCAAGTACCGCAAGGTGCACAAGGGTCGCATTCGCGGACGCGCCAAGGGCGGCGACACCCTCGCTTTCGGTGAGTTCGGCATCCAGGCCCTCGGCCGTGGCCGTCTGACCGCCGCTCAGCTCGAAGCAGCCCGTGTCGCGATCAACCGCTACCTCAAGCGTCGCGGTAAGCTCTGGATCCGCGTTTTCCCGCACAAGCCTGTCACCAAGAAGCCCCAGGAAACCCGTCAGGGTAAAGGTAAGGGCCCGGTTGAATACTGGTGCGCCATCGTCAAGCCCGGCACCATGCTTTTTGAAGTAGCAGGCTGTGGCTCCCAAGCTGCTCGCGAAGCCATGCGTCGCGCCGACGGCAAGCTGCCGTTCCCGTGCCGTTTCGTTAGCCGCGAAGAACTCGAAACCTATTAAACTCCGCTCGAATAGCGCCGACAATATACGCTTGCCATGAAAGCAAAAGATATACGCGAACTTTCCCCTGAGGAACTCAACAAGAAGCTCCGCGAGTCCCGCGAAGAGCTCGTCAATCTCCGTGTGCGCAAGCAAGTCGGCCAAGTGGAAAACCCGGCCCAGCTGCGCACGATCCGCCGCGACATCGCCCGCATCGAAACCATCCTGAAGCAGAAGGCTGCATCCGCCGCCTAACCGCTAACTCATTACGAAAATGTCCGAAACAGAAACACAGGCACCGGCTCGCAGCAGCCACCGTAAGGACCTCGTAGGCGTTGTCACCAGCCGCACTGGAGACAAGTCCATCAAGGTAACTTTCTTCTACAAGACTCCGCACCCTCTCTATAAGAAGGAAATTAAGCGTAAGACTGTAGTCCACGCTCACGACGAAAGCAACGAATGCGCCGTCGGCGACAAGGTGGAAATTATGGAAACCCGTCCGCTCAGCAAGCTGAAGCGTTGGCGTGTCGTGAAGATTTTAGAAAAGGCCCCGATCGTCGGCTAACGCCGAGCGGAAGCCGCTTTAACCATTAAAGGGAACCCGTTCCAATGATTCAGCCGGAAAGCAGATTAGAAGTAGCCGACAACACGGGCGCTAAGGAAGTGCTCATGATTCGTCGTCTTGGCCAAGCAAAGGTAACCGCCTCCGTCGGCGACATTATCGTTTGCACCGTTAAGGAAAGCAGCCCCGAGGCCTCCGTTAAGAAGGGCTCTGTGGTCAAGGCCGTAGTCGTGCGCACCAAGGCGCCGATTCGCCGCGCCGATGGCAGCTACCTTCGTTTCGACAAAAACGCATGCGTCGTTCTCGACGCCAACAGCAACCCGCGCGGCACCCGTATCTTCGGGCCGGTGGCTCGTGAACTCCGTTCCAAGAAGTTCATGAAGATCATCTCGCTCGCACCGGAAGTCTTGTAACCCACCAGTTATAGTTAGTCATGAAATTTAAAATCAAGGCAGGTGACGAAGTCGTCGTAATCGCCGGCGCCCACAAGGGCCAGCGCGGCAAGGTGCTCCAAGTCCTCCGTGACAAAGAGCGCGTGATTGTCGAAGGCGTTAACATGATCAAGAAGCACCAGAAGGCCACTCAGGAATCCCCTGAAGGCGCCATCATCGAACGCGAAGGCACCGTTCACTACTCGAACGTGATGCTCGCCGAGCGCTACGACAAGAAGAGCGCGTAACTATTTAAATGCTGAATTATGAATGCAGAATGATGAAACGATCAAGATGCAGCGAAAGTAGTTCACATCGACACGACCTTTCATACTTCATAATTCACAATTCATAATTAATTAATCTTAGCCAAGACCTGTGGGGTCGGAAATCCCCAGGCGTAAAAAACCAATGAGCCAAGAAATCGCATACCTGAAAAAGCACTATAATGACGTCGTTGTTCCCGAGTTGAAGAAGACTCGTGGCTACGCCAACGCACACATGGTGCCGAAGATCACTAAGGTCGTTATCAACTCCGGCTTCAACGCCACCAAGGACAAGAACTGGGCTGCCGAAGTGCAGAAGGAGATCTCCTCCATCGCCGGCCAGCACGCTGTTCTGACCAAGGCCAGCAAGAGTGTTTCGAACTTCAAACTGCGCGAAGGCATGCCGATCGGCGTGAAGGTCACTCTCCGTGGCGAGCGCATGTATGACTTCCTGTTCCGCTTCCTCGCAGTGGCCCTGCCGAATATCCGTGACTTCCGCGGCGTGTCCCGCAAGCTCGACGGCCAAGGTAACTACACCCTCGGCATCACCGACAGCACCATCTTCCCGGAAATTCCGGCAGACACCGGCGGCCGTGAAGCCATCGGTATGGACATTACCATCGTCACCACTGCCGAATCGGATGATGAAGGCCGTGAACTCCTCCAACTCATGGGCATGCCCTTCCGCAAGCCAACCAATCCGAAGCCTGAAGAAACACAGGCTGCCTAAGCTAACGATCACTCACTTTTATAATCTTCTATAAGTTATGGCCAAGAAAAGCGCAGTAGCCCGCAACAAGAAGCGCGAACGCATGGTGGAAAAATATGCCGCCAAGCGCGCCGAGCTCAAGGCAATCATCAAGAATCCGGAAAGCTCCGACGAAGAGTTCTTCCAGGCGCAGCGTCAACTCACGCTGCTTCCCCGCAACTCCGCTCCGACCCGTTTGCGCAATCGCTGCTCGGTCACCGGCCGTCCCCGCGCTCACATCCGCAAGTATGGCCTGAGCCGTATTACCTTCCGTGAATTGGCCTTGGCAGGTCATATCCCGGGCGTCACGAAGTCGTCTTGGTAAGGGAGTAAACAAATTAAAGTGAGCAAATTAAAGAGTGGCAGTTATACCATTTTTCGATTCTCACTTTAACATCTAGCTTTATTTTAATCTTTAATTTTTAAACTAACAAAACCTACAAGTCATGGCATCCCACGATACTATAGGTGATTTCCTCACGTTGCTGCGTAACGCCAGCATCGCTGGTCAGGAATCCTGCTCGACACGCTTCTCCAAGCTGAAGGGTGGCGTCGCCGCCATCCTCAAGGATGAAGGCTACATTCAGGATTTCGGCATCCGTGAAGAAGGACCCGGACACAAATTCATCGACATCACGTTGAAGTATGTTGATGGCCAACCCGCGATTGTCGGCATCGAGCGTTTCTCGAAGCCCGGTCGTCGCCTCTATTCCGGATACGAAGAGATCCCCAAGGTTCTCGGCGGTCTCGGCATCTCCATTCTCACCACTTCCAAGGGCATCCTGAAGGATCGCGACGCCCGTCGTCAAAAAGTTGGCGGCGAGGTGATCTGCAAGGTCTGGTAAGCCCATTTATTAGGAGATCATTACAATGAGCAGAATTGGTAAACTTCCCGTTCAGATCGCCGAAAAGGTCAAGGTCGCCGTCAATGGCCAGACCGTGAATGTTGAGGGCCCTAAGGGCAAGCTGAGCAAGACTTTCGACAGCGACGTCAAGATCACCGTTAACGACAACGAAGTTGTCATCGAGCCGAGCAACAGCTCCCGCCAGGCCAAGGCCATGTGGGGCACCGCGCGCTCCATCATTAACGGCATGATCGCCGGCGTCATCGAGCCTTACAAGAAGCAGCTCGAAATCGAAGGCGTTGGTTTCAAGGCCAACCTCCAGGGCAACATTCTCGACCTCGCCCTTGGCTATTCGCACGACATCAAGTATCCCGTGCCATCCGGCGTCACCGTCACGGTTGACAAGTCCGGCACGAAGCTCGAAGTCGAAGGCGCCGACAAACAAGCTGTTGGCCAAGTCGCAGCCGATATCTTCGGCTACTACCCGGTAGAACCTTACAAGGGCAAGGGCGTCCGCATTGTTGGCCGCTACGTCCGTCGCAAGGAAGGTAAGAAGACCGGCTAAGCCAACGTTTAGTTGGATCGCGTTATTCTTAATTATTGAAAATTTGTAAGACTGGATAAGTCATGAAACTTGCAGAAAAACTTCGTCAAAACCGCCAGAAGCGCCGTTGGCGCATTCGCAAGCGCGTTGTGGGCACAGCCGCCCGTCCGCGCTTGACGGTTACCTTCACCAACCAGCACATCCATGCCCAGCTCATCAATGACGTTGAGCAAAAGACGATCGTATCCGCATCGACTTTGGCTAAGGATGTTCGCGAGGAAAACCTCAAGCCGAATGTCGCCGGCGCCACCGCTCTGGGTAAGAACCTGGGAGAGAAGGCCAAGGCTGCAGGCGTTGAGACCATTGTATTTGACCGCGCTGGTCGCCGTTATCACGGTTGCGTCAAGGCTTTCGCCGACGCCGCTCGTGAAGCTGGCCTTAACTTCTAATCGGATCACGATATGAGCAACATGCCAAACACTCAGCAATCACGCCCCGGTGGCGGAAATCGCCAAGGCGGCGGCAATCGCCAAGGCGGCGAACGCGGCGGACGCCGTCGTGATCGTAATGACCGCAACCGCGGCCAACAGCAAGAGCAAGAGGGTCCGGAACTGATCGAAAAGGTCGTTCACATCAACCGTTGCGCCAAGGTCGTTAAGGGCGGTCGTCGCTTCAGCTTTGCGGCGCTCGTCGTCGTTGGCGACGGCAAGGGCCAAGTCGGCCTCGGTTACGGTAAGGCCAAGGAAGTGCCGGAAGCAATCCGCAAGGGCACTGAGCGCGCACGCGCCAACATGGAATCCGTTCGCCTGAAGGGCACCACGATCCCGCACGAATGCTTCGGCGTTAAGGATGGCGGTCGCGTGCTGCTTCGCCCGGCCACCGACGGTACTGGCGTTATCGCTGGCGGCGGTGTTCGCGCGGTCCTCGAAGCCGTTGGCATCCACAACGTGCTTTCCAAGAACCTGGGCTCCAACACGCCCTTTGCCATGGTCAACGCCACGCTCGACGCACTGCGTCAACTGCGCTCGGCCGAACAAATCTCCCGCCTCAAGGCTAAGGAAACCGAAACGGCTCCCGCAGAGTCCATCGTTTAACTCTTTGAACAACTGCTAAATTGGCAGGTCACACCTCCCAGCAAGCAACGTCATGAAACTTCATAATCTGAAAAACGTCCCGGGCGCCCGCAGCCGTCGCAAACGCGTCGGTATCGGTGAAGGCTCCGGTCGTGGTAAAACCTCCACCCACGGTCAAAAGGGTCAAAAGGCCCGCGCTGGCGGTAGCGTTCGCATCGGCTTTGAGTCCGGTCACATCCCGCTGTATCGTCGTCTGCCGCACCGTGGTTTCAACAACTACAAGTTCCGCACTGATTACGCCATCGTCAACCTCAGCGACCTCGAGCGCGTGGAAGGCGACGTCGTGGACCGCACCACCTTGGTCAAGGCTGGTCTGATCCGCGCCAAGGCGAAACTCATCAAGGTGCTCGGCGATGGCGAAATCTCCCGCGCGTTGACCGTGACCGCTGACAAGTTCTCCGGTTCGGCCCAGAGCAAGATCGAAGCCGCTGGCGGCAAGGTGATCGTTTCGGGTAAAGCCGAAGCTGCAACCCAGGAATCAGCCGAATAGCGCCAAACAGCACTTATCGAGGGAGAAGGCAGTAGGAAGAGGGCAGAAGGGGTGATGTTCGTCAGAATTTTTACCCTGGTTATCGAAGATTAATATCTCGACACTTCTGCCATCTGCCTTCTGCCTTCTCTCTTTTGAAACCCACCCGCTGTCATCCAAATGACCAACGCTTTCGTCAACTGCTTTAAAATCCCCGAGCTGAGGAGCAAAATCCTCTTTACGTTCGGGATGATCTTCATTGCCCGTGTTGGGGCAAATATTCCGTTGCCTGGCATCGACCCGCGACCGCTTCAGCGGTTCTTCGAGGAAGCTGCCGACGCCGGTCTATTTGGCTTGTACAACATGTTCACGGGGGGCGCGCTGTTGAATGGTGCGGTCTTTGCGCTCGGCATCATGCCGTACATCAGCGCATCGATTATTCTCCAGTTGATGGGCGCAGTGGTGCCCAGTCTCGCCCGACTCCAGCAGGAGGGTGAAACCGGTCGCCAGAAGATCACGCAGTACACCCGTTACCTGACGATCGCGATTGCTTTGGTGCAGTCGGTTCTGCTGAACCTCACGCTGCTCCGTAATCCGGGCGAGTTCTTCCAGGGCTTCTCTGTTGAGCAATATGGCAGCATCGTTTTGATCGACCCGACGTGGTTCTTGATCACCTCGACGATCTTCCTGACCGCGGGCACCGTCCTGCTGATGTGGATCGGTGAGCAGATCACCCAGCGTGGCATCGGCAACGGTATTTCCCTTTTGATTACGATCGGTATTTTGGCCGACTTGCCCTCCGCCGTCAGCTTCGCCTACGAAGGCCTGACTGCTGGCGCTGGCGCGGCTTACAGTATTTCGATTGGCCAGTTCGCAGCGATGCTCATCTTCCTGGTGGCGGTGATTGCCGGTATCGTGGCGGTGACGCAGGCGACGCGCAAAATCCCGGTCCAGTACGCCAAGCGTATGGTGGGGCGGCGAGTGATGGGCGGCCAAAGCTCATTCCTCCCGCTCAAAGTAAACTACGCAGGCGTGATGCCGGTCATCTTCGCGAGTGCTATTTTGATGTTCCCGACTTATCTGCTGGGCGCGCTCGCGGGCGCGACTGGGCAGGATTTCTTCCGTGACATCGGCGCTTGGCTCAGCCCTGACCACTGGTTTTACTACATCTTCTATTCGATGTTGATCATGGGCTTCTCCTATTTCTGGGTGTCGATCATGTTCAAACCGATTCAAATTGCGGACGAATTGAAGCGCAACGGCGGCTACATTCCTGGCGTTCGCCCTGGCGAACCGACGGCCAAGTTCCTCGACTTCGTCATGACCCGCCTGACTTTAGCTGGCGCGCTATTCCTGACTTTGATCGCAATTCTGCCGCTCATCCTGGGCCAATGGTTGCAGATCCCGTGGAAGGTTACTCAATTCTTTGGCGGCACCGGCACGCTGATCGCCGTTGGCGTTACTTTGGACACGATGCGTCAAATCGAGACTTACCTCTTGAACCGTCACTACGACGGCTTCCTCAAGAAGGGGAAGGCGCGCAACCGCTCCAAGTCCCGGACCCGCCAGATGGTGGATGTTGCCGAAGTGAAGACGATGAACGTCGGCATTCTATGGACTGCCTGTGGCGCACTGTTGGTCATCGGCTTGGTATCCTGGGTGCTCCTCCAATTTAACATCGTTCAATAAGACGCCTTTCTGTCGCGTCCTTCCTTCACCATGCTTCGCAAACGCAGTTACCGATCCATCCGACCCGACGAAGAAGTCGAGGCTGTGCGTGAGTCGTGCGTCATTGCGGCGACGGTGTTGGATAAGCTTTGCCAAATGGTTAAAGCCGGCGTGACGACTTACGATATCGACCAGGAAGGCAAAAAGCTGATCGCGGAGATGGGCGCCGAGAGCGCTTGCTACAACTACCGCGTCGGCGAGAAAATTTATCCGGGCCATACCTGCCTGTCGGTCAACGACGAGGTGGTGCATGGCATCGGCAAAATGGGCGTTACGCTCAAAGAAGGCGACAACATCACTGTCGATGTGTGCGTGACTTACAACGGTTTCGTGGGCGATAATGCGCGCACGGTTCTCGTGGGGAACGTCAGTGACGATATGAAGTTGCTCGTCGAGCGCACTCAAGAAGCGCTCAAGCTCGGCATTGCTCAGGCGAAGGCTGGCAATCGGGTGGGGGACATTTCCCACGCGGTTCAGTCCTACGTCGAAAGCTTCGGCTACAACGTGGTCCGCAACTTTGTGGGACATGGCGTGGGCCGCACGATGCACGAAGACCCTCAAATCCCCAACTTCGGTCGCCCCAAGTCCGGCGCGAAGCTTTATCCGGGCATGACGCTCGCCATCGAGCCGATGGTGGTCGCCGGAAGCTACGATTTGGTGGAAGATGAGGACCAATGGACTGCCCGCACCAAAGATGGTAAGCCGGCGGCCCATTTTGAACACACGGTTCTGGTTACGGAGGACGAACCAGAAATTTTAACAATTCCGAAAAAATAAGCTTTCCAAAGCGGCTGAATTTGCTATTTTCTCCGCTTTTCCCTGTTTACACACCTAACACTTTTAACACGAAATGCCACGTTTACTTGGAGTCGACATCCCCAGCGGTAAGAAGATCGAATACTCGCTGCAATACATCTATGGCGTCGGACCGACCCGCGCCAAGAAGCTGTGCGAACAGACCGGCATCGATCCGAACCGCCGCGCCCACGAACTCAGCGAAGAAGAGCTGAACAAGTTCGCCGTGCAAATCCAGGAAGACGGCTATCCGGTTGAGGGTGACCTCCGTCGCGATGTCATCGCCAACCTGAAGCGCTTGCAGGCAGTTCGCTGCTACCGCGGCCTCCGCCACCAGCGCGGTTTGCCAGTTCGCGGTCAGCGCACTCAGACTAACGCCCGCACTCGCAAGGGCGGTCGCAAGACCGTTGCTGGCAAGAAGAAGTAACCTTTTAGTCACTATCTAATGAGCGAAGAAGAACAAAAGAAAGCGGCGGAAGCCGCCGTCGCCACCAAGGACGAAGAAGCCCCAGCCGCAGTTGAGGGTGAAGCTTCCGCTGAAGGCGAAGAAGAAAAGAAGTCCGGCCAGCCCAGCGCCAAGGATCTGTTGACCGAAGACCTCGGCATTGGTAAGATTCGTAAAGCTAAGGGCAGCAAGAACATCCACAGCGGCGTTGTTCACATCCTGGCTACTTTTAACAATACCAAGGTCACCTTTACGGACACCAATGGCAACGTTATCTCCTGGTCCAGCGCCGGTAAGATGAACTTCCGTGGTTCCCGCAAGTCCACCGCTTATGCGGCTCAGGTGGTGACTCAGGACGCTGGCAAGGTTGCCTTGTCTCACGGCATGAAGGAAGTTTCCGTCAAGGTTAAGGGCCCGGGCATGGGCCGTGACTCCGCAATCCGCGCATTGCAGAGCCTCGGTTTGATCGTCACTGGCATCACCGACGCAACTCCAGTTCCGCACAACGGCTGCCGCCCACCAAAGCGTCGCCGCGTTTAATCTAAATTCACTTTCTAGCTTCCCGGTGATGGCAATCCGGAAAGCGTTAATATACGAGACTGCCACCCATCATTAAACTATCATGGCTCGTTATACCGGACCAACCACACGCATCAACCGCCGCTTCGCGCAGGCGATCTTCGCCCCGAACAAGGCATTCGAGCGCAAGCCGTACCTTCCCGGCCAGCATGGCCCACGCCTGCGCCGCAAGTCCTCCGATTACGCAATCGGTCTGAATGAGAAGCAGAAGCTTCGCTTTATGTTCGGCCTGACGGAAAAGCAATTCCGTCTCACCTTCGCTAAGGCGAAGAATCAGCGCGGCGTTACGGGTGAAATCTTCCTGCGCATGCTTGAAATGCGTTTGGACAATGTTATTTACCGCCTCGGTTTGGCTAAGACCCGCCGTGCGGCCCGTCAGTTTGTCAACCACGGTCACATTAAGGTGAATGGCCACAAGGTGGACATCCCCAGCTACTCCGTGAGTCCCGGCGACGTAATCGAAGTGCGCGACCGCACCTCTTCGCGCCAGTTGGCCACTCGCTGCCTGGAAGAAACGCAGTTCCGCACCGTCCCTGCGTGGATGGCGATGGAGCGCGATGCGATTCGCGGCACCGTCAGTCGCGAACCGGCAGTTGACGAGATGGAGCAGGACATTAACCTGCAGATCATCGTTGAATACTACAGCCGATAAAATTTAGTTAAACAGGGGAACGCATCGTTCCCCTTTCCCCATTTTCGCCCGCGGCCACTATCAATCAATTAAATCGGAAGTAATGAGCACTGTCGAAGAAGCACCAGCCACCGACACTAATTTCACCTCGCGCACCAAGCGCCTGGGCAAGTTCGAGCTGCCAAAGCGCCTCGTCAAAGACGAGTCGACGGCAACTGACACGTACGCCCTGTTCACCGCAGAGCCGTTTGAAACCGGCTACGGCCACACGATTGGCAACAGCCTGCGTCGCATCCTCCTGAGCTCCATCGAAGGCGCCGCCTTTAGCTCAGTCAAGATCGACAATGTTGACCACGAATTCCAAAGCCTCGAAGGCGTCGTCGAGGACATCACGGACATCGTCCTTAACCTCAAGAAGGTTCTCCTCGTTTCCCATAAGCGCGAGCCCGTCAAGCTGCTGCTCGATGTGAACAAGGAAGGCGCTGTTACCGCTGGCGACATCAAGCCGGACAGCAATGTCGAAGTCCTCAACCCGGACCAAGTCATCTGCACGCTCGACAAGCCGATGCGTTTCCTGGCCGAGTTTGAAGTTCGCGTGGGTCGCGGTTACGCCACCGCCGAGCAAAACAAGCCGGAAGAGCAAGTCATTGGCCTGATCCCGATTGACTCCCTTTTCAGCCCGGTTCGCCTCGTGAAGTATCACGTGGAGCAGACCCGTGTTGGCCAAATGACCGATTATGACAAGTTGATCCTCGAGGTCACCACGGATGGTCGCGTCACTCCGGACGATGCGTTGAAGGAATCCGCCGCAATCCTGCGTCACCACCTCGACGTGTTCGACCAGGTCAGCAAGGAAACTGTTGAGTTCGACCACGAAACCAAGGAAATCAGCGAAGAGCAGAACCGTCTGCGCAAGCTGCTGAACATGTCCGTGAACGAAATCGAACTTTCCGTCCGCGCCGCAAACTGCCTGAACAACGCGAACATCACGACTGTTGGCGAGCTGGCAATGAAGACCGAGCAGGAAATGCTCAAATACCGCAACTTCGGTAAGAAGTCGCTCAACGAAATTAAGGCAAAGCTCGAGCAGCTCGGCCTGTCCCTGGGAATGAAGCTCGACGAGCGCTTGCTCGAAAACATTGGCGAGTAAGTCCCCCCCTTGTTTTTAACCATTGTAATTCTTTAGACCAATGCGTCACCGTTCACATCGTCACAGCCTCGGCGTCAAGAAGGAGCACCGTGAAGCTCTCATGGCCAACCTCGCCGCTGCGCTTTTCCGTCATGGCCGTATCGAGACCACCCTGGCCAAGGCCAAGGCCCTGCGTCCGTTCGCCGAAAAGATCATCACCCTCGCCAAGAAGGCTGCCGCCACCGACGACGCTGCACGTAAGCTGCACTACCGTCGCCAGGCCATTGCCAAGGTGCGCGACAAGGCTGCCGTTAAGGCTCTTTTCGACGAGCGCGTTAACGAGTTTGTCAACCGCAAGGGTGGCTACATCCGCATTTACAAGCTGATCCAGCGCGAAAGCGATGGCGCTCACATGGGCATCATTGAGCTTATCGATGGCAGCGACGAAGGCTACTCCAAGCCGAAGCGCTCCGGTAAGAAGCCAGCCGCCAAGAAGGAAAAGGCCGCTGAGCAGCCCGCCGAAGCCGCAGTTGCAGTGGAAGAAGCTCCTGCTGCGGAAGAAGCCGCCGCCGAACCCGAGGCATCTGCAGCGGAAGGCGAAGCGTCGACCGAAGAGGAGAAGAAGGACTAATTCCAGCTCGCAAGAGACTCGAGTTTTTTACGGATCGGCGCGCACCTGCCAGCAGGGCGCGCCATCTTGTTTGAATTCCCGTTGATGCGTCCCGCACTACATGATCGATATAGGATTTTCCTGGTTCTCTTTGCTCTATGTGGCAGCAGGATTGCTTACGGTATTCGGACTTTGGCTATACTATGATTGGCGAGACAAACATCTTTATGACCGCGACCGCGCACGCGTGGCGTTTCACTGCATCAAGTGTGGCCAAGTTTACTCTGCGCGTAAGCGGGCGGAAGTAGCCAGTTGTCCTACTTGCGGTTACGAAAACCAAAAACTGAAATTTTAAATCCCTTAACTCCAACTACCTTACTGTTTTTCCGTTATGTCCCAGCAGACGCTTGCCGTTCTTGATTTTGGTTCCCAATACACTCAGGTCATTGCCCGCCGCATCCGCGAGTGCAATGTCTACTCGCGCATCTATCCGTATTCCGTGACGGCGGCCGAGCTTAAAAAGGACGGTGTATGCGGCATCATCCTGTCGGGTGGTCCAAGCAGCGTGTTGGCTAAAAATGCCCCGTTGCCAGACAAGAAGCTGTTCGAGTTGGGCGTTCCGGTGCTTGGTATTTGCTACGGCGTTCAGTTGATGGGCAAGCTCCTCGGCGGCGAAGTGGCCCGCAGTGACCGTCGCGAATACGGTCGTGGCGCAATGACCGTGAAGAAGAAGGGCAAGCTCCTAAAAGGCCTGCCGAAGACGCTTAAGGTCTGGAATTCTCACGGCGACAAACTGACCAAGATCCCGGACGGTTTCGAAGTCATTGCCTATACCGAGAATAGCGAAAACTCCGTCATCGCGGACGAGAAACGCAACTTTTACGGCATCCAATTCCACCCCGAGGTGCACCACAGTGAGCGCGGCGTGGAGATCTTGCAAAACTTCCTCTTTGGCGTCTGTAAGTGCAAGGACGACTGGAAGATGGCCAACTACATTGAGATGGCCACGGAAGAAATCCGTAAGCAAGTCGGCGACAAGCGTGTGATTTTAGGCTTGTCCGGCGGCGTGGATTCATCCGTTGCCGCAGCGCTGATTCACCGCGCGATTGGCGACCAGCTGACCTGCGTTTTTGTGGACAACGGCCTGCTGCGCAAAAATGAACGCGAGAAAGTGGAAGACCTGTTCAAGGGACACTTCCACATCGACCTGCGGACCGTCAAGGCGGGCAATCTCTTCCTCAATAAGCTCAAGGGCGTCACCGACCCCGAGAAGAAGCGCAAGATCATCGGCAAGGTGTTCATCGACGTCTTCGACGATGCGGTGAAGAAGATTGGCGAAGTGGACTTCCTGGCGCAGGGCACGCTTTATCCGGACGTTATCGAGAGCGTCGCGATCGACGGCAACCCCGCAGCGCTCATCAAGAGCCACCACAACGTTGGTGGTCTGCCCAAGCGCATGAAGCTCAAGCTGCTTGAGCCGCTACGTGAACTCTTTAAGGACGAAGTGCGCAAGCTGGGCGAAGAGCTCGGCTTGCCGAAGGAAATGATCTGGCGCCACCCGTTCCCCGGGCCCGGCCTCGGCGTGCGCGTCATGGGCGAGATCAAGCGCAAGTACCTGACCATCCTCAAGGAGTCCGACGCCATCTTCCTCGAAGAAATGAAGCGCACGGGCTACTACGACAAGGTTTGGCAGGCGTTCTGCGTCTTCCTACCGGTGCAGACGGTGGGCGTCATGGGCGATGAGCGCACCTACGACTACGTCATCGCATTGCGCGTGGTGGAATCCCAGGACGCGATGACTGCCGACTGGGCGCACATCCCGCACGATGTCCTCGGGCTCATCTCCAATCGCATCATCAACGAAGTCGAAGGAGTGAACCGCGTCGTATTGGACATTAGCTCCAAGCCGCCCAGCACCATCGAGTGGGAATAGTCGCTGGTTTCCTGGTTGAGCAATTGCTCGACCAGGCTGTTATCTCTCGCCGTCTGCCTTTCAGGCTATTTTCAGCTTGGGCGAAGACTGCTTTCGCTGCTTTCCTTCCGGGGTTGCTGTCATTTGCGTTGCGGTAGTCTCAGTTCGTGGGATGAAGGATTCGGCCAAGTTTATTTTACGGGCCATCCGCTGATCTCCAAGAGCTTCGCAATCCTTCAAGACTTCGCTGTAAACCATGTGGAACCGTGAGATCGTCTTATTGCGGTCGATGCTCAGAAATTTCTCTTCCGGAAAGTGGTTGATGACCGTCTCCAAACTCCGTTCTTCAAGGGACTCCTTGGCTTCACGAATTGCGTAGTGCAGGATTTCCCGGCGTGCACGGCCGTTGTCGATAAAGGTTTCCCAGGCATCGCGACAGTGAGGCGTGTCGTCAGTCAGTTCGTCGAGTTTTATTAAACTGCATTCAAGTGAATACAGTGACATGATTTCGTTTATGAGCGTGTGTGTATTGATTTTTGGTAGCATGCCTTAGGCATTGCATTTTTTGGACCCTAGATATAGGTGTTTTGTAAGCTATTCATTATGAGTGATATACTTATTTGAGCGATCGCTAAGGCCGTGCAAAATGCACTATGATTTGCCTGATTGAGAGGCATCTTGCATTTCAGCGGGCGGTTTTTTTGCAGAATTTGCTTTTTGGCTCTGGTATGATAGCGTTAACTTCCTTTGATCAGATTTTCAGCGACCGCCTATTTTCCTGATGCCAATCACTCAGTCTGCCTCCGACCAATTCACCCAACTCGTCCGCCAGCGGACACGTAAGTCGCATGATGAACTGGAGCATATCATGTCTGCTCGACTGAGTTGCTCCGAGTTGACTGTCTATCGGCAGTGGCTGCTTGAGTTGTTCTCAGTCTGGGCCCCTTTGGAGCAGTGTTTGCATGATTCCAGTTTATTTTCCGAGCACCCGTATCTGAAACTGCTGTTAAGATCGGAGCGCTTGCAGGAAGATTTGGGCGTGCTCTTTGGCGATGACTTTAAGGCTGAGGGTGTGCGGTATGCTGATTTTTCTGAAATCAAGTCAACGCCAGCATCGCTCTATGGGCTGGCCTACGTGTGGGCTGGCTCAATCCATGGCGCTCAGGTATTGGCGCAGCGTTTGCGCAATGGCTTGAGTTTGACGGCGTCCACTGGCGGAAGTTTTTTCATGTTGGATGATCCCCAAGCCTGCCGCGCGGCCCTGATGCGTTTCTATGGCTGGTTAGACGAAAATCTATCTGCAGTTGAGGCGTCGTCTGCGGTGGAATCCGCCCAGCAAACTTATCAAATTTTCCTCGATTGGTATCAACGCCCCTAGGGATGGAATCGGAACTGGACCCCAAACTACTGACTGATTGCGACAAGGAACCAA
Source organism: Cerasicoccus frondis (assembly GCA_031296915.1). Classification (GTDB taxonomy): domain Bacteria; phylum Verrucomicrobiota; class Verrucomicrobiia; order Opitutales; family Cerasicoccaceae; genus Cerasicoccus; species Cerasicoccus frondis. Next base: position 131,296 of record JAVDPC010000004.1, on the reverse strand, counting down.
TCCATTTGCTGGGCGGCGTGCAGCCGCATGGTGTCATGATGGTGCTGGATGCGAAGGACTACCGCATCCTCCGGGTATCTGCGAATGTTGCGGACGTCTTTGGCATCGAGCCCGACACCTTGCTGGGCCAGTGCGTGCTCCGTTATGTGGAAGACGCCAATCGCGATGACTTAATTTATCGTCTGTCGAATGCCGCTCGCAACTATGCGAACCCGATGGGGATTACGCTCAATCTGCCACGCGGCAAAGCGCCGTTCGATTGCATCGGGCATTTTAATGATGGGGACATCGTGCTGGAATTCGAGAATCCCGGCGAGCGCGCCCACTACTACGCACAAGGTTTTTCCGAGCACTATGAGCTGACGCAGAAGTGCCTTTCCTACATTACTGGTTGCGATTCGATGGTCAATGCGGCGCACTTCATCTGCGAGCAGGTGAGGGAGGCCACGGGCTTCGATCGTGTCATGTTTTATCGCTTTGAGCCGGAAGGACATGGCGAAGTGGTCGGCGAGGCTAAGCGGGGTGACCTGGAGGCTTTTTTGGGGCTGCATTATCCGGCAACCGATATTCCGAGGCAGGCCCGCAAACTTTATCAGCGCAACTGGATCCGCCTCATCTACGACATACACGCCGAGCCCGCAGCGTTGCTGCCTGCCGACCTGCCAATCATGGACATGAGTGATTGCGTGCTCCGCTCGGTGTCTCCGGTGCACATTCAATACTTGAAGAACATGGATGTCACGGCCTCGATGTCGGTGTCTCTCATGAATGGGCCGGAGCTGTGGGGCCTAATTGCCTGTCACCACTATTCAGGCCCGATGTTTGTGCCGTACACCACGCGCCTATCGTGCGTTTACCTGGGGCAACTCGTTTCCGCCCAGATGGCGACCAAGCTCAAGCACGAGGAGTCGGAGCAGGTTGCTCAACGTCGGCACAGCCTGATCGCGTTGGGTAAAGCAATATCCGACTGCGATTCCCTGGCGGAAGCGTTGCAGGCGAACGCCACGCCGCTGCTCAAGGCGGTGCGCGCGGATGGCTTCACCCTCTGGGCGGATGGTGCGACGCTCTCGGTTGGGACCACGCCGGAGGACGGATTTTTCGAAGCCTTGAAGTGGGGGCATTTGGAAGGCGCGGCAAAGTTTTCCCAAAGTATTCAGGCGGACTTCCCGGTGGCGGCGCAGCGGTCGGGTAGTTGCGCCGGGCTGGCGATGCTGCCGCTTGGCGCGGATTGGAAGCTGACCTTTTATCGGGTGGAGCGCGTACAGGAAATCCGTTGGGCCGGGCGCCCGGAGGAGGAGGGTGCGGTCAAGCCGCTGACTCCGCGCAATTCGTTTGAGGAGTGGAAGGAAATGGTCAAGGGGCAGTCTGAGGCCTGGACAGAGGCGGATGTGTCGATCGTCGAGGATTTGCAGTCATGGCTCATGGCTTTTGTCATCAAGCGCAACGACGAATTAAACCGCCTGAATGACCAGCTACTCGCGAAGAATGAAGAGATCGAGCAGTTTACGTATTCTGTTTCGCACGACTTGAAATCGCCTTTGGTGACGATCAAGGCGTTTTCGGGCGCGTTGATGGAAGACGTCGCCAAAGGGCAGTTTGAGAGCGCGCAGGACAACCTGCAGCGCATTCAGCGCGCCAGTGATCGCATGGCGGAGTTTATCGAGGAGCTGCTGGCGTTTTCGCGTATCGGGGCCAAGGGAAAAGTTACCGCCATCAACTTGGATGAACTTGTCTCAGACATCTTGGTCGACCTGGAAATCAAGATCCGGGAGGCGGGCGCTGAGATCGTCTGTCAGCCAGATTTGCCCGATTGCCACGGTTGCTATGGGGAGATTTCGCGCTTGTTTCAGAACCTCGTGGACAACGCTTTGAAGTATGGTTGCACCGCCGAAAAGCCGCGCATTGAGATTCTGGGCGAGGTGGATGCGGACCACTGCGTCTACCGTGTTCGGGATAACGGGGCCGGGATAAAACCGAAGTATCATCAGCGGATTTTCCGCCTGTTCCAACGGCTTGATTCAAAAACGCGCGGCTCGGGCGTTGGGCTGGCGTCCGTGTTGAAGATTGCGCAGCGGCATGGCGGCAGTTGCGGGGTGATCTCCGAACCCGGAGAAGGCGCTGAGTTTTGGATCAAGCTACCCGTAATCAATGAGTGAGCCGAATACAGAAGAAGTCCGGTTCAAGCTGCTGCTGGCCGAAGATGAGGATGACCACGTCTGCCTCGTCGAACGCAGTCTGGAAAGTGCGCCAATTTCTGTGCAACTGACGCGGGTGCGCGATGGGGCCGAGGCGCTGGATTGCCTGTTCAAGCGAGGGGACTTTGCCAACGCTGAGACGCCAGACCTCCTGCTGCTAGATTTGAAGCTGCCCGGCATGAGCGGGTTCGAACTACTGGAGGAGATCCGTGAGACGCCACGTTTTGCGGCGTTGCCCACCGTCGTTTTTTCAACGTCCAACGCCCGGCACGATGTCGAGCGCGCCTATCAACTGGGCGCCAATTCATACCTGAAAAAGCCCATGGAATTTGCTGATTTCCGGCAGATGGTTAGCGTGCTTTGTGTGTATTGGGGAGTCTGGAACCAAGCCACGCCATTCGATTCAACAGAGTAATGAGAAGCAAATACAACGTGTTTGTCGTCGAGGACAATGACGACCATTTCGACATCATCAGAGGGCTGCTCTCGGCAAACCAGATGAATGTGAAGTCCCTGGTTCGTGCTCAGTCTTCAGCCGAGGCGGATCGCCTGTTGAAGGAAAACAATTTCGACGTGATCCTGCTGGACCTGAGTCTTCCCGACAGCTCGCCGATGGAAACCATCGACTTGGCCACGGCTTATGCGCCGAACACCGCGATCATTGTCCTGACTTCACTCTCGGAAGACGACTTGATTGAGCGCGCTCTTGCCGCCGGGGCTCAGGACTACATCGACAAATACTCCCTGGACAGCAACACGCTGGAGAAATCCATTACCCACGCCGTTGAGCGAAAGCGCATCCTCTGTCAGTTGGCGCATAAAAATCAGGAGTTGGAGCGCTTTGGAAGCCTGTTGGCGCACGAGATCGCCAATCCCGTGCAGACGATGGCGACGGCGCTTTGGCTGGCGCAGGACGCACTGCCGGCGGAAGCCAATCCAGACATTCGGGACGCCATCCAACTGGGCGTTAAATCCGGCGAACACCTCCGCCAGTTAATCAGTGACTTGCTGAAGCTGACGACAGAAGACAGCTTGGAGCGCATCAGTTGGGTCGATTTAAATCAGGTTGCCACTGAGGTTATTCAATATTGCCTGCTCCTGCATCCAAGCAAGGACTACAGCATCGAAATCATGGGCGACCTGCCGCGTGTCGTCGCGAGTGAAACGATCATTAAGCAGGTCCTGCAAAACCTGTTGGTCAACGCCATTCGCTATCGACGGGATGCGTTTCTGGAGATCAAGATTTACGGAGAATTGCACGATGGCGAGCACCGGATCTTCATCAGTGACAACGGGCAGGGCATCGCACGTGAGGATCAGGAAAAGATTTTCAGCATGTTCTACCGCCATCACTCCAGCGTCGGCAAGGGCATTGGCTTGGGCTTTTGCCGTCGCGTGCTGGAGAAGCACGGAGGTAAGCTCTGGGTGGAGTCGGAGGTCGGCGCTGGCAGCACCTTCTGCTTCTCGCTTCCCCAAAAGCATGACGAGCCGGTTTTGGAGATGACATAAATCCCATCATTTTGGCAAAGTGATTGACGGCCTCCCTGGTTGGTGGCTTAAACATGCCCTGCAATGGCTGACGCATCCACTGGTGAAACTCCCTCCTCCCCGAAATATCAACGCATCGTCTTAAAACTGAGCGGCGAGGCGTTAGGCGATCGTGCTTCTGGCGATACGATCAGCGGGGAAATCCTCCAGCGCATCGCGCTTGAAATTAAAAAAGTTCACGACCTCGGCGTGCAAGTCTGCCTCGTTGTGGGCGGCGGCAACATTTTCCGCGGCAAGCTTGGCGCGGCGAGTGACCAAAAGGTCGACCGCACCACGGGCGACTTCATGGGCATGATGGCGACGATGATCAATGGGCTCGCGCTGATGGACTGCCTCGAAAAGAACGGCGTACCCGTCCGCGTGCAAAGCGCGTTGCACATCGAGGAAGTCGCCGAGCCATTCATTTTGCGTCGTGCGATTCGTCACTTGGAAAAAGGCCGCGTGGTCATCTTTGTGGCGGGCACCGGGAATCCGTATTTCTCCACCGACACCACTGCCGCGTTGCGCGCGAGTGAAATCGGCGCCGATGTCATCATGAAGGCGACCAAGGTTGACGGCATTTATGACTCCGACCCGGTGAAGAATCCAGACGCCAAGAAGTTCGATAACATTACCTTTATCGATGCGTTGAAGAATCAATATGCGGTCATGGATTCGACGGCGTTCTCGCTCTGTCTGGACAACGAGATGCCGATCATCGTCTTCGACATGAACGAAAAAGATAGCATTCTGCGCGCAGTCAGTGGCGAGGCGATCGGCACGCTGGTGAGCTAACTGCACGTTGCGAAACTCGCGTCTAGTTGAGTTCGGTCGCGCTTCTGCGCTTTACACCGTGAGTAAACCGGATTGAAATCCTCGGCATGGACCCTGATGAAATTTTAATGATCGCGACTGACGGCATGAAGAAGGCTGTCGATCACACCCTGCACGAATTCAGCACGATTCACACCGGCAAGGCCTCGCCCGCCATGGTGGAAACCGTGCAAGTGGACGCCTACGGCAGCATGATGGCGCTCAAGGAAGTCGCTGCGATCACCACGCCGGACGCGCGCACGATCAGCGTTCAGCCTTGGGATAAATCGGTCATCAAGAGTGTTGAGGCCGCATTGCTGAAGGCGAACCTCGGCTTTACGCCCAACATCATGGGCGACAAGATTTTCTGCCCGTTGCCCGAGCTTTCCAAGGAGCGTCGCAAGGACCTCGTGAAGATGTGCCACAACCTTGCAGAGCAGGGGAAAGTGGGTGTTCGTTCGGCCCGTCGTGACGCGATGGACGCCGTGAAGCAGTCGGAGAAGGACAAGGAAATTTCCGAAGACGACCGCAAGCTTTACGAAAAGGAAATCCAGTCCGAGACCGACAAGTTCACCAAGGAAATCGAAGAGCACCTGAAGAGCAAGGAAGCCGAGCTTCTCAAGGTGTAGCGAATGTGGAGCGTGGAATGCCGAGTGCGGATTAATCGCCGCCTACTCATCGCATTTCCGCACCGGTTATTTATTGCAGCTTGGTGGGTTTCATCGCCAAGCTGCTTCTTTCCATGTCTGAACCATTCCGCAATCCGCATTCCGCAATCCGCAACGTTAAGCGGGTCGTCGTTAAGCTCGGCACGGGTATATTGACGTCCACCGTGGGGCGTCTGGATGCTGCGTGTTTGGAGCAGATTGCCGCGCAGATTGCCGAGATGCGGCAGCGTGGACTGGAGGTCATCGTGGTCAGCTCGGGCGCGGTGGGCTTGGGCATGGGGCGCCTTGGTTTGACGCAGCGTCCCAGTCGCTTGGCGGAGCAGCAGGCCTGCGCGGCGGTTGGGCAGAGCATCCTGACGGAGACTTGGCAGGGCGCCTTCACGCCGCATGGCATCATCGTGGCGCAGTTACTTTTGACGCGCGATGACGTGCGCGGACGCCGTCGTCATGTGGCAGTCCGCGATTTGCTCGAAGAGCTGATCAGCCAAGGCATCGTGCCGATCATCAATGAGAATGACTCGGTCAGCAAGGCGGAGCTGGAGCTGCTGGGCTTTGGCGACAATGACGTGCTCTCGTCGCTGGTCGCCAGCTTGGTGAAGGCTGATTTGCTCTCGATACTTTCCACTGCGCCCGGCGTGATTGATCGGGCGGGCACGGGTGAAGTGATTCCGTTTATTGAGCGGATTACGGCGGACATTGAGGCGCTGGCTGGTGGGTCGGAGAGCGTGACTGGCACCGGCGGCATGGTGACTAAGCTTGAGGCCGCGCGCATCGCAACGATGTCGGGGGCCGCCGTGTTCATTGGCTACGGCAAAGAACCGAATATTTTGCTGAAGCTGCTGGATGGCAAGGCGAGCGGGACCATTTTTGCGCCGGGCGAACAAGCGCTCAATGCAAGGCATCGCTGGATTGCGCATTTTCAGGAATCCCACGGACTGCTCACGGTGGACGTTGGCGCGGCGAAAGCTTTGCGGGAAAAGGGCAGCAGTCTGTTGGCCAAGGGAGTGGTGCGGGCAGAGGGCGACTTTGATTCAGGCGACGTGGTCAGTGTTGCCGACCCGGAGGGCGTGGTCTTTGCACGGGGCGTGGCCCACTTTGATCAAGCGACTTTGCTGCCGCTCTTGGGCAAGAGCAACGCGGAGATCGCCCAAGCCCACCCAGAGTTGACCCGGCTGGAAGTGATCCACCGCGACGAGCTGGTGCTGATTCGGCGTTAAAAAGGCTTAGGCGTCTTGGTGAAAACAACCGAGGCTATGTCAGCGCAACAACCGCTGCTATGTTCGGGCAACAAAGCATGCTATGTTGGGGAAACAACCGAGCGGTTGTTTTGCTAACACAGCATAAGGCTTTTCCAAAACATAGCATAAGGCTTTTTGAAAACAACCGAGTAGGCTTTTTCAAAACATAGCATAAGGCTTTTGGGAATAGCTGGATTGGCGGCCGGGTAATTATCACCGCCAGCAGTGCCGGACGGCCGAACTTGCGCCAGTAGGGGGGGCGGAAATGCTGTCCGTTCAGGATGACGGGCGTCGCCAGTCGTTGAAAACACTATCTAAGCGTTGGCTGTGTTGCCGTCACTATCGGCGTCGAACTCGCTGACGATCGCTTCTTCATCTTCGAAGACCTCGTCGTCTTCAGGCGTCAGGATGCGCTTTTCACAGCGGATTTCACCGTAATTGTTGTCCTGAAAGACGATCAGCTTCTTCAAGCGGGTGAGCTCCAATACCGCAAGGAAGGTCGAAACGAGCATGTTGATGCCGTAAGATTTGCCCTCGAAAAGCTCGGTAAACTTGAAGTCGTCTTTGGTCTCGATCAACGTGAGGATGTATTCCATCCGATCCGCGACGGAGACTTGTTCGTCATTGATTTCGCCGGATTTCATGCCCTCGGCCAACCGGCGAAGGACCATGTTGAAGGAGTTCCAGAGCTCGATTTTATCAGTGGGCTTGAGGGGGCGCGATTCCTTTTGGTCGTTGGACTCCCGGTAAATGCGCGGTATCAAGTCCTGCTGTTGCTCCACAAGGTCCTGCAGTTGGTAGGAGGCTTCCTTGAACTTCTTGTATTCGAGGAGCTGTTGAACCAGTTCCCAGCGTGGGTCGGCCTCTTCTTCCTCTTCGACAGCTTGCTTGATCTGCTCGTTGGTGGGCAGAAGCATGCGGCTCTTAATGTACATCAGCGTGGCAGCCATGACAAAGAAGTCGCCCGCGACCTCGAGATTGAGCTGCTCCATGGACTTCAACACATCCAGGTATTGCTTTGTGACTCGCTCGATGGGGATATCGTAGATATCGATTTCGTTCTTACGAATCAGGAACAAGAGCAGATCCAGCGGGCCCTCGAATACGGGCAGGCGTATCGCTAGCTCCGAGGCAGGTCCCAAGGCTCCATCCTGAACTTGTGCACTGGCGTCAATCACGCAGGCAGTGGATAGAAATGCCGCCTAAAACACAATGTGAAAGACTTCTATTCTTCGATGATGAAGTAGAAGGTCTTTTCACCTTGAATGAACATCTGCCCGGTGGATGTGTCCCCATCGTCCACGCCAGAGTCAATTTGCTGAATCAGGCTGTCATCCACTTCGTAGTTGGCAACGCCGATCGCGAATAGGTAATTGGTTGCGTCTACGGCCCAGTTTCCGCCAATGACAGTACGGCCATCAATGACATCGCCACGGATATAGTCATAGAAGTCTGCGGCCGGACCGCCGCCTTCACCAATTGGGTAGTGGCCTTCTTCAAGACTGTAGCGGTTGATGGCTTCTTTGACTGCACGGAAGTCGTTTAGGAAGGTCGCAACTCGCGTGCGTTCCCGAACTGCCTTGAAGCCAGGAATTGCCATGGCAAGCATCACACCAATGATGATCACCACGATCATGATTTCGAGAAGGGTGAACCCCTGGCGGCGTGACGTTGAGGAGATTTTCATGGCAAACTACACAGACTTATCAGCTGCCATCTAAGGTGATTTCTGTAGGTTTGTCCAGTAAAATCCCCGGGGAGTTATTAACAGTGCTTAAAACGTTAACAAGCGGACTCTAACCTTGGCCTGAAAACCATCTTCACGAGTGGCGCCTTGCAGGTAGCCGATGATGAACTCAATGTCCCAGGAGTTCGCAAATCGCGTCTGCCAGCTGTAGTATTGCTCAACCAGTTCGCTGATCTCGGCGTCGACGCGCCATTCAGCGCGCAGCGTGTTGCGTTCGTTGATTCGGTATTCGCCGCCCAGCAGGTATTGCTCAATGTCGTTGCCAATGTCCTTCACCATGTTGGTGCCGCCATAGAATTGCCATTCTTCGCCGTCAACAATCGTGGTGCGGGTGCTGAGCTGGGCGAGGCTGGGCGAGTTCGGGTCGACCCGGATGAAGATCGACGAGGCCAGCCAGTAGGCCGGGCGGACGGTTAGCTCGGTGTAAATGTCGGAGGCAAAGCGTTCTCCCTGGCGAATGAATGGGCGGTACGGGGCGTTGAGGATGACTTCGTTCGGGCGTTGGTCGAAGCGGAATTCGTGGTAAATATTGAACTCCGCCAGATCGTAGGAACCGTAGCCTTTGGCGCGGGTTTGCAGGGAGTTTTCCAGACCGTAGCGAATGGTATTCTCGGCGTAGAGGTCGTCGATGTTGCGCTTGTTGGCGAGGCCCAGGGGATCGAGGTAGGTTTCGAACGGCGAACTCACATCGACCTTGGGGATGAGCGTATTGCCCGCGTCTGCGCCGGGGATGTAGCGATACTGGACGACCGGCTTCATGATGTGACGCAGGCCGTCAATTTCCCAGAAATCGTTTTTCACGTTCCAGTGACCGGTGATGAGCGCCTCCAGGTCGATGCCGACTTCGCCGAGGACGCGGGTGTAGGAGCCACTGTGGTTGTAGGTGTCCCAGTAATTCGTCAGCATGCCGCCGATGACTGGCGTCGCCGTGGCCCATTCGGTGAGTTTGGTGGGGCGCTTGAGTCCGTAGTAGGCATTGAAGCGGTTGGAGGTGGTTTCTTCAAAGAGGCCAGTGGGGGACTTTTCCACGAGGGAGACGAAATCGACGTCGGCTCGCTGGTAAACGCCGGTTTCGAAGACTTCGGTTGGCAGCAGGTTGAAGCTGATTTCCGGCATGCGCTGGGCGACGTCTTCCCAGGCGTTGGGCTGGTAGCGGATGAAACCGCCGAACACGTAGTTCTCACCACGGTAACTGGCGGACGCCCAGTTATCCGGGATTTGGTTGTCGTAAAAAAGGCCGTCGCGGAAGTCGCGGGTTACCTCGGAGTCCGACCACCAACTGGTGGTGTTGGCGAGGTCGATATTGCCGTTTATCTCGCCAAGGTGGCGCCACTCGATGAAGTTACGGCTGCGGTTGATGGGCTGGCCAAGCGTGTCGACGCCGAGGTCGCTGCTGCTGCCCAAGTCGTAGATGAAACCGGTGTCGACGTAGCCTGACTGGTAATTCCCGGGCGTGCCTTTTTCTTTAAACCAGTTGTACTTGGTCACCGGGCCGCCCAGGAAACCGCGCTCGGTGTAGCCGTCGAAGTTGGCGCCAAGCTTCACTTCGGGGTAGAGCCGCACGAGGGCGGTGTTTTGGACGAATGCGCCGAGGCTCTTTTGGTACCCAATGTCGCCGCGGTAATCGATGGGCGAGTCTTCCTCAATATTCTGCTCGAAGTAGGGCAGGTAAAAGAAGGGTGTTTCGCCGATGCGGAAAGTCGCGTCATAAACTTCGAGGACTTCGTTGTCTTTGACCAGGTAGCGATCCGCCTTTACGTTGAAGGCGTATTCATCGGGCTCCTGAAAGTAAATAGCGCCGTTGAGCACCTCGATCTCGTCGCGGCCACCCTCGATCTGATCGCCTTCGAGAAAGAGCGGATGCCGGCCCATGCGAAAGTCTCCGGCGGAAAAGCTGCTGTGAAAGTAGTCGTAAGTCGCCGTGTCGCTCAGAATGCGGAAGGCGCCGCGGGTCAACTGGACGTTGTCGTTGGCCTTGAGCGTTGAGGTGTCCTGCTCAAAAATAATTTCTTCGCTTTTGAGGACGATGTTGCCGTGGCTGAGCTCGGCGTTGCCCTTGGCGACCATGGAGTTGGTGTCCGCGTCGTATTCCTGGCTGTCGGACTCCAGCTGCGGCAGCTCCGCCTCAACCTTGGGCAATTGCGCGCCAAGGCTGCTCGTTATCATTACGCCCATCAGTAGGGGGCAGGCACCTCTGAAAATATGCAGCACGCGTGCGACGATAGGGCAGGCGCGTTACGTTTCACAAGGCTATTTGTTGCAACTTAACCGCCAACTGCCTAGCTATTTCCAAGTGACGCCTAAAAACCTGCTTGCCGATCTCCCAAATTCCCTCCCGGACGAGCTCATGGAAGACCTCGTTTGCGCGGATGGCGTGCGCATTGAGCGAATCGTCTCCACCGGCCAGTGCTCTGCGCCAGATGACTGGTATGACCAGGATGAAAACGAATGGGTGCTGCTCCTGGCAGGCGCCGCGCGCCTGGAAATCGAATGGGAAGGCGGGGAGCGCCGCACGGTAGCGCTGGGCGTGGGGGATCACTGTTACCTGCCTGCTCATCGCCGACATCGGGTTGACTGGACTGATCCGGCTCAGCCGACGGTTTGGTTGGCCGTTTGGTGGCCTGCTGGCAGGTAAATCATTTATTGCTGGGCTTTGTCTTGGATCAGGAGGGGAGGCCTTGGCTGGGGTATTTTGAGCGCTTACCTGGAACGAGGTACTGAGTGTAAGTGTTTATGAGTGAGCAAGGTCCTTGGATGTGGGTAGGGTTGATGGTGTAGTCGTCGCTTTTTTGCTTTAACTCTAGTTTGGCAACGGTAGCCTTTGGTTTACCAAGTCACACGTTAGCAATTTCCCCCACCCTTTACCAACCTGCTAATGCAAGAATCGTCATTATCCCTGGCGCTGGCGAAAGTTGTCGCTGTCGCTGCTTGGGCTGACTCTAAGGTCACGCCTGAAGAGCGTGATTGTTTAATGGATTTGCTGTATCAATTACCGGGGCTGACCCTGCAGGATTGGCGAAAAATACAAAAGTTGCTCGATCAGCCAATCAGCCCTTCGTGGCGCACACGCTATGTTAATGAACTGGTGAGGTTAGTCGATTCGGATGATTCCAAACTTTTTGCGTTGTATGCGATTGAGCGTATGGTCGAGGCCGATGGCTTCATCGTCGATAGCGAGCGCACATTGGTCCGTGAGTTTGTTGAGAAAGTGGGCGTTTTTCCATTGGATGCGTTGACGCTCCTTCAGCAAGTTTTGGAGCAACCTATGGAACGTCGCAGCCGCGCCGCCCAGTGGGCTGAGCGTGAGTTTGCGCCAATGGATGCGATCATTGCTGACCGCATCGAGGGGTGGATTGACGGCGATTTTGGCCTCGAAGACCGCACTTCATGCGAGTTACGGCGGCTATGCCTCGCGGGCATTCTGCTGGCGCGTGTGATTCATGCCGATGAAGTCATTGACGAGCGGGAGCTGGCGCTGGCGATTGAGTTCCTGATGGACCAGTGGAAACTGGAGCGCGAGCAGGGGGAGTTCATCATGATCGTTTCGCTCTCTGACTCGATCAGCGAAATGGACTCCTTGCGGGTTAGCCGTTGGCTGTTCGAGGAAACCACGTTGAGAGAGCGCCGCCGTTTCCTGCAACTGCTGTTCGAAGTTGCGATCTGCGATGGTGAATTAACCGCCAGCGAAGTTGACGAAATCATGCAAATATGCGCCAACTTACGGCTGGATCATTTGGATTTTCAGCGCTACCTGGAATACGCCACCGAGCGACTGGGAGAAGCTGTTTAAGGCGCTTACTGGCTGACTGGCGCGCTGATGATATCGATGATCTGGCGTGTCTTTTTCGTGACTCGGTAAATCTCGTCTTCGATTTGCACATCTTCAGTGCCGGCTGGGTGAGGGATCTTCTCGGCAATGTCCTTGGGTAATGGGCGTGCGTGGTCAAAGATGTCGTTGGGGATGACGTCGCCTAACCCCAGTTTCTTCTGCCAGCCGGGTGGCAAGTCTCCGCCTCGGGCAACCTTCTTCTGTAAGCCAGGTGGCAGCGAGCTTTTGTTTTTCCAACTGCCTTTATTTTCCTTGAGGTAAGTATCGAGGATGCCCTTGGACTTGGCGTCAAAACCATCCTTTTTCTGCATTTCCTTGGCGAGTTCCTTTTGCAACTTCGCCTTCTCGTTGGCGTCTTCCTCGTTCAGGAGTTGCTGCTCTTTAGCGATTTCCTGCTCAACGTACTGATAGCTGGATTCGTTGGCTGCATTGCCGACATCTGCTGGTTTGCCTTTGTCAGTAGGTTTGTCGGCGAAGAGGGGAGCAGTGAAAATGAGCGCCGCGCTGGCGGCCATGGCGATGACTTGGAGTTGTTTCATAGTGCGAGGCTAGCTGGCCGTTGCGAAATGGCAATTTTTTGCTGCGCTCAGTCTTCGGCATAAAGGTTTAACACGGATTTCTGACTGAGGCGCTGGAAGGCCCATAATTGCAATGGACATTCGCGCGGAGACTGCTAGCGTTTCCCGTTTTCATGAATCCCGTACTCAAACTGATCCTCGAAGGCGAGCCCTTGACCACCGCGCAAATGGGCGAAGTGCTGGGCATGTCCCGCGACGAAATCGACGCCGAGCTGGAGAAGCTGCGCGCCGAGGGCGTGTTGCTGGGCTGGCGCCCGGTGCTCAACCCCGATTTCGACGGGGAAGATTGCGTGCGCGCGGTCATCGAAGTGAAAATTTCCCCTGAGCGCGATGGCGGCTTCGACCGCATTGCCGACCGCATCAGCCAATTTGACCGCGTGGAAAGCTGCTACCTGATGAGCGGCGCCTACGATTTGCTGGTCGTCATCAAGGCCCAGAGCTTGCAGCGCGTGGCTTCGTTTGTCTTTGAAAAGCTGGCGACAGTCGCAGGCGTCAACTCCACGGCGACGCACTTCATGCTGCGCGCCTACAAAGAGCAGGGCCACTTGATCGCGCGCCCCGAAGAAATCGACGCCAAGCCGGCGGTTAGCCCGTAGAAGATTAAAGGAAAAAGATTAAAGGAAAAAGGGCTGGCGAAGAACGTTACTGATTCCGACCAGCCTTTTTCATTTCGTAATTCATCATTCGACATTCTTAATTTTTAGAAAACATTATGTCCTCCTCCCAAAGATTCGTCGCCAATCACGTGGCCGGGCTGCCGAAGTCCGGTATCCGTGATTTCTTTGCGATCGTATCACAGATGAAGGACGCCATTTCCCTCGGGATTGGCGAACCGGATTTTGTGACCCCATGGCACATCCGGGAAGCGGCGATTTACGCGTTGGAGAAGGGCAAAACGTCTTACACGGACAATAAGGGCCTCATCACCCTCCGCCGCGAGATCTCCAAATATGTCGAACGCTTTTTCGGCATTGGCTACAATCCGGAGAATGAAATCCTCGTCGCCGTGGGCGTGAGTGAAGCGCTGGACATCGCCCTGCGCGCGATCCTGAATCCCGGCGAAAAGGTCATCTACCACGAGCCGTGCTACGTGAGCTACAGCCCGAGCATCAAGCTCTGCCACGCTGAGGCGATTCCCGTCGCCACCAGCGCAGAGGACGATTTCGCCATCGACCCGGACAAGCTCATTGCCGCTTGGGAGCCGGGGGTGAAGGCGATCCTGCTCAACTTCCCGACGAATCCGACAGGCGGCGTCACCGAGCGCGCCAAGCTGGAGCGCATCGCTAAGTTTGCCGCCGAGAAGGACATCGTTGTCCTGGCCGACGAAATTTACGCCGAGCTCACTTACGACGGCGAACACGTCTCCATCGCGTCCTTCCCGGGCATGAAGGAGCGCACGATTTTCCTCCACGGTTTCTCCAAGGCTTTTGCGATGACGGGATTCCGCATTGGCTACGCCTGCTCCACGCCGGAGCTGGTTGAGGCGATGATGAAGGTCCACCAATACGCCATGATGTGTGCGCCGATCCTTTCGCAGGAGGCCGCGATTGAAGCTTTGAAAAACGGCGAAGAGTCCGTGCTGATGATGAAGGAAAAGTATCAGCAGCGCCGCGACTTCATTACCCGCCGCTTCAACGAAATTGGCCTGAAGTGCCACGTGCCGAACGCGACGTTCTACGCGTTCCCCTCGCTGCAAGGCACGGGCCTGAAGTCGATGGATTTCTGCCAGCAACTGCTCAAAGCCGAGAAGGTGGCCGTCGTCCCGGGCACTGCGTTTGGTCCCAGCGGCGAAGGCTTCTTCCGCGCCAGTTTCTCCAACAGCTACGAGCAACTCATCAAGGCCAGCGACGCCATCGAGCGCTTCGTCGGCACGCTGAAGCCCGCGGAGGCCGCGGCGAAATAGGACGCTGTTTTTAGCCGCGGATGAACGCGGATTGAACACGGATGCCAGCGAGGCGAATTCGGGTTATTTAAGGAGTATTGTGGAGCTGGAACTTGAAGAGATTACCAAGGAAATTATTGGAGCCGCATTCGAGGTGTACAATGAGCTTGGCTATGGTTTCCTGGAGAAGGTCTACCAGCGTGCAATGCTGGTGGAACTCGAAAAACGCAGTGTGAAGGTGGCGGCTGAAGCTCCCATTACGGTCCATTACAAAGGAGAAATTATTGGTGAATATTTCGCAGATTTATTCGTGAATGAATCCGTTGTCGTTGAGCTGAAAGTGGCGCAAAAATACAATCCCAATGACGAACCTCAGCTATTGAATGAACTCAAAGCTACCGGAATTTCAGTCGGTCTCCTGATCAATTTTGGAAAATCCAAGGTAGAATTTAAGCGTTTCGTTCGTTCGCAAAAACCCTAACGTATTCTTATTTCCATCCGTATCATCCTGCTGGCATCCGCGTTTTATCCGCGTCAATCCGCGGCTAAATAACATTTAATCGATCACAGTTCCCATGCATCCCACCCGCACCGTGGCCCTCGTCGGCCGTCCTAACGTTGGCAAGAGCCGGTTGTTTAACCGGATCCTCGGCAAACGCATTGCCATCGTGCACGACATGCCCGGCGTGACGCGCGACCTTGCCATGGCCGAGGTGGACGAGAATTTCCTGCTCATCGACACCGGTGGCATCGGCATCAAGCCGGAGATGACCCCCGCCGCCATCCACGACGCCACCGAAGAGCAGGTTGACCTCGCCATTGAGGCCGCCGAGCTAGTGCTGTTTGTCCTGGAAGGGCCGGAGGGCGTTACCGCGATCGACATCGACATCGCAGACAAGCTTCGCCGCTCCGGCAAGCAGGTGATGACCGTCGTCAACAAGATCGACAACATGCGCGAGCACAGCTACGCGGACTTCCACAAGTTGGGCTTTCGCGACGTGATGGGCGTCTCCGCTGAGCACGGGCAGGGCGCGCGCGAACTCTTTGACTCAATCTGCGAGTTTCTTGGCCCCAAGCCGGAGAAGGAAGTGGTCGATGAAGGGCGCCGCATCAAAATTTGCCTCTGCGGTCGCCCCAATGTAGGCAAGTCCTCGCTCGGTAATGCTTTGCTGAAGGCCCCACGCCTGATCGTCAGCGATATTGCGGGCACGACGCGCGACGCGATCGAGCACGAGCTGGACTACACATCACGAACCGGGGAAAAATGGAATTTCCGCCTGATCGACACCGCTGGCATGAAGCCGAATCGCAAGCTGGGCTCGTCGCTGGATTACTTTTCCAATCTGCGCAGCTCAGGCGCCATTGAGCGGACCGACGTGGCATTCCTGGTCCTCGATGCGCTGACTGGCGTGGCCAAGCACGACAAGAAGATTGCGGGCGACATCGCCGAAGCCGGCGTCGGCCTCGTGGTCGTGGTCAACAAGTGGGATCTCGCGCTGGAGCAGTGGAAAGAGAACCCGCTGAGGGGTTACGATAGCGAGAAGGAATTCCGTAAAGCTTTTGCTGACGCCGTTCGCGAAGAGCTGTTCTTCTTGCCGGATTCACCCATTCTGTTCACGTCGGCGAAAACCGGCTACAATATCGAGGAAATTCTCAAGAGCGGCGTGATGGTCGACACCACGTTGGGGCTCGAATTGCCCACGGCGAAGGTGAATAAAACACTCACCGATCTACTCGAACGCCAGAAGCCGAAAATTGTCCAGGGTCGCCGTTTCAAGGTTTACTACGGTTTGCAGGTAGCGTCGCGTCCTTTTAAAATCCGCTTGTTCTGCAATCGTGAAGAAAAGCTGGATGACAGTTACCTGCGCTACCTCGAAAATGGCTTCCACAAAGCTTTCCGTCTGGAAGGCTGTCCGGTGCGTTTTGATTTACGCGGGAAATCGGATAAAAACCCGTATTATACGCCTAACACTTCCCCGAACAAGGGCCATAATACGCTCAACAAGCACGGTAAAGGCACGTCGCGCAAGCCCGTCCGCAAAGGCAAAAAGTAAGCAACGCGCCGTTGCATCCATATTTATTACCCGAAGGGTAGAGGGGGGCTGGGAGACTATTCGACGTTTTCCTGAAAGCCTTCCAGCTCAATCACTATTTCCTGAAAGAGCGGATGCTCGCGAAGGTCTTTAAAATCTGGGTCATCCAGCAGCCAGGTGACGTCACGGTAACCAAGCTCGACCGCTTGACGCAGGGAGTTTAAAGCCTCGTCATTGCGTTGTTTGAGCGCCAGAGAACAGGCCAGATTGTAATGCGCGTTGGCGTTTTTGGGCTGTAAGTCTACGAGGCAACTGTCCATGCGCAGGCTGTCGTCGACCTGTCCAAGGTCTGAGTAGAGACTGCCTAGTATTTCAACGACTTCTGGGTCGGTTGGATTCCGACGGTGCACGCCCTCGAAGAATTCAATTTCGAAGCTGTGGTCTTCCTCGGCCATTGGGGCAGCTTACTTCTTTTCGGGCAGTTTTCGGGCAGTCACTTGCAAGCGCATGGCGACGGGCTCCATGCCGAGGCGCTCGCAGACTGTTTTGCCATACCACTCCATGAAAGGGGCGTCGACTTCGTAGATCTTGTCGTTGTCGGCGTCGATGACTTGGGCCTGAAAGGTGCGCGTTTCGCGATTGGCGAGGTAGTATTTATTGTCCAGGCCTACATCGACTTCGCGTATCATGCCGCTTTCGACCAGGATTGGGAGCGATCGGTAAACCGTTGCGCGGGAGACGGATGAGTCGATTTTGCGAGAGCGATCAAGGAGATCCTCTGCGGTGTAATGGTCATCCGCGCCATAGGCGGCGTCAAAGATGGCGATCCGCTGATTGGTGACGCGCAAACCCTTACTGGTCAGAAATTGCTGAAATGTTTCACGGGGGCTGTCTAGGCTCATTTCACTGGCAATAGTCATACTCATGGTTTTATTTTTATTGAGACTAATTTGAGACATTGGGGGCGTGCGTCAATGTATAAACTGTAAAAATCTCGACCTTCATTATTAAGGGCATTTGTGCACCATTGAAATGCGTTTGGTAGTTGACGCGCATCACATTGCGGGCAAGATGTTTACTTACAAATCGGTAATC
This sequence comes from Cerasicoccus frondis, assembly GCA_031296915.1. Taxonomy (GTDB): domain Bacteria; phylum Verrucomicrobiota; class Verrucomicrobiia; order Opitutales; family Cerasicoccaceae; genus Cerasicoccus; species Cerasicoccus frondis. The sequence continues at coordinate 113,691 of JAVDPC010000004.1, read as the reverse complement.
AGCCGATGTTACGCAATACTGAACTCTCACACTAACACTATGAAGCGCACTAAGTCCCTCCTCAAAACCGTTCTGGTTCCGGGTCTGGCGATTGCGGCTTTGCTTTCTGGCTGTGGCACCACGGCAGGCAGCAAGCCCGCACCGCAACCACAGACTGCGGCTCCCGCACCGACACCAGCACCGAGCTACGCACGTACGTCCGGTGACGGCTATGTCATCTACGAAGACCACCTGGTCAAGGTCACCAAGCGTTATGGCTCTGGCTCGACTGTTGGTCAGACCTATACCTACGACATCGACGTGATGGCCAAGCAGCCGGTCACGAATGTTGAAGTAGACGAGTTCCTGCCGAGCTCGGTTAAGTTCAAGGACGCCACTCCTAAGGCTTCGATGAACCAGTTTGGCATGCCCAGCTGGGACTTGGAAGCGATCGAAGCTGGCAAGACCGAGACCATCAAGGTCATGGTTGTCCCCAGCACCACCGGCACTTTCGACGTTTGCTCGGTCATCAAGGCTGATCCGCTTCTCTGCCTGCCGCTCTTCGTTGGCAAGCCTGAGCTGTCCATCACCAAGACTGGTCCTGCCCGCATCGAGCTGGGTGAGTCCGCCACTTGGAACATCGCTGTCAAGAACACCGGTAACGCCGCTGCTGACATGACCACGATCAAGGACGCAATGCCTGCTGAATTCACCGCTGCTGGCGCGCTCACCAAGAATGCTGGCACCCTGATGCCTGGCGACACGGCAACCTTCCAGGTTGTTGGTAAGTCCACCAAGGTTGGTAAGTTCACCAACACCGCAACCGCTACATTCGACGGCGGCGAGCCTGTCACTGCTTCCGCTCCGATTGAAGTCGTGAGCTCCGCAGTCGCCATCAGCAAGACTGGCCCGGCTGAGCAATACATCTTCGTTCCGGCTGATTACAAGATCACCGTCACCAACAAGGGTAACACCACCCTCACGGACCTCGTCGTAAGCGACAAGATTCCGGACGGCGCTGTTCTCAGCGGTAAGGTTGAAAAGAGCGGTGAAGTTTACGACATCGACACCGGCAAGACTGTCTTCATCACGCCAACCCACGACCCACGCCGCAATGTTTACGGCTACTGGCGTCCAGGCAGCCCGAACCCGCAGACCGACGACCATGCTGACCTCGTCACATGGAAGATCGCTTCGCTGGCTCCCGGCGCTTCCGAAACCTTCACGCTTACCTACACTTCGGCTAAGCCAGGCACGCTCACCAACGTTGCTGACGTGAAGACCGGTCGCGGTCTGACTGACAGCGCTTCGGCCAAGACACTGTGGAAGGCTGTTCCAGGTGTTCACACCACGCTTGCTGACTCGATCGACCCGATCCAGGTTGGCCAGCAGACGGTTTACACCATCAAGGCCCTCAACCAGTCGCCATATGAAGGCATCACGGTTACCTCGCAGGTCATCACCTTCCCGGCTAACCTGAAGATCGACAGCGTCAGCGCTGGCGGCACGGTTTCCGGTCAGACAGTTACCTTCGGCGCCGTTGACTTGGCCCCAGGTAAGGAAGTTACCCGCACGATCACCACGACTGGTGTAAGCGGCGGCACGATCACCGTTCCGATGGAAACGATGACGAACTTCCGCACAGTGCCGATCCTCGACCAGGAATCCACCACGATTTACTAAGTCGACTCGGTTAACTAAGCCAATCTTTCAAGAGCCCGCAGGATACTGCGGGCTCTTTTGTTTTTGTGATTAAAGTGAGCAAATTAAAAATTAAAGTGGAGTGTCGCAGGTAATATCGGTTCCTTGTTTTGTCCCGGATCTTTAATTTTTAATTTGCTCACTTTAATTTCCTGATGCTCCTCACCATCCTGCCATTAACCGGCCTTGATCGCAGCCTTGCCTATGCGGTTCCCGAGGCGATGCAGGCACAGGTGACTGTGGGTTCGCTGGTGCGGATTCCGCTGTTGAACCGCACGGAACTGGGCGTGGTGAAGCAAATCGGGTCGAAGGAAAATGTCCCGGCCAAGAAGATAAAGTTCATCCTTGAGGTGTTGTATCCTACACCGGTTCTCGACGGGCAACTCATCCAGCTAGGGCAATGGATGCAGCGGTATTACGCCGCGACTGCGGAGACGGTTTTTGAGACGATGATCCCCGCAGCCGTCCGCCAGCAGACAGCGCCGAAAATGCGTTCGCTGCTGGAAGTTCGGCAGATCCTGCCGGACGATGAAATGGCCAAGCTCGAGAAGCGCGCGCCCAAGCAGGCGGAGCTCTATCGCTTCCTGCAGCAGCAAATCAAGCCGCTGCCGAAATCAATGGTCTTGAATCGACTCAAGGTCAATGCGGCCAGCTGTGATACTCTGGTCAAAAAGGGGCTGGTGCGTGAGTTTGCCGAACGCGAGGAGCGCGTTGTCTACGCTGACGACCTCGCCGGGGCCGAAACGGTCGCCGCGCACGAAGTGCAGCTTAATGAAGAGCAGCAAGCTGCGGCCGACGATTTTCGTGCAAGTTTGTCGGCGAATGAATTTCGGCCACATTTGTTGCATGGGGTGACGGGCTCGGGAAAGACGGAGGTTTACCTCGACGCCATGCGCGCGGTGATGCAACAGGGTGGGGGGTGTATTTTCCTTGTGCCCGAAGTCGCGCTGACTCCGCAAACGGTGAGTCGCCTGCGGGCGCGGCTTGAGCGCGACGGCGCCAAGATTGTTGTCTGGCACAGCCATCTCTCGGTGGGCGAGCGTTTTGACGCTTGGTTTGCCTTGGCCAAAGGCGAAGCTCAAGTAGTGGTGGGGGCTCGGTCGGCGATCTTCGCGCCCGTTCATAATCTGCGCTTGGTGGTGGTAGACGAAGAGCACGAACCGGCCTACAAGCAGGGTGAGACGCCTCGCTATCATGGGCGCGATGTGGCGGTCTACCGTGCGATGCTGGCTGGAGCGACTTGCATTCTGGGATCGGCGACGCCGTCTCTGGAGTCGCTTTACAACGTCCAGCAAAAGCGCTACCGGCTCAACCGTCTAACCAAGCGCGTGGATGACCGTTCCTTGCCGACGGTGCACATTGTCGACATGCGCCGAGAGAAACTACGCACCGATGGGCTGCAAAGCATCTCGCAAACGTTGGCGGACAAGCTCATCGACCGCTTCGAAAAGAAGGAACAGTCGATTCTTTTTCTCAACCGCCGTGGATACTCAAACTCGGTGCTCTGCCCGGAGTGTGGTTTTACTCCCGAGTGCCCCCACTGCGCGGTGACGCTGACTTACCACAAAACCGATGATCGCATCAAGTGCCACATTTGTGGCTACTTCGAGCGCCTCCCCCCCCGTTGTCCAAAGTGTGGGTCTGGAGAAATTCGCAAGCGCGGCGCTGGCACTCAACGCATTGAGGAGGCGGTTCAACGTATCGTGCCCCGGGCAAAAATCGTGCGGCTAGACACCGATACGATGACGAAGAAAAATCTCTTTCGGCATATTTTGAGCGATTTTCGGGCGGGTAAAATTGATATCCTCGTCGGCACTCAGATGATCGCCAAAGGACTCGATTTTCCCAATGTGACGCTGGTTGGCATGGTCGACGCGGACATCTCGCTTCATGTTCCCGATTTCCGGGCGAGCGAACGCTGTTTCCAACTTCTGGTGCAGGTGTCTGGGCGTGCGGGTCGGGGAGACTTGGCGGGAGAGGTGATCGTGCAAACTTACATGCCGCATCATGAGCCGATTCAGTTTGCGCGACGCGGGGACTTCGACGGTTATCTGGAGGTCGAGCTTGAGCAGCGTCGCGAGTTTCATTATCCGCCGTTTCGCCATATCGTGCGGCATTTGTTCCGGGGGCGCAACCCGGACAAGGTAATCTTCTACGCAGAAAAATGGGCCGATTTGCTGGAGGAAAAACTTGAGCATCCGGTGGAAATCCGCGGCCCGGCTCCGGCGCCATTGGAGAAGATTAAGGACACTTACCGCTACCACATTTGGTATTTTCTGGGCAACGTGAGCAAGGTTCTTCCCGCGATTCTTAAGCTGCGCAAAGAATTTCCAATGGACGAAGAAGTCATCGACGTGTTCGACGTCGATCCAGTTGACATGGTTTAACGTCTGGTGACGCGCGCTTTGATCGAATCTTTCAGGCGCGTTGCGAGGGAGGCGGCGTTGACCTGATTGTCGTAGTTTTCCTCGACCCAGGCGCGGGCATTGGCGCGAATGCGGTGGAACGCGGCGTCATCGCATTGCAGCGTCGTTAGGGCGCGCTTCCAGGCTTCGTAATCATCGTTGCGGGCGACGAAACCGGTCTCATCGTGATGAATCGCTTCGATAGTTCCAGAAACGGGTGATGTGATGACGGGGAGGCCCATGGCCATGGCTTCGGGGATCACGTTGGGGAGACCATCACGATCACCGTCGGGAGCCACAATGCCAGTGAAGATTAGGATGTCGGCCCAGTCGTATTGCTTCTTGACTTGGCTAAACGGGCGTCGGCCCAACAGGTCAACATGCTGATGCAGGTTGAGCTCCGCATGACGCTGACGCAGACTGTCCTCCAGGCGTCCGCCACCGACAATGCGTGCTTCGAATTGAAAGCCATCGTCGGCTAACCGGCGGAAAATTTCCAATTGGCGATGGTAGCCTTTTTTGGGAACGAGGCGACCTACGCTGAGGATGCGCAGCGGGCGACGCTGCTCCCGAGGCGCTTTACAAGCAGGGAATTCATCAAGCCCGCGTCGAATGAGGAGCACTTTATCCTTGTGGGCTCCTTTGGCTATGAGGTGCTTTCGGGCGGCGTCGGTGGTGGTGTGGACCATGAGCGCGGACTTCAGCTTTGGACCGAGCAGCCAATCTCCCTCCTTCTTAAATACGTCATAGGCATGTGCGCCCATGGTGTAAGGAACGCCGGTCAGCTTGCTCAGCAGCCAGCCAGTGGTGGCGGGCATGGTGGCCCAGACACAGTGAAAAACGTCAGGCTTATCGCGCTTAAACTCGTCTGCCAGAACCAGGGCGCAGCCGATGCCTCGCATGGTTTCGCCGAGGTTCAGCAACGACGGCATGTGATGCTTGAGCAGGTATTCGGAAAGCTCGCGAAAGACCTCTGGTCGCTCCAGAAAATGCTTGGGCAGCAGGTAAAGGAGCTTAAGCAGCCAGCGATGCCGGAACTTTTTAATGGGAATGCCCTCCCATTCCGTATCGCCGAGCCAGAGTGAATGGAGGTCTACTTTTACCCCCTGCGAGGCCATTACGCGGACTTCCCGTTGGAGAAAGGTTTCCGAAGTAACGGGGAATGTGGTGAACAGGTAAGCGATTTTAAGCTGGGTTGGTTGGCAAGCCTCAGGAGTCCTCTTCTCGACGCAGATAGGGACTGGCTGCTGCTTAATCGTTGCGGTCGCGGGTTCGACAACCGTCTGGCTCAAAGGTTCTAGGGCGGTTCCGCTCACACTGTATAGTTATCCGACGATGTAGTTGGCAGAATTCAGTAGTTAACCACGAATAACAGCATTAGTTGCGTTTGGCGGCAAGACGGAAACTGTGTGAATTCTTTCATTGTTAGCTCGCTAAGAGCAGATATCAGGCCGGGTTTTGACTAAAATTTGACGCCACTTCTTCGTTGGCTTTTTGACAAGGCAACTCATAATGCACGGTTAATTGTCCTGCGCCGTTTAATTGCGAACGGTCAGGCGACTCACACTTATGGCCAGGAAAAAGATTAAGAAAGAAGCCTCTGAGGGAAATTTCGCCACATCCCTTGTTCTTGGCGTCATCACTGCATTCGTCGGGTTATTGATTGGCGTCGGTGCGCTCGCGGTGAAGCCGGCTGCTGAGGTGCGGAATATGCCGGACGAGGATAAAATCGAGCCGAAGACGGTTTACTACGTCATCGGGAATGATCGTGGCGGTGAGTATAAGGCATTGCTGCGCGCTTTTCTGGAGCAGAAACCAGGCGCCATCAAATTGAGCGAAGAAGACCTCAATCGTTGGGCTTCCGATAATTTTAAATTCAGCAAAGCCAAGCAGGGCGAGGAGGAAGGTGGGTTTCTTACGCTTAAGCCCAATACGCCCAACTTCCGCATTGCGAATGGGATCATGACGATTGGCATGACTGTTGAAGTGGCGGCCTTTGGTAAATCTGAGAAGCTCCGTTTTCAGACTTCCGGCGTATTCGTCCCTGCTGGCGGTGGTTACGCATTCCAGTCTTTTGACAGCTATCTGGGCTCGGCCCACTTGCCTTCGGTTGGCATTGCTCCGGTGGTGTCTGGAACGCTCTACGGAGTCTTCGAGAATACCGAGCAGTATCCCGCCTTGAATCAGGCTTGGATGACCCTTTCCAATGTCTCCCTGGAGGGGGATGCACTGCTGCTTGTTCGCTAGCTGTCTGTTTGCGTTCATGGGCTCAATTCACCGCGCGCTGTTCATTGGCCTTTGCTTGCTGATGCTGGGCCTGCCGCCAGCTCGGGGGCAGGATATTCTGGAGCGCACCAGCCGCGATGGTCTGTTTCAGGTGATCGGCGTCAGCTTTGACGGCACCCAAACCGTGGGCGCGATGGCCGATCAGATGGAGCGCCTCGGGCTGCGTTATTTTCCTGAAATCCGTAGCGTGCCGCTGCCGATACGCATTACCTTGATGAGTAACGCCAACTTTGAAGCGCCTTATGTTGTCAAGATGCAGCCCAATGGTAATTTCTACGTCTACATTGCCTGGCATGAAGACACGCGTTTTGGCGATGTTTGCCAGGCGCTGGCGAGTGCGTTCGTTCGCCGCGCCGCAGTCTGGCGCTACGGACAGTCTGCGGCCGAGAACACCCCCCCCTGGCTGGAGTTGGCTTTGGGGCAACTGCTTGAAGCGAGTATCCGCCCTGGTTATGCTGATGTGCAGCGTGAACTGGCGCTCAAGCGACCGCCACTCGGTCTGGAGGAGCTACTGAACGCCGAGGGTCCGTTTGGGGTGAATGAGCAAAAAATTGCACTCAATGCTGTTTGGTTTTTCCGGCTCCTGGAGAACCGCATTCCTGAGCGAACGTTTTTTCGGCGTGTGTTGGCGGCGTTTCTGCAGGACCTGAATCCCAACTACATCATGGTTAAGGCTTTCCCGAATAAATTCGAGACGCGGCAAGATTTGGAAATGTGGTGGGCGGTTGGTTTTCAAGCGATGGCGCGCAGCCGGGAAACACCATTTTTTACGATGGGGCAGTCACGCGATATGGTGCGCGATTTGGCCATTGTCACCGTTGCGATTAATGGCGAAGACCAGCGCATGGCGGGACCGGCTCTATGGGAAAAGCGTGCGCTGCCAGAGGTGCAAAGCGCTTTGGAATTACGTCGCCGGGAGATCAAACTCGAGCTCCAACGCACGAATCCGGTATATTATAATTCAATCCTGTCGCTGGGCTTGTTTTTCGAAGTTGCCTTGGCTGCCGATCAAGCGGAACCAGTGCTGGCCGCCAATGATCGTTTCCTGGAGGATTACCGTAATGCTCAGGAGCTTGAGCTCGAGATTAAGCGACTCCTTCACTGGTAAAAAGTGTCAGGTTTCGCGGTGAGTTGCGACTGAACCCCCATGAAATTGAAATCCACCCGCTTTCGAAAATCGCTGACGGCGATTGCAGTCGTCGCGATTCTGTCTTTCCTTTTAGGGTGTTCTGAGGGAACCGCTGAACCCAAGCCCATTGCCGATATGCCTACGCCTAATCCCGAAAATCTGGAGGTCGCCACCTTTGGCGCCGGTTGTTTCTGGTGCACTGAAGCAGTCATGCAGCGCCTGCCGGGTGTTGCCAGTGTTGAGTCTGGTTACATGGGGGGAGCCGTTGATAACCCGACTTATCAAGAGGTATGCACTGGGCGAACCGGCCATGCTGAAGTCATCCAAGTGAAGTTTGATCCGGATATCATTCGCTACGATCAGCTACTGGACGTGTTTTGGAGAATGCATGATCCAACTACGCTCAACCGCCAGGGCGCTGATGTCGGCACGCAGTATCGCTCCGCCATTTTCACACACAGCAATGAGCAGGCTGAAACCGCCGCCAAGTCAAAGGCCGATGCTCAGAAGAATTTCAAGAGTCCGATTGTTACTGAAATTACACCGGCTGAGACTTTCTTTGCAGCCGAGGATTATCATCAGGATTATTACGATAATAACCAGAATGCCGGTTATTGCCGTTTTGTTATCCTGCCGAAGCTTGATAAGCTTGGCTTGGATAACTGACGCTCCTCAGGCGCCGATGCTTTCGCGGGCAGCCGCAATCAGCCAGTCCGGCCCGTTTTGACGAATTGATTGAAAGCGTGCCGCGACATAGCCATCTGGGCGAACCAAAACGGCGCCGTCGCTTTCGATGCCATAAATTGAGAGGAACTCATCGCTGTCGATTGTGTGTCGCTTGGTCGCTAGGACTCCCTTCAACGGCCAGCTTTCGTTGTCCAAAGCTGCTTGCCAGCCGTCGCCGTCTGGTCCCGTGAGGAGGGCGAAACCGTCGCCAAATAAGTCCAGCGTGGATTGCTTATCGCTGATCCAAACGTGTGGCGCCCGGCCGCCAGGCCGTCCGCTGGGGGTGTAGTCGTTGAGCGGATCGCTGCGTTCGGGGGCGTCGGTTCCATCGGCGGCAAATGCGCCGTGCTCGTAGGTGAGGCCCAAGTCCAGGCCGAGCATACTGCCCGCGCGTCGGCTATGGGCAATCTGTTCTTTGGCGCGGTCCCAGTCGCCGCGCAGCGCACACTCGACGATGGAGTAAACCTCCATAAAGTTGTCGTTACTGCTTTGAGAAATCATGGCTGCTGCTGAGAGGCGCTCGCTTTGGTAGGTATCGAGCAAGGATTGCGGAGCATCGCCTTTGACCACTGAAGCCAGTTTCCAGGCAAGGTTGTGAGCTCCCTGTAGGCCAGTGTTCATGCCCATGCCACCACTGGGGGAGAGGCGCGCTGCGGCGTCTCCCACGAGAAAATATCTGCCTTTGCGCCATTGCAGCGCCAGTTTGGGACTCATGATCCAGGGCAGGATCGAAATGATTTCCACGGGTGTGTCTGGCAGGCCCGACGCCTTTCTGATCAGTTGCGTCATGCGCTCCTCGGGATAATCCTCTATGGTTTCACCATCCTCAAGGAAGTGGTGCATCAGCCACAGGTCATGGCCGTTGACGGTGACAAAGCTCTCAATGAAATCTTCGCCGAGCGCATTATAAAGTAATGATTTGCGATCCTCCAACTGTGGTCCGTAGTTGGCGCGGAAATAGGTGTTGAGGAAGTGCCCCATGTCGCCAGGTCCCTGAACCTCAATGCCGAGCTTTTCGCGAATGGGGCTGCGGGCTCCGTCAGCGGCGATTAGGTATTGGCCAGTCACGATGGTTTCCGCGCCGGTGGTGCGGTCGACATAGGTTGCAGAGACGCCGGAATCGGTCTCGGCGGTGGCGACGACCTCTTTGTAATGGATTATCTTACCGATGCGACTCGCATTGATCTCCCGCGCAATGACGGCTTCGGTATGCGGCTGTGGCGCGTGGAAGCGCACGCAGGGCGTAACCGCTTCAGCGTTTTCCGTAACAGGAACCCGTCCTAGGATCTCACCGGTAAGGCTTTTGGACCAGATCATCAAGTCATGGGGGGACTTGGCGGTCAGGTCCGCCGCGCGCATGCGGTCATAGAGTCCGAGCTGTCGGTAAATTTCCCCTGTGCGCCGCATGATGCCCATGGCCTTCGGGTGAATGGAGATGTCCGGGTGTCGCTCGATGACGAGGCTTGATACGCCCATGTGCTCCAGTAAGAGCGACGTTAAGAGCCCGCAAGGCCCGCCTCCGACTATGATGACATCGAAATCGCTCATACGGACCTTATTCAGCCACAGCCTGGATCGGGGTTAAAGGAAAAAGATTAATCGAAAAAGATGGCGACATTCCCTCGGGGACTGTTCGAAAATAAAAAACTGGATGAGCGAGCTGATCGTTGGTGGCGCTGACCAAGCATTTCCTTCCGATTACTCGCGGTTCCGTGAGCCTTATGAAACGACTTTTTGATCCAGATTTGCCATTCCGGCCCGCGAGCTTTCCGTTTTTCTACGGTTGGATGATTGTGGCGGCGGGGACAGCGGCGATGTTGTTCAGCCTGCCTGGGCAGACGGCGGGCGTGGGTCCGTTTAAGGAATATGTGATGGCCGCGCTTGGCGTCAGCAGCCTTGAGCTAAGCACGGCCTATATGATTGGGACGATCGCCTCCGGGTTGACGCTGCCGTTGATGGGGGGAGTCTTCGATCGTATCGGCGCGCGCAAGGTTGGGGTGATGGCGTCACTGTGTTTGGGGGCGGCGTTGCTCTACATGTCTCAGACTGATCATATCATGTTGGCCATTGTTGATGAGCCAAATGTCTGGGTTGCGATGCCGCTGATTATTGTGGGCTTCTTTTGCATTCGCTTCTGGGGGCAGGGTGTGTTGTCGATCGTCTCGCGTGCAATGATTGGCAAATGGTTCGATCGTAAGAGAGGCATGGCCAGTGCGATCAGCGGTATGCCCGTGTCGATTGCCTTCACCTCGGCGCTGTTGATTCTCGCGTGGATCATGGACTGGCTGGGCGGTTGGCGACAGGCCTGGATTGGCATGGGCTTGTTTATGCTGGTGGTCGGCACGTTGTTTTGCTGGCTGGTCTTTCGTGATAATCCCGAGGAGTGCGGGCTCGAAATGGACGGTGGAGCCACGGATAAACCGGCTAAGAAAGTAGACTCGAGCGAGTTTACGGTTTATCGGGAATTCACGCCTAACGAAGCTGCGCGCACCTTGCCATTTTGGCTGTTTTCAGGAACGTTTTGCCTCAATGGATTCATTGGCACGGCGCTTGGATTTCATGCACAATCGATGGCTCCAGAGTTTGGCCTAACGCCCGAGGAATTGTATGCGCTCTTCGCCAAAACCGTTTTTATCAACATTCCGGTGAGCTTCGGCATTGGGTGGATGACGAGTCGCTTTCGCCTGAAATACTGCTACTTGCTGACAATGGTGGCGATGATCGTTTCCCTCGTGGGTTACTTAAATTTTCCAACGGGGTGGGGCATTGCATTGTTCCTTGTTGGCACTGGCGTCACTTGGGGATCTTTTGGCACGCTGCTCACGGTCACCTGGCCGCGTTATTACGGGCGCAAGCACTTGGGCAAAATCAGCAGTTGGGTGATGACGCTGATGGTCATTACGAGCGCGCTTGGGCCGGTGTTTTTTGATCTGAGTAAATGGCTGACCGAATCGTATCATGCAGCGTTCTATGCCAGCATCGGAGGGTGTGTGGTGATCCTTGCGCTTTGCTTGCGGGTGGAAAATCCCCAGCGTCGCTATGCTGACGAACAGACCGCTACTGATTAGACCGTTTTAGGCTCTTCGTCCTCTTCGGAAGGCGAGCTGATAGGCTCGACAGGTTCTTCATCGTTGGCGTCAGGCTCAGCATCGAACTCGTCATCATCGGGTACGGGTAGTTGCTGCTGGCTTTCTTCGCTGGGCAGCCCCACGTCCTGTTCGGTGACTTCTTGCTCGCCCTGAGTGGCTTGTCGGATCCACTCGGTAATTTGGTTGGGCGACAACACATCGGAGGCGGGGAGTTCTTCAATGGATTGGATGCCAATGAATTCAAGAAATTTATCCGTCGTGCCGTATTGGATCGGGCGTCCAGGCAAGTCGGCGCGGCCTGTCACCACTACGAGCTCATGCTCTAGCAAACGATTAATGGCGCCATCGGCGGATACGCCGCGAATCGCCTCAAGCTCAGCACGAGTAACGGGTTGGCGGTAAGCAACGATGGCCAGCGTTTCCATCGCAGCCTGCGAAAGGCGCATGGGGCGGGCTTCATTGCGGAGCAGTCGGACCCAATCGGCGTAGTCCGGCGCGGTGGTGATGCGGTAACCCGCAGGCCCCTGAACCACTCGGTAAACTTCACGTTTTTCAATCAGTTCGGCTGAAATAGCGTCCATTGCGTCGCGAATCTGAGTCGCGGTCAGCAGCGTGGGGACTTGTTCCATGATGTCGTTCAATTCGCTCTGCTCGGGCTCGAAGGGAGGGCGCGATACGGGGGGCGGCATGGACGGCGCTTCCTCGGGATCATCCGTTGCCTGCTGATGGTAACGGGTGATGACCGCCTGGATGTCGCGAATGGACAGCGGGTCAGACGTCGACAATAAGAGGGCGCGCAGAATTTTCTTTAAATTGAAGACCATGGATGAAACCGGCATTCAGACGGAATCATGCTCGAAGTTCAAGCCCAAGCCTGCGTCGCGCGTGGGTTCTCCACGCCTTTAAGCAAAATGCGATGCAGGCGTGCGTAACCAATGTCGTCTGGGTGAACGGAGTGGTAAGTGGCCTATCGTGCGGTAAAGCTGTATCGTTTCGATGGGGGGCGAAAGTTTAACAAGTGACACGCACCAAATGCTCTCCGGGAAAGTGCAAAATCGCATGGGTCTTTGACCGGTGCTTATTGGCGTAATGAAGGTCAGGCTTTGCTCATGGGGCAAGTGTCACTTAGGCCGCCTTTTAATTATGATTAAACAGATACTTTGCAGGCTATCACATAACTGCGAGGTTTCGTTGGCCTGCTGCGGCTTAGATCATGTCGCTGCAGAAATGCTCAGAATAGTTCCGGTTTCCTTCTTGACTGAAGATAAGGTGGGCGTAGTATCCTCCGTTTTTCTAGCTCTTAAACAGTTACGAACGTAGCAGACCAACGAGTCTTTTACTCGAATACATAGTATTCCGACGCCTTTTCTAGGTGCAGAAGTCTGGTTTAGAAAGTCTGTCATTCGAAAGTTGTAAGTGTTTAATTCTTAGCAGTATGGGTCGGTAGCTCAATCGGTAGAGCAGTTGCCTTTTAAGCAATTGGTTCCGGGTTCAAGTCCCGGCCGACCCACCATTCATTAGCCCGCAATACGCGGGCTTTTTCTTTCATTGATGGCGCCCCCACTGGGACTCGAACCCAGATTAACGGTTTAGGAAACCGCGGTTCTATCCATTGAACTATGGGGACCGTTGATGATGAGATGTTTATGGATTTTTTGGTGTAGAAATTAGTGAAAATTCCCACAGAAATTCCCACCCGTCCAAAATTATCCGAACAAGTCTGTAGTCGTCCGACTGCTTACGCGCAAGTACCTATTCTCTGGAAGGGTGTTTAGCTTCATGGCTATTCGATGTTGCCCCTTGAATGACTTGATCTGTGTGCTTCTGTATTAAATCTTATTATTGATTGCCTCGCGGGAACGAATTATTTCATCGGAGGTTTCACCTCATGCCTCGCAAGAAATCATCTGCTAACGTAAAGAAGACCGCCAAGGGCGCTCAGCTCGGCTTTGAGTAAAAGCGCTGGCTAGCTGCCGACAAGCTCCGATCGAACCTGGATGCCGCTGAATACAAGCACGTCGTGCTCGGTCTTATCTTCCTCAAATACACTTACGACGCTTTCGAGGAGCATCGCGCCAAGCTCATCGCTGGCGATGGTGAATACTAGGGGGCCGACCCCGAGGATGAAGACGAATACAAGGCCGAAAACGTCTTCTGAGTCCCCGCCGACGCCCGCTGGTCCCACCTGCAGGCCAATGCCAAACAGCCGACCCTCGGTAAGATCGCCGACGACGCCGTGGTTGCCATCGAGCGCGAGAATCCGCGCCTTAAAGGCGTCCTGTCCAAGGACTACGCCCGCCCCACGCTGGACAAGCACCGCCTCGGCGAGCTGATCGATCTCGTCGGCACCATCACTGGGCGCCGCCGAACGCCGCGCCAAGGTCATCCTCGCTCGCGTTTACGAATACTTCCTCAGCCAGTTCGCCAGCGCCGAGGGCAAGAAAGGCGGCCAGTTCTACACCCCGTCCTGCGTCGTGCGCATGCTGCCCCCTACAAGGGCCGCATCTACGACCCCTGCTGCGGCTCGGGCGGCATGTTCGTGCAGTCGGAAAAGTTTGTTGAGGCCCACGGCGGCCGCTTGGGTGACATCTCCGTTTACGGACAGGAGAGCAATCCGACCACTCGCCGCCTCGCGGTGATGAACCCGGCCCTGCGCGGCATCGAGGCCGACTTCGGCCCCGAGCACGCTGACACCTTCCGCCGCGACTTGCACCCCGATCTCCGCGCCGAATACGTCCTGGCCAACCTGCCCTTCAACGACTCCGACTGGTTCCGCAAGGACGGCGACGTGCGCTGGCAGCTCGGCGTCCCGCCCAAGTGCAACGCCAATTTCGTCTTGGTCCAGCACGTTGTCCATCCAGCCAGCTTCACGCAGCTTGGCGGCGATCTTGCGATAGCCCAGCGTGGGATGCTTGCCCTTCCAGTGGTGATAAGTTGCCGGACTCATGTTGTGCGCCCGGCATGCCTCCTAGGTGGTTATACCTTCTGTCTCACGAAGGATGCGGATGATCCGTTCGGTGCTTCTACGGCTGTTCTTCATCTTCGATTTTCCGGTTTTGCCAGAAAATCATCTCAGTAGCAATGGATCGATTTTACGAGGGCCAACCAGTGTTCAATCTCATCGACGAATACACGCGTGAATGCCACTGCATCCATTCCGACCGAGCCATCAAAGCCGAGGATGTGCTGACCTTGCTCCAAGATGCCATTGCCGAACACGGGGCACCTGAGTATATCCGGTCAGACAACGGGCCAGAGTTCATCGCCAAGTGTATCCAAGGGTGGCTTGAGGACCATCAAATCAAGACCATCTACATCGATCCCGGCTGCCCCTGGCAGAATGGATTCGTCGAGAGCTTCAACGATAAGTTCCGGCGTGAATGCCTCAACCGGGAGCTCATCTACACTCTGAGCGAATCACGCGTCATCTTCGATGATTACCGTCACCTACATAATCACGAAAGACCTCACCGATCTCTGGGCTTGCTTACGCCAGCCCAATTTGCCAAACAACAATCCACAGGTTCCGGCTCCGTTCGGCCTACGGCCTCTCTACGCCAGAACCTCAACAACCCAACCAACAGAGTAAACAACAAACCGACTGAATCTTCTCATAACAAGTGGGCCAAAAAGGGGGACTCAGCCACTTGTTCGTTTATTGACTATTGTTAAACTGCAGTCGGAGTGTTTGCATGAGTATGCATGAGAAACGATGTGCGTGGGCGACGAGTTTGCATTTGAGTATTTTTTCTCGTATCTGCGATTTAAAAAGTATTTCGCGCTTTCATCCTAAATTAGTTAATTCCCCTGTTTTTTCAGCCGCCTAGAGTCTAGCCCCATGGAAGAAATCAATAAACCTACATTATGTTGCAACATGGGTAAGTTGCATCGGAGCAACGGCTTTGCATTAGTTATTTCAATGTTGCTCATGGGCATGATGGTATTATTGATCATGTCGGTTTCAATGCTCACGCGAGTAAGCGCTGGTTTATCGAGCAATCAAAATGAGGAAGTCGCCGCAAGGCAAAATGCACTACTCGCCTTGAATTTAGCTATCGGCCAACTGCAGAAATATGCAGGTCCAGACCAGCGCACAACTGCCCGTTCAGACATTGATGAGACGCTAGCTGATACTACAACTGCAAATGGGCGTTGGCTTGGCGTTTATGGAAATGGAGCACCTATTAACTATGCGGAAATCCCTTCGAGCCTTCCTGCCACAATTCAAGAGCAATCGGATGCGAAGGGCTCTCAGGCGAAGTTGTTGAATTGGCTGGTAAGCGGAAACGAATCTGTCGCTTTCTTACCTGAAAATGATGTGGATGCTGATGGCCATATTCTTAATGCGCCAAATTCATTCAACTTCAGACCTACGGATGCGGTTGACCTTGTGGCGGCGACCACTGTGCCAATTGAGGGAGGGACTCAGGTGCTCCTGGTGGGTGATGGTTCTGTCGAGGCAGAGAGCGACCGTGTGATGGCGCCTTTAGTAGATGTCTTCGGAGATGATGCTAATGTTCGGACGGGGCGCTACGCATGGTGGATTGGCGATGAGGGAGCAAAGGCGAATGTTACAATGGAGATAGCCGAAAGCACTAGGCTGCAAGGGGCATTCTTTACGGCACAGCGTACGGCGCCGGAGTTGGTTGATAGGCTGAGAGTCATTGATTTCGATGAGTCTTTTTTGTTGGGGGACAATTTTGCACCTGATTCTGAAGCTCTTTCAGTGCTAAATTCATTGGATGAGCTTACATTTCTTGCAGCTCAGGATGCAGAGGAAATGACACAAGCAATTCGATCAAATCGGCATGATCTGACCGTGTATTCTGAATCGCTTCTAGTCGATACATATGCTGGAGGGTTGAAGCAAGACCTGTCAGCATTATTGGCAACTGGAGCTACTTCGCCTGGCAATTTCGAATACCTTTTTCCGCCAGATATTGATAACCTTTCTGATACTTTTGGAGTGCCAACATGGGGAGCGTTGCGTTCTTATGCCCAAACTACTGTTCCAACGGATAACAAGATTGATCCTCGGGTTCCCACGCTGATCGATGTTGGCGTAAGCCCTGTGATGACTTATTATTCGTTAGGGCTAAGCTATGTTGCTCCAGATGGGATTGGTGAGGGGCTTCCTATACGGGTGGCAATGTTTCCACTGGTAGTGCTTTGGAACCCATATACGAGCACTATTAAAGCGCATGAATATGAAGTTGGGTTTTCTCGAATCTTTACTACGGCGGCAAACTACCAGCTCCAAGTTGAAAAGGAAGTTTCCGATGGGGCAGGTGGTTCATCGCTTGAGTGGGTTGAAAAGGAAACGGTGAATTTTAATCGAGGGGCGACGTTGGAGAACGATCAGGGCACGCAGAATGTCTATGTGCGCTTTAAAATCGACAGCCCCGATATCCCGCCAGGTGCGAGTATGATTTTCACCTTACAAGATGCTGAGAGCGGAGCTTATTACGATGCAGATATTCTCGACGAACCCCAAAATACGCTAACCAATGGTCTTAATGCCGCTGGTCATGTGTTGCTCGATTTTGGGGCGGATACTGCAAGATTCGAAGCTGACGAAGTAGATAGCAACTTTAGGGTCAGTGGTGCAAAAGTGCTACCGCCATCAGGGAGTTCCTTTGGTATGTCAAGTGGTGAGATCAGTGTTTATCTCGGCGACCTTTCTGAACAAAGCCCAGTAGGTTATATATCTAGTGATGTGAATGATATGGGTTGGTATCAATCCATATCGCGGGTTTGGCCGGCACAAGATAGCTCAAGTAATACAATCGAGAGTATTGATAGTTCTGGCACCAGTCGTGGTATGCGCAATGAGTTTCTGCAAACAGAAGGACCCTTGAGCCAATATGTTCTGGGGCCGACATCTGTTCGCTATTTTGAGATGAATTTCGCTGCTGGTCCGCAATCTTCGAGCGTTTATCGTGATGTTCGTTGGATAGCTCAGGGAAACCCGCGAGCACTATATGCAACTAGGGTCGTTAATGGCGGTAGTGCGCCTCAAGGATTTGTAGCTGGCAGCGGGATGGAGAGTCAGTGGATCACTTTTAATGCTGAGACATCTGGTGAGCGTGCATCGGCTGGCTATGGGCTTGATTCAGTTCTGGGAGTGGTTGACGCAACGTTATTTGAACATAGATCCGAAGATTTGCCCCTGATGTCTATTGGGCAATTGCAGCATGCAAATCTATCCTTAATCAACAATTATCCATCATACCCGATTGGCAACAGTTTAGCCGATTTCCACTTCTTAGATGCTCGCGGTGAACTACGCTTAGACCACTCCAATACTCAAATTGAGCCTACGCGCTCCATTAGCGCCTACTATGATATTTCATGGTTGCTAAATCGGCAGCTATGGGATCGCTTTTTTGTTTCCACGATCCCGAATCAAGGAACTGGCATTTCAACGGATACAAGCATGACGGCTTTGCCTGATGTGTTGCCAAACGCGCGCATGAAGATTACAGGCGAGCTTGCCGAAGAAGAGTATCGGGATGGTAGCTTGACCGCTTCTGGATTAACATTACGTGGTGGGTTCAATATCAATTCAACCTCGGAGCAAGCTTGGCGTGCGGTTTTGGGAGGGATGAATCAGCTACCCTACAATCCTGAAGATGGAGTTTCTTCGCCTAATACGCTGATGTCAGCCCTACCACGATTTAGTCAACCTACAGAAGCTCCGTCGGTTGATCCAACAGGTGCTTGGGCTTGGCAGGGATTCCGTCAATTGACGGAAGAGCAGATTGCAGGCTTGGCGAAGAATATTGTTGCGGAAGTGCGAAATCGTGGGCCATTCGTTTCACTGGCAGATTTTGTGAATAGGCGCTTAGTGGACAATTCTGAGACTGATTCGGATGAGCGTTTTAAAGGTGTTTTGCAAGCGGCCATTGATTCAGTATACAGTGGTTCGTCTGCGGTTAATAGGGGAGAGGACACCGCATATGGACCCACAGGGTCCAATCCTTTTTATCACGAAGATTCGAAATTGCCAAACTATGGTGGATCTAACTTCGATTTGGAACTCATGCAAGGCTATCAGGGAGTGCCAGATGGCGAGGTTCCACATGGATCGACATCGGCTTTTGCGCCACAATTTTTAACGCAAGCAGACGTTCTGTCGGCAATTGGTTCTGGGCTTGCTGCACGTTCTGATACCTTCGTGATTCGTGCTTATGGTGAGTCCATCAATCCACTAACTAATGAGCGCAAGGCGCAGGCTTGGTGCGAAGCGGTTTTACAACGGCAGATTGAATACCTGGATAGTGATGCAAACGATCCGAATGACGTGTTGGCCGACTTGAGTCTCGAGAATTTTAAGTTTGGACGTAAATTTAAAATAGTTTCATTTCGGTGGCTAACACCCAACGAAATTTAATAATTGTATGTTTCAAAAGATAGCATTTTGGGCCATGGCCTTAAGCATTGCACTCAGTGCCACGACGACTGCCAAGGATATTGGTGAAGAGGTGGCGTCATTCCGAACTTTGGCAATTGGTAAATCTCTTTCAGGAGTTTACTACGATTTTGAAGGAAACACCAGTAGGATTTCAGCTGGAAGTTCCAACTTTTCACGGGAATATAAATCTAATGTTGGGCAGAAGGTTTCGCTTTATCGTCAATTGCCTCCGGCTAAATCGGGTTTGCCTCCGATAAAACATGAGCTGGTTGAGTTTGTTCTGGATAAGCCGATACCATACATTGTGTTGTTTCAAGTTAACCCGAAAGATACGAATGACGTACGCGTCAAGGTTGTCGAAGATTCTTGGGATGACCACCCGGTTGGAACTATGCGTCTATTTAATTATTCTCCCCGATTGGTAATGGTGAAAATTGGTAGTGAGACGGCACAACTTGCAACGGCGGAATCGAAACTTTTTCCGTATTCGGACAACCTTCAAGTATGGATACAAGCGATAGTACTTGATGGCGATGAATGGTCACTTCGATTGAGCACGCCACAGGTGATTATGCCCAATACGCGATCAACACTTATACTGGTAGATCAATTACCGACTATTGGTAGGCCAGAGTCTGAAGAACTATTAGTTCGCAACTTTGTGGAACCAGCACCGGTGTCCGAGTGAGGGAAATTGCGACGAGTGTTGGTCAGCATCGGAATTAGCATTACAGTTCAAGCCTGTAGTGATGCTGCGACTTTTATCGCTGCATATTGCACATGGCATTGGAATGGGGCAATTCGTAATAATTACTCTTTCTGTGCATCCATATGCAGGCGATGCGCATCGCATTGGGCCTAAACCAGTAAGAAAATTGTTATTTAATTCACTACATAACCTCGCTCACTCTCAATGCCTTTGATTGTAAACAGAGAGTGATGCCCCATTAAAACCCGTATGAAACTTAAAAGTATCCTATCTCTTGGCTTAATTTGTTCAGGTTTTAGCTTGAACGCCATGGCCACGGTCGATCAACCCAATGTCCTATTGCTTGTGGTTGATGATTTGAAACCAGTCCTTGGCGCATATGGCAATGATGAGATACCCACACCCAATATCGATCGGCTGGCTGCTCAGGGAACTGTTATGCAAAACAATTATTGCCAGCAAGCAATTTGTGCAGCCTCACGTATGAGCATGTTTACTGGATTGCGTCCAGATAGCACAAAAGTTTGGGATCTGAATACGTTTATCGAAGATTCCAACCCCAAGGCCAAAACGATGCAGCAGGTATTTAAGGAATCGGGTTATACTACGGCTGGAGCTGGTAAAGTAATGCATGGCTCTAAGAACCACTCCAAGCAATCATGGTCGACGCCTTTTACTTATAACCGAGAACTCCCGTACAATCCTGACCACCCAATTCCCGCACATGATAGCGCATATTATCAAAATGAGAATACTCATAAGGTATATGACCAAATGAACGCTTCTGGTCTAAAAGGGTGGGGAGCACGCAATAAATACATGCAGCAGCATGACGCCATGCCAGCCACGGAATGCCTGGACTTGCCTGATGATGCCTATCTTGATGGCGCCCTGGCCAACTGGGCAAATGCCAACCTTGAGGAATATGCTCGGACCGGTGAATCATTCTTTTTAACTGTGGGTTTTTCAAAGCCGCATCTTCCGTTTGCAGCACCTAAGAAATATTGGGATATGTTTGACCGGCAAGATATTGAACTAGCAGAATTCCAAGAGCATGCCAAGGGCTCACCAGGCTTCGCTTATCACCCATTTGCAGAGTTGCGCGCCTATACCGATATTCCAAGTGAGTGGTCGCAGCCGATTTCGGATGTTCAGCAAGCGGAACTTATTCATGGCTATTACGCTTGCGTGGCATACATCGATGCCCAAATCGGCAAGATTTTAGACACGTTGCACGAAACAGGTCTCGATAAGAATACGATTGTTGTGCTTTGGGGAGATCATGGTTTTCACCTTGGAGATCATGGTTTGTGGACGAAGCACACCAACTTCGAAAATGCGACAGAAGCACCGTTAATTATCAGTGCCCCCGGTTTTTCAGGAGGAAAGAATGCTAAAAGCATGACAGAGTCGGTTGATATCTTTCCGACTCTTATTGATCTAACCGGCTTGGAAGCACCATATGAGCTAGAGGGAGTTAGTTTGGTTCCAGTCATGAAGGACGAGGATGCAAGTGTTAAGGATTACTCCATTAGCCAATTTCCTGGATGGAAAAATCGAATGGGCTATGCACTACGTGATCCACAATACCGAATGATCATTTGGATGAAAAATGACTGGCGAACCTCGATGCCGTATAGTGACAGTTTTGTGGAAACGATAGAGCTATATGACTACGAGGCGGATCCACTCGAAAGCGTGAATTTAGCAAACGATCCAGACTACAAGGAAGTCCGTGCCATGTTAGAACAGGAAATGATTGAATATTTCGCTCAACATGAAGCTTCTTAAAGCAATTCAGTGTGCCTGTGCATTGGCAATTATTGCAGTGCCTGAGTCAGGGGCCAATGAGCCTGTTTTAGATAAGCGTCCAAATTTCATTTTCTTTATAACGGATGATCAATTCCAGGAAATGATGAATTTCCTGCCGGAAGGGAAAGGCAAGAACTTAACTCCGGCAACGGATGCGCTTGCAGCAGAGGGGACGATCTTAGAGAATCTTTACGTAACCTCACCAGTCTGTACGCCAAGCCGCTTCGCTTGCCTTACTGGCAGATACCCTAGTCGATCCAAGAGTATTCCTTTTACTGAAAGCACTCGTAAAAACGAAGGGCAAACAATCGTCGAGTGGAATAGCTTCATTACAAAAGATGATCAGGATACCTTGCCGTGGTTACTGAAGAAGTCTGGCTACAGCACGGGTATAGTTGGAAAGAATCACGTTATCATAACGTCTGAAATGGAGCGACCCAATTGGGACGATGATCCTACGGACCCTGAGGTAGTGGCTCTGTTAGAACGTAATGCTGAAAGATTGAGGAGCGCTTGCTATCAAGCTGGGTTTGATTATGCAGCCAGCTTATATAACAATAATCCTGACTATAACGGAATCAAGGCGTTGGCATCTCATAATCAAGATTGGATTACGCAAGGAGGCGTCGACTTCATTGAAAAATTCCAAGGAGGTCCTTTCTTCCTTTGGTTTGCCACAACAATTCCACATGGACCGGGTTCGAAGCAAAGAAGTTGGGGAGCTGATCCCCGCATTACTCCAGAGGGGATGTTGGATGAAGGACTGACGGTGCAACCAGATCGCCATTCGCTGAGCGAACGCTTACGTATCGCCGGCGTCTCGGGTTGGCAAAAAGAGAACTTGCTGTGGCTCGATGATTCGTTGGCTGCTTTAGTTGCCAAG
The DNA here is from genome assembly GCA_031296915.1 of Cerasicoccus frondis. GTDB lineage: Bacteria > Verrucomicrobiota > Verrucomicrobiia > Opitutales > Cerasicoccaceae > Cerasicoccus > Cerasicoccus frondis. The sequence continues at coordinate 91,558 of JAVDPC010000004.1, read as the reverse complement.
CTTGACGAAATCGGGGAGTTGGATAATACCGTGATCATCTATTTCAATGATCATGGACAAGAAGCGAAAGGCACGCTGTATCAGGGTGGTGTCCACGGAGAAGGTTTCATTTGGCGTGATGGTGGATTTCCGGTTGGGAATGAATTTTCCGAAACTATTTCTAACGTAGATTTTGCGCCTACAATTCTGGATATGGCTGGGGTTGACTATGATCCAGGAATATTTGATGGCGTAAGTTTCTATCCAGCCTTGATGGCGGAGGAAATGCAGTCGCATGATTCACTTTACTTCGAACTGGGATACGTTCGCGCTGTATTGAAGGACGGTTGGAAGTATATTGCGTTACGTTATCCTGAGAAGATTCAAAACATGAGCATCGAAGAAAGAAAGCACCGCCTAGAGGAATTTAATAAAACCATGAGAGATATGCGCGGGCGAGATCCATTGACTGAAGACCCAATGGCTCCATTTAGCCACATCCAGGCGATTCCAGGTGGCGGTGATGCGGAGCGGACATCCACGGGTAAATACCCGGCGTTTTATGATGCGGATCAGCTGTATTTCCTGCCAGATGATCCGGGCGAGCAGGTAAACTTGTCGACTTCAAATCCAGAAAAACTTGCCGAAATGCAAGCACTGTTGACACATTATTTGAATGATCTTCCAGGTTCCTTTGGTGAGCTAAAGCCGTGATAACCGTTAGGAAATGGAGTTCATGTCATTTCCTCATTGAGCGGCTCTTCAAAGTTCTACTTTTACATGGTATTCACCACCGGTGGCTACAGGTAACTTAGAGCCAGTAATTTGCTGCCCATCAACAGTGATTTTCTTCGCCCCTTTACCGCCTTCGGGGCGGTTCTTTAGTTGTATGTGATAGGTCGCTCCACGAAACTTTCGGGTAAGGGAGGCCTGAGGGAGTGATGCGGGCAGGCAGGGATCAATGATTAATCCCTCATAGCTTCGTCGAGCACCAAGAATGTATTCGACTAACAATCGTCCAAACCAGGCGGCAGTTCCAGTACGCCATGCATATCCAGCTGCTCCGTAAATTTGGGAAGCCGTAGAATAGCTGTTGGTGTAGCTGAAAGGTTCAGCACCAGAATTAATAATAGGGTTATCTGGGCTATCGGGCGTCACTTTAGTAAATGTACGCCAGGCTTGGTCTGCGCGTCCGATATGGCAGTCAGCTACACCCTTAAAGCCGGCTGCGTGATTATAGCAGCCACCATTTTCTGATGCGCCTGGCATGCTATTGGACATGCGTCCAACGCGAGGGTCGTAATGAGCATAGGGAGGATAGCAAATTCGATAGCCGATATCTTCCTCAAGTATCTCATCAACTTTCTGCATGATGGCTAGGGCGCGGTCACCCTCCGCCACACCACTCAGTACAGCCCAGCTCTGCGGATTAAGGTAAATTCGCCCTTCTTTGCAGGATTTGGAACCAATTCGGTAACCGTCTTCGCAGAGTGTTCTGACATACCATTCACCATCCCATGCAACTTCATTGATGCGGTCTTTGAAGGTTTGGTAAATGGATTCAGCCTCTTGTTGAACTGTTTTGTCTCCGATTCTCTGTGCAAGCTCAGCTATTTCACGTGCGCCGAGACAAAGTTGCATCGAGACAAAAACACTTTCCCTTGCCCCTGCCTCACGGGTTGCTTCCAGGCCATCGTTCCAGTCTGCGTGGTGTTGATCGCAGAGCCCATGTTTCCCCGTGTCGCTTGCGAGCCAGCGCAGAGCGCGCACTGCGTGGTTCCAGACGGTGCCACGTTCAGTGGAGTCAAGGTAGGGAACTTCCCGTTCTAAAAAGTTATAGTCTCCCGTTTCCTTGATGACCTCAGGTAGCGCTTGCAGTAACCAGGCTGGTTTATCTGAATAATTTAATCGATTTAACGGCCTAAAGCCGTGAGGTACTGAGCCATTTGCATATTGGCTCGACAGGGCACGCAGCAAGTTTGCTTCTACAGCTGGTTGGTCGGCAATAACCAGTGCCATGTCTGTCTGTAAGTTGTCGCGGAATCCGCTTTTATTTATAAGATAATGGTCAAATTGCTTTTTTAGGAATATGTTAAAGAGACCGTTGTAAAGCTGATGGCCTACATCGATTTTAAAGCTCTCTGCGCGATCTTTGAATTCCGTCCTCGCTTCATCGCACCACATGTCTATCAACTCGGGAGATAGCGTCTTCTGTATTTTAACGACTTCCTCGGGATTTGATGCATGCCCCAGAATGAAGTCAGCTCGGGCAGTTCCAAAAGGAGGAATTTTAAGCTTAACTTGAACAACTCCTGCGCAATCAGGGCCATAGCCGTCGCGGCCATCGCAGTTCCATCCCCAGCCGAGTTTTGTTGCACTCATCTGGTAATCTGCACGTGAGAGATGGTCACGATAACCGTTGGCATTGTGGAATTGGTTCAGCGTCACTAAATAGCCTTTATACCGTGCTGTTGGGACATCGGTATTTCGATTGGTAACAAAGACGCCATTTATGTCCGGTCTAACTTCGGAAAACATCTCGCTATAGACTATGTTCCCGTTTGCATCCCATCCACCAAGGTGGAATTTCACATAACTAAAGACAGATATCTCGCGTTCTTCTTGAGTCGTGTTTTGCAAAGTGATCGTGGTGCATTCAACTGGATAATGGCGTGGAACAAAGACTCGCTGCGTTGAATTAAGCCCAATGCACTGGGAGTGCATGACTGTTTTTTCCCGATGAAACTCAACGGTGCGTTTAGCTACCTCTGTAGGTTCAGGAATACCTGACACACAGAACGTGATGTTGGTTTTATCGTCACGGATGTAATGGTATTTATTGTCGTAGCTGCAGAGATACGTGGTGTTGCCGGCAGCGTCTCTTAACCATGTTTGCCCATCATTGATGTGGGCACACTCGGCATACATTTCAATGCCATCTGGATTGATCTTAGAGCAATGCAGATTCCACCATTTTCGTGGTGGTTCCTGAGTCATTATAAAACATCCCTGATCTTCATCAAAGTGACCAAACTGAGCAATCGTTGAGTTGGGAGTTTCTGTGGTCTCTGCTGGCGTCATTATTGCAATATCTGCTTCAAGCAATGCATCACAATTACACCCTCATGCATATGGATGCATCACCTCCAAGGGACTATGCTTTAATTAAAATCCAGCAGTGGTAACCCTTGGCCAAGACCTTGTAATCTCGTTTTTTGGGGTTGGGAGCGATAACTCTTAGTGTTTGTCGGGAGCACTTTGGCCTTCTATCCAGGAGCTCTTGATCTCAAGGCTTTTGGGTTGGTCCGATAGGCCGTATTCGTTGTGGTAAATTTGGTTAACGACCATTTCGATGCCAGCTTCTGCGATTTCGCGATTGTGTTGATTGACTCCAGATACGTTGGCTTTGCTGCATTCTGCATTTAATGCAACAAATGAGACATCTTCAGGTATGCGGATGCCGACCTCGGAAAGGTGATCGTAGAGGTCATCGCGATTGGTTACTATGACGTCAGGCTTAGCGCGTTGGCACCATGCTTTGAGCTCTTGAGGATCATAGGTCTTGGCGACAAATGCCTGAAGTGGCTTGATTCCATTGATACTGTGCCAGTGAAGATAGGCTCCATGCCAGCGCGCGCCAATACGACCAAGCTCATCTTCGTGAGTGCAAAAGCCAATCCTCTTGTAACCTTTAGATTTAAGCTTGTCTAGCGCCAGGGACATTCCCTGAAAATAGTTAGCAGTGGCGCGATGTAGCATCGGGCTGCGTAAGCTGGTGTCTACAGTCGCGCTGACCAAATTTTCAAATTTTAATTCGCTTAGATCTACACCACTGGGGACTGGCATGACTAACAATCCTATGATGGAGCGGCTCCATAAAATGCGATTTACGGCACTAATTGAATTATCCAGGTCTTCCAGATGGAAAAATTCCGTGCTGAAACCTAATTCTTCTGCTCGTTTGGTTGCACCCTCGCTGTAGAGCTTAAAATAGGGCATTGGCATTTGCCACTTTGGCATGCAGTTGAGCAACCCGATAGTCGCGCCGCTGGGGGGAGCACGAAAGGAGCGTACTTGGGCTGTCAGTGCAGAGACAAATGGATTGGGGCGGTAATTTAGCTTTTTCGCGGCCTCCGACACGCGAAGTCTTACTGTTTCGGTAATACGTGGGTCATTGCGAAGAGCTCTGGATACTGTGGATTGGGATACATTTGCCTCTTTGGCAATGTCCCACATATTGACAGGGCGACTCCGCTTATCTTCATTCATTAGAATAGAATCGTAATCTGAAGAAGCGTTTTGTCACGTCAGATATATGTGTAATTCCGACCACGGTTTGGGCTACACATCTGCTAGGCAAGCGAATGACATATCGGCATGAGAATCAAATTTTCCACTCAGTGAGCTACGCCCGCCGGAATGCGCGTCACCAAGTGCGTTGAGATTGGCAAAAATGTCAAAAAAGAAGCTTCCTTTAGTGTCAATTCGCGCAGCAGCTGATGGAAGCAGTAAAGTAAATTCATACCCTGCTTTATTGGAATTTAGCTCGATTTTTGCGCCATCTACCGGGTTCAAGTTTAAGTCAACGATGGATCCGTTAATTTCTTTGTCTGGAACTACAATTAGCTGAGTGATGCCCGGTCGATCTTCAGAAGCGAAGAAGAGTTCGATCGACGAGCCTTCCCATGGTTTCTCGAGCCTTAGCTTGGGATTGGAGTCCTGAACTTGCATTTGGAGTCGCAAGTAACAGCCATCACGAGAAATTGAGCCTTTCGCACAAGGAAATCCAGAGAGTTCCATTGAGAATTCTGCTGGATTATCGTCGTACCCGGTTATCTGCTTACGAGCAAGCAGTGGCGCGCTGATTGCTAGGATACGTGGATCATTACTCAGAAGCGCAATTTCAGTGCTTTGCTCGATAGGGCTTATAATCTTGCCTGCTAGCTCCAGTGTGCATGCGGAATTGGCAGATAAAATTGTCTCGATGTGTCGTTTTTCTACCGTGATTGCCTCATGCTTTGGAACTAACTGCAGTATGATTGATTCCTCATTCACGGAGGGATTCTCTATTGTTATCTCAAGTGTAAATGTGCTGTTAGCCTGATTCAGTTTTATGTTTTTTGCATTCGCCCTGGCAATGATGCGGTCTTCAATGCCTGCTTGGCTTCGACCAGTGTTTATAATGACTGGCGCAAATTCTCCTAGGTAGCCATCTCTCTGGTGTGCCTCGATCAACTCATCGCACATTGCCCAAATCTTATCCAACGGTAGTGTGGCGCTCGTGTTTGGATCGAGCATCGCAGCATGGTAAATATGCTCACGCTTGCCGGTAAGGGCTGCGTCCACAGTGAGTTGCTGCACATTCACATTGGTCATGCAGATCGCCGCCAGCTGTGACGGTAACATACCGATCTTAGTTGGTTGAAGTCCATTGCCGTCAATAAGGCAGGGTAGTTCTACACAACATCCATGCGTTAGGTTGTCAATCAGACCGTTGTTGGGTACGTTACCGTAGATGGTGCGCCGAATATTGGTTTCACGGGAGTGAATGATGTAGGATCCATACTCATGCGATTGTTCGGCAACTTTTATTTCGCCAGTTTCCCCGATCAGCTCCGCTTCTGTGTCTTTCCAAGTCGCAATGATTGCATCGCAGCGCCGGATGTATTCGTTAATGGGAATGTCGAACTGCAGTAGACTTGATTCGCCGTGTGGAATGAAGTATGGTGTGTATTCTGACTGGTGCTCGCTTGATTCAGTAACAAAGTATCCAGTGCGCCTCATTATTTCGTAGCGTACTTTTTCAAAGTCCCGGTTTGGGTCATTCAGTGCTTTGAACAATAGTGGGGTTGCGTCTTGGCCACGATATTTAAAGTCGAGAAAGAAGGCCATATGGTTAATGCCTGCTACACGGTAGCTAATATCCTCGAATGGAAGGTTTACATGAGATGCTAACATGCGCGCCGTTCCAAAGACTGAATGACACAAGCCCACGTGAGGAATGCCAACGGCGCGATCAACCGCCCAGCAATTCATCGCCATTGGGTTGGTGTAATTCAAGAATAGGCAATCGGGGTGCGCGTATTGCTCAATCTCTTTTGCGATGTCTATTATCACAGGAATGGTTCGCAGTCCACGGAATATGCCGCCAATCCCAAGTGTATCGGCGATGGTTTGCTTTAGTCCATATTTAGCAGGAATCTCGAAATCAACCACCGTCGAAGGTTGATATCCGCCGACCTGTATCGTGCTGATCACATATTTCGCGTCCCGGATGGCTTGTTGTCGGTTAAGTGTCGACTCGATTTTTGCTGCAACTCCTAGCTTTGAGGCCATGCGCCTCATCATGACGTCGGCGACTTTGAGGCGCTCGGCATCAATGTCCATTAGGCATATCGTTACATCCATTAATTCTGGGAATTGGAGGATGTCTCCAATTAATGTTTTTGCAAAGACGACTGAGCCGGCGCCAATAAGCGTTATTTTACAGGGCATGATATCTGATATATTAAAGGCAGAAAACGGAATATGCTCAACCTTGGCACTGGATAAGTCACATGTGGAAGCAGGCATATGGATGCATTGGCATCTCATAGCCTCGGAATGCATCAGTATGCATCGTGGCGTTGGAGACATCTCTTTGCTATGCCCTTTGTATTTAAACTTTAGTAATCAATACCCTGACATTTTGGCGCTTCTGGCATATCCCTACTTTTTCGATGATTTTTCCGTTTGCTCATCACCAATATATGAATGCGATTATTTGGGCAGCCATTGCTTCACTCGCGTGCGGCGCTAGTATACTAGCGGCAGATGTCAGCGAGCCGAGCGTTGAGCGTGTTTTTGCGGTCGGGCCGAATATGCTGGTAGTCGAGATTCAGGCTCAGTCTATCCCGGATGTTGGCCAGCGTTTATATATGAAAGAACCCGGTGACCGTATTGAAGCGGGAAAAGGTGCTGAAGTGTTTGCCTGGGGCGCGGATGGAGTATCAATGACTTCAAAAAATCAAGCACTTCACCGGGCAAAGCATCGAGGCAAGTTCGCCGATTACACAGAAGTTTATGGTAGTTGGGAACCGACCATATGGCTGGAAGAAACAGTGGGCAGCCCCCTGGACCTAACTAAGGTTGATGAACCCGGATCCTATAAGATATCGGGTGACTCTTTGTTGGGAATACGGACGCCGACATCAGTGTCCCGGAAAAGTAAGCCCACGAACAGAAATGACATAACTGGCACGATGCCCTATAGTCATGTGCTTACTCTGGAACTCGATGATTCACTGGTGGAAGGTGCGGAGTACCGTATCGCATTTCCCGGCCTAAATACCGCGCAGGATGCCGTCACCTATCGACACCTGCCAAGGAAAATTCGAAGTGATGCGGTTCAAGTTTCTCAAGTTGGGTTTCGTCCCGATGATCCTTATAAGAGAGCTTATTTGTCTTTTTGGGCAGGAACCAAAGGTGGCATCAGCTTCGATGTCGATCGCTTTGAAATTATTGATGCGAATTCAAAAGAGACGGTTTACGAAGGTGACATCGTTCTTGGTTGGCCAGCAGATAAAGCAGAGGGCACGCAAAACAAAAAGAACAATGTGCAGGCCGATGTTTACTATCTAGATTTCCATGACTTTACTCGACCAGGTACTTATCAGATTTATGTGCCAGGCGTTGGGTGTTCATTTCCCTTTGAGATTGGAAATGACGTTTGGTTGAAGGCGTTTCGCAAGTCAATGAAAGGTTTCTTTGCGCACCGTAGCGGCATTGAACTGAAAGCTCCTTTTTCGGCCTATGAGCGTCCACGGCCAATGCATCCAGCTGATGGCTTTATTGTTTTCGAGCTCGATGTGACGAGAATGGAAGGTGAGTCCGAAGCTGTGCAAGCATCGTTTCAACGGATGTTGGGAAATGAAAACAATACAGATCAACTCGATATGCTGCCAGAAGCATGGGGAGGATATATGGATGCTGGAGACTGGGACCGTCGATCACAGCATTTAGCGGCAAGTTTCTCAATGATCGAGTTGTTTGAAATGTATCCTGATTTCTATGCGGATAAGCCGCTCTCGTTGACGCCGACGGAAAGAAGCGACGACCTGCCTGACCTCCTAAATGAGGCCAAGTGGAATGTCGATTTCTTCCGTCGGCTACAAACAGAGGATGGGGGCATTCGCGGAGGTATTGAATCGACTTCGCATCCACGACATGGAGAAGCTAGTTGGCAAGAAACACTATTGCTTGGAGCTTTTGCACCGGATCCGGTATCTAGCTACCTGTATGCGGCCAGTGCAGCAAAGCTTTCACGTGTTATTGCCCCCTATGATGCGTCAGCGGCGCGTGCATATCTTGATTCGGCGAAAATGGCCTATGACTGGGCAATCACGAATCAAGAGAGGGTCTTTGAAGAGGCGTCCAAAAGAACGCCTAATTGGAACAAGCAGAAAGTAGATGGAGAAATTCGAACTTGGGCGCCAATGGCAGCAATAGAGCTGTACCGATCAACTAAAGATGAGCGATACCACCAAGATGCGATCCATCAGCCAGCTTTTCAGAACCCACAAGCAATCGACTGGCTGTTGAATTTTTCCTATGCGCGATTACCAGATGGGATGGGGGAAGATTCATTGAAATCGAGAGCACGTAAATCCTTCACCAATGCTGCCGATGCTGCAGCAAGTTTTGGGCAGGCAAATGCATATGGAATCACCACTTTTGCACCAGGCATACCAATGATGGGTTACGTAGCCTATTATTCGACGCCAGAGACTTCTATCGGGCCTGTATTGCCGCGAGCTTATTGGCTGACTGGAGATGAAAAATATCTCAAAGCAGCACTCGTTGCCGTTAATCCGACGGTAGGGGCAAACCCTTCCAATCTCGTTTACACAACTGGTGTGGGCAAAAAGTATCCGCAAGCCCCACTACACATTGACAGTCGAGTATCGGGTCAAAGTGCACCTGATGGCATTACTGTGTTCGGCCCATCTGACCCTGCCGGGGGTTGGAGTTTCAACGAATGGGTGCATCAATATGTACTGAAGGAGATGACCCCCAGCAGTAGGCAGTGGCCTGCGATTGAAGCTTATGTTGATTTATATCGCTGGCCCTCGATGAATGAATATACCATACAGCAGACATTTCGTCCGACATCATTTTATTGGGGAGCGCTGGCTGCTCGAGATCAGGAAGTTGATCGTTAGATTGATAGTTTTAAGAAAGTCAGTGGCAGCATCAAACTACGATTTCGTGCATATCTGCCGCATGCTAATTTATAATGATAGCTTTTGACTTGATTTCCTGTCGCCTTACTTCTGCAGGAGGATTGCTTTCATGCATTGATATGCGTGAAGCCAGAGTTTACGCTCAATCTCGTATTCCATTGAATATTGATTAACTTCTCACCTCATAACCACCCTAAATAACTATATATTATGAAGATGTATGCATGTCACCTCGCTCTTTCAGTAGCAATCCTTGCCCCTATGGCTTCCAATGCAAGTGTCGTTGTCCAGTGGGGGGCTGACATTGGTATGACTGGCGGATCGTATGCGCTTAACCTCAACGGCAATACAACCAACCCAAGTCAGCTTGACTTAACATCTCCCGCTTTGGGAGCGCCGACTACAAATGGTGGCTCTTATTATCCCAATAATACTAATGATCGGTCTCCAGTGTTCTTTTACACTGGCGTGGCAACCGTTGGTGAGATCGATGCTCGGTTATTTAATAATACTGCCCCTACAACTTCAGAAATGCGTATCGGTATGCGTGACCTTGACGATGGTATTGCTGGAAGCGCTGTGCAAGGTAGTCAGATTATTATGTGGACGCAAGACGGATATGATTATGGTACCGGGCCAAGTCACGGATTTTTGAATGGCGGTGATACAAATTCTGTCACACTGACAAGTATGACCGCAACTTTTACAGGTACAAATAGTTCCGTGGACTTTTATTGGGTTATTCGGTTGGGCTCTGATTTCTACGCAACAGGTGGAAATGCACTCAATGAAGGAACAGAGCTAACCGATCCGTCTGCGGCATTGTGGTTTGAGTATGATCCGCTAACGGACATTACTGATCTTTCGAACCAGGGAAGTGCAGTAGTGCTGTCTAGCTTCGACAATTTGACGGCTGTAGGCATGCTTCTGGATTTCGATGCAAGTAGCACCGGATCCACTATCTATGTCCTTCCTGAAATGACTGAATTTCAGGCCACTGGGGTCATTCCCGAGCCTAGCACCTATGCAGGTATAATTGGCCTGGTCGGATTGATGTACGTAATTCGTCGTCGCAAAGCGACCAAGGCGTAGTTTCACGCGAAGAAGCTGTTCTTCATCAAACAAGAGCGCATTCATATGAATGCGCTCTTGCTTTGATGCCTTACGAAGCAATCGAAACTACCATAATTGATAATTATTCTGTCAGCAGGGATGCAGTATGCACCAATGGTTTTTCCTTTGGAGTGCATTAGTATGCATTGCCAAAATGTTTCCCATGCTGATTGGTTTGCATAGACAATCATTATGAGAGCCCCAAAATCTCGTAGTTATACCTCCATTCACAACGGATACTCGCTATATAGTTTAGTGGATTTTTCCGATTTGAATACTAAATCAGGTCAGCTAATCGTTAAAACTCTTTCTGGCCGCTTCGAAATCTGCTTGGGTAAGCTTGGTGAATGTCTGCCTATTGGTTTTTCCGAAAATGTTGCAGTGCTGGAACGGACTAAAATTTTAGGCGAGTCTGGTTATTCGAAACGAGTGCAATGTATACAGGTTGTAAATCGGTTGGTCGCAAAAGAGGATGCGAGGGGGGGGATTATCAAAGAGGGAAGAGGCACTGGTTTCCAATTTAGCTGATCTAGCCGAATTTCCCAGAGTGAACTCATAGCATGCTGGAGGTTGCTATGCTGATCTCGCAGTTATCCCAATCAATTTAATTTCATTATCAACGCTCATGCGTGCCGAAGAGTCGGATCAGGAACAGGTTAAAATAAGACACGAGCCAATCGAGGAGATATCAAGTAAAGAACTGGCGGTGTTTGCTGCACCCGAGGGTGTCAACAATGTAAGCAATTACATGATGAATAGCTTGGTGAATCCGATTTTGGCAACTACACTAGGCATCGGACCGAGTTCGATTGGCATCGTCCTTATGTGCCGTGGTGTATGGGACGCTTTTACTGATCCGATCATGGGCTATGTATCCGACAATACTAAAAGCCGGATGGGGCGTCGTCGTCCCTTTGTCATTCTAGGCGGATTGTTAATGGCCATTATGGTGTCGGTATGTTGGCTTTTTCCAAGTGATGCCAGCCATAGCTATATTATTTGGTATTTTGGAATCGCGACCATAGGGTTTGCGACGGCCCAAACGATATTCTCCGTGCCATATGGAGCTTTGGCGATGGAGCTCTCCACGGAATACAATGGTCGTACGCGAGTTCAAGTTGCTCGAACCATTGCCCAGCGCATTACGCATTTCATTACTCCGTTTCTATTTCCATTTTGCTTGTTGAGTATCTTTCCTAGTGCATTGCATGGTGTGCGCTGGCTAGGTTTGGCGCTGGGGATATTCTTATTGGCTAGCACCTTGGCAGCGGGTCTCTACACGAAGGATCGCATCAAAGTGGTATCAGAGCGCAAGGATAGTTTCCTGAAAGCAATTTGGTCCACTGCGCGCTCAAAGCACTTCCAGCGAATAACGTTTATTTATTTGGTATTGGTGTCAGTGCTGGGTGCATTTGGCGTTTTCAATTACTACCTTGGAATCTACTATGTTTTTCGTGGCGATGTATCCAAAGGGGCATCCTTTATGGCCGCAGTGGAAACACTGGCGAATGTACTTACCTTGCTTTGCATACCTCTGATCAACAAGCTTTGCGCTAAATATGGGAAACACAATGCGCTGCGTCTTTCTCTGAGCATGATGATTGTGGGCTCGTTATTGCAGATGGTGCTATTAAACCCAGATTACCCATATTTGATGTTTGTTAGCCCGTTCTTTTATTCCACGGGGATTGTCGCAACTTTTATGGTTCTTGGTTCCATGCTAGCCGACGTTGTAGATGCTGATGAGCTCGAAAACCATCAACGCCGTGAAGGGCTGTTCAGCGCGACTGCGGCTTTTATGATGAAGACGTTTGTTGCAATTGCTACTGGAGCTTCGGGTTTTCTCGTAGAAGCAACTGGATTTCAAATTGAATCAGGTGCAGATCAGGCTGACGGCGTATTCAACAATATGCTCATTCTGTTTAGCGGTAAATGCGTATTGTTGATCGTATGCCTCTGGGTGTTGCGCAATTACCCGCTTACCGCTGAGCGAGTTGCAGAAATCCAAGCTGAACTCCGCCGCCGGGGAGAATTCCCGGATCCGCCCAAAACGTCCGCCTGATCTAAACGAGGTTATCATTTAGCTACAAATTTATATCGATGAAAAACACAACAAAAGCTATCGTTTTTAATAACGTGAATGAGGTCTGTATTCAGGAACATCAACTGCCTGAATGTGGACCATACGATTTGTATTGCGAAACGCTGTATACCTTTGTTTCGCCAGGCACTGAACTTCGTGTGTTGTCCGGGAAATACTCCAAACCGAAGGATTTTCCATTAGTGCCAGGCTACTCTGCAATCGCTCGTGTATTGGAAGTCGGGTCTAGCGTTTCCGGAGTTCGGCCTGGAGACTTAATCAGTGGTCGTAATCCAAAGCGGCTTCCTGAAATCAATGTTATGTGGGGAGCTCAGGCTGCCCATCATGTCTATAGCACACTGGGAGAGGATCGACCGGTTTTGATTAACACAGATAAGCCTCTTGAGTATGTCATAGCTGAAGTATCCGCGATTAGCCATCGGGGAGTCGACGCCGCAGGTGCAAAAGCGGAGGAAACGGCAGTCGTCATTGGCCAAGGCATGATTGGGGCTTTCTCTGCTGCATTTTTGATTGAACGTGGTTGCCGAGTGATCGTTTGCGATGTGAATGAAAATCGACTTGAAAAGGCCATGGAGCGTGGTGCTGCTGCAGCTGTTAACATGCGAGAATCCGATGCATTGGAGCGCTTGAAATTCTTTTTAAATGGGGGCGCAGACATCGTCGTTGAATCCTCTGGAACTTCGAAGGGCATCGAAACCGCATTTCAGCTTCTACGAAAGAAACCTCAGGCCTATGGTGCGGACTACAAAGTTGAGCCCATTGGTTTCTATGGTTCGGACTGGCCTAGATTAATTGTGCAGGCTAACTACATTGAGGATGTCTCAATTAATCCACATAGCTTTTTTGATGGTGAAGGTGTCACGATTCTCACACCAGCAGATCGCGGTGTCGAAGATCGCCTGAAGGTCGTTGAATACATTCGCACAGGTCAAATTCGAGCAGATGATTATATTGACCTAGTATTGCCATACTCGCAGGCAGCGGAAGGTTATAAGCAGTTGGAAAATCAAGAGGTAAGCTCTGTCGTTTTTGAATGGGGCTAGTCATTATTACACGCTGTTCGTATCAGGTTATGTGATTCGTTGTATTGTTTTTTACCTCCCTCGATAATTCGTTTTTCTAATATCTAAATTGGCGTGATGATTGACCGCTTCTGGTATACCTCAATCCGTTGCATAACACTCCTAGTCGGGTTCTCTGTTTGCTATGTCGTGAATTTTCTAAACGCTGCCAATTTGATGACAGTCGAGCCGGTGACCGACGAAATTCTCATGTTAGAAATTCGTGAAGGACACATTGATTACAATGGTGTTAACGTGCAGACTGGGGCATACGAAACAGCCAGCGTTGGCAACAATATCGTTTACTATGACGAGCTTCTGACGGAATCAGATGTTGACACGATTTACGCTTTTTCAATCTCCAGCAGTGACGATCCGATTTACAATGGAATCACCAATCCAACCACAGTCGGGTATAAGGCGAAGGGCACGGATATTAATAATCGCTACGATAACAATGCACCAAAGTTACTGCGAACTTGGTGGGTATTTCTAAGGTTGCCCTATGCAATGCAAGCGGGCAAAACATACACAATTGATGCCTCTAGTGTTACGGGCGCTTCTGGCGTTCGTGAGATGACATTTAATGAAGAGGATCTGCGCAGTCCGACCATCCATATTAGTCAATTGGGCTTTACTCCCAATAGCCCAAAGTTCGCGTATCTGTCTCAGTGGATGGGAACAAGTGGACCACTGGATTTACAACCTTACAGCTCGGCAGCTTGGCAAGTTATTGATGTTGAGACTGGCATTGCTGTTTTAAATGGAACTGGCTTTACTTTGCAGAAAGCAAAAGGTGATGTGGATAACATCGGTATGAAGTATGAGGGTGTTCCCATTAATTGGACACAAGCCGACATTTATGAAATCGACCTTTCCAGCTTGCAGACTGAAGGGCTCTATAAGCTCGCTGTCGATGGGATAGGCAGCTCTTTGCCATTTAGGGTGAAAGCTGATGTTTATCGCGAAGCTTATCGCGCTGCGATGCGTAGTCTATTTTTTCAGCGGATGGGAATCCAAAAGGATGTGCCTGAGTTTGGAATAGAATACCCGTATTCAAGACACCCCGATAGGGGACATGTTTATCGACTGTATCCAGATTATATGGCGACCGAGCCTGGGAATTGGAGCAACTACACGAGCGTGGATGTGACTAGTGCTGCTGCCGGCAATGGATATGATCCGAACACGGGCCTTTGGGGATGGTATGCGGACGCCGGAGATTGGGATTATTATGGGCATCGCCATTTTCGGGTGCCTTTCTCGCTTACTCTAGCATATTTACTTAATCCAACTGCACATTTTGATGGGGATGTGGGTAATCGGTATCGAATTGGCAATTCTGACGTCTGGATTGAAGAAGGGAACAATGGCATACCAGACATCCTTGATGAGGCGCGATGGCTTGTCGACTTCGCGAAGCGATCGAGGGATTTTCTAATCGAGACTGGTTATGGAACAGGTGGCGTGCCCAGCTATATTGGACCAGATGCTGGCGCTGATCTGCCAAGTTGGGATGTCGGGACGCTTTACGAGATACCCATTGGAGGCGAGAGTGTTGAATCTACTTATGATTATGCAGCTGCGGCGGCTATGATCGCGTATGCCTATAAAAAATATAATATTGGATCTAGTTCTGAATGGATGACTTTGGAGTCGGACGCAATTGAAGCCTGGAATTGGGGTGAAGCTCATTTGCCGGCCACTGCCTCTTTCTCCGATAATATGACTTTCGGAGACATGCTACGTGCGCGATATATGGCAGCAGTCGCGTTGTATGGGCTCACTGGCGAGAAATTCTATGAGATTGAATACTTTAATTACCTTTTTGGCGAAGGTGGAGTGGTCGGTGATACCGAGAAGAACTATGCAGAGTGGGGAGCCTCGAATTGGTCTCAGATGGCGTCAGCGTTCTACCTGTTAAGTGCGCAAGACCATCCGAATTACTCGAGTAGTATCTACTCTGAAGTAGAGAATTATATGATTGGCCGAGGAGATATTACTGCTAACTATTACGATGAGTATGGATTTAGAATGGGAGGTATCGCATATTGGCAAAGCAGTCTGCTTTTATTCTTTAGTATTCCACGTGGCACAGCAGGACCTGTTGCACATTGGTTAACAGGCAGTGATAAGTATATAAATGATCTGCATGGATCGATTGCCTATCTGCTTGGAGGGGATCCGACTAACCGTTCCCGTATGACCGGAATTGGTTATGATCGAGAATATGCTCCCTTTCATCCTGACTCATGGTGGCTGCTGGACTTTAACCATCCGGCCTATCGGAATCCATTTCTACCGGGGATTTCGACCTTGGGATTGCCCGGATTCGATGTTGGAGGACCAGGAAGCGAATTGTGGACACGCGAAAGCTCAGTGCCGAGTTTAAACGACGTAAATTTATCGAATATGGATAAAATCACATACCCATTGAGCGAGCAGAGGTTTTTTAGCCGTTACTCAATTGCAGGCAGTGAGTTTACTATTTATCAAAACCAAATCAAGTGGATATACGCTACAAGTTATCTTTTGGATCCAGGTGGAGCACCAGTTGCAGCATACGTTGTTCCCGATGTGACGCTCAACATCGAAGATGTGAGCGTGTCGTCATCACTCTATGAACTTACTGCGACTACATCCAGTGAGACGCATAAGGTTCAATATTTTGCCGGGTGGAAATTTATAGGTGAAAGCACGGAGCGAAATTCGGACTTTTTAGTCACCTTTAATCCTAATCTTTTTGGTTTCTTTGGGGGCGATGAAGTAAGAATTACAGCTATTGCTAAAACGTGGGAAGGGGAGTTGTCGCAACCAACGCCTGCTGGTGAAAGCATGCTAACTATCGGTGCTGGGTCAGTTTCGAATCCAACATTTTCGGGAAATGAATTGGTCAATGGCGACTTCAGCACAAACTTAAACTCAAATACGGGGGATGTATATGAAACCGATGCGGGTTTGGGTTGGTTCATTCCTGTGAACAGTCGCTGGCAGTATGATTCAAGCAATTCTCAAGTGTACATGGATGGCACTAAAACGAATGGAGCACAGAACATTATTCAAATTGTTGAAGGGAGCAATATTACTGGCCTACGTGATGTTATGATTCGGGCTGCCTCAACCGATACCGGTGTAGATAACCAAGTGCGCATTGGAATATGGGGTGTGACCGGCCCTGATGTTAAAATATCGCATTGGCTCTTTGGAGGATTTCAGATGGGCACTGCGTCCTTATTGGCTGATAGCAGCTTTTTAGGTGCTTTTGTAGAGACTGACTACATACTGCCAGGTGTGGATTTCGGGACGGGCTATGACTATGTGGTTGTAGATGTCTGGGGTGGGTATGTTAACGAAGGTGATCGACTCGCGGCATCTGAGGTAGTTATCGAGGCCGATTCGAATGTGCTTATCAATGGTGACTTCACGTCAGCTTTGAATACCAATACCGGCGAAATCTTCGAAACTGATGTTGGCGAAGGATGGCACGTTCCCGTAAATACGCGCTGGCAGCACGATTCCAATGAAGGCTATCTATACATGGATGGAACTAAGACGAACGGATCTCGAAACGTTATTCAGATCATTGATGGGAGTGGCATCGCCGGCTTGTATGAAATGGCAATGCAAGCCTCCTCTATTGATGGTGGAATGGACAATGAGATTCGTGTTGGCGTTTGGGGTGTAAATGGCACTCAAGTAGAAATTACCCACTGGTTGCATGGCCATTTCTATGCTGGTCAAGAGACACGTGTTCTGGATGTCTCAGAAGTTGGTTCCTATAATTTGTCAGAGTATTCCTATCCGCTGATCGACTTTGGAGCTGGATATGATTATGTCGTCATCGTTTTATGGGGTGATTATGTAAATGAAGGTGATCGATTGGTTGTGACAAATGTCGAACTGATGCCTTCTCAATAAAAGAAATATTTTTATCATTAAATGTTAACCACCGTGCCACCGCTCTAAATATACGGTTTCAGGAAGTTATGAACATACTTTACTTACATGCTCACGATGCCGGACGTTACGTCCAGCCTTATGGATTTCCACTTGAGACACCAAATCTAATGGATTTTGCACGGAGCTCTGTTCTTTTTCGTAATGCTTTTTGCATTGCTCCGACTTGTGGGCCTAGCCGCGCAGCTCTGACCAGTGGTCAATATCCTCACCAAATTGGCATGTATGGTCTCCCCGGCAATCAGGGCTGGAAATTTGACGACTATAACAAGCATTTGGCGAATCAGTTCAACAAATGGGGTTATCAGACCGTTTTGTGTGGCGTTCAACACGAAGCGAACCACTCTGAACATTTTCCCGAGATAGAGTACGAACGCGTGTTGGAGCGTGAAGAGCCAGTCCGGTTGCAGGATGGCGAATGGTATGAAGATTCCATGGATAAATTGGAACGTTTTCTCGCAACAAGAGATGATGAACGCCCCTTCTTCCTTTCAGTGGGTATCGATGAACCCCATCGGGACAACTTAAGCCGACCTGAGATGAATCTTTTCGGCAAGAGCGACCGCTTCACTAAAACACGCTACTATGACCCTGATCGCCTAGATTGGCGTTATACAGCACCGCCACCATGGCTACCCGATCTACCGGAGATCAGAAAGGATATGAGGAGCTACCAAGAAGGCGTCAGGATTATGGATGAGTATATCGGACGCGTACTCTATGCTTTGAAGCATAATGGGCTTGATGATAATACTCTTGTGATCATCACCTCTGACCACGGCATCGAGTTTCCTGGTGGAAAAAAGACGCTTACTGATCAGGGCTTGCAGGTCATGTTGATGATACGGGGGCCAAAAGGAACTCCATTTGTTGGTGGTAAAGTAGTGCAACCGATGGTTACACACCTCGATTTATATCCGACCATTTGTGAGTTGCTGGGCAAGACGCCGGGGCACAAGCTTGAGGGACTCAGCCTATTGCCGCTAGTCAATGAAGAGGTTGACTACTTGCACGAATATACTTTCGGCGAACAAACCTATCATGGGCTTTTGGAACCACTGCGTAGTATACGAACTGAACGGTATAAATATGTGAGACGTTATTTTTCTACTGGCCCACAGATGCGGCATGATGGGCCAGCTACTACTCCGATAATGGAAGAGGCAGGGTGGTATGATCGCGATCTCGGACATGAAGAATTGTTTGATTTGCACCTGGACCCGTGGGAGGCCTGCAATCGGATTAATGATCCATTATATCTAAGCATTAAAACTAAATTATCTGCCAGGCTCGACGAATGGATGATCGAGACAAACGATCCCTTTATAGATGGCAAATTCCCAGATGCACTAAGCAGTGAGTCAAATAGCTAACTATTCATAGTATTTCTTTAGTCGCTGAAGTAGCTAAGGCTCGCATTTGGTGTATATAAAAACCAGAGCTCTATCATCTGAAATTATGTGTGTTGGCTGAGGGGAAAGCGTGCGATCATTACACGCAATCATGTGGGGTCAGGACCGTAAGCATTGATGGCGAAAATCTGCTCCTGAATGGCGAGCCTGTCTATTTGAAAGGTTTCGGCACATGAAGACTTCCGGTTCTCGGGCATCACCATCATCGTACGGTCAATGTGCGGGATTTGGAGTTGTTGAAGTGTAAACGTCCGGCGCTCGGCCCTATTGACGCGGCGTGTAGCCTGGCAGGTATGGCTCTATTTGGCAATGACGTGACTTCACATGGATCCATGAGGTGACGTCATTCACCAATGATTGATGCCGTGAGGTCACGTGGTTGGTAGCGACCATTTGGATGGCGTCAGTGCGCCGATATCGTCCTGGTTGGTCATCTTGGGTAGGCGGGTCAGGACATCCCGGAGGTAATCGAAGGGGTTGACGCCATGTCGCTGACAGGAGACCACGATGGAGTAAATGAGGGCGGATCGTTGCTCGGTAAGCGTCTGCCGAGCGTCCTCCTTCCGTAGATCGGCTGACGGTGCTATATTGGTAGTCGATGGAAATACCCGAAGTAGAAGTAGTCGCAGACGGAGTGGTGCCCGACAGCCGTGGTCGTCGTCATCGTCCGAAATCGGAGCGTGAGCGACTTGGTAGTGGGAGTTTTGAAACGAGCCTGAGTTTGGTGGAGTTCGCCCGTCGTGAGGGCTTGAACTACCACACGCTGATCGGCTGGCGTTATGATCATAAGCGCCGTGCTGAATCACCGGAGCCACGCAGTAAGGCAGCTGGGTCTGAGTCGTTGCAGTTTGCCGAGTTTCGCTTGCCGGGTCCTTCGAGCAAGCTGGAAGTCTATCTTCCCGACGGCACACTGCTGCGTGGCGACAACGCAGCGGAGCTCTCGGCCTTGGCCAAGGCGCTGCGATGCTGGCGTTGCCCAATCAGGTTCGGGTGTTTGTGGCGGTGGAGCCGGTGGACATGCGAAAGCAGTTTGATGGACTGTGGGCGGTGTCTCGTGCTCGGCTGAAAGAGAATCCGAAGGAAGGGGCGATCTTCGCCTTCAGCAACAAGGCGCGAACTCGCCTGAAGCTGCTTTACTGGGACGGTTCGGGCGTGTGGGTTTTGGCCAAACGGATCGAGCAAGGAAAACTATCGTGGCCGTTGGACAGCAATGGGAAGAAGCTGTCGATCAAGCCGGCAGCTTTGATGATGCTGATGAACGGGATTGATCTGAAGGACGGCATGCAAAAAGCGTGGTATGAGGGTTGAGTTAACTTTGCCTTGCAAAGTGAGTTGACATAGCTTCGTCAATGATTGCCATGGGCTGCATGCCTGCCGCCGAGGCCATATGGGAAGAAAACCAGCAAATGAAGCTGGAAAATAATCTTCTAAAGGAACAGATCGCTTGGCTCAAGCAGCGGCTGTTTGGCTCGGGTCAGAGTGAAAAGCTCGATGCGGCCCAACTGCGGTTGAAGCTGGAAGAGCTGGAGCGGCAGTTGGAGCACTCCGCTCCGAAAAGCGTCAGCTACGAACGCCGGGCCCCGAAAGCGGGCAAGCACGAGTTACCGGCTGAGCGCTTCAAGAATCTGCCAGTGGAAGAAACCGTGGTGATCGAACCCGAGGAAGTTGCCACTGAACCGTAGTCTTTTGAAAAGATCGCCGAGGAGGAAACCTTCGAGGTTGATATCCATCCGCCCAAACTCTTTAAGCGCCGGATCGTGCGGCCCAAGTATCGCCGCAAGGCGGATCGTTCGCAGCCGCCGGTGATTGCCCCGGCTCCCTCACGGGTCATCGAGGGCGGTTACGCTTCGGCGGGGCTGCTGGCGTGGGTCACCCTCGGCAAATACGTCCAGCACATGCCACTTTACCGTCAGGAAAAAGCTTCGGCGATGTGGGGCGCGACGATCTCTCGCAAAACGATAGCCGACTGGGTCGAAACTGTCGCCGAATGGCTTGAGCCACTGAGGCAGAAAAAGGGAAGGACTGCGTGGCAAAGGTCATCATGACCGGCAGCGCGGCGGATGGTCCCGACTGGCAACCGCACATCCGCAACAAGCCGAAACGCCGCGAATTGGCTAACCGTTTCAAGGACCCACGCGATCCGTTTCGGATCGTGGTCGTGCGCGACATGTGGCTGACCGGCTTTGATGCGCCCTGCCTGCACACGATGTATGTCGACAATCCGATGCAGGGCCATGGGCTAATGCAGGCGATTGCCCGCGTAAACCGAGTTTTCCGTGATAAGCCAGGCGGGTTGGTCGTGGACTACCTGGGGCTGGCTGACCAGCTCAAACGCGCTCTGGCGACCTACACCGATAGTGGCGGTCTGGGCAGTCCCGCAATCGACGCTAAGCAGGCCATTGCTGTGATGCTGGAAAAGCACGGCGTCGCGGCGGACATGTTGCATGGCTTCAACTGGGTGAAGTGGACGACAGGCAACGCGTCCGAGCGGCTGGCGCTCATCCCCGCTGCGCAAGAGCACATTTACGAACAAGTAGACGGCAAGAAGCGTTTTATTGAAGTCGTCATGCAGCTCTCCCGCGCCTTTGCGCTTTGTGCTGCGAGTGACGAAGCGACGGCCATTCGCGATGATGTGTCGTTCTTTCAAGCACTGCAAGCTGCGCTCAACAAGCAGACAGTAGGAGGCAAGAGGACGCCTGAGCAAATGGACGCCGCCGTGCGCCAGTTCGTCTCCAAGGCGATCATGACCGACGGGCAGGTAATCGACGTCTTTACCGCCGTCGGCTTGCCCAAGCCGGACATCAGCATTCTCAGCGATCAGTTCCTCGCCGAAGTGCGTGGCCTGAAGCACAAGAACGTTGCCGCCGAGTTGCTGGAGAAACTGCTTAAAGACGAGATCAAGGTCCGTGCGCGCCGCAACGTCGTGCAGTCCGAACTGTTTAGCGACAAGCTGCGGAAGACCTTGAACGCGTACCATAACCGGGCGATCTCAACACAGGAAGTCATCGAGGAACTGATCAAGCTCGCGAAGGAAGTCGAATTGGCAGGTCAACGAGGCGTTGATCTCGGCCTCAATGAAGATGAAGTCGCTTCGCTTTCTACGACGCACTGGCGACCAATGGTAGCGCACGCGACATTATGGGCGACGAACAATTAAAGGTCATCGCCACGGAGTTAATTACGAAGGTTCGTGCCAGTGTGACCATCGACTGGCAACACCGCGAAGGCGCGCGCGCGAACATTCGGCGCTTTGTGAAGCGCATCCTGCGCAAATACGGCTACCCGCCAGACCTGCAAGACGTAGCAGTGCAGAAAGTATTGCAGCAAGCCGAGGTGCTTTGTGCTGAATGGAAGTTTGCTTAGCGGATCATTGCTGTTACAGGTGAGAATCAACATGTATATTTGGGAAATTCATTCAAAGGACCGTTGTCAGTTACCAATCGGGACTGCGTTCCTTTTTCTTCCGCTTATTTTTTGGTTCTTCCGCTGATTTTTCATTGGCTTGTTCATCAATCTTGGGCCGTGGATTTGTAATCCACTTCCAGATATGATAGCCGATAAAAATTAGTACCACATAGCCTGTTACATCTTTGCTATTCGATGGCGGTTCATCGTCGTACCTGCCGTCATCCCACTGTGTGCCATATTGCGCAATCGCAATTTGGCAGATTAGCAAGGAGATTACTAGCGTAAGGAATTTCATGAGCGTTTATTGCTAGCGGTATCAGAGCAAAGGCCCTTTTGATCGGGTTAGAGGCGCATTTCTTTTTGTTTATCGCAGAAGCCCTTGGGTTCGCTGCATTTCACCTACCCACGATCCAATGGTGTAGAAACCAATAGTCGAGAGGATGAGCAGAACAACCAGTGTAATCCAGTAATTGCGTGACTTCCTGCCGAATCCGTCGTTTTCACATTTCAAGCCGAGCACTCCCCCAACAACGAAAAACAAGGGACCAAAGACCAGCATGATCCCCAAGCCATCAAAATTGCCTCTGGTTATGCTATTTAGGCCCCAGAATATCACGAAAGCTAGGGCATTAATTGCCCAAACAAGATTGAATTTCATGTCTCAAACTTTGCATGAGGGATTGTGGGGTGCAAGAAAAATATCCCGATTTGGGATAATCCTGAAGTGGGATTATTATAGCTGCTTTTACCCTCCATTACAGCAGTGCAAAAATCAATCTACAGCGTCGAGAACGTCATATTGTGTGAGATGCTTAGGAGTGCACGTCAGCAGAGGAAATTGACGCAAACACAACTCGCTGAGCGACTAGGTAAACCCCAGTCTTTTATTGCCAAAGTAGAGCGAGGGGAGCGGCGTCTGGATGTAGTGGAGTTTGTGAAGGTAATTGAGTCCATTGAATTATCTGCACCTCACTTTTTGCAGCAGTATATGGATGAGCTTGAAAAGCGTAAGTAAGTCACTCTTCATTCTCCGGATTACCTAAATTTATATTAAACTCGATGGGTGAAGTGCTTTGTGGCGGTTCCTTTACCCCATAACCTCGGTGTCTGAATCGCGTCTTTAAGGCAAATATTATTGCGCTAGGGTTCCCTTGACGTACTAGTTTCATGAGTGCTGATTCGCAGGTGTCGCCCGCTGCTTCAATTGATTCGCTATAGGCTGCTTCACAGGCTGGGTGCCGTTTGATGTAATCATCAATTGTTCGTCGGTGGCACTTGAGCATTCGTGCCGCAACAGACTTAATGCCATCAGCTTTGATTAGCGCATCTGAAACCTGTTTAACTGTAAATTTTTGCTTTCTCATTCTTTTATAGTGTTAGTTTTGGCAGTTATACCAACTATGACTTGATTACTGTATATATAGATCAATTTTACTTCGAATAAACCTGTCCGTCCGTCCGGTCTTCATAGGCATGCAGACGGACGGATGTCTTGGTTATTCTGAATTATTCGTTTAGGTAGAGTTTTCCATCGTCACCCTCCCTGATCAGGTGTCCAAAAGCTCCATCTTTTTTAAGGGCATCATAAGCGGCGCTACGCCCCACGTCTGCCTTGATCATTAAGTCCTTAGCAGCCTGTTTTCGTGCTAGGCCTGTAAATGCAGATAGAGTTTCTTTGATGTGATCTTCGGTTACAGCTCTACGGTTGGATTTAGTATTGTGATAATACGCATCGAAATCGAAGTCTTCACAGGGCGTGAAGAGACCATTGCGTCGGTGCCAGGCGGTTGGAGCTGGCATCCTCCCGTCATTGCATTTCGCGCAAGTGAAAACTATTCTATCATCATTTGGGTCAGGGGAGACGGGCTCTAGAATGAACGCGGTACGTGCGGTACTGGTTAATACAAAGCTACCGGATATTTCGTTGAGTAAATCGCGACCTCTCTTCCGCGTGGAATCTTGTCCTGTTGATGCTTTTCGCGTATGAGCTACAATTAGCAAAGCTGGTCTATTCGATCCTGGTGGAAGTGTTGCGAGTATATTTTCGAGTGCAGCTTTATATTCTTTTCGGTTGTCATCAGCTGTTACATTGGTCCAAGGGTCTATTATGATGAGTTGAGGTTTGAATTCCTCAATGTACTTACGAAGTTCTTGGCAAAAGGAGGGGTCGTTGAATGCAAGTCCGTGCTCTGGGGGAGGTGTGATGCGAATCCACTCATCCATTTCGTTGACCTCTTTGCCCAGGGACTCTCTGATCTCATTTCTTAATCGATAACGGCCATTTTCGTTTTGAATAATTAGCGTTCTGAATTGGATATGTATCTTATATCCCATCCATTTACTCCCTTGCCCTTTTGCCCCTGCAACTGCTAATGATACAACTGCTCGGCTTTTGCCACATCCGGGAGGACCGGCAATAACTGAT
Source organism: Cerasicoccus frondis (assembly GCA_031296915.1). Lineage (GTDB taxonomy): Bacteria > Verrucomicrobiota > Verrucomicrobiia > Opitutales > Cerasicoccaceae > Cerasicoccus > Cerasicoccus frondis. The sequence goes on along the minus strand of JAVDPC010000004.1, from coordinate 66,881 downwards.
ACGCTTTCACGGGATATTTGGTGGTCGCCGACGAGGCAGTAGTCGAGTGGTGGTTCCCATATCGCAATTTGAGATGGTTTGAGGAATTGGAGTTGTGGCTTGGAGTTGCCTTTGTTGACTGAGGAAACCTCGACTGGATTGTATACGTACCCCGGAGGAGCTGACGTTATGTTATCATGTTTCACTGTTAAAACGGTTGTTGGTGGTTCTGTGACGCGTGTGATATCTTTGACAAGTGCGTGCATGGAATGATGGAGAATGGGAGTTGTGGGGTGACTGCCCCAGTTATCCAATGGCGAGCTGCAAAGTCGTTGAAGTCCTCTCCTTCTAGTTCGCTGGTCCAGCAGCTGAGATTGCCTGCGATACCGTCTAGTTGCCTATACCAATTGCAGGCAGCCTTGCAGCCAGAGGGATCGTTATGGATAAAGAAGCGGCATTCTTTATCTCTCATGTATTCTAGTGCTTCTTTACAAATCAATGAGCTGGAGCCAGTCATCGCGATAAAGGCGATATCATCAAGCATACCTCCGTCTCTTTCCATATAAGCCGCAGTAGCAACGGCTAACAGGTCTGGTGGACCCTCGCAAATGAATACGATGTTACGCCCGTCTATGTCGGCTGCACCTATTGGCCATGATGTATCGGAGCCCGGCAACGTCTTGGCCTTCATCGACCATTTTGCTGTGGTTGGTTCTATAGGGCGTACTTGCGCGTTTCGTTTAGCCGAATCTGTAAGAATCCAGCAGCGGACTCCCTCCATGTTTGTGAAGCCGAGGAGTCCGCGTTGATGTAAGATCTCTAGTGGGGCCTGGCGCGGTAAGTGACGACTGATTCGGAGCGAAGTTAAATCATGGATACTACCATGCTCTAGAAAGGGGATGCTGGGGTGCTTTCTTTGTTGTTTTATTTTGTCCGTCCGTCCGCTTGCCCTTATGTTGTTGGACGGACGGACGAGTTGGCCAGTCCTGGAGAAGCTTGCCCAACTGATAATGAGATGTGCGGCCTCTGACTTCGTTACGTTAGTCGCACGCATGACGAAGTCGACTACATCCCCACTAATGTTTAATCCATGGTCTTTGAAGCGATGTCCGTTCTCGAATATGGACAGGGATGGCTTCTTGTCATCGCGCCATGGGGCTCTGCATGAGCGTTTGGGGGTGCCAGGGAGATTGAGTCGTTTCCAAGCATCAAAGATTGTGATGATGGTTTTAGCCCGGCCCAACGGAGAGTCTTCAAATCGGGAGGGATTCATTCTTGCCCTCCCTCTTCCTGCTGAAGGTTGAACTCCTGCCTTAGATATGCATTCAGGCTATCTACACTCACTAGGCGAATGCCTCGTGCATTACCTCTCTTGCGCAAAGCGAAGCTTTTTATCTCTCCGGTGCTCAGCAGTTGATACAGAGTAGATCGTGACAGCCCTGAATAACGTACCGCATCTGGAATGCGTAGAAATTCCGGGCGAAGGTTGGTATTAGTCGTATCGTGTTTCGGATGATTTATGTCCATGCCGATTATTCTAACGAATCGGCTTTAGGCGAATTTATCCAGATCTGCTGGTCAAACCTCTCACCTGCAACTCTGATCTGCTGGTTGCATAACTTTGAAAATTAAGGATCTGCTGGTGATTTGTGTATCAAGAAAAATCTTACCTTCACGCATTTTTTTTGGACCACAGTGAATCTAAGGGGTTTTCTGTGGATGTTTTATGCGAGGGAAGTAAATGTATATGCTCAGTCCTTACTCTTGTCATAGCAACCATTATTCCTGGAAGCATTCTCGGTTCGCGCAATTCCACCTTTTGATTTTCCTTCCTCGACAATATCTGCCAACAAAAACTGGAAGTGATCACGCACCTTTTTGGTTGTGTGGAATCCTGATTCGAGCCTGTTTCGCGTTTCTCTATCCAGTTCTTTTACATCCTTGGAGTCGGAGTCAATAAGGACTGTTATCGCAAATTCTTCGTGATCAACAATTACACCAGCCAAGGCGTAAAGAAATGCTTGAACCTGATTAAACTGAAAACGTGAGTTTCTGATATGTGACCTGACTAATATGTAGGCACAACGGCGAAGGCGGATAGGACGATTGTTGTATGATTTCGGTAGTACTTGGGACAGAAACTCATCAAGCGAATCAAGAGCAGTATAGCCATATTTTTTAAAGTAATCTTCACTCGCCTGTCCTACGATTTTACTTGTTTCTTTTGCGCCGAATCGTTGCTCGAAGCCTATGATTGCATCTTGGTATTTAGCTCGGGTTGTTGGTTTCCCTAATCCCCTCCGGTATTCGTTTATTGAACGAACGATGAATTGACTAAGTGGGGGAGTATTGTCTTGGCGTTTAGTTACACGAACAAAGGAGCCTCCATCGTATAAAGGGTTTATGTGTCCACGCATGCCTTCAATCTCATTTACTGCTCGGAATACGGGTATGTCTGATAGCCTTTGAATGATCTGATAGCATTTGACGATCCACTCCTCACGAGTGTCACGTTCCTTCCTTGTGTCTGGATCAACGTTTAGATCGAAGTCGACATCCTTAAAGCTAATATCGCTCATAACACACTTTCTAGTTTTGCCACGGCATCTCGTTGGGTTGATAAATCTAAATGAGTGTAACGGCGGTGAATCTCATCACTGCTGTGTCCGACCATTGTCTGACGCACATCGGCAGAGATATTCGCGTTAGCCAAGTTGCTGATCATTGAGTGGCGGAGGGAGTGGAAGCCTAACTTACGGAATGTGCGTCCCTTGCCAGTAGCTTTTCGTCCCCTTGGTACAGCTATTTTTGCCGCCTTCATCAATTGGTTGAAGGTATTGCTTAAGCCACCAGAGCTTCCAGTTGCTTTGTCAACTAGGGAAGGAAATAGGGGAGTGGAGCCGATAGTAGGCGGTAGACCGTCAAGATAGTTGAGTATATCTTGATGGAGCACCACGGTTGTTTCTCGCTTCCCTGTTCGTTTACGGCCTGCGGTCTTTTGCTCCCTGTAGGTGATGATTCCAGCTTGGCGATCAACATTTGCCCATGTTAAGGCCGAGGCATCGGCTAGTCGTAGCCCTGCGTGTAATCCTAGTAGTATCATGCCGCGCCATTCAGTGTCTGCCACCCTTAGTAGCGCCTTGACTTGCTCTATGGTGAATGGTTCGCGTTCCTCCGCTTCGCCTCGCAATGCATCGACAGCTAGGGCTGGATTGCTAAGTATTAGGCCTTTGCGGTGGGCACTAGAGAACACGCTTGAAAGCACTTTCAATGTGAAATCGCAGGTGCTGGCGCTTTTCCCGGCGGCTTTCTCAGAGTCTCGGTATTGTTCAATTTCTCGTGCAGTTACTGAGCCTAGGGAGGCTTTCAGGCGTCGGGGAGGTAGACTGTCGAGGAAACCGTTGATGACGGGGCGATAGCGTTTTAAGGTGCTCTCTGCTGTCCCGGTAGCTTCTTTTGATTTTAGGTATTCGCGGAGATAGTCTTCAATGGTCGCAACATCCAAAGGTTCGCCGGTTGTGCGTTCCAGAAGTTCGCCCCAGCTTTTGAAAATCGATGCTTGAGTCAGCTCTCCGGCACGAGCTTTGTCGATCATAGTCTCCGTTTGCGAAGCAACCGCAATGGCCTTTCGGCGGTCAATCTGTCCTGTGCTGCGTTCGACCAAGCGCCCGGTTTCGTCCCGGTAGCGCATCATCCAGTGTTTGGATTTCGCTTTCTTTCTGACGCTTGGCATGTTGTGTGGCTCCTTAGAACTAGTTCCCACAAAAATTCCCACGTCCACTGTCGTTTGTCAAGGTCCGGTTCTATCCAAATCCTCTATTTTAAAGGGATTTTGGCGGTTAATTCCCACGCGGATGGAAACCGCGGTTCTATCCATTGAACTATGGGGACCGTTGGTTATGAGATGTTTATGGATTTTGGGGTCGTGGGTTTAGAGAATAGTTCTACTCGAATTTCCACTCGTCCCAAAATTATTCGAAGTAGTCTGTAGTAGTCTGATTCCACTGAGGCAAGCACTGATGCTCTCTCGGTGGTTGTCTGAATTTACAAAGTCAAAACCTGTAAGAGATCTTTTTATCAGTGGAGAGATAAAAGGCAGACGCGAGCGCTTTGCTAATGGGAAACGCCGAAAGTGAACTTATGAGCGTGAGTCTTGGTCTCAATAAAATCTTGCATGACGGGATAACATTGATGGAGTGCATGAACTGTGACCCAAAGCACCATCATGACTCGTACGGAAAAAGACACCATGGGGACGATCGAAGTCCCGGCTGATAAATTATGGGGAGCGCAAACCCAGCGCTCGATCCAGAATTTCCCGATTGGCCCGGCGGGCTCCATGCCCAAGGAGATCATCCATGCATTTGGTTATTTGAAGAAGGCCGCAGCGCTCGCGAATGCCCAGTTGGGCGTGATGCCCGAAGATAAGGCTCAACAAATTGCGAAAGCCTGCGACGAAATCATTTCGGGAGAGCTGGATGACCATTTCCCCCTGGTTGTTTGGCAGACGGGTTCCGGAACGCAGTCGAATATGAATTGCAACGAAGTCATTGCCAATCGCTGCCATGTGAATGAAGGCAAGGTGCTTGGTGAAGGTGAGCGCTCGATTCACCCCAATGACGACGTCAATAAGTCCCAATCTTCCAACGATACGTTTCCTACGGCGATGCATATCGCCGGATATAAAGTTATCGTGGAGCAGACGATTCCGAAGGTTCAGCGCTTGCGGGATGTCCTGCAGGAAAAGTCCGTGGCGATGATGTCGGTGGTCAAGATTGGCCGGACTCATTGGATGGACGCCACACCGCTGACGCTGGGGCAGGAGTTTTCGGGCTATGTGTCACAGTTGGACCATGGTCTGAAGAGCCTAAAGAATGCACTGCCGCATCTGCAGGAACTCGCGTTGGGTGGCACCGCCGTGGGCACGGGGTTGAATGCGCCCAAGGGCTACGCAGACGTTGTTGCCAAGAAAATTGCTGAACTCACGCAGCATCCTTTCGTGTCGGCGGAAAACAAATTTGAGTCCTTGGCGGCGCATGATGCGATGGTTGAAGCGCATGGCGCGCTCAAGCTGCTCGCCGTCAGCCTGATGAAGATTGCCAACGATATTCGCCTGCTCGCGTCTGGGCCGAGGTCTGGCATCGGAGAACTCATCATACCTGCGAATGAGCCGGGTTCGTCGATTATGCCGGGCAAGGTCAATCCCACACAGGTGGAGGCGCTCACGATGGTGTGTGCTCAAGTAATGGGCAATGACACGACGGTGACGATTGCCGGCTCCAATGGTCACTTTGAGTTAAATGTTTTCAAGCCAGTGATGATCAATGCGCTGTTGCAGTCTGCTACTTTGCTGGGCGACGCCTGTGCGGCCTTCACGGATCATTGTGCGGTTGGCATTGAGCCGAATCAGGCGCGTATTGATGAGCATTTGCGGAATTCCCTGATGCTCGTGACTGCGCTCAACCCACACATCGGCTATGACAACGCCGCTAAAATCGCGAAAAAAGCCCATGCGGAGAACACGTCGCTGAAAGAGGCCGCAGTCGAGCTTGGGATTTTAACGGAAGCGCAATTCGACGAGTGGGTGGTCCCGGCGAAGATGACAGGGCTGTAAGCATGCTTTCAGGAACGGCAGGGATGGAACAGATTTCTATGGCTCTGGATTTGAGAGATATGGATACTTTGCTGGCTTCCGCTGCGATCGGAGAACGGGTCGCTTCAGTCGCGGAAAATGGTTCATTTTGGATGATCCACGACCATGACCCCGTTGAGCTCTATGAATTGCTGGACGATCTCGGGTTTAGCATGCAGGCTTATTTCTATGATCTGGGAGAATACCGGATCTTTGCAGGTCGGCATTAAATCCTGTTCAACGCGGGTGCAGGTTACATTCTGGCCATGCATGCTGACAAAACGCGCCAAATGTTTTATGTTGGCGTGAATATTGCCATTATCGCATTTTCGAAAATTTAAACTATGAGCGAACAGACAGTCAGAGTTTTTCAAGATGTCTCCAGCAACCAGGCTGGCGGCGATCGCATTGAATTGGTGGATCACCAGATTTATGATCGGGATAAATACTCTGACAGTTGTGGCGTAGGCTTCATCACGACCAAGAGCGGGGAACAGACCCACGACCTGATGCTCAAGGGGCATGAGGCGCTTTGTGTGATCCCGCACCGTGGCGGCATGAGCTCGGAAGGGATTGGTGATGGCGCTGGCATCAACATCGATTTATCGCCCCGCTTCTTTGCGAAAGTCCTTGGCCGTGATTCGCTCGAAAAAGGCGCATTCGGGGTGGGCAATTTTTTCTTCCCGCATGATTCGGCCTACCATGCTGCGACTAAGCAGCTGATTGAGGCGGTTATGAAAAAAGTCGGGTTGCCGATTTTGCAATGGCGTTACGTCCCGGTGAACGCCGACAAGCTTAATCCGGCGGCAGCAGCGGCGCAGCAGGAAATCAAGCAAATGGTCTTTGGCCGACCTGATGCGCTTGATGGCCAAGATGCATTTGACCACGTCATCAACGACGCGCTGATTGCGATTGAAGCGTCGGGCTTTAATCAGGAGGGCATGGATGGTTTTTACCCGCTCTCGATGAGCGCGCGCACCATGGTTTACAAGGGGCGCTTGAACTCTGGTGAAGTGGTGCCTTATTTTGCGGATCTGACTGATCCGGATCACGCCATCAGCGTGTTTGTTTTTCATACGCGATTCTCGACAAACACTTCACCGGCGACCTTCATGGCTCAGCCGTTCCGTTGGATGGCGCATAATGGCGAGCTGAACACGGACAAGAAAAACCGCCTCAGCGAGGACGCGATTGCCAAGCAAAAGAACAAGCGCGTCATTTTTCCCAATGGACAATCCGACTCGGCGCGCCTCGACCAGACGCTTGCGCGACGCATTATTGAGGACAAGCAGGACATCGTCACCGCAGTCGTCGCGATGATGCCGCCCGCATGGGAGAACGATGCGACTTTGTCGCCCGAGGTCCGGGCGATGTTTGATTATTTCAGCCTCTACGAGGAGAAAAATGACGGCCCGGCGGCGCTGGTGTTCAGTGATGGCGTGAAGGTCGGAGCTGCGCTGGACCGCATGGGTTTGCGTCCACTCAGAACGGTCGAAACGCATGAATATTTGGCCGTGACTTCCGAAGCTGGTCAGATCGATTTCCCCCCCGAGCAGGTGATTCGCCGCGGCCGTATTGAAGCTGGTGGCATCCTCTACGTGGACCACGCGACCAAGGAGGTGTTCATCACCAAGCAGGTGCACGAGAAGCTAGCAGCCGAGGAGGATTACACTGCCTTGGTGAAGGCGCGCTCGGTGGAGTTAACCGAACTGCCGACGTTAGAACTTTCTTCGCTCGACGAGGCGCATGAGCTGTCGATCGAGCAGCGGCATGTGGCGTATTCGATGAACCAGGAAAGCTTCCGCTTTTTGCTGGATCCGATGATCGTGACCGGTGGCGAGAAGATCAGCGCCATGGGCTACGGCGTCGCGCCCAATACGATGACCAAGGTTGAGGGCGGCATGTCGAAATATTTCAGTCAGCGCTTTGCCCAGGTGACGAATCCGCCGCTGGATTCGATTCGTGAAAAAGATGGTATGACGCTGCGCGTGTCCATCGGCGCGAAGCCTAATTTTTCAGAGGATGACACCAAGCAAATCATCCTGAACTCGCCGGTCTTGCAACGACACCACTTGGAGCAAATCCGTCAGCAGGATCAGGTCATGATTTCCGAAGCGGCCAACCTTTTTGAGCCGAGTCTCGACGCCGCTGTGAACGAGCAAAACCTCGAGCTTGCGATACAGGCGCTCTGCGATGAGGTAGAAAAATTAGCGCGGAAAAAGCCCGGGATCATCATCATCAGTGATGCTGGCATCAGCCTCAAGCGTGCGGCAATTCCTGCCATGCTGGCGATCGCGGCCGTCAACCAACGGCTCATCGAATGCGGGCTTCGCTTCAATGTGTCTATCATCATGGAGACGGGCCAGGCTGCCAGCTCCCATGACATCGCCTCGCTGTTGGGCTTTGGCGCGCATGCCATATGCCCGCTCACTGTGCACAACCGGGCGCTTTCCCTGCACGATGGCAAGAACCTCGGTGAAGGCTTGAACAACTATCAGTCGGCCGTTGCGAAGTCTCTGCTCAAAACGATGGGCAAATTCGGCTTGTGCACGGTGGAGAGCTACATTGGCGGCGAGTTCTTTGAGTCCAATTTTATCGATACGTCGGACCCCCGGTTGAAGCCACATTTCCCGAATCTGAATGCTCCGGTTGGTGGGGCCGGTTTTGCGGATATCGCCGCGAGTGCGGCAGAGTGGCACTTCAAGGCGCTGAATATCCATCAGGAGTCGGACATCCCGCACCTGGGCTTGTTTAAGGAGCGTCGTGATGGAGCAGGGCACACCTTTGGCGCAACTGCGGTGCAGGAATACATCAACATGACTCATGAAGAAATGCTCTTCATGGCCGATGAAGAACTGCGCCATATCTTCGACCAATACGGCATTAGTGAAATCGGCAACGGCGAAGCGTTGGAAGCGATCTTAACGCTTTATCACGAAATCAGCGGCATGGTTGATCACCATGAAGACGTTACCAAAATGATCGAGCAAACCTTCACTTTTTATGAGCTTGATCAGCATCCTGCCGCGATGGAGCAGGTGAAGGCCGTGCTCAAAAAACGGGTGAAGCAATCTCAGGCCCAGATAATCGATGACTTATTTGGCGGGCAGCATGACGAAGAACCGGCGCAGATCAAAGATGCGCTGAACCAGCTCGTCAACGACACGGCTGACATTAGCAACGTGGGTTACAAGTTGTTTGGCTATGAGCGTCGCACGCCGGAGCAAATTGACCGCTTCCAGATGACGCGCGCTTACAAGAACTTCGTGAAGAATGTCGCCGCGGCCCGCGCGGAGCGGCCGGCAGCCCTGCGCGATATCATGTATTTCCCGGCGGATATTCGCGAGGCGCAGACCGTTGAAGATTTTAGCAAGGTGCTCGGCCAGCAGAACATCCTCGGCAACGCTCATTTGGCGACGCACGGCTTGGAAGTGTTGCCGGAGGGAGATGCATTTGTTGCGACGCTTTATCCCAAGAGCAATTTGCTGCGCTTGAGCAGCCTGCAACGGCACTGGGAAACGCGTTTCCCCGGAGCAGTGATCGAGCGCGAAACGGATCGTCTGGTGGTGAAAACGGCGCCGCCCTTGATGGAGAAATACCTCACTAAGCTCCGTCGCGCAACTGATCCACTGGAGCTCGACGCCATTCAGCCCGCCCACGAGATTACGCCTCGCCTGACTGCTGGCGCGATGAGTCACGGCGCCTTGGTTGGCATTGCCCATGAAGCCGTATCCCAGGGGGCAAACATTGCTGGCGCGATGAGCAATTCCGGCGAAGGGGGTGAGAAGGCGACTCGGTTTAACACCGTCAAGAGCAGCACGATTAAGCAAATCGCGTCGGGCCGCTTTGGCGTTTGGGCCGGATACTTCGCAGACCCGAATCTGCAGGAGATCGAAATTAAAATCGCGCAGGGCGCCAAGCCAGGTGAAGGCGGTCAGTTGCCTTCGCACAAGGTTAACGTGGAGATTGCCTCGTCACGTGGCGGCACGCCTTACGTCGAGCTGGTGAGCCCGCCACCGCACCATGACACTTACTCGATTGAAGACCTTGCTCAGTTGATTCATGACGCGCACGCCGCGCGGGTCAGGGTCATCGTCAAGCTGGTGTCCTCAGAGGGCATTGGCACGATCGCGGTCGGTGTGGCGAAGGCTGGGGCTGACGTAATCAATGTCGCTGGTTCGACCGGGGGCACGGGAGCCGCCGCAGTTACCAGCTTGAAGAATACAGGCCGCGCGGCAGAGCTTGGCATTGCCGAAGTTCACAAGGCGCTTTGCCAGAACGGCATTCGAGATAAAGTCATTCTACGCGCCAGCAGCGCGCATCAGACTGGCTCCGACGTGGTGAAGTCGGCTATTCTTGGCGCGGATTCCTTTGAGTTCGGCACGACTGCCTTGATGATGCTCAAGTGCGTCATGGCGAAGAACTGCAATGTGAAGTGCCCGGCGGGCCTGACGACCAACCCCGAAGTGTTCGAAGGGGACGCGCGGGCCCTGGCTCAGTTCTTCTTAAACATCGCCCATGATGTGCGTCGCATTTTGGCGCGGCTCGGTTGCGCGAGCTTGGCAGAGGTGCGTGGCAAGACGAGCCTGCTTCATTTGATTGAGCATCCATCCATTGTGGGCAAACTCGACTTCCGGGACTTCCTGAGTGAGACGCCGGAGGTAAAAGTCGCGCAACCCATCTACTTGGAGGCGGATTTCAGTGTCGACGATTCGATGCTGACCGCCGTGCGCGATGAACAGATTTTCGGCTCGAAGCCATCAGTCATCTTTGAAGGTGATCGCTATAAATTGAAGAACAGCGATAAGACCGTCGGTGGGCAATTAGCCATCGATATTGAGCGTATTTTGGCCTACGACGTGACGCGCGAACAAGCCGAAGCTTCGGACGTGATCGAAATCGATGTAAACGGTCGCCGCACGTTGAAGCCGGAAAGCATCACCATCCGCACGACCAGCTCAGCCGGGCAATCCTATGCCTGCTGGATGAACGAGGGCATGCTCATGGAGCATACGGGCGTTTGCAATGACGGTGTGGCCAAGGGCGCTTGTGGCGGCGTTGCGGTGATTAAATCGCCGGGCGGCGGCAGTTTCCGCCCGGGAGAGAATGTCTTGATCGGCAACTTTGCGCTGTTTGGCGCCACGGGTGGGCAGGTCTATGTCAATGGGGAAGCAGGCGACCGCTTCGCCGTTCGTAACTCGGGTGCGTTGTCCGTCGTTGAGGGCGTTGGCGACTTCTGCTGCGAATACATGACTAGCGGCGCCGTATTGAACCTTGGCACGTTTGGCATGGGTTTTTGTAACGGTATGAGCGGTGGCAACGCCTACCAATATGATCCTGACGACATGCTGAAGCTTTTGCACAGCGCGGACTCGGTGATTGTGAAATCGCTGGCCGATGAGACGGAAGAGGTTGCCGCGCACGAAGCCATCATCAAGGCAATGTTGACGGAGCATGTCCGCCGCACCGGCTCGGTGATCGGTCAAAAGCTTCTGGATCAGTGGGCCTACGAAAAGCAGTTCTTCAAGTATGCGGTGCCTCGTGCGCTCTATCGCACGCAGACAGCGGAGGGAATCCTCAGTTCGATGGACGCTAAGGCGATGATCGAAGAGCTTTCCTTTGCGATCGCAGGCGATCAGCTGAAGATACTCGCGCAGGCTTATAAGGGCGGGCAACCGGTATTCGAAGGCCTAAGCCCAGAGTATGGCGAGGTCGATAGCGATGGGATGTTCCGTTTGCTCAACGCCTATTCCCACCTGACCAAAGCGCTCGCGATGGCGCGCGATAACCTGACTCGCCAGGGGTTGGCGGGCGAGGGACCACGGGTGGACGATTTGGCGCGTCACTTCATAGTGAGTGCTGATCGCAAGCTTCTGGAAACCATCGCCAAAGACATTCGGGGAGCGCTGAGCATCTTCAGCAAGGAAGAGCTGGCGTCGAAGATCGCGCACAAGCGCATCAATGACTACAAGGCAGCAATGCGCGCCCGTGATGTGCAGGTTAAACACTCACCCGGAACCACCGCGTGGATTGCGCAGCAGGAACGCGCGAACGAAGAGGCGTCCATGCACTTGAAGCGTTTTGAAGAAAGCTTGGCCGAACTCTCGCTGAAAGCGATGATTTGACACGCCAAAGCAGCGCGGTGAGCCCGCGCTGCTTTGTGATGCAAAGTAAAGGCACCTTTAATAAACGTCGCGTACGTAGCGCTTGGCCTTCTTCAGTTCATTCACGTATTTCACGGCTTCATCGGCTGAGAGGTCGCCGTGTTCGGCGATGACATCGTGCAATGCCTGGTCAACGTCTTTAGCCATACGGTAGGCGTCACCGCAGACAAAGAAGTAGCCGCCTTCTTCCAGCCACTGGTAAAGCTCGGCGCCGTGTTCACGCATGCGGTCCTGCACGTAAATTTTTTCTTTCTGGTCGCGCGAGAATGCCAAGTCCAGCCGGGTTAGCACGCCGCGGTTTTGCAGGTCTGTGAGTTCTGCTTCATAGAAGAAGTCGCTGGCGCGATTACGATCGCCAAAAAACAGCCAATTCTTGCCCTTGGCTCCACGGACGTCGCGTTCTTCCAGGAAAGCGCGGAATGGCGCAATGCCCGTGCCTGGTCCGACCATGATCATCGGCGCTTCGTCACTCGGTGGCACGCCGAAGTTCTTGTTGGGGGCGGCATAAATCAGCACGTCAGTATCCTCATCCACGCGGTCCGCCAAAAAGGTCGAGGCAACGCCTTTCTTGGCGCGGCCATGCGTCTCATAGCGTACGCTGGCGACCGTCAAATGCACTTCGCCCGGGTGCTTATTGATGCTGGAAGAAATTGAGTAAAGACGTGGCTGAATGCGCTTGAGGAGGGTGACGAATTCCTTGGCGTCAAAGGCCGCTTTCGGATACATCAGGAGCAAATCCAGCGTATCGACGCCCCACATGAAGGACTTGAGCTCGTCGGGCTTATTGGCGTGAATTAATTGGTTGAGTTGCGGATCGCCAGAGCGCTCGGCTACGGCGGCAATCAGTTCCTTGCTCGGCAGTTTGATTTCAAAATCATCCCGAAGCGCATCGCCCAAGGAGATGTCTGCTCCGCTAGCGCCGGGAACGATGTCCTCTGGCTTGCAGCCAAGCGCCGCGATGATTGCTCCAACCAGCTCGGGGCAATTGGTGGGAATGACCCCCAATGCATCGCCGACCTCATAGGTGATTTCCGAATCGCCCAGCGAAATTTCGTAGTGGCAGGTCTCTTTGGTGGAGGCATTCTTGGTCAGGACTTGCTTCTTGAGAAGGCGGGCGGGGAAGGGTGATTTCTTGCTCCATCTGGGCGCGGTGGGGGCGCTGGCAACGGCAGCGGGATCAACAGCGCCTACGCCGCCATTCACCTTGGCCATGGCGGGCAACGCTTGTTCCAGCCATTCGGCGAATGGCTCTTCATAATCCAGATCGCAGTCGACGCGCTCTGTGAGCTTCTTTGCGCCAAGTTCTTCGAGCCTGCGCTCCCAGTCTTTGGCGGCTTGGCAAAACAGATCGTAGCTGGTGTCTCCGAGGCCAAGCACGGCGAAATTCACCTTTTCGAGGCTGAAGCTTTCCGCGTTGATGGATTCCCATAGCGCCTGAGCATTGTCGGGCATTTCGCCTTCGCCATAGGTGCTCGTGATGATCAGTAGTCGTTCGCAATCCTGAAGGGACTCGACGGCAATTTCATCCATGCCTTTGACCTGGGCTTTGAGCCCGTGCGCGGCGGCGCTTTGCGCTGCTTCGCTGGCCAGCGTTTCGGCATTGCCGGTTTGGGTGCCATACAGGATCGTGAGTAAATTCGACGAAGACTCTGCGGCTCCGGTTGCTGTTTGCGATGCCAGCAAGCGTGAATTCAGGCCTGCAAAGAAACCACCGAGCCATTTTCGCTGGTCGTCACTGAATGGAGCATTCTCTGGAATGTATGGCGCTTTCATGGTGTAGTGTGTAGTCTTAATAGATGCGTTTCTTGGTGATTATTCGCGCGCCGACTTGCCACGTAAAGTAGGACCAAACCCAATGATGGAAGACCGTCAAACGATTTTTCATGCCAACCAAAAACAAGAGGTGGACCATTAACCATAAGACCCAGGCAAAGACGCCGTTGATCGTGCGTTTCCCAAACTGCGCCACAGCGCTGGATCGCCCGATTGTCGCCATGCTGCCTTTGTCATGATAGGCAAAGGGTTGTAAGGTCTGGCCGTCCAGTTGACGCTTGATCTGCATTGCTGCGTGGGCGCCCATTTGCAGTGCTGCTGGCGCTACACCGGGCACGGGCCTACCGCCATCAGGAGTAAAGGAGGCCAAATCGCCAACGACGTAAACGCTCGCATGCTCCGGAATCGCGAGGTTCGAATTCACAATAATGCGGCCTGCCCGATCGCGCTCTACATCGTTGAGCGTGCGCGCGGCTTTACCGCTTTCCACGCCGGCGGCCCACAATACCGCAGATGACTCAATGGTTTCCTTGCTGGTGGTCACCGTTCCTTCCTCGATGTTGGTCACCATCGTGTCCAAGTGCACGCTGACCCCCATTTTCTGGAGCACTTCCAGGGTGTATTGCGACTGCTTGGGATCGAAAGCGGGGAGCAATCGTGGCCCAGCCTCGATCAGGTGAACTTTGGCTTTGGCTGGATCAATGCGGTGGAATTCGCGCGCCAAGACAAAGCGCGAGAGCTCGGAGATCGCTCCCGCCAGCTCCACGCCCGTGGGCCCGCCGCCGACGACGACGAAATTTAGCGCAGCCTCAGCCGCGCTGGAATCCGCAGCTTTTTCGGCATTCTCGTAAGCAAGGAGCACACGACGGCGAATTTCAGTGGCTTCATCGAGAGTCTTCAAGCCCGGTGCGTGCTTGGCCCAGTCAGCGTTGCCGAAATAGCTGGTTTGAACGCCCAAGGCCACGATGAGGTAGTCGTAATCCAGTGCGGAACTCTTCAGGCAAACGCGCTTTTCGCTCAACTCGATGCTCTGGACTTCATCCATGATGACCATCAAGTTTTTCTGCTTCTCAAGTATGTGACGTAGCGGTTGTGCGATGTCGGCGGCCGAGAGTCCGGCGGTCGCCACCTGGTAGAGCAACGGCTGGAACAGGTGATGATTTTCGCGATCAATCAAGGTCACCATTGCCTGGCAATCGGCAAGCGCTTTGGCTGCCGAAAGCCCGGCAAAGCCACCACCGAGAATGACGATGTGCGGCCGTTTGGCATCGGATCTATCTGTGGCGATTGTGTTCAGTCTGGTAGTTGTAAATTGCGGCATGTTTAGCAGTATTCGCTCCAGTCCATGGGTGGCAGATCGAACTCAAAGAGAACGATGTCGTCCCAGCCGAGCACCGAGAGGGTGTGGCAATCGTGGCCCTCTTCCAGCGCGAAGCCCTGGATCGCCTTCAGGTTTAGTTGGAAGCCGGTGTCTGCGCTTTGGCAGGTGAGTTCTCCTTTGGTTTCATCGATGTGATGCGCAATAAACGACTTCTGCAGAGTGAGTCCTCGGATTGAGAAACGGCAGGTCATCGCCTGATTCATCTTGGAGAAGTCGACGATTAATTTGATCAGGGCCCAGATCGGCAACGGGAGTTTCTTGGCCAGTGGGCTAAGCGCGGGAAAGGCAATGGTCGTTGGCTCTGGTTCACTCAGATCGATTTCGTCCAACGGCACAGTAATCTTCGACAAGGTGTTTGCCCAGATGATTGGATCAATAAAATGGGGAGCGCCAATCATCAGAAAGCGTGTTCTCGATGGGTCAAAAAATTTCACATTCCCTGGGGATCCACAACAAGTGCAAACCTCCAGCTTTGCCCATGCTTCGCGGAATTTCAGCGATGACGCATCCAACTCAAGGCCAGCAAGGCTCTCGCCATCTTGGTGCGCCATGGCGATATCGACGCCACTCAAGGGAATCGCCATGCTGGCGAACTGATGCTCCGCATGAACAAAGGCGGACGGGAGGCTCCCCATGCTCTCAAAGATCTTGCCCAAATCTCCGGTGACGGGAATTTGGCCGTCCGGCATGGTTTCAAAATTAAATGCCAGGCTCTTGCCTGTGCAGTGAGCGGATGGCGCCGCACCTCGAATGTTGTATTCGTCCGATATTAACATGTTGGAGTCATCAGTAGTTCTTGTTCCTGTTTGCCGTAGACCCAAACACTAATAGCGTTGCAGTCAACGATATTGAGACTCTATATCGATAAAAGCGGCGAGCGGTGGTCAAATTCGCACGTATGGCCATTGCGCCGAGTTTGAGTGAAGCCGCGCTTTGGGCGCTTAGACTGAATGTCCGTTGGCCTGAGAGGGGTGCTTCCAAGCAACTGCGGGCTGGGGGGGCAAGGTCCAGAAAAGGCTGAAAGCGTGGGGCAGGTGTCGGTATATGACACTAATTCGGCAACCAAAACACTAATCAAAACCGTGGTGTATGCATTATGATGGGCGTATGGAATTCAGTCGCTGGCGCATGCGTTTTTCTAATCTCCACGCCGGTAATTGACGCGTCCATCCGATATCCGACAACCAACAGCATTACATCGCCAGTCAGTGAATAGCACCCTCAACGAATCCCTGCAAAACCCCGCACGCCACGAACAAAATGGTCGGCTGGAGAGCGAGCCCGGGCTCGCCGCGCCGCGCCAGCTGACAATCCGTCTCGATCAGGAAACGCATCCGCGGAGTCAGATGTTCAAGCAGTGCATCGGCTCATGCCATGCTTACGTGACGTTGCGTCAGGATTGGCGGGAGTATTCGGCGGAGGTGCAGCGCGCAGTCGGCTTTAAGCAATGTCGGTTCCACGGAGTGTTCAACGATTGGATGGGCGTTTGCAGCCGTGATGAAGACGGCGTCATTGTCACTAATTTCATCAACGTGGACAAGGCTTACCAGGGCATTCTTGACTTGGGGATGAAGCCCTTTGTTGAACTCGGCTTCATGCCATCGGCTTTGGCCAGTGGGGACCAGACGTGCTTTAATTACCAAGCCAACGTGACGCCCCCGCGCGACTACCAGGAGTGGGGCGATTTCATCCGCTGCTTTGTCGAGCACCTCATCGAGCAGTTTGGTCGCAGTGAAGTGCTTACCTGGCGCTTCGAAGTCTGGAATGAGCCCGACCTCAGCTACTTTTGGCAGGACGCCGACATGCAGGAATACTTCAAACTCTACGAGGTGACGGCGCGCACGATCAAGGCCATCGATCCGGGCATCCGTGTGGGCGGGCCAGCCACTTCCAAGAATGCCTGGGTCCGCGAAATGCTCGAATTCTGCGAGCAGGCTGAGGCTCCGTTGGACTTTATCAGCACGCATCATTACTGCTCAGACACCGCGCTGGAGATTGGCCATGCCTCGGATGAGATCATCTACTTCGGGCAGAAGAAGATGCTCCAGGACGTTTCCCAGGTGCGTCAGTTGATCGACGATTCCGCCTTCCCCGAAGCCGAGCTTCACTACACGGAGTGGAACATCTCGCCCGTTCACAATGATCGTTTTGGCAAGGACAGTGAGTTCACGATGACGTTTATTCTGCAAACGCTCAAAGACCTTGGCGGCATTCCCGACAGCTACTCCTACTGGACGATCAACGACATCTTTGAAGAGAGCGGGCCGGGGCAGGGGCCCTTCAGCGGCAAGTATGGCCTGGTGAATATCAACGGCGTGCCGAAGCCTGCGTTTCATGCCTATGCCTTCCTCAATCAGTTGTTCGAGCACGAGCTCCGCACGCCGCATGAGTCGAGCGTGGCGACGACCGACGGTGAGCACTACCGCATCCTGGCGTGGAACCACAGTGAGCCGGTTGAAAGCGACTTCAATGGGGGGGAGTGGACCGTTGTCGACGGCAGTGTGAGCGACGTGATTACGCTTGCTGAGGCATCGGGGCGTTTCCGTGTTCGCGCCTGGCAGGTGGACCGCAAACGCGGCAACAGTTTCCGCGCCTGGCAGGCTCTGGGAGAGCCGGATTATTTGAACCAGGCGCAGGTAGCGTCATTACGCGAGAGTGCGACTCCGGTGTTGGTCCGCGACGAAATCATCACCGTGACCAAAGGCTTGGTCATCACACATGAGCTGCCGGAAAACGCCCTGATCTACTACGAGATCGAGGCTTGTTAAAAGGGCCGCCCAACGCTCGCCCCAACTCCACTTGAAGGGGGAGGGGGGGGGGGGGGGGGGGAATTGGTTTTTGGCCAGTTATCAAAGAACGCACATCCCGCCCACTCGCCGGGAAGAGGCGTAGGTCGGGGCGGCATCCCGTTGTGTCGGATGCCTTAACGTCCATGCGGCGAAGGGCAGGCTGGCATAATTCCGGGCGTCTCTTGTCGGCTAGAGATAACCTGAAGTTGCCGGGTTGAGCAAGTGCTGGACCCGGCAACTTCAGGTTATCTCTAGAGCCGAATTAAAACCTCGGGGCGTCAACGCGCTAGCCAGCTGTCACCTGGCAGGCGTTGAATGAGCCCCATCATACGGTTCAAGAGCCGCGCGAAAACGAATGCGTTCGCGCGTCATGGACTGGACTGTCCGCTCGCTATGGCGGACGGCGTAACTGGGTGGGAGATTGTTTCATGGCGGTTATTTTTATGGGTGTGGAAATGGGGAGGTGTTGAGGTGGGAGGCGGTGCTGCTAAGGGCGCACATTGCCGTAGCACAGGCGTCTCGCCTGTGTCCCGACTCCAGCTGATCGATACTGCGCAGGCGGGGCGCCTATGCTGCTTTTAGTGATCGATTGAATACTAGCGAATGCATCCGAATTCACAATCTAAAAGTGAACGTGCGAGCATTTTGTTAGTGAGTGGCTCTGACTAATAGTGACTGGCTTTCACTCGTGGTGGCGGGTGGGCTGTTGATAAACCTGTGAGGGTTGTTCACTGACGCCTTGGGTCGTTTTTAGCGAAAAATGCCGTTTAAGGTGTCGGCAAATGACACGAAGAATGTCAGCATCATGCTGGAAATGTGTTCTCGGGGCTGATATACTTCCAACGATAAATTTCTGAAATACCCACCCATGATTCATGTGCTCGCGGCACATGGGCCGACGATTTAATGACAGCCCCAAGATGACCGATAGTAGAGAAGCCAGATTCCCCATTCACATTTCGGGATTCTTGCGTATGCTGTTGATCATCGTTCGCGTCGAAAAGGCGCCGCGCGCCCCAAAAGTTAATTGAATGCTCCCCCCTAAGCAGAAGATGCCCGCCCGCAGCGGTTTTGCCCTCATTGTCAGCCTGGTGCTGATGGGCTTTATCGTGATGCTGCTGTTGTCGCTGACGACAATGGTGTCCGTAGAGGTGAACTCCGCGAGCCAATCGCTGATGCTTTCGCAGGCGCGGCAAAACGCGCTACTGGGGCTCAATGTGGCCATTGGCGAGCTGCAGCGCGCGACGGGGCCCGACCAGCGGGTCACGGCGCTCGCGGGTCTGGAATACGCGGGCGCCACGTCCAGCCCGAACTGGGTGGGCGTTTACGCGCATGGCATGACGCCTGACTATGATATGGCCCCGGAGGACATTGCCGGCGAGTGGACGGATGATGCGCTGGTGAACGATCAGGGGTCTGCCGCGAAGCTTCTCACCTGGCTCATCAGCGGGAACACCACGAGTAGTCATTGGCCGACATTCACCACTGAAGGCGTGCTGGAAGATCCGGAGTTTGCCCGGCAGAATTTGTTTGAACCGAATGCGGTGATTACGTTTCAGGATGGCGTGGCTGCCGGGACGCAGGGTGATGTCGCCATCACCGATGTGAACGGCGCGCAGCACCCGGCGCGGATTTTGGTCGGCAGCGGCGCGGTGGGTGATCTGTCCCCACTGCTCAATGGCGTGCCGGAGGATTACGTGGTGGCCCCGCTTGTGGAGATCGACGACGTCAATGAAAACGGCATGACCAATGGCTACGCCTGGTGGGTCGGCGATGAAAATGTGAAGGCCCGCGCGAACCTGACGCGGGAGTCGAATTTGACCGATGCGGCCAACGCATTCGTTAATCCGAGCCGTGCGGCGATCGAGCTCATGGCGCAGGACGACAACGAGCAGGACCTCGGTTCGGATCGCATGATTGGCAATTGGTATGATCCCGATTCCGGGCTTTCGC
Source organism: Cerasicoccus frondis (assembly GCA_031296915.1). Taxonomy (GTDB): domain Bacteria; phylum Verrucomicrobiota; class Verrucomicrobiia; order Opitutales; family Cerasicoccaceae; genus Cerasicoccus; species Cerasicoccus frondis. The sequence continues at coordinate 47,210 of JAVDPC010000004.1, read as the reverse complement.
GCGCTTCCGGGCTGGGCGATTTGGTCATGCTATCGCCGCAGCCAGCGAATTACGCCGCAGCGCAACGGCGTCGTTTTCACGATGTTTCAGTCGCCTCTGCTTCTTTGTTGACCGACAGCTTTGCCGGAGGTCTGAAGCGTGACCTGTCCGCGCTGCTTGCGCAGGGGTATACGATTCCAGCCTCAGACGCCACTGCGAATGATAATTTGCTGTGGACGCGGCATGGCTCGGACTCCACGGGCTACGCGGTTCCAACTTGGGGACACTTGCGCAGCTTCGCGCAAACTCGCGTGAACGCCGCGAATGAAATCGATATGCGGTTGCCGATTTTTAACGACGCAACGCAGAGCGACGATGTTGGCGCGGCGCCGGTGCTCACGTATTTTTCCCTGGGGCTGGGCTTCACGATTGATGGCGCTGCTGCGGGCTCGGACATCAACCTGAATCTCTACCCGATGGTCGTCCTGTGGAATCCATACAACGTTACGCTGAAGGCGCCGGCATTGGATTCGCGGGGCGCGAACATGGAGGTCGGCATGATGATGGGGGGCTCCGTTGAAGCGCGGATCGGCGTGGACGTCGACGCCCCCGGCACACATGACGGGACGGACTACACCTGGAAGAATGTGGCGAATGTGGATTTACGCCGCGGCATCGACCAAAGCGGCTCTGCGCTATCCAAGGATGATGGGCAATACATTCGCTTTGGCCTCAAAGTTCCGGACATTCCGCCCGGTCAAAGTCTGATTTTTTCCCTGCCATATGCGCAACGGGGAGACAGTTATGCGAGCTACCCGGTCTTGGAAAATATCGAGCCGGAGCCGGATTCATTTGTGTCCGTGCCCATTGGCCAGCTCGATGAAAATTACGCAGCGGACACCCGCTTTCGGGCAGGCGCTCGTTATAGCTTTAATTATCTCGGGGAGCCTAGTGTGAGCTTATCCAGCGCGCTGCTGGAGGATGGGAAGGGAGGCCTGCATTTGTATTTGGGAAAACCGAGAACGGACCGGTTGGCGGCCATTCCGATGGATGACGCCGCTGGATTTAATCCATCCAATACGGATATTGAATGGTACCAGAGCCATCAAAGCATCGACTGGAAAAACGCCGTGGTGCAGACCATGACGAACGAGCCAGTATTGGTCAGCGTGACTGCGGGAGAATATGTGGTGCACATGGCGGAGAAGGAAGGCGGGTCGGTTCTCGATGAGGTGTCCGCCATCCAGGCGCCAGCGCCGATCGCGTCCTCGCCGCGCATTGCTTACGTGATCATGACGCATGCGCTTTTCTCGGGCGCCGGGAACAACGCGCAGTACAATGAAAACCAATACATGTTCCCCACGCGTTGGATCGCCCAGGGCAACATGCGGGCGCCGCGCAATGGCCGGACGCGACGGGACATGGACTACCTGCCACTCTTCATTGCCACCGCTGGCAGCGAGGGGGATAGCAGCGCCTGGCAGAAATTCGCCAACGATGAAGGTGACGACAGTAACCGCACTTCCGCCGGCTCCGGGCATGACTGGTCGAGCGAAGGCCCGGTCGATGCGACCTTGTTTGAAATCCTGGGCAGCGATGACGAATTGCAGTCCATTGGCCAACTGCAGCATGCGAACCTTTCGCTGGTTGGCGCGTATCCGTCTTATCCGATTGGCAACAGCCTGGCTGATTTTCGACTGCATGAGCGCTCGACCACGGGCAGCATCCTGGATCCGGAAGACTTCGAGCTGGCGCGTGCGGATTCGGTAAACTCCATCAAGTTGCTCAAGGAAGACATGGAGGCGTATTACGACATCTCTTACTTGCTGAATCGAAATCTTTGGGACGCGTATTATTTCTCCACGATTCCCCGCACTGGGCAGGTCCCCGACAAACTCCCCAACGCGCGGATGACGCACACGGGGGATTCGACGCGCTTGCGCGATGCAGATACCGCTGCGGCAGAGCTTTCCTTGGAGGGCGGCTTCAACGTCAACTCGACTTCCGAGCAGGCATGGCGCGCAGTGTTAGGGGCCGGCTATGGGCTGAAATACAATCCCGAGACGGGCGCGTTCGATAATACTTTGCAATACAAAGCTGCCTACCCGCGCTTCACGCACCCCACGGCGGATGACTCTTGGGACGACCCCTGGCAGGGCTATCGCAGCCTGAGCGAGCAGGAGATTGCCCAGCTCGCGCACAACATTGTCATTGAGATTCAAAACCGTGGGCCGTTCATTTCAGTGGGAGACTTTGTGAACCGCCGACTCGTGGACAACCCGGATACCGATGACTCGGAAGTCACCGACGCGCCCTATGAACACGAAACGTTGCGCGGCGTGATTCAGGCGGCCATTGACCGAACCTGGAGCACGGCTGACGCCGACAGTTTGGGCGATGTCATACAGGCGTTTCCCACTAACGATGCAGAGGTGGATTTCTGGGCTGAAGATGATTTGCAAGAGCACAAAGGCAATTACAAGACGAGCAGCCAGTTTGGCTCCGGCTCCAAATATGCCTACGACTTGCAGCGTTTGCAGGGTGGAGATGAGGAGCGTAAGCCATACAGCAACCGTTCCGCGTTTTCGCCGAAATACATCACGCAGGCCGATGTGCTTTCCGCGATCGGCGCCGGGCTCACGGCGCGGTCCGACACGTTTACGATTCGCGCCTACGGCGAAGTCGAGTCCACTTTCTCTGGCGACCGAATTGGCGCCTGGTGCGAAGCGGTGGTTCAGCGCATGCCGGATTACCTGGACGAAGCCGACGCCCCGGAAGACGCGCCTACCGCCACGCTTAACCAAGCCTTCGGCCGAAGGTATAAAATAATCAGTTTTCGATGGCTCCAAAACGACGAAGTTTAATCGCGCTTGTTTGCTTAATCAGCAGCCTTGGCGGTCTCTTGACTGCCAGTGCAGCGCCAGAAGAGGCTGTCAGATTTCGACTCCTTTCCTTGTCGAATTCAATTAGCCTGCTCTATGATGGAGATGAGGAAGAACAACGGGTTTACGCGACGCCTTCGTCGTTCTCGCCCTGGCTTACGGCGCCGCCCAACCGCAATGTAGCGTTCTATCGAAAGACGCCAAACCCACAGGCGGATGGCGCGCCAATTAAGCAAGTGCTCGCGCAAACGAAGCTGCCAGCTGGGCCGGGGCCGTTCCTGATTTTAGTTAACGAAAACCCGAACGATGATACGTTGCGAACCGTCGTGCTAGAGCATTCGCTGGATGCGCATCCGTTGGCGGAGTACCGCGTAATCAATTTGTCCAAGCGGCGTCTGGCCATTCGGTTGGCGGATCATAACATGCTGTTGGACTCCGGGAAGACCGAAAAAACAGCTTACCCGGAAGGCCGCAAGACATGGCTTAAAGTCGCCGTCAATGACGAGGAAAACGGTTGGATCAAAGTTGTCAGCAAGCCCAGGCCGGTGGACAACACCACGCGCGCAACGCTCGTGATTATGGACATCCCGCCAACGAGGCAGGACCCAAATCCGATTGGTCTCATTGTGCGTGAGGCGCGCGAAAGCGTTGTTGCTGATGAGGCAGGCGTGCCTCAAGTGTTGTAATTAGTCCATGGATAAAAAAGGCAAGTGGAGGTCATTTTCTGACATTTCCTTGTTGCGACTGCTTGGCTGATTTCATGTTATACTGAGTTAAGGCATGAGCACCCCGAGCATGAAATTTCCCGACCAGTTTAACTGGGGCGTTTCGTCATCCGCCTATCAGGTGGAGGGCGCCTGGGACGAGGATGGCAAAGGGCTTTCGGTCTGGGATTATTTTGTCCAGGAAGAGGGGCGCATGTGGCGTAACCAAACGGGCAAAGTCGCCTGTGATCACTATCATCGCTTTAAGGAAGATGTGGCGCTGATGGCGCGCATTGGCGTGAAGTCGTATCGCTTTTCGTTGTCCTGGCCGCGTCTGTTGCCCAACGGCACGGGCAAGGTGAATAAGAAAGGCGTGCGCTTTTATAATATGCTCATTGATGAGTTGTTGGCGCACGATATCGAGCCGTGGGTGACGCTGTTTCACTGGGACTATCCCTATGCGCTTTATTTGCGCGGTGGCTGGCTCAACCCCGACAGCTCGAAGTGGTTCGAGGAATACACTCGCGTTGTCATCAGCCAGTTTTCGGATCGCGTTAGCCACTGGATGACGATCAATGAGCCGCAATGTTTTCTCGGTCTGGGTTACTACGATGGCTACCAGGCTCCGGGCTTGAAACTCTGCCTGCGCGAGTGTTTGCTGGCCGGTCACAATGTATTGCTCGCCCATGGACGTGCGGTGGCGGCGATTCGAAATCACGCGAAGTTGAAGCCCACCATTGGCTGGTCGCCGGCAGCATCCGCCTATCGCCCAGCGACGGAATCGCTGAACGACATCAACGCTGCGCGCGAGGCGACTTACGCGATTTATCCGAATAATCTGTGGAACACATGTTGGTGGACTGATCCGGTGCTGCTGGGGCATTATCCGGAAGAGGGGCTGCAAATATATGGCAAGAATGCGCCTGCCGCCAGTAAGTCGGAGATGAAGCTCATCTACCAGCCGATTGATTTCTGCGGCTGTAATCTCTTCCAGGTTAGCCCGATTAAAATGAGCGAATCCGGCGTGCCCGTTGGCGTGGAGTTGGAGCCAAACGAGCCGATTTCCACCTACGAATGGTCACTCAATACCGATGGCATTTACTGGGCCTTGCGTTACTTTCACGAGCGTTATCAGACGCCGCTCATCATTACTGAAAATGGTTGCTCGCTGCTGGATCAGATTGGCCATGATGGCGCGGTGCACGATACGAATCGCAAGGAATTCATCGTCGGCAGTTTGTTGTCGCTGCATCGAGCGATCAGCGACGGCATCGATGTACAGGGGTATTTTCATTGGTCGCTACTCGACAGTTTTGAATGGCAGGAAGGGTACAAGCATCGCTTCGGCCTGGTGTTTGTTGATTTCCAAACGCAGGAGCGCACGCTCAAGGAGTCGGCGTTTACTTACCAGGAAATCATCAGCACCAATGGTGAGTCGCTCCGGCAATTTGCACACAAGCATGAGGAGCCCGTGCCCTATGTGGTGAAGGAAGCGCAGCGCTACATCGAGAATAACATTTCCGAGGCCTTCAATGTGAAGACCATTGCGGCGCATTTAAATTGCCACCCGGATTCATTGAGCCGTCGCTTCAAGCAGTATACCGGGGTGAGCCTGAGCGCTCACATCCGCCGGATACGCCTGGAGTGCGCGCGGAATATGCTGCGTGATCCGAAGATATTGATCAGCGTGGTGTCGGATTGCTGCGGATTCTCGGACCGCATTCACTTCACGAAAGTTTTCCGTAAAGAGATGGGCATGACGCCGGGTGAATACCAGCGGCAATACCGCACCAAGGAAAGCGCCAACGAAATACCCGCCATCGAGGTTTCGAAGAATCCGCGCGTTTCGTAAGCCGGTGTGCTTCTCCATAAAAAAGCGCTCCGGTAGACCGAAGCGCTTTTTCCATGAAGGGATACGAGTTACTTTGCAGTGCAAAGTAAATTAACTTTCTGATGCAGAGCTTTCGCTCTTAAAGCCATCAACGTCGGATGCGAGGTCCGCGCGCTGCCAGACGCGGACGTAATCAATGATGAATTCATCCGGCAATTGCTTGTTGTCCATTGGCTCGTTGTCCCAACCACCGGCGACAAAGGTGTAGATGATGTTGGACTCGACGTCTGAAATGCGATCGGTCTCCCAGCGGGCGACTTCGCGGCCATTGTTGTAGACGACGGCCAGGCCGGGGAGCCAGAGCAGGCCGGTGGTGATGTAGCCCTCTTCGTCATGGCCGGTGTAGACGCCGGAGCCCGTGGCCTTGTGATCCTTGCCATAGCCGTCGTAGTGGAATGCAGTGGTGAAACGGTAGGGGCCCCAGCCGGAGAGGAACTCCATAATGTCGAACTCCATGCCGCCGTTGCCGGTGTCTTGGCGCTTCCATTGGGGGCCGGCTTCGACGCCGCGATCAGGCATGAGCCAGAATGCTGGCCAGAGGCCGGGCGCTTTCGGCAGCTTCATGCGCGTTTCAAAATAGCCGTAGCGCTGGACCCATTTGCCGTAGCTGTCGAGGAAGCCGGTGGTGTATTCGTTGTAGCGTTTGTGGGTGGGGTCGTCGTTGTGGTGTCCGGCCTTCTTCTCGTAGATGAGCACCGCTTTGCCATCGTGCATTTGGACGTTGTCCTTGCTGAAGCGGGTGACCTTGTCCCAAAAGTTCGAAGCGTAAACGCGCCAGGCATCGCTGTTGAGTTCATCGGCGTCAAACTCTTCGCGGAAGGTCATTTTCCAATCACCTTCCACTGGCGGGCGCTTGCCGACCCAGTCGGGCAACTTCAGTGGCGGCGCCGTCAAGCGAATGGACGTCACTTCGATTTCCTGAGGCGTGTCGCTGTTGGACAAGAGGGTGATGGTCTTGGCTTTATTGCTTTCGAAAAATTCATTCTTACGGCCCAAGCCGGCGTCCATGGATTTAGCGCGAATAAATGAAATGGTGAGCTTGCCTTCTTCACCGGGCTTGAGAGGGGCGGCAAGCGTAGCAAGGTCCGTGTCGCCGCGTCCACTGGTGGCTTTCGCGCTTGGGTTGATGCTTGAACGGCCAATGTTCTTTACGCTGACTTCGAGTTGATAGCCCTGGCGAAAATCCCACATTACGCCGTCAGCAGGGGCGATGTCCACTGCTTGATTGGCTTCCTGGAAATGCACTGTCAGCGGGTCTGCGCCTTCGCCGCCAGAATAAGAAGCGTCAGCGCGACCGGTGTAAGTCCGCTTGATGGAGGCGGCGCCTTCGCCGAGCACGTAGCTGTTTACGGGAGCGACGTTGGGCTTGTAAGGGGAGGGCGCCTTGCTGAGTTTGAGTTTATCAATTTTTAATTTTTGACCCTCCGAGGCTTTGCCGGTGAATAGCTGGACGGCGGATACGTTCGATGTATCGAGCTCGTAGCCTGGCTTGCGCGCGCTGAAGCCAAAAAACACGCGAATGTTTTTCGTGTCGCCCTTGGCGAGCCGGGCGGATTCATTGTTCCACGGCTTTTGGCGCCAGTCGCCTTTGTTGTCGACGCGCAGCGTTACGTAGACCGCATTTTCGCCTTCGTTGGTCAACGTGATGTCGATGCAGGTGAATTCGGAAAAGTTCCAGGTTTGGCCTTCCGGCGGCAGGAAGCGAACACCGGGATAGCTCGACTTGCCTTGGTCGAAGGTGAGTGTCATGCCATCGAAAACGCCAGCTTGGGCGTAGTCGATTTTCACGGTGTCGTCCGTAGGTTTCACGGTCACGTCGTAGTCGGCGAAGCTGGTGTCCCAGTCGCGGGCCTGGAGTGCTGGCGCAGCCAGAAGCAGCGCGACGCACAAGAGTCTGAAGAGACGGTGAGGAGAGACGCGGGTGGGCGTAGCTTGGGGATAACGAGTCAAGGTTAACATGGGAACATCATAGCGAATATTGAGGTTGGGGACAAGTCATGGGCAGACTTGGGCTGTGGTAAACACTGACCGTTTTGGGGTGGTTGAATGGTCAAATGATGATGCATAAACGCAAGTGTGTCGACAGCTTATGCAGTAGGGGGCAATTGCTGTCTGGTATCGGTCAGTCGACTGCCGTAAGGCGCGTTTGCAGTTGCCAGACGCGCAGGTAATCGATCCGCCAATCATCGGGGAGTCTAGCTTGGTCGACGTTTTTCGTGGCGTGCTTGCCCATGGGCAGCGTGACTGCCAGGTAGCAGGGGACGTCGGCGATGGCGTCGCTCTGCCACTCGCCCTTTTTCTGTCCATCAATGTGCCAAACCAGGCGGTCTGGTTCCCAGAGTAAACCATAGGTGTGCCAGCCGTCTTCGGTCGGACCGTGGTAGATGTAACTGTCGCCCCAATTGCGCTGAATGTGCGTGCCGGCCGGGCCGCCCCAGCGCACGCCAATGCCCACGCGGCCCGGGCCCCATTCGGTGAGGTGACGCACGATGTCCATCTCCATGCCTTTGCCATTGAAGTCGTGGGAAGTGCGGCGTTCGTGGAGGTTGAGTCCGCCATCGGCGCCGCGATCGGGAATCAGTGTGAGCGTCGGCGCGAGCCCTCTCGCGGTTGGCATTTTAGCGCGCATTTCAAAGTAGCCATAACGTTGTGTCCAGCGGTCGTAGCTGGACAGCATCCCGGCGGCGTAGTTGCGTTGCGGCAGGGTTGGGTCGTCGTATTGATGGCCTGGATTGACTGCTACGGTCAGAACGGCGGCGTTGTTTTCCAAGCGGACATTTTCGTCGCGATAGCGCTGGGTTTCGATCTTCGCTGGACCGCCAAAAGCAAGGCGGGTGGACCAGATCCCTGCGTTGAGTTGGTCTTGGTCGAACTCTTCATTGAGCGCGATTACCCAATCGCCAGAAATCGGTGGCTGTGCTCCCAGCCAGTCTGGCTGAGTGACCGAGGTTTGTCGGTCGGCAGGTTTGCTAAAGCGTTCGCGCCGCTGTTCTTCGCTGGCGGCGCCGTAGGCTGCGGGTTCACCGAGCTTCATGACGGTAGGCGCGCTTGGGTTGACGAGGAAAAATTGATAGGCGGTGATTTCAGAGGCGTCCAATGGGAAGCCGGGACGCCCGTTGTTTTGCCCGAAAACGGAGCGCAGCGTTACGGTTTCGCCGGGCTGAATGAGCTGAGACTCGGTGTTCCAAAATTGCTCCTTGTCTTCGCCTGGATTGTCGATGCGCAAGGCGCCGCGCACGGGATGCTCGCTGAGGTTAGTCGCTTGTAATTCTATGCCTTGGTATGGAGACAGGTCCCAACCGCCAATTGGGCAGGGGAATGCAAGCTTGGGGTAGCCGTCTGGTTCGAAGTTGATGGTCAGGGTGTGGTCGCTGCCGTCGTCTGTTATGATGGCTCGGTGCGGCTTTAGTTGGCTGAGGGCGTCTGCCTTGCTGTAGTTGCTGAGCCGTTGCGTTGCGTCGCTGGCGGCAATGGCGTTCAGCGAGAATAGAAAGAGAGAAAAACAGGAAGCGCCGAAGTGGCGTAAGCTTGGTTGGGAAGACATCGTTTGGGGAGTGATTCGCTCGGGATAGGATTGTGTCGGCTATCGGCAGCCGATGGTTGCTGTGTCAATTGCTGACCTGACTTGCGTGTGAATTGCCGACAACTGTATGGGGCGAAAAATGGCAGGTTATATTGCCAAAAAGAACCGCTGCCAAAAGACAGCGGTTCTTGAAAGTCATAACCTCGGGCGGAGGCTTTTACTTGTTGCCGCGTCTACGCAGAGCCAGCAGGCCAAGAACGCAGGCGCCGAGGATCAGCGCGTAGGCGCCGGGTTCCGGGATGGAGGCAACTTGCACACCGCTGAGGAAGCCGCGATTGAAGGAAGGCGTTTTCGTGCCATCGACAGCGAAGTAAATCGACTCGCCGCTCGCGATGGTGATCGTTGCCTTGGAATAGGAAACGCCGTCGGTCCAACTGGAGTTGTTGCTGTTTGACAGGGCAGAGCTGCCGAGTCCGTCGAAATCGAAAGTCGAGGCGGCGGAGCCGGAGGTGACATACACGGCCATTTCAGTGTCGCCGAGGTTGACGTTGCCGTTGTTGCCCCAGATGAGGATTTCGTATTGGCCAGCTGCGAGGCCGGTTATCTGGCCAGCAACCCAGTTGTCATCGACGTTATTGTTGCCCGTCCAAATCGTGCTACGCATCGTTGTGAGAGAATAAACGCCGCCGTCATCACTGAGGGTGTTGGTGGAAGATGGGTTGGTGGTGAAGTCGACCGTGGAACCTGAGTTCAGTGGGTTGGAACGACCGAGGTCGAGTGCAATGCCGGTTGCGCTTGTGCCGTCGGCATAGATCAGGGAGGAGCTGTCGGAGTTGCCGAGTTCATTCCAGCTGGTTCCGCTGAAAGTCGGGTTTTCGGTGTGGTAGGGGCTGTCGCCCGCTTCGCCGCCGGGGACGGCAGTGCTGCCAAAGTTGAACATCAGCACTTGCGCGGTAAGCGACGTTGCGCAAAGAGCCAGGGTTAAGGGTGCGGTGATGAACTTATGCTTCATTTTAAGGTATGGGGTGAGGGTTATAGAAAGATTCAGAGGTTTGTTTAAGTTTCCAAGCATAGCATAGACTTTCATCACACCGTTAGCCTTTTACTGACACCTTGTGTGTTATTTATCGACAGTTCTAGGGGCCCACAGATTGACATCGTTGAGGCGCTGGCTTCAGGATAGGGTGGGGACCCGGCGACTTTGGCCGGGGATGGACGTTCGTCCGCTTTCAAATTGATGGCTTACAGTCGGCAGATCGCAAAGAGTGCATCGGCAATCCATTCACCGTTTGTGGTAAAAATTTGCTAGGATGACTGCGTTCCGGAGTTTGCCGGAACATACCCTCAAACGCCTTACGGCGTTTATCTCTTAACCCGTTATCCTAAGTATGAAAAGATATCAGATCTCACTGTTCTGCGTGTTTGCGGCTGCCCCACTGTTGTTTGCCGACCCACCCCCCGGCAGCTTTACGCTGACGTTTGAAGAGCAATTTAACACATCGGTCATCGATGGCGATACCTGGAAGGTCGGCCCGGCCGACGCCTTTATCGAAGGACTTGGCGGCAACAATGTTGAAAATTATGAAGTCGCCAGCGGCGCGCTATCACTCAAGGCGACCACTGATCCGGTTGACTTCAGTTATGCAACCTATGCGTATTCGGGCGCTGAGTTGACGACGTTTCTGCGTTTTAAACAAAAGTATGGTTACTTTGAAACGCGCGCCAAGTGGTCAAGCGTATCAGGGGTTTGGCCGGCGTTTTGGCTGATGCCGGAGCGCGATGAATATGGCACGAAGGAATGGAAGAACAACGTGTTCATTAAATTCGACTTAAGCTCGAGCGGCATCGGATCGGTGAGCACGGCAACGCTGCGACTATGCGCGAAGCTAGTTGGCAATAGCTCGAGTCAGCCCAACAATTTACAGCTGTTCCGGGTGCATGACGACTCATGGACCGAGGGCTCCATTACCTGGAATAATCAGCCTGCCTGGGACCCGCTCTACATTGAGCAGAAGTTCGGTTACGATGCGCCTACGGGCACGTATGTGGATTTCGATGTCACCGAATTCGTCACCGCAGAAGTCAGCGGTGATGACATTGTTTCCTTCGCGCTCGCTGATGAATTTCGCAAAGGACGCGGACAATGGTTCTACAGTAAGGAGGCAACGACGGTCGCTTATCGCCCGCAATTGATCATCAACGGCGTAGCGTACTATCCAAGCGATGACTCCTATACGAAGTGGGGCACATCCGCTGACACTAATTACGGCAGTGTCGATGAACTCAGTGCGCGTTCGATGTACAGCGACCGGACTGACAGCACTTATCACGAGACTTTGGAAGATAACGGTGTGGTCATCGAGGACTATGGGCAGGGAATGGAAATTGACATCTTTGAAGGCTATGGTGTGCAGGGTTCATATCAACTGTCGCACGCAACACATTGGGATGGTTATGGTGGTTCACATAAGCTGCTGGGGTGGGGGCCAGTGCCTGTTGATGACAGCAGCGAATACCACACCTATGGCGTATACTGGGAAGAAGGTCTGCTGGAGTTCTACGTGGACGGCGTGAAGACCGGCGTGCGTGAAGATGACCGAGTCATGGACGTGCCTGCCTACATCTTGCTATCGATGCAGGTCGGTGGCTCTTACGCGGGCAATACGCCAATACCCGAGATGAATAACCAGGCGGTTGACTTCGATTACGTCAAGGTTTGGTCGGGCACAAAGTCGAGCGCGCCTGCATCGTCTACCTCCATCGACGGTAGTGGTAATGTTGCCTTTGGCGATGACTACACTTCCTACAGTGGCAATGTAATTCCCAACGTGGCGATTGCCGATGATGGCGGCGATATGTCGGTTTGTAAAAACGGGTGGATCAAGTTCCCGCTTAGCTATACCGTAACATCAGACACTTGGTTGCAGTTTACTGTTGAGGCAGTTGAAGGCGGCGAAATCTTGGGTATTGGTTTGGATGAAAATGACAACAATAACGACACAATGCGTGTCTTCCAGGTTGCCGGTACACAGACATGGGCGAACGCTTATCAAGATACGAATGACTACGTGCTCAATGGCGGACCTTCCACCTATGTCGTTAACATTGGCAACGTCTACACTGGCAATATGAATTACCTGGTCATTGTGTCAGATGATGATGCAGGCGATGGTGTTTATGCGCAGTTTCGCGACGTGAAAATTACGGAAGGCGAGCCGATGACTGGCATTGACATCACACCGCTAAACAATGGTGTGGCTGCGCATGATCAGCGATCCGGCGCAGGGTACCTGATGTATAGTGAAGCCGACGTGGACACGCGCTTTGGCGCTTATACTGGAAATGCAGCGCATGTGATTGCGGTTTTCTACAGTTCAGGCGCGTGGTATGCCGATACGAACTTTGGGCAGGTCTCGTTTACGCCGGTTGCCTCGGATGTATTATTGGCGGACGTGGACTTTACCAACGACACGGTTAGCTCGTTGGAAGGCGTTAATAGCACGGAGAATGGAATCAGCAAAGGCTATGCGAGTGGCGACTTGGCCTACATCGCTGACTGGTGGAATGGCGCCAGCAATGATGGAGAGTTCGGACTTACTGGCTCTACCTTTACACCCTGGTAACGCCATATGCTTTGCATCGCAAAGTAAATTAAAGCACTTCTATGGTCGCCGTCCTTATTGCAAGGACGGCGATTTTTTTATGCCCATTTGGGGAGAGGGAGCGTGGCGAATCACAGAAAAAATCCTACAGGTAGAATTTCGCAATGCTTGCCTGCGTCCGATTTTATTCAGTAGCAAGTGAAGACATGAGCGCACAGCTCAGCGAACTGCGCAGCCCCTTGCGCAAGTTCTCAATACCCCCACCTTGAATTGAAAGGCCCCATCATGACCCCGTCTCATTCTCGCTTTGCCTGGTTCAAAGCTGTTGTCCGCGTCGCCTTGTTTACAGGCTGCCTCTCAGCGCAGTCGCTTTGCGCATTTGATTACGAGGACGTGCCTGCAGATCGACTCCCGCCATCGGGCTGGGAAGATGTGCAATGGGCGGACCCGGGCTCCTGGATCGCGATCGACGTAACGCAGTGGGGCATGATTCCCAATGACCACAGCGTCGATATCATCGACAAGGTGAACGACATTTTTGCGGCCTATCCTACAGGCAACTTACTGTTGGAATTTCCTGCAGGCGTTTTCAAGGTTTACAGCGACATGGTGATGAGCCGCGACAACGTGCGCTTGCGTGGGCAGGGCTCCGGTTCGACGGAGATCATCATCAGTATGTCGTCCACGAGCGTTGGCGGCGTTAGTTTTCTGGGCGGTGGATTCGTTGGCAGTGCAATTGCCGTGACGAATTCCCCGGTCATGGGCGCCGACCATGTCTATGCGGACGACACGACTTTGGATGTCGGGGACTTTGTGCAGCTTTACCTGGAGGACGATCCTTACGGCGCGCACGACAATAGTGGCAACTACTTCTATGGGCAGATTTTTGAAATAACGAACATCGACCGAGCAGAGCATAAAATCTTTTTTGACCAAAAGCTGGGGCTCGATTTTCCCGCAGACTATCTGCCGCATTTGCAGGAGATCGACATGCTGCAGAACGTTGGCATCGAGCAAATGAAAGTCCGTCGAGCCAGACACAATGACGATGGCTCTTTCGGCGTCGACAATATCTCGATGCGCTACGTGAACAACGGTTACGTGAAGCAAGTTGAGTCCAAGAACAGCTCCAATACGCACATTGCGTTTAAGTACTGCATCAATGTCATTGCGGAAGAGAACGACGTGCACGACTCGTTTCTCTATGATGGCGGTTATGGCTACGGCATTGTCGCTAACTTATGCACGACCAAAGCGCGCATCAGCAACAACAAGCTTTGGAATTTGCGTCACCATGTTTTGCTGCAAAAGGGAGCGAACCACTGTGTGATTAGTTATAACTCGTTGGAGCCAGACTTTATCAACAACACCAACAGCCTTTGCCTGCATGGTCATTTTCCCCACAACAACCTGATGGAGGGCAACATGCTTCACCAAGGCTTGGCGGACAATGCCTGGGGCGCCAATGGGCCAGCCAATACCTGGTTTCGCAACTATGCGACCGAAGAGGTGGGCGCGATCAATCAAGATACGCACGACCAGAATTTAATCGGCAACATCCTGAAAACCATCTGGGCGCAGGGAACCAATCACTACCTGGGCGCCAATCAATATGAAAGCGGTTGGGTTAACTGGGGAGACATCAGTTCGGTCGCGGTCTTGCCAGAGTCGCTTTACCTCGCGGTGGAGCCTGCATTTATGTCGGGCTATGATTGGCCGGTCTATGGGCCGGATGTGTCGAGCTGGGGCATTCAGAATGTGCTTCCCGCCTATGATCGTTAGAATTCAACAGTTAGAATTTTGCCTAAATTGACACCCTCATCCAGATATGGAATACTCTTTACCAATGAAGCCCCACTCCCCCAAGAACAGTATAGGCGCGCACTCCGGGTTTACACTGTTAGAGTTATTGACAGTCATTGCGATCTTTACCCTGCTGGTTGTGATTCTCTTTCCGGTCTACCAGCGGGTGGAAGAGCGGGCTGATGCAGCCAAGTGCTCAGTTAACATGCGCTCGATTGGCGCTGCCTTCAATGCCTATGCGGCTGACAACAATGGTTATTTCCCGGCCGCCCGCCTGCACCCGCGAGCCAATCCAGATCTCGGACCTCAGAATGAAAATGGGCACTGGGAAACGGAGATCGCCGAGTATGTTGGCTACAACATCCGGCAGATTGCCGGAGAAGACGGCGAGGTAACGCTGGCAATTTGCCCGCATGGCCGCACTGGCATGAATGGCAATGTGGCCAACCGAACTATAGATAAAGATTCGAGCGACAGCACCAGTAGCGCCCTTGATTACAAAACGCCGGTCGCCTTAGTCACAGACCCGAGCAACGTGCTGCTGTTGGGAGATGCAGATGACTATCACTGCAGTGTTTGGAAAAACATGAAGCCAGATGAGGAAACAGATGAGTTTCAATCGGGTGATCCCATCCGCCATCTGAGTAAAGCGAATTACTTGTTTGTGGATGGGCATGTGGAGCTACTGAGCTTGGACGAAGTGCTGCAAGTCATCGCTCGCGGTCGTGGCAATTTGTAAAACGCTTAGGGCCGTTGGTTTAAACCTTTGAACATCGATAAATTAAGATATGATGAATTATAGTTTTACGAAATCCTGCTTGATGAGTTCATTGTTGCTGATGTTGGGCAATGTCCTGCAGGCGTCTGCGCCGTATAACGGTGGTTTTGAAGATGGCCTGGATGGGTGGCTGGTTGGTGACGCCATGAGCGAAGCGACGGCTGATGCTGCACATTCAGGAAAGCAAGGGCTTCGTGTGGTGGATAACGATAAGCAACACGGATCGGGCCTGCATAGCGGTCGCTATGCGGTGAGGGCGGGGCAGGAGATCACGGTGTCCTTTGACGCCAAAGCCGACGCCAATTTCCTCGGCGTATACATCTGGCCAGTCGATGCGAACGACAAGCTTGTCGGCAATGGAAAAAGTCGTGGCAACGGCATTGAAAGCGTTGCAGTGAAAAGTGGCGACGGCAGTTGGAAGCACTATTCGGTGTCGCAGGTGATGCCAGAGGGCGCCGTTGCTTTTTCGATCTGGGTTCATTCCTGGAGCTCCGCCACTGGCACGTCGTGGCTGGATAATTTTGAAATCACTGGGTTGGCTGAAGGTGCGCAACCATTGCAACGCTTGGAAGAGATGCAGGCGGCTTCTCAGGCTGCGATCCAGCGCAATGAGGCGCGCTTGGCAAAAATTGCCAAACAGGAGCAAATCCCGGAGACGTTGCCTGAGCGCGCTCAGCCGCCGGTCATTATTCTAAAGCTGGATGACCTGCGCCAAATCGATGGTCAGGCGCATCACTTGTGGACGAAGGTTTCGGATTATATGACGAAGCGTAATATCAAACACGGCATCGGCATCATCACCGAAACACTGGAGGTCGCATCGCCGGACTACATTGAGTGGATTCAGCAGCGGCAGGAATCCGGTCTGGTGGAAATTTGGTTTCATGGCTGGGATCATGGCGTGTGGAAAGATGCAGATGGCCGCAAGCGCAGTGAATTCTCTGGTCGTTCCGAGGCGGAGCAGCATGAGCGCTTCGCTAAGTCGCAGGCGCTCGCCAAGGAGAAGCTCGGCTTTGCATTGCAAACCTTTGGACCCGGGGGCGGAGGCTCGGGCGCGCACCAGGATGAAGCAACCGCTAAGGCAATGGCCGAAGATCCCGACATGCGGGTTTGGTTGTATCCATCGCCCATTGATGAAATGGGCCGCTCGCTCGCCGCTGAGGGCAAGGTGACGGTACTGGACCGTGTCTGGGCGGTGAATTTGGAAGCTTCAGTTGGCCAACCCAATTATAAGCGATTCGTTGCGGGTTATGCGAAGAACTCGGACCGCGAATATTTTGTTCTCCAAGGCCACCCGATGCATTGGGGCGGCGCCCGCTGGAGTGAGTTCGAAAAGATCATCGATTTCCTGGTCGAGCAAGAGGCGGTCTTCATGACGCCTGCCGAGTATGCCGCCAGCCTCGATGGAAAGCCCGCACAACAAGTCGCCCAACGTTAACCCAATTCTACTTTACCCAACCCTGAAATATACAAACCAAAGTAATACCAATGAATAAGATGAAAAAGACCACATTCGCTCTGCTCGCCACCCCTGCTGTATTCAGCCTCGCTAGTGCAGGTGTGATCAACGACGCTAACTACACGAACGATTTCACTTCGTCTGCGAGTGACTTCACCACTACAGCGCCAGCCACTGCAACTTGGTCGCTTGATACTGGTGCCGGCACGTTTGGTTATGTGGATGAGGTGTCTGGGGACTATTTGGCGGCGGTCCAGAATACATTCTATGGCGGCTCTGCCGAAACAGCTGAATCCTTCACACTTAGCGGTACCGTATACTACCCGGGGCCAGATGGTCCGGGGTCCAGCGATCAACTAGGCATGTTTTTCCTGGGTGACGCCAATGACCCGACGAACGCTTATCATTTTTATTTGAGGGGCGTGCAGTCTAATGGATTTTCCGTGTTTCTAGCGAAAGAGGTTGGAGATGTGTTGACGACGCTGGATGCTGATGGCGATGGAAGCCACGAGCTGCGTGACTACATCGGATATGACATTAGCTATGATATAACTGCCACCTATAGTGGTGGAGAGTTGAGCATCGCAGCGACATTTACTTCGGATCGGGATAGTGATAGTTACACATTGAACTACACGGACAGCGATCCATTGACTGGAGACTTTTTCGGTATGTGGGGGAAGGAAACTATCAGCGGTCGAGATGAGGGAGCTGAGTGGAATAATTTCTCCATGCAAAACGTGCCCGAGCCATCGACTTACGCCATGTTGGCTGGCTTTGCTGGTTTGGCGGTCGCATTTATTCGTCGCCGCAAGCGGTAGTATTTAGTTGTCGGCGCCTCGGCGGCGGCCTCGTAGCCAGTTGATCTTTAGCTACAGGGTAGTCTCATTCGTTTACTGAATGAGCGGGTAAATGGTTTGTATCTAAAGCGATGGCCTGAGGGCGGCGTCGGGGACGACAGCGTCCGAAATATGGGAATCATTATTAATGTTAGAAAAACGCGTAGTATTATTATTTGGCTTTTTGGCGATTGGGTTGACATCGGCGGTAGCAGAGGTTGCGGCGCCGGTTGATGCTTGGAGATCGGCCCTTTATCCTGAAGATTGGACGCCAGGATTCACCGACGCCGAGGGTAGGTTCCTGCACGATTTTTCTTATGCAGGATATCGCTATGGCATGGAGCCGCCGACCGATGTGCCCGGGCTTGTCTTTGACGTTACGCAGGCGCCTTATTATGCCGATGCAACAGGAGAGGAGGACGCAACGCTCGCGATTCAGGAGGCGCTTGACGACGCTGGCATTTCTGGCGGTGGCGTAGTGTATCTCCCACCGGGCATATACCGCGTGGCGCCGCAGGGAGACGCCGACGCGGCATTATACATGCGAGACAATGGAGTCGTGCTGCGGGGCGCCGGAACTGGGCAGACATTTCTCTTTAACGACGCGACCGACATGCGTGGAAAATATGTGATCTATGTCAACCCTCGGATGGCCACTTCGTGGAATGCCGATGGCGTAGATTATCCAGGCGTGTTGATCACTGCTGATTTGCCGAAGCCGACGAGGGAGATACCACTGGCGGATGTGCGTGGTTTGCAAGTGGGAGACGCGGTGGTGATTCGTAATGACCTGACGCAGCATTACATTGACTTGGTTGGTATGCACGGAAAGTGGGAGCCGGACCAGTCCCGTAATCGAACCTTGACCTACTATCGTCGCATTACGGACATCAATCCCGAGAAGAACACGGTTACGATCGACTTGCCCACACGCGGTTATCTTTACCGTGCAGACAATGCGCGCATCGTCGAAGTGAGTGGCGCGATGCTTGAAGAAGTTGGGCTCGAAGACTTTTCCATTGGCATGAAACAACAGCCCGGCGAAGGCGTGGAAATGATTGATTTCAGAAAGCCGGACACCATCGGCTATGCCGTGCATGGTTCAAAGGCGATCAACTTGAGCTATGTGGAAAACGGTTGGGTGCGCCGCGTAAACACTTATGCGCCGGAAGGCAATGATCCGGATATCCATGTGGTTTCCGGTGCATTAAAGCTTATGCGTTGTCGGTTGGTGACCGTGATGGATTGCGATCTACGTTTCCCCCAATACGAAGGCGAAGGAGGCAATGGCTATCTCTTCACGATGGCTGGTCAGGATAATTTGGTGCGTGACTGCTATGCGGAAAGTGGACGTCACAATTACAGCTTCGGCACCATGTCGGCGAGCGGCAATGTTATCTATAACTGTGTGGCTAAAGATGGACGTTTAGCCTCGGACTTTCACATGTTCGTTTCGTTGGCCAATCTACTGGACAACATTACCTGCGATGGCGACTTCCTGGAGGCGCGTGCGTTCCGGCCCTGGGGTGGCGCGACTATTCACGGCGTCACCACGACAGAGTCTGTCTTTTGGAATACGAACGGGCTGCGTTATTCGGATGAACGACCAGTGCTGGTTTACTCGCACCAGTATGATAATGGCTATGTGATTGGCACGCGTGGACCAGCTGATGCGGTAGACTCGACTGACTTCGTTGAGGGCGTGGGACAGGGGGATTCGCTCGTTCCACAGTCGTTGTATGTCGATCAAGTGCATCGTCGCTTAAGCTCTAAGCAGTGATGTTTGGCTGGTCCAGCAAGTGATCGATCAGGGGGCGCTTTATGTGGATTGAATACGTAACGCTGGGGCTTTACCTGCTCATTCTCATGGTGGTTGGCGCGTTGTTTTCGCGACTCAATCGGAATATCAGCGACTTCGCTCGTGGCGGCGCCCAAGGTGCGTGGTGGATGGTTGGAACCAGCATGTTTATGTCCGGCATCAGCGCCTTTACGTTTACTGGCAATGCTTCAGCAGCTTTCTCCGCCGGTCCGACGTTCATGGTCATCTACGTGGCGAACTGTGTAGGGCTGCTGTTGTGCGTTTGGCTGGGGCCGTGGTTTCGACAAACGCGCGCTACTACCTGGGCCGATATTATGCGCGAACGTTTCCACGTAAGTGTGGAGCAATTTAGCGCCTATTTTGCTTTGCTGATTCATCCCATCGGCGCGGCGACACAGCTTTATGCGTTGGCAATTTTTACCAGCTCGATCTTAAACGTGCCTACAACCTGGGTGATCGTTGTGCTCGGGGTGATCGTTTTGTTTTACTCAACAACCGGTGGACGCTGGGCGGTGATGGCGACTGATTTTGTGCAAGGATTGATCCTCTTTGCGCTCACGGTTCTGGTGTTCTTTTTGGCGCTTCATAAAGTGGGGGGCATTGGTGAATTCTTCGCGTATTTTCAGGACCCCCGGTTTGCCGAAGATTTTAAATGGATCAAAGAGCCCGGCGCATTTCCGGATGACAAGTTCACTTGGAAATGGGTGATCATGGTCTTTATTCTGCAGCTTCAAGGCTACATCAATCTTGGAACCGCGGGGCGCTTCCTGTCGGTTAAGGACAGCAAGAGCGCACGCTGGTCGGCAATGCTTGCAACGGTGTTGATGTTCATTGGATCAATTGTGTGGTTCTTGCCGCCGATGGTGGCGCGCTTTGTTTATGGTGACGAAGTTTTGGCGCAGGCGGTGAAGGAGCCAGCGACTGCGAGCTATGCGGTGGTCGCGCAAAACCTGCTGCCCAATGGCTTGATGGGGCTGATGCTTGCGGCCATGCTTGCGGCTACGATGAGCAGTATGGATACGGGGCTTAACAACACCTCGGGAGTCATCGTCAACAATATGATTCCACGCGTGCGCGAGTGGATGGGCTTGAAGGCAATCAGCGACCGAACCGGGCTGATGCTTTGTCGTGTTTTCACCGTGCTGCTTGGTGTGTACATCATCGCCGTGGCGCTGATGCTTGCATTGCAGAAAGAGCTCTCCCTGTTTGACGCGTATCTGATGATATCCGCAGTGGTCGGTTTGCCGCTGGGCATGCCGGTATTGTTAGCCTTGTGGATTAAGCGCCTGCACTGGTGGTCTTACTACATCATCATCGCGTTGGCGCTGATTCCATCCGTTTACTTTGTGATACAAAGTTCATTGTTCAATCAGACCTGGACGATTCAGGATCGGCTGATCTGGATTTATTTATTCAGCGTCATCGGCTGCTTGATCAGTCTGCCCTTATGGCGATTTGCTTCGGCGGAATATCGTGAGCAGGTCAGAGGGTTTTATGAGAAAATGCATCGTCCGGTAGACTTCGCACAAGAGGTCGGGCAATCGCAGGATGCGGTGCAGTATAAAGTTTTAGGGGGTGTGTCCATTGTGCTTGGAAGTGGGATACTGCTTTTCCTGCTCATGCCCAACACGCTTGGCGCTCGGCTGCAAATCGTGGCGCTCGGTGGATCGGTGGTGGCGATTGGCGTCGCGCTTACGTTGGCGGGGCGTCGGGTCGCACGAGCTGAGAAGTCAAATAATGGATAGAATGGACATGTTACTCATTTCAACAGGTAGAATAAATTTGTCGGCTCAGTCTGTTTACGCAGGCGCTTTACCGCTTATGATGATGCATAATGGAATCCGATTCAGCTAGCATTGAGCCGCGCAGTCTGGCTGCTGCGCTCGACCCCGAGCATGTGCTCTTCGTCATGACGCCTGAAGAGCGGCAATTGTTTTTGCCGGATTGCGATGATCGTTTTGCCGCAGATGCGCGTAAGACCTGGGTGAACGCCAAGGTGATGAGCGCGCGTGAATGGGCTGAGACTTTACGCGAGCTGAGACCAACGGTGTTGGTGACGGCCTGGAGTTGCCCCAAAATTCCGGTGAGCTGGGCTTTGGCGGATGACTGTCCACTTAAGTATGTTTGCAGCGTTACAGGATCGGTAAAGCCACGTATTCCGAGAGTAGTTCTGGAGAAAGGAGTTTTGGTTAGTAATTGGGGGAATATAATCAGTTATACGATAGCGGAGCATGCGCTCTTAATGGTGCTTTCCTGTTTGCGTAACGTTGGGCACTGGCCCGCACTTATAGCTGAACCGCAGCCAATGTTTGCGATGATGCCGCGAATGAAAACGCGCAGCTTACGCGGGAAGCGAGTGGGGTTGCATGGTTTTGGCGCGATTGCGCGCGAGCTGGCGTCTATGCTCAAGCCACATCAGGTCAGGCTATCATCCTGGTCGCAGGGAGTTCCATCTGCGCTCTTCGCGGAGCATGGCGTGCGTCGTAGTGAAAGCTTGGCTGAGCTATTTGCCACGAGTGACATCCTCATTGAATGCGAGGGGCTCAATGATCTCAGTCGTGGTTCCGTAACGGAGTCCCTGCTGCGAACAATGCCGGCTGAAGCGGTGTTTGTGAATATCGCCCGGGGGCACTTGGTGGAAGACGAGTCGGCCCTGGCGGCTCTGGCGTCGGAAGGGCGCATTCGTGTGGCGTTGGATGTGTTTCATACCGCACACCTCGCTGCGCATTCTCCGTTGAGAACGTCGGAGAATATCCTGCTCTCGCCGCATGTGGCGGGGCCAACTTGGGACACGTATCCCTTGCTGGGGGAACAAGCCATGACCAACATCGAAAAATACCTGAACGGCGAAACTCCTGATAACGTCGTGACTCTGGAAATCTACGACCGCTCAACTTAGTGCAATTCTACGACTTAATCTTGGCGTTTTTTCTACGGGCTGTCTGAGCGGGTTGGGAGTTCTGTGGACGAAGTGTTTTGCCGGGTCGCATTTGCCCTTCGACGAGGACGCGCACCGGGCTTTCGGGCAGACCTAATTCATTGCGCTGAAGCATGCCAATGACCATGTCCACCGCTTTTTGCCCAATGAGAAAATCATTCTGGTAAATACCGGAAATAACCTCGTCGTTGTCATTGAGAAACGGCGAGGCAAAGCCGATCGTTTCTGGAATTTTAACGCCGATTTTTTTGAGCCGTTCATAGACGCGGTGATGGGAAATAATCACGTCCGGCTGTTCTGCTTTAACCCACTTTTTGAGGTCGCTGTTATCGACCTTGTCCCAACGTTCCCACAGCGGCGGGATATGAGGGAGATCCGGCCGCTCGGCATGTAGGATGATCATGGCGTTGTTCCAGGCGTTTTCGACCTTGGCGTTCCAGTCTTCCGGCACACAGAGGCCGATGCGGCGGTAGCCCAGCTCAAGCACATGCTGGAGGAGTCGGTTGATCGTATGGCTTTGATGATTCGTCACCAAATCCAGTACCGGAGGCTGCATGCTGTGGCCGAAAGTGACGGCGGACAAGTCAGCGAAATTAAGATCGAGGTAGGTTCCCTGCTTGGGCTGGGGAGCAATGAGCGCGCCTTGGATGTTCCGCGCGCGGAGCACGCGGTGGAGTTTGGCAATGCTCATTTCCGGCTCGCGAATCCAGAACTCTTCAATCTGGTAGCCGCGTTGTTTGCCTCGGTCGATAGCGCCCAAGTAGTATTGCAGGAATTCACCAGAGCCGTATAGGCTGTCTGGGCTAGGCCAGTTATGAATCCAGGCAATCGTCGCCTGATACTGCACCGGCTGTTTGGTTTGGCGATAGGCGTTGAGCGCCGCAAGCATGGGATCGGGCACGTAACCCATTTCCTTGGCCAGCTTTTGCACTTTCTGGCGGGTGCTTTCCTTGAGGCGTGGGCTGTTGCGGAGCGCCAGGCTGACGGTGGTGAAATGGATGCCGGCCTTTTCGGCTATTTCACGAATCGTGACACGCGGTTTCATGCGATCAGAGGGGGATAGGGGAGTTGTTATCAGCGTTGAGGCGCGCGGTAATGAACTTCTTTGAAAGTCTGGTTGGACTAGGCTGGGCCCAGTATTTCCAGGATGTAGGGCGTGCAGGCGCCCTTGGTGATGCGCTTTTCAATGACTTTAAATTTCGCGCCAGTCTGGTAGTCGTAGTCTGGCAGATCCTGCCGCGAATAAGGCGTTATGCGGCCATCGATCAGGAAGCGCACTTGCTCCGCGTCGGAATCGGAAACAACGGCGATGCCGGGCGTGTCGTTGTACTCACATGGGCCGCCTACCAGTTGCGCTGGCGGTGGCGGCGCTTGTTCGGACTGGTTGGTCTTGCAGGCGGTGAGCAGCGTTGCGGCGCTCGCAATCAGGAAGCAGTGGCGAAAGAGTTGCATGGCTCCAAAATGGCGCCGTGCAGATGAGGGGTCAAGCCGTCGATTACGGCGCGTCCTCGTGTTGACTGTCGTGCACCCACGCGACGTAGTTCGACGAACCAGCGTCCGCATGAGTTACGATCCACTGCGGTGTGTCATAGGGATGTAGCGTAACAAGCGCTTCGTGGACCGCTTTTTCGCGGGCGGCGGAAAACTTGAGCACCAGCCGGAATTCTTCTTCCTGGCAGATCTCGCCTTGCCAACGGTAGATCGAGGTGACCGGCCCAGTTATCTGCGCACAGGCCACGAGACGTTTTTCCACGAGCGCGCGACCTATCTGTTCAGCAAGCTCGCGGCTCGGCGTGGTGCTCCAGCCAATGGCGATGGGTTCAGGCGTCAACATGATCAATTGCTATGACAATTACGCTGGTTCGTCTATGCTCAAGTCGGGTCGCAAAAAAGCGCCGGCATGATACCGGCGCTTGTGTAGAAGCCAATGAAGGAAACCTGCCTGCTTATGCTTCGGCGAGTTCGGGCTGTTCGGCGAGCCAGCGCTCGGCCTCGATGGCGGAGCGGCAACCCATGCCAGCGGCGGTGATCGCCTGGCGGTAGACGTGGTCCGAGCAGTCGCCAGCCACGTAGAGACCGGGGATTTCGGTGTGCACGCCGCTCTCGTGATCGCTGACGATGTAGCCTTCGTCGTCGAGCTTGAGGACGCCCGCAGCAAAGCTGGTGTTCGGGATGTGGCCAATGGCGATGAAAAAGCCCTTGGCTTCGATCTCCGAGACTTCGCCCGTCTTCACGTTCTTGACGCGCACGGCGTTCATCATGCCATCGCTATCAGCGAGCACTTCCTCGGCCACGGTGTCCCATACGCATTCGATCTTGGCGTGGGCAACCGTGCGATCGGCCATGACCTTCGATGCACGCAGTTCGTCGCGACGATGCAGGAGGTAGACCTTCGATGCAAAGCGGGTCAGAAAGAGCGCTTCTTCGCAAGCGGTGTCGCCGCCGCCCACGACGACGACGTCCATGTTGCGGTAGAAGGCCCCGTCGCAAGTTGCGCAGGTGGTGACGCCCTTGCCGCCCCACAGTTCCTTTTCGCCTGGAATGTCCAGCAGGCGCGGACGTGCGCCGGTGGCGATGATGACCGTGCGGGCTTTGTAAACCTTGCCGCTTTCGGCGGTGAGGATCTTCACGCCGTCTTCGACTTCGATCTTGGCGATGAGGTCTTGCTCAAAACGGGCGCCAAAGCGGGTGGCTTGTTTGCGCATGTTGTCCATGAGCATGAAGCCGTCGATGCCTTCCGGGAAGCCTGGGAAATTTTCCACTTCGGAGGTGGTGGTCAACTGACCGCCGGGCTGGGAACCTTCGAGGAGCAGGGGCTCCAGATTGGCGCGCGCGGTGTAAATGGCGGCGGTGAGGCCGGCGCAGCCTGTGCCCAAAATGATTACGTTTTCCATGAGATGTTAAAGCTAAGTGTGAATGCCAAATTTGCCAGCGCGGCCTGCTGGTTTGTTGGGCTGCGCTGTAACTTTTAAAAAAGGGCCGGGGCGGCATTTATCCGCCCCAGCCGGGTTGAAATCAAGCTTTACTTGCTCAGGAAGGTCGAAACGCCTTCGTGGGAAGGAGTCATGGCGTCGGCGCCTTTTTCCCAGTTGATTGGGCAAACTTCGCCGTGTTCTTCGAAGTGCTGCAGCGCATCGACCATGCGGAGCGCTTCCTTGATGGAGCGACCCAGCGGAAGGTCGTTGACGACCTGGTGGCGGACGACGCCTTCCTTGTCGATCAGGAACAAGCCGCGGTAGGCGACGAGTTCGCCGGATGCGACGAGGTTGCCTTCGACGTCGATGTCGTATTCGCCGGTCAGCACGTCGTAGGCGGAGGAAATCGTCTTGTTGGTGTCAGCCACGAGCGGGTATTTGACGCCTTCGATGCCGCCGTTGGTGCGGGGGGTGTTGACCCAGGCCCAGTGGCAGAATTCGGTGTCCGTCGATACGCCGATGACTTCGGTGTCGCGGTCGTGGAAGGACTGGAGCTCATTTTGGAAGGCGATGATCTCGGTTGGGCAGACGAAAGTGAAGTCCTTCGGGTAGAAGAACAGAACGACGTACTTCTTACCGAGGAACTGATCCAGCGTGAAGCTTTCGACGATCTGGCCGTTGACGACAGCCTGTGCGTTAAAGTTTGGTGCTTTCTTACCGACTAATACGGGCATGATTACAGATAGTTATATTGCTTGTTCTGAGAGATGTCAGGAACAGGCATGGCGATGCCCAGCCCCTGACTGCGAAAAGTTATAGCTGGAAAATCGCTATTCGTGAAATATATTGTTCCTATCGTTTTGATAGGTGTTGCCTATGTGGGATTCTGGTTATTAGTTAATGGAAGAATTTCTTTTAGGCAGAAGGGAGATGGGAGAAGGCAGAAGGCGTCGAGATGGAATAAAATTCGGTAATGAATGGCTTTGTCACTCCGCAGGCTTCATTGCAAACGGTCACGACTCCATCTTTTCCCTTCTGCCTTCTCCCATCTCCCTTCTGCCTCTAAAAAACACCACCATGGAAATGCATCAACTGCGCTATTTTACCGCCGTGGCGAGGACGGGCAACTTCACTCGCGCGGCGGAGCAGTGCCACATCGCGCAACCTTCGCTGTCGCAGCAAATCCGTAAGCTAGAGGAAGAGTTGGACGAAAAGCTCATCCTGCGATTGCCGGGTGGCAAATCGCGTCTCACGCCCGCCGGGGAAATTCTCCTCACGCGCGCAAACCGCATCCTTGCAGAGGCGCAGAGCGCGGTGGAGGAACTGCGTGATCGTCAAAAGGTCATCAGCGGCGCTGTTCGCCTGGGCGCGATTCCGACTGTCGCGCCGTTCCTGATCCCGGAGGCGCTCTTGGCCTTCAATGAAGCGCATCCGCAGGTAGAACTCGTGGTTCACGAGGCGACGACGGAGCAACTGCTGGCGCAACTGGAGCGCAATGAGCTGGACTTTGTCATTGTCAGCCCGCCGCTATCAGGTGGGCCCTGGCAGGCGGAAACTCTTGGGCATGAAGAGCTATTTCTGGTGACGCCGGACGGCAACCATCACCTACAGCAGCGATCGCCGACGCTCGACGATTTGCGCGAAGAGGAGTTCATCTTGATGCGCGAGGGGCACTGCCTGACGGGCCAGGTGATGCGCTTTTGCAAGCTAGCCGAGTTCCGCCCGCGTGTGCGTTTCCTCAGCGCGCAGGTGGAGACGCTCAAGGCGCTGATTCGCTCCGGCGCCGGGGTGTCGCTCTTGCCCGCCATGGCGTTGGGCGATGTTTCGCCGGACAGCGGGTTGCACGTTATTCAGTTTCAGGAGCCGCCGCCACAGCGTGAAATTGTCTTCGCTTCGTTGCCCGACTTCCCTTTACCGCTGGCGGCGAGGGAGTTCCAATTGCATCTGCGCAATGTCTTCAATCAACGCACTCAAGTCATGCCGGAAAAACCAAAGAAGATCGCTGAGAAGAAGCCCAAAAAGCCCAGTGAAAAACTCGTCACCGCCAACAAGCCGCCTTTGCGCGGCAAGCGTAAGAACCGGAATTGAGCTGGGCTGGTTCGGCATGCCTCTCACCCCGTTGTTGCTGGGGGAGACGCGAGTCAAGCTTGCCGTTTAACGACGGCGCTTGAGCAAGGTGATGCAGAGTCCCAATGCGCCAGCGAGGAGCGCGTAGGTGGAGGGCTCGGGCACTGCGTTGATGCTGAGCTGGGGTACCTGACCGCTGGCCGCTTCCGATGAGTTAAACACGCGGGCGAACTTATTCTGAGTCGACTGGTAGAGGATGAATGTGAGCATGTTATTCGTATCCGCGTTGGCGAAGCTCAGCATCTCGGCGCTGGTGAAACTGATATTCTGCGCGCCGCTGGTGCTGAATGAACCCAGGTCCAGCAGGTTTGTTTTGTTCAGGCCACCGTCGTTGAGTGGGGCATTGGTCGTGGCGGCATAGGCGGATGTATTGAAGGTGTAGGTGCTCTGATCGAAGAATTCATCGGCTCCCAGATCGGGCACTCCATAGACGACGAAGTCTGCGGCGTCTCCGCTGATCTGCTCGAGCGCGAGCGAGATCGTGGTGAAGGGCTTACTCTCGCTGGAAATGTCAAACCGCATGATGGCCCAGCGGTCATCTGCCTTGGGTAAGCCAAAGGTGCCTCCGTCATTGGCAGTTTCAAATGTGGCGTCTCCGCCATAGACAGTATCGGGGTTGCGCAGGTAGACGTAGGTGTCGGCGGTCGCATCGATGACTACGCCGGAAACGGCATTGGCGACACACAAGGTCGCAGCAACGAGGGTAAGCTTCGTGAGGTGCATTGTATTCTTCGGGGGTTAGAGGCGTGAGGCGCCTGTATTAGGGTTTCTTTAATTTACTAATAATTACCTGGCTTGGCAAAGATATTTTAACCAACCGTGCAACGGGTAACCGTGCGAAAAGAGGGGGCGAGGGCCCCTCAAGAGCTTGGCCGTTTACCTGCCGGAGGCGCAGAGGAATCGGCGGATGAGCTCTTCCAGTTCCGGCGCGTCGATGAGGAACGAATCGTGGCCGAGATCGCTGTCGATTTCTGCATAGGTGGCGTGCTTGCCGCAGCGGAGCAGCGCTTGGGCGATCTTCCGGTTTTGGTGTGGCGGGAAGAGCCAGTCCGTCTTGAAGCCGATGACGAGCGTTTTGCAGGCAACAATCTTCAGCAGGTCTTCGAGCCTGCCGTTGTCCCCATATAGGTCGAAGCGGTCGAGCGCCTTGGTGAAATACAGGTAGGTATTGGCGTCGAAGCGATTGACGAAGCTCTTGCCCTGGTAGCGCAGGTAGCTTTCCACTTCGAATTCGATGTCAAAGAGCTCGCGGGCGTCGGAAGAGCGCTTCCGGCGTCCAAATTTATCATCCATGCCGCGGTCGGACAGGTAGGTGATGTGGGCCATCATGCGGGCAATGGCCAGGCCGACGTGGGGGCCTTGGCCGTCGCCATAATCGCCGCCACGCCATTCCGGGTCTTGCATAATGGCGCTGCGGCCCACCTCGTTAAAGGCGATGGCTTGCGCATTTTGCCGGGCGGTGGTGGCCATGGGCAGCGCCAGGCTGAGGGCGTCCGGGTATTCGATCATCCACTGGAGGACCTGCATGCCGCCCATGGAGCCGCCGACCACGGCGTGCAGCTTTTCGATGCCCAAGTGCTCGACGAGCAGCTTTTGCGCGCGGACCATGTCGCGAATGGTGACCACGGGGAAATCCAGACTGTAGCGGCGTCCGTTCTCCGGGTTGATGCAGGCTGGGCCGGTGGAGCCTTGGCAGCCGCCGAGACAGTTCGAGCACACGACAAAGTATTCGTTGGTGTCGATGGGCTTGCCGGGGCCGATCATGGAATTCCACCAGCCGGTCTTGCGGTCGTTGAGATCATGAACGCCGGCGGCGTGGTGGTCGCCGCTGAGGGCGTGACAGATCAGGATCGCATTGGTCTTTTGCGCATTGAGTCGGCCGTAGCTCTCGTAACGCAGGGTAAAGCCCGGCAGGACGCCGCCGCCTTCGCAGGTGAAGGGCTGCTCGTGGACATAGTCCTCCCAAGAGACGAGGCCGACCTCGCCCGAGGTGTCTTGTTCGAGAATGGCGGATGCGTCATTCATGCAAGCAGGACTGTTTAACCACGGACGCTGCGGCGCAAGTTCAATTCACCCAAGGCGAAACGAAGAGGCGGGCAATGGGGCTGCGTTAATCCCGGACGCCTTGGTCTGGCGTGACTTCGGGTTGGGTCGGCGGCGGAGTGATTGGTCCGCGGCGGGTATTGCCGCCCTGTGCGCCGTCGTCGCTGAATGAGCTGAAGTCCACGCCCTTGAGGAGGGCCTGGGCGGCTCGGGCGGGGACGTTGATCGCCAGGGCTTCGGCCTCGGACATGGCGCCGGTTTGGAAGCTAGTGATCGTTACCGAGCCGTCGGCGTTGAGCGTGCCGGTAAAGCTGACCTGCTCCATTGCGTCAACGACTTGCTGCTCGTTGGCCAGTGGAATGAAGATGCCGCGACCCACGGAAATGCCGAAGCGGCCAGATGGCGTCGCGACGCCGCGCACTTTCGTGCTAAAGGAGAAGTTGGTGCCGCGGATGCCAGCGGTGCCGATGGGGGAGTCCACCTCGTAACTGGAGCCTTCCTCGGTGTTGAGCTTTTTCACCGAGCCGATGATGTCGCCTTCGAGCAGGCGGAGCTTGGTCTTGGAGGTGCTGGGTTCCTTTTCGAGAGCGTCGAGGGAGGGGGAGCCTTCGGGGATGGGCGCCTGCAGGTATTGCTCAATGGAGAGCGTGGAGCTTGGCTGAATCGTGAGCGTGGAACCATTGGAAAACAGGAGCACCACGGTCGCATCGGCGGCGGTGTTGATCGTGACGCCTTGCTTGAACTTCATCTTGGGCTCGATGCGGCCTTCCTCGCCTTTGGCGTAGTCGGTGAAGGTGGCGTTGCCCGTGACGCGGGCGACAAGTGCGACGGCGGGCTTCATCCCGGCGTTGACCGACGCGGCAGTTGGCATAGGCGCCATGTTTTGCGCCCAGGCGAAGGAGAATAGGACCAAAGCCAAGCCCAAAAGCCAGGTGATCCGTTTAGCAGCAGTGCGTTGTAATAGTAGTTCCACGGATAGAAATTTGCGTGAAGAATAATTTTCTGCGGGGGCGGGGTCAAGCGTGTAGACGGCTCATCATACGGCTGCGGCGGTAATTAATACCCTAGGTAGTGTTTTCAAAATGCAAAAAGCTATTTCAAAAGGTGGAGCCCAGTGTCCCTTGTGTCTTGTTTCATCCTGATGAGCCCTACATTGCCAACGAAGCTGTGGGTCGAGACGATCCACGGCGCCTTTTCCTGAGAAGCACTGCTTTGCCTGGTGGAGACACCGGGCTCCACCTTTTGAACAGACGCTAGGGGGGGGCAGTGGTTCGCCTATTTTGTAGTCGCTCGCTGCTGAACCAACAGTTGGGGGATGACGGCGTTGCGGTGGCGGAAGATGCTTTCCACTTGGTGGCGAATCAGGGGGAAGGCCAGATCGCCCAGTGGCGTGAACGGCAGTTCGTAGCGCACGTAGTCAATGATGTTGGTTTGCTGCGGGCCGAGCTCCTCAAAGGTGTGGCGGTGAATCCACGTTTTGTAGGGGCCTTTGATTTGCTCGTCGACGAACTCGTAGGGCGGATTCCAGACGGGGATCAACGTGCGCCAGCGCAGGGGGAGGCCGTGGAGGCGAATGCGGTAATCGATCTCCACGTCCTGTCGCATTTGGATGGGGAGGGGGGAGAGGATGCGGAAGCCCAGCTCGCGCGGGGTGATCTTTTCCAGGTTTTCCGCCTGGGCGAAAAACGCGAAGACCTCGTCCCTTGGCAGGTCCAGCTTCAGCTCAGTTCGAATCGAGTGCCACACGCCGCAAGCCAAGTCAGGCGCGGCGTTTTTGCAAGTCAGGCGCTCCAATAAAGGAACACGCCGTAGAGCACAATGAGCAGGCCGCCGCTGACGCGATGCAGCCGCCGGAACAGCGCGAGGCTGATTACGTGGAAGGCCGCCACGCCAGCGATCATCAGGATGGCGGGCGTGAAGTTGTCCGGCAGCCGGAGGGGGGAGACGATGGCGTAAAGCCCCACGCAAAGCGGGATGCACACGTGGGCGTCGCCCGCCTGCGCGCTGTAGACAACGTCCGCTTCCTGCCGTGCGCCATAGAAAATGGCGAGCAGCGCATTGGGCAAGGCCATGAGCAGGCCGGTGAGTAGGCCGAGGTTTTCACGGCTAATGAAGCCCGTGTCGATCGAGGAAAGCCAGTTGACGAGCCCGGTGATGCTGAACAGCAGGCCGTAGCCGCCCAGGGTGAGGAGGGTCAGCTCGACGATGAGCCAGGGGTTGAACCGGTTGGAGCTGCGGACGTTTTCCTTGAGCACTTCATAGACATGAAAAAGCTGCCACAGGAAAAACAGGCCGATCAGCGCGAGGCCGTCGCCAAAGTCGAGCACGCCGTCCTTGCCGAGCGCCCAGGTGATGCCGCCAAAGAAGAAGATGGCCATCAGCGTGAGCAGGAGGGCGAGCCGGTGGAGCTCGGCCTGTTGCTTGGCTTTCTTGGCCTTGCCTTTGGGGCTCAGATTGAGCCCCCAGATGACGGCGGGCAGCCCAAGCAAGAGCGTCAGGTTTGTCGCGTTATTGACCAGGCAGTTCGTCATGACTTCCTCGCCGGGCTGATGCGTGCGCAGGATGACGACGACGAAAAACAGGTTACCCAGGCCGGACAGGTAGGGCATCACGAGGTTGCCCAGCACGGTGCCCTCCATCCCGCCATTGGACAGCTCTTCCAGCCGCCAGATCATCAGGACCGAAGCGACCAGGAACAGGCTGAGCAAATACCATGGATTGTTGAGTAGTTGGGCAATCACGCGAAGTCCTTTAATCAAAGCAGCTTACGATCCAGACGGAAGATTTTTCCGCAGGGTTTGTATCCTTCACTTTTTCTTAACGGAAACGCCCGCCCGAAATCACTCGAGCAGCAGGGGGAGGGGGGGGAGCTTGTGGATGGGCAGCTGGCAAAGAACGGCGTTCCTGGCCCGTCGCCGGATGGGCGCAGGTAAGGAGCAGGGGCAGCGAATAGTATATTAATCGACGCTGGAATCTTAAGGAGCGTGACGGCGAGCTGGCATAGATCGAGGCAAGGCTGGCGTGGGAAGCCCAAGTTTAAACCCTGGGGCGTTGCCGGGGGGAGGAGGGGGGCAAAGTCGCCCGTACTCGGCAAATGTGCCCGGTAAGCGGGTCCAGCGTTGCGCGCAATCGCAAGCAGTCTTCAGGAGGCAACGCGGCTAGGCGCGCCTCCGGTTCGCTAAAGTGGATAGGGTGAGAGGGTCTTTTTCATGGTGGTAGGGATGGCGGTTACAGAGTTGAAAATACAGTATTCACATTTTCATTTAGTGAACAAGATAAAAGTGAACAAATGAGAAGTTTTTTTGTGGAAGGATTTGCTTGGGGGGAGACGCCGCCGAGGCGCTGCTTTTCAACCACGAAGGACACGAAATACACGAAGGCTGTGGGGCACTTGTTTGAGACTCACGCAAAGACGCAAAGACGCAAAGACGCAAAGCTCCCGAACGAAGCATATTGAAGCAGCAAATTTTAATAGGGCAACCTTCGCGCCTTCGCGTCTTCGCGTGAGATCTTAACGTCTCGGTGGCTTCGGTATTTCGTGTCCTTCGTGGTTGAAAAACAGCGTATGGTTTTAACGTGGGGCGGATTGACATTGGCTCGTTTTGCGGCATCCTTGGATACAGAATGATCGAGGTTTTTCGCGATATGAGCTCCGCCCGCGTCGGTCTGTATAACAGTATGCTGGAGAGCGCAGGCATTCCGACGATGGTGCGCAACTGGAACTCCATCACGATGACTACGGAAATTCCCATTCCCGTCATGTACCCGAATATCTGCGTCTTTAACGAGGAGGACGCCGAGACGGCGCGCGAGATCATCGCCGGGTTGGATGAGGACCAACTGGTTGATTGACGCGCGCATTCCGAAGCACAGGCGGGACGCCTCTGCGTGGATCGGTTAGGTTGAGTCGGGCACAGGCGGGACGCCTATGCTACTGGTCTAGTGGAACGCAGGTTAAGCGACCTTGAAGAATTTGCGCTTGCCGGCTTGGATGACGAGCTCGCCTGCGGGCTTTTCCAAGGAGTAGGTCGGGTCGTTGATGGCTTCGTCGTTGACCTTGACTCCGCCCTGCTCGATGAGGCGGCGGATTTCCTTTTTGCTCGGGAAAAAGTCCGTGGCCATCATGAGGTTGATCAGGCCGTAGCTGGGCTCGTCGCCCGCGAGCTGGGACCAGGAAAACTCGGGCATGTCGTCGGGGCGCTCTTTTTTGGCGAATACCTGCTCAAATTGCTCAAGCTC
Organism: Cerasicoccus frondis; assembly: GCA_031296915.1. GTDB lineage: Bacteria > Verrucomicrobiota > Verrucomicrobiia > Opitutales > Cerasicoccaceae > Cerasicoccus > Cerasicoccus frondis. The sequence continues at coordinate 13,669 of JAVDPC010000004.1, read as the reverse complement.
ATGCTTGGCTTCCTGCAGCGAGTAGAACATGGCGACCATGGACGAGGCCAAGTGCTTCTTGGCGACCATCGGGTGGTCGTTCTTGTGGTGCTCGATGCGATCTTCGTCCATGAGGAGGAGCAGGCGGTAGTAGTCCCACATCGTCTCGTCGCTGATGGACATGATGCGGCCAAACATATCCTTGGCCGAGTGGTTGAAGGAAATGTAGTTGTCGTAGCTCTTGGACATTTTTTTGACGCCGTCGAGGCCGACGAGGAGCGGCATGGTGATGACCGCCTGCTCGGGCTGCCCGGCGTCTTTCTGGAGCTGGCGGCCTACGAGCATGTTGAAGAGTTGGTCGGTGCCGCCGAGCTCGACGTCGCTTTCGAGCATGACGGAGTCGTAGCCCTGCACGAGCGGGTAGAGGAACTCGACAATGGAAATTGGGCTGTTGCTGGCGTGTCGCTTGGAGAAGTCGTCGCGCTCAAGCATGCGGGCCACGGTCATCTTGCGGGCGAGGTTGAGCGTGTCGCCGAAGGACATTTGGCCGAACCACTCGCTGTTGTAGCGGACGATGGTGCGCTCCTCGTCGAGGATCTTGAAGGCTTGTTCGAGGTAGGTTTCGGCGTTGGCGCGGACCTCGTCCTCGGTCAGGACCGGGCGGGTGTCGGAGCGTCCAGAGGGGTCGCCGATGGTGGCGGTGTAGTCGCCGATGAGGAGGATGCAGTCGTGGCCCATGTCCTGAAACTGCTTCATCTTATTGAAGACGACGAGGTGTCCGAAGGTGAGGTCGGGGCGGGTGGGGTCGACGCCGAGCTTGATGCGGAGCTTTTTGCCCTTGCGGATGCGGTCCATCAGCTCGTCTGCGCCAATGATGGTGTCGATGTTCTGGGTAATGATGTCGAGTCGGCTCATGGGATTTACTTGGAAAGCTGAGGATTTAAGGCGGATTCGCCGCCGATGGACAAGGGCAAATGTTGTGACACCCTCTGGGAGAATTTGTATTGGCGGATTTTCGTGCGGATTCGTGGCGTGGGTCTGCGCTCATTTTCAGAGGCTTCCTAATGTTGGGGCTACGGCCCATAAAATTTAAGGGCTTATGTAATTTGCATTCCTGGCCTGGAATTAGTTTTCTACACCCGCATTCATCCATTACTGAGGCTATGAAAAAGATCCTGTTGCCATCCGCATACTACATCCACTGCCGTCTGTGCATGGTGTTGGTACGCGTACGGCAGCAGGTTTCTTTCTCCCGATTTCAGAGGCGCGCAAGCTAAGTGCTTCGCAGGTTGGTCGTTTATCCTGCGAAGCGCGCCTGTGGGGGGCTCTTGAGAGAGCATTGATCTTTGTGGGGAAGCTGTCGCCAACTACTTTGGGCGTCGCCTTGGTTAGGCAATGAAGTTCGCAGGCGCTCGCTAGGTTCTGTTCGAACAGGTGGAGCCCGGTGTCCCTACCGGGCTTGCTATTGCCTCTCCGTCAACCCGCTGGATGAAACAAGCCCGGTAGGGACACCGGGCTCCACCTTTTGAAATCGCTTTTTTGCATTTTCGAACACGCCTTAGAAGGCTTGCGGTTTTGGGTTTAGGCCACGTAGCATCCCCGGCCAATGGATATGCTGGTCATCATCTTGATTCTGGTTGCGTGCTTCCCGCTGTTGGCGTGGTGGACGCGGCCGGGGTGGGCAGTGGCGCCGTATTTATTGGCGGCGTTTGTGTCGTTTTATTTCATCTTCGCGATCATGGGCGGCTTTGTGTTCGGGATGATTTCGCTGTATCTCTCGGCTTATTTTGAGTGGATCAATGTGGCTATTTTCCAGGAGAGCATGGCGCTGGTGGCTTACATGGCGCTGTTTGCGGTGGCGACGCGGTCTTATTTCAAGGAGTTTGGCGATGCAGCGAAGAACTCGGCCCCGGCTGAGTAATCGGGCTTGAGCCACGCGGGCAACGCAGGCAATCTATGGCTCGCCATGAAAATCATTTCCGTCTGCTTACTCGCAATGTCGGCGCTTTCGGCGCAGGCTGATCACCCGCTTTGGGACGTCTACCAGGAGCACCTCAAGGCTGCCAAATACGTCGACCTCACGCATGCCTTTGCCCCGGTGCAACCCGTGTGGCCGGGCTTTGGCGAGGCGACGTTTTCCGCCACCGTCGCGGGCAAGGACATGCCAGGCTACGTCGAAAAGGGGGAGGCGTTCACCATTGCCAAGCAGGGTTTCCGCGCGACGGCTTACGTGCTGCCAAGCGACCAATACGGCACGCAGCTAGATCCGCCCGCGCATTGGAATCCCGTTGGCGCGACGATCAGCGACTTGCCGCCGACCTTTGCGGTGCGCCCCTTGGTGGTGATTTCGATTGTGGAGCAGTTGAAGGACAACGCGGGCTACGAGCTGACCATCGATGACATCATTGACTGGGAAAAGGAAAACGGGCTGATCCCCGAGGGCGCCGTGGTGATGGTTCGCAGCGACTGGTACAAAAAGTGGAGCGACGTGGAGCACTTCACGGACAAACCATTTCCGGGGGTGAGCTTGCCCGCGCTCAAGTTTCTGCATTTGGAGCGGCATATTTTATTCCATGGGCACGAGCCGCTGGACACTGACGACTCGGATGACCTGGAGGGCGAGGCCTGGCTAATGCATCATAACTTCGCGCAAGCTGAGGGCGTCATGAACCTCGATCAGGTTCCGGAGGCTGGCGCGCTGGTGGCGATTGGCTACGCGAAGCCGCTGGGCGGCACGGGCGGCTTTGCCCGGTATATCGCGATATGTCCGCCGGACTGGCCTTTTGGCGTGTCGGTGGAGGAAGCGCCGGGTGCGCCTTTGCCGGTGGCTGGCGTCCCGCTGCGGCGAAATGCCCAGGGCGTGTTGACACCAGGCGGGAAGCCGAATTTAATTAAGTAATAAAAGCGACGGCCAACATTCACACTGTTTCTTGCCAATGCTTGACTTGGCTGCGGCATAGGACTTGGTTTAGAGCTTCATTCCAAACATACTTAGACTATGGCACTTGCTACCGGAACCTCCGCACCTGATTTCACGCTGAAGACTAAAAACGCAGACGGCCTTTCGGACGTCACCCTTAGCGCGAATTACGGGTCCAAGAAAACCGTACTTCTTTTCTTTCCGCTGGCCTTCACCAGCGTTTGTCAGAATGAGCTTTGCACCATGAGCAGCGCGCTCGACGAGTATGCTGGCCTGGACGCCGTGGTTTACGGCATTTCCGTGGACAGCCCGTTCTCGCAGGAAGCGTTCGCCAAGGCGAACTCGATCACCGTGCCGCTTTTGTCGGACTTCAACAAGGACGTGGCCAAGAGCTACGACGTGCTTTACGAAGACCTGCTCGGCTTCAAGGGCGTCGCCAAGCGCGCGGCGTTCGTAGTCGATGCCGACGGCAAGATCGTTTATTCCTGGGTAACGGAAGACCCGCATAACTTGCCGCCGTTTGACGAGGTGAAGGCTGCCATCAGTTAAACTTTATTCCATTCTGACAGAACTCGCATCAATCTTGCTTCGCTTTAACTAACCTTATGTCAGAACTCGCCGATCCGTTTAATGTCCTAACAGAACTTTCCGGCCAGGGTTTCTATTATTCCCTGCCGGAGCTGGAAAAAAGCGGTGTGGGGCCGGTTTCTTCATTACCGGTTTCGATCCGTATTGTCCTCGAAAGCATCCTGCGCAATTGTGGCACGGCAGGCATTACGGAAGTGGACGTTAAACGGTTGGCGAATTGGAATGCGGCTTCACCCGCGCCGGAGGAAGTGCCCTTCGTGGTGAGCCGCATCGTGTTGCAAGACTTTACCGGCGTTCCGCTGCTCGTCGATCTGGCGGCCATGCGTGACGCCGTGAGCGAGCTCAATGCTGACCCGCAATTGATCGAGCCGCTGGTGCCCGTGGACCTCGTGGTCGACCACTCCGTGCAAGTCGACCGCGCTGGCACGGCGAGCGCCTTCGTGGCGAATCTTGAACGCGAGTTCGAGCGCAACCGCGAGCGTTACGAATTCCTGAAGTGGGGGCAGCAGGCCTTTGAAACCTTCAGCGTGGTGCCGCCCGCAATTGGCATCGTGCACCAGGTGAACCTGGAGTATTTGGCGCGCGTCGTTTTCCAGAAAGAAATCGGCGGCAAGAACGTGCTTTACCCGGACAGCCTGGTGGGCACCGATTCGCACACGACCATGATCAATGGCCTCGGCATCGTTGGCTGGGGCGTGGGCGGCATCGAGGCGGAAGCCGGTATGCTGGGCCAGCCCATTGCTTTCCAGACGCCGGAAGTCATCGGCGTCAACCTGACCGGCGTTCTCAAGGAAGGCGTGACCGCGACCGACCTCACCCTGCGCATTACGGAAATGCTCCGCGCGGAAAAGGTCGTGGGCAAGTTTGTGGAGTTTTACGGCGAAGGAACGGAAGCGCTGACCTTGGCGGACCGCGCGACTATCGCCAACATGGCTCCGGAATACGGGGCGACCATGGGTTTCTTCCCGGTGGATGAAAAGTCGCTCGATTACCTGCGCGCCACGGGCCGCACCGAGGAGCAAATTGCGACCATTAAGGAATACCTGGAAGCGCAGGGACTCTTTGGCATGCCCAGAGCGGGCGAGATCACTTACACCAAAAGCCTCGACCTGGACCTCAGCACGATCGTCCCGAGCGTCGCTGGCCCGCGTCGTCCACAGGACCGCATCGACCTCGACAAGCTCAAGGACTCGTTCAACACAATGCTCCACGCGCCAGTCTCGGATGGCGGCTATGGCGTGCCGACCCAAGCCGCCACGCGCAAGGCCACAGTCGACACCAGCAAAGACATCGAGCGCTGGCGAGACGAAGGTGGGGCCCTGGTTCAGACCGAGACTTTGCCGGAAATCACCCACGGCTCCGTGTTGATCGCCGCGATCACCAGTTGCACCAATACCTCCAATCCATCGGTGATGTTGGCTGCGGGCCTTCTCGCGAAAAAAGCCGTGGAGAAAGGGCTGAAAATCGACCCAACCGTGAAGTGCTCGCTGGCCCCTGGTTCCCGCGTGGTCACGGATTATTTGAATGAAACCGGGCTGACGGAGTATCTCGACACGCTCGGCTTCAACCTCGTTGGCTACGGCTGCACGACTTGCATTGGCAACTCTGGTCCGCTGGACCAATCCGTTGAAGAAGCGATTTCCGAGGGTGAGCTCGTTACGGCGTCGGTGCTGTCCGGCAACCGCAATTTCGAAGCCCGCGTGCACGGTTCGATCAAGGCGAACTTCCTGATGAGTCCGCCGCTCGTGGTGGCGTTTGCGCTCGCGGGCACCGTCAATTTCGACATGGACAACGATTCGCTGGGCGAAGATCAGGACGGCAATCCGGTCTACCTCAAGGATCTCTGGCCAAGCCACGAAGAAATCCAGAGCAACATTCTCAAAGGCCTGAAGCCGGAGATGTTCCGCTCGAAGTATGGCGACCTTAACTCGGCCAATCCGCAGTGGAACAGCGTGGAATCCTCCACGGGGGCCGTTTACGATTGGGACGCGGACTCGACCTACATCCAGCGCCCGCCTTTCTTTGAAGGCTTCGGCATGGAGCCAGGCAAGATTACCTCATTTGCGGGGCTGCGCCCCATGGCGCTGCTGGGCGCTTCGGTGACGACGGACCACATTTCCCCGGCTGGCGCGATCAAGCCAGACAGCCCAGCCGGCCGTTACCTGATCGAAAACGGCGTCGAAGTGCGGGAGTTCAACAGCTATGGCTCACGGCGCGGCAATGACCGCGTCATGACGCGCGGGACCTTCGCCAACGTCCGCATTCGCAACGAAATGGCCGACGGCAAGGAAGGCGGCTACACCAAGCTGCAGCCAGACGGCGAGGTGATGGCCATTTACGACGCCGCGATGACTTACAAAGAGCGGGGCGAGGGCTTGATCGTATTTGGCGGCGTCGATTATGGGATGGGTTCCTCCCGCGACTGGGCGGCCAAGGGCACTGCGCTGCTCGGCGTGAAGGCCGTGGTTTCCAAATCTTTTGAGCGCATTCACCGCAGCAACCTGATCGGCATGGGCGTCCTCCCGCTTTGTTTCAAGGAAGGGGAGGACAAGGACACCCTCGCGCTGAACGGCACGGAAACCTACGACCTGCTCGGTTTGAGCGAAGACATCAAACCGGGCGCTGAAGCCACTTTGGTGATCCACCGTGCAGATGGTTCAGAGGAAAAAGTCACCTTGGACGTCCGGTTAGATACTCAAGTTGAGATTGAATATTACCGTAATGGTGGTATCTTAACTTATGTCTTACGCCAATTGCTCGATAAATAATTAGCAACATTTATTCGTTTTAGGCTTGGGCTTGACCGGGCCGAAAGACCATATTTAAAGAAATTTCGACTAACCCAAACGCATGCCTGACAGCGAGAGCCCAGTATTCCTCATCGATGCTTATTCCGAGCCGGTGATTCTGCGCATTCATGGCCGCGCGAGCTTCCTTAATTGCGCCCCGGTGCGCGATTTTTTCGACCGTGTGGCCGAGATGGGGAAGCGCAGCGTGGTGATTGATTTTCAAGACTGCACGGGAATGGACAGCACGTTTCTCGGCATCATGGCCGGCGCCGCGCTGGAGTTCCGTAAGCTGGAGCCACCAGGCGACTTCACGCTGGTGCGCCTGAGTCAGCGCAACCTGGAGCTGGTTCGCAACTTGGGCCTCCATCGCATCATGAACGTGGAGACCGGCGATTTTGAGATGTCCTTCAATGCGAAGCAGTCGGAGTCGCTTCAAGGCGCCAGCCAGTCCGAGCGGGACAACGCCGCCATGGTCCTCCGGGCGCATGAATGCCTCGTGGAAGCCGACAGCAGCAATCAGAAAAAATTCCAGGACGTCCTTTCTTTCCTGCGACTACAGGTCGATAAGGACACGCCTTAAGTTACGCGCCTCTGCGGCCATCCGGCCCTAGGTGGGTGTGAATTTAATACAGTTTAGGTGAGGGTCTTAGACTTGATGGTTGATTTATCAGGAATTGACGACGTCTAAGGGGAACCTACGAACGCAAACCATGAGGTGAAAAAGGCGGCCGTAAAAGGCTCGTAAAGGTCTTGTTTGCTCGCGTTATGAGGAATGGTTGCTAGGGTGTTTGCTTATGAGCGCGATTAGCAACTGGTGGGAAGAACTTTGCAGCACTGCATTCATGCCCCATGGACATTGTTACATGTGGGACCCCTGGATTTTGTGGTTGCACGTTGTGGCTAACGGTATGGTGGTTTTTGCCTACTGCACCATTCCTTTCGGGCTTTTCTACTTTGTCCGGAAGCGTAAGGACATCATTTACAAGCATGTCTTTCTCCTGTTCGCCTTGTTTATCCTGTGCTGCGCCGCCACGCACGCGATGGCCATATTGACCATTTGGAAGCCGTATTACATGGCCGAAGGGGTTGTTTTAAGCATCACCGGCGTTGTGTCGATCGCGAGCGCAGCGGTCCTGTTTCGCCTGATCCCTCAAGCGCTGAGACTGCCCAATCCACAGGAGTTGAAAAAGACCAAGGAGGAGCTGCAACTGGAAGCGCAGAAGGTGGCCGACGCACAAGCCGCCAGCCACATGAAGTCTCAATTTCTCGCCAACATGTCCCACGAAATCCGCACGCCGCTCAATGGATTGTTGGGCTCCATTGAGCTAATGGGCACGGACCCGGAACTGAAGAAACGCTTCACCACCGAAATCGGCATAGCTCAGCAGTCGGGTGAGAACCTGCTCGGGATCATCAATGACATCCTCGACCTGGCCAAGATCGAGGCGGGAAAACTGGAGCTGAGAAATGTGCCCTTTGATCCGAACTTCACCATTAGCAATATCGTGGAGCTGCTGCGCGTGCGCGCCGAGGCGAAGCGGTTGAAGCTCGTGCTCGAAGTCTCAGACGACATGCCGACATATGTTTACGGAGACCCCATTCGGCTCTCTCAGATCGTGACCAACCTCCTGGCCAACGCCATTAAGTTCACTGACAGCGGGCAGATCGATGTCCACGTGCATGTGGAGGAGGTTGAGGATGACAACGTGTGCCTGAGCATTGCCGTGCATGACACAGGCATTGGCATTGCGCCCGATCGGGTGGATGAAATTTTCGAATCATTCAGCCAGGTGCACGGTGAAATTAATGACGAGCGTGGGGGGTCCGGCCTCGGTCTGGCGATTTCCAACGAGCTGGCCAAAAAGATGGGGGGCGGTCTGACTGTCGACAGCGAAGAGGGCGTTGGTTCTGCCTTCACGGCATTAGTGCGGCTTGGGTCGCCCAATTCTGGCAGTGGGCTTCAGGTTTCAAACAAGCGAAAGTCGTTCACACTCCATCCGCCACATGGCAAAGATGTGCTCCGCATTCTCATTGCCGAAGACAATGCCTCCAGCCGCCATATTTTGCGCAAAATGCTGACGATGAACCAGGTAAGCGTCACTGCGGTGACCAATGGCCTGGAAGCGCTGGAAGCCTTTGACGAGGATGATTTCGACCTCATCGTTATGGATGTGCGCATGCCCAAAATGGATGGTTTGGCGGCGATTCGCAAAATTCGTGAGTCGAACAAAGATCATGAAAAACGGACGCCGATTCTGGTGCTCACCGCGTATGCGATGGAGGAAGACCAGGATCGCGTTATCAATGTCGGCGCGGACGCCCACTTGGGGAAGCCTTACCAGAGACATGAATTAATCGCCAAATTACAGCAGTTGCTTGAGCAGCATAGCCCGGCAAATAGTCAGCACGTCTAACAGAATACTAAAAAACTTTTTAGCCTGTAGGAAAAATTTCAGGCCCGGAGCCTTCACTTTTGGTGGGGGCTTTGTTGCGTACTTTCCGTATGCGTTTAACAATTTGATAAATTAAATTAATCGAGAATCAGTATCACATTAGTTTTTCTTGCGTATATTGGCGGATTTGGTTAGCTTATCTAATTGTTGAGCAACCCATGAATAAGCCAATTGAATTTGCCATCACCGACGCTAATGAAGCAGCAGCCTCGGTGGCCTACCGACTCAGCGAGAATATCGCCATTTACCCCATCACGCCGTCCACCCCGATGGCCGAGCTTTCGGACGAGTGGGCTTCGGGGGGTAAGCAGAACCTTTGGGGCGATGTTCCAACTGTAGTCCAAATGCAGAGTGAAGGCGGCGTAGCCGGCGCACTCCACGGCGCGTTGACCGCCGGCACTTTAGCGACGAGCTTTACGGCGTCGCAGGGGCTCCTCCTGATGATCCCCAATATGTATAAGATCGCCGGGGAACTGACGCCGTTCGTGCTCCACGTGACAGCGCGCAGCCTTGCGACGCACGCGCTGTCGATCTTCGGCGACCACTCGGACGTCATGGCCTGCCGCCAGACGGGCTTTGCGATGCTGTGCTCCAACAGCGTGCAGGAGTCCGCGGACTTGGCCGCTATTGCCCACGCCGCGACGCTCGAGTCCCGCGTGCCGTTCTTGCATTTCTTCGACGGCTTCCGCACTTCGCACGAGATCAACACCTACGAGTCCGTCAGCAATGAAGTGCTCGATCAGTTGATCGATGACGACGCGGTGAAGGCCTTCCATGACCGCGGCTTGACCCCGGACGCCCCGATGATTCGCGGCACCGCGCAGAACCCCGACGTGTTCTTCCAGGCCCGCGAAGCCGCCAACGGCTATTACGACGCGCTGCCGGAAATCGTCGACCGCATCATGGCGAAGTTCGGCGAGCTGACCGGCCGCCGTTATCAGCTTTTTGAATACTCCGGCCCTGAGGATGCGACCGACGTCGTGATCGTCATGGGCTCGGGTGTTGAGACCTGTCAACAAGCCGCCGCTGCGCTGAATGCCGATGGCCGCAAGGTCGGGGTATTGGCCGTTCGCCTGTTCCGCCCGTGGTCGCTGCAGCACTTTGTTGACGCGCTGCCGAAGACGGTGGAGCGTATTGCCGTGCTCGACCGCACGAAGGAGCCCGGCGCCCTCGGCGAACCGCTTTACCAGGACGTCGTCACCGCGCTGCGCGAAGCGAAGGACCTCGGCAAGATGGTCAGTGAGCCAACCGTGCTCGCCGGTCGCTATGGCCTCGGCAGCAAGGAGTTCAACCCGGCCATGGCCAAGGCGGTCTTTGACAACCTGCTCGGCGGCGACGCGATCAACCATTTCACGGTGGGCATCGTGGACGACGTGACCCACCGTTCCCTGCCGGTCGATGAAGACTTCAAGGTTGCTTCTGGAGATCAGTTCTCCGCGGTCTTCATCGGCCTCGGCAGCGACGGCACCGTCGGCGCCAACAAGAACACCATTAAGATCATTGGCGAAGAAACCGACAACTGCGCGCAGGCCTACTTCGTGTATGACTCGAAGAAGAGCGGCGCGATGACCGTTAGCCACCTGCGCTTTGGCCCGAAGATGATCAAGGCGCCATACCTCGTGCAGAGCGCGAAGTTTGTGGGCATCCACCAGTGGCAGTTCGTGACGAAATACGACGTGCTGAAATACGCCGCCGAAGGCGCCACCGTGCTGATGAACTCGCCGTTCCCGCCGGAAAAAATTTGGTCGAAGCTACCCTTCGAAGTGCAGCAAACGTTGATCGAAAAGAAGCTCGAGCTTTACACGATCGACGCCTACGCCGTGGCCCGCAAGGCCGGCATGGGAGGCCGCACGAACACCATCATGCAGACCTGCTTCTTCGCAATCTCCGGCATCCTGCCCAAGGACGAAGCCATCGCGAAGATCAAGGGCGCTATCGAAAAGACCTACATGCGCAAGGGCCCCGCGATTGTGGAGAAGAACTTCGCCGCAGTCGACATGGCCTTGAGCTCACTTTATCTGGTTGACCTCCCCGCCGCCGCCAACTCATCCATCGCCTTCCCTCCGGCGGTCGCGGCGGAGGCGCCAGACTTCGTTCAACGAGTCACGGGCGTCATGTTGCAAGGTGATGGCGACTTGCTGCCCGTCTCGGCCTTCCCGGTCGACGGCACGTGGCCGTGCTCCACGAGCCAGTGGGAGAAGCGCAACATCGCCACCGAAATCCCCGTGTGGGATCCCGAGGTCTGCATCCAGTGCGGCAAGTGCGCGCTCGTTTGCCCGCACGCCACGATCCGCTGCAAGCATTACCCGGAAAACGCGCTCGACGAAGCGCCCGAGAATTTCCTCTCCGCGCCCTTCAAGGACCGCAAGATCACCGGCCACCGCTACACCATCCAAGTAGCGCCCGAGGACTGCACCGGCTGCGGACTTTGCGTGACCGCTTGCCCGGCCAAGAACAAGGCCAACCCACGCGAGAAGGCGATCAACATGCGTCCGCACCAGGAGACCGTGGCGCAGGAAAAGATGCGCTGGGACTTCTTCCAGGAGCTGCCTCGCCCCGAGCGCACCGCGCTGGGCCTCACCACTCGCGACACTCAGCTGCGCGAACCGCTCTTTGAGTTCTCCGGCGCTTGCGCTGGCTGCGGTGAAACGCCTTACCTGAAGCTGCTCACCCAGCTCTTTGGCGACCGCCTGATGATCGCCAACGCGACTGGCTGTTCCTCCATTTACGGCGGCAACTTGCCCACGACTCCGTATTGCACGGATGAGAATGGACGTGGCCCGGCTTGGAGCAATTCGCTCTTCGAAGACAACGCCGAGTTCACCATGGGCATGCGTTTGGCCGTTGATAAAAAGACGGAAATGGCGCGCCGACTCCTCCAGCAACTCGCGCCGCAATTGGGCGACATGCTGGTCCGCGAAATCCTGATGAGCCATCAGAAGGATGAGATGTCCGTCTTCGCTCAGCGCGACCGCGTAGCCGAGCTCAAGCGCAAGCTGATCGGCATGAACGAGCCGGCAGCCAAGCGACTGCTAACCTTCTCCGAGTTCCTCGTTCGCAAGAGCGTGTGGGGCGTCGGGGGCGACGGTTGGGCCTACGATATCGGCTTCGGCGGCCTGGACCACATCCTCGCCAGCGGACGCAACGTCAACATCCTGGTGCTCGACACGGAAGTTTACTCCAACACAGGCGGCCAAGCCTCGAAGTCCACGCCGATGGGCGCGGTGGCGAAGTTTGCCGCCGGTGGTAAGGAAACGCCGAAGAAGGACTTGGGCCTCATCGCGATGGGTTACCAAAACGTCTACGTGGCCAAGATCGCCATGGGCGCCAGCGAGCGCCAGGTGATCCAGGCAATGGACGAGGCCGAAAGCTTTGACGGGCCGAGCTTGGTCATCGCCTACAGCCATTGCATCGCCCACGGCTACAACCTGAACTTCGGTCTGCAGCAGCAAAAGCTGGCCGTGGACAGCGGACACTGGCCGCTCTACCGCCACGATCCGCGCCGTGTTGATCTGGGCGAGCCCGCGCTTCAGCTCGACAGCAAGGCGGCGAAGAAATCGCTGCAGGAATACGTGGATAACGAAGTCCGCTTCCGTTCGTTGGCGCAAGTCAACCCCGGTCGCTCGAAGGAGCTCATCAACCGGGCAGAGTCTATCGACGGCGCACAACGCCGCCTCTACGAAAACCTCGCGCAGGTCAACAAACCCAAAGACGACACCGGCGAGCCGATTTAAATAATTATGAATGCAGAATGATGAATTATGAAAATCAGCGAGCTCTGAACTCGAACCATTTCATAATTCATACTTCATAATTCAAAATTAAAAACCATGAATCTCACCACGACATACCTCGGGCTCGAGCTGCCCCATCCCTTTATCCTCGGCGCTTCGCCACTGGCTTCGAACCTTGATCGCGTGCGCAAGGCGGAAGACGCGGGCGCGGCTGCCATCACGCTGCACTCACTTTTTGAAGAGCAGGTGACGCATCACCAAGCCGGCCTCGACGCCCACGTTTACGCCCATGAGGAAAGCTTTGCGGAAGCGGGCAGCTACTTCCCGAAAGAGGTCGAGTATCACTACGGACCGGAGGATTACCTGGCGCACCTGAGCGCGGCGAAAAAGGCCGTCAATGTGCCCATCATTGCGTCGCTCAATGGCACGCACCTCGGCGGCTGGTCCTACTTTGCCAAAGAGATCGAAAAGGCCGGCGCCGATGCGCTTGAGCTAAATCTTTACTACCAGCCCCGTGTGTCCAGCGAATCGGCGGAGATTGTCGAGGCGCGCACGGAAGAAATCGTGAAGACGGTTTGCGAATCGATCCAGATACCGGTGGCGGTCAAGCTGTCGCCGTTCTTTACGTCGATGGCGCACCTGGCGCGTCGCCTGGAAGCGGCGGGCGCGAAAGGGTTGGTGCTCTTTAATCGCTTTTACCAGCCGGACATCGACATCGAAGAGCTGGAAATGAAGCCCACGCTCAGTCTGTCGGATTCTTCTGAACTGCTGCTGCGTTTGCGTTGGCTGGCGGTGCTCTTTGGGCGCTATCAGCTGGACTTGGCGTGCACAGGCGGGGTCCACACGCGGGATGACGCGATTAAGGCGGTCATGTGCGGCGCCGACGTCGTGCAGATGGTGTCCGAGCTGCTGGTGAATGGGGTGGGGCGGATCGAGGATCTGCGCACCGATCTAGAGCGTTGGATGGAAGATCACGAGTACGAGTCGCTGGCGCAGATGAAGGGCAGCATGAGCTACCGCCACGCGCCGAACCCGGAAGTCATCGAGCGCGGCAACTATGTGCGCATCCTGCAATCCTGGGAGCCTCAAGCAGAGTTGGTTTAGAGCACTTTTCATCTAGATTGCCGATTCAGGTGGGGTATAGATTGGATGCAGCGCAAGGCGGCTTTGATTGAGCGGGCTGGAAGCCCGTGATTGAAATGCCAA
>JAVDPC010000003.1 GCA_031296915.1 Cerasicoccus frondis | reverse complement strand
GCATCACCAGCACGCCGATCACCGCCATCGACGAAGATGCACTCTACAGCTACGCAGTCGCGACCAGCGATCCAGACCTAGGCGACGTCGTCACCTTGACCACCAGCGACCTCCCCGCCTGGCTGGCTTTCGATGGCGACACCCTTTCCGGCACACCCACCAATGACGACGTCGGCAGCTACGACATCACCCTCACCGCCACAGACCTTGAAGGCGCCACCCACACGCAAGCATTCTCTATCGCCGTCAGCAATGTCAACGACGCGCCCAGCTTCACCAGCACGCCGATCACCGCCATCGACGAAGATGCACTCTACAGCTACGCAGTCGCGACCAGCGATCCAGATCTAGGCGACATCGTCACCGTGACCACCAGCGATCTGCCCGCCTGGCTGACCTTCGACGGAACCACCCTATCCGGCACACCCACCAACGGCGACGTCGGCAGCTACGACATCACCCTCACCGCCACAGACCTTGAAGGCGCTACCGACACGCAGGCATTCTCCATCACCGTCAGCAACGTCAACGACGCGCCCAGCATCACCAGCACGCCGATCACCGCCATCGACGAAGATGCACTCTACAGCTACGCAGTCGCGACCAGCGATCCAGACGTAGGCGACGTCATCACCTTGACCACCAGCAACCTCCCCGCCTGGCTGACTTTCGATGGCGACACCCTTTCCGGCACACCCACCAATGACAACGTTGGCAGCTACGACATCACCTTCACCGCCACAGACCTCGAAGGCGCCACCGACACGCAGGCATTCACCATCACCGTCAGCAACGTCAACGACGCGCCCAGCTTCACCAGCACGCCGATCACCGCCATCGACGAAGATGCACTCTACAGCTACGCAGTCGCGACCAGCGACCCCGATGCAGACGACGTCGTCACCGTAACCACCAGCAACCTCTCCGCCTGGCTGACCTTCGACGGGAGCACGCTATCGGGCACGCCAACCAATGACGACGTCGGCAGCTACGACATCACCCTCACCGCCACGGATATCGAAGGAGCAAACGACACACAGGCTTTCACCATCACCGTCAAAAACGTCAACGACGCGCCAAGCATCACCAGCACACCGGTCAGCACCGTCGACGAAGATGCGCTCTACAGCTACGCAGTCACAACCAGCGACCCCGACCTAGGCGACTTCGTCACCGTAACCACTAGCGACCTGCCCGCCTGGCTGACTTTCGATGGCGACACCCTTTCCGGCACGCCAACTAATGACGACGTCGGCAGCTACGATATTACCCTCACCGCCACGGACCTCGAAGGCGCGAACGGCACGCAGGCATTCACTATCACCGTCAGCAATGTCAACGATGCCCCAGTGATTACCTCCATCGCTCCAACTGAGGCACGCGAAGGAGAGCTCTATCAGTATCAGGTAATCGTCCAGGATGAGGACGACCTCAATGATGGAATTTCACTCACATATCAATTAACAAATGAGCCGCTCGGAATGAGCATCTCCCTACTTGGATTGATCGAATGGACTCCAGGTGAAGGCGTAATCACTTCAGGAAACGTTACCATTACAGTCACCGACGGAGGAGAAGACGGGACCATTCCTGCTTCAGAAATCCTCAACATATCTGTCGAACCAGTAGACAACCCTCCAATCGCGATCAACACGAATTTCAGCGGGTTCGAGGATACCGAGCTTTCCCTCAACCTGCAAGGAATGGACCCCGAGGGTCTACCGCTTCTCTACACAATCCTGACATTACCAACTTCCGGTGACCTTTACTTGGCTGATGGATCATTAGTCGAATCCACGCCTGTAACTTATGCTGAGGAGCAATTTCCCATCACTTATTTGCCTGCACTGAATGAGAATGGCGCTTTCACATTCACATTCTCAGTTAGCGATGGCGCAAATGAATCCGAAGTTGCGAATGCGTCGATTGAATTGGCCGCTGTAAATGACGCCCCAATGGCCAATAATGCATCCGTCGCCACCGCAGAAAACTCCCCAATCGAACTGACTCTTCTGGGTGCTGACATCGACAGCGAAGTGAGCTATCAGATTCTCCAATTGCCGACCAGCGGCATTCTTACGTCGGCAAATGGTGAAATGCTGACGGATGTTAATCAAATCATTCAGCCCACGGATTTACCCATAACTTACACGCCCGATGCCGGATTCTTCGGTGCAGAGGCTATCAGCTACCGGGCATACGACGGCGAATACTATTCGGAGCCAGCCTCGCTAATTCTGCGCGTAACCGCTGATCCTCGTTCACGCACCTTCACAACCACAGCAGACTTTGCCGAAGGGTATCGCTATGGTGTTTCGTCATTGGTTGAAGACGAGTTGTCGATGCGCGTGCCTCAGAAAAGCTTTAACAGCCTCTGGATACCCGTTTATACGAAAGGCACAGTCTGCCGCATCGACATCGACACCGGCCGCGTACTGGGCGAATACTGGGCAAATCCAGAAGACGCCACCGACCCCAATCCCACCCGCGTAGCGATCGACTACGATGGCAATGCGTGGATCGGCAATCTGCGCGATAATTCCATCATCAAAATCGCAAATCCTGAGTCTGGTCAGTACATCGACCGCAACTACAACGGGAAACTGGATACCTCCAACGGGTTGGAACAAGTGCTCGATTGGCCGTTGCCCACCAATGGAGATGATGCGTCGGCCCTGCAAGCGGAAGATGAGTTAATCCTGCTCTACATCCAAACCGATATTAAAAACTTGCGACACCTGTCCGTTGACCCCGATGGCAACATTTGGGTGGGCGGCTCGAATGGCTTGTGGCAACAGTATGATGGCGATAGCGGTGCACTACTGCGTGAAGAAACACTGCCTGAAGGCGCGGGAAGCTATGGCGGTTTTATTGACTTGGAAGGCATACTCTATTCGACGGGCAACTACTTCCTGCGCTGGGATCTTTCGGAACCAACAGATTCTCTGGACACGCTTTGGAGTCAGGCGCGCCGAAATGCCTGGGCAGTCCTGAAAGACTTTGAGAACAACATATGGGTTAGCCGAGACGGAACCGAAGTTCTCTATAAATATGATGAAGCAGGCAACCTGCTCGCCCAGATCGATCACGGCTATCATTATTCACAAGGGATGGCGCAAGGGATCGATGGAGACATCTGGGTTGCGCATTCACACTGCAGCAAAACAGTCGGGCATCTCAAGTCCGACGGCACTTACGTCGGTAGTGTCAAAGTCGCCAGTCACGGTCCCACCGAAGTGGCCATTGATCGCAAAGGCTACATTTGGGTCAGTGGAACCAGTGGCATAGTACAGCGCATCAATCCACTCCTGGGACCGATTGGCGAAGACGGCGTTACCCCGGTTGGCGAAGTCGACATCGAGTCTCCGGAACTCGGTGGCGCCCTCTGGACCTATGGCGATTTTGGCGGCAGCGCGAACTCCATCGAACTCTCTCAAGGCGAATGGCAATTTTCTTTCGATGGGAAAATTCCGAATGCCGAATGGGGACCGGTCACATGGAATGTGAGTTTGTGCAACGACGCTAAGATTCAAGTAGAGATCGCCACCAGCAACAACGGCGTGGACTATGGCGATTGGGAGATCGTTGATTTCGAAGAAGCGCCTGTCGCTCACGGGCGCTATCTGAAAGGGCGCGTCATTTTCCTCTCGGCGGAAACCGGCGAAAGCCCGATACTCGAGGACCTAACAGTCGGCACAATCGGCTACAATCAACCTCAGGCAATTAAGCAATGGTATGCCTCGGCTGGCGAAGACGTAGACGCTCTATGGCCGGAAACTCTAGAGCTGAAAGGCGCCATTTACAAGTCAGCTCATGAGTTCGAGATCGAACCCACATATCTGTGGGAGGTCGTCACTGGTCCGGGCTCAGCCACCTTTGCGAACAACAACCCAGCTCAACTCCGCCCGTTGGTCAACTTCAGCATCAATGGAACCTATGAGCTACGCCTCACGGCAACTGCGGGTGAAGAGATCAGCACGGACACTGTCACCTATCAGCTCGACCCTTATAACAAAGCTCCTTATGTTAATGCAGGCGCAGACGCTTTCGTCATTAACCAAACCGATCCAATCGAGCTGCAGGGGACTGTCCGTGACGACGGCCTACCCTTGGGTTCAACCGTCGATATTCTGTGGACCAAGCAAATTGGCCCAGGAGATGTGAGTTTCTCCGACCCGACGGATCCCAATGCGCTGGTCACATTCAGCGCTCCAGGCGTATATATTTTGCAGTTGGAAGCGTTCGACTCCGAGCGTGGCGGCAAAGACAGCCTGGAAATTCGAGTGGAGTCTCCCTGTGCAGTGAGCGTCACCCGTGGCTTGGTCTCGTGGTGGCAGGCGAATTTCGACGCCATTGACCACGTCTCCGGCAACGTCGGCTTTCTTGAGAACTACAACGATGCCACGCAAGATACCTATGTTGATGGCTTGGTGGCTGCTGGCATCGAGTTCGATGGCGTTGATGACCGCATGAACGTCTTCGCCTCGCCATCACTTGATGTCGGGCGTGATGGAGGCATCAGTTGGGACTTCTGGTTTCGCCCCGACGTCATTCAGGCATGTATGCTCACACAGTATGCCGACCCTACTAATGGCGAAACCGGCATGACGCTTCGCATCAATGAACTGGGCCAATTGGTCTGGACCCTAGTTTCTCGCGAGGGCGCCACTTATGAACAAATTACCCAACCGAACTTTACTGCAGGCGCCTGGACACATGTTGCCGTTACCTATAACCGCTTTAGCGGCCTGGCCGAAACATACGTTAACGGCAACCTGCTTGCCTCTGAGTATTTCGATGTATTCATGCCCCAGTCATCTTACGATCTCTTTGTCGCGGCCACCTGGGATGACGCCGACCATTTCGATGGCGTCATCGATGAGCTCACACTCTTTTGCCGGGCCCTGAATTCTGAGGAGGTATACAACATTTATCAGGCGCAAGCGGTTGGCAAATGCCCTGTCCACAGCAACGTGCTGCCAGACGTCGATGCAGGAGGACCATACTTTGCTCCAGACATTGCCACTACCATCCAACTGACCGGCTTGGTGGAAGACGATGGCCTCCCGGAGAATGGCGAATTAACCGTATCGTGGTCGGTTGAATCAGCGCCCGACGATGCTGAAGTGATCTTCTCCGACGCTGAATCTCCCAGTCCTGAGGTCCTCTTCACTGAGATTGGCATATACGTACTCGCATTAACGGCCTCAGATGGCGTCTCGACAGCGACGGATGTCACTCGAGTTAATGTTGAGACTCCCTGTGAAGTCAATGTGCCAATGGGCGCAGTCGCCTGGTTCCCTTTCAATGGATCGGACGAAGATGTCGTTGGCGGTCATACTTCGTATACCGTCAATGGCGAAGCTTATAGTGACAGTTATGTTGGCCAGAGCCTGTCCTTCAATGGGTCACGACGGGTCCGTGTTCAGGGGAGCGATCTAGATCTCGGCGCGAGCGATGATGGTTTTACCATTGAGTTCTGGTGGGAAGCCAATCAAGTCAATGAACGTGAACTACTCGCCTGGAGCGATGTTGAGGGGAACGGTTTTCGTATCTACGAGACCGCTGAATTCACCAGTCGTTACACCGATCTGGGAAAGCGCGTTCGCATTGAAGCAATCTCAGCTGATAATGATGCAGATGTTTATGAACTCGAGAGCGACATACATTATATTTACTCCAACCTTGAGTATCATCACTATACTTTCAGCTACAATAAATACACCGGCGAACTCAGGCTCTACCGAGATGGCAAAATCGTAGACCGCGTCTACGCAGATCCGGGAACGACCCTCCTGACCGAGGGCGAAATTTGGATTGGCGGGCGGCCCGGGCAAACGAGCTTCAGTGGTTACCTGGATGAAGTCACTTTCTACAGCCGCGCCTTGGAAATCAGCGAAGTATCCGACATCTACTCCGCGCAGCATACCGGCA
Organism: Cerasicoccus frondis; assembly: GCA_031296915.1. GTDB lineage: Bacteria > Verrucomicrobiota > Verrucomicrobiia > Opitutales > Cerasicoccaceae > Cerasicoccus > Cerasicoccus frondis. Next base: position 277,178 of record JAVDPC010000003.1, on the reverse strand, counting down.
AGTGTCTGTCGACTGACAATATTTTGCCGGTAGTGGACGCAGGCGAAGATACGGGCATTGACAATGTATCGATCGTGCTAAATTTGAATGGCGAGGTTTCAGACGACGGATTGCCTGTTGAACATGAGCTGACAACAGAATGGACGCAGCTATCGGGACCCGGCGCAGCGACCTTTGCAGATACGGCGTCCCCCACCAGCAGCGTTCAGTTCGACGCAACTGGTGTTTACGAGCTTGAACTTTCTGCTAACGACGGCATTGGCATCGACCGAGATGTCGTGGTGGTGCAGGTAGGCGAACCATGTGGCATGGGCGCCAGCCCTTCCATCGTTGCCTGGTGGACTGGCAACCAAACGTACGAAGACGTCATTGGCGATAACGATCCCCTGCCACAGTTGGTCAACTTCACCTCCGGTAAGGTTGGCAGCGCCTTTAGCTTCGGGACAAACGACCACCTGCAAATTCCCGCGAGTGACGCCTTAAATCTGGGCCAGTATCCAGATGGCTTCACCATTGAATTCTGGTGTGAAGCGGACCTGACCGAAAATTGTGAAATCATCAGTTGGGATGACCCTGATGGCAATGGTTTGAAGGTAGCGGCCATCAGATACGCCTATAGAAATAGCCTCGTAAGCACGATGTTTGTCACAGTCTCCCCGGAAGGCGAACCTGCGACTTCTTACGAAGCCACCACCACCTATGGCTATAGCTTGAATTCAGAGTACTGGGTGCATTATGCTGTGGTTTACGATCGCATCGATGGAACCCTGCAAGTTTACCGTGAAGGCATTCTCGCCCAGCAGATCGATGTCGGCAATGGCCCCTTGGCCACCGATGGTGACGTGTGGATTGGCGGGCGCCTCGACTCCGGCCAATTTGTTGGGCAGCTTGACGAAATTTCCATTTATTCCCAACCACTGAGCTCCGCACAAATATCGAGCATATACCGAGCAGGCTCAATCGGGAAGTGCTTACCTAGCAGCAATGCGCTACCTGTTGTGGATGCTGGGCTCAATGCCGCCACCGCCTTGAGCGCCACTCTCAACCTGACTGGCAAAGCAATCGACGATGGTCTGCCTGGAACCAGTGAGTTGGCGGTCGCCTGGTCGCAATTATCCGGCCCTGGAACCGCAACGTTCCTCAATCCGTCCGATCCGTTAACCTCGGTCGTATTTGATACTGCTGGAGTTTACGAGCTACAGCTGAGGGCATCCGATGGTGCAGGCGCTACTTCCGACCAAGTAACAGTCACCGTCGACTCAAGCTGCCAGTTCACTCCTGATGAGTCACTTGTCGCATGGTGGTCGGCCAACCAAACCATCGAGGATCAACTACACAACTATGAGGAAATGAACCAAAGGGTCAATATCACTTCTGGATTAGTTGGCAGCGCATTCAAATTCGATCAAACTAGCCAAATAGCCGTCACGGAATCTCCTGCACTGAATATCGGAAGCTCTCAAGATGGCTTCACGATTGAATTCTGGCTGGATACGGAAGGAGGCAGTAACGGCGCCACTCTTTTGAGCTGGGGCGATGCAAATGAAGGCGGATTCCGTATCTACGAAAATGCTTACGTCCAAAGTCGCCAATTATACGCATCATTCACAACCCTTGAGGACCCAACAACTGAATACCTGCTGGATGGTAATTATAATGAGGGGATCAGCAACACCAACTTTGTCCACTGGGCCATTACATATGATCCAACGTCAGGCAATGTGCAAATTTTCCGCAATGGTGGTGGACCCCGTAACACGATCAACTTGGGGCAAGCCACCATCAACACACTGGGCAATCTTTACATAGGTGGACGGCAAGGGGAATATCGCTACGCTGGCAGAGTAGATGAATTATCACTCTATAACCGTGCGCTAACCAGCACTGAGATTCGCTCCATCTACAACTCTGGCAGCTTTGGCAAATGCTTTATCGAAACCAATACGCCGCCTCAAGTCATTGCTGGCGCAACTCAAACGCTCTCCGAAGGACAGTCCCTGATTACCCTCACCTCACAGGTAATTGACGACCTTCTTCCCGGTGGCGCATTGCAGGCTCAGTGGAGTCAGACCAGTGGACCGGCCAACGCTGTCTTCCCGACACAAGCCAGCGAACTTCCTGCAGGTGGCGGGGCCTTTGAATCTCAGTTCAACCTGAGCGAGGAAGGCGTCTATGCTTTCACCCTCACCGTCAGCGACGGAGAGTACAACGCCTCCGGCAGCGTGACGCTTACGGTTCCAGAGGCCGCCAACCAGCGCCCTACCATTCAGCTTGCCGATTCGGACACGATCAACCTTGCTGATGGCTGGCAGAGCACTGCGGTGGTCACCGATGATGGCCTTCCTACTGGAAGTACGCTGAGTTACCAATGGCTTCAAGTCAGTGGCCCTGGCATTGCGCAATTTGAAAACGCCAATGCACTTTCATCGCCCGTCCAGTTCACGGTCGCGGGCAGCTACCTACTGCGCCTCATCGTAAACGATGGTGAATTTAATGTGACCGACACGATTGAGCTAACCGTGGTCAACGCCCCAAGCGTCGCACTATCTTCGCCCACTGATGGTTCGCAATTCACAGTCGGCGCCCCAATCACCATTACCGCCGAAGCAACTGATGCCGATGGCGCGATCGTCAGCGTTGAATTTTTCGTCGATAACACATCAGTCGACATTGATGTCGAAGAGCCTTACACCGCGACTTTCACCCCAACGTCATCAGGCTATCAATATCTCACCGCTATCGCCACTGATAACGATGGCAACACTGGCGCTAGCGCAACGATCAGCGTGCTCGCCCTCCCGGAAGTAATCACTCCAATCGAAGCCGAAATCGAAGGCCCTGCCGAAGACACCGTCATCACCGCCCCCACCCCAATCATCGGCACGGTGGAGTCGAGCATTCTGAAGGAATATGTCTTGGAAAGTCGTCTGCGCGGTTCGTCCGAATGGTCGCAGTTCGATTCTGACACAGCACAGGTTCTGGATGATGTCCTGGGCGAATTTGATCCAACCTTACTGCGCAACGGCATTTACGATGTGCGATTGACAGCGACAGATCTGCTGGGACGCTCGATCAGCGATACAATCAGCCTCGTCGTCGACACCGGCATGAAAATTGGTCAATTCTCGCTGGCGTTTGAAGATCTGAATATCCCCGTGAGTGGCATCCCGGTCCAACTCCTGCGCACGTATGACAGCCGCGGCTCGCTGGTAGGCGACTTTGGCCCCGGCTGGGATCTGGGCATTCGCACGGTGCAGGTTTATGAAAACCGCACGGTGGGCGAGGAATGGTATTTAGACGTAACCAGCAGTGACCTGAGTGGCCGTTGGGTCTTTAAAACACTACGTCCTGCAGTTGTCACCGTGGTCTTGGGCGATGACCAGGTCGAACAGTTTGAAGCGACCACGGAGCCACAAGGCACCATTCTCGGACCAGAACCTACTGCCGCTGTATTTAAATTTAGTCCCATCAACGGCTCAGTTGGCAGCCTCACGACCATCGACGGTGAAATTGGCTATTCAATGGTCGATGAAGGAGGCGGCGTATATTATGTAGATGACTTCGGCTCGGGACCACTGGACCCGTCAAGCTATGTCTATACCTCTCCTGATGGCACGAAACTTGAGATTCAGGAAATTGTCGGCCTGCGCAAAGTAACGGACCGCAACGAAAACAGTTTAACCATCAGTGAAGACGGCATCACGCACAGCAGCGGAAAGAGCATTGCATTCACCCGCGATGCTCAAGGGCGCATTACCGAAATCAGCGACCCCGATGGCGGATTACTCTCTTATGCTTACGATGCTCAGGGCCGCCTCAGCACCTTTACCGACCGATCTGGTAACGATCCCGATGCGCCACAATATGGGCTGTATACAGAGTTCCGTTATGAGAATGCCGACTTCCCGAACTACTTGACGACGATTATTGATCCGCGCGGCATTGAGGCGATCGCGAGCGAATACGACGATGACGGTCGCTTGATCGCGCAGCGCGACGCCGACGGCAACGAAATCGGCTTCACGCACGACATCCCGAACCGCAAGGAGACGATCACTGACCGCCTGGGCAATGTCACCGTCCACGAGTATGACTTGGAAGGCAATGTCGTGGCGACAACCACGGTTGACCCGAACAATCCTGGCGGCGCTGGTCTCACGACGACCTACGAATACGACGCCAACCGCAACGAAACGCGCATGGTTGATCCCTTGGGCAACGTGACGGAACGCAGCTACGACCTCGCGACCAACAACCTGCTCACCGAGACACAGTACATCACTGGTGGCGACGGCGAGCAGGTCGCGATGACCACGACCTATTCCTACGACAGCTTCAGCAATCCGCTGACCATAACCGACGCCGAAGGCAACGTGACCACGTTTACCTACGCCCCTGGCACGGGCGATTTGCTGACTCAAGAGGACGCCTTGGGCAACGTGACCACCTTCACCTACGACGCCGCGGGCAACCTTACAACGATGACCGATGCAGAGGGCAACGTCACCTCGAACACCTATAACAGCTCCGGCTACGTCACATCCACCACAGTCCGCAATCCGCAATCCGCAATCCTCAATCAATCGACCTTCACCTATGACGGACGCGGCAACCAGACCTCCCAGTCGCAGCTCCGCACACTCTACGATCAGCAGGGCAATGCGCTGGGCACGGAAAACGTGACCACCACCTTCGTCTACGACCGTGAGGACCGCGTGACACAGACGACCTTTGCCGACGAAACGTTCACACAGACCGTTTACAACGACTTCGGTCAGGTCGCGATCCAGACCGATCAGGAAGGCGAAGCGACCTATATGTATTATGATGACCGCGGCAACCTCGTGCGCACGGTCTACCCTGACCTCACTGAGGAGCGCGTATACTACGACTTGGAAAACCGCCGCGTGGCGATGACGGATCGCCGGGGCTACACCAGCTACTCGGTTTACGATGAGCTGGGCCGCATGATCGCCTCGTTCGCGCCCGACGCCACCACGCCCGATCCGGCTTCGCTGGACCTGAGCGATTCGCTCGTGCTCCTCGACAACGCCGAGCTCGCGGACAACCCGATGACATCGACGATCTACGACGCCATCGGTCGGGTGGAGGTCAGCTTCGACGAGCTTGGCAATCCGACAACCTACGAGTATGATCCCAATTGCGGTTGCTCCGGTCGTCGCGGCACGGTCACCAATGCATTGGACCAGACCACGAAGTTCGCCTACAGCCTCAACGGCAATCAGCTCAGCGTCACCGATGCGAACCTGCACGAAAACAGCTTTGACTACGACGATCTGAACCGCCCGACGAAGACCATCTTCCACGATGGCACGTTCACCGAAACGGTTTATGACGAGCTCGGTCGCCGCGCGGCGATGATCGACCAGGAAGGCAAGCGCACGGAATACGTTTACGACGGCTTGGGCCGTTTGGTTACGGTCAAACAGCCACACCCGGATCTCCTGTCTCCTGACTCCTGGATTCTAACGACTTACCAATACGACGAGTTGGGCAATCAGATCAGTCAGACTGACGCCAAGGGTCACACCACGTATTACCAGTATGATTCACTCGGTCGCCGCGTGGCGCGCTCCCTGCCTGAAGGCCAGACGGAAACCTACGCCTACAATGACGACGGCACGCTGGCCTCGCGCACGGACTTCAACGGCTACACGACGACCTACGTATATGACGAGCTGAACCGGATGACGGCCATGATCGCCGACCCGGATCACCCCTCGCTCCTTCTTCCACACGCCCCCGCACGCATTGACTACACCTACAACGATGCGGGCCAGCGCCTCAGCGCCAACGTCACGAACGCTGCCGCGCTAAGCATCGACTACCAGGAGTGGTCCTACGACGAACGTGGACGCCTCGTCACGCAGCTCACGCCACGCGGCGACTTGGCCTACACTTACGACGACGCCAGCAACCTGGCCAGCGTCACCTCCAGCAATGCCAATGGCGTCGCACTGACCTACGATTACGACGCACTGAACCGCCTCGAATCCGTCTACGACTCTGGCGCCGCGCAGCCGCCGCTGGAGCACGGCTATACGTATGACGCCGTGGGCAACCTTGAGTCCGTCACCTACGCCAACGGTGTATCGCATACGTGGACTTACAATAGCCTCAACCGCCTGACGAACCTCACGCTGGCCAACGCCACGGGCAGCCTCAACAGCTACACGTATACGCTGCGCGACAGTGGTCATCGCAGCCGCCAGACGGAAACCTCGGGCCGCATAGTCGACTACACCTACGACAACCTCTACCGCCTCACCTCCGAGACGATCACGAATGATCCTTACGCCGTCAACGGCGCCTCGGCGTGGACCTACGACCTCGTCGGCAACCGCCTCTCACAAGACTCTTCGCTGCCTTTGCGATCTTCTGTTCAAAACCACACGTTCAATGAGAACGACTGGCTCGACGACACGATCTACGACGACAACGGCAATACCACCCTCGAAGACGGCGACGCCGACGAATACGACTTCCTGAACCGCCTCATCCGCCGCACCACAGCGACTGGCGACGTGATCGACATCACCTACGACGCCGACGGCAACCGCGTCACCAAATCCACCCCGGCAGGCATTACCCACTACCTGGTGGACATGAACAACCTCACCGGCTATTCGCAGGTCCTGGAAGAGTTGGACAGCACGCTCACTGTCGATCAGGTCTACACCTACGGCCTCGACCTCATCGCGCAGCACCAGTTGATGCCCGTCGAGTCACCCACTCATTGGGAAACCAGCTACTACCTCTACGACGGCCTCGGCACCGTCCGCGGCCTAACCAGTGAAGATGGTCTCGTGAGCGACACCTACTTCTACGACGCCTGGGGTAACTTGATTAACGCCCTTGGAACGACACCCAATTCGTATCTGTTCACTGGTGAGCAGTGGGACGCCGATCTGGGCATGTATTTCCTGAGGGCGCGGTACATGAACCCAGAGTCAGGTCGATTCCATACGCTGGATACATACGAGGGTGGAAATGCTGACCCAGCAACGCTGCATAAATACCTCTATGTGCATAGTAATCCTACAAATACGATAGATCCAACAGGACTTTTCCAATCAATTGCACAACAAACGGTGACGTTAACCGTGATGCAAACGCTAACTGTTCATCTAATCGCTGGTTACTATGTCTATGCATTTAGCCAAGCCTTAATTCCCTCAAAACTTAAGAATGCTTTCGAAGAAGCACAAGAAGAGTGTGGAAGTCGCGAGTGCGTTCAGTTTGCCACGAAAGCTAAAGAAATCTTGAAACGATCCAAAAAAATAGAAGGGTTTGATTGGGAAATGATCCAATATGAAGCCCCCATTGGGGCCCTTTGGCTAGACGGAATATTTGCCGTAGAAGGCTTTGGAAGATTTGGTAAAGGAAAGACCGATACTGAGCGCCAAGTATCCGAAAACGCCAAGCATGTAGGAGTCAAAATTATTAAAGGAATCGGTGCTGGCACGGTAAGTGACACCAATATTCTGTTCGCTCCAGAACAGAGCTGGAGGTTTGGGTATGAAGTTAACCCTAGAGCTGCCGGAATTATGACAATTCAAGAAGCAGATTCCTTGAAAAACTATCAACTATACGGAAAGATAAGCACTTTGAAATCAAAAGACCTTAAGTAGCTTCGATGAGAGTAAGAAAATACATCAGTGGTATTGAGCAAGAATCAAGCAATCTGTTATTCCGTCATGACCTAGACCAACTTCGGTCATTTCTTGAAGGAAGCCTGTGGTGCGCACATTTCTACAGTGATCAACCAACGAACCTAGTTTATTGGAGAAAAAATTTTGATAAACTTCTTCAGGACCGTTACAACTTTACCACCAACATCTCTTGTTTTTCAATATTCAAGGCCGTAAACCGAACTGAAAAGTTGGCCTTGGATTCCTTCTTCAGGGTTCTATTTGAGTGTCCAGAACTCGAATCAGATCTAGAGAAAGAACTGGAACTGAACATTGAGTATAATCTAAATCCTATCAAGGACTTAGCAGAATTGCTACTCCATATAGAGCAACACCCTGCAATGTACCTTGGAGGAGAAAGTATCGATTTCCTTTACAGCTTCATATCTGGCATAGATTATTTCCATAAGATTTTTAACATCAAATTCACATTCACTGATTCCTTCGAGACATGGCTAAGATCCAACAAAGAAATGCTTCCAACAATTGCCGGTTGGTCACAATTTATTCTTATTATAAATAATTTCTCATACACTAAATCCCTTCAATCATTTTTTAGGTTATTCGAAGAATGGGCAGAGGCTAATAAGTGAACGCACGGGACCAACCAATAGCAAGCGTGCCAACTTTGCCCCAAAATAGAAACGCGATGAAAAGCTGCTCGGCTATGAATCCCATCTATTCGACGAATGCAGGTCTGGACTTCGGAAGCCGTGGGCAGGAAACTTTGGTTCCAACGGCGTCACGTTTTCCATTTGAAGTCTCTCCTACAGTCATGTCCGTGGGCAAGTTCACCTACTTCTAACTAAACACCCCAGTAGCTAGCCCGCCTCGTGCTACATTCCCGGTTAACCATGAATTCGGTAGAGATGCGACTTTCCATGCTATGCGCCGCTGATTCAGCGCTGGTTGACTCTTGCGAGCAAGCGTAATGCGTGTTCTTTGACCGCCATGCCTTCAGCGCCCAAGCCAACTCCCGAGTTGCCCGCCACGGACTGGCAATGGCTGTGTGTGCGGGACCTGCTACTGGAGCAAAAACCGGGCGGTCGCCAGCCGCGCCACGGGACATGCGACTACTGCGCGAAAGAAAAAGTCCGTTCCTGCACAAGTTGCGGCACGCCGAGACGAATCGGATCATCCATGTGGGCATCCACTGCGCGCACAAGCTCAGCGACGATCCCAACATCGAGCTCAAGGAATCGCAGCTCCGCGCCCACGCGCAAAAGCGCATGCAGTTCCCGAAGCTCAAGGGCTGGCAAAAATCCGCCAAAAGCAACGAGTGAATCGAATACCACGACCACCACGCCGTGCTGGTCAAGTGAGGCAGCGGCTTCCGCCTGCGCATCGACGGCGAGTTCGGCAAGCGGACCTTCGACGACGCCAATACCGCCAAACTCCGCGCCTTCGACGTCATCACCCGCAAGCTCGAGCGCGAAACCTTCCGGGGCTAACGGGGCGTATAATTTCCACTTTGACAGTCGTCATGACGCCTCTTTCGGGGACCATTTATCGATGCCCTCCCAGGGAACTATCAATTCCTGCCCGAGGATCTAACGATTCCTCGCCGAGGAACTGACAACTCCTCGCCGAGGAACAGGCGATTCCTAACCGAGGAACTGGCAGATCCTCGCCGAGGAATTGCCGATGTTCTGTCAATCCGAGGGCTTTGCGCAGACGGAACAACGGTTTAACACCGCCTGAACAAGCCTTTAGCACAGCCTGTGTCATTCCCTTTGTATAGGCTGTGCTAAACCGAAGCATCGGCCGTGTCATTGCTTAGCATTGCTTGTGAGCGCGGCAACCCAACGACCTACGAGTATGGCCCGAACTGCGGTTGCCCTTGGGCGCAATACCGGCATCCGTCAACCTGGCAATCACACTACCACCTTTGATTACGACGCCAACGGAAATCTCGAAGCCTATTACCTGCCCGGGCACAGCAGCCCCACTTCATTCACCTACAACCAACTGGACGAGCTGGCTTCACGTACGCTTCCCGGCGGCGAAAATGAGGCCTATCAATACGACACATATGGCAATCTGTTGTCCAAAGTAGACGCTAACGGTTATACGACTACCTACAGCCACGATCAGCGTGATCGTCTGTTAACGCAGACTCCCACTACCCCGAATAGCACCACCGTATCATTTGAGTATTTCCCTCGTGGCCTCCGCAAGACGATGAACGACGAGACCGGAGTCACGAGTTATGGTTACGATCAACTCGGGCGCCTGACATCCAAAGCCACCCCCTTTGGCTCACTCAACTACGGCTACGATAATGTAGGTAACGTAACGAGTATCGCGTCATCGAACAACGACGGCGTCAGCGCATCGTATGGTTATGATGCGGCGAATCGCTTGAGCAGCCTCACTGAGGGCGCGATTAGCGCTAACTATTACTACGACGGCGCCAGCCGTATGACGTCCAGCATCGTCGGGCAGCTAACCTACGACTATAATTACGATGCCCGCCATCGCGTGACCGATGTGGACGTTAAACACACAAGCTCACCCATTCAGAATTATCATTATGACCGTAATGAACGCGGGCATATTCAAAAGGTCACGGATATCAACAATCGTCGCGTTGACTACGACTACGACGTGTTGGATCGACTCCTGTCTGAAAAGGTCTCACTGGATCCCTACGGTCTCAATGGCGACATTCAATATACATATGGCAATGACTTAAATCGCTCAATCCGCACATCGTCTTTGCCGGGCATTTCATCGGAAGGCTACGCTTACGACGCCAATGATCGTCTGACGAGTCATACCTACGACGACAATGGAAACACCACTGCTCTGCATACAACCGGTGGCGATCCTGCATATGACGAATACGAGTTCCGTGATCGTCTGATCCAGCGCAATGCTGGCAATATCCAGTATCAATATGACGGCGACGGCAATCGCGTGGCCAAGTTTGTCTGGAATGAGGAGACTGAAGAGTTCGACGCAACTTATTACCTCATCGATGACCTCAATCCAACGGGCTATGCTCAAGTGCTCGAGGAACTCAATGATGACTTTGCCGTCACCGCCACCTATGCTTATGGCGCGGGCCCCGAGGGCGAATACGTGCTCATCGAGCCAGCCGATGAACCAGTAGAAGCCATGCTCGAGCAACGTGCTGACGGCTCGCTCTGGGCGGGCGATACGCAATTACTCAGCAGCGTTCGCTCAGTCGCCTACGGCGAACACGCCGGCATCCTTGCCGTGGATGGCAGCGGCAACTTGGTGCGTCTCGGCGGCTCCAGCGACTTACTCACCGCCTTGCAAAATCTAGCGAGCGCCCCAGTCGAAACCATTCCCGGCTTCACTGATGTCGATTCGATTCACATTGGAGCCGAACACTGCCTGGTGCGTCTGACTTCCGGTGAAATTCAAACGTGGGGCGCCAATGATTTCGGCCAACTCGGCAGTGGCGACTTCAATGCATCCCCCACCCCGCTAACGATCAACGCCACTTCCGATAGTGCGGTCACTGGTGATTATCACTCCCTGATGCTAGACGCCGGTCTCGTCTATGCCTTCGGTGATAACTCCTACGGCCAAGCGGGCATTGAGGGCGTTTCCGAAGTCACGACTCCCACTGCGGTGACCGGCTTACCCGCAGACCTCGTCAAGCTCGTTGCGTCAGCCGACTCCAGTTATGCGTTGACGGCGTCGGGCAATGTCTACGCCTGGGGCGCTAATCACTACGGTCAACTGGGCGACGGCAGCGTCGGCGACCACAGCACGCCGACCATCATCACCATCCTGGAGAACGTGGTCGACATCCAGGCCGGTCGCGACTTTGTCATCGCCCTTACGGACAATGGCGAAGTCTTTGCTTGGGGGCGCAATGACTTCGGACAAACCGCACAAGCCGACGTCGATTTCACGACAACGCCCACCAAGGTGCAAATAGCGCCAGCCGACGCCATCGCCACCGGCGAGACGGCCGCCTACGCCCGTACCAGCACTGGCGATCACCTCATCTGGGGCGGCGGCGCAACCATTGCCGAGACGCTGGCGCTTGACGGTTCGTCGCTGGTTCACGGCGCTGGCAAAATCGTCACCCCCGAACCCGAGTGGCGACTGGCTCGCTACGTCAAAGACGGTCTGGGCAACGTCCGCATGGCGGTTAATGACGAAGCGGTTCTGGGTGAAGTCGACTACGACGCCTTCGGCAACCAGATACGCCAAATTGGCCTCAAGCCGCGCCGCCTTTATCAAGGTGAGGAATACGACCCCGATCTGGAACTCTATTACCTCCGCGCCCGCTACTACAATCCCAACGCTGGTCGCTTCCACAGCGCCGACCCCTTTGCCGGTTTTGCCAGCGACCCCTACTCGCTCCACAAATACCAATACGCCAACAACAATCCACTCAGTTACCATGATCCCAGCGGCAACTTCGCCGTCACCAATATTGCGACGGCCTACATGGCCCTCCACCTGACGGATATCTACCTACAGGAAATCGCCGACCTCCGCCGCTGGGCAGTCCTTTCTGAAAACTACGATCCCTACATTTACAAGGCCGCCCTGGGCCCCTACCTCAATGTAGCCGCCCCAGAATATCAAAACCGCCATGGCGGCTTCGCCGACCGCCCCGAGCGCACAAGGGATATCCTGCTCGCTGGCAGTGAACTGAGTCTTGTTGGCAGCTTTGTTGGCCAATCCGGACTCGGCCAAGTCAACGTTGGTGACGATACCCGCTACTTACGATCAACGATGGGCGGGGACATTTTCTTCAACGTATCTCCAGATCCTTCCTACATCCAAGGCCGCGCCGAAGCTGTTATCGAAACCGCAATGTCGATGGTCTATGATCTGCGTTGGAGTATAAACAGCGGATTTGATCCGACGAACAAACAACGCACTACCGTTGGGATGCGCGATACGTGGGGAGACGTTAGCTACCTGCATGCGGCGATCAAGGTAATGGCCCGTGGCAACCGCACTCCTTATCAGGGCATTATCTACGAAACGCGCTCCAGTAATGGCCTAGTTGCCCAAGGTAAGACGGTGGCGCTGATGGGCATGGCGACTCGCCACCTCAATGCCAGCTCGGGTGGAGGTCCCTTAAACCTATGGTCTCCCAAGCCTGGCGGCTTCTCCCTGACAGCGGAAAACATTGTCAACTTGGAGGACCCACTCAACACCCTGATGGACATAGTTTATGGTCCAGACAATAGCCAGTTGGCCAAGAATAAGGCTAAGCTCGAAACCTTTGTTTACACCTATGCCAGCGCCACCGCTTTTGCTGTAGCAAATGTCGACAAGCTCGCGATCCTGTTAGTGCCGATAGTTCCCGATGCCTATGAGTTGTTAACTGGAAAAGACATCATTTTCGGTGAACCCCTTTCGAAGTTTGACTATGGATTTGCCGGTGCAGGGCTTGCGTTGGACACCATACCGCTGGTTGGTGGCTTGGTTGACTTTGCGCGCCGCGGGGTCAGCTTCACGAGCAATGCGATGTCGGTGGCTAAGCGCTCGATGCCGGCCATCCAGCAGACGCAGGATCTGGGGCAATACTACCGTCGCTCTCAAAACGCAGCGCAGACGGCGACCCACTCGATAAAGACCTCAGACAAGGCCAAGCAGGCCACCGTTCCACTGGCCGACTTCATGCAGTTTGGCGGCACCCGCGTGGCGGTCAATTTCGTGAAGTCGCGAGCAGCGGACAGCACCGCAGGTCTCGTTGATTTGGCGCGCCTCTCTGAGCGCGCCGACAGCATGGGTGAAGCGCGGCGCGCACAGGGCATCAACTCGCTCCTGCCCGATGCGAGACGTTTGCCAGGTCAAGGTGATGATGTCGCCAGCGAACTCATCCGCATGGACGCCTGCTTTGTCGCCGGAACTTTGGTCCTCTCCGAAGCTGGCCTGACGCCCATCGAAGACATCAAACCGGGCGAGAAAGTCTGGTCGAAATCAGAAGAAAGCGGTGGGGAAGCATTCCAGACGGTGCTGCAAACCTTCGAAACGCACCCGTACATGCTCGTCCATCTCGAGTATGCAGTTGATGGGCAGCCCTATGAAATCGTGGGCACGGAGATTCACCCCATCTGGTCGATCACTCAGGATGAATGGGTTGACATGGGCAATCTCGAACCAGGCGAACTCATACGCCTGAGCGGCAGTGGCGAAGCCATCACGCTTTCTGTCGACTATGAGTTCGCCGAAGAAGCGCCATTCACCACCTACAACTTCGAGGTCGACCAATGGCACACTTACTTCGTCGCCGACTCATTTGCTGATCAAGAAGATGCGCCAGGCATCTGGGTTCACAACCAAAGCCAGTCCGCCGCCGATTGCGCCGAGATCATCCGAATGGTCACCAAGCGCCTCGATGGCGTCACCGACGCAGACGACGAACTCAAGGCGATCGCCGCGATTCAAAGACTCGCCAAGAACAAAAAATGGAACGACAAGCTAATCAGCCAAGTTAATGACGTCATCCAGGCTAGGCCGGTTGTCCCAAACAAACCAAAGAGTATTGCGAATAGAAATCTTACCCAGGAGGAATGGAGGGCACAGAATCGCGCAGACCGAAATGCAAGGGATTCGAGGACATGGAATACTCATCGCAAACACTATTGGGAAAATTTGGGTGAAGCGGAACTGGCGAATCCTTCTGGTAGGTTTTCACCTACAAATATCGCACGGATGCTTGAAGGGAAAGCCCCAAAGATCAAGGTAAGAGTCAAGCACCGCAAGACAGGACAGATTTTGACGAAGGATGTTTCAGTAGAGATCCATCATAGAAATATTCCGCAAAGAAGCGGATCTCAGACAGCACACGAACCATGGAATTTAGAGCCTTCAGCTCCGTGGGCGCATGAAGCGCTTGATGAATATAGACATCTCGGATACGACTTGGAAAAGATCATTAAAGGCCCAAACTCATTCTAATGAATATAAATAGAGAACTGATTCGTTTTCATGGAAAAGTTATTACGCTTGCAGAGAAATTTGGAGGTTCAGCAAGCTCTGATGACGCTCAACCATTCGTGGCAAAGATTTATGACGAGTTTTTAAAAGAGGGCTCGCCCAAGGGAGTTGAGGCTTGGCTCACAAAGCGTTTAAGCGCTGCTTTTAAATATGTTGATGAGCCTCCTCATTGGGTTGAGCAAGAACCTTCTTGGCCATTTTTCGATGGCGATCCAATGGTTTTTATCAGTCAGAAAAGTTTAGCAGAAAACGAAGTTACGTCGGAATATCTAGGCATAAATCAGACTGTTTATCTTTTTGGTTCACGAAAAAAATGCGGTGACGGGTTCGAGCTTGAATACAAGGTGGTCACGCAGATTGAAGGTTTTTAGAATGTCCTACTTTTCGAGGCAGCTTGCCCCCCTTTTAATCGAGTTGACTGACAACAACCCCACAGGCCAACCAGTGCAGGTCGTTATCCAACATCCCAATTTAGCAATATGCGCGATGAGCAGCTGCTCGGCTACAACCCACTTCTTTCAAGAAGCAAACATTAGATAGGTATGGATGCGATCACCATGCTATGCGCTGCCGATTCAGCGCTGATTGAATCTCGCGCGCAAGCGTAAGGCAATCGTTACTTCTCAATCATGCTTTCATCGACGATGCGATTGTCGCTATACTTCACGCCTTCGACGTCATTACCAGCAAACTCGACCGGCGAAACTTTCCGGGGCTGACGGGGCGCTCCCTCATTGACGGACCTCATGGCGCCTCTTTCGGGGGCCATTTATCGATGCCTGCCCAGGGAACTGGCGATTCCTGCCCGAGGAACTGGCAACTCCTAACCGAGGAACTGGCAGATCCTCGGCGAGGAATTGACGCTGTCCTGATCGGCCGAGTGGAAATCCGTTCTGACGAAGGAGGCAATTCGATGGCGACTTAACGCTTATCTACTCGATAGACTAGCTTGTGCGACGCTCCAGCTCTGGCAAACGCTCGCGCACCAATTCCAACCAACGAGTTGCTGCGGGTGACAGCGTGTTATTGCGCCGCCAAATCAAGCCTAGCTTCCAACGAAGATCCTTGTCCACGATGAGTGGAGTTCGCACGGACAGGTTGTTGCGCGATTCAATCACCAGACGCGGAAGCACGGAAACGCCCAGCCCCGCCGAGACCAGTGCAATGATGAAATCCGCATGCGCGCCCCGAGCAGCAACGTCCAGCTCGACACCCCGCTTTCGGCAAATTTTCTCGAGTATCGCGTTCAGCACGAAGCCCCGTTCAAACAAGATGAATGGGCTCTTTGTGAGCTGGGTGAATTTGATCGTTTTCCGTTCAGCCAAAGAGTGACCAGGCGGCAAGAGCGCCGCCAATGGCTCATCGATCACCTGCTGCCATTCCAAGTCATCCGGAATGGGGGCCAGCGTAGCGCCCATTTCAATTTCCCCACTGCGAACCTGCTCTTCAAGGTCACGGCTGCCATGCTCGCGCAGCTCGATTTCGATACCCGGATAGCGGCGGCGATACTCAGCAACCAAGGGCGCAAACAAAATACTGCTGCCCAAAAGTGGGACGCCCAACCGCAGACGACCCGTCTCGAGCCCCTGCAGCTCAGCCAGCTCGGCGTTTAGGCGCTCCCGCTCAGCTAGCATGACTTTGGCGCGTTTAAAGACCAGTTCGCCGGCATCGGTCATCCGCACCCCTTCCTTGTGCCGATCGAGTAAGCGCGCCCCGCAATCATACTCCAGTTGGCTGATTACCTTACTCGCCGTTGGCTGTGTCATATTCATGGTTTTCGCCGCCGCTGAAAAGCTTCCCTGGTTCACCACCTCGACTAAACACTCTAAATGTCGCAACTCCATACTCATTCCTTTTAGGCATGTTTTGTATTCAATCAATTCATTTTCGGAATTCTTAGAAACATGCTACAATGCGCGAACATGGACCCAACCAATCCAGCAAAAGCATCAACCTGTCACTTAAGCTTTTCGACTCGGCAACTGCTCCAAGTCGCGGCGTTGATTGCATTTTGGTGCTTGTCCCAACACCTTGCAGCATGGCTGCACCTGCCCATTCCAGGCAGTCTCCTGGGACTCATCCTCCTCTGGTTCATGCTGGAGCGCAAAATTCTTCCCTTGGATTGGCTGGAGCATGGCGCGGATGGGTTGCTGAATCACCTCATGCTATTTTTTGTGCCAGCCATGTTGGCGCTGGTTGATCATCCGGAGCTACTCAGTCCGCTGGGTCTCAAGCTCGTGGCGGCGGTCGTCATCAGCACGATCATCGTCATGGTCGGCACCGCCTGCGTAGTAGAACTCGGTTTCCGCATCCGCCATGTCGCCGCTTGCTAAAGCTGTCTTTTGGTGTGTCGGCACTCTGGTCACTTACCTGGCGGCTCGGCGACTACATGGTAAGTTTCAACAATGGTGGAGTTCTCCGATGTTAATCACCTGGCTCGTTTGCGGCGCTTCAATTATCGCGCTCCGGGCATCCTATCATGACTACTTGCAGGGGACGCACTGGCTGGTCTGGCTACTAGGCCCCGCGACCGTCGCCTTTGCCATCCCGATTCACCGTCAGCGAGAAACGATAAGGCAGCATTGGCCACTGATAGGCATTGGGGTCATTGCTGGCAGTCTATTGGCGATAACCAGCTCATGGGGGCTCGCTTCAGCATTTAACCTAAGTCCGGAGTTACGCGCCAGCCTGCTCCCCCGCTCCATCACCACCCCTTTGGCAATGGATGTTTCCTCCCGCCTGGGTGGCATCCCGGAGCTCACCGCCGTATTCACCGCGCTGACCGGGCTCTTCGGAGCCGCCGTTGGCGAAATCGTGTTAAGCCACCTGCCCGTACAGTCCGTCTTCGCACGAGGCGCATTGTTTGGCATGGGCGCCCATGGAGCGGGAGTCGCCAAAGCAACCGAACTCGGGACTGAGGAAGGCGTTATCGCCAGTCTGATCATGATCTTCTCAGGTTTGTTTACGGTGATCATCGCCGCGCTGGTTAGCATCATTTAACAAGCCGTCGAAGCATCACCAGTCGGGCCTCACGCATTTCCGGAAGCCTGGGTCAAGCGTGAAACCGTCGCCGAGTGCAGCCTGGTCATTCGGCTACTGCGTTCCATGCAAACAGTCTCGCAACATCTTCTGAAAATCAGCCTGATGCTTCATCGATCCAAATTGGCTAAGGTGGTCTTCATCGGTGTAGAGAAGTTGTTCTCCTTCGATGAAATGCAATCCTCCGTCACGCTCATGGTATTCTTCAAGAGACACAAAATAGCAATTCGAATTAGCAGACGCAAAGTCTGCCAGCATTTGATTCACCCGCTTGCGAGTCTCCTTGCTCCACTTATGCTCATCCGTCCTTCTCCAAAGCGGTAGATCAAATGAAGTATCATGAAAACCGGCATCACCAAAAGGCAGAATTGGCGGCTGACCTACAATGATGACGTTCGAATCCTTCAGAACAGCAAAAAGCGCATCTAAATGCCTCTTAAAGCCCTTTTCCTGATGACGATAGAGCTCTGCTTCCCAACGCCCACCGAGGAAAATCACACGCGGTTGATATATCTCTACAAATGCAATACGCGCTTCATCAAATTCCAACCGCTGTGTTGGAGTCCAACCAGAAAAATAGTATGTTGACGGATTGCTGTCCGGTTCGACCAAGAAAGGCGATGTCGCGCCAAGCGCTCCATAATAGGCAAAGGTCAAGTCTTCAGCTTGGGTCGCCGCTCGAATGGCAGGAAAATTCATCATAGCGTGGCTGTCTCCCAACAACAACACGTCGAGACGCTCACCATCATCTATATCATTGAGCAACAAGCCCTGCAGGTAGTCGCCATAATGTCCTTCAAACATCACCGACTCGTAGATTTGCGGACTCAAATCAAGGTTGTATGCAATTACCGGAATCTCACATGGGCGTCCATCCCGCTTTAAAGTAAACGGCAATATCAGGGAAATACACATCACTGACGCCATCACGCCAGCCGTCACAGCGAATGGTCGATTGGCCAGAAAACGGTTTCGTTGCTCTATGAGCAGGTAAGAAATAGTAGCAAGAACCAGCGATAGCGCAAAGATCATCAGCGGGTTAAAATCATCGACCGTTTTGCTGATAACGATCAACGGCCAGTGCCAGAGATAGAGCGAGTAGGATATTTCGCCAATAAACACGATTGGCGACAGCGAGAGGAACTTGCCAGCCACTCCCATCTGAGGACTGGATGCATAAATAATAAGCATCGCGCCGCTCGTAGCCAAGCTGTCAAGTCAGTATCAAAACAGTGTGGTGTCAGTGAAGTTCATTCGATAAGTGCTGGACCGTACCGAGGGTCAGGTTTGCGTCAGAGGTCCACTTATATTGTTTTGGCTGTTCGTTATATTTTTGATAAATACTTCGATTGTATCTCTGAGCGATTTGAGACTGTTGGACGAAGCTCTGCGCATCTGTTTGTAGGTAATATGATGCCGAAGAATCGTTAAGCCACGAACTTGTATATAGGCGTGAAGTGAACGTGCCAATGAGACGTTTTGCCAACTAGGCACTTACTTTTGAGACTTTATACGTGACGTAGTTGCCCATGATGAGATGCATCTGGTATGGGCCTTCATTGGTGCGTTCCAGCAGCGACTTTTCCACTTCGCGCAGGAAGACCAAGAACTCACCGCGTGAGCGCATACGTCCGCTTCCTCAGCTATGGTCTTGTTGTCATAGCCCTCATGCATCCGCATCAGCACACGAGCACGATGCGATTAGTCCTGAGGCAAATTGCGGCGACGAAGAAGACTATGAAGATACTCAAGCTCCTCTACCTTTAGATCAATCTTTGTTACATTGCGTCCCCGAGTTTCCATAATAAGCAGTATGGCAAAGGGCGCAGAAAATTTACCGTTTATTCTGTAAATCGCTTTACAGACACCACACTAGCGCGCCTGTAGGCGCACTTTGCCAAGATCGACTTTGCGTGATTCGTCCATGACAAAGGTTACGTGCTTCAACGGCACGTCTTCATCGGCCTGCACGAGAATGTTAGGTTTTTCTTCCTGCTTGGCGGCCTCAGTGAAGGCGACCTTGATCTCTTCCTGGGTCGCTATTTCGTTGTTTAAAAAGAATTCGCCCTCGGTCGTTATGCCGATGACAATTTGGTCTACCTCGCCGCTCTTGCCCGCCGTTTCCATTTTGGGCGGGGTGATGTTGAGCACGTTCAAGTTGCGAAACTGCATCGTCATAAGGAAGAAGAAAATGAGCACGATCAACACGTCGATCAACGGCACGATGTTGATCTCAGCTTTGCGGCGTGGACGGAGGCGTTTCATGGGAGAAAGGAAAAAGATTAAAGTGTCAGAGTGATGATATGGAAAGTGTTGAGGAAGAAAGCTGCTCGGTGCTTTTTCCTTTAATCTTTTTCCTTTAAACTTTCTGAGCTTTAGCGAGGTCCACCATTCGCTCGACGCCGACGAAGATTTGCGCGGTTAAGAGGTCGACGCGACGATTCAAATAACTGGCGCCCACGAGGGCGGGAATCGCGATGGACAGGCCTAGCATAGTGGTGGTCAGCGCCATGGCGATGCCTTGCATGAATTGGGTCGGGTCGGGCATGCCGGAACTGGGGTCGATGCCGCTGAAGACGTCGATGAGGCCGGTTACCGTGCCGAGTAGGCCGAGGAGCGGCGCGGCGCCGACTACGATGTCGAGAATGAACATGCCGCGTTCGAGGCGGGCGGTTTCCAGAGAGGCGAAGGCCTTGAGCGCCTCGGGGTCTGGTCGGTTAAGCTGATAGAAGAAAAGAATGCGGCCTGCGGTAGACTCGTGGTCGCCTTCGAGCTCCAGCACGTCGCCTTTCACAAAGCTGTCGACGATCGATTTCGGCAAAATTTTCGAGCTGCGCAGCGCGACCAAGCGTTCTGCGAGAATGAAAATCATCAAAATCGAACAGAGGGCCAGCGGATAGAGAAACCATCCTGCTCCTACCAAAATGTTGTCCATGGCTTAGGGAGATTGGCCCTCAGGCGCTAGCTAGCAACGTTTTATTTAGCAGAAAGTGCTGATGTGGCGGGTTGGCAGTGCATTCCGAGCTTTCGTTATATTTTTGGCTTGGGCGCGGCGGGGCCGTGGCTAATGTGCCCAAATGCGCCCAACCGAGTCCGGCAATTCAACCCAAACCAGACCTTGAACCTCCCAAACCTGCTTAGCCTTTCCCGCATCGCGTTCCTTTTCCTGATCGCGGCGCTGCTGTTTGCGGAATTTAAAGGCGCGGTGCTGGTGTCGCTGGTCTTGTTCATCATTGCAGCGCTCACTGACTGGGCGGATGGCTACGTGGCGCGCCGTTTCAAGATGATCACCGATTTCGGCAAGCTGATGGATGCGCTCGCGGACAAGGTGCTCATGGTTGGCTTGTTCGTGATACTCGTGTCCATTCCAGGCTTTCTGCCGCATTGGAGCATTTTCCTGATCCTGATCATCATCAGCCGCGAATTTTTGATCACCGGTCTGCGCCTGGTGGCGGCAAGCCGAGGTGTGGTGCTCGCGGCCGAAAAGGGCGGCAAGATCAAGACCGTCTTTCAAATCCTGGCTGCTTCGGTCCTCCTGCTCGCTTTGTCGCTTGAGCAGGATTTTAGCGTCGATGGCGGGGTCGTGACGACGCTCTTCTGGGTCGGCATGGCGCTTTTCATTGTTGCGACCGGGCTGACGCTTCAGTCTGGCGCGACCTACATGACCAAATACTGGTTTTTGTTCAAGCCGCCCGAGGGCGATGATACCACGGTAAAATAGATGAACCCGGAAAAGTGGCATCCCTGGACGGCTCTTCTGCCGAGTCCGGTCATTAACAACGTCGCGACCCTCGGCAAGCTTGGCTACCTGGGCAAAGCGCCAGGCACGAATGGCTCTGTCGCTGGCGTACTGTTATATACGGTCGTGTTTTTCCCGCTGCACCCGTTTTTCTATCTATTGATGCTGGCGCTGTGGATCTACCTTTCGATCGCCTTTTGCGGTGAAGCGGAAAATCGCCTGTTTAAGCGTGATCCAGGCGAAGTAATTCTCGATGAAGTAGTGGCCTTGCCCGTGTGTTTTCTGGGTTTAAAGGGAGCCATTATCGCTTTCGGCGGCTGGGCCTGGTTGATCCTGCTCGCAGGTTTCGGGCTCTTTCGCCTGTTTGATATTGTGAAGCCATTCGGCATTAAGAAGTTGCAAAGCTTGCCGGGTGGACTCGGCGTAGTCGTGGATGACTTGGCCGCTGGCTTGGCGACCTGCGTTTGCCTGCATGTGCTGGTGCGGTTAACTGCGTCGTATTTCGTCTAATTTCTCATTATGAAACGCCCAATCACCATCTCTGTCGTTGCCGCTCTCGCGTTGTTATCCGGCTGTTCCAGCATGGAAAACAGCGAGGAGGAGTTAGATTACTCCACGCAAATGAAAGCCCAGCAAGCTGAGCGGGAAGCCGAAGAAAGAGCGATTCAGACGTCTGGCTTCCGCAATTATCACGAAGAACCTGCACAGGTCCGTTTTTAGCAGTTATGCCTTCGGAGCCAGCTTGGCGCTGAGGGAAAATGAAAAATAGTATTCGTAGCGCGCCAGCGTTGTTTCTCGTTCGCTCATGGGCTTACAAGCCCGCTTCGCTCCTCGCGCCTTGTAGGACAGGAAAAATCACTGCGGCCTAATCGGCCAAGTTAGATGAAAAGTGGTCTCCAGCCATGCGAAGCACTTGACGCCTTCCTCGGCTTTTAAGGCTCTTACCGACCGTCTGCTTCCGCCTCTGCCTCAATGCGCTCGATGTACTCGCTGACGTTGCAGGTCAGCAAACGGCTGCCCTTGGGGCTGATTTCCAGCACCTTTGTCACCACGGGGTCGAGGAAATCGCGGTCGTGGCTCACGAGAATCATCGTGCCCGGGAAGAGCTTGATCGCGTCCTGAAGCACTTCCTTACTGCGTATATCCAGGTGGTTCGTCGGCTCGTCGAGAATGATGAAGTTCGCGGGTTTCATCAGCATCTTGGCGAGAGCCACGCGGTTGCGCTCACCACCGGAAAGCACGCTGATCGACTTCTGCTGCTCCTGCCCACTGAAGAGCATGGCGCCAAGCGCAGCACGCGGATTCGCATCCGGGTTCGTGGCGTGGTCAATGGCCTTTTCGACCTCTTCCTGCACGGTGTTTTTCGGGTCAAGTTCCTCGGCCTGTTGCTGCGCGAAGTAACCCGTAACGGTGTTCACGCCACGGTCGATTTCGCCGGATTCAATCGGCTCCACACCGGCGAGGATACGCGCCAGGGTGGACTTACCGGCGCCGTTCACGCCGACGACGGCAATGCGGTCGCCGCGGTCAATACGGAGGCTCAAGCCCTTGAAGACTTGGATGTCGCCGTAGGACTTAAAGATGTCGTGAATTTCGACCACCTTCTGGCTCGCGGCTGGCGGCTCGGGGAAGCGGAAGAACATCTTCTTCTCCTCGCGCTCGACTTCGACGCGCTCGATCTTATCGAGCTGCTTCAGGCGGCTTTGCACCATGCTCGCCTTCTTCTGGTTAGAACGAAAGCGGTTGATGAATTCCTTCTGACGGGCGATGTCCTTCTTCTGGTTGTCGGCCTTCTTGCGCTGCGTGGCGAGACGCTGGGCGGACTGTTCCATGTAAAAATCGTAATTGCCCTTGTAAGTATTCAGGTTGCCGAACTTGAGCTCGTAGGTGTGGTTCGTGACGGCGTTCAAGAACGCCTTATCGTGCGAAATCACCATCAGCGCGCCGTGGTAGCCGATCAGGTATTTTTCGAGCCAATTTTGCGAAATGATGTCCAGGTGGTTCGTCGGTTCGTCCAGCAGCAGGAGCGAGGGCTTTTTGAGCAACAGCTTGGCCAACGCGATGCGCATTTGCCAACCACCGGAAAACTCGTCGGTCTGGCGGGCCATGTCAGACATCGAAAAACCTAGGCCCTGCAGGATGCGCTCGATCTGCGACTTCATCTTGGCTGGCTCGGCTTCTTCGAGCTGTTGCTCCCACTCGCCGATGGCGTCGATCAAGTCGTAGTAAGCCGGGTCCTCGGTGTCCATCGTGTACATCTGCTCTTCGGCTTCGCTGATCTTGTCCTGCAGCTTGAGTACGTCGGCAAACGCCGTTTCGACCTCCTCGTAAAGCGTCTTGCCCTTGGCCTCGATGCCGTCTTGCGGCAGGTAGCCCAGGGAAACGTAACCGGGCTTTTCTATCTCGCCGCCGTCGATTTCCGTCTGACCAAAGAGCACCTTGATAAACGTGGATTTGCCCGAACCGTTCACCCCGACCAAAGCAATGCGGTCGCGGGTTCCGATGGTGGCGTTAACTTCGTTAAAAATGACTTTCTCGCCGTATGCGAGTTTGAGATCGTTGAGGACAATCATGGCTGATGCTTTTCGATTTGGAGCAAGCAGACTGCCAACTTTACGGCGCTTGGCCAGCATGGATTTTCAGGAAGTTGGATTCATGAGCGCATCTGGAAATCATTCGCAGACACTATGAATCGACCAGGATCGGCATCTGCTCACGATGCGCGGCGAGTGGCAAGGACTCACCGCCTGCTTCCGCCAACTAGCGTGCAAACTGTATTACTGTCGCGCGCCGCTCGCTACCCGGCTCACCGTTTTCAGCAATATCGTTGAGCGCGAGCAGGACCTTGCGAACAATCATGATGTCCTCCCGTCCGTAGAAAAACGTCTGCTGAAAGGCGCCGCGCAGCAGTTGCTCAAAGGACCAAATGCGGGTGATCAAGCGGAGCTTGCCATGTTCATCGACCCGTAGCGTATCCGGCCACGGGCGCGAAACCAGCGTGCGAAAAGCGCACGTCAGATAATCAATGCACTCCTCGG
This sequence comes from Cerasicoccus frondis, assembly GCA_031296915.1. Classification (GTDB taxonomy): domain Bacteria; phylum Verrucomicrobiota; class Verrucomicrobiia; order Opitutales; family Cerasicoccaceae; genus Cerasicoccus; species Cerasicoccus frondis. Next base: position 252,705 of record JAVDPC010000003.1, on the reverse strand, counting down.
CGGTATGCGGGTCATTGATGCCGGGCGAGAGTGCGCGAATCGCGATTTCTTCCATTTGCCTGATAGGAAACAATACATCCTGCTCGTGCGTGGGAAAGGTGCCGATGATAAACGTGGCTAGCAAGTGCTCACGCGCATCATCGTGTAACGGGCGGCGACAGCGCACCCGCGCCAGTGTCTGCCCCTTTTTGATGAATGCTCCCGGCAGACAACAAAGCTCAAGCAGCAAATCATGCTGTTTGACGAGACGCATGATCTCCGACTCACGCACCAGTTGCAGGTAGCCGGAGCGCTCCCAAGTCAGCTCGATCAGCCCGTCCGCCGGACCGTCCTCCAATTGGGCATGCGCATCGTCCAGCGAAAGCTCATTTGAAGACGGCTCAGCGACATCTTCTGGAAATAGCTCAGCGACAGACTCGTTCAAGTCGGAGTAAACCCGGCGCATGATCGACTGTACCTGGATCGAAGAAGCCACGTGTTGCACGAAGTAAATCATTAGCCCAATGCAAGTCAGTGAAAACAACACCGCGAACAAGACGGAGATGTTCGGCACAAAACTACTATCACCCGAACTCACGTTTTTCAACGTAATGATATTGTAGATGAAGCACCCACAAAACGCGCCAATCACAAATTGGCTGGGGCGGTCCTCAATGAAGTTTTTTACCAGCCGCGGCCCGTATTGCTGCGAAGCCAGCGTAAGCACCACAACCATCGTGGAAAGCAATACCCCCGTCACGGTGATGATCGAGCCTGAGATCGTCGAGAGCATAGTCCGTGCGCCTTCAGGCGTTTGCATAAACCAGGCAAGCTTCTCGCCGGAATTGAAATCGATGGCGTGATCGAGCGCATTAATGCCGACAGCGGCAAAGATCGCCGCCCCAGCCATGAGCGCCGGTATGAACCAGAACGATTGTAGAATGCGAAGCCAGAGTGCCGGGAGCGGAAAATTCATGCCTATTGCACACAGTCTAGCCATGTTTTTACCGTTGTCGAGGCGCTGCCGATTTTCCCAGTCAGAATCCCCCCCAATGAAAGGCCCGCATTAGCGAATCAATGCGGGCCAATGCCGTTGTCTACCCGTTCGGTAGTCCGGAAAGTGAATCTAGAAGCTTGCGCCAAACTGCACCCCCAGCACGGTGGCGTTCCCGATGTTACCTGTCCCGCCCGGGTTGATCACATATTGTAAGTCGGGCTGAATGTAGGCCGCGTCGGTCACGGCGATCCGATAGCCGATTTCGAACACCATTTCGTTGTCCACGCTACTGCCGCCGCCCGCAACGAGCGAGTCCGAGTAGTCGTCGCTAAACTGACCGTAGGTAAAGAACGTCACGAGGCGGTCATCCGGGCGATCAGGCAACAAACCCTTATAGTGAGCGCCAAAGCTCGACTGAATCGGCACAATCGCCACCTCTTCCTGGTCAGTGTAGGCGAAGGTCAGGAATAGCGTCAGCCCTTCATCCCGATCTGGCGATTCACGATAGACTTGGTAATCCACACCGCCATAAAAGCGGGTAAATTCGTCGGTCGTGTTTGTGCTGCCAAACTGCGGCATATCGAAAGCAAAGGTCTGGTTCAGCCCCACAAACAAACGGAACGGCTTGCCGTCCAGCTCTGGCGTCCAGTCGTATTGCGCAAAGATCGAAACGCCGTCGCCGCTGTCGATGCTGAAGTCGACGCCGTGGTGGCTCGGATCCCACATTTCCTGAGTCAGTTGGAAAAGACCCAATCGAAAGGTGTGCTCGTCGTCCACTATACCCTGTACGCGACCGCCCCAAACAGCGAACGGATACGAGGTCATCACGCCATCAAACAGCACCGCGCGGATCTGACCGTTGACGGCGTTGTTCAGCGAATAGCTGTAAAACGGTGAGCCAACGAAGTCGTCCGTCGCGGTCATCCGGCCCGCTTTAAACGACAAGTCCCCGTCGAAGAAAGTTTTCTCCGCCGTCACGTTATAGAGAAAAATCGTCTGCCCGCCCACGAGTTGCATGACGCTGTATTGGCTGCCGACTGCGGGCGTGATATCGCTGCCGTGACGATAAATGCCCGACACATCGATGGTCCAATCTTTCCAGTCGGCGATTTTCTCCATATCAAACTGCACGCCAGCAAATGCATCACCCGCATAGTTGGATTCACTGCGGATGCCTCCAGCAACGTTGGACGCAAAGATCGCGTTGTAGTATCCAAAAAGCTCAACGCCATCGTTGGCTAATTCGGTACGAACCCCTCCCCAGTTTCCAGTCAAATGGTCGTGGTATTGATACGGCTCGTAGTCTTCATAAGCATTGAGGGGCAACGTCGAGAAAGCAGCAAAAGTGGCTACATAAAAAGCACATGTAAACGTTTTCATTTCAGGGTATTTTTTAAGAGTTAAGTGGGGTTAGTGTGCGCAGATAAAAGAAGCACTACGCGTAAGGATTTAAGCCACAGTCGCCTTGCCAACAGGCTCGGGATTCGCGGCGCGTATCGGACGCTTTGCGATGCAAAGTGCAAGTGTCGACACCGCCGTGCCCGCAACAATTGCAGCGAGGTATGCGGCAACGTGGTTGATCGCATTTGGGATCAGGAGCACGAAGATACCGCCGTGCGGTACCATCAGCTGACAGCCGAGATACATCGACAAGCCGCCCGTTACCGCCGCGCCGAGCACCATGCAGGGAATCACGCGCAGGGGGTCCGCCGCCGCGTAGGGAATCGCGCCTTCGGTGATGAAAGACAAGCCGAGCAGACCCGTCGCTTTCGAGGCTTCACGCTCTTCCTTGGAAAAGCGATCACGGACAATGTTTGCAGCGAGCGCACAGGCCATTGGGGGCACCATGCCGGCCGCCATCACCGCTGCCATCGGACCATAAATTTCCGCCGATAGCAGGCCAATCGAGAACGTGTAAGCCGCCTTATTGACCGGCCCGCCCATGTCGAAGGCCATCATGCCGCCTAGGATCAAGCCCATGGTCAGCGCACTGCCCTGCTGCATGCCGCCCAGCCAAGCAGACATCGTTTCGAGGATCACTTTTACCGGCGGCCCGATCACGTAAATCATCGACAGGCCGACGATCAACGAGCTCAACAACGGCAAGACCAGCACCGGCTTTACGCCTTCCAAACTCTCTGGAAGCTTAATGCTTTTATTGAGCCACAACGCGAGGTAACCGGCAAAGAAACCCGCGGCCAAGCCACCCAGAAAACCCGAGCCCACTTGCACCGCGAGCATCCCGCCCACAAGACCCGGCGTCAGCCCCGGCCGGTCGGCGATGGAAAAGGCAATGTAGCCCGCGAGGATCGGAATGAACAATGCAAAGGCCGACGAGCCGCCAATCTGCATCAGCGCCCAACCCAGCGTGCCTTCATCGTCACCCGCGTAAACGCCGCCGATCGCAAAGGCCAAGGCGATAGATAAACCACCTGCCACCACGAGCGGCAGCATATGCGAAACGCCCGTCATCAAATGCTTGTAGGCGCCCTTGCGCGGCTTGCGCGCCGGCGCCTTTGCGCTCGAACTTTGCGATGCAGAGTATTCCAATGCGAGCGCTTCTTTGATGAGCCCAACGCTATCTTTGATCGCGGCCTTGGTGCCGGTTTCAAGCAGACGCTTGCCAGCGAAACGCGCGGTTTCCACGTTGGCGTCGGCAGCGACAATTACCGCATCAGCACGCGCAATTTCTTCTTCGCTCAATTCGTTTTTCGCGCCGACAGAACCGCGCGTTTCGACCTTCATTTCGTAGCCGAGTTCTTTGGCCGCGCGAAGCAATGCCTCGGCCGCCATGAAGGTGTGCGCAATGCCGGTCGGGCAAGATGTCACGCCGACTAAAAACTTTTTCGCTGATGCCTGAGCTGGAGCCGCGTCTTTAACCGGCGCCGCTGCGCGGGCATGGGAAGGAGCTGCTTTGCGCAAAACTTGAGCAGTCTCGCGGGCAAGATTTGCCAGACTCACAGTGGTCAGCGGGATGCCGAGGTCTGCGCTGATTTCAGGGCTGTAAGGCGCGGCAAGCACCACGGCAGACGGGCGCTCGGATTGCTCGGCGAAGACTTCCGCCGGGTCGCGCTCATCGAACACCACGGTGACGTTGAGCTCGTTTTGCACAGCTTCGGATTCGACAGCAGCCGCCGCCAATCGGGCGACCGGAGATTTCTCCGAAGATTGCAGGATAACCAGGATTGAATTCATGAGGTAAGGAGTTGGGGTTGAGTGTTTGTGATTAATTAAAAACTTGGGCGGCCTTGGATTCAAAGGCCGTCAACGGCTGCACGCTGATGAGGCGCATTTGCTCCTCTAGCTCATCGTGAGACGGCAAGCGCGGCGTCAACGACTCCAGGCGATTCCAGGCAAACACGGTTGCCAGGCGCGCACAGTCGGCGGGTGATGCGTTGGCCATGAGGCCCTTTAAAAATCCAGCGAGCAGCGAGTCGCCTGCGCCCACGGTGCTGACAACTTTGGCTTGCGGCGCACTGGCCATAAGGCGTGCGCCCGGCGTGAGGAACAAGGCGCCCTCCCCGCCCATCGAGACGACGAGGTTCGGGATTTTCGAACGCTGCAGTTCCTGCGCTGCGTCCATTGCTTCGCGGTAGTTGCTCAAGTCGGCGTTTAAATATTCCGCCAGCTCATCGCGGTTGGGCTTGGCAAGATCGACGCCTTCATCGAGCGCCACACGCAGGGCTTCGCCACTGGTGTCCACCGCGATGCGACTGCCGGCGCTGCGGAGTTCCTTGATGATTTCGCGGACGTATTCCGGCTCAACACCGGGCGGCAAACTACCGGCCAGAACAAACCAGCGACCTGCCAGTGCAATCTTCCGCAAACGGTCGAGCAAGCGGTCTTGATGCGCTTGATCAATGGTCGGCCCAGGCAGGTTCAGGTCGGTATTTTCATCGGCCTGCGTGTCGACAATTTTGATGCCAGTGCGAGTCACCCCGTGCACGCGAATAAAATGGTCGTGCAGACGATGCTTGCGAAAATGAGATTCGAAAATATCGACGTTCGCGAGGCCGATAAAACCCGTCACCGCGGCGACGGTTCCACTGAGTGAAAGCATCGTCGCGACGTTGACGCCCTTCCCGCCCGCTTGCAAATGCGACTCCGAGGCGCGGTTGACCTGCCCCACTTGCAAGTCGCGCACGAAGACGGTTTGGTCGATCGCCGGGTTGAGCGTGATGGTGGTGATGTCTGATAAATCCATGGTCGAGTAATGTTGAGCGTTCTAGTTAATCGGGAGCAGGCGCACGGCGACGGCGTCTTCTTGCTCAAGCGCGCGCTTAGCCAGCTGCTGCAAGTCGTGGAAGTTCGCGTAGCGAAGCTTTTCCTTGATCGCGGGCACCGTCGCAGGCGGCATGCTGAGCTCGTCGACTCCGAGCCCGGCGAGGATTTGCGCGCCGAGTGGATCAGCCGCGACGCCACCACAAACGCCGATCCATTTGCCTTCCGCATGCGCGGCTTCGGCGGCTTGGCGGATAAGACGCAGCACGACGGGATGCAGGCTGTCCGCGCGCTTGGCGAGCAGCGGATGGGTGCGGTCGACGGCCAGCGCGTATTGCGTCAGATCGTTCGTGCCCACGGAGAAAAAGTCGGCCACCTTAGCCAGCTCCGACGCCATGATGACGGCGGACGGCACTTCGATCATCACGCCCAAATCAATACGCGGTCCGTCGACTTCCCTGCGCACGGCTTCGGCAATGTTGCGGATGCGGCGGAAGTCATTGGACGTCGCGATCATCGGGAAAAGCAGTTTGATCGGGCCATGCTTGGCGGCGCGATATACGGCGCGTAGCTGCGTCTTGATAATGTCTGGGCGGGCCAAGCCGATGCGGATACCGCGCAGTCCAAGGAAAGATAAATCGCGCTCACTCAGGCCGAGGTAATCCACCGGTTTATCGCCGCCGATGTCGATCGTGCGCAGCACCATCGGCAGGCCGCCGAGTGCGTCCACCATCGCGCGGTAGCATTCGTATTGCTCGTCTTCACTCGGCGCATGCTCACGGTCGAGGAACAGAAATTCCGTGCGGACCAGCCCCACGCCTTCGGCGCCGGCTTGGACGGCTTCTTCGGCTTCGGCGACGCGGGCAATGTTCGCCACAACCTCAGTGCGCATACCGTCTTGCGTGATAGCCGGCTTAAAGCGATCCGTCCACGCGCGTTGACGCTGCGCATCGAGCGTTTTGATCACTTCGTTGGCGCTCGTGACGTCTTCTTCAGTCGGGTGAAGAATCATACGCGCGCCCGAGGCGTCGAGGACCACTTTGTCTTCCGCCGCAACTTGCTCAAGCGGCCAACCGCAGGCCACGACCATCGGGATGCCGAGCGAACGCGCCACAATCGCGGAGTGTGCATTGGGGCTGCCTTCGCGCAGGCAGATGCCGCAAATTTTCGAGCGTGAGAGCTGAGCTGCTTCGGAAGGTTCGAGGTCGTCAGCAATGAGGATCGACGGCGTCGTGAGGCTTGCCAACGAGACTTCTTCCGCGCCAGACAAAATCCGACTCACACGCCCGCCGGCGTCCTTCAAATCGATGCTTCGCTGGGCGAGGTGCTTGTCCGCGAGGGACTGGAGCTGGGAAACATTTTTTGCGAGCACGGTGTTCCAAGCCTGGAGCGCATCGACGCGTTCATTGATCTGCGCCGAGGCTTCGGTGAGGAGGATTTCGTCGCTGAGCATCGTGGCGTGCGCTTCGAAAAGATTGCGCTGCACCTTGTTCATCGAGGCGTCTTCAGACAGCTCGCGGAGCGTTTCCTCGGCACTGGCAATGGCGGCCTTCAAAGCGTCGCGTTCGGACGCCACATCGCCGCGCTTGCGCTCGGACGGCGCGGCCGAAAGCTGGCTCCACAGAAAGGCCGGACCAACCGCAATACCGGGCGCCGCCATCGTGCCAGTAATGACCTGCGCGTGGCTCAGGTCGGCGGGCTGCCAATCTACCGTCGGGCCCGCGCCTTCAACAGCTTCCTGCGGCTCGTCATTGATGATTTCTACGAGGCGCTTGAGCTGGCGCAAGTGGTCATCGGCAAATGGAGAATCGGAGCGGATCTCGATGTCGCTGCCAGCGCGAATGCCAAGGCCCACGATGCTCATTGCGCTGCGGGCGTCGGCTTCGCGGCCATTGGCAACGAGGCGGATATCACCGTCCATGCGCTCAGTGGCTTCGGCAATCTGGCTCGCCGGGCGCAGATGGAAACCGCGCGGGTTGCTAAACGGAACGATGATGCGCTCGCCGTCAAAATTATCGTCCGAGAAGCGCGCGCTCCCCTGCCCGCCGGCGGAAATTGCGCGGATAATGTCCTGCGGGTCTTTGGTGTTAGCGAGGCGCTCGGCGAGGGCTTCATCTGAAGTAATCGTTGTGATGCGGCCGAGCAGGCTGATGTGCTCATCACTCTTGGCGGCGATGCCGAAGATGAGCTTGGCGCGCTCGCCGTCTTTCCACGGCACGCCGACGGGAACCTGGATCAGCACCACGCGAGTGTCGTTGATCAAGTGCGCCTCCTGTGGGCGACCATGCGGGATGGCGACGCCGTTGCCGAGGTAGGTATTGGCGGTGCGCTCACGAGCGAGCATGCTGTCCGAGTAGTTGGCCTGGACGGCGCCCTGCTCGTGGAGGAGTTGCGCAACGGCGCGGATCGCGGCGTCACGCGAGTCAAAGGATTCGCCCAAGCGAATGTCGGAGGGAGATAAATCAAACATGGGAGATGAGATGGGGGTTGAGGGTAACGCGAACATCATGAAAACGATTACATATATATTTCAGCGAAACATCAAGCAAAAAGCCATCTATGCCCTAAAAACCAACTAAACTGCACACAATTAAGCGTTTACATTTCAAAAAACAGGCAATATTCATGTTAACGTTTTCACAAATTCGCCATTTATCCCCACTTCCCTGACCATGGCTAGCATTAAAGATGTCGCACAACGCGCCGGTGTTTCCATCGCCACCGTTTCGCGCATGATGTCGAACAAAACCTTCGTCAAAGAAGAGACACGCGAGCGCATTCAAGCCGCGATTGACGAGCTGAACTACCGCCCCAACCGCGTGGCCCAGCGCCTGCGCGACAGCCAATCGCACATCCTCGCGCTGATCGTCTCAGACATCCAGAACCCGTTTTTCAGCGAACTCGCGCGAGCAGTTGAGACCTTCGCCCGCACGCGCGGCTACAGCGTCTTCATCTGCAACACCGATGAAGACCCGGTGCTCGAGGAACGCTACCTTGAGCTGATGAGCCAGGAGCAAGTCGCCGGCGTAATCATCTCCCCTTCCCGCAAAGCCGCACCCAAACTCAAGGCGCTGCACAAGCTGAACATCCCCATTGTCTCGGTAGATCGGCGCGCGGGTGAGGAGTTCGACACGGTATTGATCGACAACACCGAGGCCGCGCAACGGCTGACCGAGCACGTCATTGCCGGCGGTTATCAAAAGATTGCGGGGCTATTTGGCGACCACAGTTTCACGGCGGAAGAACGCCTCGCAGGCTTTCAGCAAGCCTTGGCCGCGCACAACCTTTCGGCACACGAAGTCCGCCGCTGCCCCGCGTTTGAAAACGAAGGCTACGATGCCGCGCTCGCCATGCTGTCGTCCAACAACCCACCGGATGCGCTCATCTGCAGCAGCGCGCTGCTGGCCACTGGCGCCTATCGTGCGATTCAAAAGCTGAGTCTGAGCATTCCCTCCCAGGTCGGCTTTGCCTGCTTCGACGACCCGGTGTGGACGCGTTGCGTGAACCCGGCCGTGACCGTGATTCGCCAGCCTACACGCCACATTGGCGAAAGCGCAGCCGAGCTGCTGCTCAAGCGCATCGAGGAGCCCGGACGCAGCGCTTCGCTGATCCGACTGCAAGGAGAGTTGGTTGCGCGGGATTCGGTGCGTCAACCAGTTGCTTAGAGCATCATTAATCAACCTTACATAATGATTAACGGTTAGGCAATTGCATTGACACTCAAGCCCCTCGCCGAAGACTCGCGCAAGTATGATTAAACGCCTCTCTCTACTCTCCCTCTGTCTCGGAGCCTGCACGCTCTCACTACACGCTGATAACTGGATTGGCGGCCTTGAAGTTGGCTATGTCGAGGAAACATTCGACACGACGCTGTCCGGCCCAGGCGGAAGCTTCAATTTCGTCAATCGAGCACGCGGCGTTGAGCTTGGCGCTCTGGGAGGCTATGAGTTCGATGTGCTTGATAACTTCTCAATCGCCGCCTTAGCGCGCGGGACCTGGAACTCTGCAGAGTGGAATTACTCACTCGCCTCCGAACCGGCAACGTTTCGCTACGCCATGCCCTATACGCTGGGAATCGGCGTTCAGCCTCGGGTGGAAATTGCAGAGCCGATCAGCCTGTTTGCCGAACTCGGCGCTCAATGGGGTTACATCCAGCAACGCAAGTTTGGTCCGCTCACCGATGGCTACGACGTCAGCGACTGGCGACCTGGATTCGTGCTGGGAGCAGGTGTTGAATTCGATATCGATGACAACTTTTCGCTGCGCTTCAACTATCGCCATGTCTGGTACGAGGCCTATGACTTCCAATCGGTAACTCCGCTCGGCGCGCCTGTATGGAATGTCAATGACAAGCCAGAGACCAACCACATCAGCCTGTCAGTCATTTATCGATTCTAAAGCGGCCTACTTTCCCGTCGCCTTCGCCAACTGGGAACTGACTTCACCACACCAAGCCGTGAAGGCTTCCGTGACCCGGGGGATGCTCGTCCCACCAGTGGAATCAGACTCGATATCCGAGCCAAAATCGCGGTCGCTGAATTGCGCCAGCAGATTGCCGGCTGAGTCCGTGAACTCAATCTTCGTCGCAAGGTTATCCACGAACATTCCAGTGCCCGCGACCCGCAGCTTCTCGATGAAGTCCTGCCCCATCCCCAGCCCACTCCCCGGGCCATAAGTATTGGCGATGTCCGCTGGATTGTTTGCTGTCGGAGAAAATCCGGGCGCACGACTGATGATTTGCGAGATGCTCACTGTCGCATTGAGCGTCTTTTCTCCCGGTGCACTGACAATCGGTAGAACGGAGCCAACCTGAGATTTAAATGCTTCTTCAAAGGCAAATTCCAAAGCGGCCACGTCAGACGTATTTTCATCCGTAACGCCGTTGGCTGGCATTGCGGTGACTGACTCCAAGTAAACGGAGTCAAAGCCCTGCAATGCATTCGCCTCCTTGATCGAGAACTCTCCTGCGTCCCCCAATGTTGTCGTTTCGAAGCCGCCAACGGATGTTGTGGCAGACTGCTGACTGCAGGCCGTGAAGAAAAAAGCGCTGGCAAGCGCAGTGGTTGTGATCAGGTATAATTTCATAGAAGACAGTAGATGAACGTGGAGCATATTGCCTACCAATGCGCGCGTCAAACGCCATTTAGGGCCAATTGGCGGCAGGACACTGGTTGACACCGCGCGCTGAATTGTCTGTGATCCCCTGCTTTTTCCGAAACGTAAAATCCCATAAACACCATGAAAGCCCAGATGACTCCGCTCGAAGAGCTGCGGCACAGCGCGTCCCACGTGTTGGCCACGGCAATCCTGCGCCTCTACCCAGAGACGAAACTCGACATTGGGCCTCCTACCGAAACCGGATTTTACTACGACATCGATCTCGACCAGAAACTGACGGCGGAAGACCTCGAAAAGATCGAGGCCGAGATGAAGAAAGTCATCAAGGAAAACCAGAAGTTCGAGCGCCAGGAAGTCTCCCGCGAAGAAGCCATCGAGATCATCAAGGGCTGCGGTCAGGAGCGCTACAAGCTTGGCCGCCTCGACGACATTCCCGAGGGCGAAGCGATTTCCTTCTACCGCAACGGCGAGTTCATCGACCTTTGCGCGGGCTCCCACGTCAACTACACCAAGAAGATCAAGGCCTTCAAGCTGCTCTCCATCGCTGGCGCTTACCACCGCGGCAATGAGAAAAACAAGCAGCTCCAGCGCATTTACGGGACGGCTTTCGCCAGCAAGGACGAGCTCGAGCAATACCTCGAAGCCCTTGAGCAAGCCAAGGCCCGCGACCACCGCAAGATCGGCCGCGACCAAAAGCTCTTTGTCATCGACGAAGACGTCGGCCAGGGCTTGATCCTCTGGACGCCCAATGGCGCGATCATTCGCCAGGAGCTACAAAACTTCATCGGCGAAGAGCTCCGCAAGCAGGGCTACAGCCAGGTCTTCACGCCGCACATCGGCAAGCTGTCGCTTTACAAGACTTCCGGCCACTTCCCGTATTACAAGGAGTCCCAGTTCCCGGCCATCCCCCTCCCCGACGAGTTGGAAAAGGTCGCGCACGAAGGCTGCTCCTGCGCCGAGCTCACCGCGCGCCTCGAAGCCGTGGCCCCGCACTTCCGCGACGACATCAACGAGCGCACGGGCCGCGAAACCATCGGCGAAGACCGCGTCATGGACCCGACCAAGCTGTTGGACGGCTTCATGCTAAAGCCGATGAACTGCCCGCACCACATCAAGATCTTTGCCTCGCAGCAGCACTCTTACCGTGACCTGCCGCTGCGCCTGGCCGAGTTTGGCACGGTGTATCGCTGGGAACAATCCGGCGAACTCAACGGCATGACGCGCGTGCGCGGCTTTACTCAGGACGACGCCCACCTCTTCTGCACCGAAGACCAAGTAGCCGCTGAAGTTCAGGGCTGCCTCGCGCTCGTGAAGATTGTGCTCAACACCCTCGGCATGCACGATTACCGCGTCCGCGTGGGACTGCGTGATCCGGATTCCGACAAGTACGCCGGCGAGTCCGCCGTTTGGGACAAGGCCGAAGAAGCCTGCCGCAACGCCGCCAAGACCCTCGGCGTCTCCTTCACCGAAGAGCCCGGCGAAGCCGCGTTCTACGGCCCGAAGATCGACTTCGTGGTCAAGGACGTCATCGGCCGCGAATGGCAGCTCGGCACCGTTCAGGTGGATTATAATTTGCCCGTCCGCTTCGACCTGAGCTACATCGGCCCGGACAACAAGCCACACCGCCCGGTGATGATTCACCGCGCGCCGTTCGGCTCCATGGAGCGCTTCTGCGGCGTGCTGATCGAGCACTTCGCAGGCAACTTCCCGCTGTGGCTCTCACCGGAGCAAGTCCGCGTGCTGCCGATCTCGGACAAGTCAGCCGACTACGCGAACGAACTCCTCGCCAAGCTGTCCGCCATCGGCATCCGCGCCTCGGTCGACCGCCACGACGAAAAGTTCGGGGCCAAGGTCCGCCGTGCGGAAATGGAGAAGATTCCGGTCATGTTCGTCTGCGGCGAGAAGGAAGCCGAAGCCGGCCAAGTCTCGATCCGCTCCCGCATCGGCAAGAGCATCGAAGGCACGTTCTCGGTCGACGAGGCTATTGCCCAGATCAAAGCCAACGTCGAAGCCAAGGCCCTGCCCGAAGGCATGTAACCGCCGTTCGAATAATTTCCAAAGCCCCCGGTTAACCACCGGGGGCTTTTTTGTATGTTCTAATTCCTTGTCAGGTCACCTGAGCGGGATATCACTTTCTACATGCAATACCTGCTGCTCATACATGACAACACGACCACCGAGACCAAACCGGAAGAATGGGACGCCTTCTTCGAGGCTGCCAGAAAGAGCGGCTTGTTTCAAGGCGGCAGCGCTTTAGGAGAGCGTTGGATGCTGGGTGAGCAGTCCGCCACGTCAACGAATCAAATCACTGGCTTCATGCAGTTCAACGCGGGAAATCGGCAGCAGGTAATCGATCTGCTGAATCAGCATCCGGTCCTGCTACACGGTGGTTCAGCAGAACTCTGCGAAATGCCCAAGTCCTAGCAGGCGCCATTTAAAGCACTTTTCATCTAATTGGCGCTTTCGAAAGAGCCAGACTATGAAAGGTAAACAATACACGGCCGAACAGAAGATCCGTATTCTGCACAGCGCCGACCAGGAATACGTAAGCATCCCAGGATGCCAGTCGGGAATCCGTGGCATATTGGCTACATTCGATCCTTCAACGCCAGACTGAGCAAGGAGTGCCTTAACCGGGAAATGCTCTACTTCTTCACCGAAGCTCGAGTCGTCATCGTAGAGAAATTCTTACTAAAACTCACTGGCAACCAACGGCGAAAGCCCTGATATAATGGCGGATGGGGAGGGATTCGAACCCCCGGAGGCTTGCGCCTCAAAAGTTTTCAAGACTTCCGCATTCGGCCACTCTGCCACCCATCCTAAAGCCAGGAAAGCGCACCTTTTCCCATGTCATTAGCAAAAGGGCAAGGCGAATTTCTGCTTACCTCAACTCTTGCGCAATACCGCTCTGCTACTCAAACTAATACTTATATGGGCTCCCAACCAAATCACCATCACGGTTCCGACTGCCACACATCTCACGAAAAAAAGCAGCAAAAGGAACAATCGTGCTGCGAACATTCTGCGGCCAAAGAAAAAGCCAAGCTCGCTGAAGACAGTTGCTGTGGACATGCTGCGCAAAGTGAGCACAATCATCAGGAGCACGAGCACCATGAGCCGTGCCGCCACGAAAAGTCAGAGTCCAAGCATTCATGCTGTCACGAGTCCACCCATGACCAGCAAAAGCATGACACATGCGAGCACGAGCATCATGAACATACTGAGCATGATCACCGGGCACACGAACATCATAATCACGACCATGGCCACGAGCATGACTCCTGCTGCCACGGTCACACTGCAAAAAAGCAAACCGGCCCCGCTGATCCCAACGCGATTTACACTTGTCCAATGCACCCCGAGATCGAGCAAAAAGGCCCGGGTGAGTGCCCGATCTGTGGCATGGCGCTTGAGCCGAAAGAGCCAACCGGCGCAGTGGACGACTCCGAATACCGCTACATGCTCAAACATTTCTACGGCTCACTGATATTCTCCGTGCCCGTATTTCTCCTTGCCATGCTGCCGATGATGCCTGGTCTCGGCGACATTGCGTTTTTTCACTCCCCGGCCAATGGCTGGATCCAATTCGCACTGACTTTGCCAGTTCTCACGTGGGCGGGAGGTTTTATTTTCGTGCGAGGCTATAAATCGATCATCAGTTGGAACCTCAACATGTTCTCGCTCATTGCCATTGGAGTTGGCACCGCCGTGGCGTTCAGCGCCCTGGCGGTGATCGCGCCTGGCATTCTACCCGCCGAGTTCAAGCAAGGCGGTCACGCGCCCATCTATTTTGAGTCAGCTGCAGTCATCATTTCATTGGTGCTTTTGGGGCAAATGCTTGAGGCGCGCGCCAGGGGAAAAACTGGCGAAGCGCTTCAACTGCTCATGAGCCAAACGCCGGACACCGCCATCGTCATCGACAAGGATGGGCAGGAGCGCGAAGTCCCGCTCGAAGAGGTCACCGTCGGCCAACGCCTACGAGTCAAACCCGGCGCTAAAGTACCCGTGGATGGCAAAGTCGTCGAGGGCTCAGGCGCAGTTGATGAGTCGATGATTACTGGCGAGCCAGACCCGATCAAAAAGCAAGCCGACGACGCCGTTACCGCTGGCACCCTGAATCAGCGTGGCTCATTCACCATGGAGGCTGAAAAGGTCGGCGGCGACACCTTACTCAGTGGCATCGTCAGCTTAGTGGCGTCCGCGCAACGCAGCCGGGCGCCCATTCAGGCGGCGGCTGATCGCGTAGCGGGAATCTTCGTCCCCGCCGTCATCGCAGTCGCAGTCCTGTCGTTCATTTGTTGGGCAGCTTTCGGCCCCTCTCCCAAATTATCGTATGCGCTCATCAATGCCGTAGCGGTGCTGATCATCGCCTGCCCTTGCGCACTCGGCCTGGCGACGCCCATTTCGATCATGGTTGGAGTTGGGCGCGCCGCTCGTGAGGGCGTGCTCGTCAAGAACGCCGAGGCCATCGAAACGCTGGAAAAAGTCACCACGCTCGTTGTCGACAAGACCGGCACCCTAACCGAGGGCAAGCCCGACGTAACCGACATCGTGGCCGCCGACGGATTCGACGAATCCACCGTGCTCAAGCTCGCCGCCAGCATCGAGAAACACAGCGAGCACCCGCTCGCGCTGGCCGTTATTCAGGGTGCGAAAAACCGCGAGATCGCGCTGGCCGAAGTCCGCGATTTCGACTCCGAAACCGGCGACGGCGTGCTGGGTACAATCGACGGCGCGGAAGTCCGAATCGGTCGCCTGGACTTTGTCACCCAAAGTAAGCCCGCCAACGAAGACCTGAAGACGAAAGGCGACGCCCTCGCCAAGGAAGCCAAAACGGTCATTTGGGTCTCGCAGGACGGCCAGCTCGCAGGGCTAATCGCCATTGCGGACCCCATCAAACCGACCACGAAAAACGCGATCAAACAGCTCCATGCTCAAGGCCTGAAAATTATCATGATGACCGGCGACAACGAGCAAACCGCACAAGCAGTCGCCACCGAAGTCGGGATCGATCAGTTTCACGCCGGCGTAAAGCCCGCCGACAAGCACGACGAGGTGCAGCGCCTCAAACAAGCTGGGGAAAAAGTCGCGATGGCTGGTGATGGTCTCAACGACGCTCCTGCCCTCGCGGCGGCGGATGTCGGCATTGCTATGGGCGCAGGCACCGATGTCGCGATGGAAAGCGCGGGCGTAACGCTCGTCCAAGGCGATCTCATGGGCATCGTAAAAGCGCGCGCGTTGAGCCAGGGCGTCATGAAGAACATCCGGCAGAACCTGTTTTTCGCGTTCATCTACAACGGCGTAGGCGTGCCGGTGGCCGCAGGCATTCTCTACCCGCTGTTCGGCATCTTGCTCAGCCCGATGATTGCCGCCGCCGCAATGAGCCTCAGCTCGGTTTCCGTAATCACAAACGCCCTACGCCTGAAAGGACTCAAGCTCAGGGCTTAATCAACGTCGCCGGACTCAAGCCCGAGAAGGCCCTTAACGTAGCTCTTGACCATGCTCAGGAACTCGTGAATTCCATCCCAACCGTATTCCTTGAAAAAGTGGATCAGGAAGTAAATGGCCGCTAAATAGACGCAAATGGCGAACAGCCCAGCCACCAGCGCCGCCAACGCAACCAAACCATCCTCTTCACTTAGGCAAACACCGATTAAGAAGATGACAAAAGCCGGAAAAGTATTGGTTCCGGGTATGGGCAAGGTCATTAAGAGCGACATCAGGATGACCAAGATCGCGAGGGCGCGGCGCCCGGTTGGCTGGGTAACCACACGCAGGCGGGGACGAATAAAGTGCTCAAGAAATCCGAGGAACTTCGTCGCTGCTGCGATCATTTTTTGGAAAAAATCATACGGTAGGGTAATTTTTTTTGCTTTGTCCGGTAGCCAGGGAGAGTGCTTTCCTTTGAGCATTTGAACGCCAATAGTCAGCATGATCAGCCCAAAGGGCGTGCTGTAGCCGGCAGCGGGCACCGGCAGCGCACTCGGCAGACTAAGCAAGATGAGCACCAGCCCAAAGCCTTTCTCATCAATCACTTGCAAGATTTCCCCCATCGAATAGGCGCGCCGTTCCTTCATTTCACGGAAGCGAGTGAGCACCTGGCTAAGACTGGTTTTATGGGTATCTTGCATGATAAATTGTTATTTTTAGGAAAATTCTTGGAGATTAGCGATGCTAAGGTGATATATTCAGAGCATCTACTAATTTACTTGAATCCCCATTTCAGTGTGGCAAAAAAGGCATCTCTCGATGCATATTAATGACAGAAAGGCAACGCCTTCTTTGACTTAGGACGTTATTCACAATAAAACAACTGCTGGCGACGTTGCTGACGCCAACTAATTTAAACTCTCCACCCCTAGTATTCTAATGAGCGCCGAAGACAGGTCTGTTCGCCCACATCTAATGTCTGGGCTCGGACGCGTTCAAAGTAAGGACGAGCAAGTCAGTGAAAGGCTCTGCCGGAAGACTATTTCCCGCCATCGCATCCAGGTGGATTACCTGTTGCACGTGCCCGACTGGGAAGGGCTCTACCAGCCTGGCCTCGAAGACCTTTCACTTCCCCTCCCCCGGCGTGGCATCAACCTCCGTGCGTTACTGGATAGCCTACTGGTTGAATACAAGCATCAGTTGGCCCAATGGGTCATCAACCAATACCGCGGACGCTTTCCCGCCAGTCAGGCCAAGCGCATTGCGCGCATCTGGGCGCTGGATGGCTTGGAAGAACCCATGGGCGAGAAACTGAATTTCAGCGAATGGCTCGAATTCAAGGAGCGCTTGCTCCACCGAATGAGAATCGAGCACAACCGCTACAAGAAGGCGCAGACGATTCTCTTCCGTCGCTATCAATCGCTCTTGCATAAGCTGGTCAACCGTCAGGTGTTCGATCCCGGTCAGCGCCCGGACGCCTATCAGGAAGCGTCGCTTGGACTGATCCACGCCATTGATAAAGTGGAGGATTCCGGCGCCTCGTTTGGCAGCTATGCCCGCACTTGGATCACGCGCCAAATTCGCAATTACCTCATGGGAGAACGCTTCCCGGTTCACGTGCCGATCAATCTCGCATCGCGTCTGCTTCGTGAAGGCAACGAAGCCCAGCGAAGGGACGAGAATGAAAAGAAGGCCAAGCGGCCCGGCGATCCCGCACCACGCACGGCGGAGGAACTTCAGCCTTTTCATGAGCTGCTCCACCCTGGCGTGCCGCTCGACGCCCCAACCAGTGACGACGAAGCCCCCCGCCAGTTGGCCGA
The DNA here is from genome assembly GCA_031296915.1 of Cerasicoccus frondis. Lineage (GTDB taxonomy): Bacteria > Verrucomicrobiota > Verrucomicrobiia > Opitutales > Cerasicoccaceae > Cerasicoccus > Cerasicoccus frondis. The sequence continues at coordinate 235,140 of JAVDPC010000003.1, read as the reverse complement.
CGATCTCGCCCAAGACCCACATGAACGCCTTTCCCGTAAAGACCTCCATGCCGCTCTTCGGGGCCTGATGTCCGAGTTGACCGACAAGCAACGCGAAGTTCTCGCTCTCCGTTTTGGCCTCAACGAAGGCAACCGCCAGTGGACTCTTTCGGAGATCGCCCAGGAAGTCGGCATCAGCCACCAGCAAGTCTCCCAACGTGAGAAGCGCGCCCTGGAAAAGCTGGAAAGCGTGTTGCGCCCACTCTATGATGAGATGAATGCCCTTTGATGTGCTTTGGCAATCTCCCCCCGCCAGCCATACCGTAATAAGAAGTCCAAGATGATCGGCTTCGATTGTTCGGAATAGATGCGTTCTCGTGACCACCATGCCATGCATGGGAGCGGAACGAATCGAATCTAAGAACTCTGAGGAATTCCATGGGAGAGACTGATTGACTCGGGACTAAATACTCGTCAGTAAGGCTGCTTATTTTGCCAAAGATTCGGCAGGATAATCCTAAATGTTCACTCCAATAAGCCGATTGGTAGAGAGAATTGCTTAAAGTCATCTCCAGCAAGAACCTACTCTATATACTGTTAGCCATGTGCGCCGTGATCGGGTGCGCCTCTGCACAAAATGCAGATGTTGATTCGCTGGCGGAAGTCAACGCGCCCAGCAAACCCATTGTATTTAATGACGAGGAGTTGGCTTGGATAAAGAAACACCAGCGCCTGACCGTCGGCGCCGATAACCACTTCCCCCCCTTCGAGTATGAAAATAGCGATGGGAATATTGTTGGCCTCGCGATAGCCTATCTAGACTTGGTGGCCGAAGAAACAGGACTGCATTTCGAGGTAAAGCATTCAAATCGCTGGCAGGCGCTGATGGAGCAAGCCAGCGTTGGTAAGATCGACCTCATGTCCGGGGCGGTGCCTACCCCTCAGAGACGTGAAAAATTCTACTTCACGCAGCCCTATGCCGTATTTCCCTCGGTGATCGCCACTCGTGACGATGCCCACTTCGTTGGCTCTATGCGCAACCTGATCGGTAAAAAAGTCGCCGTAGTGGAAGGCTTTTTTGAAGAAGACATCCTGCGCAATGACTACCCGAAGCTCAAACTGGTCACGTTTCCCACCCGCAGAGAAGCGCTCTATGCGGTGTCCACCGGCGAAGCTTATGCCTACATCGGCAACCTTGCGATCATCAGCTATCTGATCCGCTCGGAGAATTTTGACAATCTCCAGATTGCCGCCCCCACGCCATTCAACCGCATCGGCCTGAGCATGGCGTCAACAGACCCGGTGCTCATTGGCATCATCGACAAAGTGCTGGCGAATGTCAGCCCGGAGCGACGCAATTCACTGGAGCAAGAGTGGATTGCCGTCAGGTTTCAGGAAGTCGAGTATCTGGTGTTTGGTAAAATTGGGGCCGGAATGCTTCTGGTCACCGGCCTAGCCATGGCTTGGGTATTCTCGCTCAAAGTGCAAATCCGCAAACGCCGACGAACGGAAGAGCAAATCATCCTGGCCAAAGCGCAAGCCGAACGCGCCAAAACACAAGCCGAGCACGCGAAGGCGCGCGCTGAAGAGGCAAATGCCCGTAAGTCAGAGTTTATGGGCATCGCTGCGCACGACTTAAAGAACCCACTGGGCAGCATTCGAGGTCTATCCGAAATGATGAAGGAAGACCTGCAAGCGACGGAAAACTCCCCCCCTGCCCTCAATGACCAAATTGATACTTTGGAAACGATTCGCAGCGCCGCAGATCACATGCTCGAACTCGTCGAAGAACTGCTTGATGTCGAAGCGCTTGAAAGTGGCGCTGGGCAGATCGAATCCGAGTATGTCAGCCTACATTCCATCTTGGACGGCGTCGTTGAGTTTAATCGCCACGCTGCGGCCAAAAAGGGAATCGATCTGAAATACGCCTGCTCCGTCGAAAAACCAATTACGCATGGCGACGTGGGCCGCATCCGTGAAATCCTCGATAATTTGGTCAACAATGCCGTCAAATATACGCCTTCTGGAGGTGTCGTCCAGGTATGGTTGGATTTTGTCGATGGTGAAAACATGCTCCGGGTAACCGTGCAAGATGAAGGTCCCGGCCTCACGGACGATGACTTAAAGAAGCTCTATGGCCGTTTCTCACGCGGCAGCGCCAGGCCGACCGGCGGCGAATCCTCCACAGGCCTCGGACTCTCCATCGTGAAACTCATGATCGAAGAACTCGGTGGAGTCACTTGGGCGGAAAACCGCATCGATCGCAAAGGCAGCTTGTTCTACGCAGACTTTCCGAGATACGTGTAGATAGAGATTAGATCAACAGGAGATGAGTTGAGTCAGGCTACACCTTTGCCTGAACTCCATAGCTTGCGATTCAGGAACCACAGCACGCCGATCACCAGAATAGTAAACCAAGTCGCAATCAGAGCCAGTAGAATCAGCAGTCGGCGGAAGCCGTCTTGAATGAGCCGGACGCGCACTTGCTCAACGTCGCTCACCAGTAGTTTTCGTTCGCGGACTAGCGACGCCTCCACTTGCTTCAGTTGATAGGCCAGATCTTCACCGATTTCAGTCCTTGCCTGATTGAGATCACCCATCACGGCCTTACGTTCACTGGTGAAATAAAGCGTCAACGCCTCACGCTCCTGAGCCAGGCTGAGTAGTGCGTCATCGGTGATGTCCTGAAAAGAGGTCAGGATTTCAGTTCTTTCTTTTTCAATCATTGCCGGAACCTCATCCAACGAGACCGAGAATTGTTCCATCGTTTGCGAGGTTGTGTCCATAAAAGCCGGAATACGCTCGGTCGTCTCATGGAGATGAAAGTCATTCACCTTGTCCTGAAAAAGGAGCTCGGCTTCCCATCGTAATTGAGCGGGCATCTGATCGCCATAAACATCAATCTTTCGATTGAGGTCCTCCACCGAGGTGACCATGGCGTCCATTGCCTCACCAAAGGAAAGTCCGAGCTGAAGGCTCATGTCGGTCGCCTTGTTGGTAATGTTCTCTCGAGAATCAAAATTCCCCTCAATAGGATGCTGAGTCGCCCAATTCCGGAGGAGATCACGAGCACGGACGGTATCGTCGTCAATATCCACATCCGCATAGAACGCCTCCATCCGGTCTTTAAGTTGTCTGCCCGCCTCGTAGCCGTGGATCGCATAGTCTTTAAACTCATCCTTGCCGGGACCGGTTTCAAAATAATCCATCATCTGATATCCTAGCGCCCAGGTATCCAACAGGGCAATTTGAGGATACTGCATGAAGAGCGATTCACGCACGGTGGGAACGGCATTAGCCTTCCACCGAAGCGCCGCAAGCCGCACCTCGGGATCATCGGACTCATCGATCACTTTGTCCGCCGTATCCGCAACCAGCCCCGTCATCGGATTAATCAGCGAACGCACTCGCAAGCGAAGCTGATGATGCGTCACCCGCATACCATCGATTTTCTCGTCCTTGGTTTTTCCGCCGAAAAGCACGGAATCGCCACAACCAGCCACCCCGACCAAGACAGTCGAGATCAAGATCGCTGAAACGCAACAACGGAAAAAACAGCGCAGCATAGTTAGCGAAGAATCAGCATATTCCCCGCCAATGACAAGCGTAGGAGTTCGGGAGTTGCGAGGCATGCGTTGCGAGGGTTAATCCCCAATCCGGTTCCTCCCCCACTCGCTACTCGTTCTTTGTCATTCCGCATTCAATATTCGCTTGCCTTCGGGCTGATAAACCTGTGTTTTGGCTACTTTGCGCGAAGTGGGTTTCCACGGCGGCATCACAAAAGCATAAACAAACCAAACAACCTAACCGTCAACCCGGGTCCGGGCCACGCGCCAGACTCGCATCCATATACCTACCATATGAGTTCATTAATGGAAGAGCTGCTAGCTGAAAGCAGCTTCGCAAACCTCGCTCCCCACGCCATCGTTAAGGGTAGCATCACCGAAATCCGCGCCAACGAAGTCATCGTTGACATCGGCGGCAAGAGCGAAGGCTCGATCAACGCCAACGAATTCATGGACATCGGCGAATTGTCCATCGGCGACGAGATCGAAGTTTACGTCGAAAAGGTCGAAGACAAGGAAGGCAACCCCATCCTCTCGTTCGACAAGGCCGAGCAAAAGAAGAACTGGGAAAACATCGTTAACCAGTGCGAAGAAGGCTCCATCGTTCCTGGCCGCGTAAAGGCTAAGGTCAAGGGCGGTCTGATCGTCAACATTGGCGTCGACTCCTTCCTGCCGGCATCGCAGATCGACATCCAGCCCCCGAAGAACCTGGATCAATACCTGCACCAAACCTACGACTTTAAGATCGTTAAGATCAACACCGAGCGCCGCAACATCGTCGTTTCGCGTCGCGAGCTGATCGAAGAGCAGCGCCTCGAAAAGCGCCGCACGCTCCTCGAAGAAGTGAAGCCGGGCGACGTCCGCCGTGGCGCCGTCAAGAACATCACCGACTACGGCGCGTTCATCGACCTCGACGGTCTCGACGGCCTCCTCCACATCACCGACATGAGCTGGGGTCGTATCTCTCACCCGAGCGAAATGCTCAAGGTGGGTGAAGAGATCAACGTCATGATCATCGAAGTGGACCGCGACCGCGAGCGTGTTTCCCTCGGCCTCAAGCAGACCGTTTCCAATCCTTGGGACAACATCGAGCACAAGTATCCGGTCAACGCCAAGGTTGCCGGTAAGGTCGTCAACCTCGTACCTTACGGCGCATTCGTTGAGCTGGAAGAAGGCGTGGAAGGCCTCGTGCACGTCACCGAGCTGTCCTGGACCAAGCGCATCAACAAACCGAGCGAAGTGCTCAAGGTTGGCGATCAGATCGAAGCCGTTGTTCTGGGCATCCAGAAGGACGAGCAGAAGATCAGCCTCGGCGTCCGCCAGCTCGAGCCGAATCCCTGGGATATGGCTCGCCACAACTACCCAGCCGGCGCCCGCGTTCGCGGCAAGGTGCGCAATCTCACCAACTACGGCGCATTCGTCGAGCTGGAAGAAGGCATCGACGGTATGGTTCACGTCTCCGACATGTCCTGGACCCGCAAGGTCAACCACCCGAGCGAAGTGGTCAAGAAGGGCGACGAGATCAACGCCATCGTCCTCGACGTCGACAGCGACAACCAACGCATCTCGCTGGGCATGAAGCAGCTCATGGAAGACCCATGGGACAACATCGAGCAATACTTCAAGATCGGCGACATCGTCACCGGCAAGGTATCCAAGCTCACCGGCTACGGCGCCTTCATCGAACTCGAGCACGGCATCGACGGTCTGGTTCACATCAGCCAGATTGCCGAAGACCACGTCGAGAAGATCAAGGATGTCCTCAGCGAAGGCCAGGATGTCAACGCCCGTGTGATCAAGATCGACGCCGAAGAGCGCCGCGTGGGTCTCTCCATCAAGGCCGCTTCTTACGACACCGATCAGCTCGCCGCCGAAGTCGCTGCGTTCGACCGCATCCAGGATTCGGGTCAAATGACCTCCCTGGGCGATATCCTCGACGAAGCCACCAAGGGCTAAGCCCACGGTTCGCAAATCCGTTTTCACCAACCCCGGTCAGCAATGGCCGGGGTTTTCTGTGGCTGCAAACAGTGAGTGGCCCCGCGTCGCCGATATTCCCGCCAACCAGCGCTTAAATTCACGATGCTGAAATTGTCCACAATCACTTTGGCTCCTACGCCGTAAGGAGGGCAACGCTTTGTCGTTGCCGCAATCTGTTGGCAACTCTGGCGCCCCGAAAATCAGCGCCCCCAAGCAACTGTGGCAACGACGAAGCGTTGCCCTCCAGCCATAAAAGCGCGCTCCAGTTGAAATTTCACCTCGCGCGCCTTTGTGTGAGATCCCCACTCCTCGCGCGGGCCACCCATACCGCAACCTGAGTGAGGTTGATTCCAACCGCGATCAACATCACCGCCTCTGCGGCAGTTTTTTTTGTGTGCAAATTCAATTCCTCAAACCCACTGGTGTTTTCCGGCAAAACCCACTGGTGTTTTTTAACAAAATCCACCGGGGCAAACTGACAAAACCCACTGGTGTTTTCCGGCGAAACGCCCCAGTGTTTTGCGACACAACCAACCAGTGTTTTCCGACACAAAACACCTAAGGGTTCCGACACAACACACCAGAGGATTGCGGCAAAAAACACCGGAGCATTTCACCAAAACACTACTGGGTTTGATGGGACGTCTAAAAACCAAGTTGCCCTTCGTGTGGGTCTCTCGATCAAGGCGCTTCTTACAACCAGGATCAGTTGACAGCCGAAGTTACTGCTTCTGACCGCATCCAAGGCGCCGAGCAGCTCCACCAACCTGGGCGACAGCCTCAACGAAGCTGCCCGGAGCTAATCCTGCGATTGCCAAACCGATTTCCCCAACCCTCGGTCAGCAATGACCGGTTTTCTGTGGTTCCATTCATGCCTCCAACGCGGCCAGCAAAGTTCGTAGCCATGCAGAGTCATTAACGTATTCTTAAGTCCAACCATGATATGCTCAAAGCATAAATATTTCCCTACATTAAGCACCTTACTGTAACGATAATAAATATGTATAATCGTTGACGAACCTAAATGCGCCTAATCATCCTTAGGCTCCGATAGGCATAATGAATAGAATTCTCACTCACCTTCTTCACGGTTTCAGTATTTGGCTCGTCTTAGCGGGAGTCACTGCCCAGTTGCAGGCTGAAACGATCTTCTCCGAGGATATTTCCACTTGTACGGTTACCTTTCAACTTGGCGACTATGGCACACTGCTTTCCGGGGAGTTATCTCAAACGATAATTGAAGGCGGTTCGGCCATTGCGCCAGAGATATCAGTCGACGATGGATGGGGTTTTGCCGGTTGGGATACCGAATTCAGCGATGTTATGCAGGACATAACTGTTACGGCGAGCTATCTCGCTGAAGATTGGGCCGGCATTCTGGAGACTAACCTCACGTCCAGCGAAGCCGATCGAAGGGAGTATTTTGGCTCCAGCGTGAGCATGAGCGGTCACACAGTAATCATTGGAGCGCCTGGCGATCAGGACAGAGGAGCCAATACTGGCAGTGCCTATATCTACATTCAAAACAACGGCGCGTGGACCGAACAAACCAAACTCACAGCCAGCGATCCAGCAGCAGACAGCGAATACGGCAGTAGTGTGGGCATCAGCGGTGACACCGTGGTCATCGGCGCTCACGGCAAATATGATGAAACCGGCGCAGCATACATTTATACTCGGAACAACGGAGTTTGGACCGAGCAAGCCAAACTCATTGCGAGCGATGCTGCAGTTGAAGACAACTTTGGTTCAAGTGTGTCCATCAGCGGCGACACAATAGTCATCGGTTCGAAATATGACGATGATGCTGGTATATCCAGCGGTAGCGCCTATGTGTTTACCCGAATTGATGGTGAGTGGCTTGAACAAACAAAACTCATCGCCAGTGATGCTGCTGCTAACGACCGTTTTGGCTTTCGCGTGAGTATCAGTGGCGATACTGCAGTGGTCGGGACCTATGACAGCGGTAGCGCTTATGTCTTTACACGAACCGATGGAGTATGGTCTGAGCAGGCAAAAATCACTGCCAGTGATGCACCTGTTCGCTTATTTGGCGACGATCTCAGCATCAGCGGCGATTCAATAATCATCGGCGCAGATGCCAAAGCATATATCTATACTCGAACAGACGGCCTTTGGACAGAGCAAGCGCTCATCACAAACACTGAAGCAGGATCTGCACAAGATTTTGGTAAAACGGTTTCAATCAACGGCGACATCGCAATTATTGGAGCCGATCAGTCCAGCGAATCGGGCTCTTACAGCGGCAGCGCATACGTTTATATCCGCAAAGAAGGCGTATGGACAGAGAAAACAAAACTGACTGCCAGTGATGCAGATGAGGGAGACTCATTTGGCTGCAGCGTGAATGTCAGCGGCGATACGGTAGCCATTGGAGCGACCGGTGATGATAAAGGCGGAACTAGCAGTGGCAGCGCTTATATATATGACTTAGCCGTTCCGCCACTCACTGTTACGTTCAGCTTAGAGGACAAAGGGCAGCGCACCGGAGGCGGCGAGCTAAGCCAATTAGTTGTCTATCAGCAAGCTGCCATTGAGCCAACCGTTGAAGCAGCGGAAGGCTGGTATTTCAATGGCTGGAATCAGAATTTTTCAGAGGTGACCAAAAACTTGTCGATCAAAGCGAACTACTTGCCGTTACATACCGTGAATTTTGATCTCGGCGAATATGGCACGCTGACTAGCGGTGAGTTAAGCCAAGAAATTCCCAATGGCTTCCCAGCTACTGCACCTAATTTTTCAGTTGCTGATAACTGGGCTTTTATCGGGTGGGACACCGAATTTCTGGCAGTGGAATCAGATCTAATAGTAACTGCTCAATACGTGCAGATGCATACCGTTACCTTTGATCTGGGCGCCCATGGTTCGCTCATAGCCGGTACGTTAGACCAAGCAATCCCCGAAGGCGGGTCCGCGATCCCACCAGAAATTTCAGTCGCCGATGGCTGGGCCTTCGTTGGTTGGAATACTGAATACAGCAATATTTCACAGGATTCCACCATTACGGCGATGTACTCTAAGCTTGATCTGATCAGCTTCCTTGAGAGTAAGCTTTACGCTGGAGATGGCGCGGCTGACGACTATTTTGGCTATAGCGTGAGCATTAGCGGCGATACCGCCATCGTTGGCGCCTATCAAGATGACGATGGAGGAAACAGAAGCGGCAGCGCCTATATTTATGTCCAAAGCCAAGGCGAATGGAGCGAGCAAGCGAAACTCACTGCGAGCGATGCAGCAGCAAACGATTACTTTGGCTACAGTGTCAGCATTAGCGGCGATACCGCCATCATTGGCGCCTACCAGGACGATGATGAAGGTAAAAATAGCGGTAGCGTCTATGTTTACACACGAAACAATGATGTGTGGTCCTTGCAAACGAAACTGACCGCCAGCGACGCAGCTGCAGATGACTATTTCGGCTGCAGTGTCAGCATCAGTGGCGACACCGCCCTCATTGGGGCGCATTACGATGACGACGACGGGAGTGCGAGTGGCAGCGCCTATGTTTTTAGCCGAAGCAACGGTATTTGGACAATGCAAGAAAAGTTAACCGCCAGTGACGCAGCTGCTTATGATAATTTTGGACACCAAGTAAGCATCAGCGGAAACACGGCGCTCATTGGGGCGTATAAAAACGATGACGGAGGAAACTCAAGTGGAAGCGTCTACATATACACTCCAGACGGCGATACCTGGACCCAACAAGCTAAACTCACCGCCAGCGACGCAGCAGCAAACGATTATTTTGGCTACAGCGTCAGCATCAGTGGCGACACTGCCATCATTGGAGCCTATCAAGACGATGATGCGGGAAATGATAGTGGCAGCGCCTATATTTACACACGGAGCAATGGGCTCTGGACTGAACAAGCTAAACTCACCGCCAGCGACGCTGCAGCAGGCGACTATTTTGGCTACAGAGTAAGCATCAGCGGAGACTTTGCCATTGTGGGAGCCTATGGCAGTGATGATGCCACCTATGACAACGGCAGCGCCTATATTTACACTCGAAGCAATGGGCTCTGGACCGAGTTAGTAAAACACACCGCTAGTGATGCAACTGATGGCGATTACTTCGGTTTCAGCGTGGGCATCAGTGGCGATATGGCCATCATTGGCGCCTATGGTGACGACATCGAAAACACCAGCACTGGCAGCGCGTATATCTTTGACCTCGGAGCGCCTCTGATAACCGTAAGGTTCAATTTGGATAAAAAAGGACAGCGCACTGGCGGTGGCGAATTGAGGCAGCAGGTTGCACTATACGACTCCGCAATCGCACCAACTGTCAAAGCTTACTCCGGCTGGCATTTCAGTGGTTGGGACGTGGATTTTTCCCTGATCACCGATGAAATAACCATTACAGCGACCTACATACGCGCGTACACTGTAACTTTTGTTCTAGGCGAATATGGCGAAGCCGATGAGAACGACTTAACCCAGAAAGTGCCTGAGGGCAGCTCAGCAAATGCTCCGCTGGTTTCCGTAAAGTACGGTTGGGCATTTTCCGGGTGGGATACAGACTTTGACCAAATCACACAGAACACGACTATCACTGCCACCTATATCGAAAGGACTCTCGAAGACTACTTCGAGCAAAAGATCTATGCAGGAGACCCCACCCATGGAGCAAACTTTGGTAGTTCTGTGTGCATCGATGGCAACACGGTGGTTGTCGGAGCCTATGGCGACGATCACGCTGGGTACAATAGCGGAAGCGCCTACATCTACAAACAGATAGGCGGAGTCTGGGTTGAAGAAGCAAAACTAACCACCAGCGATGCAGCAGAAGCTGACTATTTTGGAAGAAGCGTAAGTATCAGTGGAGACACCGTCATAATTGGAGCCCATCGACAAGGCGATCGGGGCTGTGCATATCTCTATATAAGAAGTGACGGAGTCTGGACTGAACAGGCAAAACTGACCTCCAGCGATGGTGAATTTGGCGACATTTTTGGCATAAGTGTGAGCATTGATGGCGACACAGCGGTCGTCGGCTCAACTGAGTCTGCCTATATCTATACCCGAAGTGAAAATGTCTGGACCGAACAAGCAAAGCTTGAGGCGAGTGACGCCTCGGCAGGCGACTCCTTTGGCATTAGCGTGAGCATTAGTGGAGATTCTGTAGTCGTCGGAGCAAATAATGACGACGATACTGGTAGCGCTTATGTCTACACACGAGTCGGGGACGTCTGGACAGAACAAGCAAAACTCAACGCCAGTAATGCAGTCGTCAACGACTACTTTGGCTCAGCAGTCAGTATCAGTGGCGATTCAATAATTGTGGGCGCATATGCCGACGATGATTCAGGCACTTGGAGCGGTAGCGCATATATTTTTATCCAGGTTAATGGTAATTGGTCTGAACAAACGAAGCTCACAGCCAGCGACGCAGATGCGCTTGATGAATTTGGCTCTAGCGTGAGCATCAGTGGCGACACAGCCGTTGTCGGAGCAGCAAGTAATGACGACGCGGGTGAAAGTAGTGGCAGCGCGTATGTCTTCAGTCGTATTGATGGCGTGTGGCATCAAAAGGAACTTCTCACGGCAAGCGACGCCTTTCCACGCGATTATTTCGGATCCAGCGTAAGCATTAGCAATAATACGGTCATTGTCGGCGCGGAGAGCGAAGAAGGTGAGCATACATGGATAAACAATGTTGGAAGCGCCTATATCTATGATTTATCAACGCCTAAAGTTGCTGTTGTTTTCAAGCTGAACGGCAAAGGGCAGCGAACGGGGGGAGGTGAACTCAACCAGTTAGTATATCCGGGAAATGGGGCCACATCCCCGATCCTAAGCTCTAATAGCGGATGGGTGTTCGATGGCTGGGATTCCAACATCTACTACATAACAGCAGATTCAACTATCAACGCCCTCTTCAGCTACGATACCACTGATGCCGATGGCGACTTGATTCCAGATGGCTGGGAAATTGTCCACCTGGGACAGATCAACACCTCCGATGGCGTGGTGGATAGCGATGGCGACGGCAAGTCCGACTACGACGAGTATCTCTCCGGCAATAACCCCGCAGACCGCAATGACTATTTCAAGATAATCGAAGAGGAATTCGATGCGCAGGATCGCCGGATCACCTTGAGCTTTAATTCCAATGACGATCTTGCCAACCGACGCTACCGCGTGCTCTATAGCCCGGATATGTCGCCCGGCTCGTGGATCGAGGTTCCCGGCTCGGTCACGTCTCCCAGCAGCGGAGGTGAAACTCAGGTCACCGTCAGTTTACCTGGCGATGAAAACCTCTTCTTCGTCCGTATCGAAGCATTCATCGAGTAGACTTCCTTGACGAAGCCGCCAAGGGCTAAGCCAACGCCGCTGGTGCGGAAAAGCGCTCGGTTCGAGCCTTGGGGCCAAGTTTGATGAAAAGTGCTCTAGGCGCAGAATCGAGACATATCTTGATTTCCTCCCCGTGAATCCGCTAAACCTGCGGGTTCATGCCTAAAAACCCAAAAATCCTAGTCGCCCTTTCCGGGGGTGTGGACAGCGCCGTTGCCGCTCTGCTCCTCAAGCAGCGCGGTTATGACGTATCCGCCGCCTATATGCGCACTTGGATGAATGAGGAAGGCAGCGATATTCTTGCCGACTGTCCCTGGGAGGAAGACATCAAGCAGGCAAAGGCCGTTGCCGCGCATCTGGGCATTGATTTCGAGGTCGTGAATTTAATTCAGGATTATCGTGATCGAGTCGTGCAATACTTGGTCGAAGGCTACCGTCGCGGTGTCACTCCCAACCCCGACATCATGTGCAACCGTGAAATGAAGTTCGGCGTGTTTCGCGATTACGCGCAAAAGAGCGGCTTCGACGCCGTCGCCACCGGCCACTATTGCCGTCGACGCGAGAATGAGGACGGCTCCTATGACCTGCTCACTGGCCTCGATCCCAACAAGGACCAGTCATATTTTCTCGCGCTCGTCCGGCAGGATCAGTTGCGACAAGCGCTGTTTCCGATTGGCGAGTTGCTCAAGCCCCGGGTTCGCGAAATCGCCCTGGAGCAAGCCCTTCCCAACGCAAAGCGGAAGGACAGCCAAGGCATTTGCTTTTTGGGCAAGGTCAACATAAACGACTTTCTGCGGCATTACATCCCGGATCGTCCGGGCGAAATCGTCCGCGCAGGCACCGGCGAAGTTTTGGGAGAGCATCGGGGCTTGCACCACTTCACCCTGGGCCAACGCCAAGGCATTGGCGTGCCCAGCAATACCGACAACGAGCACTTTGTGGTGGTGAGCAAAGACTTCGAGGCCAACCAGCTCATCATTGCCTTTGACCACCAGGACGCCCCGGGACTCTGGGGCCAACAATTCACCTTGGAACGGTTGAGCTGGGTGAATGCGCCGATTACGGAAGCCTGCGCGATCGAGGCGCGCGGGCGCTACCGGGATCCACCAATTCGCATCCATTTTCAGCCTCTGGGGGGGGGCCGCGCCGCTATAAAATTCGAAGAACCCCAGCGCGCTTTGGCCATCGGGCAGGTATGCGCGCTTTACAAAGGTGATGCGCTTTTGGGTGGCGGGTTTTATTCTTAGTCTTTACATACCATTTTTTGTCGCTTTCACTAAATTGAAACTTTAAATTACCGATACATTAAAGCTAGTCGCTCTCGTCGACTTAACTATTACTCTCCCCAATGACATTAAAAGAACTTCAGCAGTGGATGCTCAACCACGACGAGGAAGACTCCTGGTGGGTTGCAGTGGATGGTGAAGTTCAAGACAATCTAGCGTCACTCCCCGATGTTAGTAAGGTAAAAGAACAACACCCAGCATCACAGATTTCCGTCCTCCACATCAGCAATGCGGACGACGAAGACGCGGAATGGATTATCTTCGAACGCGATCCATCCGAATTCAAATTAGCCAAAGACAAAAAGGGCGGTAGCCTGAAAGTCCCTCACTCGCCGACCAGCATACCCGAAGTGGTTGAGTATGAGGAAGAAGAGGAATTTGAGGAAGAAGAAGAAATTCTCGAGCCGCGCACTTCAGGCGGCATCGCATCTTCCGAGGAATTCGTGGCTCTTCAGGAAGAAGTAGAAGCCCTCAAGCAGGAAGTCGCTTCGCTCAAGGCGCTCGCCAATGAACTCAAGCGCCCGATCATGGAAGCTCATCAAGTGCTTGAGGAGCGCGAAAAATTCCTTGAGATCAGCGAAAACTCCCTGTTCGACAAAGCTCAGAAGCAGGAAGTGTTGCAGACCGAACTGGAACAACTGCGTGAAGAGCTACACGAACGCGAACGAGCGCTCAATCACCGCGAAAAAGCGACCCGTTAGAGCACTTTTCATCGAACTTGGCCAATCAGGCCGCAGTGATTTTTCGTGTCCAGCAAGGCGGCTTGAGCGTCGCAGGCTGGAAAGCCTGTGAGCGAAAAGCCAACGCCGCTGCTAGGGAAAAGCACTGCGGCCTGATTGGCCAAGTTCGATGAAAAGTGCTCTAGCCAATTGCCTGGATTTCACGCGTCCAGAATACCATTGGGTGCGCGGTTTCCACTGGCTGGTCGACATCCTGCCACTCAAACGTCGTGGCCAGTTCTGGATGCTTTGCATAGCCACGCTTCCCCCAAAAGACGTCGTGCGGACGATAGTCAACCGGCTTAAGTGGGTGATCCTCAGGACGCTCTACTGCGCAAAAAGTTGTCAGATTAAAGCGTCCTAACTCTCGAGCGAACGCCTCACGCTCATCGAAAAAGCGATGCCCCAGCCCCTGCCCCCGATACTCTGGCAAAAGCACGGACTCGCCAAAGTAAAAGATTTTGCCGATTTCGTAGCCCTCCCTCACAAATGGAGCGGTAAACTCGCCGACTTCATACTCCATGGGCAAGGCAGTTGAGGCGCCAACGACCATCTCCCCGTCGAACACGAGCACAAAGATGCATTCCGAACAGTCCAAATAGCGCTGCAAGTAATGCGCTTCATAGTCCATAGCTCCTTCGTAAAGATACGGAAAATCGCGAAACACGCGAATCCGCAGCCGGGCTAAGTCGTCCCGATAGGGAGCGACATCAGGCCCGACGAAGGTCTTCACCTCGAGTTTCATTCTGCAACTCCGAGAATTTTCATCGCTTGCTGCACGTCTTTGTCGCCGCGTCCGGAAAGATTAACGACCAGAATCTGATCCTTGGCCATCTGTGGCGCGCGCTTCAGCGCATAAGCCAGAGCATGCGTCGACTCCAGCGCTGGAATAATCCCCTCTACCCGACTCAATGTCTGAAATGCCTCCATGACGTCTTCGTCCGTGGCATAGGCGTAGTCAATGCGACCGCGATCATGGTAAAAGGCGTGCTCCGGGCCAATCGCAGCGTAATCCAAACCAGCGGATACGGAGTGTGTCAGCTCGATCTGCCCATCCGGATCTTGGAGAATAAACGTCTTCGAGCCTTGGAGCACACCGACCTTGCCGCCTTCAAAGCGGGCGGCGTGCTCGCCCTGCTTGATGCCGCGACCGCCGGCTTCCACGCCGACTAGCTTCACATCGGCGTCTTCCAAAAATTCAAAAAATAGCCCAATGCAGTTTGAGCCTCCCCCCACGCAAGCAACCATTTCGTCGGGCAAGCGACCTTCTGCTTCGAGCATTTGGCGTTTTGCCTCTTCGCCAATCACCTTATGGAAATCCCTGACCATCATCGGATAAGGATGCGAACCCAGCGCGGACCCAAGAATATAATGCGTGTCACGGCAATTCGTGACCCAGTCGCGCATGGCCTCGTTGACGGCGTCTTTAAGCGTTCGCTGCCCGGCCTTGACGCCGATTACCTCGGCGCCCATCAGGCGCATGCGAAACACATTCAGCGCCTGTCGCTCCATGTCGACCTCCCCCATGTAGACCACGCAATCGAAGCCAAATTTTGCGCAAACTGCGGCTGTCGCCACGCCATGCTGCCCGGCGCCAGTCTCGGCAATGATCCGCTTTTTGCCCATTCGCTTGGCTAGAATCGCCTGCCCAATGCAGTTATTTACCTTGTGAGCGCCGGTGTGAAGGCCGTCCTCACGCTTCAGGTAAATCTTCGCGCCACCGCAATGCTCGGTCAGTCGCTCAGCAAAATAGAGCTCGGTCGGACGCCCCGCGTATTGCTTGAGCATGTATGCCAACTCATCGCGAAAAGCCGGATCTGCCTTGGCCTCCTCATACGCCTGCGTCAGCTCAAAGAGCGGCGTCATCAAAGTCTCAGGCACGTACATGCCGCCATAGATACCAAAATGTCCCGCTGCATCAGGCAGCGAAAAGCGGTCGATTGGCGTTGCGGTATTCGGGGAAGTCGTCGAAGGCATCCCCTCAAGCAAGTCGGCGAGAGCACAATTCGCAACAAGAAACTAATCTCAACTGAAGGGTCAATTTCCTGCTCCAACGCAAGCCTCAGGTGTGCTTCACGGTGATCAAAGTCAAGTCGTCCATGAACATGCTGCCGCCAGTAAAGCGCTCCACCGTCGAAACGATGCCCTCGTTGAGCGCCTTCGCGTTCCGCCCACGTAACGAAAGGGCGACTTCCTCCAGTCGGTTACCGGAAAACTCAGCGCCATCACGGTTACTGGCCTCAGTGACGCCATCGGTGTAAAAGACCGCCGTGTCACCCTTTTGAAAAGGCACCGTTCGGTCTTCGATAATTAGGTCAAAGACTTCGCTCGGCACCATGCCAATCGCCATGCCTTCAGCGCCAACCATTTCAGACTTCGCCGGCCCATTCTGCGGATCGTCATGAACCAGTAACAGCAGTTCGTGCCCTGCCCGGGCCATGGTTAACTCCTCTTTACGCACATCGACCACGGCGAAAATCACGGTGATGAACATATCCTGACGCATTTCAGGCGTCATTTCCCGGTTCATGAGCCTCAGAATTTCCGCCGGTGAATCATACTGCTTGGCAAAGTGCCGCAAATTGGTCTGGCAGATCGCCATGAGAAGCGAAGCAGGCACCCCCTTACCCGAGACATCGGCAATCGCGAAAGCCACCCGATGCTCATCGATTCGGAACACATCATATAGGTCGCCGCCGATTTTCTGCGCTGGTCGATAAAAGGCGTCGATATCGAGCGAATCCATCTGAGGATACTCGCTGGGCAAAATCATGCCCTGGATGCTACTCGCCATGGAGATATCGAAGTCCAGCTTCTGCTTCTCCATCTGCACCTGCATCAAGTCGGAATTATGGATCGCCAATCCAGCCTGCTCAGCCAGAGATTCGATCAGCGAAAAGTCCGTCTCATTAAACGCCAGGCCATCGGCAGGATTTGCCACGGCAAGCACGCCCAAGACCTCATTGCGAAACGGGATGGGCGCCACTACGAGTGATCGCACTTGCAAGGAGGCGTCCCCATGCTGGATCACTCGCGGGTCCTGTGTGGCGTCTTCTATCAGAATCGCCTTGCCGGACTTGGCTACCGATCCAATCACGCCCTCGCCAATATCAAAGATTTCTGAACGTAAAATACCCTCAATGAACTTGGCGCGCGTAGACAGTTTTTCACGTGAACTTTCAGGCAGTGGTCGTTGTGGCGGGAATAAGCCCTCGACCGCCACCCCATGTAGCTTGTCCTCTTTTCGCTCAAACACACAGGCGCTCAAGGCCCCAGTACTGAGGATTGCCGCGTGGACAATCCGCTGGAAAAGCTCATCGCGGTTAACCCCATCGCCGATCGCCTCAACCAAGTTATGCATGAACTCGACCACAATCTGCTTCTCCTGCTGGAGCAGTTGAATGTCTTCCTCAAGCTTTTCTCTCTGCCGACGCACAGACAGGCGGTAAAACAAAAAACCGCCTAGGCCGCCGAACAACAAGCCGAGAAAAAAGTACATAAGCTAGGAAATTAGAATGAATTATGCGCCGAAGCAATCTTCTGGTGTAAACAATTTGAAGACAGCCATCAAAATCCTAAAAAACGGCAAAATGTGATCGCCATCTAGTCCCATACCTTCACAGTGCCGCCAAGGGTCATGTTAAAGTAATTTTTTACCATTCAGGTAATCGTCGTAACTACACACAGCAGCAATCGCTGCCGCCACGCCCTTACTCACCAACCCCAGAGTTGTCTCTCGCCATGCAGATGTTTTCGCTGACTTAAGTGTTTTACTTACGCTACGGGTTGATGGCGACAATAGCGAATATCAGAATCTACTCGACTATGGCCTGGCCAACACGACCTCCATCGAGAGCACCGAGGTTTCAAACATTACGGTGACTGCTCTTCCCGACAATTCGATCTCATTGAGCGAGCTTGGCCCGGATGGATTACATCATTCCGGTCCTCTATTCAACAGCTCAACTGCAACTGGAGCATATTTTGCCCTCCCATGGTTCGAATACCAAATACACCAGAGTGAAGATTTGAGCGATTGGAACATCATACCAGCTCAACCTGGATACGGATTTCGGCCAACGCCAGGGTCTTCCAATTCAACAACTGCCCTCTTTGAATACATTTCCGCTTCCAGCGCGGAATGACCGCAGGCGGTGTTATAAAGACCGACTCCAAAGATTGATACACATCAAATTTGGAGATATCCTTCGTCTCTACGAATCAGGCAGAGGCAGATACATTTGCGGTTGCTCATCCAAGCGTACCAAAAGCAGCGAGAGTTAGTGCTATCGTTGCCCTGATACAGTCTCGACTTGAGATAAAAAATAAATTCCAGCGGGCGCATATAGAGACGTTCGCAACTTTATTTCGCAACAAAACCAGGGCCACAATAATCTAGCATAAATAAGCACATACAACCATAAATTGCGTTGATTCCAGAACGTCCCCATGATACGATTACTTCATACAATAAATGATATTTAAAATTACTTATTGTATAAAACCTGAACCCTAAATCCTAGTACAATGCTAAGTCTACTAAATCGTAAAACACTCCCTGCTTCCGCCTTCATCGGCGCCCTCGCCTGTTCAATCCTCTCTGCAGATGAATCTGGCTTCGCCCAAACCATCCGCCCCATCACCAATCCTGTCTACTTCGACTCAGCCCTACCCCAAACACAGATTCACCCAATCTTTATTTGGCAAAATATGCCGAGCTCGATCAGCACGATCATAGGCGATGTGCCACTGGGAGGAGACTTCCAGCTCTACGCAGTCCAAGCTGAACTCGCGCTCAATGAGCGCTTCTCCATCGTTGCAGCCAAAGACGGCTACCTCGTGTTTAATCCGGACAATACTCTCGTAAATGCCGAAGGCTTCGCCAACCTCGCCGCTGGCGTCAAGTGGGCTTTCATTTACGATGAAGAAGAGGACCTCGCGGTCAGCGTGAAAACCATCGTAGAAATACCGACCGGCAACACCGACGTCTGGCAAGGCGGCAAGTATTACTCCATCACACCGTCTATTGGCGTGCTCAAGTCGTGGGGCGACTTTCAGTTCAGCAATGAAACTGGCATGATCATCTCCGTGAATGACAATGGGAGTGACGAAATCTTTAGCAGCTTCCACGCAAGCTATGGCTTCTGGGATATGTTTTACCCGCTGGTAGAGCTGAACTACTTCCAAGTGATCAACCCGGGCAATGGCGGTTCGCGTTTTAGTCCGCAAGCCGGTGGCGCGGTTCCGGCGCTCGTGACCTTCGAAGGCGGTGATTTAGTCAACTTCGGGGCCTCAAACTCAAACACCTACAGCAGTATTGTCACCGTAGGCGTGGGCTTTCGCATAAAGCCACTGGAGAATATCGAGCTCGGCGCAGCCTTTGAACTACCCGTGACTCAAACCAGTCATAACTTGATGCAAAACCGGGTGACGCTCGACGCCGTCTGGAAGTTCTAAAAATGCACCTGCACGCCCCGGTCATTTGATAATGACCGGGGTTTTTACTGGTCCAAAATATAATCTGCAAAGCTCAAAGAACGACGGCAAACCCATTGACATGGCCATTTTGAGCCGTTAACGTATCGATATGAGATTATCTACCCCGATCTTAACTTTATCATTGTGCATTGGCGCATCCACCTTGTGCGCTGACATTATATTTTACGATGACTTTGGCGATTCGAGCACAAACTCAAATCTACCTGGGCGCACCCCGGTAACTGGAACCGGAAATAACTGGGTAGGCTTCAACGGCGGCGATAATTTCGGCTGGAAAGTAGTCGATGGCGCAGCCGAGTTTGGTTCAGCAACCACTAGCAACGCCATGGCAGGTGTGTTAATCGGCGCCTCCTATTTTGCCGATAATCCAGGCATCTACAGCCTCAGCGCTGTCTTCAACATGACTGACGTGGACAGCACTACTTGGTATGGTTTGGGCTTTGCGCAAGCATTCTCCTCCAGCGCAAATACAGGGCTCTACCAGACAGGGTCCACGCAAGGCGAGCCATGGCTCTTCATGCGCAACAACGGTGAATTCAACGTGCGCTACGGGGCCCTGACTAACACAGACTTATACAGTCAGGATGGCTATGACGTGACGAGTTTCACTGCCGAGCTCATCCTAAACACAACCGTCGCACAGTGGACAGTAGACGCTTACATCAACGGCGTACAGGTCGACCTCGATGAAGCAGGCGCAGGCCTGACCTATACCTACGAAGAGAATCCTCTATCTATTGCCTCGGTTGGATTGTCATCGGCAACCGGCGCGCAAGGCGCGATTCAAAGCATCACGCTGCAAACCGTACCCGAGCCAGAAGCCTATGCGATGATCTTTGGATTCGGCGTATTGGCCATCTCACTCGTATGGCGAAAAAATCAGCGTTGATCCGGCTTGGTCTCGCCGCACTACAGTTCGCGGCTTTTCTTGGAACGAAATGCCATAATCTTCGTCCATAGAAAAAACATTCGCGTTCGCAGGCGCGATTCGTAGACCTAATTAACATATTACATGCGCATCCTCGCTATCATCGTCGTCTTCGGGCTATTGGCAACTGCATCGATCTCAGCCACTGTCAAGGCCCCCAATATGTCCGCTTTTTCCGTGACGCAGTTGGTTCAAGGTCCGCTCCTCCAACGCAATTACCCGGATGCCTTGCCCACGCTCATCGAAACGATCAACGACAGCACAACTTTCGACATTTCGCTCGACCCCGTATTCATTGAAAGCTTTGCCGATCCCAAACTGCTCCAACATCCGGTGTGCTACGTCAATTTCGGCGACCGCCCAGACTGGGAACTGACGCCGGAAGAAAAAGACAACCTCAAAGGCTTTCTGGATCGCGGCGGCTTTCTCTACATCGATGCCGGCATCAACGCCGACTTCCTGCGCAAATCAAACCCCGCCTACAGCCAAAGCCACAGCTTTGCCGAGTGGCGCGTGAGCCCTGAAATCGAAGCAGTCTTTCAAGATATATATCCGGGCAATCGCTTTCGCGCCCTGCCCCGCGACCATTCACTGTTCCGTTCGTTCCATGCGGGCCTGCCCGACGCATCAGTGCTGCCGGAAACCGTGCGCGATTTCGTCGTTAACGAAAAATGGCCGCAAGGCACCTACTCCGCCATGGGCCTCGAAGTAAACGACCGCCTGGCCGTACTCTGCATGCCGATTCTGGCCATGGGCTGGGGCCAAAACGAAATGGAGCAATGGACCACCTTTATCGGTTTCCGCATTCGCGAAGGCGCCGAGGGGCTCTCGGAGCGCTTGTCGGAAGCCGCATACACAGGCACCCGATTCGAGGCCGTGCGTGAAGATGGCCGCCAGGACGTCATTTACACTCAGCAGGAAGCCATGCCCGCCTGGGTTCAGGAACCGAGTGGGGATTGGCGGGTATTCCGCTACTATTACACGCCGGAAATCAGCGACTACGCTCACCGCTTCTACACCCAGCTCGGCGTCAATATTTTCGTCCACGCTTTCACCCGCTAAGAGGCGCCAACATCCAGCGTTACTGAATAAAGCGAACCGCGCTTAGTATTTCCGTGGGCGGTATCCTGGTCGGTAGCGTCCCTGATGGTTCATCATGAACACCTCGCGGCGTGGCCAGGCAAAGCGCACTACGATGACAGTGACGAGTAGCGTCAGGAATGCGGTCCACGCGCTGGCCAGCCATAGCCCATGCACCATGCCCGCGATGAGGAAACTCGCCAGCACGCTGCCCAACGCGGCAAACGGTAAAAACATCGCTCCTGGCGCAATGTAGCCTTCGATCAAAATGCGACCCATGAAATACTGCAACGGGAACACAATGATCCACGCCGTGATGAACCAACCAAAGAAATTCAGCAGCGGCACCCCGTAGTAGGCGCCCGTGCTTTCCCAGATCCAATACTCGCGCACGATGGTCGCCACCGGCTCCAAGGCGAGGTCCACCCCGGTCGCGCAGATCGCCACCCCCAGCGCGATCAGCCCGGGTCGCGGTTCACGTTTGTTGCGGACCATGCTGTTCATCAGGAGCAGCAGCGGGTAAAGCACCACCCACCATGCCAGCGGAATTGCCCAGGGCAAAATCCCCGCGATGCGCGGCCCAAAGTTGTCCGTGTAGGCATAGGCGCCAAAGGGCAGCCCGGTCATCGCGCCCAGCATTTCCATGCCGCCCGACACCGCCGCAATCCAGATAAAGTAGGCAATCGTCGCCCCCCACCCGATCCGCCGCGCCGCATCAAAAAAGATCACTGCCGAAGCCAGAATCATGAACAGCAAATCCTCCCAGTGGCCCACCGGAGACTCGTAGGGAATCGCCACCGCGACCAGCCCCACGAGGAACCAAATCGCGTACCAAATCAGGATTACTTGAAACAGCCGTCGAAACATTGCCCGAAAAGTTGAGCGCGTTTTATGCCCGCTGCAACCCCTCTTCGCGAAGTATTTTTGAGCCCCGCTTAACGACAGACCTGGAAGCTGTTTGACTTGATGACGAGGAATACGCCATCGCCCACTTTCAGGTCCAAACTGGTTACTGCATCCAGCGTCACTTCCGCCGCAATGATCGCCTCCGAGCAGTCGCCGACCTGCGTCACCACGATGACTTTGTTCGGCAACTTGCGTAGCTCCACGATGCGCGACGGCAGGCGGTTGCGCGCCGAGATCTTCGCTACCGGCTGCTTCGCGAGCATGATTTCGTGCGCGTTGAGTCGCAGCAACGCCCGCGAACCAGCAGGTAAATCAATGCGCGACACCTGCACTTCGGGGCCAAGCTTTGCATCGCAAAGCTTCAGCGTAGTCAGCGTTTCAGTGTGGCTCACCACGTGGCCGTAGAGCATGTTTTCAAAGCCGTCTTCCAGCGCCGAATAAATCTCGGACTTCAGGAACACATCGCGCGGCGAGCCTTTGTCGGCCAGCCTCCCCTGCTCCATCACCACCACTTCATCGCACAGCGCCTGCAGCTCCGCCGGCTGGTGGGAAACGATCAACATCGGCACCTGAAACGTTTCCCGAATCTGCTGCAAAAACGGAATGATGCGGTAGCGCAACTTGTGGTCAAGCGACGCCAGCGGCTCGTCGAGCAGGAGCAGCTTCGCGCCCGAAATCAACGCCCGCCCCAGCGCCACGCGTTGACGCTGCCCGCCGGACAATTGATGCGGATACCGCTCCAGCAAATCGCCCAGCTCCAGCGCATCGACCGCCTGCTGCATCAGCGCCTTCACATCGCTCCCCTGCGCCATGGCGCGCTTCTGCCCGGCGAGTAAATTTTGCCGCACCAGCCAATGCGGAAACAGCAAATGCTGCTGCGGCACGTAGCCCACGTTACGCGCTTCCGGCGGCAGGCAAATGCCCTGCGCCTGGTCGAGCCATACGGTGTCGTTGAAGACAATGCGCCCGGTTGTCATCGGCGGACGCCGCATGCCGCAGATCGTTTCGAGCAAGGTCGTCTTGCCACAACCCGACGGCCCGAACACGCCCGCGACCGGCGCCGCGAACTCATGCTGAAACGAGGCCAGCCCCACGCCCGCGTCGCTCTCAATGTGGATGGACAGTGGCATAGTTCGATGCGTGTGCGTTGGTGAAGCGCTTCGGCTGCGCAAGCCACTCCGTCAGGTAAACCAAAATGAAACCCAGCGCGATGGCGACCATCAGCAGGATGTTCGCCCGCGTGTCGTCGCCCGATTGCTGAGCGCTGTAGATCGCCGAGGCCAGAGTCTGCGTCTTGCCTGGAATGTTCGCAGCGACCATGATCGTCGCGCCAAACTCGCCCATTGCCCGCGTGAACGACAGGATAATTCCCGCCGCTAATCCGCGCTTGGCCAGCGGCAAAGTGACCGCAAAAAACGTCGCTAAACGGCTGTTGCCTAGCGTGCGATTGATCGACTCCAGGCCCGGGTCGACCGCCTCAAAGCTCACGCGCGCGGTCCGCAAATAAAGCGGGAACGACATCACGCAATAGGCCAACACCACGCCCTTCCAAGTCAGCAAAATATCGAGGCTGAAGCCCAGCGTTTCGCGCCCCAGCAAACCGCGGTCGGCGAGCAGCAGGAGCAGCAGGTAGCCCACCGCCGTCGGCGGCAACACCAACGGCAAGCTGGAGATCGCGATCAGCGCGCGCTTGCCCAGGAAGTCATACCGCGCCATCCAATACGCCAGCGGCGTGCCGAGCAAAAATACAATCAACGACGCCAAGCTCGCCCAAGCCAGGGTGGAAAGGATGACGTTGATGATCGGCTCCATGTTAGTCGTTGGTTACCGGCAAAAACCCGTAGCGCTCAAACACGCTTTTCACGGCCGGTGTGCTCAGAAATTTCAGGAACTCTGCGCCGCTGGTTTCGTCGGCGCCCGCGATCTCGGCCACGCAGTAGCGGATCGGCGCAGCGGCGCCCAGCGGCACAGCGTAGAGCTCGCGCAGCTGGTCTTTCTCAGTCAAATAGTCGGTGCGGTAAACGATGCCCACAAGCTTGCCATTGTTGCTCACCTGCTTCAAGGCCGCACGCACATCGGGCATCGGCGACAGGCGGCCATCCAAGTGCGACCAAACCGACGCGCCGTCGAGCGCGGAAAGTTTCTCTAGCCAGCCCTTCGCGTATTGGCCAGCGGGCACGTAAGCCGGATCGCCGATGACCAGGTATTGAAAATCAAGCGACGCCAGTTCCGCCGGCTTGCTCAACTGAAACGTCGCGCTCTGCATGCAGACCACCACAAGCTGGTTGGACAGCAAATCCGCGCGTGAACCGTCGACGATGAGCCCCGCGTTTTCCACCTCGTCCATCCAGCGCGTGTTCGCGCTCAGGTAAACGTCGGCTTGCGGCGAGGCCATGATCTGCTTGGCCAACGAACCCGAGCCCGCGAAGTTCAAGACGACCTCCCTGCCCGTCTCAACCGTGTAGACCTGCGCGATTTCCGTGACGGCGTCGCTCAAACTCGCCGCGGCAAACACAGTGATGGACTTCGTTGGCGCCGCGTCTTTCCCGCAAGCGTCTAAGAGCAACGCCGCGCCCAACAGCGCGACCGTTTTCAATGTGGCTGATCGCTTCATACCCGGGCAGATTTACAGCAAAGCACTGGCCAATGAGTTCGCCCGACTCAGCTAGTTATCCCGCTAATGCCTTCAGCAAGAGTTCCTTGCCGCGTGGTGAGTAGTCGAGCTTCGTCGCGGCTTCCAGGCCCGCAGGGCTCATCTTCTTCGCCGTCTTCTGCAGGATGTCGATGACCTTCGCTTCGTCGTATTTCTCAACGATGCCGTCGTATTGAAATTGCAGGAACACCAGGCACAGACCGTCTTCCAGCGTCTGGCAATCGGCATTGCCCTTGATGTTCTTTTTCAGGTTCAGCTCGCGCACGGCGTCGATCGTCTCCTGCTCGTAGCCAAGCTCGCCCAACACCTTGGCCGATTCGTCGGCGTGGAACACCTTCAGATCGGCGCGCCACTTCAGGTAGCCCGCGCGGCCCTCCGGATATTCACTGCGTGGGCGCTCCCAACGCCGCATGTGCTGCGAACGGCTGGCGAGCAACAACGGTTCCGACGCCTCGGGCGCCAGCTGCACGACCCGATAGCACAGCGCCTGCGCCAGTAAATACTCGGCCGCATAGATCGTCCCTTCAAAGGTGATTTCGGCCGGGTCCTCCTGGTTTATCGCGTCGAAGCGCGCGACGGCTTGGTCAAAGCGTTCGCGGTTGGCGATGTCGCTGTCGGGAATGGAAATTTCGAACATGGGCGGCATTTTAAAAAGAAGCTCCGGCGCCTGTCGACGCCGGAGCTAAGGGTATTGATCAAAAAATGAATGCTAGCGTAACGTCCGAATAATTGCGCGATTCAGGTCACCGTTAGTTTTCGCCAAACTGCCCCATGGAAATATCCCCAGCTGGCTCATCAAGAATGACATTGCGCGCATAAACGTCCTGCTGTACACTTAAATCGCCATTCTCGTAGACGATCAACGCGTTACTACGCTCGGCCGGATCACTCACCACGCCATTGCCATTGCCGACGACTAAAATGCGCGTCTCTTCGTCTGGGATGATGGTCGTATCATTGTATCGGCCCAGGTAAACGACCTCTTGTTTGTCACTGATCAAACCAGTCCCGATACCATACGCCCGTAGTCTATTAATCATATTTGAATATCCAATTGCTACGGCATAATATCCACCGACAGAATTCAATCCTCCCATCGCGATGGCCGCATGTCCACCTCCAGTATTCGCATAGCCGAGCAATATGATGCGGCTCTCTTCCTCGCCAATCGAGTTGCCGTAGCCCACAATGAGGGAGTCTTCGGTTTCGTAATCGATGGTGTTATACCGACCGACGATGAGGTTTCCATCAGCTTGTGACCCATTCATGGTGTTATTACTGCCAACAACGCCAGAGTCACTTGAAAGCGTATTGCCGGAACCAATGTTTAGCCCATCTCCTGTGATAATAACCGCTCCAAGATTCAGGTAACCAAGGAGTAAAAAAATCAAAGCTGCTTTAGCGTGTTTCATATATAACATCCAGTTTAGATTCAATGACAGTCCGAATACTAGAAGCAGATACTTGATTCGCCACCCTAAAACGACAAACACGAATGTTTTAACACAATTGACATACTCCATCACAAAAATAAGCTCCGGCGCCTGTCGACGCCGGAGCTTTGCTCATTTGACTTTTTACTCTCTTATTTTCTACGCGGTTGCACAACTGCTACTACAACCAGTTTTGCAGAAATTCTGGGTGGATAACGCCGCATCCAAAATGTCCTCCGGCGGCAGCTCCAAGATCACGTCGTCACCCTTAATCCGCACCGGAAAAGTCGCGATAGAGTAATCCTCGCCGCTGATGCATTCGCCCGTTTCCAGGCTGAAATTCTTCTTGTGCAGCGGGCACGAAACCTTGGGCGTGTTCTCCTTGTCGCCAATGATCCCGCGCGACAGCACGAAGGCCTTCTTGTGCGGGCACATGTTTTGCGTGGCGTACCATTCGCCGCGGCTAGCGAAGTGGAACACGGCAATCTGCGACTTGCCAACCTTAACTGCGGCGCCACCGTTTTGCGGGAAGTCCCACACCTTGCCAACGGGCACGAGGCGCGTATTGGCGGACCTGCGGGCCTCGGCAAAATCGACCTCGCCCACCTTCAGGTCGAGCACGTCGCCGCCCACCTTACTCCAGTATTCGGGGCGCTGCTGGCCACGCTCGTCGACCATCTCGATAATCGGCTCGCTCTCGCCGGTGTTGACGAATTGCTGGAAGAATTTCCGCTTGGCCGGGTCGTCCACAACGGCCTTCCACTCGCACTGATAGGTATCAACGAGGAACTGCATCTGGCGCTCCAACTCATCGCAGATGCCGAGCTTGTCGTCGACCACGACAGACTTCAGGTAGTCCAGGCCACCGTCCATTTTCTCCAACCACACACTGGTGCGCGTCAGGCGGTCGGCGGTCTGGATGTAGAACATCATCACGCGGTCCATCAGCTTGATGGCGTCCTCCTCGCTGAGGTCGGTGGCGATCAAATCGGCATGACGCGGCTTTTGCCCGCCGTTGCCGCAAACGTAAAGATTGTAGCCGGTCTCGGTCGCGATCAGGCCAAAGTCTTTGCTCTGCGCTTCGGCGCATTCGCGGGTGCAGCCGGAGACTGCCATCTTCATCTTGTGCGGCGCGCGGATGCCCCGGTAGCGCTCTTCGACTTGGATGGCGAACTTCACCGAGTCCTGCACGCCGTAGCGGCACCAACTCGATCCGACGCAGCTCTTGACCGTGCGCAGCGCCTTGCCGTAGGCGTGGCCGGACTCGAAGCCCGCCGCGATCAGCTCTTCCCAGATGTTGGGCAGGTCCTGCATTTTCGCCCCAAAGAGGTCCACGCGCTGGCCACCGGTGATCTTGGAATACAGGCCGTATTTCTTGGCCACCTGCCCGAGGACGATCAATTGGTCGGGCAAAATTTCGCCACCCGGCACGCGCGGGACCACCGAGTAGAGCCCGCCTCGCTGCATGTTGGCGAGGAAGCGATCGTTGGTGTCCTGCAGGGTAGCGTGCTTCGGGTCGACGATCACATCGTTGAACAAGCTGGCGAAAATCGATGCCGCCGTTGGTTTGCAGACTTCGCAGCCCGTCCCCTTGCCCGCTTCTTTCAGCAGGTCGGCAAAATTGTTGATCTTCTTCACGCGGCAAATGTCAAACAGCTCCTGGCGCGTGTAGGCAAAGTGCTCGCAGAGGTCCTTGTTGACCGTTCGGCCGAGGCGCTTCATCTCGGCGTTGAAAAGATCCGTCACCAGCGGCATGCAGCCACCACAGCCGGAACCAGCCGTGGTGCAGGCTTTCACGGCGAGTGGCGAGTCGCATTCCTGCTCCTCGATCGCCGTGCAGATCTGCGCCTTGCTGACATTGTTGCAAGAGCAGATCTGCGCGGAATCGGGCATGGCTTCGACGCCGCCTAACGCTGCGCCGCCTCCGCCATTGAGCCCCATAATGTCCGTTGGCGCGGCGGGAAGGTCTTCGCCCGCCTTGGCAAACGCCGACAGCGTGCCGTACTCCGAGGCGTCGCCCACGAGGATGCCGCCAACGAGTTTTTTGCCGTCTTTAGTGAAAAACAGGCGCTTGTATTTGCCGCTAAAAGGGTCCTCCGCCACGAGCGATGTCGCCGCATCCGGCCCGGCTTCGTAGTCGCCGAAGCTGGCCACATCGACGCCCATCAGCTTGAGCTTGGTCGAGAGGTCAGCGCCGTTAAACGTCTGCGTA
The DNA here is from genome assembly GCA_031296915.1 of Cerasicoccus frondis. Taxonomy (GTDB): domain Bacteria; phylum Verrucomicrobiota; class Verrucomicrobiia; order Opitutales; family Cerasicoccaceae; genus Cerasicoccus; species Cerasicoccus frondis. The sequence continues at coordinate 206,584 of JAVDPC010000003.1, read as the reverse complement.
TCGCCGCAAAGATTCGCCGCGAGCTTTTCGGCCATTTCGTAGCCGGGCGCGACGAGGCCGTAGATCATATTTTGGTGCAGCGCGACTTCGCCAATGGCGAAAATAGACGGATCACTCGTCCGCAGCTCGTCGTCGATCAGCACCCCGCCGCGAGGGCCCAGCTCGATGCCGGACTCTTCGGCGAGCTCGTCACGCGGGCGAATGCCAGCCGAGACGATGATCATGCCGACGTCCAGCTCCCGCCCGTCCTTGAACTTCATCCCGGCAACGCTGCCATTGCCCAGGATCTCGTCGGTCGCTGTGTCGAGGTGGACCTTTACGCCGAGCTCCTCCATCTTGTCCTTTAAAATGCGCGAACCGGCCTCATCCACCTGGCGCGGCATCAGGCGCGAGGCAAACTCGATGACGTGCGTTTCCAGGCCAAGATCGAAGGCCGCCTTCGCCGCTTCGAGGCCCAAAAGACCGCCACCGATCACGGCGGCCTGCTTCACCTTGCCACCGTATTCGATGATTTTTTCGAGGTCTTCAATCGTGCGGTAAACAAAGACGCCAGACTTCTCGACGCCTGGGATCGGCGGCACGAAGGGATACGAACCCGTCGCCATCACGACGATGTCGTATTCAATCTCCAAGCCCTTGTCCGAGGTGACGACTTTGCGCTCGCGGTCGATGGCGTTGGCGCGGTCGCCGATGTGCAGCTCGATACCCTGCTGCTGATACCACTCCAGGCGCGCAAGCATCAGCTGCTCGGCGTCACGGTGAGCGAAGAACGACGTGAGCCCCACGCGGTCATACGCGGCGCGCGGCTCTTCGCAAAAAGTGACGATGCGGTAGGTTTTCGATTCGTCAAACTGCACCATCCGCTCGCAAAAGCGGTGGCCCACCATGCCGTGTCCAATCACGACGATTGTCTTTTCGAGCTTACTCATATCTTAGTCGATTAGGCGATTACACAGAGAGCCGCATGCGCGGAAACAGCGCACGAATTGAGAACAAGCGGCGGAATTTGGATGAATATTTTTCATAAAGAGGCGAGAGGTCCATGTGTACAATTTTAGTCATCCAAGTAACAATTTGAGCAAAATGATCAGCGTACCGACCTGAGCAATAAGGAGCAGCAGCGCGAAGTTCTTCCAAAATTTCAACGAACCGCGCTCCATCAGCGGACGCCAAGCAGAGTCCATCAGTTTCGGATTCGGGTGCTGCAGGTCGTATTCAAATTCGGAAAACACCTGGTAACGCAGTTGCGGGTTGATCTGGACCGCCTTGCGAATCGCGCCATCCATCCACTCCGGCACGAGCGGATTATATTGGCTAGTCGATGTGTATTGCAGGCACGAGAGCTCACGCAGATTCGTCGCCCGTTCGTAAGCGCCGCCGTAGGGGTGCTGCCCAGTCAGCAGCTCGTAAGCCAGCACACCGATGGAAAACAAGTCCGCGAGGCGCGTCGGCGTTTTGCCCAGGCGATATTCCGGCGCGCTATAGGTCACGGTGCCGAGGGCGCGCAGGTGCTCGAACGGCGCTTGGATTTCCTCCAGGCCAGACATGTGGCAGGAGCCGTAATCGATGATCACTGCGCCACGCTCAGGGTGCACGATAACGTTGGCAGGCTTGATGTCCTGATGCAAAATGTCATTGCGGTGTAGCGCGCGAACACCCGAAATCACCTGCCGCACCAGCTCGATCACTGCTGGAATATTGACCTCGTTCTGCTGCTGCATCCACTGCGCCAGCGTAGGCCCCTCCACGTATTCGTAGAGGTTGTAGAGGAAATGCGCCTCCCCTTCCCGCTTGGCTGCGTGGAGCAAATGCAGGTGGTCGAGCCGCCTCGCCGTCCAATTTTCCGTGACAAAACGCTCCAGATACGCGGGATCGTCCTCGAAATTGACCGACGGCGTTTTCATCACATAGCGCGCGCCAGAGCGCTCACACTTTACGCGGTAAAGTTGGCTGCGAGACGTGGCGCTGATCTCCTCTTCGACCAGCAAGCCATCAATCTTCATGCCGGGCGCGAGGTCGGGGGGAAACGGCAGACGCGTCAACTCGCGGTAAACCTCGCTCACACCTGCCAAGACGAGTTCGTCGACCACAAACAGCAATGCGCTCAGGTTGTCATTGCTGCCCCGCTCCAGCGCGACGTCGATCAGGCGCTGGCAAGCGGCGTCCGGGTCGTCGAGGCCGAAGCGCACAATGGCCTCGATTTCCTCTTTATCGACAAAGCCATGCACGCCATCGGTGGTCAGCAAAAAGGCGTCGCCAGCCTGCACCAATCGGCTCTCATAATCTGCTTCAACGCGAGACTCCAGGCCCATGGCGCGCGTCAGCTGGGCCGGGCCGCCCCCAATGCGGACACTGTGATCCTGCGTAAGCTGGCTCAGATTGTGCCCGCACAATTGCCAGATACGCGAATCGCCGACATGGAAAATGTGCGCGGTGTTGGACTTTAATACGACCGCGCTAAAGGTCGAAACATAACCGCGGTCCGGGCTACTGAAACCACTGCCCAGCCCGAAAAGCCAGTTGTTGATTGAGCGCGTCACTTCTCCCCCGGCGCGCTTCACGGTCCATGTGTCCGGCGCGTCGAAGTAATCATTCAGGAAGCTCTGTACGCAGATTTCAGCCGCCTGTTTGCCCGCCTCGGCTACGCTGACGCCGTCGGCAATCACCGCCGCCACGCCTTTGATGGCCAGTTGTGCATCCGAGGGTAGGCGCAGGCCCAGGCAGTCCTCGTTCTCCGGCTTCACGCCGGGGCTCGTGGCCTGTCCGTTGCGGACTTTCAATTGGGGCTTAAGGTGCTGCATCCGTGGGGCTTAGGAAACTTCAATATACTGCACGCTGCCATCGGGCATGACCTCTGCAGTGTGCCCCTTGGGCTCGGCCAAAAAGATAGAGGCGCCGAGCGCCAGAAGCGAGGAAAAGCCGATGACCATGAAGAAGGTCGAGGCGTCAACGAAGCTGTAAATCGTCAGAAAACAAACCGCGCCGACGTTGCCATAAGCGCCCGTCATGCCAGCGATCTGGCCCGTCATGCGGCGTTTAATCAGCGGCACCATCGCGAAGACCGCGCCTTCGCCCGACTGCACGAAGAACGAACACATCATTGTCGCAGCGACGGCCAGCGCGATCGGCCATGCACCGTTGACTTGGCTCAGCGTCAGGTAGCCCACGGCCAAGCCGAGGATCAGGATGATCATGCTCACGCGGCGACCGAACTTGTCACTGATCAGCCCTCCCGCAGGGCGGGCCACCAGGTTCATAAACGCAAAGCCAGAAGCCAGGAAGCCTGCCTTGACAGGGCTCAGCCCGAAAGTGTCGATGAAGAACATGGGCAACATTGACACGACCGCCAGTTCGGATCCGAAGGTCACGAAGTAATTCACATTCAGGATCGCCACCTGCTTAAAATCGTAGTGGTGAATCTCGTCGACGCCGTCCTGAAGCATCTCCTTGTTCACGCGGTAAATCTGAGAGGCCTGGTAGGCGTAGAGCGCCACCAATCCAACATAAATAGCGTATACCGCGCCTTGGCTCAGCAGCGCCACGCCCGTTGGCGAAAGGCGCCAGGCCAGCACAGCGAGGGCAAGATACATCGGAATATTCATGCCCAACAGGAAGTAAAAATCTTTGCGACTGGTTACCTCCAAACCGCCGCTTTTCTTCGGCTTAAAGTAAGTCGAGCCCTTCGGGGTATTACGTGCGAATTTGAAAAAGAAAATGCCGTAGGCAATCGCAATGGCGCCAGTCGTCAACACCGCCAAACGCCAGCCGTTTTCCCCGCCATAGGCGAGTGCGAGCCCAGGCAGCGTCATCGCAGCAGCAGCCGAACCGAAGTTGCCCCAGCCACCATAGATGCCCTCAGCCAAGCCCACTTGTTTCGCGGGGAACCACTCGCCCACCAGCCGGATGCCGATCACGAATCCCGCACCGATGAAGCCCATAGCAAAGCGCGCGAGGGCCAGCTGTTCATAGCTTTGCGCCGAGGCGAATAATGCGCACAGCACGCCCGCGATCACCAGCAGAGCGCTAAACACATGGCGCGGACCAAAACGGTCTACCAATATACCGATAATCACCCGGGCGGGAATCGTCATGGCGACATTCAGAATCAGTAAAGCCTTCCATTGAGCATCAGTCAGATCGAAGGTCTCACGAATCGCCACCACCAGCGGCGCGTGATTAAACCACATAACGAAGGTCAGGAAAAACGCAAACCACGCCATGTGCAGCGTGCGGATGCGGGCATCTTTAATATTCAATAAATTTAGCTTGGTCGACATGGAGCCAACTAATCAGCCAATCATATGCCAGATGCTGCCTGTGGATAAATATATAGAATCAAAAACCCATTTTCCATGAATTATATTCATGCTTTAAGCAATGAAGTTGCAATTCGACGCAACCTAAGTCCCCCAACCCAAAAATCCGGCAAAGCTGTAACTGTGTTTGGAGCGCTCACTCGCGCAATGAGTGTATTTCCCGCTATGCTGGGACGTTTCACCACGTCACCATCTTACTTGCCATCGCGGCGCGAGCCGACACCTTGAGCGCATGTCTTCGTATGACGCCATAATCGTTGGTTCCGGGCACAACGGCATGATCTGCGCCGCCTACCTCGCGCAGGCCGGCAAGAAGGTCGCCGTGTTTGAGCGGCGCGGGACCGTGGGCGGGGCGGTTTGCACCGACACCACGAAGATCCCCGGCTACAAGATCGACGTCGGCAGCTCGGCCCACGTGATGATCCACCAAACGCCCGTCCTCGCCGACCTCGAGCTCGCCAAATACGGCCTCGAATACCTGGAGATGGACCCCTGGGCCTACTACCCCCTCCCCGGCCAGCCGGGCAAGGGCATCGCGTTTTACCGCGACGTCGAAAAGACCTGCCAAAGCATTGCCGAGATCAGCCCCAAAGACGCCGAGGCCTACCGCACGTTTGTCGACGCTTGGGGCAAGCTCAACGAGGGCGTGTTCGACGCCTTTCTCAAACCGCCGACGCCGTGGAACCTCGTCAGCACGATGTTCGGGCGCTCGCTCAAGGGCAGCGACCACATGAACATGGTCCGCAAACTGATGGGCCCCTACGGCCAGTTGGTCCTGGAAACCTTCGAGCATGAGGCGCTGCGCACAGCGATCATTTGGCTCGCCGCGCAGAGTGGCCCCCCGCCCTCAGAGGCGGCCTCGGGCGACTTCGCCGGCTGGCACGCGATGTATCACCAGTCGGGCATGAAGCGGGCCAAGGGCGGCAGCGGCGCGCTCACGCAGGCGCTCAAAAAGCGCATCATCGCCGACGGCGGCGAAGTCTTTGAAGACGCGCCCGTGAAGCGTATCATCACCAGCAATGGCCGCGCAACTGGCATCGAGCTGGAAAACGGCGACCGCCACGATGCCAAGGCCGTCGTTGCCGCAACGCATATTAAGACGACGCTGGACAACTTTCTGGCCGACTGCCCCGACCTGCCCGACGAGATTCGCCAGCGCTCGAAATCGCTTCGCGTCGGCAACGGCTTCGGCATGATCGTCCGCTGCGCGATGGAGAGTCTGCCCGACTACCCGGGCTTCCAGGTGGACGAGCGCGGCGTGGGCGAAATGCACCGCGGCTTACAGCTCCTTTGCCCGTCGCGCGAGGCGCTTGACGCCGCTTATGGCGACTACCTCGCGGGGCGTCCGCCGGAGAAGCCGATCCCGCTCGTGATGACCTTTTCCAGCCTCGACGACACCCTCGCCCCGGCTGGCAAGCACGTCATGTTTGTGTGGGGCCAATACCACCCCTACGAGCTGCGCAACGGCGAGAACTGGGACGACATTGCCGATCGCGAGGCCGACAAGCTCCTGGCCGCCGTCGACGAGTACGCGCCGGGCACCTCGGCCAAGGTAATCGACCGCTACATCCAGACTCCGCTCGAAATCGAGCGCCTCCACGGCATGCTCCGCGCCAACGTGATGCACCTGGAAATGTCGTTCGACCAGATGTTCTGCTTCCGCCCGATGCCCGAGCTTTCCAGCTACAAGATCCCCGCGATCAAGGGCCTCTACCTGACCGGCGCCAGCACCCACCCCGGCGGCGGCGTCTGGGGAGCCAGCGGCCATAACACGGCCAAGCTCATGCTCAAGGAGCAGAAGAAGTGGCGTTAAATCAGGCTATGTCTACGAGACGGGATTTCTCGAGCAACGGATATTCGCCCATCAGTTTTTCTATAACCTCGCGGGCGGCAGCATTGGAATCACCATAAATATAGAGCGCGGTTTCTTCTGGCCCCTGCCAGTAGCTAAGAACCTTAGTGGCTTCACTTGTGCGTTCGTCTATTTGCTCCCAAACATAATCGATATTGCACTCTTGGTAAACACTATCCGGCAAATCTGTTCCGTTAACATAAAGAGCCAGTCCCTCCGCTTTGCCGAATGCAACCTCCTTGCGCCCATCATCACTGCTGTAGCGAAGACGCGACCCGCGTGGAGCGCCTATCTTTTCTAGCTCGGCAATGACGAAAGGTATCCCCTTCTCCAAGTCAGTCAAAGCGACCTCTATGTCGCAGTAGTCGATCTCACCATTGGCCAACATCTGTGTACCGCCTCCATCGATCTCTCCCAGACCAGCTTCCTCTAAAGCATCGAAAAGAGGATCTTCAAAATGATCACCGCGATCCAACGGTTGCAGACGGCAATTCAAAGTCACGGATATGTAGTAGTTGTCGCTCATAATATTAATAATAGCATTTACCTATAACTAATCCAATCCAACCAATGCGAACATCTATCGCTATTCAAGATTAATGAGCCCATAATTTCTAATCGCAACCGGAATCATTTTTCTGACGCGAAGTCTAGATGGCGCAGGCACTGTAAATGGAGCAAGTCTTGTTTGTTTGGGAGACTAGCTAAGAAGGGCACAAAACTATCTGTAGACACGCAAATGATACTACTCTAAAGATCCATAGTCTTGAGCAAACCGTTATAATATTGTGGAAACTTATAATGGAACAAGTCTTCCCAAGGTGTTATCTGTAAAACATACCTATTTATGCCGCCCTCCACTGCCACGGAACAAATTTGGATGCGCCACGCCCGCCTGACGGCTTGGGGGGCAAATCTGTTCTGGTGGTTGCAGCGCTACCTACCGCTATTCCTCGCCTGGAACCTGATTTCCGCCGTCGGCGTCATCTATGCGCGGCAGCAACGCTGGCCGCAGGAAGTCATTGTCTGGAGCTATATTGGCGGGGCCGTCGTCCTGGGCCTGATTGCACTCGGACTGGCGTGGAAACGCTTCTTAACGCAGCGCGATGGCCTGATCCGCCTCGAAGAACACCTCGGCTTGAAAAGCGCGCTGTCCGCCGCCAGCGAGGGCGTCATTGCCTGGCCGGCTTTACCGGCGGAATGGGGCGCGCCGTTTCACTTTAAATGGGGCCCTGTCGCCACGCCGATCTCGGCATCGGCCATCTTGCTGATCATCGGTTGCCTGATCCCAGTAGAGAAAATCAGCGCCCAAGTCGAGATCGACAACCCACAGCAGCCCATGGCTTGGGAAGAGCTTGATGCGTGGATCGAAGAGCTGGAGGAAAACGACGTCGTCGAGGAAGTCGCGCTGGAGGAGCTCAAGGAAAAGCTCAACAACTTGCGCCAGCAACCCGCCGAACAGTGGTTTACGCAAAGCAGTCTCGAAGCAGGCGATAACTTACGCGACCAGACCCAACAGGACCTGCAAAAGCTCGCCCAGGAGATGCTCAACGCCTCAGCCATGCTCGACGCCATGAAACAAGCCGGGAAAGAACCCTTCAGCGAACAAGCTAAAATGCTGAACGCCGAAATGGCCAAGACCCTGCAAAAAATGCAGCTCGGCTCCATGCCCATTGATGGTGAACTCATGGAAATGCTCAAGAAAATGGGCGACTGCCAAGCCTGCTCGGGCATTGATCCGACCCAGTACAAACTCGTCAAAGGCAAGCTGGATAAAAACGGTAAGCTCGTCGCGATGATGGCCAAGCTCGACGAAAAAAACCTGGAGGAAATGCTCCTGATCGCTGGACAATGTCAGCTGTTAGGAATGGGCGAAATTCAACGTGGCCCCGGCGCCGCGCCGCTCACCGCCAACGCCACCGAGTCCCGAGTGAAGCCGGGAACAATGGAGGGCGTCAGCAATGAAGACCTGCGCAACGCATCGCTCGGCGACACCATTGCGATCCAGGACCGCGCGCCGGACGAAAACGAAGCTGGCGAAACCTTTACCATCACCACCACCAGCGGCGCGGCCTCACTCGGTGAAGGCGGAGACGTCGTTTGGAAAAATCAACTCAGCCCGGAAGAGCGTAAGCTGCTCGAAAACTATTTTCAGTAAATAATGGATAACATCACCCTGACCGAACAAACCGCCGGCGAAGCCTCGCAAGCGCTCAAGGGCCTCAGCGCCGCCGTTAACGAAATCCTGTTCGGGCAGGAGACCTTGATCGAGACCGTGATCCTTGCCCTGCTCGCAGGCGGGCACCTGCTACTCGAAGGCTTGCCCGGTCTCGGCAAAACCGAGCTTGTCCGCACTTTTTCCAAGACGCTCGACCTCGACACCAAGCGCGTGCAGTTCACGCCCGACCTGCTCCCCGGCGACATCACTGGCAACCCGATGCTCCAGGAAAAGGACGGCCAGCGCACCTTCGTTTTTCAGGAAGGCCCGGTGTTTACCAACCTGCTCCTCGCCGACGAAATCAACCGCGCCAGCCCGAAGACGCAGTCCGCGTTGCTCGAAGCGATGCAGGAGCGCCGCGTCACCGTCATGGGCACGACCTACACGCTGCCTTTTCCGTTCTTTGTTTTCGCCACGCAAAACCCGATCGAGCTGGAGGGCACCTATCCGCTGCCCGAAGCGCAGCTCGACCGCTTTCTGTTCAAGCTCAATGTCTACAGCGCGTCGAAGGAAACGCTGGAGAAAATCATTTCCGCGCGCACGCTCGGCCAAGAGCCCGTCGTCCGCAAATCCATGACCGGCGAACAGCTCGCGCGCATCGCACAGCTAACGAACAAAGTCTTCCTGCCGGAGATCGTTAAGAGCTACATCGCGCGCCTGGTGCACGCCACGTATCCCAACGAATCCACGGCCGCGAAGGTTATCAAGTTCGGCGCCAGCCCGCGCGCCGCAATCGGCCTCGCCAGCGCCGCCCGCGCCCGCGCCTTGCTCGAAGGCCGCATCCACGCCAGCGTGGACGATGTGCGCGCCGCCGCGCCCCACGTGCTCGGGCACCGTATTATCATCAATTACCAAGACCGCATGGAAGGCGTCACGCCGGATAGTTTTGTTGCGCAGCTTATCAAGGAGATCAATCCCGAGGAAGCCGAATTACCCAAGAGCCTGTCCGCCGCCAAAATCAAATAGCCGACCATGCGACGCCTTCATTTTCTGCTGCAATTTGCGCTGTTAGTCATTGCATCCACGCTGTCGCCTCGCGCACTTGCAGCGACGGGCACTTTTACCGTTTATGCAAGCCCTACCAGCCGTGTGCAGATCGATGTGCAAGTCCCGTGGGAGCTGCTTCCCTACGAGCACGACGGCTACTACCCGATTCTCATCCACATCACCAACGGCTCCAAGGATGACGGACGCTGGCAGGTCTCGAGTGAGAGCTCCTCCGGCTACCGCAACACGCATATACTGGAGTCCGCAAATGCGTCTCTCGAAGTACCCGCCGGCGATAAACGCACCTTCCGCTTTCTCTGCCCGCTCGCCAACTCGGATGCAAGCAACGACGTGATGGTCAACTTCACCGGGACCAGCATCAATCAACGGGCAAGTTTTCACCGCAGTTCACGAGGGAACTATGGGAGCTCTTTAAATGTGTTCTCTGGTTTGTCCGATGGGCTTTACAACGAGATCGGCGTCAAGCTTGTCAACCGAATCAGTAGCGCCGGCGGCGGGGGCATCCAGTACACCGAAGTCACGCCTGGCATTGCCCCTGAAGACTGGCGCGCCTACCTGGCCTTTGATCAGTTACTCTTCAGTCAGCAGGACTGGGATTCGCTGTCCGCCGCCGCGCGGCGGGCGATACTCGACTGGGTGTTACTCGCAGGGGAGCTACGCATCCTGGTCGACTCGGGCCATCCGCTGGACGTCGACTTAAGCGACATTCCCGACGGCGGCCATGTCCGCGGCCATGGCATGGGAAAAGTCATCGTTTTCAACGAAAGCCTCGACGCGCTGAACGCCGACATAGACAGCATCAGCGGCACGACGACGCATTCGCGGCAAAATGACAGCCAAATTTTGAGCCAGTCGTTTTATGAACGAAATAACAATGCCTTTCTCAACTTTCGCTATTCAGCGCCAACGCCCGGCAGCATACCGGTAAAATACGCGGCCACCAAATCCGATGACACACTCAGCAGCCTGCTCGATAAGGCCGCCGAACAGAGCAAATACTTTGAGCACAGCATCGCGATTGACGGCGTCAATTTCACGATCGTCATTCTCAGCGTCATCGCTTTCGGCTTGATCGTCGGCCCGGTCAATTTCTTTGTCTTCGCCCGCGGGCGCAATCGCTGGCGTGTGTTCATTACAATACCAGTCATCTCACTGGCGTTTTGCCTGCTGATCATTGCCAGCATCATTCTGGGTGATGGCTTTGGCGGTGATGGCAAAATCAGCCGCATCGTAGTCATCGATCCTATCCGCAAAATCCGCGTCAACATCCAGGACGAGCTTTCCGTAACGGGCATTCTCATGGGCAGTTCCTTTAACTTGCCCGATACGGCAACCTACCGGCACATCGGCTCCGAGCTGCCAAACTCCACCCTCCAAAAATCCGGTAACTTTGCACTGCAAAGTAATCACTACCAGGGCGATTACTACAAAAGCCGTCGGCTTCAATGGAACCGGCTGATCAACGTTTCGCCTTCACGCGAAGCAGTGCTGGTGAAAGGCGGCGAGGGCCAAGTGACAATCAGCTCCAATCTCCAGGCTAACTGTCGCGAGCTTTACTACATCGATGACGATGGCGACTTCTGGCGCGTGCAAAACTTAGGCGTCGGCCGTAGCGACTTAGCCACCTCTTGCACCAAGGAAGACTTTCAACAGTGGTGGCAACAGCGTCAGTTGCACGGCGGGGTCGGCCATCTCTTCTCCGACTACCGCAACCTCGCCATTCACAAAGGTTGGTTCTACGCCTTGGCGGAGCCCATGCAAGACGCCTACCCCGAAACGCTCACGAAGATCAACTGGGAAAACCACCAAACGATTATCGCCGGGCCCGTTGTTAACCAGGAGGGCAATTAAATGGCGGAAACCATGATCGAAGTCGAAAGCGTCCACCGACGTTTCAAAAATGTGCAGGCCGTTGGCGGGCTAAGCTTTTCCGTCGAAGCCAACCGCGTCGTTGGTTTCATTGGCGCCAATGGAGCCGGCAAAACCACCACCATGCGCATGATGGTCACGTTGGATAATCCCGACAGTGGCTACATCAAAATGGCTGGCTACAACACCCTCGCCCATCCGCGCGAAGTACGCAACCTCGTCGGCTGGATGCCTGACCATTACGGAGCCTACCCCAACATGGACGTGCTAGACTACATGGATTTCTTCGCACGGGCTTACGACTTGAAGGGACAGCATCGCAAGGCGCGCATTGATGAAGTCATGGACTTCACCGAGCTCAATCGCCTCGCCGAGCGCCCCTGCCAGACACTCTCCAAAGGCGAGAAGCAACGCCTCTGCCTCGGGCGCACCCTACTCTCGGACCCCAAAGTGCTGATCCTCGACGAGCCTGCCGCTGGGCTCGACCCCAAGGCGCGTCTGGAATTCAAGAACCTCGTCCGCCAGCTCAAGCAGATGGGCAAGACGCTTTTCATCAGTTCTCATATCCTATCTGAATTAGGTGAAATGTGCGATTCGCTGCTTTTCATCGATGCGGGCCGACTGGTCCACCATGGCGACGCAGAAAGCCTGCTACACGACGGCGTCGAGGGGCTGGTGTTGCGTATCCTCACCAAAGGCCAGCCAGAAAAGCTTCACCAGTTCATCGAACAACACGCCCAGTTGACCAAGCGCGAAAACCTGCCGCGTGGAGCCTCCGTGGCCTTCGTCATCGAAGAATCAGCCAACGTCGAAGACTCGCTGCACACCTTGCTGCAAGAGCTGATCGCGCACGGCATCGAAGTGTATGATTTCCACCGCGAGCCCAAGCGCCTGGAAGATGCGTTTGTCGACATGCTAACCGGCAAGAAAAACTAACGTGCGCATTGCTCTCCCAGACTTCGCAAACCCGAGCGACTGGCTCAACCCAATCCTGATCAAAGAGCTGCGTCAGGCGGTGCGTTCACCCATGTTTGTGAGCCTATTCGTCATCGTCCAAATCGCGATGGTGCTCTACGTTACTTTCAGCATGGCCACGGCGTCCACCTCTGCCAACGTCAGCCAATCACAGACGCAGTTCTGGAACTTAGTCGGCGCCTATATGTTGTTCATTCATCCACTCAGAGGGCTTAACGCCATCGCAACGGAATACCGGGATGGCCGGTTTGAGCTGCTGCGCATTACGCACCTCCAAGCTCAAAAAATAGCACTGGGCAAATGGCTGTCGCTCAACATCCAATGCTGGTTGACGGTCCTCTCGCTCATGCCCTATCTAGCGCTACGTTACTTCACTGGCGCCGTGAATCCATTGCACGAATTGATGATCCTCGGCGGCTTGATCTATGGCTCGCTCATCGCTACGAATCTCACCGTTAGCGCCTCGGCTGCGCGAACCCGGTGGGGACGTAGCTTTTTCTTTGTCTTCGGCGGATTTTTCCTGCTGTTGTTTTCAGCAATTTTTGGCGCCGCGACCAATCAAATCATCGCCGCGATTATTCTCATGGGCGTCTGCCAATGCGTGATCAGCGTCATTATGTTCATGGCGGCTTGCTCGATACTCGAACGACAGACCGCCGAACCCATGCCATTTTTTGAACCCACTCCTTACATCCGCGCCTAATTTCCCAGCATGCTGAAGCGACTTACAGGCAACCGCGAACCAAGCGATTTCATCAACCCGGTCCTCCTCAAAGAGCTCCGGCAGTCAGTGCGCTCGCGCCAATTCGTCGGCGTGTTCGTCGCGGTGCAAATTGCGATGATTCTCTTCGTCATCTTCGTGCTCGCCACGGCCTCGGGGTCCAACGATGTCGAAGAGGTCAGCGTCGCATTCTGGTTTATCGTCGGCGTTTACCTTCTGTTCATCCTGCCGCTATCGGGGCTCAATTCACTGGGGCGTGAATACGACGACGCACGCTTGGACTTGCTACAACTTTCGAGCATGAACTCGCGGGGCATCGTTCTGGGCAAATGGCTTTCGCTGAATTTCCAAGGTTTGCTCGTGGTGCTTTCGCTGCTGCCCTACATTGTGTTGCGCTATTTCACGGGGTCGGTGAACCCGCTTTACGAACTCATCATCCTCGGCGTCATGCTGTATTGCTCGCTGGTTTTATCCGGCGCTGCAATATGTGTCTCGGTCGTGCGGGGAAAAGTACTCCGCGTCATTGTGGTGATTGGCCTCTTCTTTGGCAGCATGATGTTTATCGAAGTACTGGATAACGCACACATCGACATCGACGACATCATCAACTCCATCGACGCGCAAAACTTCTACTACGTCATCCCCATCATGCTCATGCTCAGCGCGTTGGTTGGCGGCTTGTTTTTGGAGTTTGCCAGTGCGCGCATCAGCCCGATGGCGGAGAACCACGAAACGCTGAAACGCCTGTACCTACTGGGCGTCATCGCGCTGTGGTGGCTGACTTATCTCTTCAGCCATACCGAGGCCATCAATACGATTTTTACCGTACTCTGCTTGGCAATGACCGCCGTGAGCATCAGCGCGATCGTTGGCGAACCCATCAAGTTACCCGGCGTCTATTGTCCGTTTGTGCGTAAAGGATTTCTGGGCAAATTCCTCGGGCGCACATTGCTGTATCCCGGATGGATTTCCGGCGCCAACTTTACGCTTTTGACGTTCTGCATGCTTGCCGTGATTCTCAATTGGCTCAGCAGCGGACACAGCGATCTCGGCAAAGCATACCTGGTGCTCATTTCCCTCTTTGGATCACTCCTGATGCCGCGCGCCATCTTTATTTGCCTGAGAATGCGCGATGGCGGCATGCGCTTATTCATGCTGATTCAGTTGGTGCTGATTTGCATCGTCGTGCTCGCGATGCTGACCGAAGAAGTGAAAAAATGGGAACTCACCGCACTACTGTTCTGGTTGCCACAAGCTGGCGTATTGAGCATCGGCTTGATTGATGAGCATTCGAGTAAGTTCACGCTCTACCTCATTGGCAATGCTGCGTTCGCCTCAATCTGCTATGCCATCGTGCTCTTCGGCGGCTGGCGCCAACGTCGCTTGATTCAGCAGTTGGAGCAAAGCGCAATCGAGATCAACGAACGAGCAGACGCCTCTAAATCAGAAACCGCCGCCACGCAATCGGCCACCGTTGAAGCATGAGTGATCACGCCACACAGTTGCCCGATCTTACTTTGCATCGCAAAGTTTTGAAGAACGCCGAGGCCGCCGCCCGTGTGCTCCAACTCGCATTTCGCCGCGACAACTGGCGTGGGCAGGCAGGCAACTGGGCGGGCATGGGCATCGGCAGCTCAATCGATTTTCAGGATCATCGCCAATACATCCCCGGCGATGACCCACGCCACATCAATTGGCAAGCCTACGCCCGCAGTGGCAACTACACCATGAAGCTGTACCGCGAGGAAGTAAGCCCACAGGTGGACCTTGTCTTCGACGCGTCAGCCTCAATGTTTGTCACGCCGGAAAAGGCGCAACGCTCACTGGAGCTGCTTTACTTTGCATCGCAAAGCACGTTTCAAATCAACGCGCAGCTCAGGGCCTATCAAGTTGTGGGCGACCAGGTAAAACTCATTGCGCCCGAGAGCCTGCGCAGTGGCAAGCTGGACTTGGTTGCCGATTCAGATGGGGCAAACGCCGTCCCCCATTTCGATCGCGTCCCCTGGCGTGCGCAGTCGCTCCGCGTCATCGTCAGCGATTTGCTGTTTCCCAGCGCGCCGGAAGCCGTGGTCAACATTCTCTCTGCTGGCCGCATGCGCTGTATTGTGTTTTGCCCATGGGCCGAAGCGGAAGCCAACCCTGACTGGATCGGCAACGTCGAGCTGATCGACTGCGAACAAAAAATACGGCAAACGCACAACCTGTCCGCCACCGAACTCGAAGCCTACCGCCAACGTTACCGTGGGCACTTTGCAGCGTGGAGTGACGCCTGTCGACGACGCTCGGTGGACTTCGCCCGCGTGCGCTCCAGTGGCGAACTCGTTCCCGCGCTCACCCGCGAAGCCCTCAACTCGCAAGCCGTGGAGGTCCTCGGCGCATGAATATCTTCCTCGCGAATCAATGGGGCTTGCTGGGCCTCCTCGCGATCCCGGCGATCATTGCGATCCACTGCTTTCAGCACAAGGCTCGGCCCATCCTCACCTCCACCCTTTTCCTGATGCCCAAGCCGAAGTCCGAGAGCCGTTCGGGACGACGCTGGGAATTCTGGCGGCATTCCTGGGCTTTTTGGATGCAGATTCTCGCCGCGCTGCTCATTACGCTACTGCTCACACAACCGCGCTTGATCAAGGATGAATCCACGGCCAAGGTCGCCATCGTGCTCGACGCCTCCGCCTCGATGAGCGCCTTTCAGACTGAGGCCGCACAGGCCGTCGAACGCGCAATTCGTGACACCCAGCGCCTGGCTGGCAGCACCACTTGGCTCATTCGCGATTCGCACCCGACCAGCCAACGGCTTTACCACGGAACCGACAGTTACTCTGCAATGCAAAGTTTGACCGACTACCGCCCTAACCGCAGCGCTCACGAGGTCGAGCCCGCACTCCGCGCTGCGCAGTCAGGCGTGGGCCGTGAAGGCCGCGTCATTTACATTACCGACGCACCGCAACCATCCCTCGGCGCCCTCGCGGAAGTCATTACCGTGGGCGCCCCCCTCCCCAATGTCGGCTTTACCGGCGTGCGCGCGGACACGAAAGACGGCCAATTGATTTGGCAAGCGATGATCCGCAACTACAGCGATGCGCCACAAAAGCGCACTTGGTGGATCGCCACTGAAAATGGCCAACAAACCGAACCGCAAGCCATCACCATCCCCGCGCAAGGCGTGCGGCAAGTCGGCGGAACATTTCCCACGGACCAAACCGCGATCACGCTTCAGTTGCAAGCAGACGCTTTTACGCTGGATGACCGTGCGCCAATCGTCAGCCCACAAATCCGCCCTGTCGCGGCGAAGTTATTTGGCGACCAAGGGTTCAGCACCTGGATTCGTCAGGTCATTGACCGCATGCCAGGCCTGCGCTATGGCAACGTGGCTGGGCAAACAGATGTCGGCGTTTACTCTTTGGAAAGCCCCGACCGCCTGGGCACGCTGCCCGAGCCTTACGCGATCGCCTTCGCCAAGCTTCCAGCCGAGGGCGCTTCGCTCGCCGCCCCACAGTCGTTCGTGGAGCAACATTCTCTGGTCGAAGGGCTGACCTTCAATGGCCTCGTCATGCAGCGTGGCGAAAACCTGCCCCTCCCCCCCAGCGACCAAGCCGAAGTGCTCGTGTGGTCCGGCGCCGAACCGCTGATTTATCTGCAGCCAACCACGCAAGGCCGTGCTCTAGTGTTTCGCTTCGATCCCGAGCAAAGCAACCTCGACCGCCTGCCCGCCTACGTCATCCTGATCAACCGCTACATCGCCAGCGCCCGCGAACAGCGACGCACGCCCTGGCGCGAAAATTTCGAAACGCATCAACCGCTTCCCCTGCCCGGCGGCGAAGCAAGCTTTGCAATGCAAAGTGAAGACGACTCCGCCGCGCCGCTCATCTCCTGGAACGCCCCCGCCGCCCCCGGCTTATTCACGATTCTGGACAATGACCAGCCCATGCTCCGCGGCGCCGCACGCTTTGCCGACATCCGCGAGGCCAACTTCGCCCGCGCCAGTAGCGAATACGACCTCACCGCCGGCAACGAGAAACTCATCCGCCAAAACACCGAGGACGACTTCCTCACGCCGCTCTGGGGCCTGCTCCTCGTCGGCGCCATGCTGGCCAGCTACCATTTCGCCGGGCGCAATCAGTAATTGCCTTGCCTCGGGCCGTCGCGCCGCGCTTGGCTGTCGCCGTGAAACTCACCCCCGCAAAGTCGATCCTGCCCGTCGCGGCGTTTATCTGGCTGATCTCGCCCAGCTTTTATTGGCTGTGGCAGGAGGCCAGCCCCGTGGAGACGACTTTGCTGCCCGCGCTTTCCCTCGGCCAACGCATCTTGCTCGCGCCACATCTGATCCTCGAACAGCTTGGCTACTGGCTCTGGCCGATGGCCCGCGAACCGCTAACCTTTACCGTCGCCCCGGGAGCCGTTATGCGCGAGGGCCTCTTTTACTGGCTGATCCTGGTGCTCTTCATCCGGTTTGCGTGGCGGCTGAAAAAGATCGAGCCGTGGATTTTCTACGGAGTCGTGATTTCCTTCGTCGAAATGATCCCCTTCAGCGGCATCGCGCCGGGGCTCGTCACGCCGTTCGACCACTTTCCCGTGCTGCTCGGCGGCATGGGGCTCTCGATCACCATCGCAGCGCTGTTTGTGCGCGGGGTGACATTCTGGCGTGACACCGAGCGCGGCCGCCAGGCAATGATCCGGCGCCACGGTTGGCGGGCCACGAGCGTGCTCGTAATTTGCTGGGTCGGCCTGATGAGCGTCAACCTATTCGCGATCATGGGCCGCAGTTGGGAGCAGCGCATCTATGCGCAAAAAACCGACTCGCCCGAGATTATCGTCGCCACAGAAATTGCCCGTCAATACGGGGTCGACGGCCAAGCCGCCGAGGCTGAGTCGCTCATCATCCGCTGCGGCCAGGCCGCCCCGTGGTATGCCGAGGTGTCGGTGGTCAAAGCCGAGCTACTGCTCCGCCAAGGTCTCCCCGACGCCGCCCGCGTTCATTTGGAGAAAGCGCTGGAACTGGCGCCCAGCCACCAACGCGCGAAAGAAATCCTTGAACAGCTAAATTAGCTCAAGCAGACTTAAATGAACACAATGATTCCGGCCAAATAATGAGGGTGCGCTTAGCCACGATCACAATCTTTGCCTGGTTCGCCAGTCATCTTCAGGGCGATATCCTACAATTATTTACACCCCAGGAGTTCAGCGTGGTTGAGGGCTACAATGACTTGTCTTTCATTCAAGTTCCAAATGTAACCCGAGATTTCCTGATCTATCTTAACGCCGATAACTTATACGTCATCCCGGAAAGGCAGTCTGTTGCGACTTACGGCTACGATCCCGCCTCGAGCGATTACATCATGCTGATCCTAGACGGAGGAAAGTTTGCCTACTTTCTCTTAGTTCGAGTCAAAAACGCCGAACACCTCGTGCTCGCAGAGCTGCTGCCCCAAGATCTTCTCCTCAACGAACGCCCATGGCTGAAAGCCGATGTCCATTCGCCCAAATGGTGGAATGCCGAAATGGGTTGGTTGCTATTTAGCGTTGCGAGAACGACTTACAACAGCGAAACCAAGATTTATTCTACCAGACACCATTACGAGCTTTGGGACGCCTACGATGACAAGCAGCTTTTCATCTTCGACGCAAACCTCGAGCTAAGCGACGCGGTGGTGCATTGCAACAATTGGGCTGCCACTGGTGGATTGCCCCGAGAGGCGCTACTGGCCCCAGGTGTGCGAGCAGAGCAGGTCAACGGCATGAGTCAGGCAGATACACCCCAGCCGTAACAAAACTTTTTCTTATACCAATCTTGACTTATATAAGTTTTTCCGAATTTTCTAATTTAACTTCGTCATAAAGCACTGGCAAACCAGCCTTGCGCAGAATAACGCTTGCAAAGGGTCGAAATCAGGCTTTGTTTCGCCCTTCCACACCACTCTGCACGGAGTATTTTCAACCAGAACCAACAAAAACCAGATATCATGGCAGTAAAAGTAGGTATCAACGGCTTCGGCCGTATCGGACGCCTCGTGTTCCGCGCTCTTGTCGACAAGGGTTTGCTCGGCACGGAAATTGAAGTCGTTGCAATCAACGACCTCGTCCCCGCGGACAACTTGGCTTACCTCCTCAAGTACGACTCGATTCAGGGCCGCTTCAACGGCACCGTCGAAGCGCCTGACGCCGACACGCTCGTCGTCAACGGTCACACGATCAAGAGCCTCTCCGTGCGCGAAGGCCCGGCAGCTCTCCCTTGGGGCGAGCTCGGCGTAGACATCGTCATCGAGTCCACCGGCCTCTTCGTCGAAGACAAGAAGGCTCAAGGCCACCTCGACGCTGGCGCCAAGAAGGTCATCATCTCCGCTCCCGGCAAGGGTGACGGCGTGAAGACCGTCGTTCTCGGCGTCAACTGCGAGTCCCTGACCGCAGACGACAACATCATTTCCAACGCAAGCTGCACCACCAACTGCTTGGCTCCGATGACCAAGGTTGTCCTCGAAGAGTTCGGCATCGTTGAAGGTCTCATGACCACGGTCCACAGCTACACCGCAACCCAGAAGACGGTTGACGGCCCGAGCATGAAGGACTGGAAGGGCGGCCGCAGCGCAGCGATCAACATCATCCCCTCCACCACTGGCGCCGCCAAGGCTGTTGGCCTCGTGCTGCCGGAAGTTAAGGGCAAGCTCACCGGTATGGCTTTCCGCGTTCCGACCCCGACCGTTTCGGTTGTGGACCTGACCGTAAAGACCGCCAAGAAGACCTCTTACGAGGAAATCTGCGAGAAGATGAAGGCTGCATCCGAAGGCTCCCTCAAGGGCATCCTCGGTTACACCGCCGACGAAGTGGTTTCCAGCGACTTCATCCACTGCGAACTGTCCTCGATCTTCGATGCAGGCAGCGGCCTCGGTCTCTCCGACGACTTCTTCAAGCTCGTTTCCTGGTATGACAACGAATGGGGCTACTCCAACCGTTGCGTCGAGCTGATCCAGAAGGTTGCCGGCATGCTCTAAGCTGTCAGCAAGCTTTTAGATTAAACCGCTTTAAAACCGCCTCCAGCAATGGGGGCGGTTTTTTGCAGCGTCCCGCTGCACCGTCGGATGCGCTGCATCCGGAGATTTGAGCAGGCCGCAAATGCTGTCGCACTGAAGGTAGGGCGCAGTCTCTAGACAAGCCGCCGCAGTTTTGTAGGAATCAACGGCCGGAACCGCTCTGATCAGACGGCTTATTGCACTCGATTAACTCGACGACTTCGACGTGGCCCGAGGCAACGCGCCAAAACTCATCCCGCCAGTCAACTGGCGCATTAGTCGGTCGGCGCTCGGTTTTTTCTCTCCGTCCGTCAAAACCAGACGCTTCGATCAGCGCCATCAACTGTCGGCGGCGCTCGGCTCGATCGGCAATCATTAGAATGGGCGCCATTTTTTCCAGTTGCTCATTATACCAAGCCTTCTCCCGCGCAATGCGCTCCTTTTCCAAGCGCTCTTTCTCAGCGATGCCGCCATCGTAGATAGCTCGCAGGTCGCCCTCATAACCGCCCTCCTTCCATTCACGCAGAGCTTGTAGTTCCTCAGTTCGGTTTTGCAGCGCGGCATAACCATACATCGAAACACTGTATTGGTTCTCCACGTCAGTCTTTGTCGCCATGAACAACGCGACGGTATCTTTTTTAAAACGGATATCAGACCGATAGCCTAAACCAACCCCATACGTGTTAACGCCAAAGAGTTCCACCACCTCGCTATCGAATCCAGGCGTGAAAGATTCGACCACCTCCAGATCGATGAGGATCAGATCTTCAATATCCTGAGTCATGCCATACTGCTTGAACTGATACTCTTCCGCATGCCGAGCCCCCACCATCTTTCCGATGAAGACTACATCCGCAAACGACGCCACTTCGGGGAAAGAATAGGGCGGTGGGATGAGCCCAAACACCGGAATCACGCCATACAGCAGCAGCCCAAGTGCGCAAAACAACGATTTGCTATTCACTTTAATAAACGGCCACATGCTTGTAAACAGACCTCGATCATCATTACAAATAAGTCGCAACGAACTCATCAGGATTATCCGTGAGTGTGTAAATCCCAATTGGTGCATCGATCTCAGTCATCTCTCCATCGACTGGGACCGAAATCTTCCCATCGCCATCGATGTCAACGACCACGACGATATTCCGGTTACCGTAGCCATCAACGAGTGTGGGACGGCTCCAACCTTCGGGGGTCTGCCATTCCCTGGTCCCAAACGAATAGAACGCGATGCATTTCCGATTCCCTTGCTGGCGCGCGGCCTCGATATTACGTGAACCGTCAGGATAACGTCCGCTAAGCACGATGAAGAAACGCTCGGCATTCAGCCCCTCAGCTAGATTCACGCTACCGGTCTCCTGAAACATCTTCGGGAACTCGCCGTATTCATTTTTGAAGGCACTTAGCGCAGTGCTGTAGCCAGCAATCTGCGCGCGGGATTTAGCACTCGGTGTACTAACACCACGACATCCAAAGCTTGGCACAGAGATGCCCCACAATATCAGCACCAAACTGCCATACATCATGATGCGTAAAAACCATTTCACATGCAGGTAATATCACATCCCATCAAGCACATGCACCTGCATTCTTGCCGTTCACTCACGTGCTTAAATCCGTCTCATCCCAAGGCGTGCCGGGTGACAACGCCCACGTCAGCACATGGCGTTTTTCGTGGATGACGCCGCCGTTCATCACCGGATGAAAGCCCTTCGGCGCTTGATCCGCGTAACCCATTTGCGCGGAGCGAACCGCATTGTGTGCGCAGTAAAAGGTATCCTCAAGCTGCTGCACCTCAGCTTCGGAGCGCAGTTTCAAAGCCTTTCGAAACGCCTCCGGCCCTTCCCAAGCGCCCCCAGTAAACTCCAGCAAGGCGCCAATTGCGTCGCCGTGAATCATCTTGCCATCCAGCGAGGGCTTCACGTCGTAACCCAGCAGCCAAGCCAGCGCGGCCATGTTTTCCAGCTTCCAGCCAATGCTGTCCATGTATTGCTTCCGCGCCTCACTACGCGGCGTGGTGAGGATCACCGCCTCCTCCTGCGTAAACTCGTCCGGCAAATTATAGACCGACATGAAGGCGCCCAAGTCATCCTTGGAAATATCGTCCTCGCCGAACACCACGTAGAGGTAGAGCACGTAATTCACCAGCAGGCGTTTCTCAATGTCCCCCTCGGGCCGCAATTTGCCGGGCACGCCCGCACGATGCCCCAGGGTCGGCAGCGAGGGCGCACACCGGAACCCGGCCTCTTCCAGCGCATGGTTCGAGTGCGCACGCAGGGCGGCGCCGAGAGGGTCCGGTTGCTCGGTGTTATGGGTCGTCGGGTCCCCACCCAGTTCCTCGATGGATTTCGTGGCGTGCGGCTCGGCATAAACCGGCCCCGTTGGTTCAACTGACCAAGCCAGCGTTGCCGCCATTTGGATCGCAAAAAACGAAATAAAAATACGCATCATGATTTTCGCGTCAGTTAAAACAGCAATATCAGCGCTGTAAATCCTTGATGCTCAGCACGAGTTAATAGTGAGTAGCTTTCACTAATAAAGTGATTCCGTATTAAAATTTTCGTTGCGAATCCAGACACCGATAAATATATTTACGTTCATGCAAAATCACCATCCATTCTCTCATTTTCCGACGTAGCGGCCCGGACTCTATTTCGAGTTAACAGGTAGCGCCCGATTATCCCTTTCGGGCAGTCCCCCCCTCCTCTTGAAAAACTGGGACGGTTGCCATCAACCGCCCTACCGCCGCTCCTTGGCCACGCATTGCCTCAAATATCTCCGATCCAACGGGACGTTGGTTGACTTGCGTGGCGCAGGAATTCATGGTTCACTTTTCCCAAGTTTCGCCCATTGGCGCCCCCCCTCCCCCCTAATTAATAAATCCGCACTTCATATTCACCCTCCCCCTCTTTTTTATGAATAAGCTCAAACGCAAACTCCGCTATGGTATGATCGGTGGTGGCCGCGACGCCTTCATTGGCGCGGTGCACCGCATGGCCGCGAACCTCGACGGCCAAATGGAACTCGTCGCCGGTTGCTTCTCCAGCGACCCCGGCCGCTCCCGCCTCTCCGGGCAGGATCTCTACGTGTCCCCCGACCGCACCTACACGTCTTACGAAGAAATGGCCAAGGCCGAAGCAGCGCTGCCTGAAGACCAGCGCCTGGATTTCGTGTCCATCGTCACGCCCAATTTCATGCACTTCCCCGTGGCCAAGTGCTTCCTCGAAGCCGGGTTCAACGTCATCTGCGACAAGCCAATGACCTTCGACCTCAAAGAAGCCAAGGCGCTGAAAAAGGTCGTCGAAAAGTCCGGCAAAGTCTTTGCCCTCACGCACAACTACACCGGCTACCCGATGGTCAAGGAAGCCCGCGAATGGGTGAAGAAAGGCAAGATCGGCGAGGTGCTCAAGATTGTCGCCGAATACCCGCAGGACTGGCTTCTCTCCGCCCTCGAAGCCGACGACCAAAAGCAGGCCGCCTGGCGCACCGACCCCAAGCGCGCTGGCGCCAGCTGCGCCGTGGGCGACATTGGCACCCACGCCGAAAACCTCGCCCACTACATCACCGGGCTCGAAATTGAAGCCATCTGCGCTGAGTTCACCAGCTTCGTCCCCGGCCGCACGCTGGAAGACGACGGCAACATGCTCCTCCGCTACAAGGGCGGCGCCAAGGGCATCCTTTACGCCTCGCAGATTTCCGCTGGCGAAGAAAACGGGCTCAACATCCGCATCTACGGCACGAAAGCCTCGCTTGAGTGGCATCAGGAAACCCCGACCGAGCTCATCGTTAAATACCCCGACAAGCCCCGCGAAATCCTCAAGCGTGGTCAGGGCTACCTGACGAAGACTGCGCAAGCCGCCGGACGCATCCCCCCCGGCCACCCCGAAGGTTTCCTCGAAGCCTTTGCGAATATTTACCGGGACGCAGCCGACGCCATCATCGACGAAGTTCAGGGCAAATATCCCCGCAAGTCCGGCTACGACATCGTCAGCGTCGACGATGGCCTCTACGGCATGGCCTTCATCGACACCTGCGTGAAGTCCGCCAAAGCCAAGGCCAAGTGGACCAAGTTCCCGAAGCTGTAGTTGATTGTCAGTTGTCGGTTTTCAATGGTCAGTTTTCAATGTCGAGGCATCCCCCCCGCCTCACATTGAAAATTGAGATCTGACCTTTGAAACTTGATCATTCCATACCTGTCTCATCCCTCCATGCGCCGCATCGCCACAGTCTTGCTCACGCTGATCCCGCTCGCACTTTGCGCGCAGGACGACGCCGCTGAGCCCGAAAACCTCGACGCCACGCCCACGTTCGTCTTCGAGGGCGACGTGGACTACGTCGACCCGGTGCTGCGCGCAGACATCGGCCCGCCCCGTGTGCTGTCGGGGACAATGGAGACAGCTAAATTCCCGGAACTCGAACTTGAAGAGGGGCTGCCGAACTTGCTACCCACGATGTCCATATTGGATGCTGAATTCACGTTAGATAGGAATTACGTAATTAGCTATGAGGGACACCTGTCCCTTCCAAATCCTGATCATCTGCTAGTCGGCTACATATACATAAAGAATGGTGAAGATAAAGAGGAAGCAGACAAAATTAGCTTCACTGCAAACATGGCAGGAGATGCCCTTAACAGCGGTTATAAAATTTCATTTTTGAGTATTTTGTTGGTTGATGAAAAAGGAGGTATGGTCGACTCCACCGAGCCTTTCACCACCGCCCCCCCCTATAAACAAGCAACTTTCGAGCTTACCTTCATCAACCCCGACACTGGCGAAACAGCCAAGGCCACCGGCGAGATCACGATGTTCGCCAACCTCGATGCCGACGTCACGCCGCAGGAGGATTATCAGCAACTCGAAAAGCAAATCCTCGAGCTCGACACACTGCTCCAAGCCAAAGAAGCCGAGGCTGCGGAGCTGCAAAAGCTGCTCGAAGCACAGTCCGCCGAGCTCAAGCGCCGCGACGCAATCATTGCTGAATTTCAAGCCAACCAAAAGAAGCTCATCGCCGAAAACGAGCAACTCCGCTCTGGCGAGGAACTTCAGCGCATGCAGGAAGTCAACGCAGACCTACTCGCACAATTGGAGGACACCCAGGACGCGCGTGGATTCTCCGCCGCCTCCGTTGCCCAAATCTCGGTGCGGCAGGAACGCCTGGCCAAGGACAACGCCGACCTCGCCCAAAGCAACGCCGACCTACGCCAGCAGCTCGCCGACGCCTATGCCGACCTGAGCGCGCTCCGCGGCCAACAGGAGCTGCTTTCCCGCCAGGCCGAACGGCAATTTGAATACGACCTCCCCCCCCTCCCCCCCACGGCGGAAAGCAAACACTCCAATTTACCCCTCGCCACCGAGACTCCGAAGGCAGCCGTAACCGCTGCCCCCCCCTCCCCTCCGGCGCCCACGTCTTTGCAGGCCATGGCGGTCGCCGCAGTTCAGGAGGCGGGCTCCAGCCGCGATCCCAGCCGCATGGTGGAGGTCATCGACGTGAAGCGCCAAGAGCTGCCCGAGAAGCAGCCAGACGCTTCACCCAAGCCCAACAAGATCCCCCCCGGCCAATTAACCAATGCTCGCGAATCCACCGCGACGCCCCCCCCCCAGTCAGGTAATGGCTCATGGCGATTTGAGCTGCCCGTGGTTGCCGAAATCAAAGAGGTAAAGCCCAAGGCAGTCGCGCCGACGGCTCCACCAGAAATTGAAGAAGAGTCCAGCAGCCACATCGAGCGTCGCGGCCCGCGCCGTTAAGCACGCTCAGGCTTCGGCCGCCGCCGCAAGTTTCTCCTGCTTTCGTTTGTTCTTTGCCATTAAATGCTCATCGCGGTCAATGCTCTCCTTGAGCAGCCAGGCCGCAACGCCCCCCACCATCGCAAAAGCGGGCAACATCGCCATCGCCCAGCGGTAGGCGTGGACCGAATAATGCCCATCGGCGCTAATCAGCTCCGTGCTTGTAGTCCAGTCGAGCACCATGCCAAAAAACGCCATTGCCAGCCCGCCAAACAGCATGACCATCATGTTTGTCACAGCGATCGAGGTACCGCTATATTCGCGCGGATTATGCTCCACCGCGACCACGAAGCCGATGACCTGTGGGCAGGAAACTAAGCCAATCATCAACATAAGGCCATAGACCGCCCACATGTCAATTGAGCTGAACAGCAGCAGCAATGAAGTGCCCGCAAGCGTCAACAAAGAGGACGCCCCCAAGAGCAAGCGCCGATGCCCCAGATGCTCTGAAAGCCAACCAGCCAGCGGAGCCCCAAACAACCAGCCAACATACAACATCGAAACTGCTCCCGATGCCTCGACTTTATCCTCTCCCGTCAGCGCCATGATGTATTGCACCCCCCACAGCGCCCCAATGATCGAGAGCGGCATATACAGGGCAGAAGTCACCAACGCGGCCAACCAAGTCTGCGGATTCATTAACACCGTTTTCAATCCATGCAGCCATCCTTTGGAAGAACCTGCATGTTTAGGTCGCTCATGAGGCGGCTTATGAGGAATCACCACGAAAATCAGCACCATGACGAACAGCCCGAAATAGCCCGCATCCTTCATCGTGACCCGCCAACCCAGCTGAGATACCGCATCAGCAATCCCTGCATTGCCAACGATGGCGCCAATCATTCCGAGCGAAGTAGTCAGCCCGGACAACAACGCCAGGCGATGCCGGGGAAACCACTCCGCCGCGAGGTACATCGTACCCACAAAAGCAAATGAAGACCCAAAACCCTGACAAAGCCGCGCCAGCCCCAAACCAGCTCCCGTATGCCCGGACATCACTACAATGCAGCCCACCGCGCACAGCAAACAGGCAGGCACCAGGATCGCCTTAGCGCTAAACCGATCAAGCGTTGGGCCGACGATCAGTTGCATCGGCGCATAAATATAGAAGTAAACGCCGAGCACGCCACCGATAGCCCCTGCGCTGAGATGAAAGGAGGACTGCAGCTCAGGCTCCATCACCGAGGGCGCCACGCGGACAAAAAACTCGTATAAATAAAATAAGGCCGCCGTTCCCCAGATCAACCAAGCTCGAGCCCCCCCTGGCCCCTCAACTTGATTTCCATCGCTTACATAACCACCCATTAAGTCTACTTTAAGGAATCCCGCCAGCGAGGCCAGCACGAAGCGTCACAGCCCACACAGAACAACGATAAACAAGTCGGCTTACAGGCCAACGATGTTGAAGAGCACTGCAAAAATGGCGTCAGTGACAATAATCAACGTAATGCCCGTCACCACAGCAGAAGTCGTTGCCTGGCCAACCGCCGCCGAGCTGCTGCCGCACTGCATCCCACGCATACAACCCGCGCCGGCGACAATGATCCCAATGATCGCCGCCTTAATGATGCCCGTGGAAAAATTCGCCAAATCAATAGCGCCAATAGTGCGGTTGATGAATTGCTGAACGGTGACATCGAGCATTGAGGTGCCGATGATCATGCCCCCCAAGATACCAATGAAGTCAGCGAACAACACCAGCATTGGCATCATGCAACACAGCGCCAGCATACGCGGCAGCACGAGAAAATCCATCGGCGACAACCCCAGCGTCTTCAATGCATCGATTTCCTCGGAAACCTTCATGCTGCCAAGCGACGCAGCGAACGCAGCGCCAGTTCGGCCACACATGATAATGCCCGTCATGATGGCGCCCATTTCACGCACCATGGCCAAACCAACCAAGTCTGCCACATAGATATCAGCGCCAAATTTCTGAAGTTGTACGGCGCCAACAAAGGCTAGAATGACGCCCACAAGGAAATTGATCAATGCCACAATCGGCAGGGCTTCAGCCCCCGTTTGCTGAACCACAACCCATAAATCAACCCACCGAAAACGCGCTTTGCCACGCAGAAAACGACCAAAAGAAAGCGTCGATTCGCCGATGAATTCAGTCGTTTCTCGCAGTTCCTTTCCAAAATTTAAAGTCGCATTGCCTACCTGCGTAAAGAATGACTCACGCTTCTCATCGCGCCCTGTCCCCTCTTTTTTCGGCACGGCGGTCGCCAGCTTCAGCAGCCCTTCCGCCCCTGGAGGCAAACCGGATAAATCGAGCTCTGTCTTAGTTAGTTTCGCCAAGTCTCCAACCTTCTGCAAAAAGGTCATCAGCGCCGTATCCCAGGCGGATACCTTCGTGGACTCAAAGGCTAGTTTTGATGGCGGCTTCGATTCCTTGAACTGAGATTCTACCGCAGAAAAGTCGGGAAGCGCTGATCCGAACTTCCACTCACCTGCCAGCACCAGGACCAAGGAGCCTGCTTCACGCCGGAAATTTAAATCAGCTGTCGCCTGACTTTCAGCCATGTTGGGCACTGATCTTGTTGGTAACGCGTCATTTGCCAATCACTTTCGTGCGCAGACCGAGGAAATTGCAACTGTAGTACAAAAAACCCCGCTGGCGAAATACCAGCGGGGTTCGAAATTTAACGACAGTTTCTAAGGAATGCCTTAGATAGCGCCTTCGCCCTTTTCGTCAGTGCGGATACGTACAGACTCTTCGATCGGAATGACGAAGATTTTGCCGTCACCAATCTTGCCGGTCTTAGCAGCCTTAGCGATGGTTTCGACAGTCTTTTCCGCAATGTCGGAAGGAACGGCAATGTCAACCATGACCTTCGGGAGGAAGTCCACGGTGTATTCGCTGCCGCGATAGATTTCGGTGTGGCCCTTCTGGCGACCGAAACCTTTAACCTCAGTTACGGTCATGCCTTCGATGCCGATCTCCGAGAGAGCTTCCTTCACTTCTTCGAGTTTGAAGGGCTTGATAATGGCTTTTACGAGTTTCATAACTAATTCGTATTAATGATTATTCCGTTATTGGCAATGAATCAAGAAGAGACTCTGACCATTACTTGATGTCTGGAGCAAACTGCGGGTATGCTTCCTGACCATGTTCGCCAATGTCGAGACCTTCGGCTTCTTCCTCTTCGCTGACACGAATGCCGATGGTAACCTTCAGGATACCGAAGAAGATGATGGAGAAGATGAAAGCAAAGGCTGATACAGCCAGCGTGCCAATGAGCTGAGTCATGAAGCTGAAACCAGCGCCTTCCTGTTGGAAGATCGCTACGGCTACGGTTCCGAAGATACCGCAAACACCGTGAACGGAAACAGCACCAACCGGGTCGTCGATCTTGATCTTGTCGAAGAACAGGATGGAAACAACCACCAAGGCGCCAGCGATCAGGCCGATAATGACCGAACCGAGCAGAGTCACAGAGTCAGCCCCAGCGGTGATGCCAACGAGACCAGCGAGGATACCGTTGAGAGCCATGGAGAGGTCCGGCTTCTTGAGCAGTGCCCAGGAAACAGCGATGGCAGCCAAGCCACCAGCGGCAGCGGCCATTGCAGTAGTAACGAATACGAAGGACACGAGTTCCGGGTTTGCCGAAAGAACAGAACCGCCGTTAAATCCAAACCAACCGAGGAAGAGAAGGAATACACCGATCGTGGCGAGCGGCATGGAGTGACCGAGGATCGGCTTGATCTTACCGTTCTCAAGGTATTTGCCCTTACGAGCACCAAGCAGGAGCACACAAGCCAAGGCAGCGAAACCACCGAAAGCGTGAACCAGCGAGGAACCGGCAAAGTCGTAGAAGCCCTTGGCGTCGAGCCAACCACCGCCCCACTTCCAGGAGCCAGTTACCGGATAGCCGAAAGTCACGAGCAGAGTTGCGAAGATCATGAAGCTCGAGAGCTTAACACGCTCAGCAACGGCGCCGGAAACGATGGTAGCCGCTGTAGCAGCAAACATAGCCTGGAAGATGAAGTCCGACCAGCCAGTCATGCAGAGACCTGTGCCACCGTAAGAAAAGTCAGTGGCGCCGTAATCTGCCATGGTCAGCGGAGTTCCCATGGCAAAGAAGCCATTGAAGTCGCCAGGATACATTGCGTTGAAGCCCCAAACAAGGTAAGAGATCAGGCCCATGCAAATGATGAACACGTTCTTGAACAGAACGTTGACCGTATTCTTACTCTGTGCGAGACCGGACTCGAGAGTCGCAAAACCGAGGTGCATTAGGAACACCAAAGCAGCGGCAATCAAAGTCCAGAGGTTACTGATGGTGAAAAAGTCAAAAGTGACGCCATACGTCTCTACCAGCGCGAGGTAATCCTCGTCTGGTTCAGCTGCCGTCGCTTCTTCAACGACTGCTGTCACTTCTTCTACCACTTCATCCTGAGCCATGGCCCCGGAAAATCCGAAAAAGGACAGTCCGAGCATAAGCATCAAGAATTTCAGGAGTCTGAGTTTCATGATCATAGTTTAGTTTGTTGGATTGAGAATTTTTCCGTGGATAACCGGAGTTTTTCTGAGAGGCGCCTACAAAAGCACCCATCGTGCCAATTTAGGCTAATCCAACATGACTCGATCCCAGCGGCTCCCTGTAAATCGCATAAAACCTATGAGAGAAAAAACAACTTCACATGAAATCAATTCATTCAGAAAGAGCTCAACTGGCAAAAAATATACGCCAACTGTGTTTCTTTTGAGCAACAACTGTCTCAAACCTATTCGGAAGCTGCGTATATTTGCCCGCATCTCCACGTCTCCGACGCCAGCTTAATTATTTTTCTGCATATTTTTAACCAGAATTTTGTGCAAAAATCACGTAGGGAATTTGTCTTTACATCAAGATGCTTTTCATTGAGCATATACTTATGAAAATCAAAATAGACTCCAATGAACGAGGCCTGACGAATCTAGGTTGGCTCAAAAGCCACCACAGCTTCAGTTTTGGCAGCTACCACAATCCCAAACGCGTCCAGCATGGCGCACTACGTGTCCTTAACGATGATTCAGTAGAGGCTGGAAGAGGCTTTGGAGCACACCCTCACCGGAACGCAGAGATCCTGAGCTATGTCATTTCGGGCGAACTGGAACACCGAGACAGCTTGGGAAACGGCGACCGAATCAAGCCTGGCGAGTTTCAATATATGAGCGCAGGCCGCGGTGTAACCCACAGCGAATATAACCCAGGCTCAGAGCCCGTGCATTTCCTACAGGTTTGGCTGCTGCCAGCTGACTTGGATACCAAGCCTAACTACAAGAAAGCGAATTCAGCTGATATTGCCACGCAGAACGGCCTGAAGCTCATTGCAGCCAAGTCTGATGAAGCCCCCATCCACTGGCTGGCAAACGCTCAACTTTGGCTAGGCGAGGCCAAACAGGAATCACGAATCACGCTACCCAGCCAAGCGCCTTATGGCTACTTACACCTAATCAAAGGCGAAATATCCCAAGACAAATTTCAGCTCAGCGCTGGAGATGGGTTAGCTACGCATGGCCCAGACTCAGTTGAGATACTGACGAGACAAGATGCGCAGTTTCTATGGTTTCAAACGGAGCAATCTTAACGATTAACCGCTTCCTTGTCCTTCTGTGAATCCTTGCTAGAATTATCTTCCTTTAGCTTCTTACGGTCTTTGCGATCACGTCTCTGGTAGTATCGATAGACATAATCAGTTGAGCTATAAGAATAACCATAATAGCCGTAACGCTGCGCACCAGCGCCTTTAACGGAGTTAAGGACGACACCAAGCACATTGACGCCCACCTTGTCGAAGTCCTGTAAAACCCTTTTTGCCTTGTTGCGATTCACCGCGTTTTGGCGGGAAACATATACAACTTCATCAACCACTTCACCTAGTTGCAGAGTCTCAACGAAAATGCCGGCAGGAGGTGTGTCGAAAAGCACAAGATCGAACTCTTTCTTAAGTTGGAAAACCAATTCCTCAAAACGAGTCTGCGACAACATTTCCGTCGCATTCTTGGAAGTGCCACTGGACGGGAGCATCCACATATTCCCCTGGAGATTAACGATGCCCAAGTCATTATCCTCAATCAAAGGCAGTGACTCATGGACCTCCTTTTTGCTGTTCCACCAATTCAGCAAACCCTTTTCATTCTCCAATTTATAGAAGCGGTGCAAAACAGGTCGACGCAAATCGAAATCGATCAAGAGAACTTTCTTACCATGCTTGGCGAAAGTAAATGCCAAGTTGGCCGCCAAGGTAGACTTACCTTCGCCTGGCACAGTGCTGGTAACTAAGATTGATTTCGGAAACTCCCTTTCGGATATCATCGAAATCTGGCCATAAAGCACACGAAAAGCCTCGGATAGCGAATCATTCAGATCGTCACGAATTGCAAAAGGAAGTTTTTCGGGATCGATCCGATTACTACGGGGAACCTCGCCAAGTAACTCACGCTGCAGATAAACTTGAACATCCCAATACCCATGAAGCCGATTATTCACGAGTTCGAGCAGGATCGGCACACCGATGGCGATGATGAAGAAAAGACCAACTGCCTTGGTGATAACCGCTTCACGATCCGGCGAAAAAGGCATCGATGAAGGCGCTGCTTCGTCGAGCGTGCGCATGTTGCTGTTATCAAGTTGCGCCGAGATCGTTGTCTCGTTCATGCGAGAAAGAATTTGCTGGTACAGCGCTCGGTCGCTATCGACCTCACGTCGCATGCCATTGTAGACGATGCGAAGCTCATCTAAGTCAAGAGAGTCCTTCTCCGCCTTAGCCATCTCCTGCTGGAGATTCTCAAACTTGCGGTTTGCTCCCGCCAACTGGGCGCGAAGGTCAGCGATTGCCTTCTGCGCGATCTCATTGATCAGCGCCTGATTCGCATCCAGCTTATTCTGATTTTCCACCATCCGCGGATGGCGCTCAAGATAACGATGCGATAACAGCTTCCGCTCTGCCTCCAACTGCTGCCTATTTCCAATGGTCTCCGCGAGATTGCCATATTCACTGACAACAGGGATCTGCAATAGGTCGGCATCATTGGCTTGAGCATCCTCCACCTGCTGTAGCTTTGTTTCGACATTCAGCTTTTCGACCCGAGCAGCGGTGACAGCTGCATTCAAACTTTGCAAACGAACGCCAATCACATCCTGACTTTCATCCAACGACACCATGTTATTTTCACGGCGATATTTCTCCAACGCCTCTTCTCCGGCAGTGACTTTGTCTTTGAGCTTATCAGCCTGAGCCTGTAGAAACTGGTTCGCTGAAGTCTCACCTACGGTCGTGCGCTCCAACAAATACTGTATGTACTCGCGGATGTAACGATTGGCAATCAGCGCCGCCATCTCTGGGTCCCGGTGGGTCGCTGTAAAGTAGAACACCTGCCCCTCAGGAAGACTGATGCTGATGTTGGAGGCTATCGAGCCCAAATTCCCTTTGGACTCCTCGGTATCATATGGTTGTGTAATCTTTGCCGCCTCTTTTTCCGTAAAGCTATCGATGACTCGTCGAGTGAAGCTACGGCTGCGCATCTGCGAGAGATGGTTGCGCAGTTCAGTGCTATTGCGAACGTTGTTATCAACGACTTCAGCAATGTCCACCACTCGGTCCGTCTTGGATTCAATGAGCAAAGTTGCCGTAGAACGATAAAGCGGCGGCTCTTTGAGCGCGTAGAATGCAAATAGACAGGAGCACAGAAGACCGAGACTCACTCCAATAAGCCATCGCTCACGGATCATCAGCAGATAATCTCGCCAATTGCGGACTGGCGCCGGAACGGACACTCCCCCGCTTGCATTCGGATTCAAGGCTTTCTTCGCTTGGTTTTGCGACATAATTTACTTGTGATGTAGTAGTAAGGTGGCTGCTAAAACTCGTGAAAAGCAGGCAGTCAAAAGTCGATCAAAAGAGACGCTCTGGCACGTAAAGGATGTCACCGGGGTAAATCAGGTATTCGTCGCGATCATTACCCTCCTCCTGATCCTCAATCATTGATTCTACATCAACGATAAAAAATTCCTGAGTGCCATCTGGTCTCTTTCGGGTTACTTTCACCTCTGAGCCCCGCGCAATGCTGGATAAACCACCTGCCCGCGCAACTGCTTCAACGATATCGATTGAATCCTTCTCAACCGGAAATGAGACTTGTCCTTGCGTTCCAAATTGTCCGAAAACCGAAAATTCACGAGCAACGTAGCCTGAAACCGTAACATACACTTGGGGGTGCCGCAGCAATCGGGCATCAATAAAAGCCTTCTCGATTTTATACTCAGCCTCACGGATCGTGAGCCCCTTCAACTTAATTTCCCCCAACATGGGGATGCGGATCATGCCATTAGCCGGAATACGCTGCGAAACAGATAACTCAGACTCCTCGAAGACATCGATCGAGATCATATCTGTAACGTTCAGCTTATAGTTCGCTGGAAGCGCAGCAGGCCCCGCTTCTGCAGAATCACTACCGTTGGAACTGGAACCACCAGAATCCTGCCCGTAGACCGAGCACATGACCATGAGTGCAGTTGAAATTGTGGCTATACGCTTAAGAATTACCTTCATACTGAATAAATTCAAGCCGACCTAAATAGCCTTCATCACCTTTCGAAGCAAGTCTCATTATCCCTCTTCATTGAAATTCGCCCCAATGAATACGGCGCAAACCTCAGTAAATTCCTAAATATACTTCATTCCGACCATGCGCACAGCGCCTACAAGCCGAATCCCGTTGACAGATTTTTTGTTCAATATAATTTGAATCATTTAATGACGGCGTTTCCGCCATCTGCCAAACTGCTCAAAATACTACACTGGTTTTCCGAGAATCCTGGAATCGACCAAGGGCGGCAGCTTACTAAAATTTGACGGAGTAACCTTGCCATGCATGTAAATGTCATTCGACCAGAAAGCGGACTCAAGTCCATTGGGGCCACCATCATCAGCATGGCCAAGAACGCCCAAAAGACTAGGGAATTGGCTACACGGATATTCATCCGCGACATGCGGGCGATGTTCAGGCAATCCATCCTAGGCTATCTCTGGATATTGCTTCCTCCGATTGCGAACAGCCTGGTGTGGATATATTTAAATGAGCAGCAAGTCATCCAGATAAGCGATGAACGCAATGGTGCATACCCGATATTTGTGCTTAGCGGCAACCTAATCTGGACCGCCTTCAATACAACCCTGACCGGCATGCTCGCGACCGTGCAGGAATCACGTGGACTAATTTCAAAAATCCACTTCCCCCACGAAGCGCTACTAGTGGCGACTTTTGCCAAGGCCTCAGTAAATGCGTTAATCCCTTTACTGTTGGTGATTCCAATGCTGCCCTTCTACGTCTCCAGCTTTGAATGGCAAATGCTCCTATTCCCGTTGGGCGTCTTCGCGATTATGCTAATGGGAGCAACGATTGCCATCTTTCTACTCCCGATCGCCACCCTATACAACGACACCAGTAGAGGCATGCAACTTCTCTTGCGGTTTGCTTTTTTTCTAACGCCGGTAGTTTATCCCCTACCAACTTCGGGATTAGCCAAGGTCATCAGCGACTTGAACCCAGTAACCCCCCTGCTCGTCACAACACGAAGCTGGCTGATTGGCGAAGGCCCGATCATGCTGGATAGCTTCATGGTGCTGTCGCTCATCATCATTCCAGCCCTTTTCATTGGAATTCTCATCTATAAAATCTCCATTCCTTACTTAATCGAAAGACTGTCAGCTTAATCACGTGCCAGACAACCATTCAGAAATTCTAATCGAGGCAGAGGATTTAGGGAAGAAATTCTGTAAATCACTCAAACGCTCATTGTTCTATGGAGCCAAGGACATTGCGGGCGCAGTAAATCCATTTTCGTTACTCACGTCCGGCCCAAAGCCAGCACCTGAACTACGCAAAGATGAATTTTGGGCAGTCAAAGACGTAAACTTCCAACTGCGACGGGGTGAGTGCCTTGGCCTACTTGGCCACAATGGAGCAGGAAAGAGCACGCTCTTAAAACTATTAAACAATCTGGTAAGGCCTGATACCGGACAAATCACCATGCGTGGTCGCGTGTGCGCCCTTATAGAACTCGGCGCTGGCTTTAACCCAATTTTGAGCGGAAGAGAAAATATCTACAATTCCGCCGCCTTACTCGGAATCCCTAAAAACGTAGTAGATCGTAAACTCGATGCGATTATTGCTTTTGCCGAATTGGAAAAATTCATCGACATGCCGCTCCAAAACTACAGTTCAGGCATGAAAGTGCGCTTGGGCTTCTCAGTGGCCATGCAAATGGAGCCAGACATACTTTTACTGGATGAGGTTTTAGCAGTCGGCGATGTCGGTTTCAGATTCAAATGCCTGAATGCCATCGGTAAGCTGATTCAGAATTCTGCCGTGATCTTTGTGTCTCATTCGATTCCTCAAATATACCGGATTTGCACTTCAGCCCTGCTCCTCGAACGTGGGGAAATTGTCTACTCCGGCAATTCCATCAAGGATGCAATCGATAGGTATTACTCCAAAATGGATTCCAGCGTTAACGAAATAACTTCGAACGATCACATCCAGCTCGAATCTATTTCCATTAGTGCAAATGGAGAAACGTATGAGGCGCCGACAAAATTAGTCCTGGAATACGGCGCATCGCCAACCGTAAAAATCAAGTATAGAAACATCAGCCAGAAAGCCCCCCTGAAAGTCCAAATTGTAATCTGGAATCAGGACATGCATCCGGTTCTGGAACTCCTAAGCCAAGACAAAGAATTCATTACAACAGACAGTGTCCCCGGTGACGATATCACACTCGAAATCCCTATCGACAAGACAAAGCTCAACGGCGGCAGGTATTCAATAGAAGTCGTTTTTCATACTCTGAATCTGGATAGACGCATTGCGCGCTACTGCCCAGACATCAGCATACAGGTCCCTACGTTCTGCGTAAGTGGAGCCAACACGATCCACCTAACGGATTTCAAGGTCACTAAAAATCAACCCTCATCGTAACTCCCTAACAGTGGAAACGGCATCGAAAACCTTTCTTTTTGACGCACATTGTACTGGGCGATCGCGTCATCAGATCGGCAACCAAACACCACACTTACGATGGGAAACCCGATTACCCAATTTCCCTCCCAAGTCTCCTGAATCAACTGCAATTTTAGACCCCGAAGGGAATCTGTACTTCGGCTGTCACGATAGCTTCTTTTACTCACTGAATAATGCTGGACTGATTCGCTGGAGATTCCCCACCGGCAACAAAATTTACTCCAGTCCAACATTTCTTAGCAACAACACTCTGACATTCGCCAGTGGCGACGGAGTTTTATACTGCTTAGATCTACAAGGATCCGAAAAATGGCGAACACGCATCGGCCAGAACTTGTCGTCCGGGGCTTTCAGCGAGAAGATCAAGTTACACAGCCAAAAGAGCCATCCCCTGCACGAAATAAATCGAATCGACTCTGCCAGCAGTTGGGCCTCCCCCAAGCAATTGAAATCAGGGGCGATTATCGTATCGGGCTATTCTTCAGGCGTAAGCGCAATCGATCCAATAAACGGTAGTCCGCTCTGGCAAATAAAATGTCCCAACATGCCATGCTTATCTGGAGCAGCACTGACGAATGATGACGATATTCTGATCGGCCTAAACAACCACACTGCAGCGCGTATAACAAAAGACAGCGACATCAAGTGGCAACACGCTGTCGAGTCTCAATTCAATCTATGGGGAACCCCTACATTTGACCCAAACACTGAAATTGCATTCTTCCCCTTTTCACAACTTGAGGATCAATCCATCATAGTAGCTTTCGACCCATCTGGAACGCCATTATGGGAACAATGTCTTCCGGCGGCGATTAGAGGCTCACTAGCCGTTACTCATGAAAGTTTGCTCGTCGGGTGCTTTTATGATGGCGCCGTGCGCATAATCGAATCCAAAACAGGCACGATCCTAAAATCAAAAAAGATATCGGAGTCTTGCTTCTGGACCACCCCCAGCATACTGCCGGACAATAGGATTCTGCTTTCGACGATTGACTCAAATAAACCAGGTATTGGAAGAGTAATCCTCCTCGACCAAGATCTTTCCATAATTTGGGAAATCAACACAGGGAAAGGTCATTCTACGCCATTAGTAGATGAGCATAGTCGAATATATTTTGGCTCATGGAAAGGCGATTTCTCATGCTATGATACGACATTCGACGGAGAATCAGCAGCGCCAAGACACCAAGCTTAATGCAAGTACATAGCATCATAGCCCTACTCTTCATTTGTTCAGTACCGACAATGGCACTGTTGGTTTACATGACCTACAAGCATCGTCAATCATTTGCCCATGTGCTCAAATTGAAAGCCGAAATCAGGGACCTGAAGAAGGAAGTGGACCGCATAGGGAACGAGGAAATGCAATCGCACTTCACACGTTCCATCCTCCAAGTTGCAGCATGCAGTAGAACAGCAAATCTAATCCTCTTGGAAGCTCACCCCTACTATCGGGAGAATTGCTTGAACAAGTCTTCAAGCTTACTTGTAGAGATTTTCATTGATGAGCTTTTCACAGGAGCAGACCGAAAGTCTGTCTTGGAAATTGAACCAAACGATGGTCTGACATTAAGCGACTCCTATTTCCTAGAATCATTCGGTTGGAATGTTCGCTTAGCTACTAAATGCTCAAATCTGCAATCGCAACTCTCCACCAATCGCCCAAACATACCGATTGAACTGCTACCTGTCGGCACGGATGGAGAAATGCATGAATATACAGAAGTGTTCAACCTGGACAACGTGTGCATTGCTGCGGGCCCAAAGCATATCGACCTAATTGAATACGCTTCCCAGAATCATTGCTACGCCAGAACAACCTCTATCATTGCCCAGACATTTATCGATCACCTCCGCAACGAATTACGTAATTCATTCGACGTGTTATTAATCAAAAGTGGAGATATTACTGAGCAGTGTTATGGCCAGATCAGCAGTCTTTGTTCAGAGATAAAGTTGATCGTAGTGAGCAACCCTTTCGGCCAAAGCGTAAAGGCCTGTAAAACTTGCCCAGCAGGTTTTAAAGGGCCGGTATCTTTTCTCGGCCACCAATTTTTTGAATCTGAGACGAGTAACCTCAATCTCGCACAAAAGATTCGAACATCAACAGCAGCAACTTTGTCAGGATATATTAAACTGAAGAATTCGCAGTAATTTTTGCACTAAACAAATAATGAGAGAAATGAAAAAAATTGGGCTTCTGACTTATCATCATGTTCTGAATCCCGGCTCGATCATGCAGTGCGCCTGCCTGTATCGGTTGCTCCAGAGCACATTCCCAAGTCATATCATCGAAATCATTGATTACTATCCTGAAGATTCTCAAAAATTCAATCAACATGCGGCGAAGCACGGCAAAGCCGAATTAATAGTAAAATTCCGCGAATTCCTTGAAAAGAACTGTCGTTTTAGTGAATATCAAATTTTGAGCGACGATGTAGAATCCGGCATGCAAATACTCAATGCTCAGGGCTACGATGCTATTTTTGTTGGCAGTGACACTGTCTTTCAAATCGATGGCTATTTGGGACGAAAGATTGCTGGCCCATCAGCACCAAATCTCTACTACCTACCTGGTCCGATGAGCGCGAAGAAAATTGGCGCTTCCGTTTCGTTTGACCCACCCCAAGAAGCGAGCCCGGAACAATTAGCTAGCATACGCCAACATTTAGGTGACTTTGACCAAATTTTCTATCGCGACGCGCATGCCTATGACATTATGTGTGAAGCTGGCATCTCAAAGCCTATGCTAGCTTACACCCCAGACCCAACGATAATGACCGACTTCTCGATGCTCATTGCCCCTGAACCTTTCGATTCAGCGAAATCAAAAAAGTTCGGCATAAGCATACAAAATGATTCCATTCGAGCTCCCATCTGGAAGTATCTCCAAGCACAAGGATACGAAGTCATCGACTGCATGCATCTCGCCCATGGTCAGCCCAAGAAAAAGAAAAAGCTTTTTCCATGGAGCAAACAAGAGTCGGAACCATACGAATTTATTGATGCTATGTCGATCTATCGTAAAATGAATGGCTTAATAACAGATCGATTTCACGGCACAATTTTTTCAAGCATCCTCTGCCCAGGTCCTGTAGTCGGCATCGAAGACGACACGGTATACTCAAGCCGATCTGGCAAAGTGCGCGACCTCTACGAACGCCTGGGTTGTGCTGACTGCATAATTCGAAGCGTAAATGGGGAAATCGAATTAAGCCAGCTAGAGAGCGCACTGAACAAAGCAAAGCAGAAAACTGTATCCCGAAAAATCGCGATGGAAGATCTGCGGCACGAAGGCATCACCAAATTTATGAAATTTGCCGAGACAATCGCTGCTAAAAACTAGATTAATGCTAATGCCACAACAGCAGGCATCATTGAAAATCGCTGACCATCGAACACCTTAATGAGATCTAGCAGCTCCTCCAATAATCAAAACAAGACCCTAGTGGTCCTTGGCAACTATGGCCATATGGGTGGCGCAGAGCGACAGGCTATACATTATATTGAATACCTGAGAAATGAGCGCGACGCACCCGTGTCAGTGTTAGGCTGGTATGGTGAAGGGCCTCTATCCGACAAGCTACGCTCGATTGGCTGTGAAATATTCAACTTTCCTTATGTCGAAAAGCTCAGTGGCTGGAAAAAAATCAAAAACCTCTTTGATCTGATGCGTTACATCCGGACTGAGATTCGCCCGGATGTCATTCTCCCCTTTGTGTCCATACACAGTAAACCGATATGCCTCACTTGGAAACACACTGGAGCTCGTTACGCCTGGTGGAATCAGCAGGATGAAGGCCGGGGAATGTTTGGAACATCAATGGAGCGACGCGCATTATTAAATGCACGCCACATAACATCTAACTCTGACGCTGGCGCCACTTTTATCGCAAACACCTACGGCATCCCCAGAGATCGGATATTAATCTACAACAATGGCATCCCGGTTCCTAACACGGATTCTCTAACTCCGATTTGGCGGGATAACCTTGGCCTTCCCCCCAATCGATTACTCGTGTCCATGATTGCCAACATCACTCAATTTAAGGATCACGAAACCTTATTAAAAGCTTGGGCAATCATCAAGGATCAGTGGACAGGCCCAAGCGAGGTTCCATATCTTGCACTCGCAGGACACCTTAATGAAGCCAACCATGTTTTACGCCTCAAAGCATTAGCTTTCGATTTGGGAATCGGTGAATGCATACGCTTCCTTGGCTCAATCGACACTACGAATCAGTTGATCTGGGAATCTGACATCGTTGTCCACAGCTCAATCAAGGAAGGCTGCCCAAATGCAGTCTGTGAAGCCATGGCCCTAGGCAAACCAGCCATTGGCACTGACATCCCAGGAATGCGCCAAGCACTTGGCGACCAACATTCCGAATTTGTCTACGCCCATCCTAAGGATGAAAGGCATCTAGCACAAAAGCTCCTTAGCCTACTGACCGACGCCAACCGACGAGAACAGCTAGGCAGTGTGAATAAAAAGAGGATTCTAAGCGATTTCTCAATCAAGGGCATGAACCAATTATTTGATCAATTAGTCCAAGAAGGACTAGATCAACATCAGTGTAAAATCACTTAGAATAATCATCTGAAGACATGTCCACCCGCCAGCCAATTATCTTCTGTGGCTACGATTCCAGCAAGGTCGCCGGTGGGCCGATTGTTTGGCTGCAACGATTACTGCCGGATCTCGTCGCCAAAGGCTTTGAAGTTCACGCCTTATTGATGTTATGGGACTCACCCGATGTCTGTGTGCTCAAAAAGCATTTGGAAGACTCCGCAGTACCGATTCGCACATTGCAAATCGACTGGAAAGTCCCAGCCGAGCGACGCGTCCGCTGGATCATTGAGCAAGCGCAAGATATTAAGCCAGCCGTTCTGGTAGCCAATCACGTAATTCCAGCATACATCGCATCTCCATATCTTCAAGCGTTTGGAGTCAAAACAGTTGGTGTAATCCACAGCGATGATGTATTCTACGAGGCGCTGATTGAGCACTTCTATGTGAATCCCGAATGGCATTCACCAGACGTAATCATTCCAGTATCCCAGCATCTCGAATCATCAATCCATCATAAAATACCCAATGATGTACTGTTAAAGCGCATACCTTGCGGCTGTCCTTTACCAGAGCTGGCCAATCACAGATTGCAAAACACTGGAGAGCTTCGGGTCATGTATGCTGGCCGCATAGTGCAGGAGCAAAAGAGAATTCTGGATCTCACAGATGCGTTTATCGCAGCCTCATGTTCAGCGCCTGGTTTCAAGTTTTCAATCTTTGGAGATGGACCTGAACAAGAGCAAGTTGTTGAGCGACTTGCCAAGGCTAATAACCCAAATGTCATTTTCCATGGTTCAGTAACTCCCCAGGAAATCATTGACCAGATGGCGCAACATGACGCCTTCGTGCTCATGTCAGATTATGAAGGTCTGCCAATAGCCCTAGTTGAGGCGATGGCATGTGGCTTAGTCCCAATCTGTCTGAAAACGAGAAGTGGCTCAACAGAGATAATTAATGATCGAATTAACGGCCTCATAATCAATGATCGCAAGGCATCGTTCATTTCAGCGCTGAACTTATTAGCCGAAGACAACAACCTACGCCATCAGCTAGCAGCCAATGCTAGAAAAACAGTCGAAGAAGAATACAGCACCTCAATAAACCACGGGCGCTGGGCAAAACTTCTCGCCCAGCTTTCAACTGAAAGCGAAACCAATCTCCGCTCTATAAAACTGCCAAGTAAAATCAATTTACCGCCAGTGGATCCAAGATTTCGCGGAGAAGATACACGTGGTCGAAGACGAACCGTATTGTGGCGAAATAGGCTATTACACTGCTGGTCGCAGCTAAAGCAGCAGATCGCGCCAAGAGCTCGTCTGCGGCGCGCTCTACATCGACTGCGTAACAGAGAATTTTAATGAGTAGAATATGCATCGTCACGCCTCCTCACTATTTGAGCGAGACCTTTATCCGCGCTCACGAAGACTTCTTGCCCGGTGAAAAGCTGATACTAACGGGCAAATTCCCACATTACGAATTCAATGGCGGCAGATTGATCAAGCAATACAATCGCCATAACCGTTACCGTCGTCTACGCAAATTACTCCCTCAAATCTGCTATGAAAGAATCACTTCGCAGAGCGAACATAGAGACATTGCGCTTAGAAGCCTCTCCGAATTCTTTGAACATGAGCAAATAGATGTTTTATTAGCCGAGTATGGGATGACCGGAGCCGACATAACT
Organism: Cerasicoccus frondis; assembly: GCA_031296915.1. Lineage (GTDB taxonomy): Bacteria > Verrucomicrobiota > Verrucomicrobiia > Opitutales > Cerasicoccaceae > Cerasicoccus > Cerasicoccus frondis. The sequence goes on along the minus strand of JAVDPC010000003.1, from coordinate 163,564 downwards.
CCATTTGCCCAAAGGCACGGTATCCCTTTGGTCGTCCACTTTCATGGACACGATGCTTATAATCGAGAATACCTAGCCGATTACGCCAAGCGGCTTGAATCGATGTTCGACTACGCAAGCACAGTCATCAGCGTATCCGAGGCGATGACAAAGCAACTCATCAGCATTGGCGCACCGCCAGAGAAAATTCAGCTCAATCCATACGGCCCACGCGATTACTTTTTAGAGCTCGAACCGAATTACGCGAAGCCTCAGTTGATCGCTGTTGGGCGTTTTGTGAATATGAAAGCGCCCTATCTGACATTAGCGGCGTTCCGTGAAGCGTTAAAAACTTGCCCTGACGCTCGTTTGATCATGGTCGGCGATGGGGAATTACGCGAAGCATGCTCCAACCTGGCAATTTCCTGGGGCATTTCGGACAAAGTAGACTTCCCCGGCGCTCTAAAGCACGATAAAACACAACAATTATTAACCGATTCCCGCGCATTCGTACAGCATTCAATCCAAGAGCAGAGTGGCGTCTGCGAAGGAACGCCGGTTGCTATACTTGAGGCCGGCGCGGCCGCACTGCCTGTCATAGCAACTCGGCATGCTGGCATACCGCAAGCGGTAATCCACGGCGAAACAGGTTTTCTCGTCGAAGAACTAGATACCCAAACGATGGCAAAGCATATGGTGCAGATTTTGCAGAATGAACCATTAGCAAGAAAGCTTGGACAAAGCGCGCGAAGCCATATTCGCGAAAATTATTCAATGGAGCGTCACCTTAGCAACCTACAGAGAATCTTGGAAAGCGCACAAAACCGCTAATCGATTTTTCCAGGAAATCGACGAATTGAATAAAGTAATCTCACCTGCCCCCAATCTGGTAAGTAAGTTCGTGCCTCAAAGACAAGAAAGTCAAAAACCATCCGCGCTGGTCGTCACCACAGAAATCCCTCTGCCTTATGGATCTGGCGCTGCAGTGAGAAGCTATTTTTTCATCAGCTCGCTAATCGCAACACACGACATCACGCTTGTCATCACACGCCCAGACCAAGGAACCACGGTCCCAGAGCTCTTTCGAGAGGCATGTCATCTGATCCTACCGCAGGCCTCACCACATGGCACTAGAAGAGCGAATAAGCAACAAGGCAGACTAGCATCCTGGGGTAACATTTTGCGCATCATGAAGTGTGCTATTACCCAAAATGAAAGTGGCTATTTATACCGACTTGCTGAGTCCCTGGAAATCAGCCTGCGCCCTGACACGAAGACCACCCCATCAAGCAGAAAGCAAAGACTGCTACGCACAATCATTCGCCTAGAATTGGATCTCTTAGAGCGATGGAAAAAAGCATTGCCTTACATTACTTTCCATCACTGGTCAGCCTTCGAGTCAATGCGTCCAAACATTGAAAACATGGCTCCCGCCGGGGGTTACGATCTTATCTGGTATGAGCACAGCTTCATGCATCCCTTGATGCAGGATTTAAGCGTCCGAAGCACTCAGTCGAAATTGATTTGTAACTCACATAATATCGAGCACGCACTGCATTTGCGAAATGCCCAAACAGCGCCCAATAAGACGCTATTCAAATGGCTTAAGCGTCAGGCAGAGATACTTAGAAAAGTCGAAACAGCTTGCTTCAACGAAGCGGACTTGATCTTTGCCTGCTCAGACGAGGACCGAAAACTTGGCTTAGAGCTCGCGCCGAGTGCTAATTTCTCTGTTGCCCCTAACGGCGTAGACACGAACTACTTTCAACCTGCCGAACAATCCAGCGCCAACCCGACGCTGCTTTTCACCGGCAACATCAGCTACGAACCGAACACAGACGCGCTTAACTTCTTTCTTAAAAATATCTACCCGCTTATTCAGCAAAAGTGCCCAGATGTCCGATTCATCTTTGCTGGCCGCAAAGCAGAGATTTATGCGTCAAACTACGGCTCTCTACCAAGTGGCGTACAAGCGGCGCCCAATCCTGCTGATATGCGCCCTTGGTTCGAGCAAGCGTCACTCTGCATCGTTCCATTGCGCTCCGGGGGAGGAACACGACTGAAGATACTGGAAGCCATGGCGATGAAAAAGGCTGTCGTTTCGACATCTATCGGCGCAGAGGGTCTGCCTGTTGTTCAAGACCACAACATTCTCTTGAAGAATGCAGCCGAAGATTTTGCTCAAGGCGTCATTGATCTACTTCAGAACAAACCGAAACGAGATAGGATTGCAGAGAACGGACTTAAGTTTGTGCGCACTGGCTACGACTGGAAGCAGATTACTGCTCAGGCGCAAGTTCAGTTAGAACGCTTGCAGACTGCTGGCACACGTTGAGCGGTGCTTTCTTTTGTCTCAATCCCAGTTTACGTGGAAAGTCCGATGATAGCCGCCGTCACTAATTCAGAAAACTGATGTCCACGCCTGCCCCTAAAGTCAGCGTATGTATTCCGGCGTATAATGTAGAAAAATATGTCTGCGAAACGCTCGATAGCGTGCTTGCCCAAACGTTTAAAGATTTCGAAATAATCTTTGTTGATGATGGTAGCGTTGACCGCACTTTGGCGATTGCCGAAGACTATTCTAAACGGGATTCACGCATTCGTGTATTCGCCCAAGGAGAAAATAAAGGTCTCATCGAAAACAGAAACCGCACTCTCAAAGAAGCACGGGGAGACTTAATCGCGTTGGCGGATTCGGACGACATCATGCATCCTGATCGGCTAGCTCGACAAGTCTCCTTTATGGATAACAATCCCGAAGTTGGAGCATTAGGAAGCACTGTTGACTATAAAATCGAATACGATGGCAGATCACCTCATCAGGACATTTATCCTGATGACTCGAGCATTCGTTTTTTCATGAACTTACTGCCATGCTTGTGGAATCCCACCACAATGTATCGACGAAATTTGATTGAACAGGTAGGCGGTTATCGGAGTGAATTCGCTGCCGGAGGCGAAGACTATGAGCTCTGGTCTCGCCTGCTGCCAATCACACAATTTGCCAATATCCTCGAACCTTTGGTGACCTACCGTGTGCATGGCTCATCAGTGATGGCGACCCAGCCGAAATGCTTGAACAACGTCCTAAGTGTTTCGAAAAGCCTTTTCAACCAATACACGGGACTGAGCCTGACTGACGAAGATCGAATGCTGCTTCACCGATTCATGACGCACGAGGGACTTCCCCTGGACTTGGTAAAGCAGGCATTTCATTACCTCGAAACATTCAGCTCCATTGCAAAGCAAAGAGAGCCCAACACAGTTTATTCAACCTTCCAAAATACGCTGTCCGAAATATACCTGACCCACTCGGAGTATATATCCTACGTTTGCCCAAGCACCAGCGGAGCGCTTTTACTCAAGTCCCTCTCGGCAAAACCAACGCTGCTGAGCACTGTAAGATTCTGGAAGCAAGCTGTCCGCGGATTAGTTTTAAATCGCATTCGCAAGCCTAAGTGAGCCAGAAAAAGAAAGCACTGATGATCTGCCCCGAAATTCCCCGACCAGTCGGAACCGGAGGACAAGTCCGCAGCTATCATTTTTTCTGGGAACTCGCACAACGTTTCGAACTGACGCTGGTGATTCTAACCCCAATTTCCGACCAAGCTACTTACGATTCCCTGTCTTCGCATTGCCGTAAAATCATCGCGCCGGCAGCTAAGCAAATTTCTGCCTCAAGCGGACGTTGGCGCAGTGCGTTGCAAACAATCCAGTCCATCTTTCAGCCCCAGAAGAACCACTGGATCAATTTTCTCGACCGCTACCTCTACTACTATCAAACAAGGCTCGAAAAATCAGGACAGCGTCTAACTCACAAACTCATGTCTTGGCTCCTACAAACGGAGCTAGCCGCCTTAGTGGGCAAATCTCCCCCCCCCTCAACGACTCACTATATCAACCGCAGTTTCAGCGACATACAGGGAACAATCGCATCCCTAACTGCAAGCCAGACTATTGATTTAGTCTTTTTCGAGCACTCCTTTACTTATCCATTAATTCCTAGTCGGATCCAATTTTCCAATCGCCCATTCATTGTCTGCAATGCGCACAATATTGAATCAGTGATTTACCAGCGACTGGCCCAGAATGATAAACAGGCAAAACGCCACAACGAGATTCAGAAAAAACTCTTGGAGCATTGGGAGGCTCGCGCTTTTAGCGACTGTGACCTCGTTCTAACTTGTTCAGAAAAAGATATGCTTACGGCCAAAACAGTAAGCCCGGACGGAAGCTACCAGGTTGCGCCAAACGGAGTCGACATCGATTATTTTTCGCCACGCGAACTGCAGCAGCTCGATCAACCAAGAGTTCTTTTTACCGGCACAATGGACTACCACGCCAATAAAGATGCGGCCGACTACTTCCTATCTGACATCCTTCCGTTGATTCGTAAAAAAATACCAAACTGTGAATTCATCATTGCGGGGCGACGTGCAGCGAAAGCATTCCCGCCGGAAAAAGTTGCCTCTCACATTGTCGTCATATCTGACCCAGAAGATATACGACCGGTCTTTGATCAGGCTGCGGTGGTAGTTGTCCCACTTCGCATTGGCGGTGGCACCAGACTTAAAATACTCGAAGCACTATCAATTGGTCGTGCGGTCGTATCGACCAGCATTGGAGCTGAGGGCGTCCCTTATGAATCGGGTGAACACTTATTGATTGCAGATTCACCAAACGCTTTCGCCGAAAGTGTCATCGAGCTCTTAGAAGACCAAGCGAAGGCAAAGAAGCTCGCCAGCAAAGGTCAAAACTGGGCTCGAAGCAACTACTCCTGGCCAGCAATTAGGGAGGCCGCAGTAGGCAAGCTTGCCAAGGCTTTGTGATGAAAATCTTACAGATAATGCCTCAGGCTCCGGACCCAACTGGTGGTGGCGGCTGTACTCGCAGCCTGCATTTTACCCGCGCCTTGGCCTCCCGGCATACGGTCACCACAGCCATACTATCCGTTACCTCTCACGCCAATTTTCCAGACTGGTTTTCGCCACCTGAATCCCCCACCCGATTCCTGTCACCACCACCAGATTACAATCTCGAAGCTCAGCAAGCGAAACAAGGACGCTCAGGTTTCAGTCGGGCCATGCAAGCGTTCACTGCTTCCAACCTGGATCACGGAAAGCGGCTCATTATCCCCGGGATGGGCAACTGCGTGGCTCGTTCTGAAAAAGAAGAGCTGTCCACCTTCCATCGCCTCTATGCACATCTATTGCTTAAGCGCGCACGTGGAATATGGCATAAGCAGCAACTGTTCCCAACACTCGGCCTGATCTATCTTGAGCAACTAGAGTGCCTGTTGCCGGAAATTGAGCAGGAACACCGCTCTAAGCCGTTCGATCTAATCTGGATGGAATTTTCCTACCTCTATCCATTAGTCAAAGTCTTGCGAAACAGCCTTCCCGAAGCGCCAGTGGTATGCAATGCGCATAACAACGAATGGGAGCTCCAAGAGCGAACCGCAGGAAAATACAAAACTCCGCTAGCCCGAGCATGGGGAACGTTAGAATCTGACATGCTTCGCTATTGGGAGAGCCAAATGCTGCGAGAATGCAAGCTTACCTTCTGTTGCTCGAAAATCGACCGCCAAGGACTCGTCAATTTGGAGCCCGAGTGCGAAGAAAAAATTTTCGTTGCCCCCAATGGAGTCGACACCGATTGCTTCCACACTTTCAAGGTGGCTCCGAATAGCGAATCTCCACTCATCCTGTTCACGGGAAGCGCTAGCTACGGCCCCAACCAACAAGCAGGCAAGCTATTGGTAGAGGAAATCATGCCGCTTGTTCACCATCACTCGCCCCACTGCCGACTTCGCTTGGCCGGAAGAAATGCAAAAGCAGAGTGGGCTCATTTGCAGAATGGTCGAGATTGGTTGGAGGTCATTTCAGATCCCCCCGACATGCGTCCATACTTTGAAGATGCAGATATTTTCGCCGTTCCCTTACAGTACGGAGGAGGCACACGACTCAAAATTCTCGAAGCCATGAGCATGGGTAAGCCAGTCATTTCGACCAGTATTGGCGCAGAGGGATTGGAGGTCACACCTGAGACGGATTTAATTCTGGCCGAGAGCTCCGAGTCAATGGCGAGCGCGATCCTGAACTTAATTCAAAATAAATCCTTGAGAGAATCCCTAGGGATAAACGCAAGAAAGTTGGTTGAACAAAAATACCAATGGAGTCAGATCACCAAAGCAGCCCTCACTCAGCTTGAAAACGCATTGGATTAAATGAAGATATCCGTCCTCACACCATCGTACAATGCAGAGCGATATCTTGAGCGCGCGATCCAAAGCGTACTGATCCAAGATGATCCAGACTTCGAGCACATTGTTGTGGATGGCGGCTCAACAGATGGTACGGTGCAGATACTGGAGCGGCATCAACACATCAAATGGATTTCCGAAAAAGATCGCGGTCAATCGGACGCGATGAATAAAGCTTTTGCTCTGTCTACTGGTGATGTCATTGTCTACCTGAATGCAGACGACTGGTTCGAGGCCAACGTTTTTCAGCACGTCAGAGCAATGTTTAAGGCGGCGCCGGAACACGGCCTCGTTATTGGCAACTTATATGACCGTCGAGAAGGCAGTGAGGCAGTAGGACTGACCAAGCCAGTGAAAGATTACCGACGTTGTCTGCAGTATTACAAATATCGATTTCCACTAAACCCGGTTTCCTACTTTTACCGCAGAGAAGTTCAAGAAGCCACGGGGCCCTTTCCTGAGGAGCTACATTTCGCGATGGATTACTGGTTCATCCTCCGGGCATTGTCGAAATTCTCAGTCTGTGAATCGGATTTGGTATTCGGCACATTCTATTTCACGGACTCAAACAAGACCAGTCAGGACGACTGCCCGGAAACGCCCCATATGATTGTAACCCGACACATTCGTGAATATGATCCAAGCGTCAGGTGCTTTTTTCTTCGTAAATGGTATCTATATCATTACGGAGTCGAATTTTTTGAACGCATTAAATCGCCAATCCGCAGGTTGGTTTACCATGCATTCTTCCGTCGTCACCTCACGCTATCAGAGTATCGCAAGTTAGGTTTTCGGGCCGCGTTTCGACAAGGTAGAGGCGCCAACAAAAATTCTTAGATTCAGCAAGCATCGACATGGGCAATATCCGATCTATAGCAATTAAAGCTGCTGGGAAGTGTATGAGCAAAAGCATGCGCAACCAGCTTCGTTTAGCGATCTGCCCGAACACACTGTGGCCGTATCAAACTTGGCTCATTAACCCCAAGCACCACTTCATTTATTGCCCAATTCCGAAAGTCGCCTGCACAAGTCTCAAGCACTGGTTTATCCATAGCCTAGGGGAGGACATTGATTTTAAAGACATTTCCGAAGCCCATGCACACGTAGATAAAAACTACACATTGCTTCACACCGACAGACGACAGGCGAAACATGCGATCCACCATTACCAACGTATGGTGGTTGTCCGAAATCCCTGGTCACGTATCGTATCGGGTTATATTGATAAATTTGTACGCGAACCATTCAATCCCCCCAAGGCCGACGTCATGGAAGCGATATACCGGCGAAAGGGGCATCAAGTGAATCGCACTGGTACGTATATTTGGAAGACAATGGGCCAAGAGATCAAGATGCCCATGGACCCTGCCATACCTTATCATGAGGGCATCAGCTTTCAGGACTTTGTCGAGTACCTCAGCCTAACTCCGAACAGGGAGCTCGATGCCCACTGGCTTCCCCAACATTCATTTTTAGGCAAATACCAATTTCAATGGGTCCTTAAAGTTGAGGACTTGAACCATGACGTCACTCAATTTGAGAACGCGATAAACATGCCCAACATTGAGCTCGCTCGCCTCCACAATGCAGACTCAAAACCAGCGAAACAGTCTCTTCCCCCCGATAGTAAATTGTCCGCATTAGTTTCCAGTGAGCTCGTCGATTATTCCAGTAAACTGAAACCGCACAACCTGCTAACCAAAGAATTGGTCGAACAACTAGGCGAACGATTCGCGCAAGACGCAAAGCAGTTTCATTATCAGCCACCCAAGCTGTCGGATAAATAAGCCATTCTTCACCCGCAATTGGTCACATGAGCGCGCACAAGACTCCAACGGTTTCCGTTTTGGTCACGATTTACAACCGTGAGCATATTCTGCAGGAAACTGTCGAAAGCATCCTCAACTCCACCTACCAAGATTATGAACTGATATTGGTCGATGATTGCTCGAAAGATAAATCTTACCAGATAGCGTGCGAGCTAGCTAAAGCTGATTCCCGAATCCACGCATATAAGAATCCAGAAAATTTAGGCGACTACGGAAACCGTAATGCCGCCGCGGCAAAAGCACGCGGCAAATACATCAAGTATGTAGACGCCGACGACCTCGTCTATCCACATACGCTGGAGGTCATGGTCAATGCCATGGAGCGCTTTCCTGAGGCCGCTCTGGCCTTATCAATTAATAAAATAGATCTCCCTCAACCCTTCCCATTCTACACCAGTGCCGGTGACGCCATGCGCGCACACTTTAACGGATCAAGCCTCTTCGGCGTTGGCCCAACAGCTGCCATCATTCGCAACGACGCATTTACTGAAGTCGGTGGATTCAGTGGTCGACAATTTATTGGGGACACAGAGCTTTGGTATAAACTGACCGAACGTTGGCCCTTGGTCAGCCTGCCACCTGCATTGGTCTGGTGGCGCCAGCACGAGGGACAGCAGATGCGGCTTGAGCTCAAAACGCCACAAGTGCTCAACATTCGTAATAACTTGGAAATTGAGACCCTGGAAGCCACCCAGCATCTCAACGACTCCGAAAAAAAGCGCATCGCACAACGGATTCGACAAACTCATGCTCGCCGCCTGCTTTCCATGATGCTCAAGCGTAAATCTCCCGGAATTGCCTGGAAAACATTCCAAGACTCGGGCCTGACATTTCCCGAGCTGCTCCAGGGATTCAAAGGTTACCCGAAGGGATAACCCAGCTTCGATCAATGGCCCTGATCTCGATCATCACACCAGCCTACAATGCCGAAGCTTGGATTGAGGCATCTTTGGAGTCCGCCATTGCGCAAACCCATCAAGACCTGGAGATAATCGTCATTGACGATGGTTCCAGCGACAACACTGCTGATGTCGTTACCGCGATCAAGGATTCTCGCATTCGGCTAATCAGGCAGGAGAACGGCGGTCAGTCCGCCGCCGCAAATCGAGGCATCAGCGAGGCAAAGGGTGATTATGTAAAATTTCTCGATGCCGACGATGCGCTCTCGCCCAACCATCTGGAATCTCAACTCGCTGCGATTCACGGAAGCAAAGAGCTTCTGGCTGATTGCGCCTGGGGTTACTTTGTCGAAGACTGGCAATCTGCTACCACACGGGCTGAAAGCACGAATAGAGACTTCCAGGATCCGGTCGAGTGGTTCGTCGAGTCACTCACGCAGAATGAGGGCATGATGGGCGGCTGGAAATGGCTGATCCCTCAGGAAATCATTTCACGCGCCGGCGGCTGGAACCCGAAACTAAGTCTAAACAATGACTTCGACTTCAGCATCCGTCTTCTGCTCGCCTCCAAAGGAACACGTTGGGCAGAAAACGCGCTTTATGCCTACCGTAAAACGACCACTCCTTCACTCAGTGGGTCTCGCAGTCGCAAGGCAATGGACTCAGCTTTTCTGACCACAAAGCTGGGATGCGATCAATTGCTGGCGAGGGAGAACAGCGAACGCATCCGTCAAATCTGTGCTGACCGCTACCAGATGTGGCTTTATCATTTTTTCCCAGAATACCCGGATTTAAGCCAACAAACGGAAAAGGCCGTGCAAGAGCTTGGCGGTAGCAAGCTGGCTTTACAAGGCGGACGCGCACTTAACCTGCTCCTGCCAGTCCTGGGCTGGAAAAATGTCCGACGCCTGCAAACCTGCGCCTATCGTTACGGCTGGTCCTCCATGCTAAAGCGCAAGGAAAACAAGCGCGTTGAGCGGATAGAACGGCGCAGCGCTTAAGAACACATCGATGACAGAGCAAAGACGCATTGCTTACGTAACGGATTTGGCGATAACCCCATCCGGTGGGGGTTCCTTTGCTGTAAACTGGCACTGTTTTGCCCAGCTCAAAGCGCGACTGGCTACAGTCGATCCGATCGTAATTACTCCCAAGGCCTCTCTCCTCGAACAACGTTGGTCGCAATTTAAGCGCAAGGTCTTACACCAGCCGGGAAAATTCGCCTACTTTTCACCAACCAAGTTGGATGAAAACGCCGACCGCATAAACGCGAAGATCGAAAACGGCCATCAAGCCGTTTTCTTTCGTTCTGCAACCAGGTGGAGTCGCTGTAAGCCAAGCGTTCCCTACTTTGTCTACCTGGACGTCGTCTTTCACACATTCTTCCACAATACCTTCAAGCCAGCAGACTTTTGCCAACAAGACCTGCAGCGTATTTGGGCGGAAGAAGCGGCATTTCTCGAAAATGCCTCGGGTGTATTTTTTGAATCTCAATGGGGTCTGGATGAGGCGCGCAAGGCTTACCAGCTAACTGGCGACCATTACGTAGCGTTGGGCAGAGGCGGCGTCATCCCCCCCCCCGAAAGCGACTCTTGGGATGGAGAATCCCTGAACTTGGTCACGATCGCCATGAAGTTCGAGCAGAAAGGGGGCGATATCCTACTGACTGCGTTCAAGGAGTTACGCCGGCGTCATCCCAAAATCCGCTGGCACATCATCGGCGGTGAACCAGCAGATGAATCGTGGCGATCCATTCCAGAAATAACATTTGAAGGCAAACTTCGCCCAGACAACGCTGATGAATTAGCGCGCTTCGAAAACATTTTGGCCAACGCCTTCCTGCTCATTCACCCCACGCGAGAGGACACCAGTCCCCTCGTCCTGACTGAAGCCGCATATTTTGGTTGTCCATCTATCAGCGTTCGTAAATTTGGCATCCCAGGCTTGGTCACCGACGGACAAACCGGCCTATTGCTCGACCCACCAGTTGAGCCCAATGAACTTCTAGCCGCCATCGAAACGCTCATCCAAGACACCGAGTGCTATCAACGCATGCGACAAGCTGCACGCGCTATGGCGCTACAGCAGTTTACATGGGAAGCCGTTGGCTCTAATTTGGCTGATTACATTCGGGAGAGAACTGGTTAGTATGAAAGCCACTTACATCGGCATCCTGACGCCTGGAGCCACTTCACGCATGCGGGCGGACGTGCTCAAGGCATTGACGCCAGATTGGGAATGGACCTGGATCGATACACACACGCCCTACCTACAGGCGCCCCGCTGGGCCAAGACGCTCTCATTCAGGTTGAAATTTGGCCCGGTCATTAGCCAGACGAACAAACTGGTGCAGCAGGAACTAAAGCCCAATCAAGACATCATCTGGGTAGATAAAGCCGCCAACCTTTCCCTTGCAACAACGCGCGCAATGCGGAAGCAAACGGGAAACTTAATTCATTACACTCCCGACACCGCGTTTCACACCAATCGCTCCAAAGCGTTCAACCAGTCCCTACAATACTATGACTGGGCGATTACGACGAAAACATTTGAAGCAGAGCACTACACGCGGTGGATGCCTCGCGAACGGCTGATCTTCACCACTCAAGCTTACGACTCAAAGGTCCATTACCCCAGGACTGACCTCGCCAGTAAACGCGCCGAGGCGGCGTTTATTGGGTTGTGCGAGCCAGACCGCGAACGATGCGCAGACGCGCTCCTAAAAGCCGGTGTCCCCCTGCGTGTCGCAGGCGTCAACTGGGAACCTTTTTGCCAGCGACACGCAAACACGCCACACTTTAAGTTTATAGGCTCTGCGGTCTACGGAGATGATTACGCAGAATTCATTTCAAATTCCTGGATTGGCCTCGGGCTAGTCTCCAAGCGCTTCCCCGAGCTTCACACGACACGGACCTTCGAAATTCCGGCTTGTGGCAGTATCCTGGCCACGGAAGCCAATGAGGAAACCCGTACCTTTTTCAATGAAGACGAAGCGCTTTTCTTTACGGATCACGAACAATTAGCCCAGCAAATAGCCGACTTACTCCAGCGCCCGGACAAGCTGGCCGCAATCGCCACAGCGGGATCAGCCAGAGTGAAGCGTGACCAACGCGACTACCGCTCCATTCTCTCACAACTGCTCTCGGAAACCGGCGCCCTCCCCCATCGCGCATGAAAATAGCCTATGTGCATATTTTGCCGCTGGAATATTACCCACCGGCAGTGAATACGATTCGCGCACTCGCCTCTCGCGATGATGTCGAATTAACGGTTTGGAGCAGTGAAAACCGCAAACATCGTCCCCCCTTTGCCTGCGAAAAGGTCACGATCCGACGCCCAGACTTTGTTAACCCATCGGACAATGCCGTGCGTCGTCTCATCCGTTGCATTCAGTGGCACTGGTCTTGCGCCCGGGGGCTGAAAAAAGCGCAAACCGAAGTAATCATATCGATCGAACCACACTCAGCCTTGGCAGTGTGGTTTTATTATCGGATTCTTGGCGGCAAAGCACGACTCTTCATCCACCATCACGAGTATTACGCGCCCAAAGACTATGATCGCCCAGGTATGCGTGTCGTCAAATGGGGACATACAGCGGAGAAAAAGGACTTATTTCAACGCGCAGAGTGGATTTCCCAGACCAACGAAAACCGTTTAGAGTTTCTCAAGAAGGACATTCCGCACATTGCTCATCAAAAATTCCAAACTTGGCCTAATTACCCTCCGCGTTCATGGCGAAGGCAGTCTGTGCGCCATTCGCAAGAGGGCCCCCTGAAACTACTTTATCTCGGCTCAGCCTCTTTTCACGATACATTTATTCGGGAGGCGGTGGAATGGGTCGCCCGTTTCCCTACTCAACTCAGCCTCACCATCAGCGGATTCAATGTCGATGAATCGGTCTGGAAATGGTTGGAGGACAAGAAATTTCCTAACATCGAGTCGCACCCACAAGGCTGGGATTATGAGGAGCTACCCGAACAACTACGCCGCTACGACATCGGTCTGATCCTTTATAAGGGCAATACCGTTAACTTTGTCTACAACGCGCCCAATAAGCTGTTTGAATACTGGGCAGCGGGCTTGGAAGTATGGTTTCCACCAGAGATGAAACAAATCGTGGAAATGAAGACCCAGCAACCTGAACTTCCGCTCAAAGAGATAGACTACAAGGCACTGAGTCAGTTGTCCCCACCAACTGTAGGTTCGGTTGCGAAGCAAAATTTCGTGACAGACTACAGTTGCGAGTACGCCATGACTTCTCTAATAGATCAACTTTTCAATGAGTAGCCGCGTACCATACATCATCGTCTTTGTCACAATCGGCATTCTGGGCGCATTCCAAGCACTGCCGAATGATTTGCTGGCGATAACCGTCTTTGTGGCAACGTTTTGGTCGTTCTACCGTGGATTGGATACGCATATCCCAATTCTTGAGATCACTGCGTGCATCGCCACTCTTCAATGGCTGATCGGTCCCGTTCTTGGCTACGCCTTTGGCTCATCAGACCCTCGCTATGAGATGTATATCGAGGCTGGGAGGTATTATGCCTTCGCCTTACCTGGCACATGCTTTTACCTAGCAGCGCTCTATGTCTTCCCCAGCGAAACCAAACAGCGTGAGTTTTTAGCAACACTGAGTGACAATCGGCTCTACTATCGTGGGCTGGCGTTGCTGGGCATCAGTTTGGTTTCTGAATTAGCGCTGAGAGTGGGCGTAGGCGGCCTCACCTTCGCCTTCGTGTTGTTGAGTCAGTTGCGCTACATCGCAGCAATCTACTTCCTCTACAGTGGCCATCCAATGCGCTATTATCTCGCAGGGTTGTCGATGGTCTCATTGCTGATCCGGAGCGCCGAATCAGCCATGTTCCACGACCTGATAATCTGGGTAGGTCTGGTCGCATGTTTCTGGTTTCATACCGTGCGATGGAATCCTCCTAAGAAAGCCTTGTTCTTTATCGCGGGCTTCAGCTTCATTTTCACCCTTCAAGTCATCAAGGCAGACTACCGCTCAAAGGTCTGGAATCACCAAAGCGCATCCCTAGTTGCAACGGTTTACGACAAGCTCGTTCGGCAGCAAGCATTCCTTGACGAACCCACACTGATTGCGGCAGGCCAACGCATCAACCAAGGATGGATTATTTCAGCAATCATGCTCCATGTCCCTCTCGTCGAACCATATGCAGAAGGAGAAACGATCAAGGACGCAGTCATCAGTTCTATCTTCCCGCGGGTGATTTACGCTGATAAAAAGAGGGCTGGCGGTCAGGAAAACTTTGAACGTTTCACCGGCCTTAATCTGGAAAGCGGCACCTCAATGGGCACTAGCATTCTAGGTGAAGCATACGCGAATTTTGGCAAGTTTGGGGGCACCGTTTTCATGTTCCTTTGGGGCCTGATTTACGCATTCTTTTATCGCCTGGCCATCCGGCATAGCTACAAAGACGCCTATTTCCTCTTTTGGATTCCTTTAATATTTTATCAGGCAATCAAAGCGGAGACGGAGCTGGTTGTCGTGCTAAACCAGTTAATCAAGGGGACAGTATTAGCTCTAATCGCCTTTTTTGGCGTCCATAAGTATATAGTTCCCGACACCGAATCCCCCACCAACGACGATACCGATTTCCCTGAGGAAGATACCGGATCCCTCCCTGAAGCCAATTGATTAGAATTCTAGGCTCGCCAAACCTTAATTTTTGCTTAAGTTAAATGTAAAAATTGATATACTCATCTCAAATTAAGAGACGCCAGACTAAGTGCTGAAGTTCTTGGTATGAGACATGCTCGCCCTGTTAATCGCTACTAAACAATGACACGCGCTTTTGCACACAATCACTTGCCAATGACCACTGATTCAATCAGCGGCGCGGCAAAATTGTTGCAATTTATCTATCCCGCGCAGCCCATAAGGTCTCAATACAAGTCGATTGCTACCGACTTGCCGAGTTTGAAAACGGCCACTGATCGCGCCCATGACTACACTACTGAAGAATACTGCACCGGTTTTTGCCAAGCACACGGCCTCTTCGCCGCGGTTGATTCTCAACAGCCTGTCCGCCAGCGAGTTAAATCAACAGTTGCGAGACCGCTCATGGCTGCTTAAATCCGCAAAGAAGCTGGCGTCTGCCAGTGTTTACCATTTTGTTAAGGATCTGGATGCCAGCTCTGGAGGGTTGTCTCGATCCGTTCCACAGATTTGCCGTGAACTGGTTACACAAGGCGTGGACGTTTCGATCATTTCCCGAAACAGCCCATCACCGCTCGTAGTCGACGGCCCAAAGTGCTACTTACTGAACGCGAATGCATCAAATGCTGATGAGTACCTGAACGAGCACATCAACTCTCAGCAAAGCACAATCATTCACGTCAATGGACTCTGGCTTCCCTTCCTCAATGCAGGCCCCCGCTTTGCCCGTAGTTTCGGTTTGCCGTATTTAGTCTCCCCCCGGGGAATGACCGCACCATGGGCAATGAAACACAAGCGCCTCAAAAAGGCGATTGCTTGGCGACTCTACCAGCGCAATGTATTGCAACGCGCTTCGTGCATTCACGCTACCGCAGATAGTGAGCTGCAACAAATCAGGGACTTGGGAATCACTGCTCCCGTAGCGGTCATCCCAAATGGCGTGGAAATCATTTCTGACGAGCATTTAGAGAAGCTACGGTCTGAGTCAAACAAACGGGCTCACCCAGAGATACGCACTTTGCTCTTTTTGGGCAGAATCCAAAAAGTTAAGGGTTTAACCAACCTGATTAAGGCATGGGCCAAAGTACGCCAACCAGGCTGGCGCATCCAGATCGTTGGACCTGAAGAAGACAACCATAAGGCGGAGCTCGAAAAACTCGCTACACGGCTAGGCGTACGTCAGGACATCACCTTCTGCGCCCCTCAAAGCAACGAGGGCAAGTGGAAAACCTACTTCGATGCAGACCTGTTCGTCCTCCCAACTCATACTGAAAATTTTGGTCTGACCGTAGCTGAGGCTCTAGGCTGTGAAACACCAGTCATTACGACAAAAGGCGCCCCTTGGCAAGAGATCGAAACACATGGTTGCGGCTGGTGGGTCGACATTGGAGCAGACCCTTTGGCGGAAGCTCTAAAAGAAGCGATGGCGATGACAGATCAACAACGCTTAGACTTGGGACAACGCGGTCGCAAACTCGTCCTAGAACGCTACGGATGGGGTGGTTTCGCCAAGCAGCTAAATGATGTCTACACATGGCTACGCAATGAATCGGCTCAACCCAGTTGCGTCCAGAATGTCGCTTAAGTCGGCTGCTCACCGTCCCAAGCTCGCTTGACGAGCCAAGCTGGCAGAACACGTACAGCACTGGACTGCCTGCCAGTCCACAAACTCAGACCCTCCTTCGTGACTCAGCATCCTTGTTGCAGAGCTAATCGCAGACGGCTAGTAGTCATTGCTTGCGCAGTCAGCGCAATACTCGCAATAAGCATGTCGCTGCTGGTAGGCAGCGACTCCCCTCCGCTAGCACTTGAACTTAAGGAGCGGCCCACGCAAGATAACGAAGAGCCACTGGTCTATTGGCAGGAAAAAACAAAAAGCGGACTAGGCGAATTCACGACTGTGCGCCTTGACCTCCATTCTGACCTATATGCGTTGAACCTCTTCATCAACCCGCCTGGGCCAAGGGCCCCCGATTCAGCCAATTCGAGACTAGAACTGCCGATCACGATTGCTCAAGTGGGTAAATTTCTGGTCGGAGTCAACGCCACATCCTACACTCTCCCTGACAAAACGCCAGCAGCGACGGAAAGCTGGAAAACATTTATCCCCGGCACAAACGTTACACTGCGTGGCTTCGCCAAGGCGCGCGACCACGAACCCATTGGCGACGGCCCAGCAGCCCCCTCATACCCAACTCTCTGGCAAAGAAAGAATGGTGAGATTGGGCTCACAACAGGCCCATATCCCACAGACGCCAGTTGGGCCTTCAGCGCATTCCACTGGCTGATTAAAGATGGTCAGCCGTATCGGGCAATCCTCCCCTATATCGAACGGACAAGTCGCACCTCTGCCGGGATTTCAAAAGACGGCCGCTGGTTTTACCTCGCAGTCTGCGGCCCTTCTGGAGACGACAGCACCGAAAAACAAGGCGCATCACTTCCAGAAATGGCGAACCACTTGATTTCACTGAATGTAGACCGGGCCCTTAACTTTGATGGCGGCTCCAGCACCGCAATGGTAATCAAAAAGCAAGATGCTTACTCACTAACCCCGCCGCCTGAGAAAATCATTTCCCGCCCTATTCCATTCATGTTCGGCATCACCGGAAGCACCGATGGTTAAACATTTCCACAGTATAGCCTGTCTAGCACTACTCGCCCCTATACTCATGGGAAATTCGGAGCAATCAAACTGCTCGGAGATTTTAAAAATTGTGCGGACGCTCTCTGCCGAAAATCAGCCAATCACCCCTCCCCCCGCCGGACCGATGCTGCTATGGACCGGAGTCGGCTTTGCCCCCTTGGCGCCTGACGACATACAGGCCCTACGCACACTGGGCTTGAACCAGCACCTTCCCTTGTTGCAAGATTTTGACGAAACCGCACGGACATTAGATCAAGCAGGCGCTCCGCTTCAACTAATGGAGGGCTTAAAGCGTTTCCCCCTGCCAACCTCCGAGGGGAGTTACGACTTTTTTCCAGAAAAGCCACAAGATTCATTCAATCTCGCGTCCTGGCGAAAAGTAGGGGAATTAATCAGAGAAAGACTAAGCCACTATCAGGAATTGAATCTAACGATTAGTTCTCTTTGGTTAGACTACGAAGGATATCCCTTCAGCTCACCTTTTCTGAATGAGCAGACCCCACCATCAGCTCAGCAAGTAAACGTTGACGACTGGCCTGCCTATCGAAGGCAATTTGCACTGAACATTGCGAGCACCTACATTGCTGCGCCAGCGCGCGAAGTCTACCCACACATCACCACTCTCAACTGGCTGGTCAATCTCTCCTTTCCACAAGCGCCCATCATCAATGCTCTCGGCCAGCCAACGCCAAGCAGCGGCCCGTCATTTTTCTCCCATTCCAACCCCTACGCTTACGGCAACACACTCGCATACGAAAAGTCCGAGCTCCCATTCGATCTACCACAAAAAGCCGTTGATCTATTTTATCTCAAACTGCTGATTCAACATACCTCTATCGATGCGAGCAATAGACAAGCAGCCGCGCCCTACATCGGTTCGATTCCCTGGGTTGCCAGAATTGTCCGCGACTCTAAGAATTCCGAGATTCCAACCATGAGCCGCTCTGCCTATCGTGAAGCATTACGCCACCTGTGGCTTAGAGACATCGACAGCATGCTTATTTTTAATGCGCCTTACCTTACGCCCGATGAGCATCAAGCCGAAATCCAAGATGCCTGCGACGTCTGGCGAATTCTTGAACCCTTTGGGAGCTTACTTAAAGATGGATACGCCTGCGAACTCGGATTCCCTGAAGACACGTGCAATCAAGTAATTTGGTCAGGCATGGCCGATTCTCAGTCCGCCTTAATCCACTTAACCACATGGGATAATCAGACGCCATCAATCGCAGAGATAACCGTTTGGAACAAAATTTACCAAATAAAAATGCCTAAAAGTGGCGGCAAAACCGTGAGAATTTGGCGCCAATATGGCTCACTAAATTTCGACGCAATAACGGTGCTAAACGCTTACCAATTATGAAAATAGTGAAAAAATAGCCTTGCGACTATCGCCCAACTAACTATTCGTAAAAACAAACTGCAACTAACTGCGATACAATAGCTATGCACACTAGAAATACTCTGCTCACTACTACAGCATGCCTTGCTTTAGCGACCCAAGCTCACGCACTATTCCCAGTTTTGGGTGGTGAAATTGGTGTGGCCTTGGACACCTCATGGGGCTATGACTCCAACATCAACGCGAACAGCAGCGAAAGCGGAGACGACATTTTGACCGTCACCCCATCGGTTCAGTTCGTCCGTAAACAAGGAATCAACGTCATCACCATGGGCACTGGTTTCAGCGTGGTCCGCTACGGAGACACCGGCACCCAAAATGACTCGATCAACCCGAATTTCTACGCGACGCTAGCCGGGCCCCAAGGCATACAAAGCAACCTGACCTACAACCTGGGATTCAACTTTGCCCGAACCACCAACGCGAACAGCTTGGTCGGCCAAATAACTGACATCTACAATTACGACCTGACTACGGACTTCATTTATAGTCTAAACAGCAAGTGGTCGATCGGATTCTCACCTTCAGTGCAGTATCAAGATTACAAAACACCGGGTTTTGCCGACATCACATCGGTAGCCGCTGCAATTGATGGACAATATAGCTACTCCGAGAAGTTGACCTTTGATGCTGGCTATCGTTACCGTTATCAATACGTCCCCAGCAGCGCAAGCGGTCCAACTCATGAATCAATGGACCACACGCTATTCGTTGGCGCCTTTGGTGTTCTGGCCCCCAAGCTGAGTGGCAATGTTCAGACTGGTATTAGCTATCGGGACTGGGTTAAGCCAAGCAATCAAGATAACTTTGTCTATCCGTACGTCAATATTGGCGTAGACTGGGACTATTCCGACAAAACCACATTCAACGCCAATGTTGGCGTGGACACCGGCCAGTCCCCCGCCAACCAAGGCTTAGAGTCCGTTAGTGCGAGCGTTGGAGCAACACACAGATTCTCTGATCAAGTTACCACAGGGCTAGACTTCACTTATCTCCGGACATTCTTTACTGGCGGATTGATTAACCGAACCGATGATGCATTTATCATCAGCGGCAATCTCAACTATAACATCAATAGCTGGGCAAGCGCAGGCGCCAATGCATCCTACCAA
Organism: Cerasicoccus frondis; assembly: GCA_031296915.1. Classification (GTDB taxonomy): domain Bacteria; phylum Verrucomicrobiota; class Verrucomicrobiia; order Opitutales; family Cerasicoccaceae; genus Cerasicoccus; species Cerasicoccus frondis. Next base: position 143,754 of record JAVDPC010000003.1, on the reverse strand, counting down.
TGGAATGATTCGACCATTTCGACATTCGCCTATGACCGCTGGCAAATATTCGGTAACGTCACCATAGCATTCTAAGAGAAGTACACTACACTGCCCACTCAAATTAAGGAAATAATCCAATGAAAATGATCAAATATTTCATATTCTGGCTAGCTTGCGTAGGTGTTCTATCCGCAGGCATGGTCGAGACTCCTACCGTACAAGTTTACTTGGTTAAAGGCGACGTAACGCTCATCGACATTGAGTCTGGTGAGAAGACGCCATTGCAGCGCGGGGACCTGATCAGCGAAGGCTATGCAATTGAAACTGGCTCCAACTCCTCTGCGCTTCTGCTCTTCTCTAACGGCAGCTCGATCAACGTTGTCCCGGACAGCTACGTGAAAATTGCAGAATTCACTCAAGAGCCCTTCGATCTTCCAGTAAAGAACTATGCGCTCATGGGAGAAGACCCATCAAAATCCACCACCACCCTTGAACTGCATTATGGCAAGGTAGTTGGCAGCGTGCGCAAGCTGCAACCAGAGTCCTCATACACCATCAATTCCCCAACCGGAAGCGCTGGTATCCGCGGCACCACGTTCGTGTTCGCAACTCTCACCAAGTCCGACGCCATTGATGCATCCAACGGTGACCTATCAAGCACAGTCACCGTGCTCTCTGTTGGCGAAGGTGAAGTTGTCTTAAAGGTTGGCGCAAAAGAATACACGGTCAAAGCAGGTGAGACGGTTTCGATTCCCGTTAGCATTGGCGAAGGCGAGGGTGGCACTCTGGAAATTACTGTGGCAACCGACGATGTTCCCAACGAGAACATTACGGCTGCAGACCAACAAGCCATCGATGAAATGGCTGGCGAACTGGAAGATGCCCAGAACAACACATTTCTGGTATCGCCAGGCGCCGACGAAGGTGACTTAGTGCTCACCCCGCTCCGCACTGGCAATACCATCAACTTAGATGGCGGCATCATCAACCCGACCAGCGCATTCTAAACTGAATATTTTCTTCGAAAATGCTGGATCGCCTATAGGTGATCCAGCATTTTTTTTGTCTAAATCCTATGGATCATGAAACTGCAGCTCAGAACAATCTGGCGCCCAAACTAGCAATCGCACAAGCATCGGCATTAGTCATCTTCTCCAGTTGGGCGCTAGGTGGCAGATATCCAGGCTGTGCAATCATCATTATTATCTTGGCTTGGCTAAGCCTTGTCCCACTCGTAATCTACTGGAACCAGCGCGAGTGGAACGGAATAAAGAAATGGCTTCTATGTATAAGCCCCTGGTTATTACTGTCGCTACAAGTAATAATCAGCATTTTCAATCCACTGAACATCCCGGAAGCAAGCTCTGACTCTCTCTACATCACCTGGCAGAAAAACACACCGATCCCCTACTTTCCCATTTGCTACGAACCAGCGAGAACGAAAGAATTCGCGTTGATTCAACTCGGTTGCCTGGCAACCGCTGCGACCGTTTTCACCGTAATTCGCAGTCGGCAGCAAATTTACGCCCTATTGAGCATCATCGCACTCAACGGTGTTACACTGGCGATCATTGGCTCATGGTTCAAGCTTTCAAAAAACCCAAATGTCCTCGGTTATTTTGAACCAGTAAACCCTCATTTCTTTGCATCATTTCGTTATTATAATCATTGGGTCGCATTTGCACTGTTAAGCCTTGGAGCCGCTGCCGCCGTTGCTGAAAGACAGATACAATTCTTCAACAAGTTTGATCGCCAGGATCGCACGCGACAGCGCTGGGATGTCGTATGGGTCGCCATTGCTGCGATCATCTGGATCGCGATTCCGTTATCTGGCTCAAGATCAGGACTCTTATTCGCAACCCTATTCATCATCATTGCCAGCATCCGCCTAGCGATTGCCTACCGTAACCGGACATCTATTTTTGAGGACATGGAACGAAGGACTCGCAAGCGACTCGGCATCGGCATCCTAATAGGCATCACACTTGCAGGCATTATTGGACCGACCTTGGCATCGGATTACCTCAAGGCTGGAATCGCAAAATCACGCCACCAAATCGAATCCGAGCAAATCGACCAACGATTCTACGCATCGCCACGTGATTGCTGGAAAATGGTTCAAGATAAGCCAGTATGGGGCTGGGGCCTCGGTTCATATACTTACATTTTCTTCAAGTTCGCCGGGCCGGAATACAAGCACAAGCTGGGCGCCTTCATCCTCCATAACGAGCATGCGCACAATGATTGGATGGAGTATTGGGTAGAACTGGGAAGCGTTGGATACGCACTGCTTCTATCCGTCCCTATTGGCGTGATTTATCTGACATTCAAACGCAAGCGAGCGTATCTTGAGTGCTTCTGGATTGCACTCACCATCGGCCTATTCTTATGTTTCGCATCTTTCGATTTTCCACTGGGCCCTTCAGCGGGAATCGCCATATTTTGCGTCTGTTTTGCAGCGGGAGCCAGATTAAGCCTAGGCCCTGGAAAAGCTCCCCAAAACTATTACGACTAGCATGCCAAGACAATCATTTGCAAAGAAGCCACCAGTTTGGCTCGGAGTTACACTGCTTATCCTAGCAACAGCTCTCATCTGTTTCTGGGGCTACAAGAAATGGGTTAGCTATGAGCACCAGATGGCCGATCGCGCACTTCAGGAGAAGCAAAATCAAGAGGCGCTGCCTCACATCAAGCGTCTAAAATTCCTCCAGCCAACTTCTCGCGACAATTCACTGCTTTATGCAAAAGCGACCATGAAAGATGATCCAGAGGCAGCCCTCGCCGCCCTGGAGCCCCTGATAGAAGACCCTCAATCCACTCAATTCAAAGAGAGCTCTCTAACATATTTAGAACTCTGCCTGGACTTGAACCGATTGGAGCAGGCTAATCAAATCATTGAAAAAATGGCCCCTAGCATGAGTGGGGAAACGAGCTTCATGCTACTTCGAGTTCGCTATCACACTCAAAGCGGCGATCTCGTTTCGGCAATTGATGAGCTGGGCTTAGTACTCAATATCGACCCAAACAACGCGGACGCCCAGTTCACTCGCGCCCAAATACTACTAATGCAGTCGCGAGTAATCAATTGGATAGAGGCAAAATCTGCGCTAAAAGAGGCTAGCCGCTCGAAGGCTAAAGTCGGGCTACTTGCCTTGGAAATGCTCAGTTCACGACCAGAGATCAAACTCTTTCCCGAAGAGCGGAAATGGCTAATCGAAGAACTGAACAACCATCCACACAGCACGATTCACTCACGACTATTGGCTGCAACACAGATGATCTTGCTTGGCGAAACCGCCCCCGAATCAATCATCACCCAGACCATTGCAACCGAAGCCCAGCAAAATCCACTCGCGGTTGGCAAGTGGCTGCTTGACATCAATCAGCCCAAACACGCGGACGCCATACTCAGTCAGTATGATATACCTGAGTCCAAGGAACTCTGGGAGTTGCAATACTACACCGCGCTGCAGAACCAAGACTTTAATAAACTTAAAGATCTTCTGGCTGCTGAACATTCTTCTGCTTCGAAACCGCAAACAGCGACCTTTGAACTCTACTTCCAACTACGTGACACCCGAACCCTCTCCAAGCAGGACTGGCAGAATACATTCAATCTCACGCTGGAAGCTGAGGAAGCTGATTCCATGATGATATTAGCGCGAATGGCAGGAGGCCAAGGTTGGTGGAACCTATCTAATCAAGCTTATGAAAATGCCATCGCACTCGCATCTAACCCCCTCCTGGCGGCCAATCTGAAAAGAGAGCAATTCACAGTGGCCTTGCACCTGAATGACACCTCGAAGGCATTGAAAATCTCAAAAGACCTGCGTGAGGCATTCCCAAACAATCCCACCTACATCAACAATTACTTCTATTTCAATAACTTACTCGGAAACAAAGACGCCGACCAACTGGCCACCTTAATCGAACTGCAGGAAAATCTGGAGGCGCCGGAGCTAAACGCCACAATTGCCTTTGTCCTATACCTCTCCGGAGACTACCAAGCTGCTGAGCAGCGTTTGGCAGGCGTCCCCTCCTGGCTTAGGTCACAGCCTGACGTTACACTCCTGAATGCGTTGATAGAAATTAAGTTAGGAAATAAAGAGATTGCCCAAAGCATGCTAACCTCAATCAAACCCGAGGCTTTATTACCAGAGGAGAAACAGCTACGAGACGAAGCACTCGCAGCACTCGCACTTTAAAAGAATTGTCTAAAATTGGCTTTACACAAATGGGTATAAAGTTACTATGAATCTAATTATGCGCTACTCACCATACAAACTGCTCGGAATCGCTGCATTATCGATTGGTGTTACTACATCGATGAATGCGGCCAAAATACTTGAATTCGTCTTCACAGACGCACCAATCGACGAAACGACCGGTTTCGCTCCTGTAGATTTTTCAGGCGGCAATGTACAGGTCATTTCTAATACCAATCCATTCTTCTATCCTGGCGTTGGTATGACGATTCAGCAAGATGGCTCTCCTTTCGTGGGCATGACGCCTGGTGTTGGCGCTGGCTACAGTGGCGGCTCAGTAAGTGCTTTATCTCCTACATCTGCAGCACTCGCACTCAATAACACCGGTATCGGTCAATTCACGATCCAGAGCCTGAATATACCTGATCCAGGTAATGGTGCTCCATTAGGCTACGCTTTTAAGGCAACGACATACTCAATTTCAGGCACCGGAAACAATTTGGCCGGTATTGTCCTTGCGAACAGCGCCAATGAATACATTTATCTGACAGTCCCATCGGCCAATGGCGCCTTTGACTTGAGCTTTGACCTCGTTGGCACCTTCGGCACCATTGGCAATCTTTACGGTCCAGACACCGAAAGCTATACGATGTATCTGGTGGCTGTTAACAGTGGTACTCCGGTAGGAGCATCCTTTGTTGGTGGTGACTTAGGCACACTGGAAGGTGAACTGGTCGCGATTCCTGAGCCTGCAACCTACATGGCTGGAGCATCGGTTATCGGCTTGGGCGCATTCCTCATCTATCGTCGCCGTAAGCAAAAGAAGGCGACTCAAGAAATTGAAGCCTAACTTCTAAAGCACAAATTTCACTGAGCCTGCGGCAACTTGAAAGCCGCAGGCTTCTTTTTTGACTACATGAACTTGCCTTGCGAGTCAAGCCCCCCAAGGCTGGCTCCGGTATCAGAGTATATACTCGATGAAGTCGCGTCGAAAAAATAAAAGACCATCTTGGATCAAGCAGAAGCTCGACGAGCTCTATTATTTACGCACCCAAGGGGCAAAACGGCAAAAGAATAGACTGAAAAAATGGTGGAAACTGCAAAGAAGCAGTCTCCGCAAATGGCGCCTGAGCAGGCCAATCGAACAAAAAATCCGTGAGCAACAGCGCAAGAAAAATGCTCGCAAGCTCAATCGCTCAATTTCAAAAGCGCCAAAGAAGTTTAGGCTAAAAATTACCGATTTAGCCAAATGGATACGCACCCTCCCCCAACGAACCTCAAAAAGTGTGCGCACTTGGTTCAAAAAGGTGCGAAAAATGACTCCTCGAGAGCTGGTTCTGGAATTATGGGAGCTCTACCTGACCGTACTCGAGTTCTTGGTGGACTTCCCCAAGAAGCTCTACAAGGAATGGAAAAAGAAAAACGTATATCTACGCACGGCTTACGGTATCATTTTTTGCTCACTCGCACTAGGTCTGTTGACCAGCCCACTGCTCTTTCAACAAGTTAAGCTGTGGCGCGCCGCCACCTTGAAAGAAGAAGCCCAGTCACTCCGTGATCGCGAACAACTCAGACTGGCTTACGAAAAATCCAGATCAGCCTCACTCCTCGAACCAGATAGCCAGGAGACCTTAGAGCAAACGCTGGATTTAGCCGATAAACTCCGTCACCCGAATACGACTTGGTGGGCGGAAAAAGTCGCAAAGAGCAAGGATTACGACCCCGATTCACTTGCGCAGGTTGTCGAGCACTCGATTAACTTCGGACAACTCGGACTCGGCGCCAAATACCTATCCATCATGCGAACACGCTACCCGGCCAGTCTGACATCAGCAGACATGGAGTTGGAGCTACTTTTGCGTCAAGACAAGTATGAGGACGCGATGTCTAAATCGATCAAAATGGTTGAAGGGGACAGCCGAAGCGCACTGGCGCACCGCGTATACGTTGAATACGGCATCGGAGCACAGAATGAAAAACTGAAAAACTCGGCGATTTCCACCTTGAAAAGCGAGTTGGAACAAAGCGATGCGGTAGGGCTGGAATTAGCGAAGTTGACCCTAAGCCTTCCACGGTCTGCCCGCAAAGATTTGCCTTTCACCACCCTCCAGCTAAGGGAAATCATCATAATGCACCCGGAGGCCACAAAAGAAGACCGCATTGCTGCCAATGGACTCTCAGCCTTCATTGGCGACCTACCACAGAAAGAGGCATTTGAGGCTATCATTGCGGAATATGGTCCTAAGGAAATCCCAGATGCACTCGAAGTTCTCAGCCGCTACGACATATATTACGGCCGTGACCAGTTGATTACTGAAGATCAAGTATACCTCAATGGGACGTACGCGCTTGCTTATCTTGAGTGGCTTATTCTCTCGGAAAACGCCAACCTTGATAAAGCCGAGAAAATGCTCGATTTCGACAAAGAGCGCCCCTTGCCCATTAACTCTGCAATGCGCCGTTTCTGGCAGGCGATGATCGCCCATGAGCGTCATGACGATAAGGAATTCTCCGTGCGCCTCCTACAGAGTCTCGAAAACTCTAACGCCAATGATTGGGACTACATCCACTATCTTCTGGTCAAGCATACTGAACCTCGCCATCAACACGCCTTCTACCGTGAGTTGTTTGGCCGACCAGAAAGCCCCATTCTCGCTGCGGAGCGCTACTTAATCCTCACCTATCAGCTTGGGCTCGAAAATGAGCTCGGCATCCTACTGCGGCAGATCCAGCCAGAGCGCTTCAGCAAGCGCCCCGAATTGCTCAATTTCACGATCTACTTACAGGCAATTAATGACAAAGACCTAGCTTACTGCCGCACGCGCCTCGAGCGACTGATTGGGGAATACCCAAAAAATGTCACCGCATACCGAACCTTGGCTTACGTCTATGCAAAGTGTAATGAAAAAGAGATCGCCAAGTCTATCAACGCCGAGCTCCCTCCTCCGAGTGATTCCCTCAATCCGCAGCAAAAGCTAATGTACGCTTACATCACTGGCGACACGACTTTCCTGCCGAGTGAAAGTGAATTACCTTTAAAAACTGAGCGTGATCTTCGCAATGCACTAGCGAAGGAATCCGCTGCTTTGTAGCCTCATAAACCAATTCAAAGCCTGGATGTTCGTCGGCTTCACCATGCGGATCAAACTTCAGTGCATGCTTGCTCCTGACCAAAATCTGCAGCAGGTTGAAGCAAACTACTCGAAATTGACTTAAGGATGAATGCGACCTCATTAAAAATCTGGCTACTCCCTCTAGCTTTACAGTTCGCATTTTATTATCAACTTCACGAATTCTGGGATCCCGATTCCCATTACTTCTATGGCTGGGGCATTCCAGTGCTCAGTCTATTCCTGATATGGACGCGGGGCGAAGATGAGCCAACCCCCGAGGGAGGCTCCAAGGCTTGGCTCATCCCTGCTGCATTCTGTTTCATCGGTTTCGCCGTTCTACGAGTGCTGTGGGAAACAATGAGCTCCTGGCACATGCTTAGTTGGACGGAAGGGTTCTGTCTCGCAGGCTTCACGCTCTTCTGGGGATTAGCTTGGGGAGGAGGCCGTTATACGCGCCACTATGCATTTCCGATTCTATTTTTCCTCGCGTGCATTCCATGGCCTGGCCGCATCGAGTTAGGCGTGAGCGACTGGTTGACGGGCCACATCGCTCACATTGTCACGGTGTCTCTCCAGCTACTAGGCATCCCAGCGATGGTGCAAGGCATACAGATTTCCATTGGTGATGCAGTTGTTGAAGTGGCTGAAGCTTGCAGCGGAATCCGGTCACTGCAGTTCCTGCTGGTGACGACTCTCTTCTTGGGCGAATACGGCAAATTTTCGCTCCCTCGACGCATTGCGCTCTTAGTGGCGGGCATGATCGCCTCGTTTATCCAGAATGCCATTCGCGCTCTTGCCTTAGGCTGGATAACCGGCATTGAAGGCAAGGAAGCCTATGACCGATGGCATGACAACACAGGAGCCATTACTTTCGTTATTGGCCTGTCACTGGTCTTTATTGCGTTCCTCATCATTGAGCCCAAAGCAGGACCCAAAAAACAAACAGCCAAAACCGCTCCAGCCGCCAAACTCCCCGGTATTTGCCTACCGCTCTCCACCCTGTTGTTAATCGCGTATGTCGGCGTAGAGTTATTCCGTTGGCAATGGTATGACATACCAGCAATGACAAAGGCGAAAGCCTGGCGTATTGATGAATCTCAACTCAGGCAGCTCCCTTGGCATCGCCAGTTGAAAGTAAATGACCTGGTAAAGGACATTTATGAAACCGATGAAGTTCTCAGTGGCCAGTTCCTCATCAACAACAGCCTGGTGACCTACTACTTTGTGTCCTGGGAGGATGGTTATCCTCTCATGCGGGCCAATGCCCACACGCCAGAAGTCTGCATGGGCACGGTTAATGGACTTGAGCAAACAAAGAAAGTCGAAGTCCAAAACATGAAGGGATCATGGAGCGACATTGTTTACGAAGACTATGAATTCCTGAACCCAATTAGCGCCCAAAGGATTGCAGTTTACCGCAGCATGATGCTGCCCGTCAGCACTGAGAAATACGACCAATTCTATGAGCAAGCAAAAGGCTCTTGGTCGCAGAAATGGCGCATGACCTACGAGAATTTCTGGGAGCGGATCGACGAGAACAGCATGCTTACGAATCAGCTTCTGCTCATTGGCGTGAATGCGCCCGAGCAGGTAGACATCGACCAGACGCTCTACCAGTTCCTGGACAAGGTGGTCAAAGAGCAGCCAAGTAGCTAACGACCAAGCTCAGCCATCGTTCCCAGGGGCGCACTTTAAAGAAAAATTTCATGCGCTATCAACTCCTCCGATCCCTTATCCTTCTGCTTCTAAGCCTGCAATGTGCACAAGCAGACTTTAAAATAGAAGAGCTACTCGGCCGGAACTACGGTCCTGAATTGGTTCACGTTAACCTCCCTGCGGACGCGCCAGATAGATTTCAGATAGCATATACAGGGAGCCCTATTTCTCATCAACAAGAAGGCGATGTGGTTTGGTTCATCACCAGCCCGCTTAAGCCTTATGATTCGGCAACTTACAACCTAGAGCAGGCATCAGGCAATATCGCGAAACCCGACCTTCTCATCAACGAAAGTGGAGCGAGCGTTGAAATCAGCACCAAGGAGCTAAGTGCGAAATTTCCACTTGGACAAGGCTCCGACTCCCCCCCGCCCCCCCTGCTGGGACTCCGTTTTAAGGAAGGAACCTTGTCGAAGACTAGCATCTGGTCGAATCCTGGCCCCATTCAAAGCTGGCAAAGTCAGGTGATCGCGAGTGGTTCGGTTTTCGCCAAAGTGCGCACCAGCTACCAATTCCAAGATGGTTCCTACGCCTCGTTTACCGCCACCATCATTGCGGGTGACAACACGGTTTACTGGCGCATGGCAGTCAGTGGGAATTACCCGGAGACGAAAGTTATTTTTAATCTGCCAGCCATCCAAGGCGCGCCCACAGTGATTCAACCAAAGGGTTATGGCCAGTGGGCGCGCAGTGATAAAAAAATCAACGTTGCTTCGCTCCAAAATAATCAAATTCAGCTCAGTCCGAAGACCAGCCTCTTAGCATTGTTCCCGCAGAATCCCTGGCGATTGGATTTCGATAATGGCAAAGAGCAATTAGCGCTGTTTTCGCGAATGCCCGGAGACTGGGTCAAACCCGTCGCCATGCAAACCTACTATGGCCAGGAAGATTGGAGTCTGCCTATGATCGAGAAAATGTGGGCTGGCTGGCAGGCAAGCGGTATGCCCGTCAACTACGCTACAGATGGCGGCATCGAGCTAACCGCGCCTTGCTCCACGGGCGTACGCGAATGGGCTGTCGCAAACGGACAGCCAGTCATTGGCCGTGAGCTGGAGGAGATTCAGGCCATGACCCTGGAATGGCAGGAAAGCGATCAACATCCCCTGCTCTTCCTCGATGCAGACGAAGTTGCGAAAAAGCAGAAAGAAATCCAAGTTCAACACTCCGACTGGGCGGCGCTGGTCCTGTCCCTCAATTCTAATTCAAAAGATTCCCAAGTGAAGCGAGTGGTCAAGAAACTCAGTGATCAGCTTGGATTGCTTGGCAATTACGATGTCATGCGCAAAGCGATTGGCGTCGCTGGCATGTATGATGCGCTGATTGACTCAGACTGGATCAGCAAGGACGAACGTCGCATCATGCGCGCGCAAATGGCGTATCTGGGTTACCTGCTCGCTGACCCGATGTGCTGGTCCAGTGAGCGCGGGTACGGCTCAGGCAACCCCAATATGCACTGCTCTTACATCCTCACACTGGGCGTCGTGGCCTGTGTGCTTCGCGACCATCCGATGTCCGAGCAATGGGCGAACTATGCTGCGGACTGGCTGGATCATTGGCTCGACCATGAAGTAGGCCCCGGCGGCGAGTGGGTCCCCGAAGGTTCGCACTACGGCAACGTAAGTCTGGAAGCGATTGTCAGCTTCACGATTGCGTCCCAACGCGCTGGCTACCGGGATTTCACCAATGATCCACGGCTGAAGCGCCTGATCACTTATTTTGCGAAGCTCTATACCCCGCCGAATCCAGAAAAAGGCGGCGTCCGCGTCACCGCTAATTATGGCCGTGGAGTCTCCAGTGAGAAAATGTCGACGATCGGAATTGCCGCCCGCATGTATGCACAAGCCGACCCCGAACTTTCTGCTAAATTACAGTGGTTGTGGGCGCAGACAAACTACACCAGTTACCTTGGAGATTACCGGCTGGGCGGATTCCGATATTATTACGTCGACAAGACTCTCCCACAGCAAGCGCCCGAATGGCATAGCGAGCAATTCCCAGACTTCGGGGTCGTCTTTCGAGCGGGCTTTAACACGCCTAAGGAAAGCTTCGTGAATTTCCTGGCTGGCGTCGACTCCATCCGCAATCTGGATATCTGGGCGCCCAGCGTGACGGACATCGCCCAGTGGTATGCCCTCGGCAAACCGATCAGCACTTGCTTCACCTTGTTTACTGGCACCAAAGAAAGGCATGAGCTACTCAGCGAGGGCGTTCAATTGGCGCGCAATTATCAACCGGGCGATAAAGGGAGCCCCTTCGGTTACTACACCAGCACTGACTTCAGCGCCTTTGCCACACTGCCCGGGATGGACTACGCCCGCACCGTGCGCACCAACATAAAACCCGACGAGCGAAACTGGCTCCCTCCCCATCTACCTCAATACCCAAAGCTGAAAAAAGCCCGGTCGGACAAGCTCACCGTCGACCGCCAAGTCGCCTTCATTCGTGAAGATTCTGCCCCTACCACGCCAGCCTACCTGGTTGTTCGCGACACGACGAGCGGAGGGGAGCCCACTGCCTGGCAATTCTGGACGCTCTCAAACGGCATCACCCCCACAGGAGAAGAAACTTCCAGCAAACTAGGAGGGGAGCAAATTTTGCCTACCCGCCCATTACCCGATACCAATCGCTTTACGGCGCACGGTCAGTTTGGCGTCAATTTGGAGTATTTCGTCGCATCTCCCAACAATACGCCCCGCAACACACTGCGCTATGGCGGCAACGACCAGATTGACCGCAAACAAACCCAGTATCAGGACGTTTTCCACCTGCAACGTCCCGACGATGGCGCTTACTTCGTCGCGCTCTTCCCCAAGCTTCCTGATGACGCATCGCCCAAATTCGACGTCAACGACGACCAACACATCATTCATGTCAGCCACCAATCAGGTGAAGACTACGTATTCCTCTCGGATAAAGCCGAACGCTCAAGCCTGGACCAAGTCAGCTTCAATGGAACAGCCGGTTCCGTTAAACTTCGCAAAGGCGAGCAATGGCTGGCGCTGGGCGCTCCGGGGGAAGCAAAGTGGGAGCATGTCAGCATTAAAGCTGACATGCCAGTCTGCCTCCGGATAACCGGCAAGCGACTTTATATCGACACCAGCGCGACAAGCCCTGGCGGCAAACTGTCAATTGAGGTTCCAGGCAAGTGGAGCCGCGTAAAGGCAGCGAAAGGCCCCGGTAACTTTAACAATAGCCTAGAGCTCGAATTACCTGCTGGGCCAAACGGCTACATTTACGAACAGCTTTAACTGCTTTGCCATTCCTGTGGGGTGGCGCGGGCAATATCTTCTATGGTGGTTAGACCAAGGAGCGCCTTCTTCAGACCGTCGTAGCGGAGGGGACGATAGCCCATTTCTTCGGCGGCTTCACGGAGCTCCATCGTGCCGGCGTTCGCCCCGATGAGCGAACGCATCCGGTCATTCACTATTGCGATTTCATGGAAGGAGATACGCCCCTGGAAGCCAAAACGCGCGCCGTCCGCATCATTGCGCGGGCGGTAGAACGTGAAGTCCGGCACATCCATCCAATCGTGGAAAAACTCGTTCAGCACAGTGGAAGACGGCACATAGGGCTCACGGTAACGCGGGTTCAGCCGGGGCGCGAGACGCTGGGCAACCACCGCATTGATCGACGGAGCCACCATGTAGGGTTCAATGCCAATTTCAATCAACCGCACAACCGCTTGAATCGCGTTATTGGTGTGCAAAGTCGCAAAGACCAAGTGCCCCGTCAAAGCGGCTTCGGTCGCGATGCGCGCTGTTTCGAGGTCACGAATTTCGCCCACCAGAATGACGTCCGGGTCTTGTCGCAGCATCGAGCGCAACAAGAGCGGAAACGTCAGATCGATGTGGGAATTCACCTGGCTTTGCGCAATCCCGGGGATTTCCACTTCGATTGGGTCTTCAATCGTGGTGATGTTGATCTCGCCGTTGTTGATGCATTCGAGTGACGCATAGAGCAGCGATGTCTTACCCGAGCCAGTGGGACCGGTCACGAAGATCAAGCCGTTTGGACTTTTGATGACTTGCTGGTACGGCGTGAGGATGTCGGACGAAATCAACATACTGTCCAGCGACATCAAACGGCGACGCCCCGATGAACCTAATATGCGGATCACCACATTACTCCCGCGGGCTACGGGACGAATAGAGATACGAAAATTAGCCACACCGGACCCCAGTGGCATGGAAAAACGACCGTCCTGCGGGAAACGCGACTCCGCGACATTCACCTTGCACAGCACCCGCAGGCGAGCCGCCACTGCGCGATGCACGGCGTGTGAGTAATACCGCATCTCGTGCAGCTTGCCGTCGATACGCAGGCGAATGCGCACGCCAACCTCAAAAGGCTCCAGGTGGATGTCCGATGCGCGCTCGCGAATAGCCAAGTGGAGCACGGCGTCGAGGATCCCGGCAATGGGCTTGGCGTCAGCTGCTTCCTGCTCACCCATACTTTCGAGCGCTTGCTCAATGTTGCCATGCACCTGCTCAAATGCCTCAATGCTTTTCTCGATGCTCTCATTGGGCGCATAGTGGATGGCGATGCCCGCCTTGATATCCGCTGGCAAAGAAAAGACCGGGCTAATCTCCAGGTCCGTAATGGCGCCCAGACGCTTGACCAGCGCCACATCGTCAGGCGTCGCCATGGCGACCGTAAGCACATTATCAAAAACATAGAGAGGCAACGTCGAGGCCTTACTCGCAATCTCCAAGGGGACGCTGGCAATCGCTTCCGGCGTGACAATGCTTTGGAACGGATCAACGTGCGGGTAGCCGACCTGCTGGCTCCATTTTCGACATGCGACGCCCTTGGGAATCAACTTATCCTCAACGAGACGATCCAGCATGAAAACGTCGCCAGACTCCAATGCTTCCGTCAGCAACTTTTCCGCTTCAGGCTCCAGCTTGGTCTCTGCTTGAACGGGCGGCGCGGGCCTGGTTTTGGTGCGACCGCGACGAGCCGCAAAAAGGCGATTAATTTCCAGTTGATCCACCTGCTCGTCTGCAAAAGCAGATTGCCGACGCTCTCGCTCAACACTTGCGGAGAGTTCAGCCAACGAGTAGAGCTTTTGCGAGGGGGCAAGTGAACCGTCACTCATGCGCCACTCCCTTCGCACGAAGCCAGGATATCGCGAATAATGGATTCGATTTCTTTCATGGGGGTATCTTTACGGATGAAGTGAGCGGCGCCGGAGTCGATGCTTGCCTCCACCATCTTACGTGAAGTCATGGATGTCATCATGACCACCACGGCGTCCGGGTCCGTTCGGCGCAATTCCTGCAAAGTCTCAATCCCATTCATACCTGGCATGTTCACATCCATCAAGACCATCGTGGGTGTATTCGTGCGATAGACTTCACAAGCTTCCTGGCCATTGCTGGCTTCGTAGAGCTTGGTGATGCCCATGCGTTTCAGTAATGTGCGCAGCATTGTGCGCAAGTGGCCTTCATCATCGACGATCAGGGCGGAGTGGGTACTCGACATAGCAGTTCTGAAGTAAAGCTAATTTGTTAAAGCTTCTAGTTAAAAAAACGAAAAGCCATTTTGGGGGAAACCGCAAGCTGCATTGAGCTTTTACCCTGTTTTCTTGCTTGGCCAATCTACCGGTCCATCAACGATATGAATGTCCCGCTGAGGCAATGGAATCTTAATGTCTGCAGCACTCAGCGCCTCGTAAATTCCCTGCTGAAGATCACTGGTGACGCCAAGGCGGTCATCCAGTGTTCCCAGGTAAGCGAAAGCCAGAAAGTCCAATGAGCTCTCGCCAAACTGCTTGAAAAAAGCTGCTGGCGCCGGGTCTTCCAGCACACGAGGGTCCTTGCGGATGACTTCAAGTAAAAGCTCCTTCACCTTGGTGATTTCCGACCCGTAGGCCACGCCGACATTCAGCGTCAGACGCGTCAGCGTATCGCTCAACGTCCAGTTCGTCAGTTGCCCAGTGACGAATTCCTTGTTGGGCACAATCAACTCCCGCCGATCCCACTCCATGATGGTGGTGCCACGCATTTGAATGCGCGTCACCTTACCTGTTGTCTGGCCGATCGTGATGATATCACCCACACGGATCGGGCGTTCAAATAACAGGATAATCCCCGCCACGAGATTGCCGAAAATCTCCTGCATTCCGAATCCCAGCCCCACTGATATCGCCGCAACGAGCCATTGAATATTTCCCCACTCAATCAGCAAAATTTGACTGGCCCAGATCACGCCAATGACCACAACCAGGTAGGCGATCAGCGTGGAAAACGCATGCCTGCTACCGGGGTCAATCGACGCAATGCGGCGCAGAATGATGATCTCAAAAAGCCGCGGCAAACTGCGCGCGAGCATGACCGTTGTCACGACGCACAATACGAGCATCCCCCCCTGCCCCAGCGTCAAAAACGGTTCGTCATGAAAGGTTATCAGCGGGTGTGAGCCCAGCTTGCGCATTGAGGGAAAGGCATCCGCCCAAATCGCGCTGACTCCCAACAAAATGAACATCCACTGGACAAAGCTGATGACCTGCTTCATCGAGTCATCCAGCTCGAAATCAAATTTCTCCTGCGCTGCGGCCAGTTGACCGGAAGCCAGCTCCGCCCGCTCTTGTTTGTGCGCATTGAACTGCTGGATCTCCAGGTAAAGCTCCACCAGCCCCTTCAGGATGAACACCAGAGCCAGCAACCACAAAGTTCGGAAGGTGTGCCCCCACAGCATCACAGCCCCCAGCATGTAACCACTCACCACCAGCGTGCACAGGAACAGCTGCCAGGACATCAAAAATAAATACAGCCCCCAACGCAGCGACGGTGTCCGCGTCCAAACGGTGTCGCCTTTGGAGAGAATGCCATACTTGGGAGAAAAGACGGTGTGCAAGGCCAGCAACGACAATATAAAAGACGGCAGGAGCACAATCCGGGTGCCGGAAATCGTGTCGATAAACTGCGCGTAGTTATCCAGTAAGATCGACACAAAGGCACATAGCAGCGCCGGAACGAGGAAGCGCTTCACCGCCATGTTGATCCGCACACAGACAAAACGCGGCCAGCGCAGATGATTCTGCCCAAGGCCGTTGATGCGCGTAATGCGGTAAAGCAGCGTCAGGAAAAACGTCGCCGTCGCCACGGTGTGCGCGGTGAATTCCAATGCGGATGACAGGCTCCCATTGAGCTGGGGATCATCCAGCACCCATGCCAAGAGATAGAGCACCGTCATCGGCAGCAACGCCACAAACACTTCGAACACGACAAGACGCAGCGTCCGCCCGATCTTATCAATGCTCGCTGGCAACTGACGCTCCACCTGCGTGACCTTCACCCAGTAGCGAGTCAGCGTCGTCAATAACCCGAGAATGAGGACGAAGGCGACCGTCCGTAGAACGGGCCCCTTCACGACAACATCCAGCAGTGAGGTAAACTCATCCAGGGCCGTGCCAACCAAACCGGGCAAGGACGTCACGTCCTTGGTGGACATGACGTCGCGACTGGGTATCCACAGGATATTCTCGGAAGCATAACTGCGGAAATCATCTGTTGCCTGCATCGTGGCCAGTATCTCCGAGTCCGTCGCCAGCAATGCCTCGAAGTAGGCGTTGGCGTCTTTGCGCAGACCGGAGACAATTTCCCGACTTTGCTGCAAGAGCTGCTGCTGCACATCCAGGTCTTCGTGTTCTTTGACCCAGGCGAGCTCGTCCTTTGTCAGTTCAATGCCCAATGCGACAAACTGCTGCTCTGCGCTCAGAGAGTCGTTCAAATCTTGAGGCAGATCATAAAGCTCCAACTGTGTGGCGCGGACTTCTTCTTCCAACTCATCCTGCTCGTCTTCCAACTCCTTAACGTGCGGCAAACGGCGAAGTTCCTTGAGCATGATCGTAGCCGCTGTTTGTGAGAAACCTGAAATGCTGACCCGCTCCTGAATCTCCGAAAGCTGCTTTTTGATCCACTCGGATTGCTCCTGATAATGCTCATAACGATGCCCAATTTGATTGAGGTACTGATTCAGATCCTTGCGGCGCTGGAGCAGGTCTTCATTTCTCGCGGCCAGCGCCTGCAGAGCAGGTGACTGCATGGCGGCCTTGCGTGCAGATTCCCGCATGGCGGCCTCTTGTTTTTTCAAGTCGGCGGCGCGTAGCTTTTTCAGGTTAGCTGACAGCAAGTCATTGCGTTCCTTGAGGGACGCCTGACGCGTCTTGGCGATCTCCAATTCCATCGACAAGGAGCTCTTTCGCGCGTCAGTCGAGGCAATGGATAAATCCAGAAAATCCGATTCCGCGCTGGCGGATTGTAGTTTGGCCTTGGCCAGGATCGCCGCTGTATCCGTGCCTTGCGCCGAAGTTTTCAGATCATTCATTTCTGACTTCAGCGCATTGAGGCGCTGAGTCTGCTCCAGCCGACGCTGCGGCGCATTGGATAACAAACCGCTTAAATCCTTCACTCGCTCGTTGACCTCGTCCAATTGAGGGGCCAGCGCCTTGAGCGCATTTTCGCTGTCTTCCGACGTCTCAGGCAAAGGCGTGCTTTTCAGCGAATCCGCGTCTTGCTTCGCCTTGGCCAAGTCTGAGTCATAGCTGGTCTTGGCAGCCATGCTTTGCTTGAGCTTGGCCAGCTTATCCTGCCAGTCTTTTTCCTGGTTGAGCTGGTCCAGAGCAGACTGCAAATCGTTGTATTCGCGAGTCGCGGGCGCATCCTTCGTCGGAGCAGGCAGCTTATCCAACTGCTGCTTCAAGTCATCAATCGTGAGCTCGTTCGCGTCACTGCTGACGATGGTGTCCACCTCTTCAGAATCATCCGTGGACTCATCGGTAGACGGCTGATCGACAGCTTGCGCCACCGCTTCGACCACGGCTGCTTCCTGCCCACGCACACGCTCAGGCCATCCGGCCAACAGCAGAATAGCCGCCACCGAAAACCACAAACGCCAGCAGCTTGCGCCTGGATTCCCTAAAATCCCTCGGATCATGGAGATAGGCTAGATCGAAACAATCCCCTTTGGCAAACCTTGGGAACAACGAATTGTCGCTAAAGTCTAGTTAGTGACACCATTTCATCTCATGCGCCTGTTTCCGCCCTTTTGCCTTCTCCTGGTTTTGACCAATCTGCTCTGCGCCGAAAACCCAGCGACGGCCTTCCCATCCCTGCCAAGTCTGGAAACAGTCAATGGCGCCCAACAGCGTAAACGAGCCATTGACCTCATGCAGCGTAACTTCGCCCGCTGGAGCACGACTCCCCGCGCCTACCAGCAGCGACTAGACCGAGAGTGTGGCATTTTTCCTGAAGGTCACCTTTACCCGTATTTCCTGCCCGCGATAGCGTTCACTCAACTTGCGGTCAGTGACCCAGCGAACCAGCGTCTACACTTGGAACACGCACAAAAATACTTAAAGCACGGACTCCCCATCGCGGCGAAGATAGTTAAAGCGCCGGGTGAAAATTTACTGAACCTGGAGGACTACCAACGCCAGGCAACGACGCTCAGCACCGTGTCAATTGCACTCGGCCTATATCACCGTGCAGGTGGCTCGGATCCAGACCTCGATCAATGCCACAGGCATGTAAATCGACTACTGGCGAATGCGTTGCAGGAGGCGAAGGGCGGCCCTATCCGCTCCTACCCAACCTATGCCTGGAATTCCGACACAGTCTTGAGCTTACTCGGCTTACGCTTGGCGCCTCAACTGACGCCCGACGTCTCCGTCGACACTCTCTGGACTAGACATCAAGCGTGGATTGACGCCAATGCCACAGACTCCGCGACTCAACTCCCCTACAGCATTGCGGGCTTTGGCGATCCGACCGAACCCAAGCCACCCCGCAGTTGTGATTTGATGATGCGCGTCCAACTAATCGCCCAAGTCGATCCACCAGCCGCCCAAGAGTTGTTCTCCAATGTCCGTCGTTCAATGGAGCGCAAAGTCGGCAATTTCTACGGTTTCGACGAGTACCCGCAGGGAGTCGCCGGCTGGGAAGACAATGACTCCGGCCCAATCGTGATGGATATGGGTTTGAGCGCCACGGGCATGGCGATTGGCGCAGCTCTCGCAACAGAGAACACCGAAATAGCCGACCGCCTCTGCCAGCAATTTGCCTTTCGCGAACCGCTCCTCATGATGGCGCAATACATGGACCTAAGCGCCATGGCAGGCGGCTGGTTCTGGCAAGGCGTGAAAATCGACCCAGAATATTTTACCGGCTTCCTCTTCGGCGACGCCGTCTTGTTTTGCTCGCTTACCTGGGCCCCTGTTGAAGATAGTTAAAGCATCTACCTGAGTCTGCCCGAGGATCTAACGATTCCTCGCCCAGGAACTGGCTACTCCTCGCCGAGGAACTGGCGATTCCTAACCGAGGAACTGGCAGTTCCTCGCCGAGGAATTGACGCGGAGCTGAGCATGCTCTGATCTGGCAGCGTCCATGCCTAAGCGACGCATACGCGATGAGCTCGCAGACTTAGCCCTTATACAAAAAACAAACGCCACCAGCTCCGTGCTGATGGCATCCGTGTTTATCCGCGTGCATCCGCGGCTAAATTTCTCTGCGTAAATCAACCTGCCAAGCCGGCCTTGAGCTTGCGTAGTTCCTCGGCCTTGGCCTTGTTGTCCGCGAGAGTCTGCTTCACGCCGTCGATGACTTCGGCTGGGGCGTTGTTGACGAACTTGTCGTTCATCAGCTTGTTTTCCGCCCCCTTGATCGCCTTGTCCAGGCCAACGAGCTGCTTGTCGATCTTCGCGATCTCCGCTTCGACGTCCACGCTACCCGCAAGGTCCAGGTAAAGCGTGCCGAGCTGCGACACCATGGCCGGCATGTTCTGCACATCGTCGCGGTGCTCGATCGCGCCCGCGCCGGCGAGCTTGCGCAGCTTCGACAGGTGCGAATCGACCACCACCTTGTCGCCCTCATCGGCGACGAGGAAGAAGGTCACGTCGTTCTTCGCGGCCAAGGAGTATTGCGCCTTGAGCGCGCGCGCCTGATTCACGAAGTCCTGCAGCTTGGCCACTTCCGCAATCGCGGCCGCATCGAGGGTTACCCCGGCAGCGGCAAGCTGCGCGCGGAGGCCGTCAGCGGTTGGAATCGTCGTCTCATGAATGAAGCCTTCGCCGAAGCCCAGCGTCGACCACAGCTCTTCGGTGATGAAAGGCGTGATCGGGTGCAGCATCTGGATCACGCTCCGCAGGCAGAGGTCCTGAATAGCCAGACAATTGCCGCGAAGCTCGTCGGACTGCGCCTTGGACTTCGACACCTCGACATACCAGTCGCAGAAGTCATTCCAGAAGAAGTTGTAGAGCGTGTCCGTCGTGCGGTTGAACTCGTAGGTCTCAAACGACGCATCGTAGCCCGCCAGCGCGTCGAGCAGCTTGGCGAGAATTGCGTGGTCATCGGCGTCGAACTTGTCGAACTCCAGGCGGCCAATGATGGAATCCAGATCCCTCTTGTTCGCATTCATCGATGACAGGATATTTCCAACGTCTCCCATATCGAATACGTTGGGATCAGTCTTCAATTCAGCAACATTGGGCTGTTGCATCAAGCGGAAGCGGCAAGCGTTCCACAGCTTGTTGCAGAAGTTACGGCCCAGCTGAATGCGGTCTTCGGAGAAGAGAATGTCCGCGCCCTTGGGAGCGATCATCAGCATGCCAAGGCGGAGGCCGTCCGCGCCGAACTTCTCAATAAGGTCCAGCGGGTCGGGCGAGTTGCCCAGCGACTTCGACATCTTGCGCCCCTGCGCGTCACGGATGATGCCGTTGAAAATAACGTTCTTGAACGGCACTTCGCCCATGAACTCGAGGCCCGCCATGATCATGCGCGCCACCCAGAAGAAGATGATGTCCGGGCCCGTCGCCAGCGCTTGAGTGGGATACCAGAAGTCGAGTTCCTTCTGAGACAATATCTGAGCATCTGAACCTGGCCCAATCTCTACCTCATCTAGATTGACTGGTATACCGATACGCTTTCCAAGCTTCTCGTGAATGACAGTGAAAACGCCATCCGATTGCTCTGCGTCGCCAAATTGTAGACGTTTCTTCTCTTGGTCATATGCAAAAAAACCATTTTGCCCCTCTGCAAAATCGACATCAGTGATATTACCATCCCAGTCATATGCTGGACCTTGATACGCTTTAAGCAGCTTTGCATCCGACCATTTTCGTGGCCAGCCAAACACTCCGAACGGCCACAGCCAGCTGGATGCCCAAGTGTCGAGGACGTCGTCTTCCTGCTCCCAGTTTTCGGGGTCGCTGGGGCCATCGACGCCGACAAATACCTTGGTCGGGTCCTTGAGGTCTTCGTCGCTCAATGCGTTGCGGTCGATGCCCTTCGCGTACCAAACGGGAATGCGGTGGCCCCACCAGAGCTGGCGCGAAATGCACCAGTCCTGGATGTTTTCCAGCCAGTGGAGGTAGGTCTTCGTCCAGCGTTCCGGGTAGAACTTGATCTTGCCGTCGCGGACCACCTGCTTGGCTTCCTCGATCTTCGGATACTTCATCCACCACTGGTCGCTCAGGCGCGGCTCGATCGGCACATCGGCGCGCTCGGAGAAGCCGACGTTGTTCTCGTACTTCTCGCGGTCGACGAGCAGGCCCATTTCCTCGAGCATATCGGCGGCGAGCTTGCGGGCTTCAAAGCGGTCCTTGCCATGGAGCTCAGGGCAGTCCGGGCAGTTGATCTTGCCGTCCGGCGTGAGCACGTCGATGACTTCGAGGTTGTGGCGCTGGCCGATCTCGAAGTCCGCGCGGTCGTGCGCCGGGGTGACCTTCAGCACGCCGGTGCCGAATTCCAGGTCGACGTGTTCGTCGAGGACAAAGGGGATCTTCGCTTCCGGGAACGGGCGGATCACGTGCAGGCCGTGCAGGTGTTTGTAGCGCTCGTCGTTCGGGTTGATCGCCACCGCGGTGTCGCCCATGAGAGTTTCCGGGCGCGTGGTGGAAATCTCCACGAACTCGCCCGGGCGCTCGGCGATGGCGTACTTCATCTTGTAGAGAAAGCCCTTCTGCGGCTTCATGATCACCTCTTCGTCCGAGAGCGCGGTAAGGCTCTTCGGGCACCAGTTGACCATGCGCTTGCCGCGGTAAATGTGGCCCTTGTGGTAGAGCTCGACGAATGCGGTCAGCACGGCGCGGGAGTAACCATCGTCCAACGTGTGGACGGTGCGGTCCCAGTCGCAGGAGGCGCCCAGCTTGCGGAGCTGCTTGAGGATGATGCCGCCATGCTCGTCGCGCCATTGCTTGGCTTCTTCGATGAAGGCTTCGCGGCCAAGGTCCCACTTGGTCTTGCCCTGCTCGCGGAGCTTCTTCTCGACGCGGGTCTGAGTGGCGATGCCCGCGTGGTCCGTGCCGGGAACCCACACCGCAGCCTTGCCCTGCTGGCGCGCGCGACGCGTCAGGATGTCCTGAATGGTGTTGTTCAGGATGTGGCCCATGTGGAGCACGCCCGTGACGTTGGGCGGCGGAATGACAATGCTGTGAGCTTCAGGTGACGCAGTGCCGCCCTCCGTCTCCGATGCAACTGGAAGTTGCCCTTTAAAGCACCCGGCAGATTCCCACTGGGCGTACCACTTTTCTTCAACGGCTTTTGGTTCGTAAGCTTTGGCTAGATCGGACATGGCTCGAGAAATTTGAAAACGAGCCAGTGTGGCAGTCGAGGCGTGAGGGGCAAGCTACGATTTTCACTCCCCAGAATGCGCATTTCACAACTTCATCTGAATCACAGCCCTCAATCGGCAGCAGTAAACGGTCACGCGCAATGGGTGGCTAAGAAGAGAGAATTCCCCGTTGACGTATCCACTTAAGCGGCGAAACATCTGAGCACTTTATAATGAAGAAATTGCTCGAAATACCGAAGGTCTATGATTGGTTTCAGCAGGTAGCAGGCGGCACGCGGGCGCGCGAGCACTTCATTCGCGAACATGTGCGGCCTCAGCCTGGACAGCGGGTGCTCGATATCGGTTGCGGCACCGGCGCCATGCGCAGTTTCTTCCCCGACGTTGATTACCATGGTTACGATCCGTCCGAAGCGTATATCGAGCAGGCCAATCGCGAGCAACCAGGGCAGTATACCTGTAAAATACTCACGACTGAAAACTTTTTAGAAGCCGGGCAATTTGATGTCGTTCATAGCACGGGCGTGCTTCACCACCTGCCAGACGATCAGGTGCTCGGCCTGCTGAGCGTGGGAGCGAAGGCCCTCAAGCCAGGCGCAAAGATGTTCACGCTCGACGGCTGTCACCTCGCGTCAGAGTCCTGGCTGGAAAAAACGTTTCTCAATATGGACCGTGGCAAGTTTGTTCGCCCACGTGAGGATTTTGAAGCATTAGCCCGCACCGTCTTTTCCGATGTAACGGTCTACGAATACCCGAGACTGTTTCGCCCAATGCCATATCCAGTCCTGATTATGGAAATGCAAAACGGCAACTGACGCTACTGGAGCGCCTTCTCCGCCACGATGATAAATCGCCGCATCCGCATCGCGTGACGCCGCCGCATCTCCGGATCGATGGACTCCAAATAACGATCCAGAACTTCCTGGGCAAAGTCCTGACGTTCAGCGCCTTGCAAATGTCGAATTTGCGGAACCCAGCTCAGCAGGAATTGAAATAGATGCTCACGCGAAGGCCATTCATCAAGCGCGTGGATTTCCTCAATGCGTTTCAGGAACAGTCCGGAACCTTCAATATAACTTCGCATCTCACTGAGTGTGAAGTGGTTGTAGGGATCAGAAAAATCGTCAAAGCTGGAGCGCCATTTAGCTGAATTCACAACTGCCTCAACCGTCGTCCAGAAGTGTTCTTGATTCGCCTGAAACCCAACCAACGCCTTGCCTCCCGGTTTCAGCGCACGGTGGACTCCAGCCCAAACAGCTGGCTGATCCCGCATCCAGTGAAAGCAACTGAAGGAAATGACGTGGTCGAATGCGGCGTCGAAAGTCAGCGCTTCACCGCTCATTTGCTCGAAGCAAAGATTGGGAACCCCCGCGTGCCGCTTATTCGCAAAGCGCACCATGTCAGCAGTTAAATCCGTGCCAACAACCTGCCCCTGCGGAACCTGCTCCGCGACCCAACGCGTGATTTTCCCATCGCCACAACCGATGTCCAAGATGGCGGCATCCGGCTTGAACTCGATGAAACGCAACGCCTCCATCGCGTGCCGCCATTGCAGGGAGGAAGCGTCCGCGTATTCTGAGGCAGACCAATTATCGTGAGGCATCGAGTTTAAATCTTAGGATCGTCAACATAGCGTCTAATGAGCGCATTTGAGGGCACAGAATACGGATCCAACACCTTACGTGCACATTCAGCCCCGGCCGTCGGCAACAAGTTCGGATCGAGCAAGCCCACCTGTACGAGCAGGGACGCATGATCCCAATAAATATGCTCGCTGACCAGCTTGTCTCCCTCAAACTGAATAATAACCACCTTGGCCAATTCGATTTTTTTGCCCGTTGCCTCGACTCCGGGCAACAGCCAATCCATGCGGACCGAATGCGTACACTTGAAGATAAATTCATCAGCCAGACTATTGTCTCCAATGGTCCGTGAAACGGGAACGAGCTCTACGTCGTCCGGCATGTTCGGAATAAAATATTTGCCGTAAAAATACTCCACGTGCTCTCGCCCCACACCGCCAGTGATAACCGGCACATGGTTCACGTAGCAGTCTGCCACCATGGTATCGACGGCCGCAGTTTCATCTTTTTCTGTAAACTCGGTGTCGATGTGTCTTTGCCAGAGTTTTTCCAACTGTGCTTGCCGTTCAGTCATAGGAATCATCTAGCGATAACTTCGTTTCGCATCAAGCCCTGAGCCAAGGCAGGTGATGCAGTCTCACCAAGTTCACCAAAATGCCACAACAAGCATCCCGCCTCCGGCGAGGCGCAACTTATACGTAGGCGCTTGTCATGCGGCGCCAGTAGTAGCCACGGTGGGCTTCTTCGTTCCATGTGTGTAGCTTGTGCGGGATGCCCTTGCGGCGGAGGCTGGTGCTGAAGTCGACATTATGCCGGTAAAAAGCGTCCTCACGACCAATCACGATCTGGATGTCCATGCGGCGCATGGCTTCGAGCACGTTGTGATCGCGTAAGTTGGGAATGAAGTGCGCTGGCGTGTGATAATAGACATCCTGGTCGTAGTAGCCATCGAAGAGATCACGGAACCCGTTCATGTGCGTCGTCAGGTCGAAACGACCGCTGAATGAGCACAGTTTGCAGAACAGATGCGGGTGGCGCAGCGCAATGTTGGTGGCATGGTAGGCGCCCAGGCTACAGCCAAAGGAGATTACCGGCGCGCCGGGAGAATTGTATTCCATGAGCGGAAACACCTCCTCGAGAATGTATTGCTCATACTTCATGTGGCGCTCAATGCGCCCGCGCGGTTCCGCCCACCAGCAGTAGAAGCTCTCGCCGTCAATCGAGTCCAAGCAGTAAACCTGCACGTGGCCAGCGGCGATTTTGTCGCGCAAACGGTCGATGATGCGCAGGTCTTCGTATTGGTAAAACGTGCCGCCGGCCGTTGGGAACATGAGGATCTTGGTTCCGGAGTGGCCAAACACGAGCAACTCCATGTCACGCTCCAGGCGCGGGCTGAGCCACTTGTGATATTCACGCTTTATCTCGGGGCGTGTATCGATCATTTCAGGCTCAGCTTTTTTAGTAGGAGCCTTGGCCCGCTTGGCGCGGGAAGCTGCTTTTGGTTTTGGCGCCTTGGCAGTTGTTTTCATTCGCAGTGTGGTGGTCAGGTGGTGGTCGGTTTAGAATGGTTAAAGGTCTTTGAAGAATGCGCAAATTTCATCCATGATTTCCTGGCTCTGCTTAGCCTCCTGTGGGTAGGCAAAGTGGCCAGCGTCCTGGACATAAAGCGCCTTAGGGCCGGCGAGCGCGTTGTAGACTGCAAATTGGCCAGGCGGGCACACATTGGGATCAAAGAGCGCGCAGGCGGAATGCGTCGGAATCTTAATGTGCGTCGCGGCAATGGCCGCATCGTAGTATGGCAAAGTCTTTTCGGCGACGCCCGGGTATTTCTTGACGAAATTCCGCACGGACTCGCCACTCCCCTGCCCTGGGCATTGCAGGCGAATCGGATGATGGCCAAAAGTCGGCACCCGTAAGTGCGCCTTGCTGATACGGTCGTCCCAAGGCAAAGCCAAGGCGCCCAGACCACCGCCAAAACTGCCGCCCAAGTAACCAATGTGCCCAGCGATTTGTGGGTAGAGATTTAGCAGAACCGTAACGGCGATCCACGTATCCTCCACGCAACCGCGAATCACATAGCGATCTCGCTTGTCGATATCGTGGAGCACGTGCCATCGCGCCTCGTGGGAGATCGGCGGGCTCATGCTGCGCGACCATTGCCCCCGCATGCACGGAAAAATAACCGCCGATTCGTCCAGCGGGTAATGCGTATCGCCATTGCCCCGCCCGCCATAGCCATGGCCAACCACGAAGCCGCGCCGCACCTTGCCTTTGGCCGGAACCACCATCCAACCGCCGATCTTCTGACCATTGGTGGATGTATAATAGACGTCAAATAAGCGCCAACCGTTCTCAGTGACGCCAGTATCGACGACGCTCGCTTTGGGCTGAACCTTCATGGCTTGCTCATAAGCGCCCTTCCAGAACTCGACGAAACCTTCAGGCTCCGGCGGAGGCGTGATCTCCAACAAAGTCTCCAACGTGTAGCCATACGTTGGATCGAACGGAAATGGATGTTTGGTCGGAACCATCAGCTTGGAGAATAAAAAAGACGCCAAAATCGGCGCACTTGGCAAGACAATCGCCCAGCAAGAGCAATTATGCTACCAGATCGTCAAATTTGCATGAAAAAGTTTAATGAGAGCCCGCGCCGTGGCGCGGGAGGAAAAAGGAAAAAGATTAAAGGAAAAAGTGGCGTGGAGTCATGGCCCTTGAACAAATTTGCGATATGGAGCGCGTAGCCTTCGGGCGCTACGCTATGCTTGGTGGGGTTTGGTTTGGAAAGCGCCAAAAGGCTCGCCACTCTAAACCACCTCCACGCCACTTTTTCCTTTAATCTTTTTCCTTTTTCCTTTCCCATCAAACCATGAGCCACTCCTCGTTGATTCTTACCCTCAGTGGACGCGACCAGCCCGGCCTGGTGGAGCGTCTCGCCCGTGTCATCGCCGATAATGGCGGCAATTGGGAACAAAGCCGCATGGCGCACCTGGCCCAACGTTTCGTTGGCCTGCTGGAAGTGCACGTCGCAACCGAGCAAGCCGCAGCGTTGTGCGACGCCCTGCGTGAAGTTCCCGATCTGGAACTGACCATGCATATCGAAGAGCGTGCGCCCAGCCCCTCCGGCCCGTATTTCAGCCTGGACTTGGTTGGCAGCGACCAGCCGGGCATCGTGCAAAAGATCAGCCGCGCACTGGCGGTGGCTGGCGTCAATATCGAAGAATTAGCGACTTCCACGGAAGCTGCGCCAGACTCCGGCGCACCACTATTCCGCGCCAAAATGCGACTCAGCGGTGGAAACGAAGATGCGCGTAACGCTATTCAGGAAGAATTGGAATCCATTGCCAGCGACCTGATGGTCGACCTCAAGCTTGCTCGTTAGCTAGCTGATTCGAGTGAATAAGGCTGTCCTTGGTTGCGGACTGAAGGCGTATAGATTCATTCTTAGTCAGTGCCATGCGATTCTCCGCGCCTGAAACTTTATGCTTTAAAATCTGCTTTAAGCTGTTTAAACAGATAAACTTATGAGTGCCGAAGTACTGCGCAGCCCGGGTGATGACTATATCCGGCAATTCTCCATTTTTGCGGATAATAAAGTCGGTCGATTGAACGACATCATCATGCAGTTAGCTCAGCATGACATCCACATCCTTTCCATATGCACGGTCGATACGACGGACAGCGCAATTATCCGGCTGATTCCGGATTATTGGGAGGCAGCCAAGTCGCTCTTTGAAGAACAGGGACTTTCCTTCTCGCTCAATGAAGTCATGGTCGTCGAATTCGAGTCCGAGCAGGATATCCGCAATGTCACCTGCGCCCTCACCCAGACCGAAATCAACATCCACTACACCTATCCGATGTTGATGCGCCCACAGGGCAAGTGCGGCCTCGTCCTCCACTTGGAAGACAACGACATGGCTACAGACATCCTGACTTCAAGCGGCATTAAAGTGCTCAAGCTGAACGACCTCGCCCGTTAAAGCCGTCACTAAGCGCCGATTAAGTTCGTGCTGCCTCGCACCACCAGCTCATGCTTAAAGCGCTGGGTCTTGGCTTCTGGCAGATCCCCCTCTTCCCGGTACTCAAAAAGATAACGGCACGCAGCTGTCACCATCTCCTCGATTGGAATACTCATGGTGGTGATGTCCGCATGGCTGGAGTACGGATCATTGTCATAACCGGTGATCATGACATCTTCCGGCACCCGAAAACCATTACGGTGCATGAGCGTCATCAGCCGAGACGCAGATGAATCTGACCAGCATGACACCACGGGCGTCTGCCCTGATTCTTTGGACTGACGCAGAAATGCGAAAAACGCATCCAGAGTCGCCGCGTCTTCAGCAAAATCATTTTCGATGGCGATCATGTGGTCGCCATCAGCCAGATGCTCTGCCGTAAATTTGACGAATGCTTTCTCACGCGCACTTAAGACTTTGGAACGGCTCCGATTGGACATCATCACCATGCGACGGCTGCCAACTTGCTCATAAAGATACTTGAGCAAGACCCGCATCGATGCCTCGTCATTGTCTAGCGCCTGATACAAGCCGTCCAACTTCGGATTCTTGCGCCGAATTAACCCGACCGCCACGCCATTGCGCAACAGCTCATCGATGTAGTTCTTATATTCGCCTTTGGGGCAAAACACGACCAACCCTTTGCAACCCAGCGAGTAAATGCCACCGCTCTTCGAGGGGTCCAAGCGACGCGTGATATCTTCCTCCGCAAACAGTTTGCAATCGTAGTCACGGTTGGAAGCGATGGCGCGAAAGGTCGATACAGCACGGTTGTAAAATCCATCATGCATGCAACCAGCCTCGGGCAGGACGATGCCGATTGAGCGCGTGGTCATACGCCGAGCCGCCGAAACGTTCCCCAAAAGGTCGTAGTTCAATTCACGCGCAACCTGCCGGACTTTCTCACTGGTCGCTTCACTAATGTCGCCCTTGTTGTTAAGCACAGACGATACCGTGTAGATGGAGTAGCCTGACGCCTGGGCGACATCGCGAATAGTAGCTCTGCGTTTGGTCTTCATGAGTAGAACGATATAACTAACAACATAGAACTGCCTAACAAAACAATCGTTATTTTGGACGCCACTGCAATTTGTTTCAGAAAAAACAAAATCAACTGGATGATATCAACAGCGCCGCTGCCCCGACTCTTTAGGCCAGCTGCGAGCAAGAATTAAGCGCCCGCATCACGCTTATAACAGAAGATAAGGTCTCGGTGGAACATCCGCATTACACTTGTGTTCGACCTCAACCTTCACCAATACCTAACCCCATGAGCTTTAAACCCGACATGATCTGGGGCGCCGCCACGGCGTCTTATCAAATTGAAGGCGGCTGGAATGCCGATGGTAAGGGCGCGTCCGTCTGGGATCGCATGGCCCGTTGGCCAGGCAAGGTCAAACACGGCGACACAGGCAATGTCGCCTGTGACCACTTCAACCGCTACCCCGAGGATGTCGCATTGATGAGTGAACTGGGCTTGAAAGCCTATCGTCTTTCATTGAGCTGGCCTCGCATCATGCCCTCTGGAAAAGGCGCAGTTAACCAAGCAGGCCTCGATTTCTACAACCGTCTGATCGATACCCTGCTAGAAGCCAATATAACGCCCTGGGTCACCCTCTTCCACTGGGACTATCCCCTCGACCTTTTCTATGAAGGCGGCTGGATGAATCCGGCAAGCCCTGACTGGTTCGAAGCCTACACTGAAGTGGCGGTCAAATCACTCGGCGACCGTGTGAAGCACTGGATTACCCATAATGAACCACAGATGTTCATCGGCCTGGGCCACGAGGTGGGCGAACATGCACCCGGCATGAAGCACCCACGTCCCGACCTGGTGCGCATGATTCACAACACCCTGCTCGCCCACGGTAAAGCCTGCTTGAAGATTCGCGAACACGTGGAGGATGCGCAAGTCGGTTGGGCGACCGCTAATGGCGCTTATCTGGTGGAAGATCCCAGCGATGCCGAGGTCGTCGCCAAGGCCAAGGAGGATCAATTCGATTATGTTGAAACAGGCGTGATGGCGTTCCAACCAGCAGTCTGGAATGACCCTGCTTTCTTTGGAAAGTATCCAGAAAACTACCTGAAATTGCATGGCTGCTCCCTCCCCAAAGGTTGGGAAGACGACATGGCGATCATTCAGCAGCCTCAGGATTTCAGCGGATTGAACACCTATAATTCAGGCCGGGAATATTACCGCAATGAACAAGGCCAAATCGCCTACCGCGAACCGGACGACTACGGCCCTGGCTCGCCTCGTACGCACTTCCACTGGCCAGTAACGCCCGGCAGCCTCTACTGGACGCCTGTCACTTTCTACGAGCGCTACGGCAAGCCTATCGCAATTCTGGAAAACGGACTCAGCGGAGGAGACTGGGTGCACACCGATGGCAAATGCCACGACTACCACCGCATCGATTTTCTGACGCGCTACCTTTCGGAACTGCGTCGCGCCGCGCAAGACGGCGTCGATGTCGCTGCGTATTTCCAATGGTCAATGCTGGACAACTTTGAATGGGCCGAAGGCTACGATCACCGTTTCGGCTTAGTTCACATTGACTTTGAAACGCTCAAACGCACCCCCAAAGATTCCTACTACTGGTACCAAGATGTGATCAAAAGCAATGGGAGTAATTTCTAAGCGCTGGAGAGGCGCTTACGCTCCTCGCCCTTAAACATTTCGTGTGCTTCGCGCAGGATCCCTGGAATTTTTTCGGCAAACGGGTGGCCATTGACCGCATTGATGACGTCTTCGTCTTTAAAGTCGGTTGCTTTCTGGCCACCCATCCAGTGGTCGCCATTGCCAAGCATGCCATAGCGGTATTTGCCGTAGCCATCCATATCGAGGCCCTTGGCCAGCGTCCAAAGCCGCAGAATGTATTGCAGGTTCACTTCGCCCGGAGCGTCTAAATAACTCGGCAAACCCTCGACATAGCTCGGCCACCAATCGGCGCCCAGCTCGGCGGCAATGGCGTCGTTGATCCGCTGCTCGATCGGCGCAATGGTCGCATCGATGTTGTCGTAGTGTTCGAGCGCGTCGATCTGCGGGTCAAATTGATCCGGCTGCGCCACGCCTACGCTTAGCGTGTGCACCTCCGGACGACGCAGGCAGAAAAGCGTGTTGAAGCCCATCGGCGTCAGCGGATCGCACAAGTCCACCAGCTTCTGCGGCGGGTTAAAAAGCTGACCGCCCTTGTCGTTCGGGCTGATGATGAAGACGCCCATGTCCTGCTTGGTCGCTGCCTCAACAGCGGCCCAGTTTGTCTGGTTGATGAAATACCAGTGCAGGTTCACGTAATCGAACTCACCCGTCTCGGCCGCGCGGACGATGACGTCGCAAGGCGCGTGGGTGGAAAAACCAATGTGCTTGATGCGGCCGTCTTTTTGCCAGCGACGCGCGACCTCCATGCAGCCGCCCTTGCGAACGGTCCAGTCGAGAATTTTGTCCAAGTTGATGCCATGGAAGCCAAACAGGTCCAAATATTCACAGCCCAATCGGTCGAAGGTATTTTCCAGAATCTCTTCAAACTTCTTCGGGTCTTCCTGCGGCGCCACCTTGCTCTGCAAAATATATTTTTCGCGTGGAATGTCTTTGAATACACGCTTCAACTGCACTTCCGAACTGCCATAGCCACGCGCCGTTTCGATGTGGTTAATTCCCAATTCGAGTGCACGGTGGATGCAGCTCGTGATGCGCTCCTGCTCCTCCGCCTTAATTTTGTCCGCAGGAATGTCGTCCCATGACTGTTGGTAGCGCATGCCACCGGCAGTGATTACGGGCATTTGAATTTCAGTTCGGCCAAATCGTCGATAATGCATAACAAGACTGGAGAGGGATTAATCCATGACACACCGATGCATGTCCACGCAAAGCTATAATGCGCTTTGCCATGGAAGCAAACCACTCAACAGCTTTTATGCTCCCGGCAATAATTGGGCAGCAACAGTCGAACGGCGCAGGATGCGGAGAGGATGCCTTCAGCTAAAAATGATAGGCGGCCCGGCCAACCAAAAAGGCCGGGCCGCCCTTTTCCCCTTTTCACTATGCCTATTTGGCGAATTGAATGGCGGGCTCCAGGTCCAGACGCCACCAGGCTGCGGTGGTTCGCTTGTCCTTGCGCCGCTTCCAGAAACGGCGAGACTTCTGCGCCTCGTCGAGGAAACTTGGGCCCATCTCCACCTTTTCAAAACCGAATCGTTTCGGCAGCTTGGTGTAGAGTGAACGCGGCGGCGCGCTGTCTTCCGTCAACTGCTTGTAGAGCAGCCCCGACTCCCACGTGTGATAATACACCCGCGAAACGCCGAGCTCCTTGTAGAGGAACCACAGGGCCGCCGACAACATGGCCTCGTCCCACACATCGAGCAAGGGCTCGAGGTTGCGATCGAAGTAGCTGATCACGTTCCCCACGGTGGACTGCCACCAGCGGTCATCGAGCTTCAGCTGACCGCGCTTCAGTTCCTTAGCCAAGTGACTACGTTGATCCGCAGCCTCGCGTAGCCAGTCGGTTTGAATTTCCTCAATCAAGGCCACGCCGCGATCAAGGTCGATATCCAGACGCGCCCAAGCCAGCGTATTAAACTGGCCCACGCGCACCGGGTGAAACGTCCACGCGAAGTAGCTGCCTCCATCCGGACCAACCAGGTTGCGGTATTCGCGGTCATGCTCGGCGGGAAAGTTCAGCTGAAGCACGAGGTTCCAGCCGGAACGCGAAGTCTGAAACCAGGAATCGTTCTGATTGCTCGGCTCCTGCCCCCACTCGCCCAATGTTAAACGGAACGCATGCACCTCCTGATCACTCGGCCAATAGTAGCCCAAGCGCTCGCCATCGACCAAGCCATCGGGCCACTTCGACAGGTAACGCGCGAAGGCTTCCTTCTTGGCGAAGCGTTGCCATTGCGCGTGTTGTTTGAGCGAAGAAGCCGTGGCCTGCGCCTCGCCCAGTTTCCACTTGAGTATCTGGAATAGATAAGCGTCTTTGAAGTAATAATACTTGGTGCGCCCCTCGGGTAAACAATCCCGAATCAGGCGCAGTTCTTCGGTATTCATAACTAGGTGCGCCTCCCAGCGCAGTAAAGCTTTGTATTGCAAAGTAAAACAGGCAGCCCGCAAATGGACTACCTGCATTGATTAAAAAATGAATGCCCGCGGCTACTTGTCCGAGCGTCGGCCCTTGGGCGACTTCATCGAGAAGGTGAAGCTATCCTGCTTGCGCACCCAGCGGATCCATTTCTCCATTCCCGGTGCGGTTCGCAGCTTCTCCAGCGTGTTGTATTCGTCGCGAAGTTCGTTATTCGAAAAAAGCTTATGGACCTGGTCGCCGCAGTTTCGGCAAACATCAATGGTGTCCGTCCCGCCCTTGGATCGCGGCACTAGGTGATGTTTCTCGGCATGCTTAGCCGGTGTGGCGCGACCGCAGAGCGAGCAGGCAAGATCTTCAACGATTTTCTTCGACATGAGGGGGCGATTACTTTGCCCCACAAAGTTAATTTTTGCGGTGTAAATTTCAAGCATGGCGTTATATGAAAAATAAAGCCCCGGAGTCGTTGGCCCTCCGGGACTGAGTTAGACTAGTTTGACAATGCTCTTGGTGAGCCCCTGCCCATCCCCAACGAAGATTTGCAGGTTCGACTTTTCAGCGATCTTTTCGACCGTCTCGAGCTCTCGCAGGCGCAGGAGCGTCGGGTTGTCTTCGATCATCTTGGCCGTGTTGAGCTGGCTGCGCATGGCGGCCGTTTCTTCGCGGCGTTTGATGACGTTGGCTTGGGCGGCCTTTTCGGCTTCGATGACTTGGTTCAGGAGCTCCTTCATGTCACCCGGCAGGATGACATCGCGGATACCCAGCCCCTTGACTGCGAGACCGTAGCCTTCGGCCTTTTGCTGGATAGACTTCAGGGCGTCGTGCGCCACCGCAGTCTTGTCCGTCAGCAATTGGTCGAGGGTGCGGCCGCCGACTTCCGCACGGATGATCAGTTGAAGCTCACGGTAGAGCGCCTGTTCGGCGTCCTTCACGGTTTCAGCTGCCTTGCGGACATCGACGATGCGGTAGGTCAGCACGGCGTTCAGACGCAGGGTTACCTTGTCTGCCGTCATTATTTCCTGCCCGCTCACGTCGAGGACTTGCTCACGCAGATCGTATTGGCGGACGCGGACGTTGCCCACATCCTTCCAGAACGCGTAGCGGCCCGGGGAGAGAAGTTCAGTGAACTTCCCATCCTGGTAAAGCACGCCCTGCTCGTTGTCTCCGATTTCGTAAACCGCGAGCTGGCGAAGCGCCTCGGCGTGCTTAAAGATGACGTCGAGCTCATCGTAGATGAACTGCGGCATCGTCGCGTCGATCAGGTTGACGCGGGCCTCATGCCCTTCCTTTAGGTAGGCGTAGAGGCCCGGCCCCAGAATGCAATGGAAGCGGCCGTTAAACCACACCAGTGCGCGCTGGTTGTCCTGAACATCGACGAAGGATGCGAACGCGTCGAGCTGACCGTCTTCACGGAGCTTTTCGAGTTCGTTGTCGTGCATCGGTAGCCACGGGAGCGCAAAGGACTCACGGCGAACGGTCAGACCGTTCTTCCAGTAGCCAATGGTTCCCGGACCGTAAACGCCGTGAAAGCGTCCGTCCACGTAAACTACGCTGCCGAGGTTTTCGGCAGTTTCGTAAACGTCTAGGTAACGCTTGGCCACAGCGGTCTTGAGGATGACGTCGGCTTCGTCGTGGCGGAACAGGATGTTGCGCACATCCATGATTTCCACGCGGACTTCAACGACGGTTTTCCAGTAGGCGTAGAGCCCCGGCTCGAGGATGCCGTGGAAACGGCCGTCCAGCCAAACGAGCGCGCGCTGCGTATCCTTCAGGTCTATGAACGCTGCGTGCTCTTGAATGGCGGGAGATTCGCGAAGCTGACGCAGCTGCGTCGCCGGCATTTCGATCCACGGCTTGCCCTGCCAGAGCTTGCCGATGGACACTCGCCAGAGTGGATCGAAGTACCAGGTGCGACCCGGCTTCAGCAGCTTCACGAAACGTCCGTCACGGTAAACGAGACCAAAGTGCTCATACGGAATGTTCACATATTTGATCGGGATCATGTTCGTGTTGGGTTGAGGTTTCAGAAGAAGCACACAACGCACGCAGCCGTAACCTTCCGGGGTCACGCTCAGCCATGCGTCTGCACTTAGGTTAAAAAGAAAATGGGCCCGCGGGGAGTTGGACAAATCGATCAGCCACGCGGCGGACTCGCGGGTCCGCGCTTAAGGAAGCCAGTTGGCTGAGCGCGACTTTGGCGCATACTTTGCAACGCAGAGTATTTCCACGAAAGAAGCTGCCTCAGGTTCGCCTCAATCGCATCCATACCCAACGTGCGCGGTATGCACCGCCGTCTTGCCCAGTCAAGTAGCAACCGGTATCCACGCCGACACAAGCGGCCGCGGCGCTGGCGCGAAACTGCCTATTGCTAAACAATCCGCGCCGGGCTTTCACGAAATGCCAAGGCTCCCCTTGGGCTTTTGTTTTTGCTTTGCGTTCCTCTCGTACTGGCATTGCTAGCACCCTATGCTAGTGGCATTTTTTAAGTCTTAACCGTGACTTCCTTTGGTGGATAAGGAGGGATTCGAACCCTCGACCTCTGGTTTACAAGACCAGTGCGCTAACCTGACTGCACTACTTTTCCGATTGCTGTTCGGGAATCGAACCCGAGACTAATGGATTTTCGATCCACTGCTCTACCAACTGAGCTAACAGTTCTCTTGGCGAAGATAAGCGGAATCGAACCGCCGACTTACTCGCTTACGGCGAGCTGCTCTACCACTGAGCTATATCCTCAGATGTCTATGTTTCTCACGTCGCTTAGACTGCCTGAAACGGAACGGCGAATCGCAAGACCATCAAAATGGACGCAAGACGCCGCCGTCGACCGACGTGGAAAGGGTTATGAGCGCGCTAACCGAACGTTCGATTGAGCGCGCAGAAATTCATGTGATTGGCGGAATGCAAAAATTACTCATGAGCCGAGAATTGAATGATACCACGAGATGGGTTTTAAAAGAATGGACTGGTCCCGATTCTGATCATGTCTGAGCCCGCTGAAGACGAATCATATCTCGTTTCGCTTACAATAATTGGCGATGTCATAATTTCGTGTATTAGTTTATCACCTGTCTCCAGAAAAGTTCACTCTGAGCCTAAACTCCTTTAAAATCTTTTCCGGATTATCAGCTAATTTTGAATACAGTTTGTATATCATGGCGGATCGTTAGTTACGCTGTTTAGTCTTTATTTTAGTTAGAATGTTTCATGCTCTCAGTATAATATTTCGAAAGGACGAGGTTAATTACAGAATCGCACTTCGTTTATCATGGTCGCTGAAATATTGGAGGCGCCGCCGGGATTCGAACCCGATAGAGCGGACTTTGCAGGCCCGCGCCCTCGCCATTGGGGTTCAGCGCCAGAGAAAAATTGAGATGGCAAAATGAGATGCTCAGCAACTCCGTTCCAAGCTTGCTTTGGCTACGGGAGAAGGGTTTGAACCTCCGATAGCAGATTCAAAATCTGCGGTGTTACCGACTACACTATCCCGTAAATTAAAATGGCGGGCACAGCCGGAATCGAACCGGCGTTTTCGCATAGACAATGCGTTGTCCTAGCCGCTGGACGATGCACCCGAAACAGTTGCAGAGACGGGAATCGAACCCGTACCGCCGGCGTATGAGACCGGAGCTCTATCCGTTGAGCTACTCTGCGATGAAAGGGAGTTACGAAGAGCGCATGACTAATCGCGAAGCCATGAGATGCGGCAGCATCTCGGTTCCAAGACGTAGCCTTGGCGGTGGTCAGGTGGGTGGGATTCGAACCCACTTCCCCAGGCTCACAACCTGATGCCCCTGCCCCTTGGGCCACGCACCTGCAGTTAAGAAAGAATATGAGATACGCCAGTATCTCGGGTGCAGGGCATTGCCCTGCTGGTAGGCTCAGGAGGACTCAAACCTCCAACGCAAGGTTCGCGCCCTTGCATGATCTTCGCTTTCACCATGAGCCCATCAGAAGCTTTGCAATGCAAAGCATATTTAGAAACTTGGTCGCAGAGGTGGGATTCGAACCCACGGAACGGCCAACGGGGCAATTCACTTGGTTCCAAGCCAAGTCGCTTTAGCCATACTCGCGCACTCTACGAAATTGGCGCCCCCGCATGGAATCGAACCACGGTCAACCGGGCA
This sequence comes from Cerasicoccus frondis, assembly GCA_031296915.1. Classification (GTDB taxonomy): domain Bacteria; phylum Verrucomicrobiota; class Verrucomicrobiia; order Opitutales; family Cerasicoccaceae; genus Cerasicoccus; species Cerasicoccus frondis. Next base: position 106,362 of record JAVDPC010000003.1, on the reverse strand, counting down.
AAACCGGCTGTTCTACCATTGAACTAAGGAGGCAAAAGAAATTGCGGTACGCGGATTGCGGTACGCGGAATTTATGACCAGCCCTGCTGGTAGTGATGCCGGGAATCGAACCAGGGTCGACCGGTTATCGGCCGGTTGCTCTGCCATTGAGCTACATCACCATGCAGTAAATAAAATTGGTGGACGGTACGGGAATCGAACCCGCCGCACGATGCTTGCAAAGCACTGTCGCCTCCATGGCACATGCCCGCCCAATCCAATCTCGTTGCAACGTAAAGTTGGTAACCAAGGAGGGATTCGAACCCACACATTACGGTTCTTAAGACCGATGCCTCTGCCGTTGGGCTACTTGGCCAGAATAGAAAGTTGGCAGAGGACGGTGGAATCGAACCACATTCCCCACGGGGAATCGGCGGCTTAGCAAGCGGCGTCGCAACCCACTACGCAGCATCCTCTGTAGAATGTGAGATGCGCAGCATCTCGGTTCCAAGGCTTGCCTTGGAAAATTGCGCCGCCGTCTGGTTTTCTCCGCATCCTAGCAGAGGGCCATTTCCTGGTGTTCCAACACAGACGGCGGCATCTTCCCTTTAAGGTAATAGTGATGGCTTCGGAGATCATTGTATCTCAGTAGCAGCCATTCGTTAATTATAGAAACGCGGCGCGTTTATCATGCACTCAGGCGTTTATGAAATTGGTGGACAGGGCTGACCGAAGGCATGCCGAAGCGCGAAAAAATGAGACACGCAGTTTCTCGGTTCCAAGGCGAAGCCTTGGTGGCTCGGTGGACAGGCTTCGAACCTGTAACTGCCTCCTTAACAGGGAGGGGTTCTACCAATTGAACTACCGCCGAACAAAAGAGAAAGTTGGATGCGACAGCATCCAGTTTCCAAAGCTGCGCTTTGGTGGCAGGAAGAGAAGGAGTCAAACCCTCGGCTCAAGTTTTGGAGACTCGCATGTTGTCGTTACACCACCTTCCTATTGCAAAAAAGTGAACCGCCGGGCATAGCGCGCCGACGGTTGAATTTAAAAGACGCGGTTTCGCGTCCGATTGCTGGGGCGATGCCCAGCTTTGATTTATAGATAAAGCACTGCTGTTTCGCCCCTCTCGCGATTTCCGGGAGTGGCCGGTATCGCGGTTTGGACGCCATTTACGAGACGTTCTACCTGACATAAGGCGGCCAGGGCGCCGTTCAACTGTTGCTTTAAATGCTGTAAAAACAAAAAGGCCCGAGTGCTTGATTGGAGGGCGACTCGGGCTTCACTGGTTATTTGATAACTCATTTCGGTTAATCCTTAGTAAACCGACAACCGCTCTTTCGCGGTTTGGGTGAAGCGCACCCTCTCGCCATTTGGCGAAAATCTGCCCAACTCGTCTGTGACCCATAGGCGGTATTAATGCCTAAGTCACCGAGTCGCTCGGAGCAGTTTGGTATGTGGTTAATCAGGTGCATGTCGTTTAGTTGGTTGATGCTCGGAATAATTTCCGAAGTTAATTGCTCTGTCAAATTTAAATATTATATTTTTTTATTTTTTATTTTTATGTATCAATATTTCAAGCTCCGCCCGGGCGGCTAACTAACCGGTTGCGGTAGGTCAGCGCCATCAGCAGCGCACAAAAAAGCCCGGAAGCAGATTGAGCTAACCGGGCCAAACGAATGTGTTCGTAGTAAACTTCTATCGATCGCAAAAATGCGTTAGTCGTTCAGTGGACACACGCGGCCCTCGGCCCATGGAGCCATAGCCAATCCATTGTGGATTCTTTGAGAAATCCTCATGACTGCCCTGTCGGCATAATATGACTGTGAGTCGCGTGATCATTGTTCGTGAAAAATATTGTTAGAAACCAACAGGCTTCTTGAGTCAACCGCCGAATAACGCAAATGCCAGAATGGCCTAAGCGTCTCCCAAATTGATTACGGCAACCGCGATCGCCCAACACAGGACGCCCATACGTCGGGTCACCTGCCATGCCACGCTAAAGAAGCGCTTCGCAGCGCCAGCGTTTCTGACGACGGTGGTGGTGGACTGTATGGTTGTGTTTTTCATAAAAGTGGTTGCAGGAAAGTTAATCCCGGGTCGAAATCAAGTGATTTCGGGAATCTTCACCTAAGCGTTGCATTGGGAACAACTAATGCTAAGGTTCGCGCCGTTACGCCTTGCCGACTGCTACACAGAAACTTATGCATCCTGTTCGCTAATGACGACTGAGCCACAACTGCGAATTGAAAACGTTAGCAAACGTTATGCCAACGGCAACGCCGTCTTGGAAAATTTCTCTTTAGATATCCAAAACGAGGATTTTGTTGCCTTCATTGGCCCTCGTGGCTGCGGCAAATCCACCATTTTGCGCTTAATTGCTGACCTCACCCCACTATCTTCTGGTCAAATTACTCACGCCAACGACGAAAATATCCACCAGCGCACGTCATTTATCTTCCAGGAATACGCGCTGCTGCCCTGGAGAACGGCGGAAAGTAACGTTGGCCTCCCCCTCCGCCTCCACGGCGAAAACAAGGAGGCAGTTGCGGAGCAGACGAAGGATGTGCTCAAGCTGTGGGACATCAACCATATCAGCAATCGCTTCCCGCTTCAACTGACTCCCGGCATGAAAGTCCGCACGGCCTTGGCTCGCGGGCTGATCACCAAGCCCCATTGTTTGCTGCTTGATGAGCCTTTTGCCGCACTAGACGCCATCACACGCAATAAGCTTTGCGTCGATCTGCTCAAAGTGCGCCAGAAACGTCACTTCACGGGCTGCCTGGTCACTCACTCGGTAGCAGAAGCGGTTTTTCTAGCCAATAAAGTCATCGTCTTGGCGTCGAACCCTGGTCGCATTGCTGAAATCATAGACGTGCCTGAACCTTACCCCCGAAAACTCTCCTGGCGTGAAAGTGATCTCTTTCAGGAAGCGTCCAATCAAGTCCGTAACGCCCTTAGCAAGGTTCAGGAGGCCGCCAAAAAAGCATGAGCGTGAAGTTTATTTTGCCATTCGTAGTTGCGGGGATCGCGATCATCATCTGGGCGTGCCTATCCTTGATGACCAATGAGATCACCCACATGCCGAGTCCCTTGAGCACTGCCCATGCCTTTTGGGCGGATCGCGGGGCCTTATTCTCCGCGTTAAGCGTGGACGCCGCCGCCATGTTTCTCGGCTTCATCTTCGCCGCAGCGCTGGGCGTTCTTTGCTCCATCGCACTCGTCACCTATCAAGGCCTCCGCCTGGCCTTAGCTCCGTGGATGATGATCGGTCGTATGGCGCCCATCATTGCCCTGGCGCCTCTGATCATAGTCAGCCCACTGTCCAGCTTCATGACCTTACTGGTGGTGACGACTGCGGCCTGCTTTTTTCCGGTCATTTCAGTGGCGACACCCGCGCTCATGGCCACGGATAAATCCCTTCTCGACCTATTTAAGACCTACCGGGCCAGCTATTGGCAGGAAATCGCCCTGCTGCGCCTCCCGCATGCCCTTCCCCAACTGATGACAGCCATTAAGCGCGCCGCAATCTACGCGCCAATGGCTGCCCTGGTAACGGACTACCTATCTGGTCTGCTCGCCAGCAAACCCGGCTTAGGCAGGCTTTTAGGCGAATACTACGCCGCCCAGAATTACGCTGGCGTCGCGGCGCTGTGCATCTTGGCGGCCATGCTGGGTGTGGTCATGGCGGGCACGGTACACGCGATTTCCGCTTGGACGCTCAACCACTGGCACGACAATGAGCATGGACATGCCTGATTTAATAAGACAGCGCTGGACGCCGCCGGTTTGGGGCGCGCGCACCTTCGTCATGGGGATCCTCAATGTAACCCCCGACTCTTTCTCCGATGGCGGGCAGTTCGCATCGCCCATCAACGCCTTGGGCCAAGCGCAGGCCATGATCCGTGAAGGCGCAGACTTGATCGATGTCGGCGCAGAGTCAACGCGACCAGGCGCCGAAGTAATCCCGGACGACGAGGAAATCGCGCGCCTGCTGCCCATTCTCGAAGCCTTACTTGAAGTGCTCGAAACGCCCATCTCGGTGGACACCTACAAGGCCTCCGTTGCGCGCAAGGCGCTCGAAGCTGGCGCGCACATCATCAATGACATTTGGGGCTTCCAACACGATCCAGACATGGCTGCGACGGTGGCGGAGTTCGGCGCCGGCGCGGTTCTCATGCACAATGCTCGGGGCGCCGATTACGACGGCGACATTGTAGACGAAGTGAAACGCTTCCTGGAAAAATCCGTGCAAATCGCAACGGATGCTGGCGTAGCCCCTGCAAATATCGTGCTCGACCCAGGCATCGGCTTTGGCAAAAGCGTTGAGCAAAACCTCACGCTCATGCGGCGTCTGGGCGAATTGCGCAGCCTTGGCTTTCCGATTCTGCTAGGCGCATCGCGTAAATCTGTCATTGGCAAAACGCTGGACCTCGAAGTCGACCAACGTCTCGAAGGCACCATCGCAACGAGCGTCGTCGGCGTTCAGCAAGGCGTTGACATCATTCGCGTCCATGACGTCCAGGCGAACCTGCGCGCCATTCGCATGGCGGACGCCATTTATCGCCATGGATAAAATCCACCTGCGGGACCTAGCGTTTTATGGCTACCACGGCTGCCTGGACTTTGAGAGGCGCGATGGTCAACCATTCTATGTCGACCTGACTCTGCACCTCGATTTACGCCCGGCGGGCCTGAGCGATGATCTCGAACACACGGTCAACTACGCCCAGGTTTTTGAAATCGTGCGCACCGTGGTGGAGGTGGAAAGTCACAACTTAATCGAGCGCGTCGCTGAGCACATTGCGGCTCAAATTCTGGATATTTTCCCCATCATACAAAGCGTGGATGTCGAAGTGAAAAAGCCCAACGCCCCCATTGCGGGCAACTTCCGGGAAGTCGCTGTCGCCATTAGCCGCGAGCGGGAATCTTAAACCACGCACTCTGGTTCGGGTTCAGAAATCTGGCGCATTCGCCAAACTGGCAAACTATCTGCACTTACCACTAACTGCATGAGCGAACATAACGCGGACGAAACCAAAAAATCAGCACCCGAAGAAGTTTCGGAATCCCCCCAGGAACCCACTCATCAGCACGCGGCATCCGATGCGCCAACGCCTATAGAGGCGGATGATGAGTCGACGGTTGACGACGAACTCGAGCGCGGGATGAAAAAGCTCATCGTTGACGCGATCTGCTCACGCGTCATGACGGTGATAACCGGCGGGGCATTCCTCGTTGGCATGGGCTTAGCGCTGGGCGCCAGCAATTTGGTGATCGGTATTTTGGCCGCAATCATGCCATTAAGCCAGGTAGTCCAAATTCCGGCAATCCTCCTCGTCAACTGGACTCCTTCACGTAAAAAGCTGGTGATCGGCGCGGCGACGCTCGGGCGTATTTTCCTCTTAAGCATTGCCGCGATTCCGTTTTTGGCGCCGCCCGAGCTCGCGGTCCCGGCCTTTCTGTTTTGTCTGGCGATGTTCTTCATCCTGAGCGCCATCGCGGGCTGCTCCATGAACTCCTGGATGCGCGACCTGATCCCGCAAGATCAATTCGGCAGCTTCTTTGGCAAGCGGCTGGCCATCGCAACACTGGTTGGCGCCGTGCTGATGGTGGTGGCCGGCGTCGTGGTCGCCCAACTGCAAAAAGCCACCAATAATGATGCGATGGCCTACGCCTCGGTATTCGTGATCGGCGGCATCTTTGGCATCATCGGCGCCCTGTCACTGAAAGGGGTGCCTGAGCCCGTGGTGGAGAGACGCAAAGGGCTCTCGTTCCTGAAAATCATGGTCGAACCCTTGAAAGATAAGCGCTTTCGCAAGCTGCTGTATTTTTCGGCCACTTGGAATTTTGCGATCATCATGGCTGGCGCATTCGCCGCAGTTTATATGCTGGAGCGAGTCGAGATCAGCATTGGCGTGGTCGTTGCCCTGGCTGTCCTCAACCAGCTCATCAACGCGTGGTTTTTCAAGCTTTGGGGCATGCTGGCCGACCGCACCAGCAACAAAGCGATCCTCCAGGTTGCTTGCCCGATCTTTATCTCCACGATCATCATGTATCCCTTTACGACGATGCCGGAGCACTGGGCGGGGAGCATCCCGATCCTGATCGTGATCCACGTGCTGGGCGGCATTGCAACGGCGGGCTTCATGCTCTGCACAGCCAACATTGCCCTGGAATTTGCGCCCAAGGGCCAAGCGACGGCCTATCTCGCGACCAACGCCACCCTCGCCGGCCTCGCAGCCACCTGTTCGCCGATCCTGGGCGGCTGGATGGCGGACTTTTTCAACGAACGCGAGTTCCGCATCACCGCAAGTTACCGAGCCCCGGAGGGCGTAGTGGACATCCCGGCGATGATTCTGGGCGGCCTGGATTTCGTCTTCATCCTGGCGGCCTGCGTGGGGCTGCTTGCGCTGCATTTTCTCTCTAAAATCGAGGAAGAAGGCACGATCGAGGAAAAGGAAATCCTCAACCAGGCCTACGCCTCGGCCCGCAGCAGCATATTTGGATTATCCAACATGGTCGGCATGCGGCGCTTTGCTTATTTTCCGTTGGAAATGCTGGATACCGTGGCCCTCCAGCCGACACGCCGCATGGCGGGCGCTGTGCAAAAGGGCTTTTCCGACGCAACCGGCGTTTTCCGATCGCAGCGAACGGCTGAGAACGGAAAGAAAAATCCGCCCGATCAAGAGCTCCCCAGCTAGCCGATGGACACGAATCAACCCATCGGAGGAGATTCGGACTTGAACGCGAGCGGGCAGCTTTCATGCTCTTACTATGCGATTCCGCATACTGGGCAGCAGTAGTTCGGGGAACGCGGCGCTCCTGATAACGCCGCAATGCAAGGTGCTGATTGACGCCGGGTTTTCCGGGCGGCGCCTCCGCGACAAGCTGGCCGCAATTGGCGAATCACTGGAGTCCATCGACGCGGTTTTCCTGACGCACGAACATGGCGACCACACCGCTGGCCTGCGTGGGCTGAGCCGCCTGCCGCAAATCAAGTTCTTCGCCAACCGCGACACGGCCCGCGCCGCGCAAGCCAAGCTCGAACGCAAGGTCAACTGGGGCCTGTTTGAAACCGGCGTCAGCTTTCAATTTGCAGATCTGACGATTCACCCATTTTCCATTCCTCACGACGCGCACGACCCGGTGGGCTACGTTTTCGAGTGTGGCGACGGGAGCCTGTTTTCGCCATTTCGCAAACTCGCCTGGCTAACCGATCTGGGCTACGCGCCGCAGCTAGTAAAAGAGCGCATCCGCGATTGCGACCTGCTTGTCCTGGAGGCCAACCACGATCTCGAACTCCTGGAACGCTGCGAAAAACGCCCTTGGAGCACCAAGCAGCGCATCCGTGGCAGACATGGCCATTTATCCAACGACGCCGCGTTCGAATTGCTAACAGAGGCGCTCAGCCCCCGCTGGCGGCACATCTGCCTGGCCCACTTAAGCAAAGACTGTAATTGCCCGGACCTCGTGCACCGCCATTTTGAGCCTTTGCGCAACGGAAACTACAACCTGCGAATCGACGTTTTTGACCCTGCCCTCGATGTGGGTCAGGAGTACAACCTTGCCGCGGGCTGGTAAGGCCCATTAGCAGGGATAATTCATTAAGAATTGACTGCGCCGTACTTGCGAAATTCATCAGGCGCCATAAGTTGTGGTCATGGCAAAAAAGAAATCCAAGAAATCCACATCGACTAACCCGGTTTCCGACGCGCTTCGCCAGATCGTGGCGGACACCTACGCCTTGATGGGACAGACGCACCTCTGTCACTGGAACGTCGAAGGCCCAGGCTTCTTCGCCTTGCACACCGCGTTTGAAGAGCAATACACCGAACTTTTCGCTGCGGTGGATGAAATTGCCGAACGCATACGCGCCCTCGGCTCTTATGCTCCCGGTGGTTTGGGCAACCTCGCCGCAATGGCCGGCTACGAAGAGCTCAAGGAGAATGCGACCGACAAGGAAATGGTTTCCCATTTGGCCACCCTGCATAAGCAAACCATCAAAAACTTGGTCACTGCTCGTAATTTAGCTGGCGACGAAGGCGACGACCAGACTGAGGACCTCATGATTGCGCGCATTCAGGTTCATGAAAAGACTGTATGGATGCTTGAGAGCTACCTTAAATAAGGTCTAAATAATCTAATTCTTCCTAAGGGCCCGGCTGATATAAAGCTGGGCCCTTTTTGTTCATTCACAATTAATTCACAGCCATTTAAGTTATTCACATCGCAATGTGAATAACTTTATAAATCTTTTAACTACTCATTAACAGCATTTTACGTACTGTTTAAAAATCAGTATAGTGAATCGACTTTACAACTATTAGGCACATCGCCTTATTGAGCGCTCGAATTGTTACTAACTTTACTGTGTAGTTAATGACGAACTTAATGCGAATCACTGGTTGTAGCTTACTGCTGCTCTTGGCCTCCCGCGCTCAAGCTGCAGAGGTGGAGCTTACCCACTATGAGCGCCTAGTGGTCGCATCGTGCTTAGTCCTGGAAGCAGCCTCTGAAGGTCCCGAAGGCATGCAGGCTGTGTTGAACGTCATTCAAAACCGCGCCAATGGCGACCTGACCCGCGTCATGGGCGTCGTCTGCCGCCCCAAGCAGTTCACGGCGCTCAACAGCGTAACCGGCGTTCGCAATCCGGATTATGGCCCCATTATCGAACGCGCAACGCAGGACCCCAATTTCAGCGCCGCTTACGACATGGTGATCCTCATGGAGAAGGGTCAACTCGCCGATCTCACTGGCGGAGCCGACCATTATCACGCCGATAATGGCGAAACTCCGTATTGGACCGAAACCATGTTGCCAACCTGCACCATCGGCAAACACTCTTTTTATCGCAGCGACAAAGCACCCGCAAACTTGGTCGCCGAATACCCTTAAACACTTTCAAGCGTCGTCGTCAGGCATCTTGCGTTAGTTAGGTAAAGCCGATCCAGTCCTTACCACCTTGCCAGCGACGACGCAGCTTTGAACCGGCAATCTTCGGATTGCCGGTTTCATTTTGCCCATCACCTCTCGGAAAGCGCCCCAAAGCGCAATGTCGCGTCAACGGAACAGCCCTCGGGGGCTAGAGCACTTTTCATCTAGATTGGCCGATCAGGCCGCAGTGATTTTTCGTGTCCAGCAAGGCGGCTTAAGCGTCGCAGGCTGGAAGCCTGTGAGCGAAAAGCCAACAACGCTGGCGCGGAAAAGCACTCGGTTTAGGGCTTGGGGACAGATTGGAAGTTCGCGGCGTTGGCATTTCAATCACGGGCTTCCAGCCCGCTCAATCAAAGCCGCCTTGCGCTGCATCCAATCTCTAACCCACCTGACTCGGCCAATCTAGATGAAAAGTGCTCTAAAGAGTGTTTTTCTACGAAAAGGTGAATCGCCCAATGCAGTGCGATTCAGATGCTCTGCCTACAGCTGCAGCGACGGTTTTCGCGTGCGTAAGTCGTTGATTCCCAGCTCGGATTATTAGTGAAAGCCACTCACTAATAAAATGCTCGTGCGTTCACTTTTTGTTTGCGACCAGGCGTTGAAATCTTAGTGTCTTATTGATCACTTTATTTCCCTTTGTACGTTACCTCCCGGACGTAGCATAGGCGTCCCGCCTGTGCCCTACCCCATCTAACTGCACACAGACGCATCCCCATCGCATTGGTGTCCAGCCGGTGTATTCAGTCAGTTGGAAATCGGGGCACAGGCGAGACGCCTATGCTACCCAATTGCGCCACTCAACTCCCACAACTTACCCACATTACACACCTTACCCACACTACCCACATCCCCCCTCCTCCCCAACTTTCAAACCTCCAAACTTTCGAACCTTCGAACCTCCAAACCCATGAACTCCCCCTCCCCCCAACATCCGCCATAGCAACCACCACGCAGGTATCCCAGTCGACGCCATGCGGGGCCATTCGGATCGCGTGCATTGCGTGACGGGCAAACGGGCTCATTCGCGGACTGGCTTGGTGACAGCAACCAGTCTCGCGACGCCCACCGTTGCCCGACCCACTCTTTGCACGACGCCCTATGCCAGCCTGGTCAGCGCAGCATCGACGTGTGAGCAACGGAGTTATCCGCCGCTCCGGTAGGCAGCCCCTGAGCCGCCTGCGCCCCACCTGCGCCTCGTCCCGGCGAGCGGGCAGTTACAGTAGTGTTCTTTGATATGCAATCACGGCGAATTTACCCCCCCCTCAGCACGGGATTAGCCGATTTATTGCCCCCTCCGATTAGGAATCTCCGAGGACTGGCCTCAGTAAGACTTCGCGAACACCACGCGCTGCGGACTGGGATTGCCGGTGAAAGGGCAAACGCCAGGCTCAAGGTCTCCTTGCAGCGGGACATTGCGAATCGTCACCTTGTATTCCTTGGCCAGCGCGTCTTCTTCCTCGGCAGTCCCCCCCCAGTGAGCCAGCGCGAAGCCGCCATGGATCTCGGGCTTGTCCGGATTGGAAGGCGTGAAAAAGTCGATGAACTCGTCCTTGGAATTGATTTCCTTGGTGTTTTCTTCCCGAAATGCCTTGGCGCGGGCCAAGAGGTTATCCTGAATCTCCGTCAGGCGGGCAACCGCAGTCGCGCAGAATTCAGCGCGGGCAACGCCAGCCTTTTCGCTCGTGTCACGGCGGAACGCAAAAACGCTGTCGTTGGCCATGTCGCGGGGACCGACTTCCAAAATGATCGGCGCGCCCTTCTTGACCCACTCCCAGCGCTTGTCGCCACCGCGAAGGTCGCGCTTGTCGATCTCCACTTGGATGGCGCGTCCGGCAAAGAGCTGGCCTTCGAGCTCCTGCTTGATGCCATTGCAATATTCGAGAATGGCGCCGGGGTCGTCCGCTTTATGCAACACGGGCAAAATAATGACCTGCTTCGGCGCGAGCTTTGGCGGCAGCACGAGACCGTCGTCGTCAGAATGCGTCATGATCAGCCCCCCCACGAGGCGCGTCGAAACGCCCCAGGAAGTCGTCCATGCGTATTCCTGTTGGCCCTGCTCGGAAAGGAATTGAATGCCGCAGCCCTTGGCGAAGTTTTGGCCAAGGAAGTGGCTCGTGCCCGCCTGCAGCGCCTTGCGGTCCTGCATCATGGCCTCAATCGAGTAAGTGTGGTCGGCGCCGGGAAAACGCTCGCCTTCGGTCTTCTCGCCCTTGATGACCGGCATGGCCATCCAGTTCTCGGCAAAGTCGGCGTAAACGTCGAGCATTTGGCGGGTCTCGATCATGGCCTCCTCGCTGGTGGCGTGCGCGGTGTGCCCCTCCTGCCAGAGAAACTCCGCCGTACGCAGGAACAAGCGCGTGCGCATTTCCCAACGAACCACGTTGGCCCACTGGTTGATCATGATCGGCAAATCGCGATAGCTCTGCACCCACTTGGCGTAGCTCGCGCCAATGATCGTTTCCGAAGTCGGGCGCACGATCAGGGGTTCGTCGAGTTGACCATCGGGCTTCAAGCCCCCCTGCCCGTCATCCACGAGGCGTGAATGGGTAACCACGGCGCATTCCTTGGCAAAGCCATCCACGTGCTTGGCCTCACGCTCGAGGAAGCTCTTGGGGATGAACAGCGGGAAGTAGGCGTTGACGTGACCTGTGGCCTTAAACATGTTATCCAGCACGCGCTGTATGTTTTCCCACAGGGTATACCCCCACGGCTTGATGACCATGCAGCCGCGCACCGGCGAATTTTCCGCCATGTCGGCGGCTTTGATCACTTGCTGATACCACTCGGGGTAATCTTCGGCCCGCGTCGGGGTGATGGCTGTTTTCGCTTTGCCCATAAGTACTCGCGAGAAAAACCGAATTTTCGGCCCATGCAAAGGCCAAAATATACGAATCAGCCTCCCCCTCTAATTGTCGTGCTCAGCGATCTTGCTCAAAACCAGCATGTGCCACTAGAGTTGGTATAACCATTTTTTTTACAGGAACTTTTCACGAACCGGAGTGTCGTTCCTATCCGAGTAGTGATATTCTTTTGTTAGGTCCCGCAAGGGACGTTTTGGGGTAGAAACTAGCGCCGTCCATCTCACCCGAGGTGGGCGGCCATTTTTTTCCACTCCATAATTGGCAAAGCCCGGCTCAGCGCCTTAACTCACGAGCATGGAGCTACAATCCACTTCCAATCGCGGTTACCAGGGCACGCTGCAAGTGACGATCACCGCAGAGCAGTTCCCCGCCCTCGTGCGCCTGTGCGCTGGCGACGCCGAATTTCCGTCCCTGATCGCGGAAAACCTTGAGCGTGTGGTCGAGGAGTATCTGCAAGCCGCAGAAACTCAAGTCACCGCCGCCCAAGCCCAAAACCCCGACAAGGCCTAGCTCGTCATTAACCCAAAACGTTTATCCTTCCCATGCCTCGCAAATATTGGCTGATCAAATCCGAACCAGACGTCTTTTCGATCGACGACCTCAAAAACTGCCCCAACGGCACGGAACCCTGGGACGGCATACGCAATTATCAGGCGCGCAACTTCATGCGCGACGAATGGCAGATCGGCGATCAGATTTTGTTCTATCACTCGAACACCACTCCGCCCGGTGTAGTGGGCATTGCGGAAGTCGCCGGAGAGCCCGAGCCAGACCCCCTTGCCTGGGACAAGAAGAGCAATTACTACGACGAAAAAGCCTCGCCCGAGAACCCACGCTGGGTCCGCGTGCCGGTCAAATACGTCGACACTTTTCCGCGCACCGTCACGCTCGACGAACTAAAGTCCGAGAAAAAGCTAGCCGACATGCGCGTCGTCCAACGCGGTAACCGCCTGTCAATCAACCCCGTCACCAAGGCCGAGTTCGACTATATCTGCAAGCTGGCCAGGAAATAGCACTCGGCAGCACCCGGAGCTCGAAAAACAAAATTCTCGCCCCTACTTCGACCACTCCAGCATGCGCTTAATCGGCGCGTAGGCGGCTTTGCGAACTGCTTCATCCATGGTGATTTCGGGCGACATGTCCCGCAGGCAATCGCGGAGCTTTTCGACCGTGTTCATCTTCATGTAGCGACAGTCGTTGCAGGCACAGGTGTCGGTGGGGCCAGCCACGAAGGTCTTTTCCGGGATCTCGCGCTGCAGGCGATGGATCATGCCGGTTTCGGTGACAACGATGATCGTCTCCGACGGATGGCTTTTGCAAAAACCAACCATCTTTTCGGTCGAACAAACTTCGTCCGCCACATCACGGACGGCTTCAACGCACTCGGGGTGCGCCACCACCGGAGCGCCCGGGAACTTGAGCTTCACCTTTTCAATGGCGCGTGTCGTGAACAGGACGTGGGCGTAACAACTGCCGGGCCACAGACGCATGGGGCGGCCGAGTTGCTTGCTGACCCATTGGCCAAGATTCTGGTCGGGCACAAAGAGGATTTCGCGATCCGCCGGAATGCGGTCTGCAATTTTCATGGCGTTGCCACTGGTGCAGATAACGTCGCTCAGCGCCTTCACGCCAGCTGAGCAATTGATATACGCCACGGTGTAGAGATTGGGATTGGCGTCTTGGTAAGCCTTGAGCTTTTCGGGAGGGCAGCTATCCGAAAGCGAGCAACCAGCGTCCATTTCCGGCAAGAGAACCGTCTTGCTCGGATTGACGATTTTCGCGGTCTCCGCCATGAAGTGCACGCCGCAAAAAACGATCACATCGGCGTCAGCTTCTTCCGCCCGGTAGGCCAGGCCCAAGGAGTCGCCGACAAAATCAGCCACCTGCTGTATGGCGTCGATCTGGTAATTGTGCGCAAGGATGACGGCATTGCGCTTTTGCTTCAGTTCCAGGATTTCCTCCTGAATTGCGGACAGCGGCGCATCGCCCGACGGACGCGGGTTAAAGACCAAGGGTTCGTAATCAAGGACTGCCATGATCCCGCACACAGTTGGGATTGGCGCCGTTTTGTCAAATACCGGCTTCGTTACAGGGATTTTTTAACATGAGAGGCTCCAACCAACGAAACGTGATTTAACCACGAAGGACACGAAACGCACGACGTTAGAGAGGCAACGAATTGAAACTCACGCAAAGCCCCAAAGACCCCAAGAAATTCAGCCTTAAAGCAACTTGGGGTCTTTGGGTCTTTGCGTGAAATCTAAAAAACGATGGTTGGCTTCATGCGCTTCATGTCCTTCGTGGTTTAAAAAGCCTATTTCATGGGCGCGATGCAGGCGCCGGAAGACGCGCTTTACGGGCCTCGGCCCGGCCACAAAGGTAAAACACTGGTCGCTAAGCGCGCTATCTCAGATGGATTTCTTGATTGCGAAAAACAGGCGCCACTAAATGCTACCCAGCATGGCTAAACGCGTCACGCTGTCAGTTGGGATTGCCTTGTATAATGAAGAAGCGTCCATCGATGCATTACTGGAGCAATTGACGCAGGTGCTCGCAGAGCTGGAGCCGGACTTTGAGATAATCCTCGTCGATGACGGGAGTCGCGACCAGACATTTGCGAAAATCCAGGCCGCCCATGAGGCAGATCCGCGCATTGTGGCAGTGTCCCTGTCTCGCAACTATGGGCAACAAGTGGCCTTCACAGCGGCGATGGAATTGTCCCGCGGTGACGCCCTCGTGCTGATGGATGGCGACTTGCAGGACGAGCCATCAGTGATCAGGCAATTCGTCGAACACTGGCGCGCGGGCTATGATGTTGTTTACGCAGTCCGAGAGCGGCGCATCGCTTCCCCTTGGTTGCGGTTGGCTTACTTTGCTTATTACCGTATTTTTTCCAGCATTTCAAACACGAGAGTCCCGCTGGACTCGGGTGACTTTTCTCTGATGAGCCGCCGCGTAGTGGACGCGCTCAACGCCATGCCAGAGCAGCAGCGCTATCTGCGAGGTTTGCGGGCGTGGGTTGGCTACAAGCAAAAAGCATTGCCTGTCACTCGGCCCGAGCGCGCGCAAGGCGAAACCAAATACACGCTGCGTAAGCTCGTGCGTTTGGCCTTGGACGGCATATTTTCGTTCACGGTCGCCCCCTTGCGTGGAGCGATGTTGCTCGGCTTGGCGATTCTGACGCCAACGGTTTGCTACGCAGCCTACACCTTAATCGCGTTTCTCTTTTTTAACTCCTCACCGCGCGGATTCACGGCGATGATCAACGCCATCATCCTGTTTGCAGGCGTGCAATTGGTGTTCCTTGGCGTGATCGGCGAATACATCGGCCGCATTTACATGGAGGTGAAACAACGCCCCTGCTACCTCATTGATAAAATTCTCCGCGATCCGTGATCAAGGCGTTGCCTCGCTTGTTGGAGAATCGCGCCACAGATAGAGTAGCCGCTTGTCGAGCGACAAGGTTGCGTTGGGATACCGCTCTTGAAGCTTATCGATGGTCTCGCGGCTGGGACGAGGCGAGAATGTATCCCCAATGTTGATGATCACCAAATTCACTTTTTTCTCTTCCAAAAGAGCCAGCGTTTCATCACTGGCGTAGTCTTCCTCCCCTCGCCCCAGTAAATCAAAGAGCGCGCGCGTCGGGTTGCGTTTGCCGTTCAGAAAATAGATATGTGGCGAATCCGGAAACGCATAGATGTACTCATCGTCCGGGGCTAGCTTCTCAATCAATTGGCTGGCTTCAAGGTAGATGACAAATTCTGCGGCGGAAACATCAATGCCTGAGCGCGGCGTTTCGATCGCATGATGCAGTGGAATATCCTTGATCCACATACTTGCGCGTGGCCCCTTTTCCAAATGAATCAGTGCATAAGCAATGAAGAACACCGGCAAGCCCAGCTGTAATAAATACACTGCCTTGGTGGGCTCGGGCAGCATTCTCAAATAAGCCAGCCATACCAGCATCACCAACGGAATCACATAGAGGTAGTAGATCGGCACCGCGTAGGGAAATTGCAGCAGGGAGACGTTGGCCAAACCGGCAACCAGCAGGATAAAATCACCATAGGGAGCGCCGGCTTTTTCACTGCGCATGGCAGCGGGAATCGTCCACCGACTCACCAACGGAAGCAAGCCCGCCAAGGGCGCCATCCAGGGCGCGGATGTCCACAGCGCAAAGAACATCGTGCGCGATGATTCGAAAAACATGACATACGCACCGCCCAAGGCTACGCACAACAGCACGATGCCCGCAGCCAATCGTCGGGGGAACAGCAAAGCGCCACAGACCGCGACTGCGGTCAGTGTCCAAGCCGTTAACCCGTATGAAGAGCTCGTCGTTTGACTCGCTACCCGAGCAAACGGCGCAATCAAAGTCCCATGTAAAAGCGCGCCCAAACCACCAATGGAGGCATAGAAAAGGATGAACGGCGCCAAACCAATCAACAGCCCCGCCGCATAAGGCCACAGAACGCGAAATAAGTCCATTGCACGCGTGCGCAACGTTGTGCGACCAAGACGACATTCCCGCTCGATGATGACCGCAGCCAGACCGATAAAGGGCAAAATAAAATAAGCCAACCCACCCGATTGCCAAAGATGCGCAACCAGCTTGCCGATCATCAGGGGCGGCAACAGCAGACAGGCCGAGATACCCAGCGTCAATGTCGACCACTGCCATTTCCCCCACCCGACCTGCCGAGCAGCGCGGTTCTGGTTGTCATAAATCCAGTAATAGCCAAGCGCCATCACCAGATACAGTCCGGTGATTTTGATCAGGATGGTTAGAGCGCAGAGAAAACCCGCCAACAGCGCCCAACGCACCAGCCCGGTTCGATGGTGAAGCATCAGCGTCATCACGACGCCCAGGGTGAGGAATGTCACCTGATAGCTTGGCATCGACGTCGGGTATTGAATGCACCCCCACAACATCGCGGTGAGGGTCACCATCCCGGCGGCGCTCACGCGCTGAGTCAGCCGCAGCGCCAGGCAGTAAAACGCCGCGAGAAATACGTAATTGGTGAAAAAGAGAAAGCCGCGCAAAGTCGATAAATCGATGCCAAAGAGCCAATACCACCCCGCATGCAGCATGCTCAGGAAGCCCGTATACATACAGTCGTAGTGGGTGTGCGGGAATTCGCCAAAGTGGATGCGCTCGGCCATCTGGCCCAGCGCCCCCTCGTCCCAGGCAATCCAGCCAACAAAGCCGAATCGGTAAACCAGGACTAGGTAAAACGCGGTCAGGGATAGACCGACAATGAGTGCCCAGCGCTGAGATTTCATCGTGGCGAATCCGGCTTGCGGGCAGCGGCGTAGTACTGGGCGCCGATGTTCGTCCGGCCAAGCAGCTTATCGACTTGGCTCCATAATTTGCCTGCCCAAGGCGTGAAGAGGATGTGCCGACGCTCCAACGGAAAGAAACCCGCCTTTCGCTGCAATTGAAGCGTCCGCCAGGCGCTCAGCAACACCGCGTCTGCGTCAAAGGGAACCCGAGAGACGACCCACTGCGTCAATGGATTCCAGGGGTTGTGCTCGAACACCACAAACAAGCCACCGGGCCGGACAACGCGGTATGCCTCCGCGCAAAAGTGATTCCACTGCGCCGGTGGCACGTGATGCATCACGCATATGGTGAAAGCCAGATCGACGGATGCATCGTCCAGCGGCAAACGTGAGCCGTCATAGGCGTAGTAGGTTGCCGTGGGATTACGCTCCTGCGCTTTGGCGACGATATCCGGGTGCATTTCAACTCCGGTTAGCTGGCCCACATGCTCGCACAAATGCGCATCCGTCAGGCCAATGCCACAGCCGATGTCCAGAAAGTGCTGGTCGGCAACCGGCCCCAACAGGCGCTGGGTGATGTCTAGCAAACACTGCGCCTTCACCCGCGTAAAGTGATCGTGATCCTGGCCACTGAAGTTAATGGCCTCCTGGACCATAGCCTCGTAGCTGTCGGTTGTTTGCTGGAATTCACTCATACACTTGAGATGTATGCAGTAAGATACAGCCTAGCCCCAAGCGACATGCAACTGAAAACCAAAGCGGTTGCTCAGCAGGATCGCGGCATGATGGAAGATCTGTCAAAAATAAGGAGCCCCGCTCAAGGTGAAGAGCGAGGCCCCTTGCTACTACTATTTCTACTACTCGCTGCTTGGATGCAGCTACTACATTACTCGCCCTTTAATGAAAAAGTGCGCCAACTTATTTTATTCTGCATCAAAAAAAACGAGCCCCGGCCATCCAACTGGCCGGGACTCTTCCTTTATACTGCTACTACTTGTCTCTCTACTCTGACTATTCTACTAACTATGAAACTGCTTGGACCTGCTGCATCTGCAGTTCGTTGTCCTCGATCGTGAAGCTGACTTGGTCGCCCTCGCCGATGTCGCCGGCGATCAGGCTACGGGCCAGTTGCGTCTCCACGCGCTTCTGCAAGAACCGCTTCAACGGGCGGGCGCCATAGACCGGATCGTAGCCGCGCTCGGCAACCCACTCACGAGCTTTGTCATCCAAAGTAACCGTGACGCGGCGGTCTTCGAGGCGCTTGTTTAAGTCGGCCACGAGGAGGTCCACGATGCGCGTGATCTCTTCCAGCTTGAGCGGTTTGAACAGGATGATGTCGTCGATGCGGTTCAGAAATTCCGGACGGAATCCTGCACGCAGCTCTGTCATCACCGATTCACGAACGCTCTCAGGGATCTCGTTCGCGGAGACGCCCTCGATGAGGTAGCGGCTGCCGACGTTGGAGGTCATGATGATCACGGTGTTCTTAAAGTTCACCACGTGCCCCTGGCTGTCGGTGATGCGACCGTCGTCGAGGATCTGAAGCAGCACGTTGAAGACGTCCGGGTGGGCCTTTTCGATTTCGTCGAACAGCACCACCGAATACGGCTTGCGGCGCACGGCTTCGGACAGCTGACCGCCCTCATCGTAACCGACATACCCCGGAGGCGCGCCGATCAGGCGAGCCACGCTGTGCTTCTCCATGTACTCGCTCATGTCGATGCGCACAATGTTGTCCTCGGTGTCAAAGAGCGACTCCGCCAGGGTCTTCGCGAGCTCGGTCTTGCCGACGCCCGTCGGTCCTAAAAAGAGGAACGAACCAATCGGCCGGCGCGGGTCTTTAATCCCCGAACGCGCACGCAGGATTGCTTCGCTGACGAGCGTCACCGCTTCGTCTTGGCCGACCACGCGGTCGTGCAAAACGTTCTCCAAGTTGAGCAGCTTGTCGCGCTCGCCTTCGACCAGACGCGTGACCGGGATGCCCGTCCAGCGCGCCACAATCTCGGCGATTTCTTCCGGGGAAACTTCCTCGCGCACGAGGGTGTCTCCCTTCTCGACTTGCTTGTGCTCCTTGGCCTCGAGGTCCTTTAGCTGTTGCTCCAGCTGAGGCAGGCGGCCATGACGCAGCTCGGCGAGCTTTTGCAGGTCGTAAACCCGCTCGGCTTCAGCCATTTGCTGGCGCACTTGGTCAATCTCCTCGCGAACCTTTTGCGCCTTGCCCAGCTCGGCCTTTTCAGCCTCCCAACGGGCGCGCAGCGCATTGGCCTTCTCGCGGATGTCGGACAGCTCCTTGCGCAGCGTTTCGAGGCGCTGCTTTGAGGCTTCGTCCTTCTCCTTCTTGAGGGCCTGCTCTTCGATCTCCAGCTGCATGACGCGACGGTTGAGGCCGTCGAGCTCGGCGGGCATGGAGTCCATTTCCGTGCGAATCTGCGCGCAGGCTTCGTCGACGAGGTCAATGGCCTTGTCTGGCAAAAAGCGCTCGCTGATGTAACGATGGCTCAGCACCGCCGACTGCACCAGCGCGGCGTCCTGAATGCGCACGCCGTGGTGCACTTCGAAACGTTCGCGCAGGCCGCGCAGGATCGAAATCGTGTCCTCGACCGTTGGCTGGTCAACCATAACCGTCTGGAAACGGCGCTCCAGCGCGGCGTCCTTCTCGATATACTTGCGGTATTCGTCGAGCGTGGTCGCGCCGATACAGCGCAGCTCGCCGCGGGCCAGCATGGGCTTGAGCATGTTGCCCGCGTCCATCGCGCCTTCGGTCTTGCCCGCGCCCACAATCGTGTGGAGCTCGTCGATGAAGAGGATCACCTTGCCGTCGCTGGACTTGATTTCGTTCAGCACGGCCTTGAGACGTTCTTCGAACTCGCCGCGATATTTCGCGCCAGCTACGAGGCTCGCGAGGTCGAGCGCAAACACGGTCTTGTCCTTCAAGCCCTCGGACACGTCGCCACGCACAATCCGCTGGGCGAGGCCTTCGACGATGGCGGTCTTGCCAACGCCGGGCTCGCCGATGAGCACCGGGTTGTTCTTCGTCTTACGGGACAAAATACGGATCACGCGGCGAATCTCGTCGTCGCGCCCAATAACCGGGTCGAGCTTGCCTTGCTTGACGAGCTCCACGAGGTCCTGCCCATACTTTGCCAGGGCTTCGTAGGTCGACTCCGGGTTCTGCGAGGTCACGCGCTGGTTGCCGCGCACTTGCGTGAGCGCTTCCAACACGCGCTTTTCGTCCAGGTTGAAGGACTTAAAAAACGCACGCAACTTGTCGTCCCTGTTCGCGACGAGGCCCAGCAGCAAATGCTCCACGGACACGTATTCGTCCTTGAGCTTCTGCGCCTGCTTCTCGGCGTAGGTAAAGACATCCTGCAGCGCCTGCGTCACGTAGACATTGTTGGCGCTGGTGCTGCCCGTCACGGACGGCAAACGGTCGAGCTCGCGCTCGTTAGCGAGCTTCACGGCATTGGGCGTAATCTCCAGTTTGTTGAGCAGGCTCGGGACAATGCCCCCCTCTTGCTCCAGCAATGCCTGCAGCAAATGCCACCCGTCAATCTGTTGGTGGTTCCGATGGCGGGCATCATTCTGCGCCCCCATCACGGCCTCACGGGCCTTCTCGGTAAAGCGGTTAAAATCGATATTCATGCCTACCTAAGGGCAGGTTGCGTGCCGAGAGTGAAAAAACGAAACCCAATTTCACAAACTGCTTTATTCTAACATCTTACAAAATCATAAAGCACAAACAAATCGCCACCAACAGAGTCACATTGACACACCCTTGCGACTCATCTTCTCACGGCGCCTCTAACATGACATACTATAAATCTTAGAATGATTACGAATCACCATGTTACTCAATTCAAATTGACGAAAACGAATTGTACAGATTTTCTATAAGAAACTACATTCAGCTGCCTCACAGATGCTTCGATTTATTTATCAAGCCTACTTCAAACAATGGATAATAGCCCCAAAATTGACGCTCATAAAATCACAAAACCAATACAGCTTTTGGCCGCTTGGCTGTGCGGACTAGTATTAGTGAACTTAAGTTTTCTTACTGCTGCAGCACACATAGAGAATCCATCATGGATCCCAGCAACTTTAGTAATTGCCAGTATAACAAATGTCCCTGCTTTCTTAATATCCATTTTTTTACTTCAAACCAAATTCAGACCTGAAATGCAGGAAGATGTTTACTATTCCAAGTACATTGAATCTAAAACAGGCTTTACAAAGTTAGAAGTGACCACTGAATCAGTATCAAAAATTAGGGAGGATTTAGCGGAATTACAGCAAGCAATCATGAGAAGTCCTGTGGAGATCCCAGTAATATCAAGCAGTGTTGAAATTAAGTGGTCTACAGTAACTGTTGCATTGAATGAGACATTGCAGCACTTTAGAGAAATCCATATGCGATTTACTGCAAATAAAATTCCAGTCCATGAAACCTTTGGAAAAGGAGCCTACACCCCAAAAAATTTCACTGTATCCTTGGGAGAAGGATTCACTGTTGAACAGGTTAAAAAGATTGTGGAACAGCTGCATTTCATCCCCAAAGCTAGAATCTGTTTTGCAGACGATGACGACGAGCATAACCAATACCACAACCAGGTATTAATAGGCTCATACAGTGGAGAGAAATCAGGCGTAGAATTACGAGAACTGAAGCAGCAGATTGATTCTGATGAATACACAGAGGAGCAGCTTTACCAATTCATCGGTCGGAATAATTGCCCCCAATGCCAACAA
Source organism: Cerasicoccus frondis (assembly GCA_031296915.1). Lineage (GTDB taxonomy): Bacteria > Verrucomicrobiota > Verrucomicrobiia > Opitutales > Cerasicoccaceae > Cerasicoccus > Cerasicoccus frondis. The sequence goes on along the minus strand of JAVDPC010000003.1, from coordinate 84,556 downwards.
GGGAATATGCGCTTCATTTCATACAGTGAATATGAAGAGCAGCGCAAATGCAGTAAGTGCGATTATGAATGCTAAAATTAAATGCGATCGGAGAAAAAGGAGAGGTAGGTTAAAAAGGGGTCAAACGTGAATAGCGCTAAGATTTGGTCCCCAATCGTTTTTCATTTCGGCCTCCTGGAGGGTGCTACGACCATCTGTGTTCTTGGCTTGGTGAGGAACTGGTATCCCTTGGGTCTTCGTTTGATTGCTCTGGGCTCAGACCGGTTCGGAGGAACTTACGGATCACTGGCAATCAGGGCACGATGGCATTCAACCACAATTTGCGGAAAAGTATTGATTCGGGGCGGAATTCATATGTGGGTATGGTTTTAATCATTATCCATTCAAAGATGAATTCAAAATATCCCAACTTACTGGCTATATGCTTTACTGCAGTCGCGATCTTATCAGGGTGCGCTGGTCAGCAATTTGAAAAAAAGGTTAATCAAGAGATCACTAACGTCGGGATTGGAAAATCTACGGGCGCTGTAATGTTTTCACTGATTGTATCCCTCAGGGAGTCAAAAGGTGAAATACCCGATGCCTCAGTGCTTAATGTAGGAAATGTGAGGATGGTTCTTGTAGAAGACACCACTAATCGGACTATGGTTTTTGATTCTTTAGTCAAATCGCAGAAATTCCAGAGTAAAAACTCTAAGTCTATCAGCAAAATCGGGAGGGTATATGGTACTGTTGCTTTTGAGGGGTTGCCGGTTGGGAGCTACAGGATTGCCAGATTAGAATGTACTGGAACGTACAACGCATCAACCACAGTTTATGCTGGAGGGGCCTTTGTTCCCCTAAACCATTCGTTTCTTTCCTCAAAATTGATGTTTCCAGGTCTGGCATTTGAGGGTCAAATCAACGTGCAGAGTGGTGAGGTTGCTTACATTGGTTCTTTTAATCTAACCGCTAGGCAGAAGTATGATCAGACTACCACCTCAAGAAAGGTCCGTACTGGAGATATGCGAATTTCTGAGAAGGATGTATATTATGCTATTGGCGGTTTCCTTAAGGTGACAGACCGATTCAATGAGGATGTGTCCATCCTTAAGCAAAACTATCCTAGTGCCAGTAGACTTCAGTTTCGCCAAAACTTAGTTCGTTTGTCTGGCAATCAAAGTTTAATCTATGCGAATGATATATACGCTACCCGTTAGTACAGTGATTTGTGGGCGGATTAATGTAACACGTCGCATTCACGAATCCATTCTTTACGCCATCCCAAAAGAGTGAGTGTCTCTGATGAAATGAAGATGATTCGAGGTGATGAACCTAAAAAGGGTAGAACGTAGATTTTAAACATTCCCCCAAGACCTGATCCCGCATCTGTTCCAACCGTCTTGGCTTTGTTTCCTTAACGATCTAACTGAGGTGGAGCTTGGTCCTGCTCTTCTAAGAGGCGGTTCCGAGCAGGCTTGCTTTGCCTCTCAGTTGGTCAACTGGATGGAACAAGCCCGGTCGGGACACCGGGCTCCACCTTTCTTATTGGACGTAGCTTTAAACTCCGCGACAACTGGGCGTCTTAACCAACGCCTATCCCCCTCGCCCCCTTACGTCGGCGTTGCAACACGAAGGCGCCAAGCGTAACCGCGCCGAGGTCGGCCATGCCGGTCGGCGGCTCGGGAATATGCAGCAGGGCGCGCTAGCTTCCGCAATCCCCCTGCCGCTGACTCAATGACGCAGCCAATTGCTGAGGCAATTTTGCCCAGCGTCAATAAACTTGAGTCCCCCCTTCCTCCAAAGCAACCGGTCAAAAATTCAAAATACATTAAGCGTTCATTAATTTTTCATTAGGTATAGTTACATTCTCATCAGCCATGCGGATTTCGATTTCCTCCTACTCTAAAACACTGCTGCTCTTTGTCGTCTTGGTCTTCGCGGCTGGCGCGGCTCGCGCACAATACTCCGAGATCTGGGGAACCTCCTACCTCGGAGGCGACCATAACTACGGCTACATCTTTCGCATGGCGGCAGATGGCGGCAGTTTCGAAAAAGTGCACCATTTTGAAGGTGGACTGCGGGGAGAGTGGCCCAACGGCGCCCTGACCGAGGGTAGCGACGGCAAGCTTTACGGGATTACCGCTCAAGGCGGAGAGCATGGCGCTGGCGTCATTTACTCGTATGATCCCCAATACGAGCTTTTCTCGGTCGAACATCATCCGGAGATCTACATTGGCCAACAACTACTCCTAGTTCCCGATGGCCGGTTCATTGTCATGTCGATTGAGAGCAACGGCTCGCTCTACGCTTACAACCCCGTGGCCCATTCATTGGATCTGGTTTACGACTATCCCAATGCGGAGGGACGCACCGCGTTTACCGAATCGAACTTCCTTCTCGTGAACAATCATCTGATTTACGGCACGACATACAGTGGCGGTGACGAAGATAGGGGCGTGCTCTATGAGTATGATCTAGATACTCAAACCTGGCGCGTCCTGCACTCGTTTGGCTCCGTAGGCGGTCGGAGCCCTACCCCCACCCTGGCCATGATTGGGCAGCGCATTTACGGCTCCACCACCTGGAGCGGCGACAACGGCAACGGCGTGCTATTCGAGTATGACCTGGATACCGACACCTTCAGTGAGAAAGTACATTATACTTACGAGTCGTGGCATGGAGAGGGCTTCGCCGTGGGGCCCGATGGCAATCTCTACCTCCAGGCCTCCATTGGAGGCGTCAATGGTCAAGGCGGCGTGCTCCGCTACAATCCCACCACCGAAACGCTGGACTTTGTGCATAGCTTCACCTCCTCGGGCACGTATATCACCACCGGCTCACTCCTGACGACTTGGGCGGGCCGGGTCTTCGGAGTAACGCGCTATGGCGGATCGGGCAGTGGATTGGGGACGATCTACGAGGTCAATACCTCGACCGTTAGCGTTAGTGTTCGGCAAAGCTTCAATGACGGCTTTCCCAGTGAACCTCGCTTAATCGAAGTTGGCGAACGTCCAGTGAGTTCTGTCACAATTCAAGCTTCCGCCACCAGCATCGATGTCGACAACGGAACGCTTTCGCTCACGGCCGATTTACTGCCCGCCGAGACGGCGGATCAACCCGTGGTGTGGACCGTTGATGATCACACCGTAGCGACGATTAATACAGACGGCCTCCTGACCGCAGTTGGCAACGGAACCGTCATCGTGACGGCGACGGCCAATTACGGCCTCGGCGTTGCGGACACAATTTCCATCGAAGTGACTAATCAGGACGGCATGGGACCCGTGATTCCCATTGAGTCGCTGGCGGTCACTCCGGGTGTGATGTTCTTTACCGCCTTTGGCGACACCGAGCAGCTTTATACCGACGCCTCCCCCGTCAACGCCAGCAACCAGGAGGTCACTTGGTCGAGCTCGGACAACGGCATTGCAACGGTCTCAGCGACCGGGCTCCTCGAAGCAATTGGCGCTGGAACCGCCACCATTACGGCCACGGCAACCGACGGCTCCGGCGTGAGCGCGAGCCTGGAAGTCTCCGTTACGCAGCTCGTCACCGGGCTCACGATTACCCCGCTAACGGATACCCTCGACGAGCTAGGTCAGAGCATCGATTTCGATGTCGTCGTCACGCCAGCCAACGCGACGAATCAGGCAGTCGTCTGGACGGAAAATTCCAGCTTCGCCAGCATCGACGCCAATGGCGTGCTGACTTCACAGGGCAATGGTACGGTCACCGTCACGGTGACTGCCACCGATGGCTCAGATGTCAGCGCATCGCACACGGTAACGATGAGCAACCAGTATGCGGAAGTCGTGGCGCTCAATTTGTATGTAACTACTTCGTCGGGCAAAACATCCTGGATCTGGGAGGATTTGGGGACACTACAGACCAAGCTGGCGTTTTACCCACTCGATGCAACCGACCCGACAATGATCTACACGTCGTCTGATCCATCAGTCGCCACGGTGGATTCCAATGGGCTGGTCACCGCCCTGCAAAACGGGGTCACCACTATTCGCGTAACATCCGTGGATGGCCCAACTGACACCCACACCATCTACGTATACAATCAGGAAGCTGGCCCGGTGACGGCGACAAGCATCAGCATTGATCCGGAAACAGCCACCATCGACGAACGCGCGGGCACGCTGCAGGCGACCGCGACGATCCTCCCCGAAAACGCAGTCGAAACCGAGGTCAGCTGGGTCATGGTTGGCGACGAAGCCAGTATCTCCAGCGATGGACTCATCACGGCGCTCGCCAACGGCACGGTCCAATTCCGCGCGTACACGACTAACATCTACGGCGGCACTGCTTACAGCAATTACGCCGCGCTGACCATCACCAATCAGGACGATGCGCTGGCCCGCGTCGAGCCAGAGTTTAGTTATGTCGATGGCCAGTTTCGCGTGACCTATACCCGCTTTATCCCGGACGCTGGCGTCACCATCGGCTACGAGGGATCAGCCGACCTGGAGGAATGGAAGACGCTCGTGCTGGAGACCGACTACACACTGATCAGCAGCACGGACAACGGAGACGGCACCGAGACCCGGGTGCTCGAGATTACCAACGACACCCTCCGCGCCTACTTCCTGCGAGTCTTCTCGAATCCGTAAACCAGGGCCGCCAATAGCCAAGGCTGGCCCTGGTTGATTCAATAGGGAATTCCCAGATCCCAGCTCTGGATAAGCGGCATTAGGTCTGCCCACAACGCCGAGGGAATCTCGATTTCCGCCGCGCGCCAGTTCTCGACGGCTTCCTGGGGCACGCGGGCGCCCGGAACGGTTGTCGCGACCAGCGGATGGCGCGTCACCCACTGTAGAGACACCGCCGCCATGGGCACGCGGTAGTCATCGCAGAGGCGCTTGATTTGGGCGGCATGTCTCATGACCTCCACACTAAAATTGCGGTCATGGTAGATCAGTTCATCCAAGGGCCCCGTGGCCAGTAACCCACGCTCCAAGGGAGTCGCGACAACCAGCCCCACCTTGTGTTTTTCAGCGGCGGGGAAAATACGCTCCTCCGCGAGTTGGTTGAGCAAGCTGTAGGAATCGGCGATCACGGCAGCGTCAAACTCACCGCTTTCGATATACGCAATGTTCGTGGCCGGGTTATTGGCCGCCGTCCCGACATACCGCACCACGCCCGTCTTCTGCAAATGTCGGAGTGCGCCCAGCGCCCCGTTTTTCGCCATTACTTCACGCATGGGTTGGTCCATGGCGTCGTGGATGTAGACGATTTCCAAGCGCTCCAGGCCCAGGCGCTCCAGGCCTTCATTCACGTGCCGAATGATGCCGTCGAAGCTGTAGTCGCAGCTGCCGTAGTGGCGGCCCACCTTCGTCGTCACCAGGCATTGCGCGGCTTGTTCGGGCTTTTGTCGGAAGACTTTGCCGATCATGCTTTCGCTCTTGGTGCGCCCATAAAGCGCAGCGGTGTCGAAAAAGGTATAGCCGGCATCCAGCGCTGCGGCCACCGTCTGCTCGCCGAGGGATACGTCCACCTGGCAAGGCCCATCGCGGTATTCGAATCTGCCTTGGTTGGGCGTTGGTATGCCCAGAAACGCCGTCCCCAAGCCAACGATGGGGACTTCAATTCCAGTTCGACCAAGTATTTTCGTTTTCATTAATTTCACCCAAAAACTGATTCACGCCGGACTCAAACCGCATTGCAAGGTGAACCTCATCAAACGCGGCATTAGGAGGACCTACGGCCCGGTGTTCTCGGTTAGAGATTCCAATGGCTGACCCCAGGCAGACGCAGCCGTGACAGTAACACCATAGTATTGCTTCAGAAAAAAAGAGGTTATTGGCAATATGTGCTCGAATCTTAATTCCCAGTTTAATTCCAAATAAGCTAACTCAATGAAAATCCCCAGCACCTCGACGCTTTGCCTTGCCGGGCTAATACTCGCCAGTTCCACAGCCTTACACGCCAGCACGATACTCATCGATTTTGGCGGCACAGAAGGCACATTCTACGATGCAGGAACGGACAACTACTGGAACACCGTCAGCAACACGACGACCACATTAGCTGACCTGGTCGACACCACCAACACCAACAGTGGCGTCAGCCTGACAGTCACCAACACCTTCAATGGCGCCAACTCCGATGGCTCAGTTTCGGGCCTGCCTCTACTCCCGGCAGACTTAAATGTGGCTGCTGCGACATCCGACTTCGTCTATGTGCAGGGCAACATCCCCTTCAGCGGCTCAGGCAGTTTCACGCTTTCCGGTTTGGACAGCAACACCGTGTATAGCTTCACCATTTTCGGCTCCCGTAATTCCACCCAGACCCGCCAAACCGAATACGAAGCAATCGGCGCGAACACCAACTACGGCACGCTGACCACTTCGGGGACCAATATTTCCAGCAGCGGCACGCAGAACTTCAATGACAACACCGTGCTGACCTTTAACGACGTGACGCCGGACGCCAGTGGCAATGTCGTATTCAACCTTGGCCGCACCAACGGAGATTTCGGTTATCTGAACCTAATGCAGATCACGGCCGTCATCCCCGAGCCGAGCACCTACGCTCTGGCCACAGGTCTCGTCTGCATTGGTGGCGTTGTGCTGCATCGCCGCCGCAAACAACAGCAGTAAGCGACGTTTCTGCGATCCGCATTAAGTATTTCCAAGCGCCCTTCCGCCCAAACGCGGAGGGCGCTTTTTCGTCAATGAATTAGCCAACCAAACAGCAGACTGGATCACCGCTGAGTTAACGATTGCTGCGGCCTTGCCAAAATGCGGATCAGCCCGCAGCTTTATCTCAAGGGAGTGTTTTCAAATAACTCCCCCCAAAAAATCACCGCTATGAAAGTTGTCCAATGCTGGGATGACGGCGTCAATGACGACATCCGCCTCATCGAAATCCTCCGCAAGCATGCCGCCAAGGCGTCCTTTAACCTGAACCCGCAAACGCACCATGCGGAGCGCCAGGGCGGCTTCAATGAGAGATGGGGAAAGAGCATTCAACGCCTGGCCAAGAGCGAGCTGACCGATGTGTATGCCGGCTTCACTATTGCGAACCACAGCATGAGCCACCCCTGGCCGACCCGCATTCCGCTGGACGACTGGCGAGCCGAAGTCGTCGATGCGCGCAAGATCCTTCAGGACTGGTTTCAGCAGCCGATCCATGGCTTCGTTTATCCGTTTGGCGACTGTGATGCGGCCACAGCGGACGTCGTTCGTGAAGCCGGGCATTGCTACGCCCGCACCACAAAGAACGCCACCCCCTGCTGGCCGGTCGACGATCCGATGTTCCTCCCTTCCAATTGCCATTTCCACCATGAGGTATTCTGGGAACGCTATGAGCAAGCGAAGGCTTCCGGCTGCGGCGTCTTCTACTTCTGGGGTCACAGCTACGAGCTCTGCACCGAGGCGCAGTGGACAGCGTTCGATGAAAAAATCGCCCGCATCACCGCAGACCCCGATGCCGAATGGGCAGAGCTGCCAGATCTGTTTTTATAAGCTGAAACCAGCCCGTGTGAACGAGGCGGATGAATGTCCGTTAGGCAACAAATAGGCGCCATTTGAAGAAAAATGCCGTATTCTTTACGTGCTTAATAATCCTTTCATGAAACTCTGTTATGATGCCCGCTTTTCGGATTCAGACAAAGCGAACCACCAATGCTCATCAACAGAAAGTCTATCTTCACATGCCTCGGATCAGCAACCCTGCTGTGCTCCGCTAACGCTGTCGTTTTCAACTATGCCTTTGACATGTCAGGCGTTGTTGACGGTGGCCCGACCGGCATACCCGTTACGGCAATTGAATCCGTGCAGGCGGGGATCAGCCTAGCCGAGGGACTACAACTTGGCTCAGGCCTCAAAAACAAGAGTGGCGATCCGGTTGACTATGAGATTGCAACCTCAGATTACACGCGCCGGGATGGCTCAGAACTTGCCGAGGCAATCGCTGGCAATAAATACGTGACCTTCAGCATTACGGTGGACGAGGGATATACACTCGATCTGACCACCATCACCTTCGGCATCCGTCGTAACGGCAGTGGCGCTCCTGACGACTACGCGATCCTTAGCAGCATTTCCGGTTTCACCGACTCGGACGCCTTGGCAACGCTCAATACAGCTTCGACCAGCGCTGAGGCCTTCAGCGCAGACACAACTTCGAACAGCGCTTTTCAAACGATTGCCGGCGGCACGACGGTGGAGTTCCGCCTCTATGGCTGGAATGCGAACGTCGATAGTTCGAACACGCACATAACCGGCGCCTCTATCGACGGAACCATCACCGCTGTGCCAGAGCCGAGCACGCTCGCGCTTTTTGCAGGCATTGCGGCGCTTGGCGTTGTCGCGTATCGCCGTCGTAAACGCTGCTACGCTCGATGAGTAGCACCCGGCCCATATCACATCAAATATCCAGACCGCCACAGCAGCAATCGGTTTGTTAAACATGGCGTGCCCACAGTCTTCGCATTCGCGCTGAAGCTCACCAGCACTAGAGCACTTTTCATCTAGATTGGCCGAGTCAGGTGGGGTAGAGATTGGATGCAGCGCAAGGCGGCTTTGATTGATCGGGCTGGAAGCCCGTGATTGAAATGCCAACGCCGCGAACTTCCAATCTGGCCCCAAGCCCTAAACCGAGTGCTTTTCCGCGCCAGCGTTGTTGGCTTTTCGCTCACAGGCTTCCAGCCTGCGACGCTCAAGCCGCCTTGCTGGACACGAAAAATCTCTGCGGCCTGATCGGCCAATCTAGATGTAAAGTGCTCTAAGCAAGCCTGTGAGCGAAAAGCCAACGCCGCTGGTGCGGAAAACACTTGGTTTGAGTCTTGGGGCAAGTTCGATGAAAAGTGCTTTAAGCTTAGGAGAGCCTAAGCATCGGGCAGTGCTGATAGGCTTCAAATAACTTCGGCGTCATGGCTGACAAGCTAAGCCCTCGCCATTGAGCGGCCAGTTTAATGCGCTCAGCTATGCTACAAAAAAACCGGACGTGGAATGCTCCACGCCCGGCTATCTCGACCAACTAAGAATCGATTATGGCTTTCTCAATGTGCTTAGTTGGGAAAGTTTGCCAGCGGCTCACCGCCGTAAACCTGCGTTTGACGCGCAAGGGCGCCAGTGAAGCCGGCATTGTAATCCATCGCGACTTCGTTGGTCACGTAATCCGTGCGATCATCGACGTAGTCGAAATCATTGGCTGACTTTGGGCCGCCAACCAATGCGCCATAGAGCACATGCAAGTTGTTGGCTGGAGAGTTGATGTTATTCGTGGTCGAGCCGTGCGCGGCGCGGTGGTGCGGATTGATCGGGGGGTTATTCCCGAAGCCAACCACGTAGCTGCGGTTCGCGGGATTGTCCCCAAGGATGTAGTCGAGTTGGCCCGCAGCGAAGTCCGTGTAAACGCCGCCATCGTCATTGACCGTGTCGCCATAGATGAAGGCCATCATGGCAGTGTTCGCCGCATAGCGCAGGCTACCCCACTGTTGAATCCAGCGCAGACCACCATCGGACTGCTGAACCGATCCGCCAACCCAATTATCCAGCCAGTTTTCAACTGCGTTCTTGTAAGTTGCCTTGCCAGTTAATTGAGCGAGGAGAATGGCAGCGCCGTAGGACTTGTCATCCCAGTTGATGGTCCAGCTGTTATTCAGGCCGCCAATGTTGCTCCAGTAGCTCTCCGCCTTCGTCAGGTAGCTATTGTCGCCGGTGGCTTTATAAAGCCAGAGCGCGCCCCAGACGAGTTCGTCGTTATAACCGGAATAGGAATTATAGAAAGATTGAGCGTTCGAAATAGAATCAGAATACTTGCCGCGGTAGGAATCAGCAAAGGCGTATAGTTCTTTAGCATGGGAAATTAATTCGCTAGCGTAAGTAGGATCACTATCTTCAAAGATGATGGCGGCAGCCGCTAAAGCAGCTGCGGCCTCACCCGCGACATCGGAGCCAGGGTTGTTGGCATCAACCTTCCAGGCCGGACGATTCATGGTCATGCTTTCCGGCGGGCCCCAGTAGGAGTGGTCAACGTGACCATCTCCAACCTGTGCGTAAAACTCGTTGGCGCTGGGATGGGCCTTCATCAGCCAATCCGTGCCCCAACGAATCGTATCCAGAGCCTCGTCGAGTTGACCACTGTCGGCATACCCCTGCTCGTACTCTTCGATGCCCCACGCCAACAGCGTGAGCGAGGCAGACATCGGCAAGGCGAACTTTACGTGGTCGCCAGCATCATAATAGCCACCACTGAGATCAAGGCCGACATCCGAGCCATCGTCGAGCGCCGAGTCACCGCGCCAAGAGACGCGGTTATCCTCGGGTAACTCACCGGAACGCTGAGCCTCGTAGAAGTACAAAGACTTCTGCAAGGCTTCACCGTAGTTGAAGGCGCCCAGGTCTGTATTGCCGGATGAATCATCCGAGCCATCATCACCGGAGCCGTTGTCATCACTCCCGCTGTTGGAGTCATCGTTGCCCGACGAGTCGCCATCATCCGTAGCATCGTCTTCGGCAAATGCTGCCGAAGCAATGTGGATGATGCTGTCTTGATCGTCGTAGTCGCGGATGTCATTGGAGAGTTCCCAGAACATCACACCGCCGAGGCCTTCATCGTCGATATACTCAAGCTTGCGCTCTACGGAGCGTGGGCTGTCGTAACCGACCCAAGTGCCACCGTCTAGCGTTGCGCTGTAGAAGTAACTAACCTCCGCAACATCGTCCCACTTTTCGGTAGATGGATCAGCGTCAACCAGTGCGGCGACCGTGCGGTAGTCCGGCATGCCGGGCTCATCCGAAACGGTGCCAAAGCCAACGCCAGTTGCGCTCTGGTAGAGGCCATTGCTGGTCGAAGGAACTCCCTTCCAGCTGTAGCCATAGAGCGGAATGCCCATGTTGATCTTCGAGGCGGGCACGCCAGCGTCGATGTAGCCCTGGATGGTCGACGACGCGTTGTAGCGGCTGCTGTCCGGGCTCGCCGGGTTGTCGAAGAGTGGCGCGTTGTGACCAGTGCGGTTCGTGACCCAGCGACCATGATAATCGTAGGTCATGGCGTTGATCCAGTCGAGTTCATCGGCCAAGCCGTCGAGGTTGATTTCCTCATACTTGTCATAGCCCGCTGGAACCGCAGCACTGATCAAGTAGGTCTTGCCGTCAATGGCGCTCTGAGCGTCAAACTCAGCCCGAATGGCGCGGGCCAGCAGGACGTAGTTTTCGCCGTCGGCCGGGGAAACATTGCTGTTCACGCCGGTAGCGATGACCGGGTATTCCCAGTCGAGGTCCACACCGTCGAACTGATACTGCACCACGAACTCGCGTACGGATTCGGCAAACTTCTCGCGGCCCGCAGCGGTAGCGGCAATCGTCGAGAATCGATCCGAGTCAAACCAACCGCCCACGGCGATTAAGGTCTTCAAGTGCGGGTGTGCTTCCTTCAGCTCGATGTATTGATTGAAGATGCCCATCAACTCCTGACCGGCTTGGTCGTCGCCATAGGGGCGCTGGACGTCGGCCCACTCGTCGATGATTTCGATTTCACCAGCTGAGTTGATCGTCGCAAAAGCGTGAATGATGTGCGTCAGGCGTTCGGCGGGAATATCTGTCGGGTGATAATCACGCCCATAGATGCCCCAGCTCGGGAAGTAGGCTACGATGCGCTTGCGGAAGTTGCCATCGACCTCAACACCGGCATTGCCGTTGTCATCGCCGCTGCCAGTGTCCGTTCCGCCGTCACTGCTACCGTCATCCGAACCATTTCCGTTGTCATCGGAACCTCCGTTGTCCGAGCCGTTGTCCGAGCCGTCGTCGCTGCCGCCATCGTTGCCACCGGATACGGCGACGCCATTGAGCGTGATGTTGGTTGGGAAGGATGACACGTTGCCAGGTGAGCCATTGAAGCCGAACTCAATCGAGCCCCCTGCCGGAATACTGCCATTCCAAGCGGCGTTGGAGAAGGTGTAGCGGTCCCCATTGTGCGAGACCAACACCGCACTCCAGTAATCATTGATGTCGTAGGGCCAGTCAAAGCTGAGCTCCCAGGCGCTGATGGCCGAGCCAGTCGTATTGGTCACCGTCGCCGTGGCGCCAAAACCACTGCCCCAGTCATTACCAATGGTAATCGTCAACCCTGCCGTGGCGTCTCCACCTGTCGAACCGTCATCGGTATTCCCATCGTCGGTGCTGCCATCATCAGAACCGTCATCGGTGCTGCCATCATCCGTGGACCCGTCGTCTGAGCCGCCATCATCGGTCGAACCATCATCCGAGCCGTCGTCAGTGGAGCCATCGTCTGAACCATCATCGCCAGAGCCGTTATCCGATCCTCCGCCAACAGACGCACCGTTGAGTGTCGCATTGGTTGGCTGTGTAGTCACATCACCGGGGGAACCATTGAAGCCAAAGGTTACGGTGCCACCGGCTGGAAGCGAGGCGTTCCAGGAAGCATTCTTAATAGTTATGGTGTCGCCATCAACGGAAACCAGATTTGCGTCCCAAACATTGGTCGGAACATGCCCCCAGTCAAAGGTCAGGGTCCAACCGCTGAGGTCGGCTCCAGTGGTGTTGGTGATCGTGGCGCTCGCCGTGAAGCCGCTGCCCCAATCGTTGACTACGTTGACCACAAAGCCAGCATCGCCGGAAACACCATCGTCGCCGCCGCTTGAACCGTCGTCAGTCGAACCGTCGTCCGACCCATTGTCGGTGTTGCCGTCATCGGTCGAACCATCATCCGAGCCGTCGTCCATGCCGTCATCACCACCCATATCGTGGCCATCGTCCATGCCGTCATCAGAGCCATCGTCTGAACCATCATCGCCCCCCATGTCCATATCGTCATCGTCGCCATGGTCATGGTCACCATGATCGTGAGTTTCGTCACTGATATCGATGCCGTTCAAGGTGACATTGCTCAGGTCGATTCCGGTGGAATCTCCGCTGGCCTGGAAACCAAAGGTTACTGAACCGCCCACTGGGATACTGGGATTCCAGCCCGCATTGGTCAGCGTGTAGCGGTCGTCAGCGCGACCCGCCACATTGGCGCTCCAAACGTTGATCAGCTCATTGGGGAAATCGAACTCCAGCGTCCAGCCGTTGATGGCGTAGTCGAAGGGGTTCGTCAGCGTCACGCTCCCCACAAAACCGCCACTCCAGGAATCTGGAACCGAGAAGTCCACGTAGGAGGACGTGTCCCCCATATCCATGGTGGGCGTGGTGGTGGTGTTGCCATTATCCTCGCCGAAGACGACGTCGCTCCAAGAGAAGAAGGCCTCCCCTGCCGGATCAATGCGTTGCCAGATCACGTAGATGCCGTGGCGTCCTTCGCGCTCAGGCAAATCGAGCGTGAACAGGTAATTATTGCCAACCAGATTGGCTTCAATGTAGTCATCGAGCACCTCCAGATCATCCCAAGCCACCGGTTGAAGTGGGTCATAGTCCTCCTTCGTGATGTAGGCGATGAAGAAGCTCGGATCATGCGGCACATGCGCCGCGTAAACGAAGTCGTAAGAGCCAGCCTCAACTTGTGTTACCGGCCAATCGTCGCGGAGCAAATTAAGCCCGGCGTATTTATCGCGCCCAGCGCCGGGCAGTTCGCCATCCGGGATGAGCGCCTGGTAATTGTAGTCCGGAACCAGTTGGTTGACCTCGCTCCAGTCGTAAAAGGGTTGCGTTCCATTGACCGCAATCGCGGCCTCAGAAGAGGGGTAATCCGGAGATTGTGGATTCTCCAGAAAGATTTCGTAGACCCGGCTAACGGGGTCGGCCATCGATCCGTGGCCGAAAGCGGACGTGCTGAGTCCCAGCGCCGCCAGTCCGGTAATTAATGTGCGTTTCATTGGTGTAGGTCGTAAGTCAAATTTGCATGGGTACAGCGGCGCCCCACTCGGGCGCATCGCCAGAATTTTGATGTGTAGGGCCGAACAACGCGTTCAGGCCAACAGGGGCTCGGGCCCCTGGCTCACGGCAGGAAACAAAGAGTGATCACACCCAGGCTAGGGCGAATCTAATGTGGTTAACTGGAGTCTATGCATGTTGTGTATCGGTTCGGGACTCGCAGATCAGGTATTGGTAATAAGAGTAAGGAACCTCTGACTTATTCCAAGTAGGATTATTTCTTTTACCATTTCATCATCATGGACTTATAAAGTTTTTACACACTCCTCATTTTGACCAGATAAAAGACCCCATTAAACACAGGTGTATTCATTTAAATTTGTAATTCAGCACAAGGAATTCGACAAATTTATCGCAAAGATAAATTAACTAAAAAATCATCACGCAACAACGACCATCCATAAACGGCTCATTCTGGTTGTTGACTGACACCAGCAAATTGACTAGCGCTTAAACCATGTGGCGAACTACCATCTCGATTTTTATCGCCCTGTTATTGATCCCCGGAATGCTCTCGGCTCAAGAGCAGCCTCGCAAGCGCAAGCCGAACACCAGCATCGAAGAAATCCTGATCGATTACGGGCGCACCAAGCAGCGCGCGGAAGAAGCAGTGCTCCAGCAGGCTCGCAACAAAGCGTTTGATGGGGATTACGAGCTGAAATACATCAATCTGGGCAACAAGGATGAAGAACAATACTGCATCATAAAAATCAAACATGATGTCTACCGCCCCTCCAATCGAAAGCCGCTGGAAGAAGCAACCGTTGGTTACGGGCGCACCATCGCCATGGCTGAAATCGATGCGCGCTACAAAGCTGAGCGTATGATCAACGAACGCCTGAACTCCGCCAAGGAGCGTGCAGCACGCGCAGCGCTGATGGAAGAAGCGGCCAAAAAACGTGAAAGCGCCGCAATCGGAGAAGCCGTGATTCTAGACAAAGACGACGATACCTCGTACATTCTCAAAGGCATCCGTTTCACAGGACAGACTGACGACTACGTCTGCTACATCAATTTCGAATACCTAGTGCTCAAGTAGCCAAGGTCATTCATTTGGACTAAAACCACTTGGAGGCTCGCCCTCGAAAAAGACATCACGGTTGGGCCTCGAACCTGGGCTATGAATGTCCAGCATAACGAGCGCTTCCTCCTGAGTCACGAAACCGTGCTTCACGCCTGGAGGCAGTCGCAAAAAATCACCAGCATGAAGCCTGTGCTCAACGCCATCGAGCAAGGCAATCCCCTGCCCGGCCAATACGTAGTAAATCTCTTCTGCCTTGCGATGATGGCTGATCGCAGTTGTCGAGCCCGGCTCAATCGTCACCCGGTAAGCTGTCATCTGTATTTCGTCCGCTTCGGCGATGAGCGTCTCCAGCACATAGGGGCCCAGTCGCTGAACCTTATCTTGATCACCAGTAGACTGGTGGAGGATGCGGGGATTATCCATGCCGCGAGACTGCCAGTCCTAGCTGCCCGCGCAAAGTTAAAAAAAAGGCGAATGCCGCCAGAAGCAGCATTCGCCCAAGTAAATGGATTTGGAAGCGATTAAGCCGG
Organism: Cerasicoccus frondis; assembly: GCA_031296915.1. Taxonomy (GTDB): domain Bacteria; phylum Verrucomicrobiota; class Verrucomicrobiia; order Opitutales; family Cerasicoccaceae; genus Cerasicoccus; species Cerasicoccus frondis. The sequence continues at coordinate 69,173 of JAVDPC010000003.1, read as the reverse complement.
AGCGCCCGACGTCTTGTCCGAGTCGGATTCCTTAGTTGCACGCTTGCTGCCTGCCTCCCACTCGTAAGTAGGTTTAGCATATTCGTGCTCAGTCACATGCTTGCGGTCCCCCTTGTGCCAAGCGAAGAAGACCGGGCTCGCAATGAAGATCGACGAGAACGTGCCCGTCAGAATGCCGATCAGGAAGACGAGTGCAAAGTCAGTCACCACGCCAACGCCAAAGATAAACAACGCGAGCGCTGCGACAAAGGTCGTCAAACTCGTCAACAAGGTGCGGCTCAGCGTGCGGCTGATCGCGAGGTTGACCACGTCAAACAACTTCATCGCGGGGTTAAGCTCCAACTCTTCACGAATACGGTCGAACACAACGATGGTGTCATTGATCGAATAACCAACGATCATCAAAATCGCAGCCACCATCGGCGCAGTAAATTGCCCGCTGCCAATGCCAAAGAACTGCCCCAAGATCACAAAGAGCCCGATCGACATCAGCACGTCGTGAATCGTCGCAACCACTGCACCGACACCATAACCGATTTCGAAACGCAGCGCCACATAGAGCAGGATGCCGATCAGCGCAAAGATGATGGACTCAATCGCATTGAAAACAATCTGATCGCTGACCGAGGCGCCAATGACATTTTCCGACACCTTCACCAGTCCAGAATCGGGGAATGTGGCGATCAAGGCTTCCACGACCTGATCTGTGCGACCCTCAGCGTCATCAACCTGAATGCGCAAGCGCTCGATGCCCTGTCCGATCTCTGATTGGAACACTGGAATGACTTCGCCCAGGCCCTTGTCATCAGCCATCGCCACGATGTCCGTAATGGCAAGGTTGTCACGGGCGGAAGGATCAAACTCGAAGACAACCTCGGCGCCGCCGCGGAAGTCGATGCCCATGATGTGGTCCTTCGCAATGAACACCGAAACCACTCCCGCCAGCACCAGCGCCCAAGAGCAAACGAATGCCGGAGCACGCTTGCCAAGGAAGTTGATAGACGACGTGCCCAGACTTTTCTGGATACTGAAGTTGGGGATCACCTTCTTGGCGATGCCGCCGTGGACAATGATTTCCAACAAAGCGCGACTGATGATCAGCGCGGCGAAAACGGACGAACCAATACCGATGGCCAGCGTCAAACCAAAGCCCTTGACCGGCCCTACGCCGAGCAGGAACAAGATGAGCGCAGTGATCATCGTCGTCACGTTCGCGTCCACAATCGTCGAAAGCGCCTTGTCGTAACCAGTTTTGAGCGCAGTCTTGATGTTTTTGCCGACTGCTAACTCTTCCCGGATACGTTCGAAAATCAGAATATTCGCGTCCACGGCCATACCCATGGTGAGCACGAGAGCCGCGATACCCGGCAGGGAAAGCGTCGCTCCAGCCCCAGCAAGCGCACCGAGCACAATGATCAAACTGAGCAGCACAGACAGCACCGCCACGATCCCAGAGAAGAGATAGTACAGCACCATGAAGGCAACCACCGCAATGGCGCCATACATCGCCGCGCTAATGGAGGCATCTTGTGCGTCCTTCGCTAGGCTCGGCCCGATTTCCTGCATTTGGTCAACCTTCAGGTCGAATTCAAGCGGGTTGTTGAGCGCGCTGACGAGTTGGACGACTTCGTCCTGAGAGTAATTACCGGTGATCTGACCGTTGCGGCTAATGGTGCTTTGCACGGTGGCGGCAGACTCGAGTTCACCGTCGAGCACAACGACCAACAGCTCATTGGTGCGGGTGCTGGCGTTTTCGTCAACGATGCGCTGGGTGAGCTTGCGCATCGTCTCGGCGCCTTCAGAAGTCGTGGTGAAGCCAACCTTGGGCGAACCGGTGCTCATGTCGATGTAAGCTTCGTCGATGATGTCGCCGTGAGCCTCAGGAATCTTCTTCACCCAATGCTTGGTAACGAGGGTTTCGCCATCCTTACTGGTGTTCTCATCAGCCATCACTTCATACATGGCGGTCGGACCGTCTGGATTGCCCGGATTAAGCGGCAAGCTCTTCAGGGTCCCAATGGCCTCATCACGCGGCTGCAGGTAGCGGTGCGTGGTGCGGAAGTCCAAACGCGCAGCTTGCACTAGGTTCACCACGAGCTCGGGATTCTGGCGCAAGTCGACGCCAGGCAACTGAACTTCGATGCGATTCGGCGGCAACGGGCGAATGACCGGCTCGGCAACGCCGAGCGCATTAATGCGGCCATCGATGATTTCAACGGCCTTTTCCAGACGCGTATTCGAGGCGTTGGGGTCGGCAGACTCGTCAATGCTCAAGACAAGCGATACGCCACCGGCGAGATCAAGACCGCGGTGCAGCTTACCCCGCGACTCCTGATATAGGTAGTCAGCGATGATCTTATTGCTGCGCTGTAGATTCGGCTCTTTCACCATCTTAACGTAGGGGAAGAACTCGTCATGCAGGTTGATCTGTTGCTCATTGGCCGTGTCACGCAAGGCGGCGACAAAGGCATAGTTTTCCGTCACCTTGCTGTCTGCTTCGGCAACCAGCTTGTCGAACTCAGCCTTGTTCGTGACCGGCTCCGCGATGATAAAATCGCGGAAATTCGTGTCATTGATCGGGAACAGGCTAAGCACCGCCCAAGCCATGATGACAGCGGTGAGGATCAGTTTCCAAATGATGGAATTTTTCATGGGTTTAATTAGACCGTTTTTTGTTGGTCAAATTTCGGGGATCGTTGTTCGCCGAAAAAACTACTTCTTTTCCTCAGTTTTTTCGGGCTCACCCTTCTTCTTCACAACACTCTGGACGAAGGGCTTGGAAATTTCGATTTTAGTGTTCTCTGCAATCTTGACGACAAAACGGTCGCTCTTGACGTTGACCACGGTGCCGTAGAGGCCGCCTTTGGTCATGATTTCGTCGCCGTTCTTGAGCTCCGAGACCAGCTTATCGTGCTGTTTCTGCATCTTGCGTTGTGGCGCAATGAGCAGGAACCAGAAGCCCGCAACAAACAGGATGGGGATCAGCCAGCTCATGCCGTTGCCGCCTGGGGCGCCTTCGGCCTGCGCGAGAATAGAAAGAATCGATGCAAAAATGGGTGTTTCGAGCATGTTTAATTACGGGAAATCGGGCACACAAACGGATGGGGAGCCGGAAAGCAAGCGTGAATCAGCCCCAATTACCCCGGTTTCCAACACGAGCTGAAAGAACAAGCTCTGCCCCCTGGAACTCAGCGACTTCGTTCGAAGCCATTCTGCCCCATCACTACGGCAAGCTCCATCTGCCAGCGGGCCAAGGCCTTATCCACCGCTTCCTGCACTGAAGCTATCGGAATCTGCCCTGACAATTTCGGCGATAAATAAATTTTCTGTCCCGCCACGGTGCCGTTTTCCAGAAAATCAATCCCCCCCTGCCCGAAGTAAATCGCCTGTCCAAACTTATTGTAGACGCCCATCACGACCGACGCGGTGTCCACCTGTAACGAATCTCCTAGATTTCGAGCGCCGTTTACGTGAAACTCCCGACGAACGCCTCCCCAACTCGCGCCATCGTAGGGCCGTTTGATCACCAAAGATTGCTCCAATACCTGTGGAGCGGCCAACACATCGACGGCTTGCTCGTCTCGCAATTGCCAAATCAAGTCATTCACGCCCTGCGCCATCTCTTTGGGGCTTGAAGACTGAATCCGCCGACGCAACGCGCCACCGTTGGCGTCAAGCGCCTGTTCAACCTGGTGCGCCGTCATGACCTGATAGCCCTGCGCAATCAACGCCTGCTCAGTCGCTTCGTTGACCATCGGATGGAGGAAAGCATACTGCTCAGGGAGGTAGCTCAGCACATCGGCCGGTAAGACCGCCACCTGCCCATTGAACTCATCTCCGAACGGTTGAGCTGGGCTTGAACTGGTGGCAGGGGCCGAACTCTCACAGCCTGCAAAAAACAAAACCATCAACGCCCAGGCGCCGACAACGAGATTTTTTATCATGCCAACAGTCCATTGTAATACAGAGGCTCGCGCAAACCTATTCGTATACCCTGAATAAGCCCCGGTTAAATCACTCCTTGCCCCCAGACAGTGTTTTTCCGCGCATTGTTTAGCGACGAGTTAGCGCCATTTCAGTTTTAATTGTCGGTTCAAGGTGCTGCATTCATTATCATCCCCCCCCGTGAGCAGAGCATTCAAACGGAATATGCTCTTAGGCTGCATATTCAGACGCCCCTCCCCTCTGGACTGCATGGAAAGATGGCCCTGAAGGAATATTCCCTAATTCTGCGTTTTTTGCTTTAATCAATCGTATACAAGACAAAGTATGAAGCCTCTCTCCTTTTCTCTACGCCTATTTCTTCAAGCATGACGATCGCCGCCTCCGACGATAGCCAGCCCTCCCATTCATCCGCGGAGTCCTTGTCCTTAACAGGTCGCGCTTTAGACAGTGCAATCTACTGCCGCTACGCGAAGGCTGATCGGCGGCTAATCATCACTGCCGTTATCCTGGTCGGCGTAGTCAACTTCGCCTTCATAGTCGAGGAAGCTGGGGTTCCTCATGGATCGATGGACAGTGGTCGCGTTGTGCTTATGCGCGCCTTACTCCTCGCACTGTCATTGGCTTTCGCCAGTTGGATTCCATTTATCCGATCCACCCCCATGCTGCAAAAGTTGCTTCTCGGCTGGCAGCTTATCACCAGCGCATTCTTTGTCTGGACGGACCATTTGCTACCTGTAACGGCCCACCAGAACTCGCTGGCCGATCTCGCGTATCTCATCGCAATCTTTATATTCATGCCCAACCGGTTGGTTTACCAGATGATTTCAGGCGTATTTTTCGCCGGACTTCACATCTGGATGCTTCACCTGCATAGCGGTTTCACTGACGTCTGGTGGGAAGCAGCGCTCATTTTTCCCATCACGGTGATTTGTGGCCTATACGTCAACTGGCGCATCCATCAAACACGCATTGCCGAATTCCAACAATGGCAAAGCGAGCACCTTGCGCGCGTAAAACTGCAAGACGCCTTAAATAAAATCGAAACGCTACGCGGCTTGCTCCCCATCTGCTCGTATTGCAAAAAAGTTCGCGATGACAAAGGGTACTGGCATGAAGTCGAATCCTACATTCGCGCTCACTCCCCTGCGGAGTTCAGCCACAGCCTTTGCCCGGAATGTGGCCAAGAGCACTACCCTGGCATTCTCGGGCCCGATGATTTCGGCGACTGCCCTCAACAGAATTAGCGAACCGGCATCAATAGATTTTCCTGCTTTCGCCTTTGACGAATCCACCGGAAACCCACACGTTAGCGCGACTCCATGCCTGCTTCCAAAAAGTCTGATTGGTCTCCACAAAAATCCGCCGAATACTATGGCCTGCCCCGTTGGGGCCAGGGGCACTTCTCTGCGGATGACACTGGCTGCCTCTGCGTGCAACCGCTCGGTGAAGACGGCCCCAGCATTCGCCTGGCCGATGTCCTCGCCGAAGCCGAAGCCGAGTATGGTCTGCGCCCGCCGCTGACCATCCGCGTACAGGACCTGCTTCGCCGTCGTGTCGAAATGCTCAACGAGGCTTTTCGCCGCGCCATCGAAGAAGAAGGCTACAGCGGCAACTACCGCGGCGTCTTCCCGATCAAAGTCAACCAACTGCGCGAAGTCGTCGAAGAAATCCTCGACGCTGGCCGTGATTACGACTTCGGACTCGAAGCTGGCTCCAGGCCCGAGCTGCTCATCGCCCTGTCCCAACTGGATCGCAAGGGCGACCTACTCGTCTGCAACGGCTACAAGGACGAAGACTACATCCGCGCCGCCCTGCTCGGCGTCCGCCTAGGGCGCGAGGTCATCCTCGTCGTGGAACAATTTTCTGAAGTCGACGCCATCATCAAAGTTTCACGGGAGATGGGCGTCAGCCCGCTGATCGGATTCCGCGTCAAGTTGTCCATTGCCGGAGAAGGCAAATGGGCGACCTCCTCGGGCGACAACGCCAAGTTCGGTCTGACGCCAGCGGAAATCGTCGCCGCCGCCAAGAAAGTCAAACGCGCCAAGCTGGGCCATTGCCTGCGTCTGGTTCATTTTCACATCGGCTCACAGGTGCCGAATATTCTGACCATCAAAAAGGCTGTTCGCGAAGCCGCGCGCTTCTATTGCGAAATCCGCGAAATGGGCTTCGACCTGAAATATCTCGACGTGGGCGGCGGTCTCGGCATCGACTATGATGGCTCGCGCACCAACTTCGAAAGCTCCATGAATTACTCCATGGGCGAATACGCGCGCGACGTGGTGTTTAACATCAAAAGCGTCTGCGAACAAGCTGGCCACCCAATGCCGGACATCATTTCCGAGAGCGGACGCGCGCTCGTGGCGCCGCACTCCATCCTCGTCGTCGAGGCCGTGGACCGCATCATCAAAATCCCGGAAATTGAAGACAAGAAGAACGGCGGCAAAAAGCAACCGCTGCTCGCTGATCTTCAATACATCTTAGAGAATAAAGATGGCCACGGCCCGCAGGAGCGCTTTCACGACGCACAACAGAAAAAGGACGAAGCCGCCAATCTCTTTTCCCTCGGCTACCTGGACCTGCCCACCCGCGCCAAGGCTGATACGCTATACTGGCAAATCTGCGCCGACATTCACGCCAAGCTTCGCACCGATGGCTACATCCCCGAAGACCTTGAAAACCTGGGCGCACTCCTCGCTGAGCAGTATGTTTGCAATTTCTCCGTCTTCCAAAGCCTCTTGGATCACTGGGCGCTCGATCAACTATTCCCCATCGCTCCGCTACAACGGCTGGATGAAGAGCCAACGATCGAAGCCACGCTGGTCGACATTACCTGCGACAGCGACGGCAAGGTCTCGGACTTTGTGGACCTGGAAGACGTGCGGCACAGCCTGCGCCTGCATCCGCTGAACAAAAAGCCTTACTACCTCGGCTTCTTTCTCGTCGGCGCTTACCAGGACATCATGGGCGACCTGCACAACCTGTTTGGGCGCGTCAACGAAATCCACGTGTTCCTTGAGGATGACGAAGAAGATGGCTTCTACATCGAGGAAACCATTAAGGGTTTTTCCACTGACGAGGTGCTGAATTTCATCCAATATAAGGGCGCCGATCTGACTCGCGCCATGAAAAAGCAAATCGACGCCGCCACCCGCGCCGACGTCGTCAAGCCCCGTGAAGGCGTTCGCCTGCTGAGCCTCTACACCGATATGCTCAACCAGAAAACCTACCTCACGCCAGGCAGCAAACCGGCCAAAAAAGCCGCCAAGAAACGTTAAGCGGCGCAAGCCTTCGCTTAAATCAAAGCAAAGCCCAAAAAAGCGCCAGAGGTTCTCCCTCTGACGCTCGAAAATAAAAATCCCTGCCCCACCGCTTTGCCGCCCTGCGGCAAACTATGGGTGCAGCGGCACGCTGCCTGCCTGCGCTTAGAGCTTTGAGCCCTTGGCGTCAGTGCCGCAGAGCGAGACTTCCATGCCCATTTGCTTGGCCAGCTCGGCCTTGGCGTAGAGACAGTTGTCGGCCTGCTTCGCGGACTCAGCGTAGGCTACGTTGATGTGGTTCGCCTTGTGGCGGGCCATCATCTGGTCGCGGCTGACACCGTAAGTCACTGCGTGCATGATCGGCCACTGCGGCGTGGTCTCGTCGAGGCGACGCTGAGTTTCGGCTTCCGGCAGCTCGATCACCTTCGCGCGACCGAGGTCCATCTTCAGCTTGCCTTCTTCAATGAAAATACGGCTCCAAACGATTTCACCTGGCTTGGCAATGCCGTGCAGCGTGCTGCCGCCGAGCGGGAAATACATGTCGGGCTGACGATACCCATGGCTGCCCTTCCAGCCGCCCACGTGGTGCTCCACCGGCGCGGAACCGCTAATCAGGAATACCCACACATATTCGTCGGTCGTGCCAGACTGATCCCAGTCTCCCCAACGCAAATCGTGCAGCGTGGTCTCGGTCGGCTGCTTGAACGCGGCGTGCACACGCTTGGTCATCAGCGCATCGAGGCCGCAGCATTCGTCGACTTCGTTAAAGTGCGGATAGGTTTCGCCGGCCTTGATGACCTCGCCCTTCGCATTCTTAACGGGCGGACGATCGGTGCTGTTGAGCATGCCTTCCACGAGGTCCGACGCCGGGCAAATATCTTTCAAGCCCTGTTGGTATTGGATGCCGATTGCGTCGCAGCCAAAGCGGTCGCCGATGCGGCACGCGGCAATGTACATTTTGCACTGCTCGAGCACCTGCTTCTTGGTGAGCTCCTTCTTGCCGTTCTTGCCAAAGTGGAACGTGAAACCGCGACCTTCGATGAACGCAAAGACCTCTTCAGCCTCCTTGTTGGTCACGGTCTGCATCTCGGCAAAGAGCGCGCTCTGGCTGAGCTGCTCCTTGTAAACGCCAGTCTGGAAGAGCAGCTCATCCGGGATCATGGCGTTATACATGCCCATGCAATACTCGTCGAAGACACCCATGATGGCCTTGTTCGTATCGAGATCCTTGGCGATCTTTTCGGCAATCTTCTTGGCGCGAGCAGGCGTCGTGCGGCCAGTGTATTTCTTCACGTGCGCCGTCGGGTGCTTGACCACACCGGTCTTCAGCCAGCCAGCGAGGTTCTTTTGGAACGCCTTGTCATCGCTGAAGCCCTCGCTCCACAGCGTGGAATATTCCACGCCCGCCTTGGTCAGCGAGCCATTGAGGTTGAGCATGCCCACGAGGCCCGGCCAGGTGCCGCTCCAGTTGGCCACGGTCAAAATCGGGCCCTGGTGCGAGATCAAGCCCGCGAGCAGGTGGTGCGAATACTGCCAAACCGCTTCAGCCACGATGAGCGGCGCCTTGCGGTCGATCTTGGCAAAAATATCCATACCCTGCCGCTGACTTTGAATAAATCCGTGCTTTTCTTCAGGATTATATTCGTGCGCGCGCTTGATTTTGCCACCCAGCGACTCCACAACGGCCGCCAGCTCCTTTTCCATTTTATCCTGCTCTTCCCAGCAATTCTGGTTGGCAGATAAGCGAAGGTCGCCGTTCGCGACCAAATAGACAGTCTTTTTCTTGGGCATAAGTTTTCGGGTTTTATTGGTTATTCAAACAACGTTTCCGCCAGCAAAGCAGAATCACTTAAAATTGCAAAAAAAATCCATGCGACAACCGCCCACAATGCCTGTCTAAAACAAGGATATTCTTGATCTTTATCGTGGCCCTGGCCCCCGCCTTGGCTATCGTTCCCCTAACCTGCAACCCATGCCCGACGACATCCGCGCCGAAGAAGATGCCTGGATCCGAGCCGCCCAAGCCGGCGATGCGGACGCCTTTGGCCATCTCTTCCGCCGCTACCACGAGCGCACCGTCCGCACACATTTAGCAATGATGGGCAGCGAGGCCGAGGCCCGCGAAGTCGCCCAGCAAGCCTGGATCAAAGCGTGGCAAAAAATCGACCGCTACAATTTCGAATCCTCCTTCAGCACTTGGCTGCACCGCATCGGCGTGAACACCGCACTCGACGCCATTCGCGCCCGCAAGCGCAACCACCAGCGCGGCGCCGCCATCGAGGAGATCGAGGAAAAGCCATCCCACGCCCCCACCCCGGCCAAGCAAACTCAGCTCAATGAACAATGGCGCGAGATGCTGGCCGCCCTCGACCAGCTCCCCGAAGACCAAAGAAGCGCGCTTGTTTTACGCGAGCTGAAGGGGTATAGTTATCAAGAAATCGCCGACGCCACTGGTGTGAAAACCGGCACCGTGATGTCCCGCCTACACGCCGCCCGCCAAAAACTCGCCACACTTTGGAGCTCAAACTCATGACCGCCCGCACCCTCATCACCACCCTCCTGCTGCTCGCCTTTGGCCTCGCGCCGACATTCGCCCAAGCGCAAAGCCCGACCAAGATCGAAGTCCTCCTCGTCATGGCGTCCAACTCCGGTCAAGGCGTCGACGCGCAGCTCAAGCCCTACGCTGGCAATTTGCAGCGGCTATTCCGTTTCAACACCTATCAGCTCAAAGACCGCAAGGTGCTCGACATGACTGCGCCCGGCGGCCGGAACACCAATCTTTACGGCGGCACCGATTTACAACTTGGCGCGGAAGCCGTCAGCGACGGCAAGCTCCCCATCAACCTCGACTGGCGTCGCGGCAAAGAAAAACTCCTGCGCACCATGGTCCGCCTCAACCCCAACACCCCCGCCATCCTCGGCGGCCCGCAGGACGCCAACAACACCGGCACATATCTGCTGATCGTGCGCTGGGTAAATTAGCTTTTCACCAACCGCCAACTCAGTCCGAAACGCTCCAGGTATTTCTTCAAACGGTTGGCGTCGTTCGCGCTCGCCTTCCGCAAACGCGACACCTGAAACAAGCGACGCCCCGCATCGGAAAGCGTCTCGCATTCGCGGCAGATCTTCACCGTCTCCCGCAAGCTGACTTGGTCAAATAAATCGATTTCCTCGAGTTGCTTCGCCGTCAGCAAACCAGCCAACGCATCGTCCGCCGCAGGCTCGGCGCGCCATTGTTCACGCAGGCGTTCGAGCTCACGCCCGACCACATCTTCATTGATGCGCCGCGAACCGGCCAACGTCGCCATACGCGTAATCGAGCTGGATAGATCCCGAAAATTGCCCGCCCACTTACCTTCACTGCTCTGAGCAAAATCCATATACACGCGATAGGCCTCCTTCTTAAAACGCACCTTCCGACCATGCTCCTCCTCAAAGCGACAACACTCAAACTCTACGTTCGGCTCCACGTCCTCACGCCGCTCCGCCAAGCCCGGCAGCGCGTAGGTCCACAAGTTGATACGCGCCAATAAGTCCGAGCGAAACGCCCCCTCCGCAACAGATTCGGAGAGATCACGATTCGTGCCGGCGATCAGTTGAAAGTCGCTCTCCACCTCCATATCCGCGCCCATCGGCTGAAAGCGCTTTTCCTCGATTGCATGCAGCAGCATGGCCTGCTCATCCAAGCCGAGCTCCCCAATCTCATCGAGAAACACAATGCCACCATCGGCCGACTTGAGCAGGCCTGCGCGCTCCACGTTCGCGCCAGTAAAGGCGCCCTTCGTGTGCCCAAACAAAGCCGCCATCGCGGCGTCGCCACGGAGCGTCCCGCAGTTCACAGAAACCAACTGCCCCTTCACCTGACGCCGCGCTCGCTTGAGCGCATAAATCCTCTTGGCGAGCTGTGTCTTACCTGAGCCCGTCGGGCCCATAATCAGGATGGGCGAACGCGAGTTGATGGCCACGCGCTCGATCTCTTCGATCATCGCATTGAACTTCGCGTTGCGCGTATTGATGCCCCCTTTCAGAAACGCCAGCCCTTCCTCTGCCTGTTGCTGAAAGCGCGCGGCTATCGAATCATAGCGCGACAGGTTGAGGTCAATAATCGAGTAGCTACCCGCTGCATCGGAGTCCCGCTTGGGCGGCGCCGTTTGCACCAAAGCGCCCGGCAAGTTGCGCGACTCCGCGAGCAGAAACCAGCAAATCTGCGCCACGTGCGTGCCCGTGGTCAGATGGATTAGGTAGCGCTCCGCATCGCTGTCGAACGCATATGCCTGACAGAAATCCAAGAGCTTTCCATACACCTCCTCGAAGTCCCAGGGGTCCTCCCAATCAATCACCGACAGCACAATCTCCGTCTCCGGCGAGATCTGCTGCACGTCCTTGGCCACGGACCCAGCGAGCTTCGTCGAGGCTGTCGTGTGGATCAGCTCCAAACGATCGATCATCAGATCGCTGTGCTGAAACAGCGATACCGTTGGCCGCCAGCGATTCCAACGCTGCCCATGCTTGGCGTTGTCCATCGACGTCCCCAGCAAACTGATAACCACGGTCTTCATGTCGCTAGAATGACCGCACAGGTCTAATCCTCAAGCGTAATTCTTATCTTGATAGATAATCGAATTCCAAATCCACCACACATCCAAATACCTCAAAAGTTAGCCTTTAATATTTTAATATTTTTCTTTTCATTGATTATGAATGACTAACAAAACCATCGACCACTCAAAAAACCGCTTTGGCACGCCGCCTGTTAAATAGTCTGCAATTGGCGAAACTCATTTTCGCATTCACGAACAACCACAACACAGGAGGCAATCATGGCTAACAAAACACTTTTCAAGACCAAGCGTGGACGCTGGCTGCAAGCAGCCAACACGACCAACGAAGCAGGCGGCGCAGCCTACAGCCTGGCGCCCAAGCACGAGCTCGCCCAATACGTGGTGACCGGCTGCCTGAACGGAACGTTCTACGCCGACGCCGAAGCCCAGCTCTCCCGCGTGGTTCAGCTGGCTCAAAAGGTCGACGCCAACTTCCTCGCCAAGCTCGCCGTTTATGCTCGCGCTACCGGCTACATGAAAGACATGCCCGCCCTGCTCCTGGCCGTCCTGACCAAAAAGGATATCGCGCTCTTCAAGGCCGCTGCCCCGCTGGTCATCGACAACGCCAAGATGCTGCGCAACTTCGTGCAGATCATGCGCAGCGGCGCCATCGGCCGCAAGTCTCTCGGCTCCGCGCCGAAGGGCTTTGTGAAGGATTGGCTGGCTATGCATTCGGATGAATCCATCTTCCGCGCCAACGTGGGTAACTCACCGTCGCTGGCGGACATCATCAAGATGGTTCACCCGACTCCGGATTCGCCGCAGCGCGAGGCGCTCTACGCTTACCTAATCGGTAAGCCACACGACGCCAAACTCCTGCCGCCGCTCGTGCAGCAGTTCGAGGCCTTCAAGGCTGCCATGCTCCACCGAGCATCCGTTCTTTCCAAGTCGAATAAGCCCGCTTTTGAAGCGCCGGCCATGCCGGACGTGCCCTTTCAGATGCTGACCGCACTGCCGCTGACCGACCGTCAGTGGAAGCAAATTGCGGACAACGCTGGTTGGACCATGACCCGTATGAACCTCAACACCTTTATGCGACACGGCGTGTTTGAGAACCGCAAGGTGACTCAACGCATCGCCAAGCGTCTGGCAAATCCGCAGGAAGTGCGTAAGGCCAAGGTATTCCCATACCAGCTCCTGAACGCCTACCTGAACGTGAGCCCGGATGCGCCGCATGAGGTCCGCGAGGCCCTGCAGGACGCCATGGAAGTGGCGACCGAGAATGTGCCGTCCTTCGATTGCTCGGTGGTGGTTTGCCCGGATTCGTCCGGCTCCATGCAGTCGCCGGTTACCGGTGTCCGTCAAGGCGCTACGACCAGCGTGAACTGCGTGCAAGTTGCCGCCTTGATCGCATCCGTGATCCTGCGTCAAAACCGCAAGGCGCTCCTGTTGCCGTTCCACGACCGCGTGATCGACACCAAGCTCAACCCGCGTGACTCGGTGATGACCAACGCCAAGATTCTATCGAACCTCGGCTACGGCGGAACCAACTGCGCCCTGCCACTGCAACGCCTGAACAAACACCGCTACAGCGCCGACCTGGTGATCTATGTTTCCGACAACGAATCCTGGATCGACACGAAGCGCAAAAACACCTGGGGCTACAACGCCACCGCGACGCTCCAGGAGTGGGAAAAGTTCAAGCGCTACAACCCGAAGGCGCGCCTGGTCTGCATCGACCTGCAACCCTACGGAACCACACAGGCGCCGGAGCGCGACGACATCCTAAACATCGGAGGCTTCTCCGATCAGGTATTCAAGATCATCGAAGCCTTCGCCAAGGGACAACTCGACAACGGACATTGGATTCAGCGAATCGAGCAATCGGTTCAACTGGTTAAATGACAACTCAGCCGGGGCTGCACTTCCCCAGCCCCGGCTTTCCCCCTCGTTCTTTAAAATACATTTTTCTCAACTTTGATGCGAATGCACGAAGGACTACATCGCTATGAACGACGTGGACGTGGGTTCGAGTCCCACCCGCCCTACTCTTTGACCATGGCCGAGTGGCGAAACTGGTAGACGCACCGGACTCAGACTCCGGCGCCGCAAGGGCATGCAGGTTCAAGTCCTGCCTCGGCTACCAACATTGCTTAGATGGTGGAATGGCAGACACACTACCCTGAGGTGGTAGCGCCCGACCGGGCATGAGGGTTCGACTCCCTCTCTAAGCACCATTTTAAAGGGGCGGTAGCTCAGTGGATAGAGCACGTAAAACGTCTTTCGAAAAACTTGTCGCATCATTTTATTTCTGGAGCCATCCGGCTCGAATGCCGAAAGGACTACATCGATTCCGGTTCGCGAGACGTGGGTTCGACTCCCACCCGTTCCGCCATGAAGCGCTGGTTCGCCAGCGTTTCACCGTGGGACGGTAGCTTAGTCGGTAGAGCGCGTTAGTGCGTCTTTTCAACCACTCGTCGAGTCGGATCGCTCCAACTAATTTTGCCGGAATGCCGCTGGGGAGTACATCGCTGTAAACGAAAATCCCTCTCCGCAAACACTTGTCCGGCAATCCATTTTTCCAAGCCATAATCAAACATCTGCGAATGCTGAAAGGACTACATTGGTAAGACTTCGGTCAACCGAGTTCAATTCTCGGACTGTGTTGCTCAGTAATGAGTAATCAGAAAAACGTCTTTTTAATTCTTGTCGCAGATTCCTATTTATTCTCACAAACTCACGATCCATGAAACCCGCAAAGAATAGTCACATCATCATCGACGGAAGCGCCGGAGAAGGCGGCGGCCAAGTGCTGCGCAGCTCACTGACACTATCGATGCTGACCGGCAAGCCGTTCACGATTCAAAACATTCGTGGCCAGCGCAAGAAGCCCGGGCTCCTGCGCCAACACCTGACCTGCGTGCACGCAGCACAGCGCATTGCTGCAGCTCAGGTCACGGGCGACGAGATGAGTTCCTCCGAGCTGAGCTTCGAGCCGGCGATTGTTTCCGGTGGGCACTATGAGTTCTCCGTCGGCACGGCGGGCAGCACCATGCTGATTCTCCAGACGATCCTGCTGCCACTTTGCAATGCAAAGCAAGCGAGCGAAGTGGTGCTCAATGGCGGCACACACAATCCCTTTGCGCCGACCTATGACTTCATCCAGCACGCCTTCCTGCCACTGCTAAATCGGATGGGCGCCAAGGTCAGCGCCAAGCTGGAGAAGCCCGGGTTCTTTCCGGCCGGAGGTGGACGCGTCCGCATCAGCATTGAGCCAACGAAAAAGCTTAAGCCGCTGGAGCTCGACAAGCGCGGCGCACTCAAGTCCGAACGCGCAGTGGCGATGATCAACAACCTGCCCAGCAACATCGGCGACCGCGAGCTGAAGGTCGCGCGCGACCGCCTGAACCTGCGCCGCGATCAGTTGATCAAGCTGGACGACTTGCAGGCCGATGGCCCCGGCAACGTATTTCAACTATTCGAAGATTATGAACACATCAGCGAAGCCTTTGTTGGCTTTGGCGAGGTTGGCAAACCGGCCGAGCACATTGCCCGCAGAACCTGCGACCAAGCCGAACGCTACCGCAGCTCGGATGCGCCGGTGGGCGACTACCTGGCCGACCAGTTGTTGATACCTTTCGCGCTGGCAGGCGGCGGTTCTTTCCGCTGCACCGCCCTCACCCAACACTTCTTAACCAACGTCGAAACCGTGGAGCGCTTTCTCCCGATTCGCATTAACACCGAGCGCGAAGCCCGCCTGGCTTGGCGCGTAAACTTCTACCAATAACTTTACCATGAACGCACAAGATCTAGAACGCTGGGGCGTCCCGAAGGGCGACGCAACCCGCGCCGCTTTCCAAATCATTAAGCGCCTGATGAACGAAGCCGTCTCTCCGGAAACGGTCCGCTCGCAGCTACTTAACGTGATCCGTAAGCCCGATGAGTATATCGAGCATTTGCATTGGGCGCCGCTCGCCGATGAACTGCTGTCGGCGCCGAAGTTCACTCCGCGCAAGGAGCCAGCGCCTTGGCGTCAATGGGGAGACGACCTCGACGACAACGCCATCGAGCAAATGCGTAACGCCTGCGATCTTCCTGTAGCCGTCGCCGGCGCGTTGATGCCCGACGCCCACCTGGGTTACGGCCTGCCGATCGGCGGCGTGCTTGCCACCAACAACGCGGTCATCCCGTATGCTGTCGGCGTGGACATCGCGTGCCGTATGAAAATGACGGTGCTCGACATCCCGCTGCGCGAACTGCAGGACGAGCGCGGACGCCAACGCCTGACCACGGCCATCGATAAGGAAACCCGCTTCGGAACGGGCGCTGAGTTTCAAAAGAACCATAAGCGCCAGCACGCAGTGTTGGACCGCGATTGGTCGGTCTCCGAAGTGACGAGCCACCTGAAGCCCAAGGCTTGGGCGCAGTTGGGAACGTCCGGTAGCGGAAACCACTTCGTCGAGTTCGGCGAGTTGACCATTGAAAACCAGACCGAGCTGGGCTTGGCGCCCGGAACGTATTTGGCGCTCCTGTCCCATAGCGGAAGCCGCGGAACGGGCGCGGCAGTTGCTGGACGCTACAGTAAGCTAGCCATGCAGCAACACCCCGAGTTGCCCGACCACCTGAAGCACTTGGCGTGGTTGGATATGGACACGGAGCTCGGCCAGGAATACTGGGCGGCGATGAACCTGATGGGCGAATACGCGGCGGCGAACCATGCCTGCATCCACCAACACGTGGCCAAGCACCTGGGCGCGGAAGTCCTGCTCGACGTGGAGAATCACCATAACTTCGCATGGAAGGAAATCCACGACGGACGCGAAGTCTACGTGCACCGCAAGGGGGCGACCCCGGCCGGTGAAGGCGCTCTCGGGATCATCCCCGGCTCCATGGCGAGCTCGGCCTACATCGTGCGCGGCAAGGGTCAACCCGAGTCGCTGCACTCGGCGTCCCACGGCGCAGGCCGTGTGATGTCGCGCACCAAGGCCAAGCAAAGCCTGGATTGGAAAGCCGCCAACGCGCTCCTGAAGGAACGAGGCGTTACGCTGCTGTCCGCCGGCATCGACGAAGTCCCAATGGTCTACAAAGACATCGAGGAAGTCATGGGCGCACAAAGCGATCTGGTCGACAAGCTGGCTCGCTTCCAACCGCGCCTAGTCAAAATGGCCGAAGCCGGCGAACGCCCGGAAGACTAGCAGCCAACCTTCAAAGAAAAACGAAACCCAAGCACGGTCGTGTCATTCACGTCCGTGCTTTTTGCGCATAACCCAGTAGCGCAATTGCACACGCTCAGCTCGCCTTGGACATCTCCTGCAGATTCGCAATGTCACGCATCGGCGGTGCCCCAAACAAGCGACTATACTCGCGGCTAAACTGCGATGGGCTTTCGTAGCCGACGTTAAACGACGCCGTGGCTGCGTCTTGACGATCCATCAGCATCAGGCGTCGCGCCTCGCGCAAGCGAAGTTGCTTCTGATATTGCAGCGGGCTCATCGCAGTGATGTTGCGGAAGTGGTGGTGAAACGTTGACGCGCTCATTCCTGCCTGTTGCGCCAGGTTTTCCACGCGCAGAGGCTGCGTGTAATTTTCACTGAGCCATTCAATACTCCGCGCGATCTGGTGGCCTTGACTTCCACCCGCCGCTATTTGGCGCAAGCGCGCGCCAAGCTCTCCCGTGAGCACGCGGTAAATGATTTCGCGCTGAATCGTCGGCGCGAGAATGGGGATATCCTGCGGTTCATTGAGCAGGTTGACCAGACGCGTCACCGCGTCGATCAGCGCCGGTGTGTTTTGCCCCACAGCCATGCCGCAATTCGATTGCTGCGGTCGCGCGGGGGGCAGATCGCTGTCGACCATGAGCTGCGCGACTTCGCGGAGGTTGAACTTCAAACGAAGCCCTTGGTACGGTTTCTCCTCGCTGGCTTCAATGATGCGCACCACCGTTGGCAATTGCACGGACGTGATCAGGTGATACTGCGAATCGTAGACGAACGATTCCTCACCCAGATGCACGCGCTTCGCGCCCTGCGCAACGATGCAAATGCTCGGTTCGTAAACACCGGTTAGAGGATCAGAGGTTGTCGTGCTGGTAAACAAGCCAAGCCCCTCGATTGCACATTCGCTTAAATTTCCTCTTTCAGTCAATTGGGCAATTAAGCGGCTTAAAGAGCCGATTGCTTTTTCTAATGCTGGATCTGATTTCATGATGCGAGCCTTTGTTGATGCGGTGCATAGCCGCTTTTGCTTGTCGCAATAATAGCACTTTTCCCGGGCAAAAATCAAATTTTTCTCACGAACCGGAGAATCAGGCAACAATCCAAGAGGATCGGTCTACCCGGTTTTCATGCGCTTGGTGTATCATAGCCGCAGTTCGAAATTCAACTGAGGATACACATGGAAACACGCACACCAGATGCAGCAACACACGCAGAGCTAACGAAACCAGTACGCCCACGCAGATTCATGCCCAAGCTCAGTCTCAGCGTTCTTTCACTCATGCTGCTTGCCAGCGCAAACATTATGGCAACCGAAGAACAACCAACCGACGCAATCATCGTCACGAAGAGCGATGCTCAAGCCGCCGTTCAGGGTAATAGCCAGAACTTCACCGGCGATGTCACGATTGATAATCCGTTTCGCGCCGAGCCGCCGAGCCGGGCTTACGGCGCCACGGTGTCGTTTGAGCCCGGCGCGCGCACAGCCTGGCACACACATCCACTCGGCCAGCTCCTCATCGTTACTGAGGGCATTGGCTGCGTCCAAAGCTGGGGCGAGCCCCTGCAAATCATCAAAGCGGGCGACACCGTCTGGATCCCCGCCGACATCAAACACTGGCATGGCGCGGCCCCCGATAGCGCCATGACCCACGTGGCCATTGTGGAATCCCTCAATGGCCAAGGCGTCACCTGGCTCGAGCGAGTCAGCGACGAACAATACGCAACCGCCAACCGGCAGTAAAACAATCATCGGGATATCAACATGACACCACTACGCACCATAATTCACTGGCTTCCGGCTGTACTCGCGGCGCTCTTTGTCGCAGGTTGCGGCGAGGAAGTAAAGCAGGCCGAAGCACCGCCCCCCGAAGTCGACGTCGCTCATCCGCTCAAGCGCAGAATCGTCGAGTGGGATGAATACACCGGCCGTTTTGAAGCCACGGAAGAAGTCGACATCCGCGCCCGCGTGACCGGCTACCTGGTCAAAAAACAATTCCGCGACGGCCAGTTCGTGAAGCAGGGCGATGTGCTCTACGTCATCGATCAGCGCCCATTCGAGTTCGAGGTCAAACGCGCGCAGGCGCAGTATGCCTTGGCGGAGAAAGTTCACGAGCGCGCGAAGTCGCTGCTCGATTCCAACGCTATTTCCGAGCAGGAGCTGGACATGAGTTTGCAGGAGTTGCAAGTCGCAGAAGCCGCGCTCAACGAAGCCCAGCTCAACCTGGAGTTCACGACGATCACCGCGCCCATCGACGGCAAGATCAGCGAAAGCTTTGTCGATACCGGCAACCTCGTTCGCGAAAACGACACCCTGCTCACGCGCATTGTCAGCGTTGCGCCGATTCACTTCACGTTCGAAGTTTCGCAGGGCGAGCTGCTCAAGTACGCGCGCCTCGATCAGTCCGGCGAACGCCCGGGCGACGGCGCGAATCCCAACCCGCTCTTCGTCCGCCTGCAGGATGAGGACAGCTACGCGCACCGTGGCCGCATTGATTTTGTCGACAACGAAGTCGACGAAGGCACGGGCTCGATCACGGTGCGCGCACTCGTCGGCAATCGCAACGGCATTTTGCAGCCCGGTCTCTTTGGTCGCGCACGCCTTGTTGGCAGCGGCAATTACGAGGCCACGCTCCTGCCCGAGCACACAATCCAAACCGACCAGCACCGCAAATTCGTTTACATTGTGAACGACGCCAACCAAACCGAGCGCGCTTACCTCAAACTGGGCCCGGTTTTGGACAACGGTCTCATCATCATCCGCGAAGGCCTCACCGGCGCCGAACGCGTCGTGATCAATGGCGTCGTGCGCATCCGCAGCGCCGAGCAGGACGTGACGCCCGTCATGGAAACCATCGAATGGCAGGACACCGAATTCATGCCCTCCATCGAAGACATCCCCTCGCTTGAGGAGATACAAATCGGACAACTTTAAAGGGCGCCGCCCTCCGACGTCATGAAATTTTCAAGGTTCTTTATCGACCGTCCCATCTTCGCGACGGTCCTCTCCATCCTGACCATGATCGTAGGCGGCCTCGCCTTCTTCGAGCTGCCAGTGGAGCCCTATCCGGAGGTTGCGCCGCCAACGATTCGCGTGCGCGCCACCTACCCGGGCGCTGATGCGGAAACCGTCGCCGCCACCGTCGCCACGCCAATCGAACAGGAAGTCAACGGCGTCGAAGGCATGCTCTACATGTCGTCCCAATCCAGCTCGACGGGCAACATGGACCTGACGATTACCTTCGAGCTCGGGACCGACTTGGACACCGCGCAGGTGCTCGTGCAAAACCGCGTCGCCATTGCGGAAGCACGTTTGCCCGAAGCCGTTCGAAGCCTCGGCGTGACGACGCAAAAGAGCTCTCCGGAGCTCATGCTAGTCATCAACATGTATTCGCCCGATGGCACCTACGACCAGTCCTACATCAGCAACTATGTCGTGCTGAATGTGCGCGACCGCATCCGCCGCATCGATGGCGTGGGCGACATCGCGATCTACGGTGGCTCGGACTACGCCATGCGCGTCTGGCTCGACCCCGACATGATCCAATCCTATGAACTGACGCCCGGCGAAGTGCTCGACGCCATTCGCGAACAGAACGTCCAGGTCGCCAGCGGCACGCTTAATCAACTGCCTCAGCCGCAACAGCAATACTACGAATACACCTTGCAAACGCAGGGCCGCCTGATCGACCCCGAGTCCTTCGGTGAGATCGTGGTGAAGTCCGACGACGATGGCCGCCTGGTGCGTCTGCGCGACGTAGCCGACATCCAACTTGGCGCGCAGGAATACACCACGCTGGGTTACTTGAACAGCTACCCGGCCGTCGCCGTGCCCGTTTATCAACGCCCGGGAACGAACGCCTTGGCGACCGCCAACGCGATCCTGGCCGAGATCGAAGACATCTCGAACAGCTTTCCTCCGGGCCTGCAATACGAGGTCGCCTACAACCCGACTAAGTTCATTGAAGAGTCCGTCAACGCCGTGGAGCACACGGTCATCGAAGCCGTCGTGCTCGTGGTGCTGGTAATGTTCGTCTTCCTGCAATCCTGGCGCGTCGCGATCATTCCGATTGTGGCGATTCCGGTTTCGCTCATTGGCACCTTCGCCGTCATGGCCGCCCTCGGCTTCTCCCTCAACACGCTCACACTCTTCGGGCTCGTGCTCGCCATCGGCATCGTGGTGGACGACGCCATCGTCGTTGTGGAAAACATGGAGCGCAACATGCGCGAGGGCATGAAGTCGCTCCAGGCGGCGCGCAAGACGATGGACGAAGTGGGCTCGGCGCTCGTCGGGATGGGCCTTGTGCTCGTGGCGGTATTCTTGCCAACGACCTTCATGGAAGGCATGTCAGGCAAGTTCTATCAGGCCTTCGGTGTAACGATCGCTGTGGCGACAATGATCTCCGTGCTCGTATCGCTCACGCTCTCCCCGGCCCTCGCGGCCATCCTCATGAAGGAGCACGAACACGATCCCAAGCCCCGCAACTTCCTCAGCCGTGGCTTCCACTTCTGCTGCGACAAATTCAACGCGGGCATGGACGGGCTCTCGAACTTTTACGGTCGCATCGTTGGCGGCGTCATCCGTTGGCCGATCCTCATGCTCTTCATCTACGCGCTGCTAATGGTCGGCACGATCACCTTGTTTAACCGCACACCCACGGGCTTCATTCCCGCGCAAGACAAAGGCTACCTGATCGTATCCATCGAGCTGCCCTCAGGCGCCTCGCTCTCCGAGACCGACCGCGTTACGCAGCGCATTCGCGACAAGATCATGGCCATCGACGGCATTGCCGACATCATTGGCTTCTCCGGTTACTCCGCCGCCCGTGGCGCCCGCCTGTCCAACGGCGCCGCCCTCTTCCCGGTTTTGGAAGGCTTCGATGAGCGCGAAACCAAAGGCCTCACGCAGCAGAAGATCATGGACACCGTGCGCGAAGAATTGGCCACCATTAAAGACGCGACCGCTGTCGTCTTCGCGCCGCCTCCAGTGCGCGGCATCGGCAGCGCGAGCGGCTTCCGCATGATGGTGCAGGATCGCAGTGGCCGCGGTACCGAAGCGCTCAAGCAAGCCGTATTTGCGATGGAGGCTGCGGGCAACGACTCCAGCAGCGAAGCGACAACGGCCGTCAATACCTTCTTCAATAACAACACGCCGCAGATTTATCTCGATGTCGACCGCGTGCGCGCCGAGCAACTGAGCGTCCCCGTATCGCGCATCTTTGAAGCACTGGAAGTCTATGTCGGCTCCGTTTTCGTGAACGACTTGAGCTACCTCGGCCGAACCTTCCGCGTAACCGCCCAGGCCAAGCCTTCGCAGCGCCTCGACGTCGAAGACGTCATGCAGATCAAAGTCCGCAGCGACAACGGTAGCATGGTCCCGCTCGGCTCCATTGCCACCGTGCAAAACACCACTGGCCCAACGCTCATTCCGCGCTACAATCTGTATCCTGCCGCGCCTCTTCGGGGCAGCGCAGCGCCCGGCTACAGTTCCGGTGAAGCACTCGACGCCATGGAGCAGATCGCCGCAACAACGCTGCCCGAAGGCTTCGACTTCGAGTGGACCGAACTGGCATATCAGGAGCGTCTCACGGGCAACACCGCGATCATCGCCTTCATTCTGGCCGTCGTGTTTGTGTTCCTCCTCCTCTCGGCGCTTTACGAAAGCTGGATGCTTCCACTGTCGATCATCCTGATCGTGCCGATGTGTTTGTTCTCCGCGATCAGCGGCGTGTCGATTGCCGGCATGGACAACAACATCCTCACGCAAATCGGCTTCGTGGTCCTCATCGGCCTAGCGTCAAAGAACGCGATTCTCATCGTGGAATTTGCCCGCGAACTCGAAAGCCAGGGCCGTGACCGCTGGGCCGCCGCCACCGAGGCAGCGCGCCTGCGCCTGCGTCCGATTTTAATGACCTCCTTTGCGTTCATCCTCGGCGTCGTGCCGTTGGTGCTTGCGAAGGGCGCGGGCGCTGAGATGCGTCAGGCGCTCGGAGTCGCGGTGTTCTCCGGCATGCTCGGGGTGACGTTCTTCGGTCTGTTTTTCACGCCGGTGTTCTACGTCATCTGCCGCCGCCTGTCGGTGATCCGGCTCAAGCAACGCGAGCCCGAGCTGCTCCCGCAAACGGCCAACGTCTAATTTCGTCGAGGTGAAGAAAAGGAATTTTGACCACGAAGACGCTCTCCAACGAAGGTCAATTGAGTTTTTAAACGCCCACTAAGCGACTAAACCACTATTTTATACCAACATGAATTGGCGACTTTCGATCATAGCGATCACCATAAGCCTGCTTGGCGGCTGCTCACTCGCACCCGAGTATGAGCAGCCGCAAAGCACTTTGCCCGACAGCTTTTCCAACGGCAAATCCTCCGAGTCCCAAGCCATCTCCGACGCCCAGCTGGAGACCTGGTGGACCGCGTTTGGCGACGATGTCTTGAACGCGCTCATCGAGCGTGCGCTCACGGAGAACTTCGACCTCCAGGCCGCCGCCCAACGCGTGCTAGCTGCCCGCGCAAACCTCGGTTTCGCCAAGGCGAACCAGTGGCCCACGCTGACCGGTAACTCCACCATCGCGCGTCAGGATTACCCGAATACGCTGAACCCCAACGGCGCATCGCAGGGCGGCCCGCAGGATAGCTTTCAGCTGATCGGCATGCTCGACTATGAGATCGACCTGTGGGGCAAGTTGGCCAACGCCAGCAATGCTTCGCGTGAGGAACTTCTGGCGACAGCATACAGCTATGAAACCGTCCGCACGACGCTCGCCGCGGAGGTTGCGACGACCTACTTCATGCTGCTCGCAACGCAACGTCAGGTCGCGATTACCGAAGACACGATTCGCTCGCGTCAGGAAGCATTCGACATCCAAAGCGTGCGGCGCGACAGCGGTGCCATCACCGAATTGGAAAAGCAGCAAGCCGCCGCGGAGCTCGCTGCCGCCAATGCCGAGCTGCCAAGCCTCAACGAACAGGCCAGCCTGCTCACCACTTCGCTCGCCGTCTTAGTCGGCGCCAGCCCCAAAGAAATCTGGAGCGAGCCAACGGTTCAAGAGAACCGATTCATCCTGCCGCCACCACCGCAAACCAATCTCGACCAGGCGCCCGTGTCCCTGCTTGCGCGCCGACCGGACATCGTTGCCGCCGAGTCGCAAGCCCGCGCACTCACGTATCAGATCGGCGTCGTGAAAGCCGAGCGCTGGCCAACCGTCACGGTTGGCGCCTTGGGCGGACTCATCTCCGACCCGATGGGCAAAGTGTTTTCCGACGACAACGCCACGTGGTCCATCACGGGCATGGTAACTGGAACGCTCTACGACTTTGGCCGCAATGCCGCGCGTGTTGAAGCCTCGGAGGCCTATCAAAACGAAGCCTTGATCCGCTATGAGCAAGTCGTGCAACAGGCGTTTCGCGAACTCAAGGACGCCGTCGATCAACTCAACTATTCGGAGCGCCGCATCGACGCCCGCCGCGCCCACCTCGACGCAATCAACCTCACCGTCGACCTCGCGCAAAGCCGCTACCGCGCCGGACTCACGAGCTACCTAGATCTACTCAGTGCGCAGAACACGCAATTCAATGTCGAGCTCACGCTGGTGAACGCCTGGCTAGATCGCTACCTGGCCTCGGTCGAGCTCTACAAGGCCCTCGGCGGTGGCTGGGAAGTCCCCGCAAAGCGCGAAGACGTGATCCTCGTTGGCCGCCTCGACGTGGACCAAGACATGCCCGCCGAGTAGCACTTTCAGCACTGCAAAACGTTTTGATACCTCACCCGAATAGGCAATCAGAATGGCGAACTGCTTCACCCTATCCGCATATAAAGATGCCAACAGACCTTCATCTTATTACAGCCGCCAAGACTCTGGAGGATTAGGCAAGATTCCCATAGGAACAGTCTACCGCTTCTTGCGCCAAATGGTGTATCATAGACATCGTTCGAAAATCCGACTCTACGTCATCGACATGAAAACCATGCAGTGATTCGCAAAATCAAAATCCCTCTATTACTTAAAACATCAAACCCACACTCCTTATGTATACCGCAAAAGCATTCTCCGCCGCGAGCGACAGCTCGCCCCTCGCTCAAGACAGCATCCCCCGCCGCGAAACCACCGATCGCGACGTGCAAATCGACATCCAATATTGTGGCGTCTGCCACTCCGACCTCCACCAGGCCCGCAACGAATGGGAAAGCGTCATGCCGACGGTTTACCCCTGCGTCCCTGGCCACGAAATCATCGGCCGCGTAACCGCCGCCGGTTCCGCCGTGACCAAGTATAAGATCGGCGACCTCGTCGGCGTCGGCTGCATGGTCGAGGGCGACCACACTTGCGCCCACCACCACCAGCATCAGGAGCAATTCTGGCCCGGCACCACCTTCACCTACAACTCGCCCGACACCCACGGCACCGCCCCCGTCACCTACGGCGGCTATTCCGAGAGCATCGTTGTCGACGAACGCTTCGTCCTCAAAGTGCCGGAGCACCTCGACCCCGCTGGCGCCGCGCCGCTGCTCTGCGCCGGCATCACGACCTACTCGCCGCTCATGCGCGCCAAGGTTGGCCCGGGCATGAAAGTGGGCATCGTGGGCCTGGGCGGTCTCGGTCACATGGGCGTGAAGCTGGCCCACGCGATGGGCGCGGAAGTCACCGTGTTCTCGCGTTCGCAAAGTAAAGCGGAAGACGCCAAGAAGCTCGGCGCGGACCACGTCGTCATCTCCACCGACAAGGACGCCATGAAGGCCGTGACCGGCAAATTCGACTTCATCCTCGACTGCGTGGCGGCCGAGCATGACCTCAACGAATACATCGCCCTGCTCGCCGTGAATGGCAACCTGACCATGGTTGGCGCGCCGGACACACCGCTGCCCATCGCGATCTTTGGCCTGCTCTTCGGCAACAAGTCACTCTCGGGCTCCATGATCGGCGGCATCAAGGAAACGCAGGAGATGCTCGATTTCTGCGGCGAGCACAACATCACCGCCGACGTCGAAGTCATCCCGATCCAGCAGATCAACGAAGCCTACGAGCGCATGCTCAAGTCCGACGTGAAGTATCGCTTCACCATCGACATGGCTTCTCTCAAGGGCGCGTAAAACCAGCGAGCTCGCAACCAACTTTCAGCCCGGTGGACTCCAAGTCCATCGGGCTTTTTGTTTACGGACGCCAACAGGCAAAAGGTTTTCTCACTGAAGCACGGAGACACAAAGAGAATCTGATGAGGAGCTTTAAGAATTGAGCCCCCTCACATCCATTGTCTTCCAGTAGGAGCGGCATCCTGCCGCTTTACCGACTCCATCAATTCCAACCAACCGAAACCAAGCGGCAGGATGCCGCTTCTACGTAAACTAACCCAACCCACCATTAATTGTCCTTTCCCTACCACACACCCCCTCGCCGCTCTCCGCGTCCTCCGCGTTCTCTGCGGCGGTTCCCCTCACGCCTCGCTGGCTTCCCGAACTTCCCGATCTTCCTGTTTAAAAACCATGCCTCCCCGTCCACGCCCCACTAGCATCCGCGTTCAATCCGCGTTCATCCGCGGCTAATTCACCTCATCTCCTTCTTCCCATCCTCCACACGCCCTAAATTTACTATTTCTTCTTATTTTGCGCAATTTACGCTTGCCAAACACCCACAACAAGTGAATTATTTAACACATATTCGAGACATAAACGCCCCGAATATCACCAAACAACCAATCACAACCAACAATCAATGAACTAAAAGACAACTAATCCTCAGGCGACCAACACCACTCGGCGCCTGAACCTTACCACTAAGCCATCCATGAAATACGCACTATTCCCAAATCCCCTGGCCAACGGGGGCAACCAATACCGGGCCATCACCCAGATCAGCGGCAGCAAGGACCTCGAAGCCGTCATTGACCGCATGATCCTGCTCGGCTCCACCATCACCGAGGCGGACATCCACGCGGTCCTCACCGAAGCCATCCGCGCCGTCGAAAGTCTCCTCATCGACGGCAACCGGGTCAACATGGGCGGGCTCGTCCAGCTCTGGCCCGGCATCACCGGCAGCTTCGACGGAAAAAACGACGCCTTCGACTCCGCGCGCCACCGCGTCTCCCTCCACGCCTCCGCCGGTCGCCGGCTGCTCAAAACCCTGCGGGAGAAGTCCGACCCCGCGCGCATCGACGGCATGCCGCCGGCCCCGCTCGTTTTCGACTTCATCGATGACGGCAGCGGCACGCTCAACCAACAGATCACGCCGGGCGACATCGGCTCAATCGTCGGCAGCAAGCTGAAGTTCAACCCCGACTCCCCCGACGAGGGCCTGTTCTTCATCAACATCGCCGACAACTCCGAAACGCGCCTGGCCCAGATCAAGCGGAACCTGCCCAAAGAGCTGATCTTCCGCATCCCGCCCGACCTGCCCCTCGGCCAAACCTACCGCATCGAGGTCCGCGCCCGCATGCGCGGCTCTGACCAGCTCCGCACCGGCGAGCTGGAAGCCGTCCTCACCACGTAAACCCAACCGCGGCAACCGCCTCTCATCCAGCCACCACCACCGCTACCAACGGTCACGAACTCCCGCAGTTCGTGGCCGTTTTTTGTGTGCCCCCACCCCACGACTGCGCCACAACATCGCCGCTGCTAAGCCTTAGCACAGCCTGTGTCATTACTTAGCACTGCCTGTGCTAAACCTTAGCAGCGGCGATGTTGTGGCAAGCCAGAGATGCGGAGGAGATGCCGCAAAACAACCCAGAAAGCACATCCGAAGTTCATCTCAAAAGAACATCCTCATGCTGCTACCTAACGACCTACACATGGAAGATATTCCGCTGACTTACTCGAACGCAACATCATCAGTTCAACATACCTAAAAACCATCGCGTCTGGACAACAGAAAACGAAAAGAACGCAACCCCCCACCCAATAAATTTCATTTACCACTAATAATCATAAACTTACAACCCAGCTCAAAGACATCCACCAATCCCCCAGACGACCCCCAATCGAGGTGGCTCTTTTACTTTCATTCCGCCTAGAGGAATGAAAATGCCATAAATTTGCTAAACTGCCATAAGAAACCTAAACCCAGCCAATCTTGGCTTCATTTGATAAAAAACACTTTACCAAGTAAAGCCCTCATGCTAAACGTCGAATCGCTCTGCACAGCCAAGTAAACTAATGCCTTCCCGCGCACGACCTCCTACGGCAAAATACTCAGAATAAATCACCTTAACCATTAAATAAACTAAATAAGCCCGAGAAAAACGAATGAGCATTGTCAGCATATTCAACAACAAAGGTGGCGTTGGTAAAACAACCTACATGTTTCACGTTGCTAATCTTCTTTGTGAAGAGGGTAAGACGGTATTGATGGTTGACCTTGATGCTCAGTGCAACCTCTCCGCCTACTCCCTATCAGAGCATGAGTTAGAAAAAGCGTGGAATACCAAAGGCAACAGCATCTGGCGAGCCGTTGAAGAGGTATATCGCGGGCTTGGCGATATACGACGCCGACAACCACTAGATATTGGAAAAGGCCACCGTAACTTACACCTTGTGCCAGGTGATGTACTTCTGAGCAATTTCGAAGACTCGCTGGGCGATACTTGGAGCGCTGCCAAAGGCGGCGCCGAACCAGCGCTCCGAATTCAATCCGCCCTATATCGCTACATCCTATGGTGCGCAGAAAAGGTCAACGCCGATGTTGTAATGTTGGATCTTGGGCCAAATCTTGGCGCACTAAACAGGTCGGTTCTTGCCGCTAGCGACTACTTTATCATACCGATGTCACCTGATTTGTTCTCAATTCGAGGAACAGAAAATCTCGGGAACAAGCTAGTAATTTGGAATAAAGAGTGGGCTCAATGCCATGCTGCCTGGGATGGTGAAGACATCCAGCTCCCCCCGGGCAAGCCAAAGTTCCTTGGCTATGTTATGCAGCAGCATAACGTTCGACAGACCGCTACAGGAATGACGAAAGGCTGGTCAATTTTTGGTGGACGCGTTGAGGATGCAGTAAAAGAGAACATCGTCGACAAACTATCCCCCAAGGGCCAAGCGATAAAATGGGATGATGGGAATTGGAACTTAGGTAGGATACCAAACTTGCATAGTTTGATCCCTTACTCACAAGAAGCAAGAAAGCCTGTGTTCGACTGCACATCTAGAGATGGACTCAAAGGTGAGCATATCACTCGAGCCAAGAATTCAAAGAAGCTCTTCCGCCCGATCGTAAGGACACTAGCTGGGATAGTATAAACGCAAGCATGCAGACTTAAATTTACAGCCAGTATCCTCGAACATTGCCATAGCAATTGAACGTAGCATTCAAGCATCCATGTAAGCCGTCCTCCCCTTGCTAATCTTCCTCCTGGCGCCCCTGGCGTGGGGCGCGAATGAGCCCGATGACAGTGCGCGGGCATTCGCGTTGGAGTGGGCACGGCCTACAACCGAAACGATCCGGCGTTGATGCGGTCTGGGTTGAACCGTCGCATCGCGACGGTTTCTCGGGGCATATTCGGACCGGGGGTTAAAACCCCCGTCTATCGGTGAGCGATCCCTTCGGGATCAACAGGGCGAAGTCAGCAGCGCATAGAATTCAGGCTCTAATAACGCCAAGGCCAAGCCACGCAAGTTGGACAATGTAGCATAGTAGACAATACCGCATCGCGGACAATGCGGCATTCTGGACCATAGGGCATCGTGACATACGGCACCGTGGACATACTACACCGCGGCCAATACGCCATCGCGGGCAATGCGACATCCGTAGACATACTGCACTGTGGGTATACCGCATCACGGACAATAGGGCATCGTGGGCAATGCAACATCATCCACATCCGATGTGCCGAAGGCACAACTCATGCATAGACGGGGGCTTCAGCCCCCGGTAATCGAGAATAAAAATTCTTCGTCGCAACGCGACGGTTCATTCGTATTACAAAACGTATAACCACACTCTTTACCTCGTTTCCCTATCAATGCATTCGAAGCGCCAAACAAGAGAGCGAACCTAAATCCAAACAACCATGAAAGCCGCCCTCCCCTTGCTAATCTTTCTCCTGACGCCTCTTGCGTGGGGCGCGAGTGAGGCCGATGACAGCGCGTGGGCATTGGTGTTGGATTGGGTTGCGGCCTACAACCGGAACGATCCGGCGTTGATGGCGGGGTTTTACGCGGAGGATCCGAGGGTCACGGTGATGGTGTCCGTTGGCAAAACCTTCCGCAGCTACCAGGCCATTGCCGAGCTGTATCGCAGCGACATGCAAGTCGTCGAATTTTATGATTCCTACGCGAAGGAGCTTCAGGTCTGGGCCGAGGGCGACACCGCGCTCGTCTCGTTCGAGCATTTCTTTAAGTATTACGTGCGCCCGGATAAGTCCCGCTGGAATATCCACATCCGCACCACGATGACGCTCCACCGCGACGGCGACGGCTGGAAAATCATCCAGGAGCACTCCTCGCCCATCCAAGGCATCCCGCGCGCAACCCGCATCCAGTCATCCACCGGCAGCTAGCGACGCACGGCGGCCTTGGATAGATTGCGCCGACGAGCGGGACGTCCCGGCGTTGATGTGGCCTGGGTTGAACCGTCGCATCGCGACGATCCCACGGGGCATACTGGGACCGGGGGTTAGAAACCCCCGTCTATGAATGAGCGATCCCTTCGGGATAAGCAGCGAGAATGTTGATCCACCCATGCCGACTCCCCCCAACGAAGGCCTTCATCACGTCGGGTTGCACTATGCCGGCCTACGCCGCACCAGGCTACGCCACGCTCCCATACATTATTCCAATCCGCCCCAGATGTGCCGAAGGCACTTATCAATCATAGACGGGGGTTTTAACCCCCGTCCAAACAGCGATAAACATTAATCGTCGCAATGCGACGGTTTATTCGCATCACAAAACGTATGGCAAGCACCTTGACCCACCTTCTCTATCATTGCATCAGCAACACCAAAGAACGGGCGCCGCTCATCTCCAGGCGTTTCGTAAATGCGACCTCGGTTTGAACCGTCGCATCGCGACGATTCCCCGGGACGCATACAGGGACCGGGGGTTAAAACCCCCGTCTAGGAATGAGCGATCCCTTCGGGATCAACATTGCGAATATGTGCCTATCTTCGTAGATCTATGTTACGAGGGTCCCCGACGTCGATCTACGCATCCCCTGTCTATGCCACTTAGATCTACGCAGCGCCAGTCTACGCCACTTCGACTAACGCTACTCCTGTCTATTCTACACCGGACAATGCGATGCAATCCGCCCTCAATCCGCACCGATGTGCCGAAGGCACAACTTATACATAGACGGGGGTTTCAACCCCCGGGTATACCGCGATGAATAATTTATCGTCGCAACGCGACGGTTTATTCTTATCACAAAACGTATGGCAAGCACCTTGACCCACCTTCTCTACCATTGCATCTGGAGCACCAAAGAACGGGCGCCACTCATCTCGCCCGAAGTCGAACAAAGCGTTTGGCGCGTGCTTTCCGCAACGGCCCAACACAATTGCATGATGGCCGTTCGCGTCGGGGGTGTCGAAAATCATGTGCATGCGCTGATTCATATTCCGAAAACGCTTTCGGTGGCGGACGCGATGAAGCTCCTGAAAGGCGGATCTTCCAAATACATCAACCGCGAGAACATCCTCGGCCCGGATCGTCGACTAGCTTGGCAGGATGGTTATGCGGCGTTCACCGTGAGTCGGTCCAACGAGAAGGATGTCGTCGAGTATATCAGCAACCAGCGCGAGCATCATACGAAGCGCACATTTGAAGATGAATACACCGCATTTCTCGACAAGCATGGCATCGAATACGAGCGGGAGTATTTGTTTGACTAGGCGTATTGGATTCAACCAATCGGAAAAACGTCGATGCGGCTTGGATTTGAACCGTCGCATCGCGACGATTCCACCGGGCCACATACTATGACCGGGGGTTGAAACCCCCGTCTAGGAATGAGCGATCCCTTCGGGATCAACGCGCGCAAACAGCAGCGAATAGCATTCAGGCTATAGTAACACCAAGCCAAGCCAAGTTGCACAATGCAGCACAGCAGACAACGCGGCATCAAGGACAATACAGCATCCTGGACAATCGCGCATCTTGGGCATACGGCACCGTGGGTATGCTGTACCGCAGACAATGCGGCATCGTGGGTAATGCGACATCGTGGACAATGCGACATCGTCCACATCTGATGTGCCGAAGGCACTTCTCAATCATAGACGGGGGCTTCAGCCCCCGGTAACCGAGTATAAAATTCTTCGTCGCAACGCGACGGTTCATTCGCATTACAAAACGTATAACCAGCCTCTTTGCCTAAGGTGTGTTCGAAAATGCAAAAAAGCTATTTCACAAGGTGGAGCCCGGTGTCCCTACCGGGCTCCACCTTTTAGAACAGACCCTAGCTTCTCTATCAATGCATCCGAAACGCCAAACAAGAGAATGAACCTAAAATTCACCCCCCATGAAAGCCGACTTCCCTCTTGCTGATATTCTTCCTTGTCCCTCATCTGTCTGGCGCGAGGAGCCCGATGAATTTACGGGCATTTGTGTAGAGTGGGTTGCGATCTACAACCGGAATGATCCGGCGTTGATGGCGGAGTTTTACGCGGAGGGACTTCAGATACGGACCGAGGGCGACAGCAAGCAAGTCAGGTTGTCTTGCTATTTGAGCTCCAGAATTCTGCGCGTTGCAGTGACGCTTCACTGAGATTAACGAAATGCTACATACCGCTGAACCTTGGGGCGTTGGTGGGGCTTGGCTTGTCGGTTTGGGCGATTCCTTCGAGGCGCTCGTAGAAGAACTGCACGTCGCGATTCAGGATTTCTGATTGGTAGTCATTCGTTGCTTGTTGGGCTGCGTGGGCCTGCAGTTGCGTTTTCAGGCGTTCGTGCACATCGTCGAGCGAAGGTTGTTTGGCAGGTTGATAAGCGTTGGCCTTGGCGAGGTAAACAGCGCGGTCGGTTTCGATCAGGATGATGTCAGCTAAGCTAGCGTTCCTCGCTTCATTAAAGAGAGCTTGAATGAGTTCCGGTGAATAGCCGCGCGTCGTCTCGCCTTCGGTGAAGTAACCGATATCGCCTGCGCGGTAGCGTGACGCTTGGTCAGCAGAATGCTGCTGGGCATTCTTGGCGAACTGTCGGTCCCGATCGGCGGCGGGGAGAGCGCGCAATTGAGCAAGCAGGCTTAAAGCAAGTTGATGGGCTTGGGGTTGATCCGAGTCGCGTTCGATCACAATTACTTGGGCGCGTAGGCGCGCCGGCGCGCCATACTGATCCTGGTTCTGCTCAAACTTTGATCGTATGTCGGCTTCGCTGATTGCGTATTCACGCGGATCGTCCGCCGGCGCGTGACGCTGATCCCAGGTTGTCGCGAGCAACGCCTCGATGCGTTGTTGCACGAGCGGATCATCCAAGTAACCTGCGGCAATCGCTCGCTGAGCTTTGGCTTTTTTGAGCGCTGCTTCCCGAAGGGCAAGGGTCAACCCTTCGCGCGTCTGCGACACGGGACGGGCGCCAGGGCGGTTCAAAAGATCTTCCAGATAAATGGATTTTTCCCCGACCGTCGCCAACGCCTCCGGGTCAGTTTTTTTGGCGCAAGACGCTGCGAGAAACATCAAAGCCGTGGCTGCCAAAATTGAGCAAATCAATTTCATTCTTCGGTGACTTTGAAGACGAAGAAAAATGCTCTGTCGCTACCGGACAATGGCTTCGTCGCCGACAGCAGGTCATCACTGTCCTCGTCCATCGCGAGGCCATTTCCAGACCAGGTTTTCATGTCGCTGCTGTATTCGATGCTACGCAGGATTCCGTTGCGTCGAGGCGCAAACACCCCGGGCAGCGAAACCTGATAGGTCATGTTGCTGATGGTGGCGGACAGCGAAATCATTGCCTGCTCAAGCAGTTGGCCATCGTCGACATTCGGGTCGCCTTCGAGGGCAAACTCGAGGCAATTCGCCAGCCCGTCGCCATCTGCGTCGGCATCGAAAGCGGCGAGTGGATCGGCTAAGGAGAAGCCATGCATCTGAATCCATTCGTTGTAGGTCAGGCCATAAGGGTCGTCGCCGTTCAGGTACTCTTGCAGGTTCGACTTTCCGTCGCCGTCCATGTCGCCATCGGCGTCATTGGAATTATTATTTAGCCCTAAATCATCATTTTCCACCCCGACCATTACGTCGGCAAAAAGTTCTTCATAAGCGTCCGGCAATCCATCCGCGTCCCAATCGCTCACTTCGGGATCGAAGGACAAATCCACGCGCTCGATGAGACCTCGATTGTTGACGCCAAAAGTAAACGTGTCGGCAGTGCTGCCCGATTGGCCAACGATGTAAAGCGCCTGCCCATCGAGGGTCACCGTTGCGCGATTCACCGTCTGGTCAGCGTCTGTCGAGATGACGGCATCGCCAGTTCCGTTGGCTTCGCCGTCAGGCAGTTTCTCAACGGGGATTTGAATGCTGTATTGGTAGACGGTTCCTTCGACCGGTTCGATATCCGTGGCAACCTGAAAACTGCTGCCGACCGAGGGCTGGATCGTCCAGACCAGCGTGCCATCGTCGACGCCCTCCGGGCTGGCGTTCACGGCTCCATCGGCGGGCGTACCGGCCTTGAGAATGCGTCCGTAAAAGATGATGTCCGGCTCGGAAATGGTCGCCGCAGTGATGCTGCAGAAGCAGGTAACTGCACAGATTGAAAGTAATACTATTTTCATGAGAAGAAGCGGTTAATCTCCAGAATAACTGTAGGTTTCGAAGAAAAGCTTGATGTCCGTCACGCCCGTATCATCCGGGTCAATGGGATCTCCAAAAATGAATCGCGTGATACCTTCATCCGGGTCGGCGAGCAAGGTATCGCCGGTAATGACGAGCATCCACTCGGTATTCCAAACCGACCGGGCGATTAGGCGGGTGTCACTGGTCATTTCCGATTCGTCAAAGCCATCATCGTGATAGGCACGGAATCGTGAGTAGCGACGCATCGTGCCCCAGCCTTCAGTCACGGTGTCGATAGATGGTATCCAGCCATCGTCGCTACTGTAGCTACTGATACTTGTTTCGGGCATAGGAATTGCCTGATCATACACGTTGAATTGACGGATAGCTCCTTCATCCGAAGGCGAACGGATAATATCAATGCCTACCGGTACCAAGTAGACACGCGGGGTCAGCGCTAACTCGTTCCCGTCATAGTTCTCAAACCAGACGCCCACTGATGACACACGCGTGGAAAAGCGCGAGGAATCATAGGAACTGTCGCCACCACCCAGCGGCCAGCCGAAGAAGTTCTGTCCGGAAGCAATTGCGCTGCTGAAGGTAATGACCAACGCCGGTAGTGGGCCACTGCTCTCTGAGCGACTAGGGCTACAATAGCGACGATACTCCGGCACATCCCAAACATTGGACACATAGGTGGCCATCAGAGTGTCCCGCCAGGCATCATCGCTAGCGAAGTCGCTCTTGATACGGAAGGCCTCCGTGCGCAGCGAGAAGCGATTTTCTTCTATTTGCGGGCTGTTAATGCCGTAGCTCGTGCGCACATTGGCAAAAATCGTATCCATGTCAGCGAGTGGCGCTGAAAGCCCCTCGCTGCCGGCAACCGGATTTCCGTCATCGCCAAATTCGCCCAAGGTTCGCTGGCGGATAATGTTGTCGTAGAACTGCCAACCCGCATCGCTATCATCGGCCAACAGCGTGGTCTCGTAGTCAAACGCCCGAGCGGCCAGGTAAGTATAACGAGCCGCCAAATCGAAAGCGGCGCGGTATTTCTGGAGAGCGTCGTTACGGAAGATGCGGAACGTCATGTCCTGGTAACGCGCTTCTTGAGTCGTGCCCGCTGCCTGACGGCGAATGAGCGCGCGCTCTTCGAGCAACCGCTGTCCCTCCGCCAGTTTGGCCTCAAATTCTGCCAGCTTGGTCGTGACGGCCAAAACATTCTGATACACTTCGTAGCGCGCTACCATTTCATCATACAAGAGGGCTTCGATCACTGCCAATTGCTTCTGGATCTCGTATTTATATCCTACTTGATCGATTTCGTATTTCGCCTCGAAAGACAGTATATCGAGATCCGCCTGATTTAATAAGGCGTCTATTTCGAGAGTGGCAGCCCCCGCATACAGCATTGCCTCAATACCAGCTGAAACACTTTGCATCGACGATCCCCGGGCTGCAGACAAAATATCTCCACCATCGAGATTAACACTTTTGGGTAGAAACTCCATGGCGACTTTAAGTGAACGGTAAATCGCATCCCCCGTCCTCGAAAATCCAGTCGCGGCTCCGCGCGATACTGCAATCTGCTTGGCAAGAGACCTATATTCTTTGCTGGTCTCATCATAGATTTCGATCTGCTCAGCGCGGACGTTATACAGACTTTCCAGCACCTCGACCTGATCTTCCGCTTTCTCAATAATGGCCGCTTGATTAGCCTGGGCCTCCAACACCAGGGATTGCAGGCGCAGGGTTTCCATGAGGATAAGCTGTAGATCGCCGCAAGCCCGCCGGGAGCCCCAGGACTCAGGCGCAATCGCAGTGTAGTCGGCCGTAGACGCATAGGGATACGTTACGTCAAGGGTGGCGTCTGCATTGACGTCGAGATAGGCCGCAGCCGTATATTTATCGACATCAGTATCGAAGAGAAAATTATACTTTGAAGAGCCGAAAGTAGCTGCATCTTTAAAGGCATTGAAAGACGCCACCACTGAGTCCATTTCGGATTCGGGTAAATCTTCTTCGGAGACGGTATTGGCGTCCATATACATGTAGTGGTAGAGGTCGGGTCCATCGTAGTTCAGCGGATAGGTTTTACCCACGCCAATATCTCCCGTGTAAGGATAGCCAAAGATTTCGATTAGACGGCTGCGGTAATCCATCTCCTGCTGCTCAACCTGCAGGGCGAAATCAGCCGCATCGAGTGTTCCCTGGCGGATGCGTTGAGTCTGGTCGTTGGCGAAATCAAAAATTTGCAGTGCATTGGAAACAGCATCCAGGGCACGATCGTAGATTTGTTCGAAATGACTACGCGGGTTGGTCGCATCGTTGAACAGATCCGGATCGATATCAAAGGGCGTCGCTTGAGAATCAATGCCCAGCGGATTAAGGCCGCGGTCATAACGAGCTATGGTTCGTTCCAACTCAGATACGACACTGGATAGCGTGCTTAATTCATCCACTGTGGTGCGGTCCACCTGAGCCGATAAATCAGTATCTTCGGTGTCTTCTTCGGGGAGGATCGCATTCCCCACCACCCAATTAACCAGCGCTCCCTGGGCGGTCCGCCGCCCCCATTCGTCGACACCCCATGCGCGCTCTGCATCCGTGTCCTTGTAGCCCTGCCACTGCCCGCTCGGATTTCCAGTATAGCGGTCACAATATTCGAGCTTCATGACCTCGAGTCCCGTCCGGGCGAGGCCTAGCGCGGCGGCGGCAAACTTCTTCTCCGAAAGGTAATCCACCTCGACCGACGTTCCCGCAATGGTCGTACCCTCCGTGTGCGCCTGCCAGTCATACTCAGGATGGCGCAAGAGGCTGTAGTATTGGCTAAGCGCAGACAGGTAGTGCCCCCAGGCATCACCGTGCCCCATTGGATACATCACTTTGGCGTCGTACTCATTGATGAGGCCATCCGGATCGGCATCGGTGATGGCATAAGCTGTATTGTAAATCGCTTCCCCGTCGGTGTTATAATTCCAGGGCAAACGGTTGTAGATTGGATACGCCGGAAAACCGCTCAGGTCACGCCCACGCAATAGAATAAGCTCCTCCGCCAGCAAATCAGGGACCGAAGCTTGCCCCTCAAAGGCAAAATAAGTCGGCGCCAGGTAACCTGCGTCGGAAGACGTCGTGAAACCAATCGTCGGGTCCTGCGCATCAGCGTAAGCTTCATTGGCCAGCAGCATATACAAGTCAGCCGTTCGCGTCGCAGCGAAGAGAAGTTGATCCCGCACGCCTGTCGTGCTGAGCGCGGGGTTGGCTTCGAGACTCAGCTTGAGTGCCCGATTCAGCACCGTAGTGTATAGCTCGATAAGCCCAATGCTATTCAGGTAATCGGTGTCACTGCCGTTCAGTGCGATGTCCCCAACGTAAGGTGATCCCGCCTGCTCAATCATGGTGACGTAGGTTTCGGTTTCGCTGCTGTGGAAATCGCTAAAGCGTTGCTCGAACGGGTTGATGTTCTCCAACACTCGCTTCACCCAGCCTTTGACAAAGTGCGGGAACGGATCGCTGGTCGTACCTTGCGCATCACCGGCATAGCCAAACCAGTCATCCACCGAGATGGCGTCAGTATTCAGGCCTTTGTAGCGCACGAGTAACCAACCATCACTGAGGATCTCGACACCGCTTTCGATCACGAATCGGTTTAGTCCATAGCCTTCAGCAATTTTCAACCAGGTTCCACCTGGACCGGCATCATCTCCGACAACGATTGCGGGATGGCTTTTGCCCTCGGCATTATTTTCGGAAGCATACTCCTGCCAGTACCATTCAAAGTACAGCTCGTCGGCGCGCCCGCCAAAATCACTGCGGTGGCGCACGTAGTAATTTTCTTCGAGCAAGTTCTCACTTTCAAAATTCACCAGCTGCCCAACCACGCCGGAATCCACCACATGGACGAGGTGTACGTTGACAGGATCCGTCAGCGACTCATCGTTATTTTCAGCAATGGCAATGTAGCCCTCACCCGATGAGAAGGCGGTAGTCAGTGCACCGCCACCGATACTCGCAATGTGCTGGTAACCGATCACGTCGGGGTCATCGCTTTCGGCCAGCCCGATGAGAATCTGGCTGGAAACCAGGTCATAAGCGTATTCTGTTTCGTCAGATATGACATTCGGCCCACTGGCGATATCACGGGCTTGTGAAGGATTACGCGTCAACAGGTAGAGATTCTCGATGATCAGGTCCCACTCGGTGGATTCCGCGCTTTCGACTCCGTCGGCATCATCGAGCAACATGATTTCCTCCGCCTCAGCCGCCGTCATCACATTTGGCAACATGACGGGATCGCCCACGTAGGAATCGTCTGGCGCCAGTCCTTTGAAGACGAAATCATTTTCGGTCGGGTCGTAGTAGAAGCGGGAAATCAGGTCGAGCGAGAGGTCCTCAAACTCATACAGCTTATCCGTGGTCTCGACCGCATCTAACTCGACGACCACAGCGTTGTTTTCGTCATCCAGTAGCTGGAGGGACGTGCCCAGACCTTTGCCATACAGGCCGGGGGTCATATAACGGCGTGGGCTCACCATATCATAGATGCGCGCCGATGGCAGCGTGGCCTTGGTCGCCGTAGCAACGTTCGCTTGGGTATTTCCATACGCGTCAACGTCCCGGCTGTCGTAAATAATTTCCGCCGAAAGCATATTATAAATTCCAGGAACACCGTCTCGGGCGTAAGCGACGGTATCGCCGACGTTCATCGTCGCAATGTCTGCCGGCCACTCGATTTCGTAGTATATGTTGATCGGCGTCGTGTCGTCATAACCGCCAGAGAGCCAAGCCACATCAGTTGCGTCATCCAGCACGCCATCACCATCGGCGTCATACCAGAAGCCATCGTAGAGCGTGTAAAAGTACTGGGCGATCATCGTGCCCGCACTCACTGCCCACACCTGCCCGGTGCGGTCCAACCAATACGGATCGCCGGAGCCTATCGTCTGCGTCGAATAAAAGATGCTGAGCGACAGCGGATAAGGCGCATAAACCACGCTGCCCGCAGTTCCGTCGGAAACATTAAAGGACGGATAATTGCTATCAGTCTGCAGCACCTCGTAGATCCGATACGCCCAGAGTTGCTCGGTTTCGTCAAAGTAGCGCACGAGCACATACGCATCCGAAGTAGTTGTGTCGCTGGGCTGGTTATTCAGATCGTTGCGCAACGCATAGGCCGTTGCCGCTCCGGTCCGCTGCCCGGTAACAAGGACTGCATGCTCCTCGTTGGGGTTGTAGCCCATGAGCGTCTTGTCCGGCTGATTGTATATGCTGAGACTGCTTTCATTATCCGTGAAAGAATCCTGGTAGGCGCCACTCGCATCCATCCCCTCTGAACCTTCGCCACTGGCGATGACAATGCGGCCGTAGTCGCTCGGCCAGGATGCCGTGTAGTGAATCACTTCATAAGGCCAGAGAATCGTGCTGGTCTGCGTATACTGCGTGAACCAGGCGACATCGAGGTCATCATCGTCGGCCTGCTCATCGCCATCCACGAACTCTTCCAAATTCACGGGGATGATTTGGCCCAAATACGTATCGCGATCGTAAACGCTCGAATCCGCGTCCACGCGAGCTAGATCCCGCATCACGTAGCCGGTGCGGGAGGCGCCATCCACGCTCTCATCCACCGCATCATCCGGGATGGGAATGGTTTCGCCGATCACCGCGTCAGCGGTCGTCACGTAGTCCGCCCAATCGACCGCGCGCACCACCACGAAGTCGGGCACTGTCGTCGTCAAGTCGGCGCCATCGTCCAGAAAGAGCAGCGTGCTGTAGCCTGCTGCGGTGGTTTCCAGCAAGGAGTCTTCGACCACCGTTCCGTTATCGGTGTATTGTAGCGTTTGGAAAATTTTGACGGTGTCTTCACGGTCCAAATCAATGGCCGGGATCAAATCGCCATACAGGTAATCGATGAGTCCCTCCTCTTCTGTAGGCCAGCGGATGGCGATGGCATATCCCTGGTGGTAGAGAGAGATGGACGAATTCGAAGTCGGCTCGGCGCAAAGCATGCGCACCCGTATTTCCCCTGCCGCGTAAGCGCTGAAGGTCGTCGGGTCGGTGTAAATGGGAACGTTGCTGCCGTAATCGCTCAAGTCAGGATAATACGTGGCGGTGGACGAAGAGCTAATGACCGCGCCGGCCACCGGCTCAAGTTCGTCGCCGACCACATACTCGCGCCAATCGAGAAACTCGGGCTGGCCTTCGCCACCATCCGCCTTGATCGCAAAGGTGACCACTCCGGCTTGATACACCTCATCCTGGGATGACAGGCCACGGCTGGTCAGCGGAAAGTCACTCGCGTTGAGCACCGTTAAATCCGGCTCGTAGGGGAAGAGGTATTCGGCGTCAACCGTATGTTCGTAAGAGCCCGACAGCTGCCACCGTAAATCCGGCGAGGTGGCGGAAGTGACATCATCGTCTGGCTGGTATCTAATGGTAATGGGATACGCCACCCCGGCCTCGAGCTCACGGCGCTTCTTGGTGCTCGAGTCGCCATCGCATGTCCAGAATATCTCGTCGCCAATCACGACTTCGCTGAAGCGACTAAAGGACATCCTGACCGTATAATCGCCGGTCGTAGGCACGACGATCCAGCCCGTCCAGATCACGCTATAGCCGATGTCGCGCGATACCGGAGAGTTGTCCTCCCAGTCGAAATAGATCGGGCCATCAACGCGCTCCATTTCAATCGTCCCGGTAAAGGGTGTTTCGTAGAGCGGCCACTCCGGCAGCGTGAAGTCAAACTGCCTATTGGTAGAAATGATGACGTGACTATCATAGCGATCTTCATCAAAGTCGTAGACCTCTCCATTGATTCGGGCTTGGAAATCATCTGCGTACCAAATCGGACTCGCCGTGAAAACTGAATGCAAGGGAGTTCCCGGGACCGATGCCATTTTTTCTACAGTTACATGCGAGTTCCGACTGTAGAATTGCATGGTGACGGTCGAACCATCGGCCAACACTCCCCTGTCGATGGGGATCGATGTCCAGTCCACTGTCAGGTCGCCCGATTGACGACCAATATATGGTACCGATCTATCGAACACCAGCGGTACTTCGCCCAGCCCATAGGCGCCTTCATCCGGCCAAAGCGATGCGCAGTAGATAGTGGGTTCTTTCCAATAATAGTTAGCAAAGCCGTATAACTGGCCCATCTCGATGTCATATCCAAGAATCTCGATCGTCTTATCCTCACACCAGCCCCATAATTGATTGTAAGTGTCTGCACTGGTCTCAAAGGTCGTAGTGGTATAGTAGAGGCTACTACCATTCGAACCACCAGTATAGTTATAAACTGAGCCGCTTAACGAAACAGCCCCCTTGATCTCGCCCTTGACTTCAAAGGAGGCAATCTCCTCGTAGCCGGATACTGCATTGAGGTAGTAATCGCCATTCAGGCCCGCGCCGCCGGTGTTCAGGCTCATCTCCGTCCCGTTAGCCACGCTCCAGTAGACCGACTGCAAACGATTGAGGGTGAGCATCGCGGAGTAGACCTCACTGTCTTCAGAGCTCCGGGTGTCCTCCACCCAGTTGCACGTGCTGCCCGTCGTCGAGATGTCGAGGTTGGCCAGGTAGGCCGCCTGCACGGTGGGAGCAGACTGGCCTCCAGAGAGGTCGGTATTATTCGAGCTCAACGTGACATAGCCCGTGTAGCTGCCAGCCAGAAAGTAGTCCCCCTGATAGCGTCGCACCAAGTGCGTAGCCGTAGCCGCAGCATCGGTTCCTGTGGCATCGGTTGTCTCGGCCCAGATGAATTTGCCATTGGGATTGAGCAGCGCCAGGAAGCCATTGGACGTGTCGGAGCTGGCGCTGACGCTGATCGAAGCGTAGCTGGTATCGTAATTAAATTCCGCCGTCTCACCATCGTAGATATTGCCCGCAATCAGGACGCTGGAACCCTCATAAAGATCGGGCTCGATGGCCAGGGCGTTGACCACTGCATACCCGGTCACAGTCGCCACCCAGGAGGTAGAACCCGAGGCTTTTATCGCCATGACAAAGCCATCTTCCTCATCTCCGGAATTAAAGGTGCTACCGGCAGCCAGGTCTCCGGACCAATAACCCGTCAGATAGATTTTGTCGTCGTCGGGGTCCGGGCTCGTCTCGATTTGCGTAATGGTGGAGAATTCATCTGCGTTACGAACGGTGCTCACCGGCGTGAGCCAATCCCAGGTCCACTCCGCGTTGTCAGATGCCGAGATGGTCGAATACGTGGCTTTGATGATGAAGGCCCAAGTCCCGCTGTTGTCCGTCTGACTATCGTCGGAATCGACTGAGCAAAGGAAGTAGTCGCTGCTGTCATCCAGTCCGAGGTAATAGTCGTACGTTCCTGAATTCGGAACCGCGCCCCCCAGCCCCGATGTGTCGACCTCGCCTTTGATATAAACCGTGATGCCACCGGCATCATTCAGCGACTGCGCCACATTGGCCAGACTGTCACCCACCGTATTGCCCTCGCGCAGATTCGAGCCCATGCGCCCGGTAGTTAAGTTGACCCCGGTGAGTGTTTTACCACTCACGTTGGAACCCCCAGACTTCACCGTCGCGTTGAGTGGAATCGGATTCACCTGATCCCAGTTGCCACTGGAGTCGAGCGTCGCCAAAAA
This sequence comes from Cerasicoccus frondis, assembly GCA_031296915.1. Classification (GTDB taxonomy): domain Bacteria; phylum Verrucomicrobiota; class Verrucomicrobiia; order Opitutales; family Cerasicoccaceae; genus Cerasicoccus; species Cerasicoccus frondis. The sequence continues at coordinate 25,917 of JAVDPC010000003.1, read as the reverse complement.
GAGGTTGCGCGCATCGGTGGAAACGCCGCTGGAGTTCTCGTTGGCATTGACGGAAGTACCGCCAAAGATGACATCGCCCTCCATGTAACCGGACACATACACGTTACCATCGGTATCGACTACGATGCCCGTGGCCGCATCCTCTCCGGCGCCACCAGCCGTAGCGACCCATTCCACCTGCCCCTCGTAGTCATACTTGATGACAAAGATATCCGTCTCGCCGTAGACAGAAGACGTGATCGTGCTCTGCGCCACTTGATCCACCGGAGACGAGATCGTGCTCGCGCCCGCGGCAACATCGCTGCTCTGGAATAGCGTTGCCTTCAAGTCCGGCGATGATGTGGCGCCGGCGACATACAAATTGCCCTCTTCATCGGATGTCGAGGCGAGGATAAACTCAGACGCAGTCCCATCGAGCTTGAGCGATAGCGCGGTGTCCGACAACTCAGCGTGCAAACACACCTGTGTCGTCTGAAGCAACAGAGCCGTTAACAGAAAACGTTTCAAATACATGGCAATTGTAGAAGATAAAAAAGTTAAAAACGCCGAGCTATTGGACCAGCTCCAGGCTGGATATATGCTTCAATGTAAAGGAACCGGAAATGCTGATAGGATCCTTATAGGCGCCCGTCATGGTTTCGGTGTAAGTGCCCGTCAGAGTGCCCAGACCTTCATCGGGAGATGACGCAGCGCTATCAGCGAAAGAAAAAGTAAACGCACGCGTAATGTCCCAGACCTCCAGCTTGTAGTCAGGATAGTCAGGGTTATCCGTCAGCGCCACGCCATCGCTGTCGAGGTTGTCGTGCTTAGGATGGTGCTGGTGGAAAAATGGATGCGCACGCTGCGTTTTATCGATGATTAGTTCGCCATCGAGCGTCGAATCCAGAGAGCCATTGAGGATCATTGAATCGGCATCGAAGCTATAAGTCATCGCGCTGTAGCGGGTTCCGAATGAACTGCCGTCGCGATACCAAAGCCCGTCGTAGTCCACCAACAAACCTTCGTTGGCCAGGAGCACCGGTGTCACATCGCCATTCTCATCACTCTCGCCGACCAAGTAAGCCTCCTTGAGCAAGCGGATGGTTCCGTCATCAGAAACATGCAGGATGACATTGAACTTAAACTCGCTATCCGTGGCGATAGGCGTCGCAGAAGCCGATGCATCATTCACGTAGCTGACGGCATCAAGAATGACGGAACCATACCAAAGCCCAGTATCCGTAAGGGCGTCGTCGGTCGTCACACGCACATGAACACGCATGCCGCCACCAGAAACGGTTAACACATCCTCAGTTCCCGCTTCGCCTGCCGAACGCACGATCCCGAGGATGATTGTTTGTTGCTCGTCGACGTCAATGTCTCCAGCATAGTTTGCGATGTCATCCCAGATAGATTCGGCGGTTTCGGCGTCCATCCCCACGTAGTAAGTCAGTGGCATATTAGCCCCCATCGACAGAGTTAGATCGGTGAGGTCATACGCGGAGTTGTTCATGATGTTCAGCGAGTAAGTCCCCGAATAGGCGCCCAAATCAATCCCACCAAGCCCGAGCGAATACAGAGTCCAGGGCCCCGTGTCATAGATGGTCCCATCGTTATAAACCCAGTAAGCGACGCCGCTCTGCACAATTTCGTTCTGTGGCGCAGCAACCAGATTCCAGGCGCCGTCGGAATCCATTTTATATATCAACAGATCGGCAGCCGCGTCGGAACCCAAGTTGAGAAAGTCCTGAAAAGTAATGGCCGTAGTGGGATCAGCGTGAAAACCCGTCAGCTTATAAGTCTGGCTCTCCCAGGGCGTCCGGCGATACACCGGTTCGCCACTGATTGCAATCGTGGTGTCAACCGTTGCCTTGATTAAATAACACCGACCGCCGTAGATGCTGCTCAAGGTGCTCAGCGCGGTGGTGTCCGGATCAGCGAGGTAAAAATACCAGCCATCCGAGCTGAAGGAGGCCTCATTGGGACTCGATATAAACTCCGCATCCGTCGAACTGGATTTCCCATACCACACGGCCTCGATGTCCGCATCAGCGAACACCTCAGCAGGCGCCGCGCCTTCCGGATCGACCTCTAAATAAACGGCGTTCCACCCGGCATTGAGTGAGAACGTTTGGGTAACTTCGGCGCCGCTAATGTAAGTAGTAGAGTCAGCCGAAAGAGTGCTCGAGCTAAAGAAACAACCCGCCAAGCTAGACAGGATGAGCGCCGAATGAAGTATTCTAGACACATGCAAATTCATGCGCCGAATAATACCGGCAAGATCATTAATCGGACGTTAAGTTTGCATTAAGCAAGTGTTACGTTTTCTAAAATTGATATATCTTTTCGTAACAATTGGCCAAATTCGTAACTTAGAGCGACTTCACTTTGAATCACTGAATCAACTAGTATTCGATATACTACAATTTCAACCTGAGGGCCAACTGACATTCAATGTGCATCTTGGACTGCCCCAACGGGGCTACGCAAAATGTCGTTTTGCGTAAGACCGTTGGGAAAGGCAATAAAACCAATGCGTAACCCCGAGTAGGCATTCAGCCGCTTTGAGCCCTCACACCAACCCTGGGCCATTGATGCGTAGCTCCGTTGAGGCAAAATTGGCTGAAAGCTGAATGTCCGTTAGCCGCAGTGGGCGTCAGCGAAGGTTGCTTCATTAGTCCTCCTGTCGAAAGGAAGCCTTATGCTTCTTTTTCAAAAAGCCTACTCGGTTGTTTTCAAAAAGCCTTATGCTATGTTGCCCAAACAACCGCTCGGTTGTTGCCTCAACATAGCACCGGTTGTTGGAGCAACATAGCATCGGTTGTTGGTCCAACACACGGGCGGTTGTTTTCAAAAACGAGCCTAAGGCTTTTCGCCATCGCATTATCGTCACAACTCGGACCTGCGCTCCTAAGAACGACTTTAATAATCCAGGTAAATGGGAAGCGTGCCTATGCTTACGCAGTTGACGCCGTTTTTCAGATCAACAGGAAACAGGCAGCCTGTTACATCGGTCACAGCCTTAACTTCAGCGGGCAGCACATACTCAACTGGATTACCCGATGTCCAAAGGACTTCCGTGCGGCCGCCATCCGGTTTTTCAAACCGGTAGACAATCAATCCTTCATCGGTCTCACGCCCAACGAACTTAGCCTTTCCGATTTTCTTAATCAGGGTCGATACGGCGAAATAACCCGGCTTGGGCGTGTAGTCGTGATGGAGAAGACCAAACATGTCTTCTTTTTCAGTGGGATCCGTGCCGACATCGCGAAAATTATAAATGATGATGCGCTCAACATTTTGCTTCGCGGTGGCGACCGTCATCACCGTAGTCAGGTAACCAGCGCCTTGCATCTCTGTGGTTATGTGGGGTATGGTGGAGACCCCCATTTCAGTCAGCCACATCGGATAGCTATCAACGTCATCGACTGCTTCATCCAGACCGCGCAGAGCGTTACCAAGATTTATGTTGAAGCATTCCTCCGTTCTGGCCAGCGAAACTCCATGCTGATAAGACGTGTATGGGTGGTCGCCCAGCGCGTCAAAAGGCAGCGGCCGGTATTTGACCAGCTCTCGGACAAACAACTCCTCGTCCTGATTCGGCGCATCTGGAAGGTATGACTGGCATGGCGAAAATCCGGATGTGATAATCGTGTCCCCCGGAGCAACCTCTCGAATGGTCGCACTTGCCTGCGACATTAATTCAGCGTAGGCAGGCGCATTGGGCTCGGGTTGCCAAAACGTTTTCAGGTTCGGCTCGTTCCAGATTTCCCAGGCGTGGACATGCTCACCATAGCGTGCAATCATGGTGCGGATGTAGTTCTGCCATGCCTCGGCTTTGGGCTGCGCTCTGTAGCGCTTGCCATCGGGCAAAGACGAATCAATGGCCGCCCATGGTGTCCCGAAGCACAAAACCGGAAGCACGCAGATGCCGTGCTTGAGCGAACGAGCCATGAGGTCATCGTAGCGTTCCGTCGTCCATTCGCCGGGCGCTTTTTCCATCTGGTGCCAGAGGAATCCCTCTCGTATCCAGCCAAGCCCGCCGCGCTTGATCAAGTCGAGCATGAGTTCCCGATCCTGATCATCCATTCCTTTAAGGTGCGCTACGGTCCCATAGCGAGACGACGGATCGGGCTCGGGGGAAACCTCGGCGGCGGCAAGGACGCCCAGCGTGCAGTGCGCCAGTTGACCATGATCGCCTTCGGCCTCCAGCTTGTAAAAGCCTTCCAAGGCTGGTGGCTCAAACGTCACCTCCAACGCATTCTTGCCTTCCAGATCCTGAGTCTTGCTCGCCAACTGGCGGCCCTGCGCATTGAGAAGATTAAACACCACCAGCCCCGTCTCCGGAGGCGGCGTTTCACCCAGATTAAAGGTGAAGGTTAACTTATTACCGGGCAGAAAGAAATTGCCCGTTTCAGAAGATGTCAGTGAGGCGGCGTGCATAGCTGTGAGGAGGAGTTGGTGACAAAGACAGAGAACAACGAATTTCATCACTACTGTATGAATTAAGGGATAGAAAAAAATAAGGTAGGAGGGGTTGAGGAATGATAGAAAGATTGAGCCATACTAATTGGAAAGCGGCAATAGTGAGGAAAAGGAAAAGTGTTTACTCAGTGCGGGCGCGCCCATTGCAATCAACTGCTTGTCCATCTCGGCACGAATTAACCGCCCAGTAATTTCCGCGGGCAGCACCCCCTTTTTCTTTGCCAGTGCAGTCGCCGTACCGGCGGCTTCTCCCAGCGTCATACAGGTTGGCATGACCCGAAAGCTCCCAGCCGCCTCGTGAGTGGCGCTGATGCAGCGTCCTGCGGCGATTAACCCGTCGAGCCCATTCGGCAGCAGAGCTTCCCATGGGATTCCGTAAACGCCCTTTCTTGAACATCGCTCGAACTGCGTGCTGCTATCCACGGGATTGTGCACATCGATGGGATAGGCGCAGAGCGTAACGCTCGACTCGGGTATCACTCCTTCGCGCACACCCACTTCGTCAAGAACGGCTCGACCGACGATTCTGCGAGACTCCCTCACCCCGATCTGTGGGCCGGTCTGCAGCAGATAAGACTTGGAAAAACCAGGCACATGCGCGCGAAAGAAATGCAGCAGCTCCTCTGCCTGACGACGACCTTCGATCTCCGCTTGCGTCGTCTCAATGGGGTTACAGGCACTGAGGCCGTTGATGCGCGTCCCATTTATGGTAATACGGGTTGGGTCGCCGGGCATGGCCCAAAACAGGGCGATGTCAGTACGAGGAATCGACCAGTTTCCCGCTTCACGGGCAATCAAAACACTTTCGGAAAAAGCATCCCCCTCGGTCGCATATTTTCCTTCGACCAAGCGATGGCCGGCTTGTTTCCACGCTTGTGGATCAAAGCCTCCGAGCTGGACGACCATGGACATTGGCTGAGTAAGTCCGTCCGATCGCCGACCGTGGGTCATCTCAGCCCCCGCCATTGCACAAGCGTCGCCGTCTCCACTGGTATCGATCATCACCTTGCAGCGCACACGCGTAGAGGCGCCCTTGCTGACAAAAGTAGCGACCCAGTCGCCGTCTTCACGAGAGACTTCGGCCAGCAATGAGTGGTAGAGGAGATTGCATCCGGCCCGAATCAGCAGTTGCTCCATCGTCCTTTTACACGACTCGGGCTCAAAAAAATCTGCCTGGGCCTGAGCGTCATAGTAATGCATCCCGCGTTCATGTTGCAGGCTGACAAACTCCCGATACACCGCCCCTGAAAGGTCCTGAGACTCATGTTTGTGATTGAGGTAACAACTCAGGCCAGCAGCCGTCCCCATCCCTCCGAGATAACCGTTTCGCTCAGCGAGAACTGTCTGACAGCCCATACGTTGAGCCGCTAAAGCAGCCCCGTAACCAGAAGGCCCCCCGCCGATAACCAAGCAGTCCGTTTCAAGGCGATGAAGTGTTGTTTGCATGCCGATAAACCAGAGCCAGCAACAACCATTGACAAGCAACACCACTGCCACATGCTCGGTTGCGTTCCACGCTTGGAACAATCTCCTTTGTGTAAAAACCTTCGCTCTCGACGTCAGAAATTGTATCTCGTTGCCTGCTTATGATGCGTGAAACGGAATCCCCCTTAGGACAAGGCATCGCAATTATCCGCTTGATGGTGCAAAGCGGCCACTCATGGGGTGTCACTGCATTGGCCCAGGAGATGGGCATGCACAAATCGTCCACGTATCGCCTGTTGCAGGTGTTAATCTCACTAGGCTTTGTGGAGAAGATTCCCGAAACTCGGCGCTATACCCTTTGTGCAGACATTTTTGATTTCATCCATGAGATTGCCTGGAATTTCGGAAGAAACTTGAGCATGGACAAACGCCTGCGCGAGGCAGCGGCGGAACTCAAGTGCAGTGTGTATTTAAACATGCTCGGCAAGCGCGACTCCTATATTATCTGCGGCGCTGGCGATGAGGGAAACACGACCCGTCTCGGCTCACACGCGCGTGCTTATGCAACGTCCGCGGGCAAGGTGTTAATTGCCCATCGTGACGAAAGCACATGGGAAAACTATGCGCCTGCCCTCGAAGATAAGTCTTCCTTGATCACGCCATACACGAACATCGACAAACAGCGCTTCTTTGCAGAGCTAAGAGAAGTGCGTAAGCGAGGCATTGCCTGGAACCATCGGGAATGCAGCGTGGCTCACGTGTCTCTGGCCACGATTGTGCATGAGCCATTCATACAACAACCGCGACTGGCTGTTGCATTCCTGATCCCCCAGGAAACCTTACGCTTGCGCGACGACCTTGAACTCGAGCACGCGTTACTTGAGTTGGCCACCGATCTGCAGCGCAAGCTCGGCTGGCATGCCAAAGCATAATTTCCGCTACAGGCGTTCGGGAGTTCTCACCGCGCAATCTAAAGGGCCTTCAACATGAGCGACAGGCCCACCTTCGACTGCTAGCTACTTTATGGAAAGGGCTTTCATCAACTCACTATTGTTGGCCGTAACTTCATCCTTGCTGAGGAACTCGACGTGCCCATCCACAAAGACGTAGTTGGAGCCACGCCCATCGTAGTAGTCATCGAGGAACATCTCCTGGCTACCTGTGCTTAACGAATGAAAGACGGTATTGGCCTCGTGCCAGACTTCTCCGTATAGAACGGCCTTTGTCGGATCCGCAATGGCAGATACATACTTACGGGTGGGATTCGTCGCCACGGCATTAATATGGACATATAAATTAAGCCCATAGCTACATGGCGTACTCACTACCGCCTGAGTCCGCACAATCTCATCGGCGGGACTATGAAAAACACTTTGTTCTTCATAGCCCCGTGGAGATGAGTCGCCTAAATAGTCCAAAAGCTGAACAGCCCAGCGACTACGGTCCCCTTCTTCATTCCTAAAGACCAGTGGCAACTGCCCATCATGGTCCGAAACATAGCATAATGTAGCCGACGTTAACTGCCTCATATTCGAAGCACTGGCCGATATATGCGCCCGCTCTCGGATCCCACTGAGGACTGATATGCAAATCGCAGCCAAGATACCCACTATCGTAATGCAAACCAGAAGCTCGACCAAGCTGAACGCTTTCAGCCGCTTTTGCCTAAAGGAGTACTGCGTAGTCATACTGAAACAGGGATGGGGGTGGGGTTAATTTCATCAGGAGGTATATATTATTGGCGTGAATGACGAACACGTCGTTTCACCAGCACCAAGCCCAGTATAGCAATTCCAAAACCAATGCTGGCCATTTCCGGTTCCGGGATACTGGAGATCTGGATGGCGTTCAGGTAGCCCTTATCCTCAGTTAAAGTAGTGCCCGTGACAAAGAGGACGAGGTAAGGGTTCTCTTCAGTCAGGGTGATGGTCAACTTGGCGTAATTAGAACCTTCGACCCAGGAGCTGACAATCGTATTTGTCGAGGTCGCCTGCGGCGTCGACTCCAGATAAGGAGTAGCATCGATATTTGCTGTGGTATCCGTACTGATAGCCCAAAAACCCATCGCCGCGCCATCAGAGGCGGAAAGGTTTGTGTTAGCGCCAACAACGTAAATTTCGTAGTCTCCTGCGCTCAATCCGCTGATCAGCACACCGGTCATTTTCGTGTAAAAGTTGCCATCTTTACCGACCGAAGTGTCGCTAAAAACCCCGGTGTTTAATTGGCTTCCCAGCGCGAACGAGTTTGGGGCTCCGGCAAAGGTCAAAGTGTATTCGTTGAGAAAGGAGGAGCGTCCAACGTTGATGCCAACGCCATCAGCGGAGGCGCCATCTCCCCATAGAACTCCAGAGGTCACGTCAGTGCTTTCAACATGGTTCCAACTTGTGCCCGTGTATTCGCTGTTCTCCGTGTGATAAGGACTGTTGGTCAAATCAGCACCGGTCACTGTCGTTGGACCGAAGTCGATCATCAGCGTATTGGCATTAGCTGTAGCTGAGGCGGTCAGCAGGAGTAATCCAAAGTAAATTGGAGAGTATTTACGGGATAGGCTATTCATAGATGGGATGATTTAGGGTTGGTTTAAGTCCGAACAAAGTAAGGCTCGGTGCGTTTAACCTTTTGCTGGGAATTAGTGAGCGCAAATTTTTTCAGCAGCGGCACATCAACGGCGTTCCACGGAAGGAACACAGGTGTCCCTCTCGATGGGTGCGTTATTGATCCAGATCGTCTGTGACACACAGAATACTCCCCTATGAATAATCCCAGACTTGCATTCTTTATCGCGCTTTTGCTTTCGCTCACTCCCGTGTTTTCGGCCGAGACCCAAACGACCAAAATACTCGGCATAGGCAATAGCTTTACCCTCAATGCGTTTCGGTATCTCAAAGACATCTGTGATTCTGCCGACAGTGTAAACGTCGATGTCTGCTCAGCAACTATCTCAGGCTGCTCATTGGAGCGCCACGTTCAGCACGCCAAAGAGCAGGAAGCAGATCCGCAGACCGGAAAGGCCTACGTCTACAGAGCAAACTGGCGTATAGTCGGTAAAGAAATGTCGCTGAAGGAGATTTTACTGGCTGAAGATTGGGACATCATCTCGATCCAACAAGTCAGTATTTTGAGCTATAAATCCGAGAGCTATGACCCCTATGGAGAGGAACTCATCGCCTATTGCCATCAGTACTGTCCCAACGCAGAAATCGTCGTCCACGAAACTTGGTCGCATAGCGTGAACAGCCCGCGCGCCAAGTCATTGATCAATCCCGACGAGATGTACGATAAGTTGCATGCCGCCTATCAGGATTTGGCTAAGAAAAACAATTTGCGCTTAATCCCTTCGGGTACGGCTTTTCAAAACGCACGCGCTACCGAGATGTGGGATCTCGCGCCAATTAACTTCGACCCCAAAAACCACGGGCTTACCTACCCCGAGGACAAAGACAAGTTGCCCGGTATGAGTAAGTCGCTCAACAAGGATTTTTTCTGGAAGAAAACCGATGAGGGATGGGTAGTGACTTGGGACGGCTTCCATGCCAACACCGCAGGCGAGTACTTGGCCGGGCTGGTCTGGTTCCAGATGGTCACGGGTCGGCCCGCCACTGAGGTTACGTTCAAGCCTGATTCACTCTCTACAGAGCAAGCAGAGTCGCTACGTCAGGTCGCCAAACAGTCCGTTGAGTCATTAAACCTTGCCTCCTACTCGGGCCCCAGGCCGTTACCCTTAACCAGTGGTCATTAAGATTCTGAGCTCTGTCGCTGCGACAGACGCGATGAAAGAAGAGGCGCTCTTTTCCGGGGAGCGCACTCTTTTTTAAAGACCTGTCTTATGACTCACTCACCTGAATATTCCTGAGTCTCTCCCTGCATGGCATTCAACCTTTCAAAGATAGATAATACCCTCCGATGATAATGTTTAAAACTCTAATCGCGTCTGCGGCGCTCGCCCTGCTGAATACCTCATTGCTATCGGGTTTCTCGAGCGACTTTCGCGAAATTTCACCGCCGGGTAATCGTATCGCATCCTATGATTTCGAGTCTGCGTCACTCGCTGAAATAACGACTGAGTCCGCAGAGGCTGGCTGGGTGCGCTTTTCAAAGAAGGCAGATGAATCCGTAGACGGCACTCAAGCACTCGTAGTTGAATGCGAGGGAGCACCGAATTCTTGGAATGTTTTTTTCAAGACCGCTCCGGGCCTGCTCAAGGCCAATACACACTATCGCATACGCCTTGGATACAAGACATTAAAGCCATGGAATGAGGGAAGCTATGCCTATCTTTATATTCGCGCAGAAGAGCAGGAGTCACGCTGGCGACCTGCCCCCAGCCTGATGGGCGAACCCGGTAAGCCCTCAGAACTGGTGTATGATTTCTTGACGGGCGATGAAGACAGTTGCTGCCTTTCGCTGGGAATTCGCAATCAGGGAGAGATCGCGATTGATAACTTCATTATTGAGGAGCTGCCCATGTTGCCAATAACGAAACCACAATACGGCGAAGAGCCGGAATCATGGCGCAACTCCATAGGAGTCTGCGCACACCTCGATTGGCTGCATTTTTACCAAACCGAGGATGAAGTCTTGGCCGCCTTGGATCGGATTGAGCAGCTAGGGGCCGGTTGGGTGCGCCTGAACTTCCCTTGGGATTGGTTTTTCCCAAAAAGCCCTGACCAAGTAAACGCCGCTGCGTTGCAACGCGCTAACTTCATCGTCAATGAAGCCCAAAAACGGAAGATTCAACTCTTGGTGATCCTGATCGCGCCTCCCGCTTGGGCTTCTTCATCAGAAGATCCAGAGCAGGCCTGGCGCTATGCCGCACGAAATCTTTCGGATTACGAAAACTATGTTAGCTTCGTAGCCCAGGCATTTAAAGGACGGATCACCCACTGGGAAATCAACAATGAGACTAATTGGAGTCAATTCTGGCGATCTCCTTACGACCAGTATCTGGTTGAATTACATGCGGCCTCGCGCATCTTGCGGGATGTCGATCCGAACAATGTCATTTTATGCGCGGGGCTAACGGACGCTGGCCTGCAAGGACTTCCCAAAAGTCGCCCCGAAGCTCTCCGCAAACTACTCGAACCGGAAAACTCTGCCGCCTACGATATATTCTCGCTTCATCTCTATCCCGGCCAGCCGGTCGAGTCTGTCTACATGGTGAACTCCGTTCTTGCGACGATGCGGGAAATGAATGCGGTTAAGCCGATATGGATAACAGAAACTGGTTATTCTGCTTTTGAAAACCGGACTCTTGAAGACCAGGCCGCATTCACTGCGGAAGAAATTCCCCTTTTGGTTTCACATCCTGCTGTCGGAGCGGTCTTCCTCTATAACGCACGCGTCAAGGACTTCGAACCCGCTGCCTATGAGCAGGGCTTTGGTCTGCTCAATCATGACCTCACCCCACGACCTGTTTACCTGAAACTTCAGGAGCTTTTTCAAGGGCCATTGCCAACGGCGACCTCTGCTTTGCTTCCTGATTCGATCCCGTAGAGACAGAAACGTCGTCTAACATCTTTAGGGCTGTTTTAATTTATGCCCTTCGACTTAATCGAGCCATCCGAAGCCTTAACTCAGCTTAACTTTTTGGACCAGATGAGGCTGGACCTACAACCTCCCCCAATAATCAGCTTGCTGCCTTTATTGTAGGTGGAGCCACCTGTCGGGATCGAACCGACGACCTGATGATTACAAATCAACTGCTCTACCAGCTGAGCTAAGGTGGCAAACGGGACTAATATCCCGTAAAAGAGAAACTGGTTTAGCGATGCCCAGCGAAGGGGCAAGCGCTTTTTTCACCAATCTACTTCAGCACGTTTTCTGTTTCGGGATCAAACAAGTGCGCTTTTTCGAGATCGAGCGAAACTTTGACCTCTTGTCCGAAGTCAAACTTGTGCTCAGAATGCACCTTGGCAATGAAGCTGTGGGCGCCGGTATCAAAGTAAAGATAGGTTTCGGCTCCCATCGGCTCGGAGACCTCGACCTTCGCGGTCAGGCAGCGCGATTCGTCCAAATGAGTCACCGTGACCGCGTCTGCAATGTCTTCGGGGCGGATGCCAAGCACGATTGGCTTGCCTTGATAGCTTTGCGCAAGGCGGGCCAAGCGATCATCGAACGTAATGCGAATGGGGGCGCCGACCTCGTTTTTCTCCACAAAGACCAGCTTACCTCCCTCAGAGACCACCTGCCCATGGAAGAAGTTCATGGGCGGACTGCCGATAAACCCAGCCGTGAACATATTCTCCGGATGGTTGTAGATATTCAATGGCTCGTCGACCTGCATGATGTTGCCATCCTTCATCACACAAATGCGGTCGCCCATGGTCATCGCCTCCGTCTGATCGTGCGTCACATAGATCATCGTGGCGTTGAGGCGGGCATGGAGCTTCGAAATCTCCGTGCGCATCGACACGCGCATCTTGGCGTCCAAGTTTGAGAGTGGTTCGTCAAAGAGGAACACCTTGGGCTTGCGGACAATCGCCCGGCCCACGGCAACGCGCTGACGCTGACCGCCGGAAAGCTGCTTGGGCTTGCGGTCGAGCATCGACTCCAAACCAAGAATATCCGCTGCATCATCGACACGCTTTTTGATTTCGTCGCGCGGGAACTTGAGCAATTTCAGGCCAAAGGCCATGTTGTCAAAAACCGTCATGTGCGGGTAAAGAGCGTAGTTCTGGAACACCATGGCGATGTCCCGGTCCTTCGGCTGCACATCGTTCACTACGCGGTCACCGATTGAGATCGTGCCGTCGGTGATGTCTTCCAAACCAGCGATCATCCGCAGGCTGGTCGATTTGCCACAACCGGATGGTCCGACGAAAACCATAAACTCGCGGTCACGGATTTCCAGGTTAATGCCCTTTACGGCACGGAAGGTCGTACGCTTATCGTCGCGATATTCTTTGACCAGGTCTTTTAAGGTAACTTCTGCCATGGTATTATCCTTTCACCGCGCCAGCGGAGAGTCCTTTCACAAACAGTTTCATCGAAAATAAGAAGAGAATCAAGAGCGGCACGGAGGAGATCGCGAAACCCGCCATCAGCTGCCCGTATTGCTTCACGTATTCGCCGTCGAGACGGTAGAGCCCAACCGGAATCGTCAACAGCTCGTTGTCGCGCAAAAGCAACAAAGGCAGGATGACGTTGTTCCAGGACGCCAGAAAATCCATGATGCAGGTCACCGAAATAATCGACGCCGAAAGCGGCAGCACAATGTTCCAGATCTGCTGGAGGTGCCCCGCCCCATCAAGCTGAGCGGACTCGAAAAGCTCTTTGGGGATGTCTTCAATAAAGTTTCGCAAAATGAAGACCCCGGTCACCTGGCCTCCAACGGCCGCCATCACCACCAGCGCCCATAGGCTGTTGATCAGGTTTAAATTACGCAGCAAGTCAAACAACGTCACCAACGCCGCCACCGTTCCAGGCAAGAACATCGTCGCCATTACCAGGTAGAAAATCAGATTCTTCCCCGGAAAATTATAACGCGCGATCGCATAGCTGGCGCAGAGTACTATAAAGAGTGTGATCGTCGTGCCACTGACAGAGACGAAAATCGAGTTGGCGATGTAACCGCTGACCGAGTTCCACGCGATTTGCCAATTATCCCATTTCCAAGTCGAAGGATGGTCGAAGAACCAGGGATTGGCCAAGTATTGTTCGTTGCTCTTGAAGCTGACCACAATCATCACGAAGAGTGGCACAAACGCAAAGAACAACACGAACAGCAGGTAGCTGATCTTGACTGCTTCGCCAATTTTGCTGTTTTGTTGGGACATAACTATTTATCCACCTTTACGTATTTCTGATAAACGATCGTGAGGAGCAGGATGATCACGAACAACACCATGCCCAGAGCGCAGGCGTAGCCAAAACGCCCTTCCGAGAATGCGGAGCTGAACATGTAAAGCCCGGGCACCATACCCTTGTTGCCAGGTCCGCCCTCCGGCCCCAGCAAGATCAGGAACGTCTCGTACTGCACGAGCGTGCCAATCGTCATGAAGATCAAATTAATGCGCACCTGCGTCATGATGAGCGGCAATTCGATGCGGAAAATCATCCCCAACGGGCCAACTCCATCGAGCTCAGCCGCTTCGTAAACATCCTTCGAAATGTTTTGCAGACCAGACAGGTAAATCAGCACGCCTACGGTGCCCACCCAGGGGAACCCCCAGAAAAGCAAGGCCGGGATGACCAAATCCTTATTACCCAACCAAGCGGGCGTACCCATCTCAAACTGATCAATCGGCTCAGTCCAGATCGCGCCAAAGAGAATGAACAAACAACCGACACCAAGCACGCCAAGCGATATCCAATTTAACAAGGGGCGACCTGTAAAATAATCAAGTTTGGCGCGCACGACTTCAAAGACTGCAATCGCCGCAACCATCGCAACGGGCAGACGCCAAAGTTCATTCCAGAACACCACCGTGCCGGCCAACATCAAGAATGGCCATGCGATCCAGCTGCTGCCCATGCGCTTGGCCAGCACAACCATCCAGCCCACGAGTATGCAGAATGGTATCAGCATGAGCGCCGCCGAACTAAACAACCCAATGGCGCCGCAAATCGGTAATATAAAGCTCCCGGCAATGAGCGCCCCATAGTCCGTCCAACGGGAGGCGTTGCGTTCCTGGCGACCACCAAAAGCCATGATGAAAGCACCAAGCACAAGGACGCCCCCGATGCCGCCAAAGACCGGATCGATAAACCCATTTATGACCGGAGCCAAGGCGCCAGCAGCCTTGGGCATTGCCTGGTCCATCCAGGCAAGGAGGTCCATCCCCCCCGTGGCGTTAAGAAATCGATTCAACAAACCAAAATCCGGGTCGTAGAAGCTTTTCCAGATCAGCAGCCAAACCATCGCCGGGATGATCATGGGCACCACGAAACACACTTGGAATATGTAACGCAGCTTGTCGTTAAGCAGCCGGTGGAGCGCAATGGCCGCCAAAATGCCGGGCCAGAGCTTGAGCAAGTTTGCGGTTAGGAGAATCCCAACCAACTTAAAGGAAGCCCAGAATTGTGGATCGGAAAACGCCTCTTGGAAGTTGCGCAGGCCAATGAACTCCTGCACCACTGGAGGCTTCCAGCGAAAGAAAGACATGAAGACCACATCGATCTTTGGATAATAGCTGAAAACCAACAGCGACAACGCAGTCGGTAGGCAAAGCGTGTAAAGCGCCAGGTAAAGTTTACCTTTCGGAAACAGTCCTTTATTTGTTGCTTTGGGGGAAGTGGCCACTGGTCAGATGATTATAAGTTATTCCACGCTGGGATAAGGTTCGCCCGGATGAAGGCGCTTCCACATGATGTCAAGGTATACCCCTTCGTCATCCGAAACACTCTGGTAAAAAAGCGCACGAAAACGCTTTGCGACCTGAGGATTGTCTTCTGTGGCCTGCATGAATTCTTCTACTGATAAATTACGATCCAACGCCCGAGTGCGGTCGCGGGCGTCCCGCTTGTCATGATACCAATATCCAGGCGTGCCCTGATGAGGCCGCTTCAGGTAAGCCATCATGTTTTGGGCGAAAGTTTCGTATTCAAGCTCGCCGGTCAGCACCAGCTTGAACTGCCCCATCCACTCCGTGCGGATTGCGGAACGCGCACCAGCAGGGGAGAAGGTTTCGTCCCCCGGATACCCCTCAACGATGGGCTCAAAATCAATCATGGACGGAACCGTGTCCGCGCCGACAGCCGCAGGCAGCCAGATGGCGCGACGATTAAACTCTTCATTGATCGGCTGGGATGAAATGAACTGCAGGAAGTCGAGCGACCAGTCAAAATTATGCGACTGCTTATTGACGGAAAGTGGCACGCCCCCCTTAAAGTTTGCCTCCGATGGTTGGTATTTCAACAAGTCGCCCCAGCGCTCATCCGGAGCGGGCATTGGAGTCGGAGTGATTTTGACCTCAAATCGCCTATCGGGATTTTCGCTTTCTTGCGCTCCCTTGAAGACACCAGCGGCATCCCAACTACCCGAAGAGAAAATCGCAGCTTCGCCCGAGACAAAGCGACGCTGGGTCTGCTCACGATCAAGCCCCAGATATCCAGCCGGGTAGAAGCTAGTCAAGACTTTCGCTAATTCCACAAAGGCAGTCATCGGCTCGGCTTCAAAGGACCAAGCGCCACGCGAGAGCCCATCCATGGCTTCCAAACCGCTGATCGTCGCCTTACCGTCTTGCTCCAGTTCATTGACAAAGAGTTGCAGAAAACTCGCCTGATAGCGGAACACCGGATCCCCAGCGACATAATTGCCCACCGACATCGGAGTCAAATATTCCGCGCCTTCGGCCTTGGCCATCTGCTGGACGCCATAGCACAAGAGTATCAACTGACCGAGCGTCTGGGGAACTTCTCCCTCATTGGCCAACCATTTGCGCAGGCGCTCATTATCTGGCAAATAGCCAGCATCGTGACCATCCTCAGTGCGCAGCCAACAATTCTGGAGCCACTTTGGCTGGGGGTCTTGGGCCAGCGCTTGGCGAATAAACGCCTTCCCTTCATTAACGAGGGTGATGTTGTAAAATAGACGCATACCACCCAAGTTGCTGATCGGCACCGAAAAATAATCGTTCAGCTCCTGCTTATAGCCTCCCTCCATGCCATCGAGAAACGTGTCCTTCCAGGCCGCCGTCGCCAGGTATTCACGCAACTCAGGGTCCAGGTCCGAGGAGGTGTATTCCTTGCCATTGTAGGGATTGGGCTCGGTCACATAGGGTCCCATTGAGGCGTAAAACCGTGCAATGGAGTTGCCCTGAATCATACTGGAAAAACCAGCGGCGGCAATGTCAGGCGCTGTTCCACTGATCAGGTGGACATTCATGAACTGCGTGTAAACGCGTGTCGGCATGGGCATTTGCACCACGGTGATGCCTGCCTCCTTTACGTGAGGCAGGTTATTGTATTGGGTCATGGCCCAATCAAGGGCTTCACGATAACCAGGCTCCAACTGCCAATGCGCGATGCGGACTACTTTGCTCTCCTCGCCTTCCTTGTTGCGCATGCTGAACAGGAAAAAGCGACCCGCACTGAAAATGTAGGCGATTAACAGAACGCCCAAGGCGACCCAGTTCCAATTAAAACCTTTGTTCTCCGAATCTGAATTACTCATGCTACCAAGTCTTTAATTCGGGTGGGGTGATTCCACTTTCCGGGTGTTCGTTTACGTAGGCGCGCACGTGGTCACGCGAGACTGTGCCATAGGGACTACGTGGGTAATCTTCCACCACCTTGGTCCACAACCGCACCGCTTCTTCCTGCTGCCCCAGTTGATTGGCCCATTTGGACATTTGCCAAAGGTAAAAGTGCGCCTGTGATTCGTTTGCAAATCCGATTACTTCCGCGTGCTGATAACACTCTAGCGCGGCGGCAATGTCTTCATAATAATTTGCATAAAGATCACCGAGATACTGGTAGGAAAGGCTGGCCCATGGTGAATCGGGGTCCTGCTTAATACGCTGTTTCAGCAGTTCGACCCCCTTATCGATCGCCTCCGGATTCAACTGCTGAACGTAGGTCTGTGCAAGGCGGAGCGTGGCCTGATAGCCCAGCTCTCCAGTCGGATATTGCTTGGCGACTTCCTGATAAAAACCACGCGCTTTTTCCAAATCAATCGAATCACCCGTGTAGTCATCGACTTCGTAAATACGCCCCAACGACAGCCGAACGCGGGCCTTCCAATCCTCCGGGATGTCGGCCGCCAACAACTCGTTAAACAGCTCAACGGCTTGATCGATTGTCTCCTTGCGGGGGGGGGGACGATGCCAACTGGAAATTGCGTAGGCATACGTCGCATCGAGCCAATTTTTATCCTTAGGAGATAAATTTGGCTGGTATTTCGAGAGCTGCTTGTAGGCCTCGTTGAAATCGAACATCTCTAATGCCTCGATGCCTTTAGAATAAGCATCGCTTGAGTCACTGGACGAGCCGCCGGGCGCATCACAGCCGCCTACCAGCAAGGCGCAAGCAGCAATCAGGGTCACGATTACAGGCTTACAGCAGAATAATATCCTGTTATAAGGGGGATTCATCAAAGGGGGGAAAAATGAACAATGAGTGAAAAGGAACAACCAATGTCCACCTAAAAATAGCGTTCTTTTAAGAATAACTTGTTATGATTCAATCGTTTTATTTTTCTGCAACTCGGTAGTCGTTGCAGGCTCCTCATTCAGGTCGTAGCATTCGGACGCGAATCCAAGTCTAAAGATTTGCATATCAATGCCATGCCCTTGGAACCGCATCTGAGAGAACGGAATCCATCCGTATAACTAGCACCTCCCCCACGGACTCTGCAGCCCAAATTCAATTTTACTTGTAAATAAAATCGGGACAAGGTTGGCAAGCGCGCCGACTTCTGCTTACTGATCTACTAATGGCATATTCCCCATCTGAAAATCGTTACGATTCCACCCCCAACTCCTGGTTCCGCCGCTGCGGAAACTCTGGCCTCACCTTGCCCGCAGTCAGCCTGGGCGCCTGGCATAATTTCGGCGCGCCCGGCACAGATTCGCTCAAGAGCGGCGATGAAGCCAGCATTCACGCCAATTGCCAGCAAATGCTGTTTACCGCATTCGACCTCGGCATCACCCATTTTGATCTGGCGAACAACTACGGCCCTCCCCCCGGCTCAGCCGAAGAACGCTGCGGCCAAATTATCAAGCAGGATTTCGCGGGCTACCGTGACGAGTTGATCATCTCGTCCAAGGCTGGCTACCGAATGTGGAACGGCCCCTATGGTGACGGCGGCTCCCGCAAATACATCATCAGTTCATGTGACCAATCGCTGGCCCGGCTGCAGTTGGACTACGTCGACATTTTCTATCACCACCGTCCGGATAGTGAAACGCCACTGGAGGAAACCCTTGCCGCGCTTGATTTCCTCGTGCAAAGCGGCCGCGCGCTCTACACCGGCTTCTCAAACTACTACGGCCCGGCGCACGCG
Source organism: Cerasicoccus frondis (assembly GCA_031296915.1). Classification (GTDB taxonomy): domain Bacteria; phylum Verrucomicrobiota; class Verrucomicrobiia; order Opitutales; family Cerasicoccaceae; genus Cerasicoccus; species Cerasicoccus frondis. Next base: position 7,085 of record JAVDPC010000003.1, on the reverse strand, counting down.
CGAAAGGTTGTGGAACTGTGCCACCGCCATGGTTGGACCGTCCCCATTATTCATCAGTTCAGCTACAGCATGCTCAACAGCGAAGGGCGCGATGAATTACTTAAGACCAACGGCGAGGACGGCGTTGGCACAATGATTTTCAGTCCACTCGCTGGAGGGTTGCTGAGCGGGAAATACCTCAACGACATTCCCAGCGATTCCCGCGCAGGCAGCGAAAGCGCCTTTCTCAGCGCTGACCGCATCACGCCGGAACTGCAGGCTAAGCTACGAGCGCTGAACGAAATTGCGGCCGCACGCGGTCAGACACTCGCCCAACTCGCACTAGCGTGGGTGCTGCGCCACGATGAAACCACCAGTGTTTTGATCGGCGCCAGCCGCCCCAAACAGGTGGAAGACTGCGCCAAGGCGCTCGACGCCGGCCCCATTTCCGAAGCAGAGTTGGACGAAATTGAGAGCGTGCTGAACTAAGCGCGCCTTCTCGCTCCATTAGATTTCACCGAGCCAACAATTCTTTTGGCTAACCAATGCGCCAACTCGGACATCAAACGAATTTTGAACTCGCGCCACCGGGGTTTCTGCATGCTAACTTACCCGCATGTCGACTCCCCCGCGATTCAAAGAACTGATTCCTTTAAACGACAATTGGCAATTCCGCAGCGCCAAAGAAAACAAGTGGCTCGACGCTGTCGTGCCTGGTTGCGTGCATACCGATTTGCGGCGGCACGATTTAATTCCTGATCCGTTCTACGGCAGCAACGAGCTGGACTTAGTTTGGATTGAGCAAACTGACTGGCATTACCGCACAACGGTGTCGCTCGGCAAGAACACACTCAACCAGGAGTGCATTGAACTGGTCGCCGAGGGGCTCGACACGTTTGCCACCATCAAAATCAATGGTGAAATCGTCGGCAACACGGATAACATGTTCGTCGGCTACCGCTTTGACGTGAAGGCACTGCTAAAAGCAGGCAAAAATGAAATTGAAGTGATGTTGGGCAGCCCGTGGGACGCCATCCGCGCCCGCGCACCGGAGCCAGTGCGCTGCATTGGCGACCGCATAGGCGGACGCACTGAAATTCGCAAGCAGCAGTGTTCCTTCGGTTGGGACTGGGGTCCGCGCCTAGGCACAAGCGGCATCTGGCGCCCGATCCGCCTGGAAGCCTGGTCCGGGAACCGCATTGAAGATTACTTTGTATCGCAGAGCCACTCTCCCGGGCAATGCGTGCTCGATGTCGATGTCAACGCCGCCAAACGCGGCAAAGCTTTCCAAGTTGCTGTTCGCCTGAGTTATCAGGGCGAGGAAATCACGCAAAGCTCCGATATCCTTGGCGAAACAGTCCAAGTCATTGTGACCAAGCCTGAGCTCTGGCAACCCAACGGCCATGGCGAACAGCCACTCTACGACCTCACCGTAGAACTCTGGCAAAAGGGCGAACTCATTGACCAGCGCACGCAAAAAATCGCACTCTGCGAAATCAAGCTAGTTCAGGAAGCCGACGAATGGGGCGAGAGCTTCAAATTCGTCGTCAATGGCAAGGAGATCTTCGGCAAGGGCGCCAACTGGATTCCAGCCCACAGCTTTGTGAACGAAGGCGAAGCGCTGTTCGACGACTTGCTCGACTCCGCAGTCGACGCCCACATGAACATGATTCGCGTCTGGGGCGGCGGCGTCTACGAGCTGGAGTCCTTTTATGAAGCCTGCTTGAAGCGTGGGTTGATGGTCTGGCAGGACTTCATGTTTGCCTGCACCCCCTACCCCGGCGATCCCGCATTCTGCAAGCAGGTGCGCGCCGAGGCTGAGTATCAGGTTCGCCGCCTCCGCAACTACGCCAACATTGCCCTCTGGTGCGGCAACAACGAGATCGTCCAGCTTCACCGCGACACCTTGCTTTCCGACAAAAAAGAGGCGCGCGCCTACACCAAGATCTTTCTCGAAATACTGCCCAAGGCCTTGGAGAAGTTTCTCCCCGGCGCAGACTATATTCACACATCCGAGATCAACCCCCACGACGTTTTCGGCAACACCACCAATCAGGATTCCGGCGACGCGCACTTCTGGGGCGTCTGGCATGACCGTCAGCATTTCTCAGCCTACGAAGAGCAACAACACCGCTTTTTCAGTGAGTTCGGCATGCAGGCGTTCCCACATATGGAAACGGCAGCCACCTTCACCAAGAGCCAAAACATCTTCAGCCCGGAGATGAACAACCATCAGAAAAACGGCGGCGGAAACCAGATCATTTTCCACTACATTGCCGAGCTTTATCGCTTCCCGAAAGATTATCAGGCGACGGTTTATCTGTCGCAAATAATGCAGGCGTTCACCCTGCGCTACGGCATCGAGCACATGCGCCGCAATTCGCCGCGCACCATGGGCGCCGTCTACTGGCAGCTCAACGATTGCTGGCCCGTCGCATCGTGGTCGAGCATTGACTTCGGCGGACGCTGGAAAGCATTGCACTACGCAGCCAAGCGCTTCTTCGCGCCTGCACTGGTTTCGGTGAAATGGCTTGGCAGGGAGAAAGTCCACGGCAGCACCAACTACGTCGTCGAGCACGTCGATGCGGTCGAAATTTACACGGTATTCGATGGCCCTCAAGCAAGCTCCGGAGAACTCACTTGGCAGGTCTGGTCCGTCAGTCAAAACAAGGTGATTTTGGAAGAAACCAAGCCGGTTAAATTAAACTACGGTAAAGCGGTCCGCCGCAAGAAGCTGGACTTGAGCAGTGAAATTGCCGAACACGGTTTCGAGGACTTGATAATCCGTACGCGCCTCACCGCCGAAGGTTATGCTGACAGCGTCAACACCACCTGCTTGACGGGTCCCAAACGCTTGGATTTTGACGCCCCGAAAATCAAAACCAAAGTCCAGAAGTCCACGGATGGCGCATATGAGATCACACTCAGCAGCGACCGGATTGCCTATCAGGTCTACCTCAACCTCACAAACGCCATCCCACACCGCCTGAGCGATAACTTCTTCGACCTCTTCCCTGGCGAGACCAAGACGGTGACGTTGCGCCCACTCCAGCCGATGAATATCGGCGAGGTGCGCCAAGCGCTCACCACCTACTCTTACCGCGACAGCTTCGTTGATTAATTGCATGGAAACCTCACCTACGATTCGACTCGGCATCATTGGAATGGGCGGCATGGGCAACAACCATGCCCGCAACATCCTCGACGGCAAAACGCAGGGCATACAACTAGTCGCGGCGGCGGACAGCGATCAGACTCGACTAGACGCCCTCGGTGACGACGTGCAGAAATTCACCGATCCACTGGCCATGATGGACTCCGGGGCGATTGACTCGGTCCTCATCGCCACGCCGCATTTCAGCCACACACCCCTGGGCATCGCCGCCTTGGAGCACAACCTGCACGTCCTCGTTGAAAAGCCGATCTCCGTCCACAAGGCGGATTGCGAGAAGCTCATCAGCGCCTACACCAACCCTGACCTCGTGTTCGGCGCCGTATTCAACCAACGCTGCATCCCGTATTTTCGCAAACTGCGTGAGCTAATCCAAAGCGGTCAACTGGGCGAAATTCATCGCGTAAACTGGACCATCACTGACTGGTACCGGACCGACGCCTACTACAAAGCGGGCAGTTGGCGCGCTACTTGGAAAGGCGAAGGCGGCGGCGTGCTGCTCAACCAATGCCCACACAACCTGGACCTGCTTCAGTGGCTCTTTGGCATGCCGAGCAAGATCACCGCAAATTGCCAGTTTGGCCGACACCACGACATCGAAGTCGAGGACGCGGTGACTGCAATGCTCGAATTTCCCAACGGCGCAACGGGGGTCTTCATCACCAGCACTGGCGAAGCGCCCGGCGTCAATCGCTTGGAGGTTGCTGCGGATTTCGGGCGTGTTGTTTTGGAGAATGGGTCTTTCAAATACCACCGCAACGAAGTGGCCTCGCCGATCCATTGCCGGACCTCTTCTCATGGATTCGAAAAGCCTGAGACGTGGGACATCACAATCCCGACCGGAGCCTACACCTACGGCCACGTCGAGATATTGAGTAATTTCGCTGCGGCAATTCTTCAGGGCGAACCACTCGTCGCCCCCGCAGTCGAAGGCATTCACTCGGTCGAGCTCGCCAACGCGATGCTCTACTCAACGTTTCAAAAACAAGCAGTCACGCTCCCGCTCGACGGCCAAGCCTACGAAGCAGAACTCGTTTCACGCTACTGACCAGAAACACGCGACGCCGCGCAAACCAAGATCTACTCTGACTCCAATGTCACGACACAGCTGTCGGACATTTTCAGGATGCGGGTGCCATTAATTTTCTGCGGCACGTCGCGGGGGACTTCGACGCCATCCAGCTTCGTCGAGTTGCTGACGGCGCGCGGAACCGTAATGAACCAAAAGCCTTCCTGCTTCAGGATTTTAACGTGTACGCGAGACACCGTTTTGATGAAGTAAAAGACGTCTTTGGCGATAGAGCCTTCGCGCCCCAGCACATCGCCATGATGCGCCAAGTAGGTCTTACCTTCGACGGTGACTTTCAAGCCGGGTTCAATCGTGGTGGAATCGGATGAGTGTTCTGACATGTTCGAATAGCTATTGGGAAAGTGGACGATTCAGATCATTGATTGGGACTAGCGCAACGCGAAAGCCAACCGAGCTGTCTTCATAATCCGGGGGAAAGCTCCAACGACGGCTCACGCGCAGTTCGTGCCCGGCATCTAGGAAACTGGCGCCTCGAACCACCTTTTCCTCGCCGGTCGCTGGCCCCGAGTAATCAACTTCATTGCCCCCTGGCAATGGCGCATACCAATCCAAAACCCACTCTGCAACATTCCCAACAGTGTCATAGATATCGAACTCATTGGGCAGCAAAAGTCCGACATCATGCGGCTGGCCCCCGGCATTTTCGTCGCTCCAACCATAGTCCCCATGCGTTCGGCGACCGTAGAACCCGTTGATTCCACCCAGAGACGCAAATTCAAACTGAGCCTGCGTGGGCAAAGAAAAGGTGTATCCCTCCGGGATCAAATCGGCGTATTTCTCATTGAACTTTTGGCAAAATGCCATCGCATCATTCCAGCTAACGTTCTGCACCGGTAGTTTGCCGCCCTTGAAATAGCTCGGGTTTTCTCCCATTACTAACTCATACTCGCGCTGGGTCACCTCGTGCTGACAAAACCAGAAGCCCTGCGAAAAGGTGACTAATGTGTTCAAATTCACTTCGTAGTCAGGATTGTGCCGAGGCGAGCCAATCATGAACTCGAAAGGCGGCGCCCAGCGAAAAATCATGCCCGATCCCGGCAAGGCAAAATCATGCCCGGGCTCCGGACTCATCGTCTGCGAGCCGGAAACTCGATTGGGTACGCCGCGGGACGGTTGAACGTCCTGGGGGCCATTTTCGCCATAGGCGTCCGCCCCGAAGTCGGGCCGCGAGGCATATCCCGCACCTGAAGTCGCGCCACGCGGACCGCGATAACCGTCCCCGCGTTGCGATGGCGGTCCCGACTGCCCATCTCCAGACCCGCTAAATTGCTTCGAAATCATGGGGGTCGAGTTGGCCTCAATCGTGGCCTTCATACTGCCATGCAAAAAGGCAAAATAGGCGACAGCGCCTCCGGCCACCACACTGCCGATAACCAGCAGTGCAACCACCAAACCCGAAAGATGCGAACCGGATGAGCCGACATTCAGCGTCTGGGTATTGGCCGTCTGGGCAGCCTCCTGCACAGTGGGTGCCGCAGTGGAAGGCTGATTAGGCGGCCGACCAGTCACGACCACCGGTCCACTGCTTTCGCGGACAGTGGGGTCGAGTGGGCGGCTAGGATCAATCGAATACATCGGCACAGGTAATGGCGTGCCGCCATCCGTTAGAACGTCACCTGTCAGGCAAAGACGCGTCACCACCTCAGCTGCAGAAGCAGGGCGGTCAGCTGCGTCTTTGGACAGACACGCTGCGATGGTCTCTTCCCACGTGTCGGGGATAGCCAATCCCTGAATGCCCAGCTCGGCGCGTCGCGCCGCAATGCTTGGTGGAATCGACTCGCGAACCTGCAAGCTAACATCGCCCGTGTGGAAAACCGGCTTACCCGTCAGCAAATCATACAACGTAGCGCCCAGTGCATAGATATCGTGCGTCACACAAGGGCGCTGCCCCAGCAATTGCTGTGGGCCCATGTAAAGCATCGTGCCGCGCAAGCCCATCGTGCCCGTCAACCGGGTATGCGCGTCGCTCAAGCTGGCCGAGATGCCGAAATCGGCAATTTTCAGCCGGTTCTTGTGGTCAATCATCAGGTTCGCTGGCTTCAGGTCGCGGTGGACAATCTCGGCGTGCGTGTGCGCGTAGTGCAGAGCCGAGCAAAGCTCCAACGTCCAACTCGCAATTTCATCGACTTCGAAATAATGACCTTCCCGGGTGTCGCGCAGGCTGGACAGGTTATTGCCTTCCACATATTCCATCGCAATCGCCGCGCGGTCCTCCGAAGAAAAGAACCCATAAACCCGAATGATGTTCGGGTGCGCCAACTCCATACCACGGCGGGTTTCCTTTTTCAGATCCTTAATCGCCGTAGAGTCAAAGAGTAGGTTCTCCGTGAGGAACTTAAGCGCGATATCCTTCTCCAACTCAATGTCATGAGCCAGCCACACCACCCCCATGCCGCCGCGCCCGAGCAGGCGTTTCAGGCGGTATCTCTCAAAGACCAACAGTCCGTTGGTAAGTTTGGCCGTTATACTCATTCAACCATTAACGTCTCTTTAATACTCAATCTCCTCTTTGCAGTAAGTAAAACCCGAAAGAGCGATTAAGTATCGTTCATTATACGTTAGACCTTAGCATGCAGGGTAATATTCCCATAATGACCAAAGTTTATTCTGCTCTACACCAAAAAACCCATGGCTTAAGGAATGCCTCTCACCAAGCTAACGGCCGTACAGCCCCTATTGAACTCATGGATTTCAACGGCGCTAAAAGCGCCAACCTGTCCCATCAAATTCGGCAATCTTTTAGGAAAACGGCGATGAGCGAATAACAAGAGCACTTTTCATCTAGATTGGCCGATCAGGCCGCAGTGATTTTTCGTGTCCAGCAAGGCGGCTTGAGCGTCGCAG
>JAVDPC010000002.1 GCA_031296915.1 Cerasicoccus frondis | reverse complement strand
CAACCACAAACAGCTCCTCAACCAGCTTAAACACTGGGTTCGAGAGGCCAATCAAAGCGCTTAGCTAGGTCAGCCCCAATTATTAAGCAGGTTAGTACGCGAGTAAAGTTTGAGCAATTTCTGGCCGGAATTGATAGAGATTCCGCAGCCGGAATAATCATGGACTATCAGTTGCCGGGGGTTGGCGATTTGGGTCGTAAAGAGTTGGGAACGACTTGGGCAGCTGACATACGTTCTAGCCACCCTTGTTTGCCTGTCATTGGGACAAGCTTTGAGAGCGAGAGGAATATTCCGAAGTTTAGAATGGAGAACTTCCTCACCTTCTACCCGCGAGACAAACTCTGCTCGACTCAAGAACCGTGGCATGAACTCAAAGCTCTTATCTTCGGCTTTTCTGAAATATTTTCAATTGCAAAGAGCCATAGCGGTGCTTGCGAGGAGGATAGGTTGATGAAGCTCCTAAAGGCACCTCTGAGTATCGCCCCAACGCTTGTAGAAGCCCTGCCTAGTGCGGTAAGGGTAAATTGGGATGAGGAAACGCCACATGCGGCGAGTAGATGGCTGTGGCACGAGTTATTGGCGCTTCCAGGATTTTTATCTGATAGCTTGGAGCTTGCTACGATGCTTGGCCTTAGGGTTTCTGCTCTTGAGCGCGTAATCAGCGCTTTTGTCGATACTGAGTACAAGGGAATATTTGCTACGGATGCGAGAAAGCGATGGTGGACATCGGAAGTTCGTCCAACAGTGGAGCGAATTTTAGGCCATGCTGTCTCGCGGCCACTCTACCATTATAGGGAAGAATTGCTCCGAAGGTGTGGCAACAGCAGAGTTTTGCCCACGTGGTATTCAAAGGCACACGGGAGAGGCGGCGATGAGCTCATTCCGGATGTGGTTGCATATATCGATGAGGAGCGTGAGGAAGATAAGAGAGTGCAGTGTTTGTTCAAAGATACGGTGGTCGATGCAAGGGATAGCAACCCGGACTTTGGTTTTAGGCCTCGACTAATATATAACGGTGTAAGTGAAGATTGATGGCCAAAAAATCTGTTAAACAATACTCATTCAGTGATACGCGAACATATGAATATATTCGCGAGGTCGAGTTGATATTCATTTCCAAACTGATGGGGCAAAAAAATCGCATACTCTCACTTCCGCACAACGGTGAATGGCATAATGCCTTCAACTCTCTAAGTGCATTTAGTGCAACTGGAGGGAATCGTGATTTAGATGTGTCGATTTCATTTGAATTAGGGGACCCTCTTGAGGGGCACCGGTTGCATCTTGGAACATCTCTTAGGCGAGGGGGGAGTAACTCATCGAATCCAGCAACTGCAACTTATTCTCTGACTATTATTGAGGGGGGCTGTCGGGCTAAGTCGCGAATGCATTTTGATCATGACTTTGATTCAAATGGGCGTGAACAGAAGCCATCGCCTCATATTCAATGTGGTGGTAGGTTACCTAGCGAGCTCAGTTTTCAAAAGGATTGGGATGAGTCGCTGGATAAGCCTAGGGTCTTATCGTTGCCTTATTCGACTGCTATATTGTGGCACAATGCCTTTTTGGAGTTTCCGGACGTGGAAGAGTTTAAGTCATTTTTGGACGACTCTTGGTGGAAGAATATAGTGATTGATGCCGAAGAGCGTATGTGGGCTTGTTTTGTCGAACAGGCGCGTCAATCAATCTGCAGAAAGGAATCGATTATTGAAATTTTATATGGTATCTGAAAACTCCTTTTTTCCGCATCTCCTGAAGGTTGCGGCATCTAGAAGGCTCTTAGTTTTTTTTAGCGAAATTCTAGAAACCAGTTTTGGGCAATGTTTTTCAACAAGTGAATCTACGTAGTCTCTGACTCTATCTGCCCCGTGTGCGTCATAAGCTTCAGAGATTTTACTCCAGCTCCTGTTTAAAGCTCTTTGAAGATTATGGTTCATTGGAAATTGTAGTTCAAGCGCTTCAGAAGGTTCTAGCTTCAGGACACCTGAGCCGTATTGGCGTCCTTCAAACTCTGATGAGAGCTGGCAGTAACTCGAATAAAATGCGAGGCAAATGGCTCTGCTGAGGGAAAGGGTCACCTTCTTATTGAAGAACACGCAATGAATGCTGTTTGTGCAATAATATCCAGCGTTATTCAAGACCAGTCGTGTCCCTTTCTTTCCCATGTAGCGGAGAAATGCATCAGGGATTTCGCCTAGAGTGGGTGCAGCCCAGTAGGACCTCTTAGAAAAGGTTTTGTTATCTTTAATAAGATCCTCACCGTAAGTGGAGAGGTAGTCTGCTAGATGCTTGTCAATACTGCTTGGATTGGCGCATAGGAGCCAAGACTTTATATCAAGCGCATCGGCGTCATCTATCTTGTCGAATTCTAAAAAAGGGTCTAGGTCAGAGAATCTAGCAACTATACGTTTGAAGTGACGCTTACTGAGTTTACTGGCTTTCTTTTGGTGGCCATTCAAAACGAAAAATTCATTATTTCCAGTGACCACTCCTATTCGAACAACTGCATAATCTTTGAGCTTTTTTAAATCTGGGCATTTATCCATGCGCTCTATTGCGCTAGCTGCGTTATCAATCAAATATGGAACTGTGTGGCCATTGATGGTTGGATATTGCCTGTTTGGTTTTGCCTCAATGGAATTGATCATTGAAATGAATTCGGTGGCGGTTGTGCACTCGATTAATTCAATGCTTGTTCTTTTTTGTTTCTCGGAGCATATATCGTCAATCAAGACACCTACTACTCTAGCTTGAGCGCCGTCGTTCACAAAGCACCGCTCTCGAATGCTTATCGCTATGCATCGGTTGCAGTGCTTAGAAATCCACTCTAGTATCTGTTTGCCATACTGAACATGCAAAATGCTTTCTGGAAGAAGTAGGGCCATTCTTCCGCCGTTTTTAATGAAGCTAAATGCGTGAAGTGTAAAGTAAGCCCAGAGGCTAGAGCGTTTATCGATGATTTTCTTAGGAATTATGCCATTCCTTGCGCTTGTCCGAACTTCTTCGGCCATTTCATGCAGACGTGTATATGGTGGATTTGCTACGATTGCATCGAAGGCTTCACCACCCATGGAGCTAACCGTAGCTGCCAAAAAGTCTGTTTCCGATAGCTGAAATTTGTATGGGGCACAATATTTAGTGGTTTCCTGTAGCGCTGCTGGATCTACATCGCATCCGTATATTTGGTTTTCTGTGGAAGTTGCGCCGAGGTCTTCTAATCTGCTTGCAATACTTCTGACAATGGAGCCACCGCCGACGCTGGGCTCGAGAACACGGTCCGTTGAGCTGCGTATCGCCCAATTGGACATTGCTTGTGCAATTGGCCGTGGGGTGTCGTATCTGCCTAGGGATTTCCTCAGTTTTGGGTCCATATACAACTGTGCGTTTTAAGTGTAATGCGTTGAAAAACAACGCAAAACGAGAGAATACGCTGTTTAAATTAGGCGGAAAGGCTTGGTTTTTATGCTTTCAGTCAGAAAATCACCCATGTCGTCACATTCCTTTGGTAAGCTCCTATGGCAATTTGCCACGAAGCAAGCTACTTCAGTTAACCTCATTTCCGTCCCTTACGCGAACGAACCGCTGCATATATACAAACCCGGGCTTTGGTGCTTCATGCTGTAGGGAGGATCTCTATTTCAATGTGCGGCTTTGCAAGCGCCAAAATGCATGGTTCAGATCCTTCGACAATTTGTTCCACGAATCTGGGACAGTTCGGGATCATCGGGGACAGTCCTGAGTGGGGCTATGAGTGGGGGAATCGCCTTCTTCGGCAGCTATTTCCCATGAATAAAGGGCTTCAGGGGGTTCGGTCGAGGGTTCGACTCCCGCAATGAGCACCAACGCAAATTGTTGAATATGAATTGCTTTGCGCAAATTCGCCTGAATAGAAGCGCAAACAAATGCATTTAAATGAAATGAGTTCTGAGCGCCCACTAAGTATCGGCGACTGTCAGACTAAGCATCGCCGACTGTTGCCCTAAGTGTTGCCGACACTCCAATTAAGCGTCGTCGACGCTTCAACCACAACAAGGTAAGGGTTTGGCCTAAAGCAGAGTGGGATGTGCATCACACATAAGGTAGCTTTTGCCCCTGTTTCCCTACGAGACATGCCATCTACCCTAGATGGCCCCTCGCTCAAGTTTGTGGGGGATGGCGTAGTATATTTTTGAACATTTAATTTACGGCTCTAGGGAAGGTTCGGAGAGCGAACCAAGACCGATGAACGAAATGGATACAGATATCGCCGCGATTGGGGGCAATAAAATCAATCGTGCGGTATGGGCAATGGCATGGCGTTGCATGGATACTGGTCAATGTTTGAAATCTACATTTGACCCGAATGGCGCGAAATTCGCGCTAATGTTGGGTTGTATAACGCATGTACTGCATGAACTAAGCCGCCTTTGGGGCCTATTGTTGCTAGAGAACTCTTGCGGGTTCTTTAGCGTCCTCGCTTGCATAGTGGAGCACCTGACCATCAGTAATGAGTCGCTGTTCCAACCTTTCGTAGGGAAGGTCTTGCAGCGCGCATTGCTGCTCGATGGCTAGTGCGGCGGCGGTGGCTGCCGATTGGCCAAGGATCATGAAAACCGGCTCCATGCGAATGGAACCGAATGCAATGTGCGAACTGGAAACGCAAACCGGTACGATTAGATTCTCGCATTGCTCCTTTCGTGGTGTCAGCGAGCCATAAGGAATGGCGTAGGGGCCATTCATCTTGACGCCGATGTCGCCCTCGTTTTGCACGTAGCCTTCTGGAGCGATGTAACGTTGTGTGTTATGAGAATCAAGCGGGTAGGAACCCATGCCGACAGAATTCGGTGTTGGTCTGCGTTTCAGTAATTCGTTCTCAGTTAGGACGTATTCACCAACCATGCGGCGGGCTTCGCGAATGTATAGTTGATGTGGCCAGTGGTCGTTGTCAGTAAACTCATCGGCGGCGAGTCCGTAGCATTGCATTTCCCCACGAATTTCTGCGGGCGTTTGCGGCGCATTGGACAGGAAGTAGAGCAAGCCCTGTTGGTAGTGTTTATGAGCTTCGATGATCTCCTCGCGCTGGGTGTAACTGCCATCGGGGTAGCCGTAGTTACCGCCGATGAAATCTGAGCTCATCGGGCCATGATTGTTGGTGTCGGTTTTTAAATTGGGGATTGGGTCAAACTTGTTGAAAACGCTGCGCCAGCCAGACTCAAAGATGCGGGTCAGCAGGGCGTAGTCATCCGGATTGTAATTTGGCGGCTTGGGGAATGGCACGCGATTATCCGGATGCTTGCTGAAGCACATGCGATAGCAGTAGGCTTGAACGCGATGGTCTGCATCTCCGAATGCTCCCGGCGGCTCAGGGCTGATGTAGGGAAGTAGTCCGCTCTCGGGATCGCCCGGTGTGCGGTAGGGGCTGACGCCTTGATCGATGACGCCAAAGTGGTGGTTGTGGTGCAGGACGCCAGTTTGAATGCCATTCCATTCTTCACCATAGGTAGCGCATGACTCGCGACCAATGGCGTAGGAGACTCCGGCGCTCGCCATCAGGTCGCCCTCATAAGTGGCGTCGATAAACATTTTGGCGGCGATGGTTTTTCCAGAAAGCGTGGTGATGGAAACAATGCGGTTGTTTTCTTTGGTGACGCCCGATTGGCGATCGAGAAATTCTTCGCGATAAACCGGTATGCCGTATTCGGCAATGAAGTCTTCAAATACTCTCTCGGCTACATGTGGCTCGAAAATCCACATGGTTTTCATCTCTGAATCGATCGCCGGAATGCATTGGCCAACGTTTCCGTAATCTTCCTTGCGCTCCCAGGTCCAGGCGTCATCGGACTGATAATGCTGCCAGATCCGGTGATAGAACTCGCGGGACAGCCCACCAATGACATGCTTTTCGCCCGTGTCGGAATAGCCGAGGCCTCCGCTGCTCAGCCCGCCTAAGTGGCGGTCCGGACTGATTATGACGACGGTCTTCTGTTGTATTTTTGCCTGAACGGCGGCGATGATAGCGGAGGATGTTCCGCCGTAGATTGCTATGTCGAAATTCTCAATAGGGTGCATAGGAGTTTGATTGGGATCGAGGATGCATGGTTCTGCGATGCCTCACGATTGACAATTGACCACCTGCTAACGCATGTTAGAAGTGTAGGATTTACCCTACATGTTTCGTGACCTAAACCGGACTCCAACTCATTTGGAATAAGCCCATGCCGCGTCGTATCACTCAATCGGATATCGCGAAGAAGGCTGGCTTGAGTCGCCCTACCGTTTCGCTCGCACTGAAAGGCAGTTCAGCGGTTTCGGAGCAGACTCGCCGTTATGTCCGCGAAGTGGCTGAATCGTTAGGCTATAGTCCGGATCCAATGTTGTCGGCGTTGTCCAAATACCGTTTGCAGGAAGAGTCTGAGCACTATCGCGGCACGCTGGCCTGGGTTAGCTATTCCAGCGAAGATATGCTTTGGAACAAGATTACGCCTTACGCGGCATATTACGAGGGTGCTCGTATGAGGGCAGAACGCGTGGGCTTCAATATTGAGATATTTGATGCTTTTCAGCAGGAATTGAGTGCTAAGCGCCTGAGCGGCATTTTAGATGCTCGAGGCATTCGTGGAATGTTGGTCTGCCCGCCTGTGTGGCAGGATCAACAATTTAATTTGCCCTTCGATGACTATGCATTCGTTACCTTTGGGTATACGATACGAGAGCCGGCGATGCACCGCGTGACGTCGTCCCACTATCGGGCGACATGGTCAATCTTCGACCGTTTTGCCAGTCAAGGCTATCGGCGCATTGGTTTTGCCGGAAGCCATGAAGTTAACATTAAAACTCAGGAACATTGCCTTTCGGTGTATCTTTGCGGGTGTCGAAAGTATAACTTGGAGATTCTACCAGAGCTGGTTGATGATGATATGACGACCGATCAGTTTGAAGATTGGGTTGAGAAGCATCGCTTCGACGCAGTGATTTTCACGTCCCCATTGTGGCCATTGATTCGAGGCTCGAAGTTTCGAATCCCTGAAGACCTAGCGGTTGCAAGTCCGATGACACCGGTTCATTACCCAGAGTTAACTGGTGTGATTGAGAAGTCCGAGCAGATTGGATCTGCTGCCGTCGACACTTTGATACACTTAATTCAACAGGACGATCGAGGCATTCCAACCGATCCGCAGAATATTCTCATCGAAGGCCGTTGGAATGAAGGAACCACCGTGCCGCCTCTCGATCAGTCAGTCTGAGTAAAACAAAATTCAGGCAACTTGTTACACTGCCTGTCTTGATAAATTCGATTCTTTGAAGTTCTTGAGCACTTTTCATTTAATCTGTCCGCTCAGGCCGCGCTGGCGTCGCAAGAGAATGATTCCGGAAATCGCGGCGCCAGCCATCAACGCGTAGGAGCTTGGCTCAGGCACAGTGGTCAGGCTCAGCGTCGTGAACGTATCGGGACCGATGACTTCTGAGCTGACTGAGAAATCGCCGGTGTCGCTGTTTGGATTGTCGTTCAGGCGGATGCGTCCATCGGTGATGTAGGCATCGAAATCGAAGATGCTGGCTCCTACGATGGTTAGTTGCCCTGTACTTCCACTGGTAAAGTTGAAGTAGTTGGAGTTGTCCAGATTACGGTCGCGCACGTCGAGATCCGTTGCGGTAACCGAACCACCGGACAGATTATAGATGTTGCCCGAAACGACTGTGTTGGAGTTTTCTTGTAGGCGAAGCGTGCCGTCAATGGTTACTGTGCTATTGCCAGACTGATTGACAAAGCCTTGTGAAAGGCGTCCGACAATCAGCGCACCGGCGAATGTTGCCGTGGAGCCGTCGTTGATGTTCAAGGTTGTTGGGTTCGCATCAGAGTCACGCCCGATGGTGAACAGGCTGGTGTAGTCGCTGTCCAGATTACCTCCGGTGAGGGTGATGCTGCCGCCGTCCCATCTTACGCCGTTGATGCCGCTGTCGACATGGATGGTTGAGCCATTGGTCACGAGGTAGTCCTTGTTGTCCAATTGTTGGCGCTCAGTCATTTCAACCGTGTCGCCATTATCAATTGTGCCAAGGCTCGACAGACTGGGGAGTCCGTTGTCCCAGTTGCTTGAGTTGCTGATAAGTGAATCGCCGCCAGCGTTGGTCCAACTCGTCTGGGCCACTAGATTAGAGAATGCAAGAAGGGTGATGGGTAGGGTATATGCTATTGTTTTCATTGTGCAGCAGCCCAAGGTATCTGCTCATCTACTGCCACATTAGTAGGTCTAACGCTTGTAAGAATTCTTGAGCGAGAGTTGGCTCAGTCTGTCCGGTCAGATTCCCAAGTCCCACGCTGTCTAACATGCGTTAGGTGCGTAATTCTTCTGTTTGCGAGAAGATTAAGTAGCCTGATAGGTGTTGTTAAACGATTTCACCTAAAAATATCAGCCCCATGAATAGTAAACTTCCTCTCCTTGGAGCCTTATGGCTCGCTATCTCCATACCTTTGTCAGCTGACACCTTATTGAGCTATGGTGGCGACTATATATCAGACTCTGTCGTTAGTTTTTCCCGATCTGCCACCAGTAGTGGATCCGGCCCGTATACCTACACCTTGAACTATGATCTGGATGAAGTGTTAAGTCCTTCATCGAACTACACCGGTCCAGTATTTTATGGCGGATATCAATTCAGCAGTTCGACTGTGGATGGCCAATTCTCGCGACAACAAATCCGCAATTCTGATCCTTTAGATCGGATATACCTGCAAACTTATAGTCCAACCGGATGGGATGGGAGTACGTTGTCTTTGCACGCTGCCTTCTTATTCAAGCAGGAAGACTTTTTGCCCGGCTACCAGAGTGGGGCCAACCTCATAGAGGGACTTTCGATGTCCAGCAATTCATTCGGAGCTGGAACGGGACGCTTCTTGGTGGAAGTCGGTGGTAGCTTCTATGTATCGAACAGCACTATGAACGTTTCCGGGACGACGTCCTTGGTGTTGGACGCTGCAGCGCTATCCACTGAGACCTGGGCTGCCTACGATCCATTCACCAGCCTCAACTTCGATCAAAATTCCAGCTTTGGGGCATTGGCTCTGGAGAATGTGACGGGCGCTGGATTTTATGTGGAAAGGGACAGTTTTGCAGGAAGCGCTGCGACGACTCCATTCGGTATGGGTATTGAAACCTTTGAGGTAGTTGGAATAACTGTGCCAGAACCAAGCGTGTATGCTTTATTGCTCGGCGCTGTAGTTTTGGGTGGGGCATTGATGCGTCGTCGGTATAGATAAATTTCTACTCAGTATCTCAGCTTGGAAGCCATGTGATTTCATGTCACATGGCTTCTTTTATTTTCGCGCGTATGCTTGTTGAAATACGCATTGGGAGGTGATTTCGCTTATACGGCACGTGCAAGTCTAACATCTGTTAGCGTAGGCCCAATTGTCAAAACCGTGCTTCTGTAATCGGATGAATGGCATACCCGATATCATTGTAATGCCCAGGCTTTTTCGAATTCTCCCAGGCTTGTTGTTGAGCCTTTTGCCAATCAGTATTCTCGCGGTTGAACCAACACCAGTGACGGTCGTTGTGTTCAAAATGGATGATGTGTGCGCGAGGCATGGTGATGTGCCAGAGCGCTGGCAGCGCCTTTATGATTTTGCGATTGAGGAGCAGGTGCCTGTCTCGATGGGCATTATCTGTGATTCGCTGGAGGGGGACCAGCCAGCCTACTTTCAAACGCTAACGGCTTGGAGCAGTAGCGACCTTATTGAATTGTGGAATCACGGTTACGATCATAAACGTTGGATGGATGGCGATGCTAAGGTGTCCGAGTTCTCCAACAGTGGACTTGAGCATCAACTGAAGCACATTGGCGACTCGCAACGATTAGGGCGCGAAAAACTTGGGTGACATTTTCCACCTTCGGCGCGCCATTCAATGCAGTGGATGACGACACGCGAATTGCGCTGGGCCAATTTCCTGAACTGAACGTCTGGCTGTATGGTTCGGGTAAATCAGTACAAGGCGCTAAGAGCTTGAAACGCGACTACAAAGTGAATCTCGAGCCTAAAGTCGGCCACGTAGATTTCGAGGTCTTCAAAAAAAGCTACGAAAGCAATCCGCCGAAGTCTCCCTTGGTCCTGCAGGGCCATCCAGGAATGTGGGATGAAAGTGAGTTTGCCGAATTTATCAAAATTGTTTCCTACCTGCGTGAACAGGGTGCAACGTTCGCGCTGCCACGGGATTTTTCACCAGAAGCTTAGTCAGTCGTTACATGTTTAAGTCATACTTTTTTACCCTGATCTTGGCGCTGCTTCACGCGGGCTTGAATGCGCAAAGTGGTGTTTGGCGTAGTCATCTTTTTCCAGAGAACTGGACTCCCGGGTTGTCGGATGAGGAAGGGCGCTTTCTGCACGATTTTTCTTATGCCGGCTATCATAGTGGGGAAAAGCCAATACCAACAATTAAGGGCCCGGTCTTTAATGCTGTGGAGCAGTTTGGCGCTGATAATACAGGTGTAGAGGATTCAACGGTCAGCGTTCAGGCGACCATTGATGCGGCAGAGGCAGCGGGAGGCGGTGTGGTCTATTTGCCCGAGGGGCATTACTATTTTAGCAGTGGCTTGAATGTAAATCGCGATGGCGTCGTTATACGTGGTAATGGTGTGGGGAAGACCCGGTTGCAGTTTGTTGATGAAGCAGAGAAAAGGGTGACGGCGATTCGATTCGCTGGCGAAAACAAAACGGATGTAAGTAAGCTGCTGGTCAAAGATACCCCACGTTTGAGCAAGGATGTCTGGGTGGAGAACGCGAGTGACCTAAAGGTTGGCGATGACGTTGATGTGGGATGGATCATATCGGATGAGTTCATTGAAGAGCATGGCATGACCGGGGTATGGAAGCCGCATAACGGCAAGTGGATGACGTTCTTTCAGGCCAATGTCGAAGCCGTGGACACATCCAGCGAGCCACATAAGGTGACTCTGGATACTCCAGTGCGGTATCCAATCAAGGTGCGTGATATGGCGTCTATCAAAAGGCGAACGCATCTGCTGGAGGAATGTGGCGTTGAGGACCTTTCTATTACTAATGCGATGCGTGAGGGGGTGGTGGAGACGTTGTCACAAGATGTCCGGCGTGAGCTGATCCGGTTTATCGATGCAAAGAATTGTTGGACTCGAAACGTGGAGTCGATGTTGCCCATCGGAGAGGGCTATGATGCGAAGTATCAAGTCTATGACAAAGGGATCGTAGTGATTCGTTGCAAGCGCATCACGCTTCAAGACTGCGGATTTTACTATGCTCAGCGAAGGGATGGCGGAGGGCATGGTTACCTCTATGTCGTGGAGGGCGGCAATGATGTGTTGACGGTTGATTGTAAGGGGATTGGCGGTCGCCACAATTACACTGCAAGCTGGTTGTTCGGTAACGTGGGCAACGTTTACCTCCGATGCGAATCGACCGGAGGTTCGCTGAGCGACTTTAATAATAACTTGGGCCCATCCGATTTTCATCACTCTCTTGCGATCGCCAACCTGGTGGACTCCTGTGTGATAAACGATGGCTGGCATGGCATGAACCGCGGGGAAAAAAGTGGCGGTGCTGGGCACACGGTTACTGAATCTGTTTATTGGAACTGTAGCGGCGATGGCGAAATTCGCTCTGCGCAATATGGATGGGGCTATTTAATTGGCCTGTCCGACTCGCTGCGCACATATACCAAAGTGGACCTTGATAAACCCAGGCTCGATTGGCTTGAGGCACAGTACCAAGGCACCCTGCCCTGGGATTATGTAGAAGGCTCTGGCGAGTGGGAGAGGCTTTATCCGCAGTCGCTATATGAGGAACAGCTGAAGTTACGCCTGAATCAAGGTAAAGTCGCCGTTCAAGCTGACCTGAAGCTACGCAGCAAAAACGTTGCGACACCCACTATGGACTCCGCGCCAGACGTTGAACCAACGCTTACGATCGCGGAATCAGCGAACTCCAAGAATGAGGACAGCGAGGGTGGGGATTCAGTCTTCATATACTTCGGTGGTCTGATTGTGTTGGTTGGCTTAGTGGCAGTCTTTGGCTCCCGGAAAATCAAACTGAGCGGCAAGTAACACTTTACGAAAGATATATCTATGAAAAACCTCCCTTCAAATCTCATCTTGCCAATGTTGGCAATGTTTACTCTGTGCTTGTCGGCCAGTGATGTGGTCGTGTCTTACGAACCCTCGGAGTATGGCATCGAGTATGATATTGATTTTGACCGTTATGCGGATCAGTCCATATCCGCTCCCAATGTGAAAGTTGTGGAGTTTAGCGCCAAAGAGCCCTTGTTGAAAAACAATGTGTATTCTGGCTATTCTGGTCCATCCATCTACGGCGGCTATCAGTTTGAATCCACCAACCCGGAATGGATATTCAACCGCGAACAAATTCGTTTCAATCACCAAGGCTCTCATCCGATTACGATGCAGTGCTACAGCAAAAATGGATGGGCTGATGCAGAGATGGCCTTGCACGTTGTCATTATTTTTAAAAAGGAAGATTTCAAAAAGCCATTCAACAAAGGTGACGTTCGAATCGATGGATTATCCGTGAAGTGGAATACGTACTTCACTGGTTCTGAGCGCAATGTGAGCGGTCGCTATGTGGTTGAAATTGGCGGCGTGTATTATGTGTCGGATTTCGATTTTAACATGACCAACAGCGGCTCTAGTGAAATCGGGAAACAGAATTTGGTCGGTGTTAAGTGGGCGCCTTATCATCCAGAGGATAATCTAAATTTCGATGACAGATCGGCTGAATACAACTCTCTCGATTTGAGCGACGTTATGGCAGTTGGACTTTATGTGGAGGAAGACCAGTGGTTTGGCAACGCTACGCCAACATCTCCCTACATGCTGGGCATTGCTGCGTTTGAAGCTAAAGGCGAAGCTAAGTAGTTTGCTAGGAACGCCCGATTACGACTGCGTCATGATCGAAGCACCCAAGTAAAGGCCTACTCAAACGCCACGAACTGAAAATAGGAGGTAGTCACAACCTCTATGTGAGTTGAGACACAGCCAAGGAGTGTTTTGCATCGCAAAACCAAGATGGTGTTCCGACACAATACACCTAGGGGTTGGGTAACTTAGGGATGATGGGCATTCGGAATATTCTGACTATTGGCACGCCCGTTTATTGGATCAGCAGACGGGCTTTTTTTGAACGGACTAACCTGCGTTAGGCATGAGAGCATCGGCAAAGTGGTGAGTTAAACTAAGCTTAGTTCGTTCCTCGCGTGAGGATATACACCTCAAATTAACCCCATTGAGCTACGGCGCTTACGATTTTGGCGCATATGCAAACGTTGCTATGAATACATTAATCATGAAGTCCAGTAATTGGTCTGCTCGGGTTGTCTTCAGCCTTCTATCTACGATTCTCTTCAATGCTCATCTTAACGCGGAGCTTGTGCCTGCTGACCGCATGGCGCCTTGGGCGGACGCTGGTTTGCCGGGCGGTATTCCGACTTATAGTGTTGGCGTTAATGCGATCAACTATGGCGCTGTAGGCGATGGTGTCGCCGATGACACCGCCGCTATTCAAGCAGCGATAGACGCATGTCCGCAAGGACAAGCGGTCTACCTGCCTGATGGCGACTACTACCTGACCGACACCTTGCATGTGCCCAGTCAAGTGGTGATCCGCGGAGAGAGCCGCATGGGTACGGTTTTGAAAATGGATCACAGCGAGCACGGAATTTTTATTGGCTCTTATTCAAATTCCTCGGCAGAGTTTGATATAACCGGAGGCCTTTCGGCTGGGAGCACTGTGCTGACTCTGGCATCGATCGACAGCACTAAGTTTGTTCCTGGTCGCATAGTCGAAATTAAGCAGGACAACGATCCGGCCGTCTACCAAATGGGTTACAAAGGCTATGAATCATGGACGGACCGCCAGACGGGTATGGTTAACGAGATCGTCAGTGTGAATGGAACGCAGGTTACGCTGAAGCACCCGCTGTTCCTGGAGTTTTCAACTTCCTTTAATCCCAAGATTCGCGCCCAAAGCCCGGTCTATCATGCGGGAGTCGAAACGCTGACTGTTGACCGTATGCTTGATGATGCTAACGGCGCTGGCATTAACCTCTTTTTATATTCAGCGCATGAATGTTGGGTGAAAGACGTTTGGTCTGAAAAGACTTATGCGCACCACATTCGGCTAGCGCGATCTTTACAGTGCGAGGTCCGTGGTTGTGTGGTTAATGATACGTGGCGTGATACAGGCGGGTATGGCTATGGCATTGTGGCTCAAGACCGTTCGACGTTGAATTTGATTGAAGACAATACTGCAAACCATCTGCGGCATTCATACGTGGTGCAAACCGGAGGAAGTGGCAATGTGTTCGGCTATAACTTTTCACGGGATCCCCACAGTGAAGTTTGTTCGCATTGTGTGTTCTCGGATATGTCCGCGCATGGGTCGATGGCCAATTATACGTTGTGGGAGGGCAATAAAGTGATCCAACTTTTCCTCGATAACGTGCATGGCTCGAACCCGTGGAACACGGCATTTCGTAATTACGCCACTAAGCCTGATGCCGGGTATGCCGGAATTCATGTGGCTGAAACCAGTGATTGGGCGAGTATTATTGGCAATGTCGTGGGCAATGAGCTCAGTGCAGGCGACCCGATTGACATACATGTGGATGTTGCCCCCACGACCATCGTAACCGGTAACTTGAACGGTAAATCTGGCATTGTCGAGTGGGACGCGGACTATGATGCCGCATTGCCCGAATCCCTTTATTTGTCTGCAAAGCCAGCCTTCATGGGGAGCAAACCCTGGCCGCTGCATGGGCCAACTTTGGGGGTCGCCGATCGTCTGCCGGCTGAGGATCGCTGGTATTCGCTCACCGGGCAAACGCCCCCTACGGAGCCAGCCGTTGTGACCACGTCGTCAGGCTATCTTGAGGCCCTCTTTACGCCGGTAGTGTATTATGATGCCGAAGACCAGAATGCTGGCCTGCTCACCGACCTCAGCGAGAACTACTTTGACGGCGTCATCAGCGGCGCGACTTACGTTGGCAGTAGCCATAATAGCTCGATCGCGTTAAATTTTAACGGGAGTTCGGACGAAGTGTTTGTTGCCGATCAGCCCGAGCTTAGTCTAGGCGAAGGCTTTACTTTGTCCGCTTGGGTTCGTACGGATGACGCAAATAAGAACCAATGCATCATTGGAAAGAATAGCGCGTATTACGTCCAGCTGTATGGTAATGGCAGCAGTGCGCGCGTGCGTGTTGGTTTGCGCATTGGCGCAAGTTGGGTTACCTACACGACTACTTCATCGAATGCCGTTGATGAGAATGTATGGACACATGTTGCGGTGACCTATGACGGCAGTGAGCTTCTGGTCTATCTGGATGGCGAAGTTGCTGGATCATCTGCAATCAGTGGGACGTTGTATAACAGCAACGATGGCTTGGAGTTCGGCACGATCTGGAACGGTTACCGCTTCGAAGGCGATATGGATGACATTGCCATCTTCGATGTAGCGATAGACCAAGCCGGAATCGGTCTGTTATACTCTGGTGACTGGTTGGCATCAGTGTTGCCGACTAGTCTAGCTGCGTATGCGTTTGAGGAGGGAGCAGGCGTTACGGCGTTGGACAGCGGACCTAACCAGCTGGATGCCGTGATTAATGGTGCTGCCTATAGCACGGATAGTGTTCGAGGCGTCTATGCGCTTGGATTCGATGGCGTGAATGATGAGGTGGTGATTGCGGACTCGCCCTTGCTGGATTGCGGTTCTGCCTTGAGCCTGGCTGCCTGGGTTAAGCCATACGATGACTCCACCAATCAATGTGTTATCGGCCGCAATACAGCATACTACATGTATCTCTATCCGGGGACGTATGGTCTCCGGTTACGCTGTGGCCTGCGCATCGGAGGATCCTGGGTAATTTATATTTCGCCGAACACCATGGGGGCGTCGATTCAGGCCAATATATGGGCGCATGTGGCGATGACCTATGATGGAACACAATTGTTAGTTTACCTGGACGGTACTGAGATCGGGGCGAGCGCAATTTCCGGCTCGATAGACGCGTCCAATAAAGAACTGGAATTGGGAACCATCTGGGGCGGGTTTCGCTTTGAAGGTCTCATGGATGCGGTTCAACTATTTGACGTCTGTCTCTTCCCGGATGAAGTCCAAGCTTTGGCTGAATGACTTATGGCATCGGGCTAACATGTGTTAGTGTTGGCCCGTTTGCCGATGAGTCAGCTTGTTGAATGATTGTTGAGGTAACAAATCAGCAATCCGTTCGCTGGCTTACCGTATAGATTAGATGAGCGATACAAGACCTATAAGCGCCTTTGTCCTGCGTGTTGGTGGGCTGGAGCAAATATATAGCCAAGAAGCGCAGCAGCAGGTTCGAGAGTTGACCAATCCGCTTGATGTCCAATTGACGAACGACAATTGGCGGGACTACCGTGACCTATTGCGGCGGGTGGAATACATTCTTTCCGGCTGGGGCATGCCCGTGCTGGATGAGGAGTTCCTCGATTCGGCGCCGGCTTTGCGGCATGTCTTTTACGGGTCAGGGTCCGTGCGGAACTTTTACACGGAGGCGGCGAGGTTGCGGGGCATTGGCGTGTCATCGGCATGGGAGGCGAATGCGATTCCCACAGCAGAGTTTGCTCACTCTTTGATTGTTCTGAGCCTCAAACATTTCTGGCGAAGTCAGCGTGAAACCTTTCTGAGTCGTGAGTGGTCCAAGCCACCGCATGCGCCTGGTGTTTATCGGTCCAAGGTAGGCTTAGTATCCCTCGGCGCTGTTGGCAAACGGGTCGCTGGCATGCTGGATCGAGAGCATACGCTCCATGTATCAGCCTACGATCCTTTCATTGCTGATACGGACGCGGCTGCGCTTGGCGCGAAGCTCACTTCGTTAGAGGATATATTCTCCAATTGCGATGTGATCAGCCTGCATTGCCCCAGCTTGCCAGAGACGAGGCGTCTCGTTGGCCGTGAGCTGTTGGAGTCGATGAAGCCGTATGCCACGCTTGTCAATACGGCTCGTGGAGATCTCATTGATGAGGCCGTTCTGCTGCAAGTGCTTCAAAAACGGCAGGATCTGGAGGCCATTCTCGATGTGACTTCCGATGAGCCGGAGAACGCAGAGAATCCGCTTTGGGATCTGACTAACGTGACGATCACTCCGCACATTGCGGGCAGTATTAATGGTGAATGCCGACGTATGGGCGCCTACATGGTCGATGAGTTGGAGCGATGCCTCTGTGGCTTGCCACTGAAGCACGAAGTGACGGAATCGATTCTAAAAACAATGGCGTGAGCTGCCACCTGTTTTAACGAACCGAACAGCCAGCCGGTCATGACTGCGAACCGAAATTTGCTATCTCGTTTGAGTTGGCTGCTGCCGATGTTGAGTCGGGCGCATTGGCTCATTTTCCCAGACGCTTCTTGAGCTGGGCGGCGTGCAAGTCTGCTGGCTCAAGCTCTGCGGGTGGGATGGCTTCGAACCAAATGCCATCGGGCTGCAAAATCGACTTTTGGTGTGTCTGGAGGCCGATAAAATTCAGGGCCTCTGGGCCAAAGCCGCGGGGTGGAAAAGTTTGGTCGGTTTCGGCAATGAGACGCCAGAAGGTGTTTCGCGCTGCGGCGTGATTGCCCAGACCGCCAGCGCCGCCGGAAGTCCAGGTCTCAGTTCCTTTCCCAAGATCGAGGTTCGTGTATAAATTCTGATAGGGGGCGCGGCGGTGGTGATCGAGTGATAGGTTCACGCCTTTGCCGTTCTTGACGACGTTGCCCGAGGAAAAGGTGTCCACGGTGATGTCATGGATGAACCGCGTCTGGATATCGAAGTTTTCGAGCACACAATCGTAACCCATGGTGACGCCATGGTGGCCGGTAACGCCGTCCAATTCGGGGCGCTCGGACTCAAGGACGAGACCATCAACCGTGCAAAAGCGTCCGAACAGAATGATGCTGCTGTCAGCATTTTTGATCCGCACATTCCGCACCCAGCAGTTCATCGTGCGGCGAAACTCAATGCCATTGTAACCGTACTCATAGTGATGCGGCCGCGTCGGAGTGATTGGAAACTCGATGGCCAGATCTTCAATGCCGCATTCTTTGACGTCCGAGGTCTGCCGCATCAACTGCGGCTTCCATTCAGGGCGAAGATCAACCGTGAGTGCGCGTTCCAAGACAACAATGTTACCGCGAATCTCACTGATGCGGCTGAACATACGGTTGCTGACTTCACGTTGCCGAATCTTGTGTACCCTGCCCGGGGCGCCATCGTGTAAATAGGCCATGAGCGTACCCTGCTCGTCCTCGACCACTTTGACGCAAACGACATCACCGACGTTTAAATCATCTGTAGATTCCACGGTTATTTCGCGGTCGCCGCGCTCGTTTGTCGAGGTAATGGGACTCAGCTCTTGCTCGCTGTAGCGACCTTCCATCCACAGAAATCCCCCTGCCCAGGAATATTCCGAAACACTCTCGCCGCTCCCGGTTTTACTTGGGTGGGGCTTCACCGTCTCGAGTGGCAGTGGGCAATACAAGATTGTCTGATCTGGCCCGGCGCCGCGCAAGACGACGTTGGGCTTGCGAATCCAAATGATGTCCAGGATGACATAGCGACCGGCCGGGATTTCAATCACGCCAGCGTCCGTCGCGGCAATGGCGTCAATGAAGGCCTGCGTGTCGTCGTGCACGCCATCTCCCTTGGCTCCGAAATCCTTCACGC
This sequence comes from Cerasicoccus frondis, assembly GCA_031296915.1. GTDB lineage: Bacteria > Verrucomicrobiota > Verrucomicrobiia > Opitutales > Cerasicoccaceae > Cerasicoccus > Cerasicoccus frondis. The sequence continues at coordinate 335,758 of JAVDPC010000002.1, read as the reverse complement.
TGCACACGACCGGGATGTCTGGAATCGGGTCTTCGCCGAAGTGGTACCCCGCGAAAGAAAAGTCAGGCAGTCGGCCAACCGGTGACCAGAGTTCCCCGTTCTCGCCCCAGAGCTGAGAATACGTTGCTGGAGCGCTTGGGGGTGTTTCTGCAAAAAGTGCGCTGGCGGCGATCATTCCACAGAGTATACTTAACCATGATTTCTGAGAGGGGGTGCGAGCGTTCATTCGGGTTTACAAACTGACATGAAGGGTTGCTATGCAATTAGACACGGTGTCTGAGATGAGCCAACCTAGACTGGCCCTGAGCCCGAACAAAGCTACTGCCGCCTAACGCATGTTCGATGTTCGGGGGGCATACACAACACATCGGATGGCGCCAATGCGACACAATACGATGACGCCAAGGGCCGGAATTCTTCGGCGGAGATCCACGATCTCAGTCTTTCGCAGATAGGACTTCAAAGCGAAAGAACGCAATGAACCCACATTCTTCCCATCGTCGCGCCCATTATCCGTTCCTTCTCGCTTGTCTACAAATACTCTAACATGGGTTAGCTCGCGCAAAATTGCCGAATTGCCAGTTCGGTGTAAATTGTTAGGAATCAAAAATTACCTCATCCCCATGAATAAAGATCACAATCCTGGCTTTACCTTGGTTGAACTACTGACCGTCGTCGCTATAATCGCCATCCTTGCAGCGATTCTCATACCTACAGTCGGGAGCATCCGTCGTAGCGCACTCCAAACTGAATCCCTCAGCAATATTCGCCAAGTCGGCTTAGCCTATCTGCTCGTCGCCCAAGACAATAATGGAGAGTTGCCTTCCATTCATGGCGCAAGCAAACGAGATATGTGGGACCGCAAAGTAAACGCTATCATTACTGATGGCGGATACGAAGACTACCCCAATGAATGGTCCAATGCATTTCACGACACCGCAGCGATACACGATGGAACGGTTTCACCCAATGTTAAATACCACTTCGCACCCTTGGGCGCTGTTACTCGAGGAAATGGTGATGAAAATGGCGGTGGAGCAGCTCCAAAAGCACTGCGACGATGCAATAACTTAATGAGGCAGTTTAACCCGGGACGACAGATACTACTTGCTGACGCCGGGGTTGATTCCCCAACTGGCACACCATGGGGCGACTTGCTCCACAGTGAATCATTCTCTTGGTCTGGTAGTTGGAGCGGTAATTACAATCCATCTAATGCAGACAAACCAATCGACCCAGGCACGGGGGGGGCGGCGATATTCGCTGGGATGAACATGGTGAGGCCAAGTTTTTCTTTATGGATGGTCACGTTGAAAAGCGACACCAGGATGAAGTTCTGGAGAAGAACGTGAATCCCATCTATCCATAAGAATATTTCAATCCCCAAGGGGGATCAATAGGGCGGAGCCACCAGCTGGGTGCTCCGCCTCTTTTGTGGCTACATGCAGTCGCGATTTGAATGTTGGCTGACGATACGGCGGGGGCAAAGAATTCAGAGACAACGACAAGCTGAAGCACTCCGTTTGACCGTATTTAACGCCTGGTCAGAATCTTCTGTTACCATCACTGGTGAAGTGCCTCGCATAGTAATGAATCGGAAGCAGATGCATTGACTACAGGCAATTAACTGTATGGTAGTTCAAACAGCTATTCCTCAAGAAACCAATGCTGTCGACCGGTGATAGGCATGGAGACCATAAAACAATGTCATATCATTGATAATAGAGCACAAAGAGCTCCGAATGCGTCTATCACTTTGACAACAAAAAGCCTCGGACCACATTGGCGTCCGAGGCTAAATTATATGTATACTTCTTAGCGGCGAGCCCTAAGGATCGCCATTCCGCCCAAGAGTAACCCGAAAATCAATGCATAGGTTGAAGGCTCTGGTATAGATACCATAAACTGCATTGAGTTAATGCCGACGTAGCTCGACGTATTCGCAGGTTTGGTCACACGAACCTGTATTGATTCGGCCGAGCCAATGGAAACATTGGCGATGTTCATATACCGGCCAATCTCAAAACCATCATTATCGAGATCGAATTCCTGGGTCTGAGTAGTATTAACGCCCCAACCATCGGTAGTTACCGCGCTACCAGTGTTATCTAACACAGTAAAACCATTCCAGGAAGCACCATTATCGATGGAGTATTCGTAGAAGCCCAAGAGAGCATTACCGGAATTCCGGCTGGCAAAAATGTCCAGGGCGATCATTGAGCCTTGGCTGAGTCCCGTTAGGGAAAGGGTAAATTCACTAACTGAGCTCAGGTTCGTCCCCGTCCAGAAAAAGTCCCCTGCTGGCGCATTGGCGTCCGTCCATGCTGGACCATTATCATTATACAGCCCAGTGCCGGTTGAATCAATGAAGTCGCCGGAAAATCCTAGTATTACGCCAGCGCTTGAGTCTCCGCTAGTATCACTGACTGCTCCGGATATATCACCGGGTTCAGCATAAATATTCCAGGTCGAAGCATCGGGGTAAGAACCAGATTGCGTTGTGTTGAAATCGAACAGATAGGCAGAGGTCTGAGCATAGGCCAAGCTCGAAGCAGCGACGCCAACGGAAAGGGCGGCCATAAGGCGATTATTTGGTTTCATGGTGCTATTTGCTATTTCAGGGAGTTAAGAGCCGTTTTGATTTCTATTCTCGTGCCTGCTGTTGTGCTTTGGGAAAATCAATATGATTGAGTCTTCCAACTGGTAAAAAGCACACGCTGATAGTATGGCAATCTGGCATTAAATTGAGAATGTAAGGGTAAGTGCAGTGCATACATACTTTCAAAATGAACGCCTTGAGCAATGTCACCACTTCTAACGCTTGTTAGGGCTCGCAGTCCCAAAGTTTTATCTAAACTGGCTGCAATCTCTTTAGCTTTTGATTTCTGGCAAAAGAGCAATTGTGGCCGAGCCGGCCGGTTTAGTTCCCGTCAACTGAGAGATTTACGGCTGGCTGTTTTTTACTCCGTTGTCAGGCAAGTTCATCGCTGAAAACAATCACCGCCGGACGACCTTTTTCCACAGCAATACTGCTACAGCTAGTACGCTTCCCTGCGGACAATACTTCGCCGGTCCGCGCACAGTAAACACGGTAGCCATCCGGCGCATCGCCTAGAGACCCCGTAAAGATATCGCCATCATGCTCTGAGTACACCAGCAGGAAACGATTACCTGCCGCCAAGCCGCGCTTACCGGTGATAGACCGCCAATCCGGGTGCATGTCAGTGAAGTCATATTGCTCGAGAATGCGTCGTACAACGCCCGGATAATTCGAGCCCTCGAAGTTCAACGCTTTTTCCCAGCCAGCATCTGGGTCCGCGCACCAACTCTCGTGTCCCGGCTCGTCCTTGTGGAGGCGCCATTGCCAGAGCGAGGCGGCGCCATAGACAACCCCCATCGTGCCGCCCGCGCAAAGGTTGCTCCAAGCCTCGTGCCCCTGCCACCAGCCCTCAGCCTTGTAGCCGCCCATTCGCTCGTAGGTGGGCTCGGCATTGCACACTGCTTTGACCGGCTGCTGATGCCACATGTCCATCACGCGTTCGGGCAAATGCTCCTCGCCGTGCCCGGTCTGACACCATTGAAAGTCTAGCCAGTCACATGCCTGCCAACTGCGGTTTAGCGCCATTGGGTTGTAATGTACGCCAGTAGGTTGGTCGTAGCAATCTGAGGCATGAACCATCTCGCCGCCGGCACGCACTGAATCAAGCAAGCCATAGTCGTCGGCTCCCACGAGGTAAATCGCCGGACGCGCGCCATAACGCGCTACAATGTATCGGCAAAAGCGCACATATTCCTCGCCGGAAACCACTTGCCCGGCAACTTGTTTGCCCTTCCAACCATATCCGTGGAATACGGGCTGGTAGACCGGCACAATTTCATGGTCCAGCAGCACATCGACTAAGCGATCGAAGTATTGGAAAAAGTCTGGGCGTAGCTCGTTTAGATGTCCGGAGCAGAGATCATCAAAACCACGAGCAAAGCCGTAATCCTCCATACGGGAATCAGGGCCCTCGGCGTTCATGTCTGGCTGAACCACCATTAGCAGCGCGGCGTTATAACCCTTACGTTGACGGTCATTCGCGTAAACCTCCGCTTGCTCAATCGTCGCGCGCCAAGGCAACGCCCAAGCAGTATCTCCGCAGAGTAACGCTGGTTTGCCGTCAGCGTGAACTAGGTTACGCTTGCCGGGAGACATACGCCAAAACCCGTGTTGTTCGAATAGGCTATTGCTTGCTGTAGCCTGCGCCGCGAGCTTGCCTCGTTGGCCAACCAGGCCGACATCATCGACGTACGCAAATGATTCCCATGACCAAATCCCCTCGCTCTCTGGTGACGCGAATCGCACGCGCCATCTAGAACCTCCATCCCAAAACGCAGGACGCCGTAAAACTTGCCCGCTGGGCGCGTGGGTAAAAACCACGTAGGCGTCGACTTCCAAGTAAGGCTGCGTATAGTGCTTTACAGCGGCAAAGATCAGCTCGACCTCGCGCCATGGGGAACAGATTTCAGGGGATGGCTTGAGCATTGTTTATAGAAAGCTTTACGCTATCCACCCAAGTTCGCTGCTAAAACACAAGCGGAAACAATTCCTACACAAGTTAGAGATTACTTTTACTGGCGCAAATTGTATGGTTGCCCTTGCGTGGCCCGTCAATGGCCGAACCTGTAGCACAGCGCGTGAACAGTCCAAGTCCCCGTCTTCGGTGCGGTAGTCTATACCGCAACGCTTCAAATCGGCTTTGAGCTGCTCAGAGTCAAGAATGCGGATGGTGAGAATTTTGTCCGTCGTTCTAGGGAGTGTCTGGAAATTCAAAATGCTGATGGCGGTAAGGATTTTTTAGTTCAGAAAGGCGGAATGTGGTTCACAAGGCTGGAAGCCTGTGAACCGCATGACAACGAATCTGAAGGGAAAAAGCCTTCCGTCAGTCGATGCGGCGAAAATGAAAGTTCACTGCGTTGGCCATGCGCTCATGGGCTTCCAGCCCACATCGCTTTGGCCGCCTTGTGCTGCATTCATTTTCTCGCGCACCATCAACATTTTGAATTCCCAGACAATCCCTAAAGTGTGTGGGAATTATCTCGCAGGATCACACTTTATTGGAGCAGTTTCTTACATTGGGGTGAGATGGCGTTCTGCGATAATATGCGACCATCAACAGACCGCCAATGGAACCCATGAACAAGCTCAGGCTTAGGATTTGAAGACGGGCTGTCAGATCGTTGGGCACAAATAATAGCAATAAAACAAAGCCAGCCATTGCTAGAGATGATACTCCTAGAAGCTTTAGTTGAACTCTATCATTGTCTTCGCCGACTTCCTTTGCGAAGTCGATTGGGCGATGCATGCGCTCAAAAAATGCTTCAATTCTTGAGCGCTCGGATTGTTTGGCCAGTCGCCACATCGGAAGGCTGATTAAGAAGCCGGCGACGCCAAAGATGTAGAGCCAGATCATGCGATCCTGTATGGACCAGCTGGCATCGTTGACGCTTGAATCATACGTGAAGTAGATGGATGGAATCAGGGCGACAGCGATGATCACAAAATAGCTGCCCCAGTATATGCGCTTGATCCAGAGTCCGAGTAAAACGGGTAAACCAAGGGGGACGCCGATTACAGCGCCGATCATTAGAAAGGCGTCGAAGAGCTCCAACTTTTCTTGCCGCGAGAAGATGCAGGCGACAGCGATAATCGCGGCACCGAGTCCGACCGTGAAAAATTGGCACCAGCGCACGCCCTGCTTTGAACTCATTTCCCCCATGCCGAGTTTGCTGCGAGCCCAAGGCATGATGTTTTTTACGATGACGCCTGTCGTGCCGTTGAGGCTTGAGTCCAGGCTACTCATTGTCGCGGCAAACATGGCTGCCAACATGAGACCCATGAGGCCATTGGGCAACAGCAGTTGAGCGAGGTAGGAATAGCTTGCCGTTGCCGGTTCCTTGATGTCCATGCCTTGAATCTCAGCTTCGAACAGGAATCGTGCGACCATTGGAGGAACGAACCAGATGATGCTGCCCACAAACATCAACACTGCGGCCAGAAGCGCAGCCTTGCGTGCGGAGGGACCGTCTTTGACCGACAAGAAACGACCAGCCGTTCCGAGATTGATATAGCCCTTTAGCTGGACGAAGAAGATGACAATGATCCACTTGAGGCTGTATTTATCCTGATGGAATTCGCCGGGCGCTTTCACGAACTTGAAGTCTTCGGCGAAGCGGGGATCACTGAAGTAGTTGATAAACTGACCCCATCCACCAACGGCCTTAATCGAAAGGAAGAACACGAGGAGTGTCATCCCGAACATCAGCACGCCTTGAATAAAATCTGTCGCCATGACGCCCCAGCGCCCGCCCATGGTGGAGTAGCTGATGGCGATGCCACCAAGAATAAAAATGAGCAAGGTAACCGGGAGATCGAGTGCTGAGGAAGCAAACACCGCCAGTGCATACAGTTGAATGCCGGCTGCCAATGGTGAGAGGCAAACGCCCAGAATCGCTGAGAACTGCTCCACCGATACGCCGTATCTGTCGTGAAGCACGTCGGCCCAGGTTTCCGCACGCGTTTGCCGGAACCAAGGGCCAAGAATCATGCAGATCAGGAAGCCAATAACATTGGCGGCGTAGATGACTAAAAACGTTGGACCGGCGCTGAACGCTGCCGATGCATTGCCCGTAAAAGTAAATGCACTGATGCCGCCTACGAACATACTTGAGCCCACGATCCACCACGTTCCCTTGGCACCGCCGCGGACATAATCGTCGACCGAGGTATTCATTTTGGCGACGAGGTAGCCTAAGGTGACGAGAAAAATGAAGTAGATTAAAATGGTTGCGTATTCAATCGACATGATTGTGCGAAGTGAGGGTGAGCTTTGGTTGGGTGCTCGTATCGGTTGGGGCGAAAGGTTTGAGCGCGATGCTGCGGTTTTAATCTTACTACGACTAACCTGAGTCGTTGGGCAAGGAGTCTCAGTAATCTGCGAGCGTCGTGGAATGTCTATGGTTGGAATTCTGACACATGTTAGAAGGTGATCTACATCCTCTTGGCAATGTGGGGGCGGCGTGGGGGATCGTGTTGATGACAGTGTAAGCTAACACATGTTAGCGTCGTGGTCGTTGCTGCGGCGGTTGGCGTTCGCTGTATTGAGGCAACTTTGATACCCCGCGCATGACAACCATTCAATGACACCCAATGCCCCGACGACCGACACAAAAAGATGTTGCCGCAAAGGCAGGGCTTAGCCGCCCGACTGTTTCTCTGGCTCTGAACGGGAGCCCGGCAGTATCACCGGAGACGCGCGCCTATGTGCGCGAGGTTGCGGAGTCGATGGGTTATCGACCGGATCCGCTGCTTTCGGCGTTGTCCAAATACCGCAACCATGAAGAGGCGCAGCATTATCAGGGGACCTTAGCGTGGATTAGCTATTCGAGCAAGGAGCGGCCCTGGCATCTGATCACGACCTACAATCTATATTACCAAGGAGCATTTGCGCGGGCGCAGGCTTTGGGGTTCAATATCGAAAAAATCGACCTGCTGCAGGAAAATCTCAGCGCTAAGCGATTGGACAGTATTTTAAAGGCGCGAGGCATCCGCGGTATTTTTATCTGTCCACCGACTAAGCAGGGGGAGGTTTTCGATATACCCTACGAAGACTATTGCCTCGTTACCTTTGGTTACACGATTCGGACGCCGATCATGCACCGCGTGTCGCCGTCTCACATCCGTGCGACACGGGCGATTTTTAATAGCCTGGTAGAGCGTGGTTATCGGCGCATCGGCTTTGCGGGAAGCAAGGAAGTGAACTTAAAAACGCTGGAACATTGCCAGTCTGCTTATCTCTGTGGGTGTCGCAGCCATGGTCTGGAATTTCTGCCTGAGCTACTGACAGACGAAGACTTTCCGACTAAGTTCAGTGCATGGAAAAAACAGCATAAACCAGACGCCGTGATCATCACTTCGCCGATGTGGCCAGTGGTGCAGCAGTTAGGTTTGGATATCCCTGGAGAGCTTGGCATCGCAAGCCCGATGGCGCCGCTCAGGCACCCGGAGTTAAGTGGGGTGGTTGAGAAGTCTGAGCAAATTGGAGCTGCCGCAGTGGACACGTTGATCCAGCTCATTCAGCATGATGAACGCGGTATACCTGCGGACCCCAAGAATATCTTGCTGGAAGGGCAGTGGAACGAAGGCTCAACGCTTCGCCCGGTTCGGTGAAGCATCGTCAAAGTACTTTAATGTATGAGCAAGCGTGCTTGATAGCGCGTGGAGCCCTGTTGCTTGGGCGGGAGCACCAGGCAAAGCACGCGGCTGTGAGGCGTCACGCTAACACCGGCAGCATAAAGCAAGTCATACTGGCCGTCGACATTTACGCCAACCGCTATCGGCATGCCGGGATTGGGTGCGTCTTCATCTACTTGGAAATACTTTTCGGTGGTGAATGCTTTGGATAGCTTGCCCGCGTTGAGTTGGAATTTCTTATCTCCGGCCAGCGCATAGATCGTCTGGTCGATTCCATTGAGCACTTTCAAGGTGTTGAGCGGAAATGTTTCGTCGCGGTCATCGATTGCCATCACCCGGGCAGGTGTTTCGCCATCGACTTGAACAACCACAAACAGCGCCTGGTTTGTATTGCCCGGCCAGTTAAGGTCGAGCACTGGTAGATACTCCGTGCGGCCTTCCTCGTTGACGTGCGGCTTCACCAAACGCACATCATTCGTGCGCGGTGCAGTGTATTCGGGGGAGCGTCGGGAGCGGCTCCATTTCAACTTTTGGAATTCGCCATCTTCATCCAGGAAACCAAGCTCCTTGAGCTCTTTGCCGCCATAAGGAGCAACGACAGTAAATCGACGCTGTTGGGCATGGAGCGAAAGGGTCGCAATGAGAAGGAGGCCTAAGGCGATGAATAGATGCTTGGACATGCGCTAAACTTCGTCGGGGGTTAAGTAACGGAAGGAGAGGACCTTCATTTCTCTGCCAAAGGGGAACTTCGTAGGAGACGGCGCCAGGGGGTCCGTAGCGGGTGCGAGCACACCTGTCGCAGGACTGGTCAAACTTGGCACTCGTTGGACAACGGCCTCACACCACACTTGGGCCGTGGTTTCGCCGGTGAATGGATCCACCACATCGCCGTAGCTCCGGATTAGGAATGTGTCCGAGCGCGGGGTTAGCATCGGTGCGATGGTTTTGATGACATCGGCCTGGGTGAGCATGGCCGGTGAGTTGTTTGCGATGCCAAGTTCCGTGGCTTCGAGATTGATCTGAGCATCTTCAATCGCTTGAGCAATGACCCCCGCATTGATGAACTCGCTCAAGCTCTCGTAGGGACGCCCGCGATCAAGGATGATCGTCACTACGGCATTTGCTAATGCATCGACCTGCGCTGTGGTTAAGGTGACGCCACTACGGGTGTAGGCAGTTGCCGACTCGATGATTTCATTGGGCATCGTCGGGACCAGCTTAGCGCCAAAGCTATGCCTGAAGAATGCGTGTTGCAGGTCTGTGCTTGATTGGGCATTCTCTTGCTTCCAGCCGGATATGCTGATGCCGCCGAGCATTGATTTCCAGGCGTCCGTCGAAACGGAGTTCACATTGAACGCCCCACGCACCATGAGGTATTTGGCCGCGTGTTGCAGATCAAATATGAAGTCGCTATCGGCGCTTGTACCTGCAAACGGGTCGCCGATTTCAATGTTCGATTCGCCTGATAAGTAGAAGTCGATGTAGCGGTTTGGCAGTATGGGCAGCGAGCCCAGGCTCCACTCATGCCAACGGGGCAGGCTCGAGATGAAGTATTGATCAAAGTATTCATTCGCCGCGCCGCCCCAGGTGTTTCCCAGCATGTGTGGCTTCTCACTGATGAGGTGCGTCAGCGCGCCAATCGATATGGGCTCTTGGCTCGGCAGATCAAACAGAATGTAGCGCTGCTGTGAATTAAAGGTGTCTGAGCCGGCCAAGTTGATTGCGCCTAAAGTATCGGCCGGATCGTCAGACCAGTATTCGAAATCCGGATCCGCAAAATCCACCACGTCCATGTCTTTGCGCCGCGGGTCCACCGCGTCCGTGCGACTACCATCAACCCAGCGAGCAAGGTCATCATCCATTTCAAATGCGTAGCCGAACATCCAGCCACTATTGCTGAGGCTTGGTGAAGCATTGCTCACATTGGCTTGCAGATAGGCTATGTTTGGGCGGTATTCTGCAATGGTGTCGTTCTGAGTATCCAGCGACACCGTAATCCGTTCATCGGCTTCTCCTGTTAGTCCGGGAATGCTCACCTGGATGCTTTGTGGTTCGGCCGTCGTTGGTTCGGGGATGTCGATGGGAGAGCCAGAGCTATCGAGAATTTCCGCTGAGCGGGATGGGCCATCGACAGCAAGTTGGCGATTTCCACCACTGCCTTTTAGCCACTTGATCTCGCCTGGCTCCCACTCAATGCCGGGCGGCACGTAGGGGCCGCTCTCAAAGTAGTCGACGAGATTGACCGAATAAGACTCCCCGCCGACAGTGACTTCCATTTCCGGCAAGTCACTTAGATTGAGCAATACCTTGGAGGTGCTCTGGATGGGCGTGGCGTAGGGGTTCCATAGCTCCACCTGCATCTCCTGTCGGACGTTAAGGCGTCCATTGTAATTACGGTAGAAATTATACCGGACCACGAACTCGGTGACGACGGGCCCGACCGAGTAGGCCGGAAAAATACCACTGCTGGCCGCCGAGTGTGGGATGATCGTGTGGCCTCGGTTGCCGCTATCGAGTTCCTGCGTGCGATTGCGCAAAAAGCGCTTGAATGACGAAGTAAGCTGCGGCGAGTCTGAGAGGTCTTTCTTTAATGAACCGTTTGTCGTGGTGTGGTCGATATGAACAGCCCGGCTGAGCGGCGTTAAAGTGTGGAAATGATCTTTCCAAATTTCAGCATCGATGCTGCCGGGTAGCAGAGAAGAAGACGACAAGGTTGATACATTGGCCAAGTCTGACGAGTTGACTACATCTTCATGCTCGAGGCCGAGTAGCTGCCAGAAATTGGTGATGCTTTGTGTCATTTGACGTAGCTCGTCGCGGTGTATTGGTTCCGACCAGTCGTGCCCTTCGCCCGGAGAGTTGTAGGGAATGTTTTCCGGGCGCGAATTATCGTAGTCGAGTTGATCAATTTCATCATTGATGCCTACACTGACTTTGACGCCTTCGTCGCCGATCCAGTACGCGTAGTGACCGGGCGAACTGCTTTGAGATACCGTTTCCTTCACCACTTTGATGCGCTGCTCGACACTGGATACTGAACCCAGATTGACGAGGAAAACTTCGTCGCCGTCAGCTTGAGTTGCCGGATCGGGTAGCGCTGAAGGGGAGACGGCCAGTGGGCTTGCGGTGGTGTTTCCGCTGACGAGCCACGTGAACGCGTCGGTGGCGCCTTTCTTCCAAACGCCGGTGATGTAAGGCTGATCGCTTTCGCCAATGAGCGCGGACGTCGCAGTAAACCTTTGGTCCGGCCCAAGGGTTTCTTGCAGGCGGGCGATCGCTGTCTTCATGCCAAGGAGTGCGTTCTCCCGGGCGTGATTCATGTCTCGCTGAATTGATGACGTGCGCAGCTCGACCGCAGTCAGCGATGAAAGGCTAAGCGCGAGCAGCACAAAAAGGCTCATCAAAGTAAGTGCGACCACCAATGCGAAAGCAGGTTTGCCGTTGGCATTTTGATGACCGAGGAACTGCTCAGATGCATTTCTTTTCATTCTATAATTAGGATGCGGAAATACACCAGATTCGAGTACGTGCAATCTAACGCATGTACTGAATGATCTAAGTTGTCTTTAAGGCCTGTTGTAGCTGGAGAACTCTTGCGGGTTCTTTAGCGTCCGCGCTTGCATAGTGGAGCACCTGTCCATCAGCGATGAGGCGCTATTCCAATTTATCGTATGGAAGGTCAGTCTCAAGCTTGGTGTTTGCAGCCAACTGCTTGAGCTGACGGTTCGGCGCCATTCAAATATTGAAAACCTCAAATGGCCATTTCATGGCTTAAGTAGGTTATATGCTTATTGAGAAGTTGAGCTAGACTGCCCTTTATCTTCAAGCGCTCCCGAAGTTTCTAATAACCACCTTTATCCGTTATTTAAGATGGTGGAGCCTATCGGGATCGAACCGACGACTGCGTTTGTAGCCCATTCAAGTTCGCAGTTGATGAGGCAACAGCCTGCCCTGCGAGCCAGCCTTTTGATTTGCCAAATATTTGCCAAACTTGGGTTATTTTGATGCATTTAGCTGCATTTTCTGGCCGCTTTTCCACTTTGCAAAGCGTCGATTTGTAACGAGAAATGAAATTCAGTGAAATGAAATGAAGGTCTCATACTGGTTCGACTCCCGCCCTGAGCACCATTTGTCCCGCCCGGTCAAGCTGAGTCAAATAGGAACTAAGCGGCTCAATAGCAACGCTTTAGGGAATTTCAATCGTTTCGCATTTCCTGTCATTTTGTGACAACTAAAGACCCCCTAAGTCTGGCAAATGTGAGACCATTGGTGAGGGTGACTCCTTGAAATTCCCGCCCTGTTTGATTTCTTCATGCCAAGGCACGGATCGCCTGATCGAGCTCCATCATCCCAAGCTCGCGCTTCCAGTGATGGAGACTCTGTTCGCTGATGCCTGCCTCACGCAGGCGTCTTGGATGCTCACGCCTTCCTGGTCGGCGCTGCGCAGGATACAGATCTTCTGTTCGGTTGTGTATCGTTTACCTTTCATGGTCTGGGCTCTTTCTAAAGCGCCAGACTAACGACTCAAGCGGATCAGTTCGCGTAAGCTCGACCACGTTCATTTTAGAATGATGATTCGCTAAACATTGGCCAAACTCGGGGCCAATGTCTGCTACAAGAGTTTGATGGCAATGTCCTATTTGCTCCGTCGGCGAAAGATAAGTGCACAACCGACAACCAGTCCAGTGATTAAAGCCCAGGTCGACGGTTCAGGGATGACGGCTCCATCATAAAGGGTGACGTTGTCGATATACATTTCCTGGGATAGGCCGCTGGTGTCTGTTGTGATGCGAAAGGCAGTCATGGAATCCCCGGCAGTAAATCCAGATATGAAGTTCGAAGCGGTGCCTCCGTTGGCTGTTACGAGGACGCCATCGATCCAAAGTTGATATTGCATCGATGCAATGCTCGTGCCTCCGTAGAAGACGGTCTCGGTTGAGCTATTTACTACGATTTGAGCTTTGTGTGCGGCATCTAATGAGTAGCTACCAGGGTTGCCGCTATTGAGGGTTGCCTGAAAAACATTGCCTACTCCTGAGCTGTTAAGTCCGAAACTTATGCGCCATGGAGTGCCGGAAACACCACCGACTTCATAGAAATCGAATTCCAGCGTAGCGACTTGAAAAGATAAGTTAGCGGCATCTGCGCGCGTATTTTGCGAACCGCTTTCATCCAGGATATGAAGTACTTGGTTGGATGTTCCCTGGCCGAAAAAGTCGCCGGCATCCAGGACGACTTCCATGGCTGCATCGCTTGAGCTGGTTGAAGGGTTGACGGAACCCCAAGAAACTGAAGGAAGTGTTTCTCCTGGGGTGTAAGAGTCAAAATTGTCAGTAAACAGGGTGGTTTGTGCTGACAAAAGAGGGGCAGTTGCAAGGAGGATAAGAAGGGTGCGAGGTATCATATTATAGAATTACTTTGAGGTTAGTTGAACACTTGCATTTTAGAAATCATGTACCCGTTGACTTCAAATCCTTATTGGTGCACATTGTTGCGCTGTGAAGGAACGCAAAGTAACGATTCGGGATATTGCAGCAGAGGCAGGCGTGCATTATACCACTGTTTCAAGGGCATTGGCCGGGCATCCCAAGCTCCCTACTTCCACCATTGAGCGTATACGCAAGATCGCTGATAAGCTTGGCTATGTACCGGACCCCATGCTCTCGGCCTTGACTGCCTACCGAACCCGGCAGGGGCCGCGCAGCTATCAGGGGAATCTGGCGTGGGTTACCAATGGTCACACTGCGGATGAACTGGAAGCTCATGAAATTTTCAATCTCTACCATGATGGCGCCAAGAAGCGAGCTGCCGAGCTTGGCTATGCTTTGGAGAAGTTTTGGCTTCGCGCCGAGGACATGACGCCCAAGCGCGCAGGCAACATACTAGCAGCGCGAAACATTAGGGGCTTACTCATTTGTCCTCAGCCAAAAACGGGAGAACGAATTGATTTGGACTGGTCGTTGTTTTCAGCTGTGACCTTTGGCTACACGTTGGGTTGGCCTAGTTTGCACACAGTGGCCAGCCATGCATTTCGTGCTTTAGTCATTACCGTCGATTCAGTTCGTGCGCTGGGTTATGAGCGCATTGGGTTTGCTTTGCCCAAAGATCGAGATGCTCGCACGTTTCACTTATGGTCAGGCGCCTTCTTGGCCTGTCAGCAGCATTGGCCCAAGAAAATCCGAGTGCCGCTTTATTGCCCGAAAGATTTTGAAGAGAAAGGGTTTATCCGATGGGTTGAGCGATATAAGCCGGAGGTCGTCATCTCTTCTTACAACGAGTTGATCGATGTCTTGGAAAAGCATGGCTATTCGATTCCGAAAGACATTGGTTTTGCCTCGCCCTCCCTGGTGACTCATAAGCGCAAGGTCAGTGGCATTGATGAGAGTTCTCATAAAATGGGCGAGGCGGCTGTAGACATTCTCGTTGGTATGTTGCATCGGAATGACCGCGGTATTCCGGCAGTGCCACAGTACCTTTTAATCGAGGGGGCCTGGAAGGCTGGGACTACTTTGAAGAAGCGAATTTGATGATGGCGGCTGAGTTATGCTACAATGTGCATTCAGCTATGCTTGGGAAAATTATCCTTATCGAACATGCTGTTCTTATCAACGAAATCAACTAACCCCTTACTACCCGATACATGATAGGAAAACTACGAAATCTCGTGTGGGCATCCGCACTGACTTGCATCTCATTAACCGCACTCAATGCGCAAAGCCTGAACTATCCTGCAAGCCAGATTGAGTTCTCACCGGAGTCCACCGGCGCAGGTGAAACGGTCTTGGCGATTACGAAGTCGGAAACTCAAACCGTGGAAAGCAAGTGGAATACCTTTACGGTCCGCGTTCCTGGCCAACTAATCTTCAATCAAAGTTATGTTCTTTCAGGGGAGGTATTAGTCGACTCAATGGAGAAACCGAACCACCTTGGGCTGACTATCCTTTTCAACAACGGCAAGATGCTCTATGCGAAAGCACCGCTTTCGACTGGAAAGAGCAATAAGTTTTCGATTCCGCTGTCGAAGTTTGTCACGGCTGATAACGCGAAGAACAAGGACGCAGTGACGGAGCAGGATCGCATATCGGGTATCCGCGTGTATGCCAGTTATTCGAATCCATCGGAATCTAATTTAACCCTAGAATCGTTGGAGCTAACCAACGGGCAATAGGGCGCGCTTCCCGAATCTTCTAGGTAACGATAAGTTGGCTTCTTTGACCATGCACTATTTTACCCTGATGAAACAACTGGCGGCGTTTGCTGGCATCTTCCTCATGACGACGCTTTATTCTACTGCTGATGCGACGCGCGAAGCGCTCTTTGAAGGGGCTTTCCAATTGAAAGAGGAGATGCGCAACGTGCATCCGAGGCTCTACACCGGGCCAGCGGAAATGGAAGCGGCTGCTCGCCGCTACCAGGAAGATCCCGAATGGTGCGCCATTTATCTGCCTGAAGATGGTGGAGCTGAAATGACGGCGAATCCGGTCCCTCTGGACCAGGGCGTGAGCGCCCAGCGCAATGCGATCATTATCGCCAAAATTGCCGTAGCCTGGCGAATTACTGGCGAAGAAAAATACCTCAATCGTTTGCATGATTGGTTGCCTTTAATTGCCGAATATGAGCCGCCGGAAATGCATTCCATCGGAGGTGCAATCGGCTTAACCTCGGGCCATGTCTTACTGGGCTTGTCGATCGCCTACGACGTTACGAAAGGGCAGGGCGATGAGGAGCTGGAATCGACTTTGCGTGATGCTATTATTCGCCAGGGCCAACGATCATTCACTGATCTGGCGGCCATGAAGCGCTATGCCTATGAGCAAAACCACCTGATCATCCCAGTGTGTGGTTTGGGTGTGGCGGCGATGACAGTTGTCGACGAGTATCCAGAAGCAGCGCAGTGGGGCGTGTTTTCCGGAAACTTGATGGAGCGCACCTTGGATGCGATTGCTGTGGATGGTTGGTTCTTTGAAGGCTTTAGCTATTGGAACTATACTTTTCAATTTCCCGCCGCATTTGCTGCCGCGCAGAAGAGGACAGTTGGCGGGTCAGCTTTTGACGTGAATGCTTTCAGTAAAGCGCCACTTTATTTAGCCCACATGACCTTGCCGAATCCTGAGTTCGTCTTCGACTTTGGCGACTGGGGACCACGCGTTGAGTCCGACGGAGTAGGCTTTCAATCGGGCTACGACTGGCCTTGGCACACCTTGCCGACGCGGGTAAAACTTGTTGCTCCGAGCTTACTGCTAAACGCTCATGACGGACCTGAATTTCTGCGCGATTACTTGCGCCATGTAACGCCCCAGCATGCTGAAATGGTGGGCATCTACACAATCGATGCGGTGTTTGGCATGTTGTTGCAACTACCTGTTCCTGAGGCGTCGATGCCGATGCAGACACAGTATGCAGACTATCCGCCCTATCATTATTTTCCGGATATGGAAGTCGTACACTGGCGTGATAATTGGCGTGATGCGAATGCCACGGCGCTGGCATTTAAGTCAGGGCCGCCGGCTGGGCATCACTTTACAGAATTGCTGGAGCGTTACCCGGAGTGGAGACCCTCATTGGGCCATGCTCACCCGGATGCGGGCTCGTTCTTGATTTTTGCAGAGGGTGTGTTTCTGGCCAATGACACCGGCTACACGGGTGCGAAAGAAAGCGCAGACCACAACACGATTCTAGTCGACGGAATTGGCCAACATGAAGGAGGAGCGGCATGGACGACTTTCCGTGGCAAGCCGTATAGTGAATACAACAAAATCCATATGACTGATGTGTGGACGGCGCCACGAGTTGCAGCGTCCACGGCTATTTTCCAGGCAGCGTACAAAGACTCGTTGGAAATGACGAAAATGCATCGTCGATTGCTGATGCTGGAAGGGCGTTACGTAGTGATTCTGGATCAACTTGAGTCCAACCTTCCGCATGCTTATCAGTGGCGACTGCACACCGATCGGGCAGCTGAAGAAATCAGTGATAGTCGATTCGTGATGAAGAATTATCCTGGCAAGTTGGTTATTGAAAGCTTGGTCGATGTGGAAGCGAGAATAGCACCGACTATTGTGGAGACCGACCCGAAGCCAACGCGTTCACGCACGCAGCAACGCGGCTATCACCTGGAACTTGCATCTCCCAAACAGAACAACTTTGAATTCTTCACGGCGCTTGGGATACAAGGCAAAGATGATGAAGCCGATGATTTCAAAGTAAACCGCGGGCCGGGGCATCGCCTAGATATGAGCGACGGTCAAATGACTTGCTCGGTTTGGATTGTTGGCGATGACGCTTTGGATGGAAACTATTCCTACATTTTGCGTGATGAAGGCGAGTCCCTTATGGCTGTCGGTATTGCTGGATCCTCTTTGCATGCAGATGACATTTCAATCGTTCTCGATCGAGCCGGGCAGGTGTGCCTGGCGCTTGATGAGAGCGGGCAATGGCAAGTTGAGACCAGTGAAGGCGATGCAACCAAGGTAACCATTACGTTGGTTGGCAAAAAGTCGCAGACAATTCAACTGAAGGATGGGCAATAAGATGAGCCGCCCGAACGTAATCGTAGTCATGGCTGATGACATGGGCTTCGGTGATTTCGGATGCTTCAGTGAGGGGCGCGTGCACACACCTGCGCTGGACCAGTTGGTTGCCGAGGGGGTCTGTTGCAGCCAGCACTATGCTGCGTCGGCCGTGTGCACGCCATCCCGCGCGGGCTTCTTGACGGGGCGTTATCCGCACCGTACTGGAGCCATCGACATGCGTGAAAGTCGCGGGTTGGACCGCTTGCATCTACGTGAGCGAACCATGGCCGACGTCTTTCGCTCCGCGGGTTACGCCACAGGTCTGGTTGGTAAATGGCACAACGGAGCAGTGGGGGCTGAGTATCACCCCAATCAAAGAGGGTTCGATGAGTTTACCGGATTTCGGCATGGGCTCATGGACTACTATGATTGGCGCATGGAGCGTAATGGCAGCCCATTCATTTCCGATGGTTGTTACCTGACGGATGTGCTGGCCGCAGAGGCGAATGATTTTATACGCCGCCACCGACAAGAACCGTTCTTCCTATACCTTGCCTACAATGCGCCTCACACGCCTCTGCAAGCGCCCGAGGAGGACCTGCGTCCATATACCGAAAGCGGGCGTTTTACCAAAGAACAGGCTCTAGTTTATGCGATGATTTCGCGACTGGACCGAGCCTTGGCATCGCTACGAGATACGCTTGTGGAGCAGGGTATCGATGACAATACCTTGCTGATTTTTACCAGTGACAATGGCCCGAATCTGGATCACCGAATGGAGCGTTTTAACGCGCATTTACGTGAAGGTAAAATGCACGTTTATGAAGGCGGCATCCGTTTACCCATGGTGGTGCGATGGCCGGATGGCATGGAGCGCAATGGAGATTTTCACGGCTTGGTGCATTCGTGCGATTTGTTGCCTACGCTGCTCACCGCTTGTGGCATTGAGGATGAGTCGCCGCTGCCCTTGGATGGCGTTGATGTATGGTCTGCGCTCCGCGATAACTCTCCGCAAGCTGAGCAGCCGCTGCGTTTCTGGCAGTGGAACCGCTATGGTCCAGAGGTTGCGTGTAATGCAGCTGCCCGCGAGGGAAATTGGAAGCTCGTCCGTCCGGTCATCCCTGAAGCCATGGAGACCGATGCCGAGGAAATGGCAATTGACCGTCGCCTCCTGAATGAGCCAGAAAGTTTTAACCCTTATTGGCTGACAGCGCCCATGCCCGAGCGGACGCTTTCGGCGCCTTCCAAGCCAGAGTTATACAACCTCGCCAATGATCCCGGCGAACAGCAAAACCTTGCCGCAAATTACCCGGAGATTGTCGACGGGCTTATGCTCAAGCTGCAGAACTGGTTTGACGATGTGGAGGGAGAGCGCCGAGCGCATGCATCTGCAACAGTCTCTTAGCCTAGGACAACAGTGTGCACGCCCCGCTGTTTGTCGTTCTCTAAAAAATCTAATTTACTCCTAAGCAATGAAGAAGAATACCCCCCTTGGCTTTACCCTCGTTGAACTACTTACCTGCCTCGCGGTCATCGGAATACTTGGCGCTATGGTTTTAGCAGGTCTTCAGACAGTTCGCAAGCAGGCCGATGCGACTGTGGCGACGTCCAACCTGAGATCAATTGGCGCGGCAATGCAAATGTATGCCAATGATCACGATGGTAGTTTACCTGGGCCATTAAATTATGGGCAATTCCCCAAATACAAGAGTAACTCTACTGGCTTGCTCGGTTATTTTCTTTGGCCTTACTTGGATATTCCAGAGCCGAGTAATACGTGGGTAGAGCCGGATGTATTGTCTAATCCTGCCTACCTGGCGAATCGGGAGTCTGATACGGTAAATGCATACTTAGTGCAGAGAAGTGTGCGCCTTGCAGGTCAATCCGGACGTCCTCCGTTTGGCTATCCCGAGAAGTCTGATGGCACACCCGCGGTTGCGCCTTTAACCTTACAGCAAATAGCAACGTATGATCTGCGGGAAGATTGGGCATTGCAGGAAGTTGATCGATTACACCCGGATGTGTCGGGTTGGAATGCCAGTTCATTTTTAGAGGAGCCCGCACATGGCAAGTTCCGTGTCACACTGTTTTTCGATTGGAGCGTTGGACGCGAACTTGTCGAGTAGCAATATCAGCTAGTATCCTTATGAGTCTTATGAAGCCAATGGCGTTGGCAGGTAATGCTGCATCGACTGCTCAAAAGCGTCTACTCTTGGCGCTCAATTCGCAAGAAAGTGCGTTTTTTCTGCCGATGCTGAAAGGGGTCGAACTGAATGGAGTTGATTGCCAGTTCGTGGATACGTCCGACTGTTCCGCGGATGAGTGGAACGCATGTTTGTGTGACTGGGATCCGCACGTGCTGGTTTCTTGCTGGTCGACTCCATCACTGCCGTTGTCGTTTGTTGGGGATAGCCGACGTGCATTGCAGTACATCTGCCATTTGACGGGTTCAGTTCGGCATGTGGCGCCGCGTCGTTTTCTCGAACTCGGCGGCATCGTCAGCAACTGGGGAGATCTGGCCTGTGCGCAGGTCGCTGAGCATGCTTTGCTTTTAGCGCTTGCGGCTCTACGTGGATTATATAACTGGCGATCCTTTATTCAAGCGGGCGACGGCAGCATTCGTTATCAGGCGGTTGAGCTCTCTACGGAAACGTTGTTTGGTCGCCAGGTGGGATTGCACGGCTTTGGGCGAATCGCCCGTGCTTTGGTAAAGCTCTTAGAGCCATTTCAAGTAAAGATCTGCGCCTATTCCGATGGGGTTCCTTCGGAGTTTATCGAGGCTCATGGCGTTCGTGCCTGTGAATCTATTCGCGATCTCTTCCGCAGTAGTGATGTGTTATTCGAGTGTGAAACCCTCACTGAGAAATCGGAGCGAAGTGTGACCGGGGACTTAATTGCTCTTTTGGCCGACGACTCTGTCTTTGTGAACGTAGGCCGTGGTGCTGTTGTTGATGAAGCTGCTTTAATTGCAGAAGCTGGGCGCTTACGCATTGCGCTGGATGTGGTGACGACTGAGCCAATATCTGCGGCTGATCCGTTTTTTGATGCCCCACACACCATTTTGTCACCGCATATCGCCGGTCCCACATTTGACCAATATTTAAAATGCGGCGAATTGGCCGTCAGTAATCTCATTGCCTTTTTTGAAGGCCGCGCCGTTAGCGACCGCTTGTCGTTGAGCGATTTCGATCGTGCGACCTAACCCCTGGACGCTTGCCATTGGGCACGTCTGCACTCTGACCTGTAAATGTCTGATAATCATATTATCGATGCTGCGGTAATCCTCAGCTATCTGTTTTTAATGGCGGGGATCGGCTGGGTATTCAGCCGCGCCAACAACAACGTCTCCGATTACTTCCGCTCCGGAAGTCGGGGCGCTTGGTGGATGGTGGGATCGAGCGCCTTCATGTCTGCCTTCAGCGCTTGGACTTTCACTGGCGCCGCTGGCGCGGCCTTTAATGCAGGGTGGACCGTGATGGCAATTTACATCGGTGGCGCGCTGGGATTCTTTCTGAACTTTATTTGCTTTGCCGCCTGGTTTCGGCAACTTCGCGTAACAACGGTCCCAGAGGCAATTGGTTTGCGCTACGATGAACGGACGCGAGTGCTGTACGCGGTAGCCAATGTGATGCTACAAGTGCTGGGGAGCGGATTGACACTCTATGGGCTGGCGATCTTTTGCGCCGCCTTCTTTGGTTTTCCCGTTGCGGGCACCATCTGCTTTGTGGGGTTGATTGTGGTCTTCTATTCCGTTTCCGGCGGCAGCTGGGCGGTGATGGCGACGGACTATTTACAGAGCGTCTTGTTGATGGCTGTCACGCTATTGGTCGGCATTCTTTGTCTCGTTTATTTTGGTGGTGTTGGCGGATTCTTTGACGCGATTGAAAGCAGCGGTTTACAAAAAGATTTTCAGTTCGTTGATTTTAACCCAAACCATGCCGCCGGCGCGTTTACGATTGGATGGATGTTGGCGGTTTCCGCGCAGAACATCATTAGCGGCAATACGATTTATGGCGCTCGCCGTTATTTCGCGGCCAAGGATGGGCGCGAGGCTGCGAAGGCAGCTCTGTTTACTTGCTTGCTCATGTTGATTGGCTCCTGGATTTGGTTGGTGCCGCCGATGACTGGTCGCATTCTGTTTGAGCAAGAGATTTTGGGCTATGCGCTTACTAAGCCCGAAGAGGCGTCCTATGCATTTGTAAGTGTGAAAATGCTACCGACGGGCCTAGCGGCGTTGATTGTGGTGGCGATGTTTTCAGCGACGATGAGTACACTTGATACGGGCTTAAACGCTAACGCCGCGATTATTGTCCTAGACTTGTTGCCACGTATTTCCCGCCGCTTGAAAGCGAAGTTGGACTCACCAGAGCAAGCATTGCGTTTGAGTCGTTGGATCAGCTTTGGCCTTGGGGTGCTGGTAATCGCATCGGCTGTTTATTTCTCGCAAGTGGAGGGCAAAGGTATGTTCGAACTGATGCTCTTGCTGCAAACCGCATTTATCCCGATGATGGTGCCCATGTTCTTTGGGTTGCTAGTGCGCCGCGTGCCACGTTGGTCAGCGATGTGCACGATCATCATCGGTTTCGCCGCTGGCTTAATCGGCTATTTTGAAATACCGATTACGGGGCTTTCCTGGACATTTCAGGAGAAGTTTTTCCTGACGACTACGGTGTCCACCATTGCCTTTTTCGCCACGATGCCTTTCTGGAAGAACGTGAGTGAGGCAGACCGTCGTCGCACGAATGAGTTCTTTGAGTTGATGTATCGACCGGTCGACTTCGAGAAAGAAATCGGAGGCGCCACGGACTTTAGCCAATTGCGGATTCTTGGCCGGGGGGCGGCGGTTATGGCGTTTTTCGTTGTGCTACTTGCCTTGTTGCCCAATCCGCTGATAGATCGCTTGTGGATCTTGGGGCTGGCAACGGTGATCGGGTTTGTGTCTGTGCTCATGTTATGGGCCGCCCGTCGTCTTCAGCCCACCGCTTTGGGAAAGGATTTGGATAATGATAACTAATCAGAGATTGCTCACACTGTTCATATCAATTTTTGCAACAGCCGCAGCCGTGGAGGCTGCTCCAATAACTATGGAAACTCCAGATAATGAAAAATTGGAAGTCGAATGGATCGTGGATGAAGACTTCGGTGACGACGGATGGGAAGAGCGTTGGTTTGTGGAAACCCAGGGGCCACGGGTCTATGCAGAGGCCGATCAGTTGAAGGTTCGTCTGATAGATGACAATCGCCAGGAGGCAGGGGTTACGGTTTGGTGGAAGGAAGAGTTATCTGAGAATATTGTTATCGATGTCCAAGCGTCTACGGATGCCGTGGTTGAAAACAATGCCTGCAATTTGAACTTCTTTATTCATGCCCGCGAATCGGATGGCTCGGCGCTTCGCTTTGGCCGTGAAGGCATTTACAAAGAGTATCATGAGTTGCCGAACCATTTGATTACCTTCACCGGCGGCATAACGCCAGGGTGGAGCCGAGCGCGCCTCAACCCTGGATTTAATCTTATTCATGAAAGCCCAAACCAGCGCGCCGAGCCAGGGCAGGAATATCGCTTTTTGATCATCATCAACGGAGACCGTGTGCGCTACTACATTAACGGAGAAAAGATTCACGACTACCACGTGGATGATGCTTTGCCAGGAGGGTGGTTTGCTCTGCGGACTTGGTTTTCATCCGTGAATTATGAGTCGGTGAGGATCGGCGAAATTCTCGACAGCAAGCTGTAAATGGCAACGAAGCTCAATTGGGCCTTCTCGACACTGGGCTGTGGAAACCTCTCGTGGATGGAGGTGCAGCATCTGGCTAAAGAGTACGGCATGTCCTCTATTGAGATACGGGCATTGTTGGGCAGCACGGATTTATTAGGGCTCCTTGAGCGGCAATTCGGCTCTGTAAGCTTAGCCAATCCTTCTACGAAATTGATGAAAGTGCCTGTCAGCTGTTTAGGAACATCTGCTCGCTTGTTTGACTACTCGCGCGAAAGCTGGTCTGAATTGCAGAGATTGGCGCCATGGGCGGACGCTTTGAGTATTCCGCATATGAGGGTGTTTGATGGACAGGCTGACGGTTCAGCAAGCGATTTTCGAATCGCCCAGAGCTTTGTCAACTGGTGGGAGAGCTTAAGAGCTGCCGAAGGCTGGCAAGTCGATGTTCTGATCGAGACGCATTCCACATTGCTGACCAGTGAGACCATTCTTCGATTGCAAAATAGATTGAGCCAGCCAGTGAATCTACTCTGGGACTCGCATCATACGTGGTTCAAAGGTCAGGAGGAGCCACTTCTAACTTGGCGATCAATCTCGGATTGGGTTAGGCATATTCATATCAAGGACAGCCCAGCGCCTAATCCACAAACAGGAGCTCCTGAATATGTCCTACCTGGGCAGGGCGACTTTCCATTTGAAGGTCTTCTGGCAACTTTAGTTGATAGCGAGTTTCCTGGTCCAGTTAGTTTAGAGTGGGAAAGGTTTTGGCATCCGGAGTTGCCCGATATAAGGATTGCGCTGAATTCTCTGAGAACGTTGTTTCTTTAATGGAAAGCCTATGTTCATTTCCGATAACAACGGATTCGATTGCAATTCATCAACTAGTATTTTCACCATTATGTTGGTGAGAATCCTTTTGGGTTTTCTTCCACGAACCTTGGTTCTCTCTACAAAGGAGCGATCAGAGATTGCTTCAAAAGCTTCAAGCGCCTTCGCAAGGCGATGAATGCGCACGATCCAGTTGATGACGCCAAGGGTAATGCCGAAGCATTCTTTGAAATTATCGAAGAGGTTGATCTAAAGATTAAGCTTTGAGAACGATGATCCACTGCCTCCAAACCGAACGATGCTTATTAATATTCGACATCCATCAAGATGTCGAATGGGCGCGTCGTGTCTTGGAGGCTGAGGAGGGCGGATTTTCTCATCTGCTGCTCGGGGGAGATTACTTTGACACCAAGTCCAAGAATGCTGCTTCGGTTCCCGAAACCTGTCGTTTCTTGCAGGAGCTTCAGGAGCTATACAAGGACAGGGTCACGTTTTTATTGGGCAATCATGACGTTCCTTATTTGGAAGGAAGGCATCGCTTCATTCATTTTCAGAATCCGAAAAATCTATCTTACAAGGTTTCGGGTTATACGAATAGCAAAGGAAGAAAGATCAACAAGCTGCTGAGCGATGGTTTCTGGTCGGCATGCCGATTATTTCAATTCGTTAACGGTTACATGATCAGTCATGCGGGGGTGGCGCATAAATATTGGGTTGAATTTGCTGAAACGTCTCACCCATTAGCCGCATTCGATGAGAGATGCCGAGAGTCCCTCGAAAGGATTGGTATGGGCAATGATGATTTGCTAATGGCCGGAAAATGCCGAGGTGGCGACGTCAGTATTGGTGGCGTCACCTGGCTGGATTGGGACGAAGAGTTTCAGGACGATCTTCCTTGGCCGCAAATCGTTGGGCACACGAGCTCTGTTTTCGGCGCGCGGCAGAATGGTCGCTCTTGGTGCATTGATGGGCGTCAGACCTGTTACGCATTGCTCGACGCCGATTCTAGCTTAGAGGTTAAAACTTAGATACTGGTCAATCATGAGCTTATCATACAGAGTTCTGGGCGATCCAGGGAGGGATAAGGCTTTTGCAAAATACAGCATAAGGCTTTTCGGCGCTGGGCCAGCGTGGCGTAGATTTAACCACGAAGGACTCAGAGCGCAGGAAGCAGGCACCGCGGGTTTCGTGTCCTTCGTGGTTGAAAAACTGCGTTGGCTTGGCCAATCGCCGGACTTAGATAGTTGGCGGGTTTGAGTGAAGTTTTGCGTTTCTACCTATATGGCGGTTGATCTTAGGAATATACACCCGAGAAGATAAACTGTGGTGCATAATTAATCAGGGTATCGGTGACGCTTACTCGAATAGCGACTAGTTTAATATGGTGATATTAATGAAGAATCGAATTCTTTCAGGCATTCTCGTTGGCGCAGCGATGCTGCTGGTGGTGTTGTCTCTGACGGATTGCCGGGAGCAGCGAGAGGCGCAGATGGAGGACGTGCTGGCGACGGTGAATGGCCGTTTGATAACTCAAACTGAGTTTAATTATTACTGGGCTAAGGAGGAACGTGACGATGATTCGCAAGCCGCGAAAAAGCGATTATTGGATTCTCTGATTGAGCGGGCCGTTTTAGCTGAGAAAGCTAAAACGGCAGGTTTAGAGGATGATTGGCTAGTTCGTGAAACGCACGAGAGTATTTTAATTGCCCGATTGAAGGAGGAAAGTCTTTTACCGAAAGTCGCTGAATCTTCGATTGTATCTGAGCAAGATCTAAGGGATGCATATGAAAATTCAGGTAAGCGATTCATGCAACCGTCGAAGCAAAAGGTGGCGGTATTGTGGTTGGATAGTCGGGGTGTTGCTGAGCTTGAAGAACGCTATCGTGGGCGATTGATCGAAGCTCGAGCAGTGATGGAAAACCGACGGCTGAAGCCGGAAGAGGGGTTTGGGGAATTGTCAATTACGCATTCGGAAGATCATGCCTCCCGATTCAAAGGGGGGATTGTGGGCTGGCTTCAAGTTGGTGTGAGTCATGATAAGTGGAAACAAGCGATAGCGGAAATTGCGCAGTCGCTAGAAAGCGGAGAAATGAGTCAGGTTTTTGTTAAGCCGGAAGGTGTTTTCCTGGTCAGAGTTCTCGAGGTGGAACCAGAACGCATCATCCCATTCGATTTTGCAAGGAATGCTCTGCGGAGAGAAATTATTCAAGTGCGACGAGAGGCCATTCATTCAGACTTTCTGGAAAGTATGTATTCTGGCGTTGAGATATCCGTGAAATCGGATGGTTTGTAGGCGTTTTCATCTAACTTGCCCGATCGGGCTGCAGTGATTATTCGTGTCCAGCAATGCGGGATTGAGCTGGTCACTTCTATTTACGCGACAAATGGGCGCCATTTGGGAAAACATTTGAAGAACGAGTAATTGTGAATTTGCGCTAGTAATTCACATGCGACATAGGCATGTGTATGAGCGAGAGTAGTCGAGAAGGCGGATTGCGATCAACTGATTCTTTGTTTCCTCAACTTTACGAAGAGTTAAGGAGACTGGCTGCGTACAAGCTTAAATACAGTAATAACCAGACCTTGAGTGGCACTGCTTTGCTCCACGAAGCTTACATTCGGATGCGTAAGGAAGGCAGTGAGCCCAAGTGGCGTAGTGAGCGTGAGTTCTACAGTGTGGCAGCTGAAGCGATGAGGCGCATTATAATTGATCGAATAAGAGCAAAGAAGTCATTGAAGCGAGGTGGCGAATTCGAACGAGTTGATTTTTCCGATGATGGCTTTCAGGAAATAACGAATGATCCTCGACTGGAGAATATCAATGAAGCGCTTGACGCACTGGAAAGAGTGGACCGCTCAGTCGCAGACGTCGTCAAGCTGCGCTTTTTTGTTGGTCTAAGCATGGAGGAAATAGCTTTGGCGAATGGCGTGTCCGCTCGCACTGTGCAGCGTCAATGGGCTTATGCAAAGGCTTGGCTGAGTCGAAAAATTTCCATGCTGGTATGATACAGCGTTCGTTACAATTTTGTTAAAATAAAATTTAAGCCCTAAAAAAAGCGTATTAATAATAATAATACGCATGTTAGACGAGGAACAGAATAGGGCTCGGTCGGAGAAAGAAATTTTTCTTGAAGCGATCGAGATTGATGAGGGGCATTCACGATCACAATATTTGGATGATGTTTGCGGCGTTGACACGGTGCTGCGTGCGGAGATTGAGTCCCTTCTCGAGGCTTCGGAGAGTAGCGCCGCCTCGCTTGTTGACGCCTCCCTTGAAGATTTAATTCTGGATGAGCGAAAGGCAATTGCTCGTGCGATAGCCCACGAGTATAAGTATACGATTGAGCTGGATGTCGAAGCTCGTTCTTTCGGCAACTATGAACTATTGGAAGAGCTTGGGCGTGGAAGCATGGGGGTCGTCTATCGGGCCAGGCAGCTCAATTTGAAGCGCGATGTTGCGATTAAGATTTTCCTAGGTTCTTCATTTGCCTTGCCTGAGCAGCGAAAGAGATTCCAGTTGGAGGCTGAGTCTGCTGCCCAACTGGTCCATCCGAATGTAGTGCCTGTTTATGAAGTTGGCGTTTATGAGGGCAATTACTTCTATAGCATGGCTTTGCATGGCGGAGGGACTCTGGGGGGGCGCATTGCGCAACGGGCCTACTCTGAAAGAGAGAGTGTAGAATTGACGCTCACCGTTACGCGGGCGGTCTCTTTTGCGCATCAGAAGGGAATCATTCATCGCGATCTCAAGCCGGATAATATTCTGCTCGATGATGCTGGCCAGCCGCACGTAAGTGATTTTGGCTTGGCCTGCTACCTTGACCGGAGTGATAACCTGACGCTGACTGGCCAAATAATGGGCACGCCTCAGTATATGGCGCCGGAGGTGGCTAGTGGTGAGCCGGGCAAGTACTCTGTTTTATCCGATATCTACGGAATTGGCGCGATCTTGTATCAGTTGCTCACTGGAGCGCCTCCTTTTCGTGCGCAGTCGATCCTCGCAACACTGCAGATGGTGCGGGAAAAGCTGCCGACTTCACCGCGCAAGTTAAATGCTGCCGTTGATCGAGACCTCGAGACAATTGTCCTGAAGTGCTTGGAGAAGCAGCCAGAGAAGCGCTATCAGTCTGCGGAGGCGCTGGCCTTAGATTTGGACGCGTGGTTGGGCGGTGAGCCTATCATGGCCCGTCAGCAAACGCCAAGCGAGCGTCTTAAAACGTGGACGAGGCGTCATCTGCTACATGCGGCTCTTGCATCGATCGGCGGCTTATTGATCTTTCTTCTGGTAATAGGAGGTTCCCTGCTTGGGCTGAGACAGGGAGCTCTGCGGCAAGAATCGATCCATACGCAGGAGATCGAAAAGGAAGCCCATGCTGATGCAGAACGTTTGAAGGAACGTGCGTTTCAGCAGCCTGCGACTAGCCGTCGTCATGAATACGACGCCAGTATGCGCTATCTGGAACGCACAAATCGTTTTCGCGATGTGGAGAAATTCGTCTCTGAGGGCTTGTTAACGGCGTGGGTCCCTCAGGGAGACGAGACCGATGTTCGCGGGTGGGAATGGTTCTACTTGCTTGGCGAGCTCTGCCAATTGGGCAAAGTGTTTTCGACGAAGTCCGCGGTTAACTCATTGGAATTTTCACCACACGGACAATCGGTGCTTTATAGCGATCACGACGGTACCGCAGCGTGCAATTCTCTGACAGGTGAGTTGATGCAGAGGTGGCAAGACAAGGAAGGTCATCTATTTTCTCAATTTAGCCCAGATGGACAACTCATCGCAACTCTAAGTGATTCAGGTAGAATAACGTTTTGGCAGCCTGGTGACGCAGCGCCGTTGGCATCGCTTCCAGCAGAGCATGCATATCGCTCATTTGCTTGGGCGCCCGATGGCTTGCGCCTGGCGACGCTCGATGCGACGGGGGAACTTTGTATATGGCGTTATTCTAAGCAGATTCAATCCTGTGAAATAATTGAAAATATCAATGTGCAAGTGGAATGGCTAGAGCAAATTTCTTGGAGTCCAAGCGGGCAGCATATTGCCGGAATCGGCGATTCAAATGATGTTCTTGTTTGGGAAGTGGAAAATATCAATGAGGCGCCTGCGCGTTATCGTGGGCATCTGGGCAAGGTGACATGCATGGATTGGCCGAGCAGCGGCGCTTTGCTCGCTACAGGTTGTCAGGGCGGTATGGTCTGTGTTTGGAGGGTTTCAAGTGGGCAACTTTTGTTTTCGTGGGATGAGTGTGCGCCTGCCGCTGTAAATGATATTGCCTGGAATCCAAACGGAGGCGCTTTAGCTTATACTAGCGAAGGTGTTGATGATGTTATGCGTGTTGATCTCAACGCCTCTGAAGTGACTCGGTTGAAATGGGATGGTCATGAGCCAACTTCAATTGCATGGAGTGCGGATGCTTACACCATTGCAATCGGTGAAGCAGCGGGTGGGGGTAGGCTCGTTCGTTACAATTTGCCACCGAGCTCAATTGTCGCGATGGAGTGCCCCGGTGCGTTGACCTCGGTTAGATGGAGCCAAGACGACGCCCGGATAGATTGCCTGTCTGAACATGGAGAAGTTTTTATTATTCGTTGGCTAGAGGGGAAACATCACCTGACTCATCAGATTAAACATTTCAGTAGAAAGACCGCCTTTGCCTGGAGTCCAACCAAGGGAGGCATTGCAGTTGAACGGAAGGGAAAGTTTGGCAATGAGAATATCAACGTTAGAATGTATGGCGTAGGTCTCGCTGGGTCACGTGGTCAACTGCCAGTTGAATTGGAGTCATTGCGTGCCCTTGCTTGGACGAAGCATGACCACTTGTATGCTTGCGATAAAGATGGCAAAGTAGTCGGGTGGGATCTACTGACGTCTGATGAGTTAGTTGAGTTTGAGGCGCCGACCGTAATGCCCTATGCAAATTTCCGAGCATTATCACTGAGCCCGGATAGTCGAATGGTGCTCGCTAGTGGTGATTTGGGCCGCGTGACACTGTGGGACGCGGAGACTGGCGAAATTATTTTCGACAAGTTGGAGCCTGGCGATGGGGGCAGGGAATACATTCATGCGTGGAGCCCAAATAGTGATGCGTTTGCTATTGGTAGTAGTAGCGGCTCTGTTGTTATTTGGTCCATAGAGGCAGGCGCCCCGATCGAAAGCATTCATGCAAATCAAGAAGGAGTGCGGGCAATTGCTTGGAACCCTTCTGGCGACCGGCTGTTGACGGGAGGCAGCCGCGGCGAAATTCGATTATGGGATGTCCAAAGCGGAGAGCTGGTGCTTTCTTTGGAGGGACATGAGGGGGCTGTAAATGACCTTGCCTGGGGGCCAGGTGGAAGCCGTTTCGCTTCTGTAGGCGATGATGGCAGATTAATCATCTGGGACGCAACAGCTGGAATGTTGCTCGCTGCATCTCTCTATGGGGGCGAAGGGCGGCCCTGAAGTTTTCCAAGAAAATTTTGGCGGCTTCACGAAGCTAAATGCGTGTATTCAGTTAAACCACGCTGATGTTAGACATTTCACGGTCAACGCATCGATAGTTTCACTTACTGCCATAATCATTCTGTTAACATAGCATTCGTCGGATCGCTCTCTGAAATAAATAGGTAGCGGTATGGTGAACTGCTGGCCTACTCATGAAAAACCTGCCTGCCTTTATCGTAACCTGCTTGCTTGCTAGTTTGGAGTTATCGGCCGTAACTTATACTCAGGTTATTTCTCTTCGATCCGGTTGGAACGCTGTTTGGTTGGAGGTCGATCCGGTTAATGAAAACGGTGAGAGCTTACCGGTTGAAGAGGTCTTTATCGATACAGCTGTTTCGGCCGTTGCCACGTTGCGCTTACCAGCTGGCACGTCGGAGTTTATTTCGGAAACAACCGATAAATACTACAACGATGAGCGTTGGTTGACATGGCGACGCAACTCCAAGCTTGGCGAGCAAACGCTATCTCTCGTCAGGGGATATCAAGCTTATCTGATTTTTGCGGAAAGTGACATTCAAGTGTCAGTGACTGGCGAGGCCTGGCATAGCCTTTTCGATTGGTCTGAGGACGCTTATAACTTAGTTGGATTTCAACTCACTTCGGGGGTTACATTCGCTCAGTTTTTTGAGGATGTTTCTGATGTATTCCCGACGAGTCGCATGTTCCGGTTGACTGCTAGCGGGCAATGGGAAGGCATTTCAGGCAGTGACTCGATGGAGCCCAATGTCGCCTACTGGATTTATTGTGACGGGCCGACTTCGTTTGCTGGCCCCATTCGATTTGATTTCGGTTCTATACGTGAATTGGATTTCGGTAGCGGCGCTGGGGATTTTGATATTACTGATCCACTAGGCAATGGTGCGGATACGATCTCGGTTTTGCGCGAAGACATTGTGTTCTCCAATGTCTCGTCTCAACCTCAGCAACTGATCATCGAAAAAGTGACGCCTGCAACTTCGGCGCAAAGCGCTTACACCGATGAACTTAAGATTTACGAAATTGAGTCTGATCCAGAGACGCTCAGTTACAACGTTGGGCAAAACGACCAACTGACCAGCGTATCTTTTGACATCGCATCTGGCGACACGGATTTCGTTGTCTTAGGCGCTCATCGGGATTGGTCGAGCAGCCTTAGCGAGAGAGAAAACTTATACCGCGTTATAGTTGGAAACAATCTCTATTACTGGCTGCCGATGTCGGCGGGCAATAGTTCGATCTCTGATGCAAGCCCAGGGGGTGCTGATTCCGCATACGCAGGGCTCTGGGTGGGTGAAGTCACTTTTAAGGAAGTGACTAGCATCAGTGAGGCTGGTCACCCCTGGGCGGATGCGATTTCTGCTTATCCGATGCGTCTCATCCTTCATGTCGATAGCGCTGGTCAGCCAGCATTATTGGCCAGCGTGACGCTGATGCAGCAAGAGACGGCGGCTGATGATGAGGTGGGTGAACTTGTGCTGGTGGTCGATCAAAACAAGATTCCGTACTTTGAAGGAGTTGAGGAGCGGAACGGGAAGCTGGTTGGTAAGCGCATTGAGACCGCGAGTTATGACATGCCGCGCAATAATGATCCCGCC
This sequence comes from Cerasicoccus frondis, assembly GCA_031296915.1. Classification (GTDB taxonomy): domain Bacteria; phylum Verrucomicrobiota; class Verrucomicrobiia; order Opitutales; family Cerasicoccaceae; genus Cerasicoccus; species Cerasicoccus frondis. The sequence goes on along the minus strand of JAVDPC010000002.1, from coordinate 303,416 downwards.
GTGCAAGCTGGCTTGGAGGACGAGTTGCTCGACACCTTTCAAGACGAGATCCATCAGGCTAGCGATCTGACTGCTGGCCATGTTTTGAGATACATCAATGCGCAAACGAGCCGTCCAATAGATCTGGTTGAAGAATATGAGCTATCGTGGCCATTGGAAGGAGGCGTGGGTCCCGGCGCGATTACTCAGACGTCAGCCAATGCGCCGTTGGTGTTGGATTCTTTTCATCGCAGTAATCCGTTTCGGCACGTATTTCATAAGAAACACGCCGTTGGATATGCGATTGAGCGAGCCATCTTGGTTCAATTCGACGACCGCTTCCAAAGTGGTCTGTTGACGGGCGTCTACGAAGAAACTGTCGAAGGTTTAGCTGCGTTTCCTATTTCGATACGAGGAGCGCTCCGACTCGAACGCATCTCGGAGATATCAGATATCAATTAAAGCAAATGATTTGCTGACTTTACCATCTTGCTGTTCTGCCATGAAATCCTGCTTTTCTATTTTGTGCTTTGTAATCGCTGCTGTGTGCATGTCTTCCCACGCTTGGGCGAATCGGGTTCTTCATCTGAGAGAAACAAAGCACCTGACCTCCAGTGATGAGTCTACATTGGTGCAGCCTGGCGAGATTATTCTCTTGGATGAGGCGACCTTGGGGGAATCTGATGCATACTCCATCGCATTTTGGATTAAAGCATACACAGACGATTACCTAGCTGATCAGGAGATACATGAGTATTATGATATCGGGGGTATATGGACCGATTATGATTACGGGAGAAGGCTGCTACATATCGATGATGGCAGCTGGCATTTTGTTGAGGTGTATTATAGCTATGATGCCGCGAGCAGCAAAATAAGTGTTGAAACGCTCATGGATGGTCAAGTTCTGGGTACTATTAACAGTGAGTCGTTTAATGAACCTCATGATATATTTGTAATTGGTGCTGATGGCATTTCTATCGATCAGCTTGGTGGGACAGAAATCGGTAAGCATATGACTGACAAGGGCCTGTTGGTCGATGATTTGATGATTTGGAAAGATGTAAATGATACCATTAAAGATGAGATTTCGATAATACGTTTATATGGTCCTAGCAAAATCGACCAAGGGAGTAGTGCTTTTCAAGGTCATTTCGATTTCGAAAATCTGACTGAAACACCACCAGTATATGCGGACAAGAATGTCCGGAATGGAAGGAAAGTCACTTATGGATTCTCAGAGTACTCTATTGAAAAAAATGCTAATCCAGAGCTATTGCCGGGCTATCAGCCTCCATATATAATCAATGTATCTGTAATGTCTGACTATGGCTCCTCAGCGGTGTCGCCAGCAGTTGGTCAGGCAATGAATTTTGATTTTCATGCAAGCGATACGCTAACATTTAGCGCTCCCCAATACGTTTATCTTGATCAATTTGGGAACGAACTCGGCTTCAGTGACGATGTGGATTTGATTGGTATTATCGAGCAGGCCTACTATCGAGCGGTCTGTGTTGGGTATAAATACAAGGCTGGTGGATCCGATGAGCAGTCTGGCACTACAGACACCCTTTCGATAGAACTACCTTTGACAGCCGATATTAGTTTCACATGGGAATGGGAAATTGAATACGCCGTCATCGTGGAATATGCAGGAGTCGATGACTCTTTGGATGATATGGGAGATCCCGAAATTACCGAGGACAACGGAACGACCCATAATACGATCGGCAAGAAGTGGATAAAGCCAGGGACAGAACTCAGTGCCTCTGTGTTGCAAGCAAACGCAACTGGAACCTACGGTGTGAGATATTCGATGACGGATTGGCGAGTTGAAAATGCCGTAACTTCAACTAACGATTATCGCTTCATCCAGCTCAGCGGTAAGATCAAAGATGAATTTGGAGGAAAGGGAGGTTTGGAACCTGTAGCTGGTGATTCGGGCGTTGATATTAGCGGTGACGGATTTACTTTTGACTTTTGGATGCGACATGAGGAGTCGACTTCAAACACAGAGGAACGTATCTTTCTTAAAGACTACACGCACACTGGCCAGAACGGTGATTATCTAATTATGACCTGTAAGCCTAGTGAAAATAGACTAAGGTTTATTGGCTTCGGGTTGAATAGCTCCTCTATTCATGATTGGCACACGGATAAGGTAACTGATGGGGATTGGCATCATTATGTGGTCAGCGTGTCTTTCGATCTCACCAACAACAATAGTAGCGCGATAGGCCTGTACATCGATGGTGAGTTGTTTGCGACAGAGGACTATCTAGTTGATCAACACACTCCCTTACAAACATGTTTATGGATTGGGAGTCATGATGGATATCATCATCTAAACGCCTGTATGGATAATTTTCGTGTTTGGGGACGCGCGCTCGATATGAGCGATGTGGTCGATAGCATGAAGACGCAGGATTACGCCGGACAAGCCCAAGGCCTGGAGCTGGAAATGACCTTCGATGACGTATCATATGACGAAGTCGGAGATGTCGTGAGTGTTGATGCTTGGGTGTCTGACAACAATTTGTCCACCGCGAGCAACTCGGTTGAGTTCAAATATATTTCTGCTTCCGTCCTGATTCCTGGTGTGGAATCACAAGGCTTAGTCGATGAGCTTTTCCCATATACATTTACCAAAAGACCATTGCAGAGTGGCAGTCGCGCTTCCACCGGAAATTATATCATTAATGACTGGCTAAGGATTATTTTCAGTTGGGATCTGCAGTTCCAAATTACGCTAAATACCACTCACGGACTTAGTGAAGACGGGCTTTCAGGCTCCCATTTCACCGGTTTGGCTTTCGTTTCTTCCGAAGGTGACGTTAATGACGTAATTCAGGACAGTTCTAGCAGCTATTGGGTGAAAGGCGGTTGTGATGTAATTGTCGGCTCACGTTATCGTACAGATGATCGTCGCTACTCATTGAATGGTGTGACCGGTAAACTTGGGCTCTTTATCGATTGTCCCGAATTCTATAGCCTTGAAGACAGCATCGATGAGAGCGGCAACGTTACGCGTGAATTTCTTGTGAGCAATGTCGACAATACTGGTAGTCTTACGTTTCTCTATGACAAAACTCGCTTTCGAGCAATTGTGCCGCTGGGAGATGTCTTGGATGTATCTGATTCCACTGCGGCAAATCTTCAGCTTGTGCCGAATTTACCAGATGGCGCGGTGCTCGAAAAATATGGCTCTGGCCCGAGTCTGCTAGAAGAACAGCGACTTTTTGAAAGCGATGAAGGAACTGGAAGCAGTCTTAAGATACAATGGGATGAGGTTGGAGAGCAATTACTGCCACTGCAGCCGGGCATCTATCGCTTGGAGTGGCAGGATGAAATTCAGGATGAGTCCTTCTTGGTCGAAATCATTTCGGGATTTCCAGGTGATACGGAGCAAGCTTATTGGTTCCTAGAGAATGAAGATGGCAGCCAAATGGACGTGAATGGCGCTGCGACTAAAAGCGTGACTTTTGAGGATGTGAGCGACGCCTTTCCCGGGTCCCCGACTGCTCACTATAATTACCTATATAATGTGCAGGAAGAAAAAACGCCTCCAGTTCAACTTGATGCGAATGATGCTGATCGCTGGTTTTTTGTAGAACAGACCTATACCGAAGCTTCGTCAGTTACCGACAGTGATTCCGGTGAGTTTATGGCTACTGAGTCGGGCCGCAGCGTACTGCTTTTCAACTACACACCCGATCCCTCAAACGTGGCTATCGGCGATTCGAGCAGTGAAGCATTCGCGGTGCGAATCGTCGAGTCAAGTGAAGCGGTTGGCAGCATGGTGTCTAGCGCTGAAATTCAAGACGATCAGAGACAAGCCCTTTATGTCAATGATGAGATGGATGCGGGTTTCATACTCATGTCTGGAGGAAGCAATCCCAAATTGGCCTTTGTGGAAAATCAGGATTTAACCATCGCTTTTTGGTGTAAGCTTGATGATGAGGTTTCGGATGACACTGCTAATCGAATCGCGTTTGTATCCAGGCTTAATTACTATGATGGCTATACACTGACGGAATTTGGTTTTCGAGGCTCTGGCGTCGACGAAGATGCACGCGTTCCTTATATTGGCGAAAGATATTTCGGCCACTCTGGATTTAGCACTGAAAACAGATTTCATGATGTAGTAGTAGATGATGGCTGGCACTACTGGGCAGTCACTTTTGATTCATCAGAGAATCACCTTAAGCTATACATGGATGGTATCATGGTGGGTGAAGAAGTCTTTTACTCAAACTCGCCAGAAGCATCTGCTCTCGCGCTTGGTCGAGGTATCCATGGACACTACTTAACTACTCTCAATGGCTATATCGATTCATTTGTGGCGGTAGATGAACTGTGGACTGCAGACCAGATTCGATCAGCCTCTATGATAGAAGACAGTCTCGCCAGCAACCTTGATTTCTACTTCAGCTTTGACCATGGTGTCAGTCAAGGCAGTGGAAATTATATCGATATCGATAATGAAGGCACAATCAATGCCAGTGGTAGCGATGCGATTTTTTGCGGCTTTATCAATGAGAACTGGGGTGAGGGGGGGGAGAATAAATATTCTCTTATGCCGACCGATTCGCGGCCGCTCTTTGGTTATCCACAAGCTGACGCTCATGCTGAAGTTGCGACACGGATTCTATCACGACTGGACACCGCTGGGTTGGGGTCTGGATATATTCATAATCGTATTAGTAATTACAACGCTTCGCTGTATGACCGCGAGTCCGACGTTGGTGCCTGGGGGCCAATTTATCCCGTTAATTGGGACGGTGTCTTCGAGGAGGGATTGGCCATTTATTATTATGAAAATCCGTACGAGGCTTTGAAATTCTCCGAGGAGTATCTACATCCGAATGTTGCTTGGCCGCATGCGCTTGTGACCTACGATACTGTGGAATTCCCCAGTAAGGGCGAACATGCAGACAAGCGTATTTATGTGGCCAGCCGTCTCGGCACTGAGGGCGTCGATGCGAATGGTGATGACCAACTGGTCTTCGACCCGGCTCAGTTTGGTGGGTTGACTATCTACAATCAGCCTTATCCCGAATACGCAGGTTATAATCCTAATGAAGAACACGCGTTGATCGCGCCTTCAATTAAGGATCAGCTAACGGGGGATATTGGCTTTATTCTCGGCCAGGATGCCGCCTTCGCACTGCAAAATAAGATCAACCGATACGGATTGAACGACTCCGATCTGGATACAAACGACAACAACCCAGAGGAGTTTACTTCCGAGCCCTGGGTGCTCGTGGATTATCAGGATCTCGATACGGAAGAATGGAGAATGGCTGCGTACAAGGTGGAGGAAACCCGCTCGGGGGCCGAGCCATTTCCCGCGCTCGATCCGACAACACACGGGCCTGTTGATAGCCTTGGCGAATCGTTAGCGCAACCATCTGACCCTACATACGATTTCTATTATCCGTACTTTGCTGGCGATATTCTCATTCCCCCATATCCGCTGAATCGCGTTATCGGGGCGGCCATATTAGAAGAGCAATCGGGGGGTAACTTGCCGAATAGCTACAACTTCATTCAGCGTACTATCTGGAACGATATAAACGACAATACTTGGTGTGTATCGGGAAATGGAAATTTCTTTTATCGCTACTGGTACCCCATGCGGGACGACTTTTGGTTTGAAACTGGCAGCCAGGAAAACTTTGACGGTATCAACGACGTGAATACGGGCACGCCATTAGCCTGGCTTCCAGAATCGCGGGAATTTTTTGACCCAAAAACGACGACCTCGGTCATTGTGGATTATCATACCTATTGGCGCGATGACTACCCCGTGCTCAAGCGGGGGGAGACGGTTACCTATCCCGGCGGCGAATACTTCAATGAAAATTCAGGGGCTGAAGGTTTGCCTGGAGTGGTGGCATGGGCAGCTGGAGAGGTGGTTTACGATAGCGTGCATCCAGCGATGAATTATAGTCAAGAATTCCTCGATCACTTTTCTGCTAGACTTATACGCCCTTTGGATCGCTACGTAGTAGACCTGCCCCAGTCAAACTTGCCGGATGCGTTGACGCCGGCCTACACGGAGAACATATTGGTGGTTGGATCACGCTGGTATTTCAAAGGCTTGGCCGGTTCGCTGCAGAAGCGATTTTACTACGACTCATTGACCGGGGAATTGGTCTTTCGCGGTCGGCTTAATGATCTTGAAAGTGGTGATCCAGACCTTATAGCAATGCCCATCTCACTCCACATCTTGGAGCCTAATGTCTTAACCGAAAGCGAGTATGAATTCCTCACTGTGGATTGGCTCATTGATGATATCGGATTGGGGGGCAGTGAGGCTATATTCTCCGCGATAGACGAAATTTATATGATGTCACAAAATCCATCATATATTGAGTTTAGTGATGCGGAGACATACAATCCTGCGGATGTCCATTCGGACAACCGGACTGGGCATGTTTTCCTTTCAGGAATGCAGCCTGCCGACTTCGACGTCTTAAATGCCAATGAACTACCGTATTTGGAGACGCAACCGCTCCATTATGACGCTAGTTATGGGCTTGTTGGTTACGCGAATGTCGATGTTTCATCGGACGCTGCTAAGCTGGCGCTCTATGGCGATTACCATCCTTTACGTAGCCTGGGAACGGGGGCGGCCTTAGTTCCCAATCCCAAGCTTTTAACGTCAAGCTCGGATGAACCTGCTTACATTACGCTATTGGAGAATAATCATGTTGATGCTGGCGGAGCGGTCGCAATCCACATTATCCAAATCGGTGAGGAGCGATATCGTGGAGGCATAAAAATGGTCGAAGCTCAGGATGTGTTCGATGAAAAGATCAACCTCCGCCACTCAGGAGACTTTGGCGCGAACACGGAAGATGTTTATTATCAGTGGTGGATGCGGGAAGTCGATGCGTTGGACAATGTGGGCCTACCGCAAGAAGATCCCTCTTCGGGCGACTACGATCCAGAATGGCAGCTCTATACTCAAGGGTTAGGTTTGCATCAGATCGAATTTAGAGGAAGGCCGGATATTGCCTTATCCGACAAGCTATTCTACGTGCGATATGGGGAAAGGGACGAGCTCGATGCTGTTAATGACGCAAATGATATCGGCTTGGGCAATGATACGACGAATGGCTTAGTCGCAGATGCTTCCTGGAGGCTAGTTGATATCAATGACCAGGATGACAGATTTACAGTCGACGATAGTCCCCGAAATCGTGTTCCCTTTCAATGGGCTGGGGCGTCCAATTCGCCGCAATACCAATCGGATGGGAGTTATTCATATATTCCGCAGTTGATTATGGGATGGGTCAAGCGTGTGCTTGATCGCGTAAATCCTTATGAGGCGCGTTACACCGATTTTTATGGCAATGAAAGTCCGGCGACATACTCCAGTCAGTTGCAGATAGCCGGGGGGCCGTATGTGGGCGATGTTGCGCTCAATTCTGACAAGGACGTCATTGAGGATGTCGGTTTGATCGCACTCTATGAAACGATTCTCCATCGCGCCAAATCGTTGACGCTCGATATCGATGGAGCTTCGACAGATGGCACTAATCAGGCGCTATTATTTGCAGCAACGCGCTTGGCGTTTTTGTATGAGCTCCACGCCCGTGAGGCATACTCGGATTATCAGGACCCGACTATATCGATGACCGTTACTGCTTATGATGGCGGTGGGGAAATTGATTCGGTTAACGCTTACCTGCACGCGTTCCATGGATTGGTTTCAAGCCTACTCCAGGAAGAAATGGCTCTGCTCCGAGGCGCCGATTATGTCAAAGCGTATCCCAGCTACAATCGTCTGTTTTGGAATTACACTAAAGGAGAGGGAGAGGCGGCTTACAACGCGGAATACAATATACAGGATGTCAACGAGGACGGCTTCATTAACGAGTATGACGCTGCGGAACTTTATCCCATGGGGCATGGAGACGCCTGGGGGCACTTTCTTTCCGCACTGGGAATGCATTATGAGTTGTTGCAGCATCCTGCTTTTGATTGGCAAAGTCGAAGTGAACTTTACTCCCTGCTGGACAACGTCATCGAAGTCGATTTTCTGGATGAAAAGTCCTTTGCTCGTATTGCCGCAGCTAAAGCGAGTGCGGCCGTAGAGATTATTCGGGCCACGTACCGCCAAGCCTACACTGAGGACCCCGATGGCCAATGGCAGGGTTACACCGATGCTGATGAAACGCGTGCCTGGGGCGTTTCCGAGTGGGGTAAGAGGACTGGACAGGCTACCTTATTTGATTGGGTAGTGGCGAACGCGCTCGTTCCAGCGGATGCGGATGAAGCCAATGACGCCGAGTTGGAAGATCTTGATCAGATTGATCGTCGCGCCAACGAGGCTGAGATATCCGAAATTGCGATGAGTGGCTATGAGCTTCAGATCGCCTTGGACCACGCCTGCGATGGGCTTAATCCGTTGGGTTTTGATCCCGATGCGATGATTTTTGATATTGATGCTTTTGCCTTTAATGATGATGGGCGAAGCCACTTTGAGCAAGTTTACGACAAGGCTGAGGATGCGGCGCACAATGCGCTCAAGGCGCTTGAATACTCAATTGCCGCCGGTAATGACTTGCGCAGTATTGCCGATGACACGCGGACTTTGCAGATCGAGGCGCTTCGGCAGGACATTGATTACCGCAACCGATTAATCGAAATCTTCGGCAGACCATATGAAGGTACTATCGGGCCGGGGCAAATCTATGAAGAGGGCTACATTGGACCTGATACGAAACTTTATTTATATATCGATACGGTAGATTTTAATACGCTCATTCCCGATACTGCTCAGGAGTATATTGAAATAACTGATGAAGCCAGCGAATTTAAAACTAACTTTAAAAATGACTATCTGCTTAGTTCTGTATCGCTCAATGATATAGAAAGCCCTGGCAATTTTGAGGCGGAGGATTTCTATAGTGACCTTGGCCTGATGAGCATATCGTCAGATCCAACTTTGTCCACCGAAGCATATTTCGTCAGTACGGAGGACTATGCATTTCAGGTTCCAGATTCCAACGGGGATGGGGTCTCGGATTGGGGGAAGCGATCAGCATACGGAGAAATCCAGATATTGCTCGGAGAAATGCTACAAGAAGAAATCATACTCCATGAAAGCATTCGCGAATACGAACAATATCTGGAAGAAGCTGCGATACTCACGGATACCGTGGAAAACCTACTGCGCAATTACAAACGCCAGAGTCATCGATGGGGAGAGTATTTTGCCGGGCAAGCTCTATTCGAAGCATTGGATAATGTGCTTTACGCCCAAGAGCAGTTTTTTGAAACGAATTTTGAATTTATAAAGTACTATCAAAAGATCAAAGATACAGGATATCCAACCGTAAACGGAGTGTCCAACGATTTGACTTTCGCAGCTCGAATGACGTCCAAAGTCAGCGATTGGATCATATCGCAGAGTTTTTATCAGTGGTGGGAAGCTACGCGACTGGCACGTCACTTAAACCAAACTAGTCAAGATATTGATGCACTTCGCTTTGAATGGGATTCGTGGAAATCATCTGAATTTGCAGACTTGGCCTCGGCTGGTTCAGATTTGGGGCGCCTCCTGACTGAGGAAGAGGCAAAGCGATTGGACATTGCTGAAAAAGCGCAGGCATTGCAGATAAAGTCTCAGGAATTGAAGACAAAATTAGCTGAAGGCTTTCGACTCCTAGATCAGCGTGAAGCCTTTAACATGATCCTTGCATCAAAGGCTCAACGACATCGCTATTCGGATATGCTTTACCGCATCGCGCGAAATGAAGCTCTAGGTAAATACCGCAACGCCTTTGAGAATGCCCTTCGCTATGCCTGGCTGGCAGCGAAAGCTTACGAATACGAGACCAGCCTTTCACCGGATTCTCCTGATGCAGTGACGTCGTTGCTGGAGAGTCTTATCAAGGAACGCTCACTGGGGCACTGGTATCGCGAAGAGCCGCGTATCGGTCTTGGCGGTATCGCTGAAGCCCTAGCAACGCTGAAGCTTAACTACGAACGCTTGGAAGGGCAATTGGGCATTAACAACCCGCAGTTAGAGACGGGGTACATCTCTCTGCGCAAGGAATACTTTCGGATCAAGGAAGGTAATTATTACAGCGATGAGCGCTGGAAGAAAGCCCTGCAGGCGCGGCGCGTAGATGATCTGTGGGCTCTTCCGGAGTTCGGCCGATTCTGTCGTCCGCCTCTGAGTCGGGATGAAGGCCCATTGCCGGGGATTGTGATTGAATTTGGCACCGAGATATTCGCGAATAAGAACTTCTTCGGTCACAAATTAGGAGGAGAGGACCACGCTTACGATCCCTCCGTCTATGCGACCAAAATTAGCTCGGTGGGCGTTTGGTTCGAGGGTTACAATGATGCGGAGGTCGCCACGACTCCTCGTTGTTATCTCATTCCAGTTGGTACGGATGTGCTTCGCTTAGCGGATGCAGAAGAGCCCACGACGCGCACTTGGAACATCCTTGAGCAGACGATACCGAATGTGCTGCCCATCAACGACAGCCACCTGGAGGACGTTGGCTATATTCCCTCGGTTGACTCAGTGAATGGGAGTTTTGTCGACATTAAGCGGTTCAGCGCCTTCCGCGCCTATCATAGTAGTGGTGAAGAGGTGGTTTCCATTGAGGAGATGATGCCCAATACACGTTTAATTGGCCGTTCGGTATGGAACACACGGTGGATGCTGATTATTCCCGGTAACTACCTGCACGGCGATAACGAGTATGGATTAGACCAGTTTGTTGAGAACGTCAGTGACATCAAATTAGCCTTCGAAACTTTTTCCAATGCTGGGCTCTAGTTTAATAGGGAAGGCGCCAACAATGATTTCATCGGTAGTGTTATGAATAGCTATAGTTGTATTTCCTGCTACAGGGTCCTCATGGGGCTTATTTTGATTTTGGCGTGTAGACCGTCCGCAGGCTGGGCGCAGGATAACGGCTTTACTGAGCCCCCCCTTGTGCTTTTCGGTAAGGTCTTTCAGTTTTCTGATAGCACATCGCTCCAATTGTTCGAAGGCGAGCTCTCCGTTACCTTAGTCAATAGCATCAACCCAAGCAATGCGGTTACACTGACCACGGATTTAAAGCCATCCGGGACCGATGGAATCTTTTCTTATTGGTTGGAGTATGAGTTGACCTATCTGCCGGTTAGCGACGTCTTAGGCGATACGCTGATGGTCTTGCCAGAACTTAGTGAATATGAAATCGGCGAGATTACGTTGAATGGGGCGCCTGTGTTTCCGCTCGATGGTGATATGGCGATTCTGAAAACGCGGTTTGATCTGAAGATGGAGGAGATCGAACTCGATCTGATGGTGAATTTAGACGTGTTGGATTCCGATGGCGATGGCATGCCCGATTTGTGGGAAATGCGCTACGGCCTGAACCCATACTACGCAGGAGATGCAGCGCTAGATGGCGACGAGGATGGCTGGAATAATGCAGCGGAGTTTGGCAAAGGTTCCGATCCCACTAGTTCCAATCTGACCCCTCAATTGCTGACTAGCTCCATCGATGTAACCTTGGGTGGCGTATCTGGTTTATATCTTCAGGTGCAGGATGCGGATAGTGAGGACTCTGAGCTCATTTTTACTCTGCAATCGATCCCGGCTGGGCTTTCTATCGGCCGATGTTTTGGGGGCGAAATACTTGGCATAAATGACTCCTTCACTCTGGGATCAATGAAGCAGGGGGGCATATTTATTGAGGTGGCCGCTAGTTTCATCGACGCCCCCATCGTATTTAGCATCACTGATAATGCTGACGCAACGCCAACGACATACGGTGATTTGAGCGTGATGGTGGAAGCATTTTCGCCCGCCTCCCTAAACCAGAGCGCGCCAGTGGCTTGGTTTGACGCTGATCAGGCAGATGCGTTCAATGCGAACGATGGAAAGGTAATTGACCTGTCAGGCAATGACCAAAATTTGTATTGGCTACCTGACGATGGCCACGATCCCAGCCTCGGCGTTGTCCCTTATACATCATACCCAACATTCGATTTTGATTTGGATGATTTCCTTTTCTGGGATGACCGGGAGCTCCTTAACTCTGATTATAGCTTGTTCGTTGCCTTTTACCCGCCGTCTTCCTTTGGCGCAGCAACATCTGATCGCATGACGCTTCTAAATTGTGGACACTTTCGCCTTAGTTTGACCGGAGGCGATGAACCATATCGTAAGAGCCTGCAATTAATGGAGGATGATCAGGTTGCGGTTAGCGCTCCTCTGAAGAATGCATATAATTTTTTTAGCGTTACGAGTGACGACCAATTGGGAATTCTCCGTAACTTATTTGACGGATCACTGGCTTATTCTTGGAAACAGGAATCGAGCCTTCCGGCTGCTTTCCCTACGGTGGGCGCTGAGTGCCTTGTCACGGAGGGGGCGGCTTCACAGTTTTTCTCCGATGGACAGATATTTGAGCTCGTATTGTTCGATCGCGTGCTCTCTGCGGAGATTGAAAGCCGTGTGGCTGATTATCTACTTTCAAACTATCTCTATAAGCTATGGGACTTGCGCGCATTGACATCGCCGGTGGAGTTGGACCTGAGCGGCGCCACATCCTCAGCCCATATCATAGCCAGCGGTTGGGGCAACGATACGCTTATTGGCTCACCGGGTGAAGATGTTTTCCGTATGGGCGCCGGAGATGACGTCATCGCTGGTGGTGCGGGGGAGGATGTATTTCAATTTTATCCGGCGAGCGGAAATAAGATCATTAAGGATTTCGCAGAAGGAGAAGGTGATCGCTTGGACCTTAGCCCGCTTTTTTCACGTTTGGGCGGAACGCCTGATGACTATCTTAGCTTTAGTTTGGTGGTCGATTCGCTTCAACCTTCTGATATCGTGCCAGAAGTGATGGCCTCGAGTTTTTTGGCTTTTACTGCCACCTTCAATCAATCAGAAGAGATATGGCAATCGTTCACGGCTACAAATGATTTCCTGCATAGTGTTTTTGTGTTATACGACTTCACTAAGGGCGATGGTTACAGTCGTACATTGACGATTTATGAGGGCGAAGGAATTGAAGGAGCTATCCTTGGCCAAGCTAGCGCCACGATCGGTGATTCGAGTTGGACGGTCTTTAAGTTCGACGAACCGGTTTCACTAACGACGGGCCAGACTTATTCCTTCGCCACTGACAAAAAATATTTAAAATACAACAGAGCTAACGGTTATGACGGCGGTCATCTCAGCACGAACGAAAACTATGAGCTGCTATTCAAGCTTTATGCTACTGACAAACCTTCCACTCCGACGGCCAGCACCCTCATTTCCATTGACTTGGATGAAGACGGCATTGTGGAGCAGACGATCAAGCTTCAGGGCGTCTATTATTCGCAGCAGGATTTGAAAAGACTGGTCGGTGAAGGCTCTGTTCTTCTCGGCGGTCCGGTATATCCCATGTCGGTTTCAATTGAGGCGGAGGAGACCTTGTTAGTCGAAGGCCGTATCTCCTACGACATAACGATTAGGCGCAGCGGCAACACCGAATGCGAGCAGACTTTCTACCTTGGTTTCTCGGGGTCTGCGGGAGAAGGGGAGGACTTTACGCTTAGTGGTCTTGATGGCGATGGCTCGGTACGCAGCTTTACTTTCCCCGAAGGGGATAGCTCAATCACGTTCAGCTTGACGCCAATCCAGGATATTTGGGACGAGCATGAATCTGTGACTATCAAGGTTTATCGTGACGCTAGGATAACGGATTACTCGGCGGATGAAGCCGCTTTGACTATCGGCGATGCGCCTTCTATCAAGATTGCAGTGCTGACGGAGTATGCGCAGAGAGCGGGGAGTATACCCGGGCTCATCCAGATCACGCGATCGGGCGATTTATCAGAGGCATTGACTATAGATTTGGCAGTATCCGGCAATGCGGTGATGGGACGGGATATCGAGAGCATTATCCCAGTCGTAACTTTCCCGTCCGGAAGCGAAACGGCTTTTATAGAAATCGAGCCGCTCTTGGGCGTTGAAAAGAATGGTGGAACAAAAGTGGTTCAGATTAGTGTGTTGCCTGATCCGGAGCGCTACATGTTGACCAACCCTTGGACTGCATCTGTACTGATTGTGGATGGTATCGTTGAAGGCGCCAAAAATTTCGATAGCTGGCTAGCTGCTCACTTTACAGGCCAGGAGATCAGTGGGGTGGTCGATTGGGCTATGCATAATTCAGATGGAGATACGGCATCAACATTTGCTGAGTATCTATATGGGACGGACCCTACTGCAAATGACCAGATAGATTCCGCCGTTAGCTTCTTCACTAACTCACATGGAGACCGGGAACTGCGGTTTCGCCATGCATCCGATTTGACTGATGTGCATTTCAATATCCAAGAGCTAGATGGGTCATTCGCTGTTGTAAATTCCAACGTGAATGACGAGTTCGACTTAGAGATGGTGCTACTGCCGGATGGGCGGATCGAGCGTCGCTATGTTTCGGTGCGTCCAGATAATCTGCAAAACAGTGGAGGCTCACAGTTCTACCGAGTTAGCATGAGTCGGGATGCCGTTCCTAATTGGGAATCGGATATTGCCGAGTCATTGGGAGCTGCGGGGCATGTTTTGTTGCTCAGTGGCGATAAGCCATGGACGCCCGAAATTGACGACTCCGATGCGATCACGACCCCATCTTTAGAGCCCATGGAAGTGTCATCATTCTCTACGTTTGTAGACGGATCTTTCGAGTTGGCATTTGACTATGAAGTTCAATCAACGAGCCAGGGAGTTATATTTGAACTGCTTGTTGACGGGCAGTCCGTTTTGTCGGCGGGCGACTCTAGTGGATGGACGAGTTTTAGTTATGCCGAAGCTCTATCGGGCGTTCATATGATTGTGTGGCGAGTAACGGCAGTCGAAAGCGACGACGGCGCGAAGATAAAAAATCTACTCCTAAGCTCGAATTAATGACGAGGCAATCGTAGCACAAAAGGCCTGGGAGAGCTTCATTGAAAGCCGATGAAAATACCTATTATAATCATCTTATGTGCTGCTTTCTATTGTGCGGCGGATAATGAGTATTCGACTATAACCAGCACATTTGATGGGGCGCTCAACACCATTGAAATTCAGTCCAACGGTAATAGCCCTGGTCAATGGCGCATATACGAAACCAGCAGCCGCCTCAGTAATAGCGTGCAAATTTTATTGCCCGATAGTATAGCCTTTGAAGCTGTGTCGACACCTGTTGATTGGATCTATGTATCTGATCGCCCGGAATTCGGCGGGGTAACTTATAGTAGAATAACCTGGCAGTACGTTGGAACGACGACTGCGGATCAAAACGAGTTTGCGACGTTTGATTCTCCATGGATTGTACAAATCAAGGTCCGAGATGCTTTGGAGCAAGAGGATCAGGTGGCCTTTAATGTGCCCATTAGTATTAACGTTCACGTTAACCCGAATGGTTCTTTTGAGGTTTTGGCGGGAAGCTTTACTGAAACATTGTTTTTAGAAGGCAGGCAATATGCGCTTTCTCGATGGCGTGAGCAATACGGCTTGGCTGAGGATGGCAGTGACGATGAAGTTGCTTTTTGCGACGATGGTTTGCCTGCGATTGTCAAATTTGCCTTCAACCTCGGCGATCCGCACTCAGCCAATTATCGACTGCTCGATTTGAGTCGGCCTGAGCGGGGAGGATTGCCATTAATCAGGGAGAATGACGGTTACGAGATTTCCTTTGTTGGTTATGAGTCTAATGCTAGTGGAGTGACTTACACCTGTTTGGTAAGTGATAGCCTAACCGATGGCGCTTGGGTTGGCGTAGACTCAATTCCTGGCTTAGTTATCAGTGAGATCATTGAGCCAATTGAGGGCTCAGATCTTGAATTAATCACGCTTAGGTTGGATCGTGCGCTCTACCCCAATTGCTTCATTCGATTGGAAGTGATTCCGATATTCTAAGTTATAGTGAAAAATAATTAGGCATTGCGATGGTTCCAGTTTCTTAGCTCTCGCCAGTGTGCCCAGGCTGACTAATCAAATGTAATGGTTCAGTTTGCGTTGCTTGAGCGGGGAGTGATTCGATTGTTCTTCACGAAGAATCCGCTTACGGTATTCGGGTCGTAAAGAATACCGGCATTGGGGGTATGCGGGGATGCCTCCCAGGTATTGTCAATGATCGCAACATCTGAGGCCTGCCGCACTTCGATCAAGCCTCGGAGTGGAGAAGCTTGTAGGTGAGGTTCGGGGTTTTGAAATACATTGCCTTGTACGGTAACTCCATGGGCGGAGCTGATAAATAGCAGCTCCTTGGGAGTGTGGATGAATTTGTTATTCTCGATTAACACGTTTTGAAAAATCGGGTAGTTGCTTCGCATCGTGTATGTCCTCAGGTATAGTGTCGCCGATCTTTCCACGGTGTCATATGATCCCCATTCGTAATAACCGCGGGACATGGTGTTGCAGTGGTCGAATAGGTTGTTGCGGATGGTTACGTTATTGACTCCGAAGCCCTCGGACCAGCGTTTTTCGGAGCCCGCAGTGATGATCAGACCCGGTAATTGCGTGCGTAGGAATTGGCAGTTTTCGATGAGCATTTTTTGCCCCTTTGCCAACATGCCTCTTCCCCGGTTGTCGCGAAAGATGCAGTTGCGGACAATGATGTTATGCGTGTCGAAACGACGGTAGAAGACGATGGCGTCGTCAGGTAAATCGTTCGGGAGTTCATCCGCAAGGGTCACACGGCATTCGCGGCCCGTGGTATCCCAGTTGCGGGATTCGATGCGCGAACGGTAGCCAAGAGGAGATAGATCCTGTCGTCGCAGTTCGATTTCGTCACCGACTTCAATTTGATGGCTCCATTGCTGTAGGTTATAAAGATCGAGCGTGCGGTTGTCGATGATCGCGACTCCTGAACTGCTGTTCTCGTGGATGTTGATGCCGTCATCGCCTCCGTCGGCAAACTCGCAATCATCGAAGCGCAAAAAGCCCTGTGTGTTGTACAGATGAATTTGGTCATTGGCGCTGGAGATGGCGTGGCGCGGCTGGTTACGGCGAATAACACGGACACGTTGCATGGCCATGTGATGGACATCGACACCGCCAGCGATGCCATGGCCTGGCGTTGCATGGATGGTGACGTCTCGTAGCGTCAGCTGAGTGCTGTTCATTAGCTTGACCCCAGTCAGATTATAGCGGTAGTGCGAGACGCGCAACGGAAGCCCGGGGTAATACTGCCGAGCGAAGAATTCCTCGTGGCCGGGCTTAATGAAGATGCGCAATGTATTATCATTGAGCCACTCGGACTGTCCGGTTAGGCGCCAGGTTCCTGCCCAAAATACATCCGGCCTGCCCATGGCCCCCGTTTGCGGGTCTATGGGGTTCAGGAATGTCATTCGTGCATCGCGCTTTGGGAACTTCTGCCACTCAGTGAAGCGTATATCCAGGTAACGCTCTGCTGGATTGGTTTGCACGACTTCCGTAAAGCTAGCAACTGGGTCTGCCTCGACGTTCCAATCGATAGTTAAATGCTCAATCAGCACTCGCTTACAATTTTGGATTTGCACCATGGCGGCGTTGTTTCCGGTAGGATACTGGAAGATCAATTCGGCGCCTTGGCCGTCGAGCGTGAAGTCCGTCAGGTTTTCAAAGGACACGGCCTCCGGAGTCGTAAAGTGGTAGACGCCGGGGGGAATTGTCAGGCGATGAACTCCTTCACTGCGGCAGAAGGCGATTGCGTCGGTGAAGGCTTGCCAGTTATCCGGAGAGGATGGGGAGGCGCCGAAGCTGGCTACGGAGGCTTCTTTCGCGTCCTTCGGCTCTCTAGGTAAATCCACTGTAAACTCGGTTGGCTCAATGATCTCCGTCGGAGGTGCTTCTTGCCCGATGGAGGCAGTTGGGGGCACGAGTGTTCCGCTTGGAAGCTCTCCGGCTGGTTCGATGGACTGGGCGGAAATTGGCAACAAGGAAGCTATGGTTGCGAGCGCCAAGCTGGTGATGCAGGTTGTGCATCTTGCTGAAAGTGAGTGTGTTGCGATGGGGAGTTCGGGCATTCTGGTGGGATATTGAGCTGATTATTATGCTTTGTGGGAGATTGCGCCGTTGTAGGTAAAACATGCTTACCCAAGGCGTATTTCGAATTATTGCTAAAAATATGGATTATTTTCCTGTTGACATAAACACTAAAATTAAACACTAAATTTTAGTAAATTGTTTATGAGCACTTCTACCCTTAAAGATGTCGCCGAAGCCACAGGGCTTTCTGTTGGCACTGTTTCCCTGGTTTTAAGAGACAAAAGCGATGTCTCTATCCCGGAGAAAACCCGCCGAACGGTAAAAGACGCAGCCAAGAAAATTGGTTACCAGCCTCGCAATCGGCAGCGCTCTACCAAAACACTTGCGATCGTTACTTTTGAGGATTTGCGCAGCCGATTTGATAATCCCAATTTCGCGGAAATTTACGCAGGCGCTGAAGATGAGATGACCAAGCTGGGTTATCATGCGCTGATAAAACGGCTTCATAAAGATGAGCCTTTGGCCGGCCAACTGGAAATTCTTTCTCAAGGGCGTGTCGATGGGGTCCTTCTGTTGGGCCAATCGAAGCCTGAATTGTTGGAGGAGCTTCATCGCCTCAAGATCCCGGTTGTTTACATTAATGAATCGGATTCCCTCGAATGGGATTCGGTTATGTCTGATGTTCAGAAGGCCTTCGAGCTTACCTTCGAAACTTTGCGTAACGCGGGACACCGCAAAATACTCTGCATTAAGACCGCCTATAATTACTTCCGCAGGACCGATGCGATGGACTACATCTTTCGGGCTCGCTGTTGGGTCGGCATGGATGAAGGGGACCTCATCGTGCTCAAGGCTGATGGTGACAGTGCTGATGACGGCTATTTGGCAATGAAGCAATACCTTGCGGAGCATCCCCGGCCTGAGTTCACCGCAGCATTCACTGGCCACTATAAGCCATACGGCATGGTTCGCGCTCTCCGCGAAAGCGGATATTCTGTCCCGGATGATATCAGCGTAATCGCCATTGGCGGGATTGCCGAAAAAGATATGGAAGCCATGCCTCTCTCGACAATTCGATATCCGCTGTACCAATTGGGGCAGGAGGGCGTGCTCCGGCTTATTCAGCGATGCCAAGGGCTTGTGACCAATCATTGCCGCATTGTTTTGCCTGTGGATTACGTCGACCGCGGCACGGTGACTACCCCTCGCCCAGAACAACGACCTAAATAAATAGATGTTTCTCGTTTCGTTACAACTACCCTTAACCCATCGAAATGCTCCCCTCTAACTTAGCGCTCAGCTTGCGGACCCATTCATGCTATATCTGTTGGCAATAGGGTGGCATTTGAAAACATTTTCTCCAAATCACAAACGCTTCTTACTTATCAATAACCATGAATACCTCCAAAACACCCACCCCAATGAAAATCAAAACCCCATGCAAGTTGCTGACTTGCGGCGCCGCATTCGTTTTGTCATCGATTGCGTATGAAACCTCCGCTGATGTTATCATTTTCCAAAATGGGAGTAGCCCGACGGCTGGCTATTCTGGGAATGATGTTGCACGTCTAGAGGAACGCGCCCCGATTGGAAATTTTGGCGATGCAACCGAAGGCTTAGTTGGAACTCTCGGAACAGCAGATTCGATTTTTCATACCGTTCTCAGCTTTGATCTTTCTGATATTCCGGCTGGAGCCACTATCAACTCTGTTACGCTGGGCGTTTATGAAACGACTGACGCTGGCAGTGCGTCATCCGCTGTTCAGTTCAATTTGCATGAGCTTACTCAGAGCTTCGTTGAAAGCGAGGTAAGCTGGGACAATTACAGTACGGGCAATGCCTGGACAACGCCGGGTGGGGATTATGATTCCACGATTTTATCTTCTCTGACGGTAAACCCAAACACTACTAGCGGAATGCAAACTTTTGCGACTAGCAGTGACTTCGTGACCATTGTGCAAAGCGCGTTGGATGGGTCCCAGACTCTGAACCTGTTGCTGAAGTTAAACGATACGGATGAGGCCGGTAGTAGCCGTTACCTCTTTCGCTTCAGGACAGATAATTTTGGCACTGCAGCGGACCGGCCGATGTTAACAATTGACTACACCGCGATACCCGAGCCGGCTTCGACTGCGTTCTTGGTCATGGGTGGAATCGGCTTGTTTGCTTTGCGTCGTCGCCTTGGTCGCCGTGAGCCGTCTACTGTTGAATGTGCGTAAAGTCCCCTTGCGGGTCGTCATTCTGAAAAAGGCATTTCCCAAAAAGAAACGTTTATTCGGCGCCTGAAGGGGCAGCGCTTGGACGAGATAGCTATGAAAACGAAATCGATAATTCGCTCGGCCTTAACCTTGTTTGCTTTGCCGATGCTGCTGGCGGCAACTTCCTTGCTAGCCGAAACTCTGCCTTTGTCAAAAACCACCTTTATTCGTAGTGGCGTCTATTCAGATAAAAATTACGATAAGGGCGGCACCTTGGAGGTTGCGGCTCGGGGCGGAAACAATTCTCGAAAGATCTACCTGCAGGCTGAAGTGAACGAATTGCTTTCAACGCGCCAGCAGTTCAGCGAAAGCAAGCTAATCTTGATGCTGTTCTCACGGCCGCTATTGGGTGAGCCGAGCGGCAAAGTAAACTTCAATGTCTATGGCGTCGTTTCTCCGGAAGCCTTTGATGTGGCCGATATCAACTGGGGCAATGCTCCGGAAAATGATGATGCGAGCGCCACGGACGTGCTCGCCACAGGCACAGTTATGTTGGGGGCCATCACGATTAACACAAACTCAGTAGAGCCTGAACAATTGGTGAGCCTCGATGGGAAAAACCTCGACGTTTATCTTAATTGGGTTGCTGGCAAGACTGGTGATGTCTACCATACAGGAGCATCCAATGGCGTTGCTAGCTTCATTATCACATGCTCTGGTTCGCAACACGATGCCGGAGTCACCTTTTACTCGAACAGTCAGCCCGTTGAGCGTAGGCCCACGTTAAGTTATCAATTGAAACCGAATTAAACGAAAACGTATATTACCCCATTCTTTCCATGCCCCACAAGATGCACCATGCCCGTGCTGGTTTTTCCCTCGTGGAAATTCTGGCGGCGCTAGGAATCGTCGCGATTCTGGTCACTATTTTGTATCCCGTAATCGGTAATGTCATTACGCGGTCAAAGATAGTCGAAACTCAGTCTAACATGCGCCAAATCGCCCAAAGCATCGATTTATACGTTATTGATCACAAAGGCGTTTATCTCAGTGTGGGTTTAGGCAGAAATGAGGAAGACCCGACGAAGGCGAGAACGCCCTGGGTCCAAGAGATGTGGGCGTATATCTATCCAGATCGACAATGGCCCGGTTGGGCTCCTGCTGATTTGGACGGCACATTGTTTCATTCTCCTTTCGTGGATGACACGAATGCGGGAGCGCGGAGCTATGGCATGAATGTCATCCTAGAAATTAATCATGCAGATCGCCGTTACCAGTACTTGCCGAACCCCGCCGCAGTTGCGCTTTTGGGCGATGTGATGACTTCCAGCGAATTTAGGCCACCACAAGTGAATCCCCGCAACGATGGCAAAGTCAGCATCGTGTACTTAACTGGCAATGTCGAATTGCTGTTGCCGGAAGATGTTCCCGCCACTGCGAGCGATACGTTTTGGAACGGTGGCGCTCTGTGATCTTGGATATGCGGACATGGCTCCACTCAGTAGCTTTTGGACGCGTAGATTATTTTATATAAGCGCCATTCTAGAGGCCGACCATTGATCGCGACGCTTATGCAATAGTGGCTCGCTTACTGTTGGTTTGGATAACTACAGGCCTTTGATCGGCATTTTCGTAAACACACACCTAGCTTACATTGATTGAAATGCATTCTGCACCCACACCGTCTTTTCCTAACTCAGCGTTAAAACCGTTTGCAGTAGGATTGCTGCTGAGCGTTTGTCTCACTGGTCGTGGAGAGTCTTCGCTCTCAGGTTCTAATTCTAAAGAAACAGTTTCAACTACGACGAGCGAGACTGCCGCCTACACTTTGGAGCTGGACCAATTCCCTCCCTCGAAAGGTTGGTACCCCATGGGTTTTCTGCTTGGTGATCCTGAGCGCGCCATTCAAACCGGGTTCAATCTTCGCGATGAATTATCGCGGAACAGCAGTTTTCTCTTTGAGGGCGTCTTCCCGCCGCCAGATGAAATTCCCGAGCCTGGCATGGCTTATTACAGCCGTGCGCGGGGAGCAGAAATGCTGGGCTTCATTTTTGCCGCACGCGCTAAGAATGGGCAGTACCACATCGATAGCAGATATGGACGATTGGCGCCGGCAGTCGATCCAGAGGGCAAGCCCTATGGCGGACGTCCCGAGGCAGCTAATATTTTCGATCCTGCTACCCGTGCTTATTTGCTCGATGAGGTCAGCGAGCACGTCAAGGTCCGCATCGGTTCTCCTATGGGTAAGCAAACCGCCCTCTGGGGACTCGCCAATGAGTGGGAGGGCTATCCTGACTACTCGGAGGCGGCCCGGGCGGAATTCATCGTTTGGTTGGAGCAGGCATATGGCGGGGACATTACGAAGCTCAATCAAGCTTGGGGGGCCGACTTCACCAATTTCGCCGATGTGTCTGCGCAGCAACCGCCAACTCGGAAGACTTACGCCACAAACCCTGGCCTCACTCTCGATTGGTGGGAGTTTCAGAGCGAAAGCATGGTTCGTTTTCAGGCTAAGCTCACACAGGCGATGTATGAGGCCGATCCACAAAAACGTGGTGTCGTCAACAAGACGACTCAGCAGACCATCGAGATGCCCGAGGCCAACCGTGAGCGCACATTCGATCAGGCGTTGTTCGCCGATTTGATTCGTCCCTACAGTGGCGGCTATTACGGGGCTGATATGTATGGCAGCGGCGATAAGCACGCCTATGAGCTCGACTATCTTTACAATTGCATACGGCCTGAAGATGGCGCGCCGAACTTTGGGGTTTTCCTGCCTGAAGCCAACAGCCATGGTGAGGATGGTAGCCAATTTCTTTCTACATTTTATCGTGCGCTGGGTAACGGTTTAAAGGCGGTCAATTATTTTACCATGGGCTTCCCCGGGGCGAAGGGTGACTGGCATCGCTGGAGCTTTCTCGATACCGTAAGCGGCTCACCCAAAGAAAAGCTTTATCAAGCTGCGCGTTGGGCGAACATGCTTCATCGAACGGAAGCGTTCTGGACCGAAAGCATTCCGACTGCCGTGCCAAAAGTTGCGATACTCGTGCCTCGTCGCGATATTCTACTCAGCGCAGCATCTTCCAGCAGACGCGCGGCTGGAAAATGGAATTACCCGGAAAACCATCGTTGGATGATTTACCGCTGGTTGCGCGAAAATGGCTATTGGGTTGATGTCATCCCCTACACTAAACTGACTCCTAAATGGCTCAAGCAATACGACGCGCTGCTCCTGATCGGAGCCGATCACCTGAGCACGAGCGAATGTGAGGCAGTCACTGGTTTTACGGAAAGTGGCGGTCTGCTGGTTACGGACACTTTGGTGGGACGTTACGGAGCGCGTCACCTTCGGGAGGATGGGCTCAAGGATGTGCTGGGCTTTGTGCCGGAGCCGAGCGCAGTTAATGGTAAAATTAGTTTCGACCACGACCACATGACACTCGATGCCAGCGGTAGGGTCGAGGCTTCGCCGCCTGACAACGCCAGTGTGCTGGGCGCAAATGAAGCTGCTGAAGCGCTCGTTTGGCATAGGGCTTATGGCGAAGGTGGCGTTCTCTATTTTCCTTTTAAGCTTGGTTCGCTGATGTCGGAAAAGCCTGCAAAGGCGCGTGAAGGCATGTTGGCGCCTGATGGTCCTACGGCGGATCGTGAGGAGTATCTTTCCTTTTCCGGCGAGTTTGTTATCGGCAAGTGGTTGACATATTTATTGACGAGTTGTGGCGTCGAGCCTGCTTATCAGGTAGAGGGCCATACAATCGAGGATCGACACAAACTTCGTGTTGAACAGCCCTACACCGACGGACAAGGCAACTATGCGGTTGTTGTCGCAAACCGAGGTTTGAGTGAGCCGGAAATCATTGCGCCATCACGTCTCAACTTGCCGCTACCTAGTGGTGAGTGGGGAGCAGTGCTATGGGGTTCTGCTGAGAATAGTCAGCTGGAGCCGGTGGCGGTGCACGCAGTTTCCGATGGGCGTTATGAGGTCGAGCTGCCCGAAGTTACATCTGCTGGCGTGCTCTATTTGCTTACAGATCATCCACCGCTGCTCGGTATTGCGGCTAGTGGCCCTGGCGCTTCGAGTAAGGACAGTCAGACCGTTCTGGCCAAACCAGGCATGGCTATTACGGTCGACGTTCAACTTTTCAACACAACTTCCGATAAGCTGCAAGAAGGGGAGCTACGCTTGGAGGTTCCGGCTGGCTGGACTGTTGAGCAGACTAATGTAACGACATCGGCATTGAGCGTAGGAGAAAGCGCCAGTTTCACTTTTATCGTAACGCCTGATGCTGAGCACGTCCGAATGCGTCCTGGTTGGCTCTATCCGGTCGTTGCGACTTGGTGTGACCAGGGAAAACGATGTGCGGTAGCCACTATCCATTCGGAAAGTGCGCCAGATCCGTCAAAGGTTCTACATTTGCTTTCCGGTAATCAAAGTTACCCGTCGAACTATCCTTATCGGACCGATGTTCAAGCCGACTATCGCTATCTAACGCCAGAGAGCGTCGATATCGCCGACCCGGAAAAAAGCGGCTTTGGCAGCAATGCGGGGCAGGCTCTACTGAATAGCTTTGCGAGCCCGACCGGGACGCGCGAGAGCTATCCCTATTGGTGGGGGAATCTGAAGCATCACGTCCGATACCGTACGGATGAAGTTTCAATCGTGTTCGACCTCAAGGCCGAGCGTGAGATTCGACGGGTAAATATCGTGCGTGGCCCAGGCACGGTTTATCCGGAATTGATTCGTATCGCAGTTAGCGCTGATGGCGCTGAGTTCACCGAGGTAGCCGTTCTGCGTCCTGAGCAACCAGCTCGTGAATATGTGACTGGCTTGTTTTTTGCGGAGGGACGCTTTGTCCAAATCGAATCCATTTGGTCTGGTGAGGAGGGCGCGCTCGACGAAATAGAAATCTGGGGTAACTGAAGGTTAGCTCGTATTACCGCTTTGGGCATTTAACCACGCAATGATGATTTATGATTAGGCCGTTGTCACACTATCTGGCGGCATCGATATTGCTGGTTTTCATGCCGTCTATGGCCAAGGCTTCCGATCCTGCGATTCGGCCAAATGTTCTGCTCATCGCGATTGACGATTTGAACGATTGGGTTGAGCCGCTTGGCGGTTACCAAGCTTCGATTACCCCCAATATACAGCGACTCGCCAGTATGGGGATGTGCTTCGAGAACGCGCACTCGAATATGGCTTCGTGCATTCCTTCTCGAAACAGTATGCTGACCGGCAGACATCCAGCTAATATTGGATTTATCAATAATGCTGAGATTGTCCGATTGAGTCGCAAAATCGAGGGCGGCTTGGGGCAGTATCTACCTGGAACTTTTAAGGAAGGTGGTTACGCTACCTACGGCACTGGAAAGATTTTCCATGAGGACTATTGTGATAACGCGACCGTGCCCAAGGAACGTCTTTGGACTGATTGGGGAATGCTGCATACCTTTGGCCCGGTTTTTCCATTTCAAAAGGCAGATGGCTCAATCATCAAGGCCGGTTTTGGGCGTCCAATGACTGCAGCGATCTGGTATCATGAAGTTACGCCGGAAGACTTCGACCGTAAAGACGCTTTCGGGTTGAATGTTTTCCCCAAAGGAAAACTCAGCGACGAAGCGAACACGGATTGGGCGGTTAGTCGTATACAGGCACATCACGGCAATGAGCCCTTCATGCTCGCTTGTGGATTGGCGGCGCCGCACGTGCCATTAGTTGCGCCAAAGGAATTTTTCGAACTGTATGACCTTTCTGAGATTTCGATACCTGAAATTCCAGAAGACGAGATGAGCGATGTGCCAGTGATGGGCAAGTTTTTTGCCTATGGGCATGCGCCTACATTCGACGACATGCGGCGCTTTATAGAAATTGACTGGAGCGTTGGTGAAGTCATCGACTACGACTATTGGAAGAAAATTATTCGGGCCTATCTTGCGTGCATTACATACGCGGACCACGCTGTGGGACGTTTGCTGGATACCTTGGAAAAGACGCCTGACCCACGTGTGCCGGAGAAAAAGCTGATCGATACAACGATCATCGTTTTATATTCTGATCACGGTTGGCATCTCGGTGAGAAAATGCATTGGCACAAGCAGGCTCTTTGGGAAGAGTCGACTCGAGTGCCGCTCATTTGGAGGGTCCCGGGGGTAACTAAACCTGGAACGATGAGCGAAGTTCCCGTTTGTCTGCTCGACATTTATCCGACGCTCATGGCGCTGTGTGATCTGCCTGAAGTCCTAGATCTTGATGGAGTCGATCTCTCCCCGCTTTTAGCCAATCCTTCGATGACGCTGGAACGCGAAATGATCATCTCCACATGGTATTGGAACTCGCATGCCGTGCGTAGCGAGCGTTGGCGGCTGATCCGTTACGGCGATGGCAGCATGGAGCTCTACGATCACGCTGTCGACCCCGGTGAGCATGACAATTTGCTTATGGATCCCGATGATGCAGAAAATTACGCGCCAATTGTTGAAACGCATTTGGAAGCGTTGCGAAGATATCCTTCCACCGAGCTCGATCAGAAGGCTATTTCGGCTTTCGAATGGCAGTGCCGAAGAGCTTGGGGCGAAGCTGGCGCTCCACCGCTCTGGTTACAGTAAGTAGGAACCCGCTACAAGTATCTCTTATGAACAATACCCCAACTACCCCAATTATATGGCTGGCGAGGCTGGCTTTTCTCCTTCTTGGCGTTGCTGCACAGTGTCATGCGGACACCCTGTCTATCACCAACGCTTCATATGTAAAAGATGGTGTCGACGCGAATACGAACTTTGGGAATGCTTCCGCCTTGGCAGTCGCAGCTCGCGGCACATCATATAATCGTAAGGCATACCTGGAGGTTGATCTTACAGGGCTCACGACGTCGCAGACTTGGTTTTCCGCTGCATCGTTGACACTGACCTTCTATTCGAGCCCACTGATTGGGCCCGCAGCAGGAGACGTGACTTTTAACATTTATGGCGTAGTCAGTGACGATGCGGCATGGAGTGAATCCACCATTACCTGGGATAATGCTCCTTTGAATGACACTGTTAGCGCGTCGGGGCTGAATCCCGATGGAACGGTGTTGCTTGGTTCATTTACTGTGGACACGAGCTCCATCGGAGCGAGTCAACAGCTCACTATTAGTGGTGAGTTTGACAACTACCTGAACTGGGCGGTTGGTAAACTCGGCGATTATTATGGAACGCAGCAAGCTGCCGCAGACGGAAACCTTGCTACGTTCATCATTACCTCAACGGGTGAGACGAGCGACCCGGGCGTCTACTTTTACTCCGATGATTCAGGCTCGGCGCCATACCTGAGTTACACCGTTGGCGTGCCAGCGTTGTCGGCGCCAACGCTGATCAGTCCGGCGGACGATACTGTGGGTTATGAACGGTTTCGCGCTTTTACGTGGTCGTCAGTGACTGGATCTTCACGTTACGAAATTCAGATTTCGAATAGTGAAACATTTGGCCTTGTCGTGGATCAGGATATTGTCGAACTGACTCGCTATGTTCCGTTGTCGGCGTTGTATCCGTCGGCGCGTTTTTGGCGGGTGCGTGCGCTTGGGGAAGATGGGGAAAGCGGCCCATGGTCTGCTATTTTTCGCTATCTACTGGGGGAGCCAGCGAACACGCAAGTCGTCTCTCCGAGTGGAAACTGGGCGACTACCGTCAACAATCTAATTTCGAATGCAACAGGGCCAATCAAGATAGTCTTTTCGGCTGGAAACTATGTCTACGCACCTACTTCCGCTGCTGACGTGTATCCTGTTTGGATTACCAATAAAGAGGATGTTATTCTCGAAGGTCAGGGGGCGGTCATTACGATTCAACCTGCACCCGTTTCTGGTGGGCACGTTATTCCAGGCTTCGTCAAAATCACGAACAGCGAGCGCATCACGATTCGCGGATTTACGTTGGATTACGATCCCGTGCCGCAGTTTGTTGGCGCTGTGACGAGCATTTCGCCGTCGGGTAGCAATACCATTCTGACTTTGAACCAGGCTAGTGGTTATCCTGACTTGGACAGTGATATCCTGAACGAACACTGGAGTTTTGCCTGTGTGCTCGATCCCGATTGGCAGAACAGAGTCGAGGCGGTTCAAGGGAGATTGAAGCCGGATACGAATATTGTATGGTCGCTGGACAAGAATTCTGTAATGCCGCTGGGGGAAGGGCTGTATCAGGTCACGGTTACGTACCCAAGCTATAGTGAGGCGGTTGCGCAATTGGCGGTAGGAGATCGACTGGTTGTGTTTGCGCGCACGAGCTCAGACGCTTCGCCTGTGGGCTCGATTTCATCCGCTTACCGATCGAGTGACGTAGCCTTTGAAGGTCTCACGGTATATGCAGCGCCAGCGGGACACTTTCAGTTCCATGAATCCCCGGGGGGCAAAGTGCTGAATTGTGTGCTTGCGCCGAAGTCTGGACGCTGGATGGGGGGCAATGCAGACGGCGTACATTGCTTTGCTGGCTCCATTGGACCGTGGATTGAAGGTTGCGACTTTGAAGCAATCGGAGATGACGCAGTTGCTTTGTATAGCAAAGGTCTTATCGCCAAAGAGGTGCTATCCTCGACGAGCATCAGGATATGGCCCGACAACATGTATTTGTCGGATGGGGACCGATTTCGCATTTTTTCCTCATTGGATGGTGAAGTCGAAAGCACCGTGTATACGCTGACTGCTGAGCCCTCGAGGTATCCTGTTACCGGCACAGTGGAGTATTATGAATTGGAATTCAGCCCTGCGCTGTCCGGAGCGTTGGAGACGAGCTATACCAGCGATGACGAAAAGCATCTTAACGATCAACTTTTCAGCATCACCGAGCGTAACGCGTCCTTCATGGTTCGGAACAATCGCTTTGCTGCAATCAGACGCTACGGCTGCGCTGTTAGATCTGCTAACGGCGCAATCGTGGGGAACCACTTTCAGGCGGTTTCTTCATCTGCAATTGTTATGGTAAACGAGGCGAATTACTGGAGGAATGGTCCATACAACTATAACATTCTGATCGCGGATAATACCTTGAGTGACGGTGGTTATGATCAGACAGCGCGCGATATGGCGGGTATTCATTTGGAATTCTGGAAGCCTGATCCAACTGATATGTGGGGGCGCTTAATTTCAGAATACATGCCCAATGAGAAAATTACTATTCGGGATAATTTGATCGAATGCTGGGAGAATGACGCAATTCTTCTGGGGAACGCTGCAACCAGTCATGTGGCTGGAAATGTTATAAGCACGGTTCGTAGCCCCGCACTTTTACCCGGAATGACTAACCGGGGAATCTATCTTCGAAATACTTATGGAGCGGTTGTTAGCGATAATGACTTGCTCGAATCAGGATTATCTACCGCCGATGCGTTGGAAATTCCTACTGGCGTAAATTGGTCAACCACAGTGGAAAACAATAAGCTCCCTTAGGCGGGATGGCGGAAACCCTATGTCATAAATCTTAAGCAATCTGAATCACGTCATATCTAATCTAACAGCAATGCGTTTATTTACCTTAGCTCTCGCTCTTTTACTAGTGGTGTCCGCCAGTCATTTGATGGCGAAACAGCCTAACATCCTGCTCTTGTTTTCAGATGATGCAGGATACAACGATTTTGGCTTTCAAGGGAGTGAGACGCATCTTACGCCAAACCTCGACAAGTTGGCGGAAGGCGGGGTTCGCTTCACTCGAGCGTATGTGACGGGGCCAGTCTGCAGCCCCTCACGTGCAGGATTGCTTACTGGTCGTTACCAGCAGTACTTCGGGCACGAAAACAATCTTCCGAACCCTCACCCCTTGGGGTTGCCCCTGACGGAGAAGCTCATGCCGGAGTACCTAAAAGAGAAAGGATATGGCGCCTATATGATTGGCAAATGGCACTTGGGAATTCCTGATCCTTACCAACCGCATAATCGTGGCTTTGATCATTTCTTTGGAATACTGGAAGGAGCACGCAGCTATTTTCAAATTGAGCGCCCCTCTTACGGAAAGGCGCTCGTAGAGAACGGTCAAGTCGTCGAGGAACCGAAAGATCTTTACGTGACGGATATGTTTGGCGACAAGGCGGTAGAGTATTTGGAAGAGCACTTTGCGATGCAAAGTGAATCCCCGTTCTTCATGTTTCTTTCTTTTACTGCGCCGCATACTCCGATGCACGCTAAAGAAGAAGATCTTCAGGCTTTGGATTATCTAGAATACGAAAGCGAGGAGCGTAAAATTAACGCCGCGATGACTTATGCTATGGATAGAAATATCGGCAAAGTCATGGAGGTGATTCGGGAGCATGGAGAGTTGGAAAATACTTTCATTGTCTTCTTGAACGATAACGGTGGCCCTGGACGCGCTAATGCATCTGACAATGGCTCGCTACGTGGGCATAAAGGAACGATCTTTGAAGGGGGAGTCCGAGTGCCAATGTTTGTGAACTGGCCTAGGCATGTTCAAGGCGGCCAGGAATTTGATGGAGTGACTTCAGCATTTGATCTACTGCCGACGTTTCTCAGTCTGGCTGGTGGAAAACCGAATCCTGAAAATCGGCTGGAGGGGGTTAGTCTATTGCCCTACCTGTCTGGGGAGTTGGAAGGGAATCCGCATGATGCTTTGTATTGGCGAATTCTGGGAGCGAATGGCCGTAAAGGGATGATCCATGAAAACATCAAGTATAGCAACTGGGAAGGGCACGAGGCGGTTTTCGATCTAGCAACCGATCCTAACGAGCAAGTCGACTTGGCAAAGTCAGATGTGTCCATTCTCAATCAATATCGAAGTCTTATGATGAAATGGGAAGATGCAGCGATGGAACCACTCTGGTGGTGGAATAAGAAAATGGAGGAGCAATACCGAGTCATCGAACAATAAGGTTCTTGTTTAAGAGCGAGCTAATGGCATGAGCAAGGAAGATACTAACAAGGATGGCTTTAACTGGAATCGGATTGCACTTGGCATCCTGCTCTTAGCTTATGTGTTCAGCGCTGGGCGCTTCTTTCTCTATAAGCTGAAGAATCAGGAAGGGGAAGAGGGCAAGGTCGTTCGCATCGCCCACTGGCAGTTGGAGCCGGGCTATCGCGAGGCGCTTGATTGGGCTATGGATGAATACTGTCGTCTGCCTCACGTAAAAGAGGCTGGCATCAAGGTTGTGCAAATGCCAATGCCAACGCGAGTTTACAACCAGTTCATGAATGTCCACTTGATCAGCGGCACTGCGCCAGATATCGCTGAAGCAGGTTTCACTAGCATGATTCAGGGGAATTCCATTGCCCGCTTCTATGCCTCATTGGGAACCTATGCATCCGAGCCAAACCCGTATAATGCGCTTGAGTTTACCTCGGAGGAAATGGATCCGAAACTGCGAGAGTTTTTGGCCACTGCGCCATGGAAGGACACTTTCATTGACGGTATGGAGCGTGGCTGGAAGCAGGAGCTAAATGACTACTACTCCGTGCCGGTTAGCGGCTTTGGCGGCTTGCGCTTATTTTATAACCTGTCGCTGGTTAAGCAAGGTAAAGAGTTTCTCCGTAGAGCGTTGGCGCAAAATCCCCAACCGTTGTGGCTGCAGGGTTGCTGGTTGC
The DNA here is from genome assembly GCA_031296915.1 of Cerasicoccus frondis. Taxonomy (GTDB): domain Bacteria; phylum Verrucomicrobiota; class Verrucomicrobiia; order Opitutales; family Cerasicoccaceae; genus Cerasicoccus; species Cerasicoccus frondis. Next base: position 271,710 of record JAVDPC010000002.1, on the reverse strand, counting down.
GTACTGAAGGTGAGGATGTCCATGGTTACTTGCCTGATAATGAGCGCTTTCGCATATGGCTAGCTGAAGATGACGAGCCGCCTCAAACGCTCGGCCAACTTATCGTTTTCTGTTTCGCCATTCAAGAAATGGCGAAAGCCGAAGGCTTGAAATACCTGACGCCACTGTCAGTTGGCAATTATGGAGCAGGCGATCCGATTTTCCGCTATCAATCTGGTTTTTTTCGCCTTTTTGGCGATGAATTGGAAAAAGATGGTCAGCCCGGCATCAGTGGATTGGAGGCGGTGGATGGCTTATCTCGTGGGGCATGGAGCTTCGATGATGTGCGGATGGTGGAGTACATCAAGCTTGCGCAGTTGCTTTGCTCCTTCTACCCCGCTGGCTATTTGGGGCTTGATCGTGAGCAGGTGCAGCGACGTTTTGTTTCCGGCGATGCTGCTATTTTTTCCTCGGGTGGTTGGGATGCCGCTGGCGTTTTTAAGGGAGTCAAAATCGGTGAAGGCGAGGAACGCCGATTTGAAATTGCCATTGTGCCGACTCCCATGCCTGCGCCTGATGAGCGTTGGGGCGACATGCTAAATTACCGACCGTCGGAAGCCGATTTTAAGGCAGGCGTTCCTCTATCGATCAATAAGCAATCGCATAACTTAAATTGGGCGTTGGATTTTCTCCGCTTCCTTTCGTCGCAACCGGTTAATGAGGAGTTCAATAGGCGATCCGCTTGGCTGCCTGCTACGATCGGCGCTGAGACGGTGGAGTCGATGGTTGATTTTAAGCCGATCACAGAGGGCTATCCCAGTGAGCTAAGCTTCAATCCATTTTATGTGCGAGCCGGCCTGCGTACTGAGTGGATGGGGAAATTCAGATTGGTGGTTACTGGCGAGTTAAACTACGAGGATTTTTCCGAACACATGATGGAATTTTTAAAGCGCTCTCACCAGGGTGCGCCTGCATATTGGCATCATGATCGTCAAGACCAGCGTGATCGAACGCGAGCATTGGACCGTAGTATGTCGGTTGTGGAATTTCTACAGGCAACTGAGCGGGAGCCTCCGAATGATCGACGATATCGTTCCTTGTTTTTTCAAAGTGTAAGTGATGACGAGGGCGTCAATTTAGAGAAACTTTGGGTGCGCCTTCACCCGGATGAGCCCTTTCCAACAGTGGATTGATCTTTATAAGGAATAACTAGTAGAACCCACTGTATTTATGGAAGTGCTCTACTCATGCATGCGTAAAGTAGAGTTGGGAGACCCCATTCACTTTCGAAAAGAAAGTCATTGCTGCTTTTCCTGTAACGCTAATGGCAATCTCATCTTCCCTCCGTCACGAACGAATACTATCGTTGGTTTTTGCACCTGCATGTCGAAATAAGCGACTGCGGTGTAGCGTATGTTTGGCAGGTAGCGAATTTTGGATTGCTTCAAAATATTCCACTTGTCGGCGGTTTGGTAAAAGAAGCTAACATCGGCCATATTGAAATCATCCAAAGAGCCGATTTCGTCGATCAAGACGGCTGCATGGGTGGCGACACTTCGCTTTTCTTCACCTATTTTCAGAACCATCTGTGTGGGCAATAAGTTGATGACCAAGGTGCTGGAAAGAGGAAAAGCCTGAAGGCTATTATCGATGACGCGAGTGCTGTAATGGTCGTTGCTGGCGTTACTGCCGGTTAGAATGTTCTGTGGGGCCAAGATGATTGCGGCTTGCCGTATGCCCTGTGGTGTCGTTGCGCTGGCTACAGTCTTATATTTTTTTTGGCCTTCGGCATTAACGCCATCCTCGATCCCTAAGTAGATGCGTCCATCGAAGCTCGTGCATGGAAAGGGACGTCCGTATAGTAATGGGCGTATGCGAACTTTGCCGATTGGTTGTTGCTCTGGGTTGAGTAGATAGAGTTCCTCTGTGCCCGGAATTAGCGCAACAGCCATTACGGTTGCAGCAAATTCATTTTCCTGCCAGGTATTGCCGCTGGACTTGATGTCGGCGCGCATGTTCTGAGCGTAGGTGAACAATGAGCCGAAAATGAAGAGCGCAATTTTTGCTCTGAAGGCTATCTGAGTTATCGCCATTTGTTTGACTGGATTGAGGTGCATGGGATCAGATTTCATCGTCCGTCAGCCAACGCAGGCTAATGATTTCAAAACGCCGTCCCATCTCCTCGGAAGCAGGGATGTCCCACGGTTCGAGTGATGAATCAATGTATTCCGGCGTGCGTTGAACAACCGCTTCGCAGTAGGCATGAAAAGTTTCATCTGTAATGGGATTGGTTGTTTGGCCATACGCACGAATGCGGAAGGTGTCGGATCGAGCGGCAAGCCTGGGGCCTATCTGTTGCAGAATGTCGACTTGTGTTAGGAAGCCTGGAATGCCTGTCGCCGTATTTGCGGTTTCATAGGCTGCATTGGGGAGGCCGAGGGAGGCGATGTTCACATCGATGCCCATGTCTTGGCTTATGCGATCATTGATATCAGTTTGGGCAATGGCGGCGTCAATTGCCCCCATCATGTTGCGTTCATCGCTTGTGTTAGAGCCCAGTCGACGGTTGATGAATTCTGACAAAGAAAGAAAGGGGCCGCGTCGTTTGACTTCGTTGACGATGTTGTCGGCTAATGCGTCAATTTGGGCATCGGTTAAATCGCGGTAGCCTTGCCATGCGGCATGAGCGGCTGGGGAAGATCTGGTAATGGTGGCGCTGTTGTTGGAGGCATCTACATCGAACGGTGAGTCATGGTTGGTGGCGCGAAAGCGAGAGAAGGTATTGCCATTGGCTGCATTCAGAGTCAGGTCATAGTCATCATTGCTGACTTCAGTGATCAGTGGTGGTGCATCAATGGCCTGCTGGGAGGCTGAGGTTAAAATTGCCTTCCAGGCTTTGGATGAGGTCGAGTTGATGTTGAAGGCTCCGTTTTGAAATTGGAAAGCTGCAACTTTACGATAGGCGTCCGGCTGGAGTGTGTTACTGCCTAAAAGTATGCTTTCGCGTATGGCGTCTTCATCATAATCTTGGAGGTTGAGCTGAAGGTTGGGATTTAACAGAGCCTCACCCGACAAATAATTATCCACAGCTTCGGACAGTGTCGGCCCACTTGCATTGAAAACGCTCTGATAGGTTGCAATGGTTGAGAGGTAATAGGAGTCCCAGAGAAAATAATTCGCGAGATAAGCATGGTCCAGCAAGTCATAGCCGAGCGCCGTTGAATGCTCTGCAACGCTTCCCAAGGAAACTAGTGGGTTCGCAAAAGAATTGCCGACTACGTAGTCAACTTTGGGTAGGTATCCGCTGGATGCGAGGTTCGCGTGTTGTAGGCTGGCTAGTGACTGGAGTGGCTGTAATGGCTGCTCAAAGTGTGTCGCAAATTTGGTCCCTTCAAGACTAGAGATTCCGGTAAAGGAAAACCCGTGGTTTTCGGAATCAATTTCAACGGACGGGATGCTCGCTTCCCGCAATGTGACTTGATAGGACTGATTGAAGGTTGACGCTTCGTCCAGTTGGTTGACGCCTGCGAGTGTGGTTGGGTTGCTAAATGACCAGGGAAGGGAGGGATTCGTGTTGGATAAGGTCGTCTGGGCGAAGACATCCAAGACGACAAGAGGAGTCGAGGCAAGTTGATCTACCGAATAGTCGTGTAGGGTTCCGCTGTGGAGAATGAGGTTACTCCCGGGGATTAAATATTTTGTAATGGGGAAGCTGTCGCTGGTGAAGTTTTCGGCGGCTGTTTTCAGGTCATTGATGCTGTCATAGACAAAGCTGTAGCTGCCCAATCGATTGGCGCTTGCGTTGGAGTCGGCGAACGGATGCTTGTCAAACAGTTCGATCTTGAACGGCTTTTCTGCGCCTGATTCCGGGTAGTGCGGTGTGACGAAATCGATCTCTACCGCCATTTCGTCGTTGTCCTTGATCAAGATGGCGTCGTAGCTCATTGAACCTAAATTTGATAGCGCATTCTCCATGGTGGTTTCACCGTCAATGAGCGTCAAGGTGCCGGTTTCGTTTGTGTAGTCGTAATTGGCGCGTGGATTGTTACGTGATGGATTCAAGTAATCATAGACTAAGCCTGCGCCTTCGATGTAGCCGGGTTGTCCCTTCATCACGTTGGTGTCACTCTGTTTATTCGCCAGCCAATTCGATAGATTGGCTAATGCGGTGCTTGAGTCATCGGCAAAGGGAGAAATGACTACAGATTCACCGGGGGCGAGGGTGAAGTCATCGTTGGAGTCGTCACTGGCCGAGAGAGAAATGATATATTCGACGCCTTCTGTTTTTATGCGTGGCTCGTTGTTGGGAGATGTGAGCAGTGCATCGAAGGGAACTGGACGATTCGTGAGCGGGACGAGATTGCTGTAATTACTATGGTCTGCGCGTTTGAACAGAAAGCCAACTGGGACGCCGCTGAGTGATAAATACAGGCTTTCGGTTTTAAGGGGCACGTTGTAGGGATTATAAATGGTCACGACCGGCGATGCGATCAGGTAGAGCATCTGGCTGTTCACGTAGGTTTCATTGGAGATCTTTTTGCTGTCATCTGCACGGTTGCCGGGTATCCGTAACGCCACGAGAGAGAACACCATTTGAATACGTGCGATTGCTGGCGTTGGCGAATGGTTGGTGCGTGGCGCCAGCATGTCATTGCTGTCCAAGGGCCAATCCGAGGTTGAGCTCACCAATCGTGGAATGTCATCGCCAGCTAGTGTTAGATTGGTTGAGCGGTAGCTGGAAAGGTAGCTCAGAATTTGCGTCCAGGTTGGCTCAGATTCATAGCTGGCGTTGCTGCCAGAGCTGTAAAGATAGCGTGGGCTAAAGTCGGAGTTAGAAAGGTCGTCGTACTCGGAGAGAAGTGAAAGATCCTTCTTGAGTCCTCCATGCACCGGATCGCTAATGACGCCTGCGGATAGAGGCGTCAGATCGTGAAAGAGGGCCTGATAGTTTTCTGGATTACCGCCTGCTGTTTCAAAGGCCAGAGTTCCGCTGTCATGGCTTAATATATTGATCTGCTTATTTGCTGAGAACGTTGAAGTGAATTCGCTTAGCGTAGACAAACTGGGGATGCCGCTTGCCGAGGGGGAGCCATAGAGCGCCAGCGATTGCGCTTCTTCGGATCCCCAGTTCGATGAATTAATTTCAGAAGGCAAACTTACGGTAGCCTTCACGCCTTCATCCATAATTGCCCATGCATACTGGTCGTTGTCTGTGTCGCCGATGGAGACTATCGGCGCCTGAATGATGTTTGTGGGGACGCTGGCCGCCGTTTGGCCGAGAGAGCCCTCTCCAACCAGGGCGATTTTATCACCGGCAATTGTGTTTGCCGCAAAGCTGATTTGCTCGAGATCGTCGGCATGTTCGCTTGGGTAGGAGACTAGCCATTGAACGAAATTATTCTGCTTTTGAGTGGAGTAATCAATGGCGTCGCCCGGGTTCCATTGTGCCGTTTCCCAAACGCCGACCAGATAAGGGTTGGCGATATTGGCTCCCAAACTGAGCTCGTTTTCGGTTCCTTCTAGTATGGATGCGGTTGTCGAAATACGGCGATCAGGGCCGAGTGTTTTTTGAAGTTCGCCCATGGCTACAGACAAGCCAAACAGTGCGTTTTGTCGTGCGGCTTGAAACTGGGCTGAGGTGGCGCTGACTTTGATCTCTACCTGCAACAGGGAGGATAGGCTGATCAAGAGCAACAGGATAAAGGCCATCAACGAGATCGCGATAACCAGAGCAAACCCGTTATGCTCAGTGCGTTGATGCTTGGGGCTTTGGGGATGATGCATGTTTTAATCTGGGTGCGACGAGATGTTTTATGTCTCGGAGTAAATAGAGGGGGAATTAAGGTATACTATTATCAGCTAAAAAGACGATTCGAAAAGCGCGGTTAGCGACAGCCTCTGGTGAATGTTTTGCATTATCTGGTATTGTCGGTGGAGCTACCAAATTGGGCAAAAGTTTATCCATATTTACCCATTGTTCATGCTCGTATCGCATTGTCTTGGGAGGGAACGTAGGCAGTCTCGTTGCCCGCCGAAAATTTGTATTACCCTGCATTTCTCTGAAAGTCTCACTGTGGATGTGTCTTATTGGCTGTGAAGGTCTTGGATGTCTTAAGTGTTCAGATCGGAATTTCCTCTGCCATTTGGCGCTCCCGTGCACTGTTGGAAGGATCTGTGTTGTCCATGTTTAATCGGGCGATTGTGGATGAGATTAACTATTTCGCAGTTAGTTACTCGTTCTAACTGTAAGATTACCCTAACCCCAGTATTAGTATCAATGAATACAATGTTGAAACGACTTGTTGTCGTATCTTACTCGCTCCTGTTGCTATGTGTAGCTTCGAGTTGTATCGCTGCGGAAGTCCGCATTTCTGGTCCTGAAAACGCATGTGCGGGGCAGTCCGTCCTTGCTACTGTTCATTATGATTCGCCAGTGGATAATACCATTTTGAGAACCATCGTTCGAAGGGTTTCAGACGGCGCCTATATGAAAGTCACGGACACTGCTGTTATTGCAGGGGGCGGTACGTCGATGGTGGAATGGACCGTGCCGAATGCTGCGGCTAATGGAGAGGCATATGATTGGCTCGCCTACTTGACTCCAGATAGCTGGAGTAACCGATATGTATCTACGGGTTGGACCGAAGAGTTGTCTGTGGTGGATGTGGCTATCCATGGGCCTGAAGATGCCTTCGCCGGGCAAACTGTTGGTATGACGGTGACTTATGATGCGCCGGTTGATGGAACAATTCTCAGGACGATTGTGCGGCGGGTATCTGATGGCGTCTATCTGGATGTCGTGGATACAGTTGTTAATGCTGGCTTGGGTAGTTTGGACCTTGATTTCATTGTCCCAGAGACTGCGCCCGTGGGGCAGCAGTACTCGTGGCTGTCCTATTTAACTCCTGATAGTTGGGCAAATCGATATGCGGCAACTGGTTGGACTGAGGTGCTGACGGTCAAGGATCTGATAGCATATCCCGCCCCGCTCGGGGCTCCTCTGTCGACTGACTATGCTGTAAGTGTCGATGGCGTTTTGCTGGATGTATACGCTGGCGCTGAGAATAACGGGTATGACTATAGTTTTTGTCAGTTTGATTTTTCGGATTCAGTGGTTGTGTCCGTGACTTCAAGCGCAGGCGTTTCTAATCCCGTTATCTTGCCGGCATCTTTAGGCATCAGCCCAGTTGTGAGTGGCAACACTATCAGTTTCACCGTCAGTGATCCAGCTCAGGTTACGGTGCTTCCAGATGGAGAAGATAGTAATCATGCATTGCATGTATTTGCTAATCCACCTGACTTGGCGCCGCCACATCCCAACGATCCTGACGTGCTCTACTTTGGCCCGGGAATGTATGCTGAAGTTGGTCGAATTGATTTAAGCGATAACCAGACACTCTACTTGGCAGGGGGCGCTTTTGTGCAGGCTGGCGTTACGATGTTTGGCTGCGAAAATGCCAGTATACGCGGGCGGGGAATTCTGGACGGTTCCTGCTATCCGAAATGGGGCGGCCCAACGACTTATCCAGTGCATATAAATGGAGCCTTGGATTGTATGGTTGAAGGCGTCACTGTGCGCTTTTCCTGGGGATGGACAGTTGTTACTTGGAATAGTGATGGGCTGCAGATCTCCAATCTGAAGATCTGCAATGGCCATATGGCCAATGATGATGGCATTGATATGATCAATGGTACGGTGAATCAGACGATCGAAAATTGTTTCATTCGCACTGACGATGACTGCATTGCGTTCAAAGGAATGAGTGATCTTCGGGCGAATCTAGATAATATTGCGATCAGCGATTGTATTTTCTGGGGAGATCGTGCCCGGATTTTCCTCTTGGGGCATGAGACTCGCGTCAATAATATCCGTGATGTTTCAGTGACGGACTGCGACATCATTCACTATGACGATATGAATCCGGCGTTCTTGATTGAACCTGGTGAGAACGGAACTGTTGGTCCCAATGTGCGGTTTGAGGATATTCGAGTCGTTGCGAATGCTGCGAGCGAAAGCCCGCTCATTCTAGTGCGACCAACGATTAATCACTGGATGACGGTGCGTCAGCCGGGGCATGTCAATGACGTCGCATTTAAGAACATTACGTGTTTCGGCGAACATGGTGGGTTGTATATGCTCACATCGGGTTGGAGTGATGCGTATGAGGCTGCTAATGTTTCGTTTGAGGATATTAGCATTAATGGCTCAGTCGTCACTGGCTCGTCCTCCAGGATTGAAGTCGGGCCCAATACCCCGAATTTTCAATTTTCGCCGTACGATGGGCTTCCGCCCGCAGGGGAATACTATCGTATATGGAATCGATCATTGGGTGAATATCTGTTTCTGGATTACTACAATGATATCGAAATTACTCGGTATGGAAATGCCAGTGCTGACGATTTATCTTCGCACTGGAAGCTCGTGGATCACGATGGTTTTTTTCGCGTAGTGAACCGGGTGAGTAGTCGCACTTGGAACTTGGAAAGTCGCTACCGGGGAACGCCTCTGGATTACGTAGAAAGCACGTCTATTCAGAGTGGGGCGTGGACTTCCCATTGGGACTTTGAAGACTACGATGGCTTTTATACTCGGATTAGAAATCGCTGGGCATCTACCTCCAGAATGCATGTAAGCGGTGAGTACGGTTACGCGGAGTGTGATGTCATTGACGCCAGTGATGCGAGTAGCCATTGGGTATTGGAGCGCGCAGGCGACGTCCGGGTCAATTTCAACGAATTCAATGTGACGGCCTATGGCAATGGTCAGGATTTTGGTTCGCACTCAATCCAAGACGCTGGGGCAACGCTGCACCTGAGCGGCAACGCCTGGAAAAAGATTAGCCTCAACTACACCGTGACGAGTGATACGGTGTTGGAATTCGATTACATGAGCACTTCAGAAGGAGAAATTCAGGGCATAGGCTTTGATGACGACAACAGCCATGCTCCCAATCAGGCCTTTGAGCTTTTCGGTGTCCAGAATTGGGCGATTCGAAATTATGAAACGTATAGTATGGGTGGGTATCAGCACTATGTGATTCCGATCGGGCAACATTATACAGGCTTTATTCGCTACCTTACGTTTTTGAATGACGATGACGCTAATGGCGCAGCGAATGGCTATTTTTCAAATGTGAGGATTCATTAGGATGGAATGATTTAGCTTAGGTGATGGCTCCACTGGTCGTTAACTAGACTAGTGGGGCCATTTTGTTTGGTAAGTTCGGGTTCTTCGTTCGAGAACTGTTCAAAAAGGCATACCATATAATGCAAGTTTTGAGGCGGAAAATGAGGTTCTTCTCCGTTGTGCGCAGTTAATGACTGAAACTAATATACAATGCATGGATACCCCTCCTATGCTTTTACCGTTTTCTACAAACCAAGCAGTTGCGTCGCCTTCCCGCCAGTCGGGTTTTACTCTGGTCGAACTGCTCGCAGTTATTGCTATAGTTGCGACTTTATCGGCGATATTGATACCGGTCGTTGGGCATGTGCGTGAGTCAGCTCAGGCTTCTGAGTGTGCTGGCAATTTAAGACAGCTCGGATCGGCATTTCTATTGTATACGAGCGACCACACTGGGGCCTTGCCAACGGAGCATTCGACGGATGAAGAAAAGGATGCTGGAAACGAGTGGTATTACCCGAACAAGCTTGCAAGTTATGCGCCACCCGAGCGATGGGCAATTGAGCGACACGGCAATATGCGCGGCGGCGTGTGGCAATGTCCGTCCTTGGATGATGATGAATTATCCTGGGGCGCCGGTTACGGAACAAATCGTAGCCATGTCGTTCTCCCAATGGGCGATCCGGTTTACTTGAGTCAAGTAACACGACCAGCAGAAATCGTATTGATTGGCGATGTTTGGTCCCGCTCGCGTCAGGCCTCGTGGATTAGCATGGTATGCCCTGAGTGTAGTAATTGGGGTAGATCAACTGAAGCAAATCCGCTTCACGGTGGAAAAGCTAATATGTGTTTTGTGGACGGTCATGTCGAAGCCATCGATTACGATGATCTTGCGGATAACAAAAACGACATGTTTGGGCACCGACACCTCTAGCTTCAAAGTGTATGTGTGGCCTGGTCACTCTCCTTTTTAATATTTTATGAAACTCAAATTGACTCAGTCTATCTTGGCTTTGGCGCTATCGGTCAGCGCAATCGCATATGCAGATGCCACTGCAAACCCAGCGGCAAATCCGGAGATGCGCAATACTTGGCTGGATCAGCATAATTCGATCGAGAAGCGGCTTAAACAGTCTGGCTCCGAAATCGTATTCATTGGCGACTCCATCACGTATAATTGGGCTAGCGGAAGCCGCGGAAAATCCGTTTGGGACAAACATTACGCCAAAATGGGCGTCTTCAATATGGGAATCAGCGGTGACAAGACCGAGAACATCCTGTGGCGCCTGCAGAATGGCAGTTTGGCTGAAGTGAACCCTAAAGTTGCTGTCGTGCTCGCGGGGATTAACAATATACACCGAGACAGCGCTGAGCAAATTGCAGAAGGCGTCGAGGCCATCGTTAACGAAGTTCTTAGCGAATGCCCATCATGCCAAGTCGTGTTGATGGGCTTGTTCCCGCGTGGTTATAAGCCGGATGCTCCGGAGCGGGCAAAAATCCTCAAGGTTAACCAAATTATCGCCAAAATGGCAGAAAACCCTCGCGTGGAGTATTTAGATATCGGCGACCAATTGCTGGACGAAAATGGATATTACACGAAAGAAATGTCGCCTGATGCGCTTCATCCTCTCGCACCGGGGTATGAGATTTGGGCGAATGCGATGAACCCGATTATTTTTGAAATGCTGGCTCAGTCGCCGGAAAGATGAAATCGGTTGATGCTGAACAATTATGGTATCGTTTTAGACAAAAGTATATACAGAAACCACAAGCCTATAGTTTTGCGACTTTGATTAAATAAGGTAAGGTAAGTGTCGTTAAATGCAGTAGGCTAATACCAAAATTTGAATTTACCCACCGCGAATGGCCAAATGGCCAATTTTCTTCAAATAACCTCATTCCTTGCCCCCATGACCAAGACAGCATTGCTTTTTATTGTAGCGTTAGTTGCGGTTTTAACAACCGCCCGAGCTGAAGTTCTATTTAAAGATGACTTCGAGTCATACCGCGTCGGTAAAGCGATCGAAGGACAGCGTGGTTGGACTGGGAGTGACTCGTATACAATTGTTAGCGTGGCCGACGGACAAGCGCTACATTCAGGAAGAGATGTTCCTGATGCAGCCATATCGCATGCGTTTGAGGGGGGCCATAAAACGGTATACATTGGCTTGGACGTGGATTTCTCTGTGAGCTCAGCGAACTTCTTCTGGGTCGCGGCTACCAATGGATTTGACGATGACAACGCAATCGGAGCGGTATTCGGCGCTATCGACTATCAGCCAGCCGTGGCTCTTCGGGTCCGGGAGTCAGCAGAACAAACCAAGACGAGCTCTAAGTCTCTTTATCGCAATCCTGCCCGTATGGTGATGGAGGTTACGAAATCGGGTCATGATTTTATCTGTAAAACTTGGTTTGATCCTCAGAGCGATCGGGACGCGCCCAGCGAATACATTTATGGGAAGATCCAAGCCAATGAGCTCAATTTATTCTATGGTCGGAGAAGCTCTGTGGGGCACTCCGCAATGATCATGGATAACTTGGTTGTTGCAACGACTTTTGACGAGGCGGCTAAGCCTACTCGCTAGCAGTTTACACCTCCTATCACCTATACCCTAAAAATAGACACTATGAAAACGAAGAACATACTTATCCTATCAGCAGCTACTGCCCTGCTTTCCACTGCGAACGCGACGATTATTTTCCAAGACGATTTTGAGTCATACACTCAAGGCACATCCATCAATGGCCAAGGCGGCTGGACGGCAGACTCCTACACGATTGTCTCCTATGACGGCGGAAACGGTGTTCAGTCTCCAAATAATGTTTTGGATGCCTCCATTTCGCACGCATTCACCGAGCAAACTGGCACTGTTTATATTGGTGTCGATGTTGATTTCCGTCCAGGCGCGACTAACTTCTTTTGGATTCTCGCAAGCGATGACGCAGATTACTTTAATTCTGGCGGGGCTACGTTCTCCAATTCATCAGAGCCAACCGTTCGCGCTCGCAACTTCGATGATGATTCCAGCTACAATGCAAGCTACACGGCTTATGGCGATCCCACGCGCATTGTGATCACCATTTCGGCTTCTGGGGCGAATGGCAGTAATTATGACACGACCACAATCTGGTCCGAAGCGACTGGCACCATCATTAGTACGATAACGGGTGATACTGGCATCAGCGCCCTGGATACTTTCTTTGCCAAAAGAGGCACTGACACCAATGGCAATTCCATGATTATGGACAATCTCGTGGTCGCCACCACGTTTAATGAAGCAGCCATGATCCCGGAGCCGTCTACGTATGCGATGATAGCTGGTGCTGGCATTATGGTGCTTACCATGATGCGTCGTCGCCGTAAGCAGATTCGTTAAAAGACTAATTTTTTGATCTTCTCGCGCTTCATCTTGGGGGAGATGGGTGCGGAAAAAGGCATACCACATATGTGGTATGCCTTTAATTTTAAATCAGTAATTACGATTGTTTTAATCGATTAAATCGCGGACGGCTTGGATGAACGTGTCGTCTTGGAAAGAACTCTTCGTCAGGTAGTAATCGGCGCCGGCTTCGAGCCCCTTGATGCGGTCTTCTTCGCGGTCTTTATAAGAGACGACGATGACGGGTAAATTTTCCAGGCGGTTATCGCTGCGGATCTTGGAAACGAATTCGTAGCCGTTCATGCGCGGCATGTCGATGTCGCTCACGACGAGATCAAACTCGCCCAGGCGGACGGCGTTCCAGCCGTCGGCTCCGTCCACGGCGACTTCCACTGCGTAGCCTGCGTTTTCCAGGAGCTGGCGTTCGGTTTCGCGCACCGTGATCGAATCGTCGACCACAAGAATGCGCTTGCAGTTGGTCTTTTCGGCAAAGACTTCGCCTCGCTTGGACTCCAGACGAGCGCCGCCAGAGAGCAACTTATCAATGGAGGCGATGAGGTCTTCGACGTCGAGGATCAGGATGGGTTCGCCGCTCTCGGTGAGCGAGGCGGAGCTGACGCCGGGCACCTTGCCTAGGCGCTTATCCAGCGGGCGCACCACGAGGTCTGCTTCGCCGATCAACCTGTCGACTTCGATGCCGTATAGCTGGTTGCGATCATTGACGACGACGATGTCCAGATCGGGAGTCGTGGTGTTGATGGCGCCCGTGAAACCCAGTGCGGAACGCGCCGGCGCCAGGCCGACATTCTGGCCTTCCATTTCAAAATACTGGCGGTTTTCGACCATCTTCAGTTGGCCGTAGTCCATGCGCAGCGTGCGTGCGATGCGGCTAAGTGGGAACGCATAGGGCTCGCCATCGATTTCCGCCAGCAGTGCGCGGATTACCGACCGCGTGATCGGCACCTGAAGGTGAAAAGTCGTGCCGACGCCAACTGCGGTTTTGATGCGCGCCTGCCCGCCGATCTGCTGCATGAGCGTTTGCACGACGTCGAGTCCAACGCCGCGCCCCGAAATTTCGGTAACTTTGCCAGCGGTCGAAAAACCGGGCAGGAACAGGAATTCCAGCACCTCTTCTTCGCTCATTTGGGAGACCATTTCCTGCGTCGCAAACTGCTTCTCCACGACCTTGCCGCGCAGTTTTTCGCAGTCGATCCCGCGCCCGTCATCTTTGACTTCAACCACGAGCATGCCGGCGCTGTGGCGGGCGCTGAGGGTTAATGAGCCTGCCGGATCTTTGCCTGCGGCGGTCCGCTCATCAGGCATCTCCATGCCGTGGTCGCAAGCATTGCGGAGAATGTGGTTCAGCGGCGCTTCGAGACGCTCCAGAATATCGCGGTCGACGGGTGTTTCCTTGCCTTCGATCTCAAAACGCACCGTTTTGCCGAGCGTGCGGGCAACGTCGCGCACCATCCGGGGAAAGCCCTGCACGCCATCGTTAAAGGGGCGCATGCGGCTGGCGAGCACTTCGCGGTAGAGGCGGTCAGAGAGCAAGGTGTTGCGCCGGGCAAAGGCGTCGAAGTGTTCCAACTGTTCGCGGACGAGAGTCAGTGAGCGTTCGGCGGACTGCCGTATCTGCTCAAAGTGTACGCGCGATTCGGGGGCGAGTTCGAGGCGGTCGAGAATGCGCTCGCTGGCGTCGATGCGGCTGCTGAGCTCGCCCTGCGCTTCCTTCAGTCGGAGCAGGGTGTCTCGGAAAGTTTCAAGTTGGCCGGTTTCGACGACGGTTTCCGCAGCAAGCCCCATCAGGCGGTTCAGGCTGTCAGCCGACACGCGGACGACGCTGTCGTTCTTTTTTTCGGGAGTTGCGGCGGCGTCGGGCTTGGCGCGTTCGCGGCGGTTGGGTTTAGATGGCGTCGGTTGCGCCGAAGCTGGTCCCTTTACTACAGGTTCTGGCGCCGGGGGGGCGGGCGCTGGTTCGGGAGGCGTGGCCGAGAGCAGCGTTTCACCCGCCAGCGTGCGCTGGAGGTCGTCCATAATAGCCGAGTAATCTTCGGCATGCTTTTCCGGCCATTCGGCGAGGTCGGCGTCACCAGCGAGGGAGAATTCGCCCAGGTAATGGGCGGCGCGGGAAAAGTTTTCGACATGCTCAGGCGCCAGTTGGATGTCGCCTTTAATCGCGGCGTTAAACGCGTCCTCGATCAGTTTGGACATTTCGACGGCAGCCATGAGGCCGACAATGCGGGCAGCGCCTTTCATGGAGTGGGCGGCGCGCATCAGTGGCTCCATCGCGTCGGCGTCAGCCGTGGCGGGGTCAAAATGGTCGAGCCCTTCCTTCAGCGCGCCGATCTGTTGCTCGGCCTCCATACGGTAGAGATCGATCATCGAAAGATCGGGCGTTTGCTTGGGCGGCTTGATGGTTTGCGCTGGCTTGGGCGCGTCTTTTGGGGGGGCTGCGGGCTGCGCAGGCTCAGCAACGGGCTCGGGGGCGGGCTCAGCTTTGCTGGCCTCAGCAACACCGCCATCAGCCTGAATTTTGGCGAGGCCTTTGCAAACTTCGTCAGCCCAGGCGGCATTGTCTTTGAGCCAGGCGCCTAGCTTATCCTCGGCCTGTTTGCCGGATTCGACGAGGATGTCGACTGCATTGAACAGCCAGTCGAGCTGGTCGGAACCGAGGGTCACCTCACCCTTGCCTGCAGCGACCATGAGGTCCTCTAGGTTGTGGGCGACCTTGCCCACCATGTCGAGGCCGACGATACGAGCGGCGCCCTTGAGCGAGTGGGCGGCGCGCATGAGGCCGTCGATGTCTGCAGAGGCGGGGTCGGATTCCCACGCGACAAGCCCTTCGTTGAGCGCAGCACCTTGCGTTTCGACCTCTTGCTGGTAGAGGTCGAGCATCGGAAAGCTATTGGGGACGTCGCTCACAGGTATTTGGTTTTCAGGCTGTGGAAAATGAGTTCGTGGTCGAGCAGGCCGACTTTTTGTTCAAGCAGGATAAACAGGCCGCGGGTAAAGGTGGCCATCGCTTTGCTGACCGTGACAGGGGAGTCCTGCAGGTTGCATTTCTCCAGTGCGTGAACGCCATAAGCTTCGTCGGCGCGGAAGACAAACGGCCCCTCCGGCCCCTGGATGACGATCATGCGCGGGTGCACGCGGCGGGACAGAATGTTCTCCCCGCCGGTGTTTTCCAAGGTGAGCAAGGCGTGGAGCGAGACGCAGAGCTGGAGTTCGCCGCGGACATTCACCAGGCCGCGCAAAACGTCGTTGGTGCGTTGGGGAATGCGGTGGATGGTCGCGTCGGCCGTGATCTCTTTCACGATGCTGGCTTCCAGTGCGAGCCATTCGTCAAAGAGGCGGAAGACCAAAACGCCCTGGGTTTCGCGTTCGTGCTCGTCTTCTTTTTCGCGGAGGCGATTTTGCCAATCGGCCAAGTAGCCTTCCGGGGGCTCGCGGTCGAGCAGCCGAAGCATCGCCTCGCGGTCTTGGGCGGCCATTTCGAGTTCGTCTTCGTCGCTCATGCGTTAACCTCCTTGCTTTGCTCGGCGTTGCGGGCGCGTTTGCGGAGGCGCTCGGCCCCGGCGTTGTCCCCACGGCGTTCAGCGAGCAGCGCCAGGTGAAGCAGGGACTGTGCATGCTTGGCGTCGAGGTAGACCGCGCGCCGCAGCAGCGGCTCGGCCTTCTTGTAGTCACGCATGCCGATGTAAATTTCCCCCAGAGTGCAAAAGGCGTTCGCTTCTGGCGGGGTTTCGTCAATGAGCGAGCTGGCGATTTTTTCTGCCTCGGTTAAGCGTCCGCTGTTGGCGAGCTCGCGCACCTGCTTCCAAAGCGCTTCGGTGGATGGTTTGGCGGGCTCGGTCTTGGGCTCGGCAACTTTGCGAGGCAAAGCTGCTTTCTTGGGCAAAGTGGAGGCATTGCGAATCGGCGGAGTGTGCCTGGGCTTCGGAAGTTGTGGGTCGAGGCGGTCGGCATCGGTCATTTCGCGTCGCTCGAAGCAGAAGGCGCCCGCAGGTCCGCTGGGCTTCATGTCTTGCGTAATGGAGCCCAGCGCGTCGGCGTGGCCGGAGAAAATGAGTCCGCCCGGCGCCAGCCCGCGCATGAGCCCAGCCACGGCGCGTGCGCGTGATTGTGCGCAAAAGTAGATCAGCACATTGCGGCAGAAGATAACGTGAAAAGGGCGCTCACCCATTAGGAAGTCTGGCGCCAGAAGATTGCGTTGCCGGAAGCTGACGTGTTCGCGCACGTGCGCTTTGACTCGGCGTCGCCCCTCGTCGGCATCTTCGAAAAATGAGTTAAACTGATTGGCGAGACCGCCGCGGAAGGCCATGGCGCGGAACTCTCCTCGCTGTGCTTCTTCCAAAAAACGTTGGCTTAAGTCACCCGCCTCGATCCGGAAGCTTTGCGGCGCAAAGCCTGCATGCAGCAGTGAGATCGCGATTGAGTAAGGCTCTTGGCCGGTGGCGCAGGGCACACTGAGGATGCGTAGTTGCTCGCCGGGGTGCTGGGGGCGCCAGACTTTGCATGCCCAGTCAGCCAAGTGGAGGAATGGCTTGCCGTCGCGGAAAAACCAGGACTCCGGGACAAGGAGCTCGTCAGCGAAGGCGAGGAATTCTTCTTCTGAGCGCAAGAGATGTGAGAAATATTCCTCTAGCTCAAAAATGCCGGTTACCTCCATGCGCCTGCGCACGACGCTGTTGAGGCTGCCCCCGCGGAAGACGCTTTCGTCGAGGCCAAATTGTTCACGCAGATTTTGCGTTATGCGATTGGGCAATTTCACGGCGTGGGTGAGGCGGAGTTGTCGTTAAAGAGAAGGTCCCGAACTTCGGCGGACAAGATGTCGGCTGGCTCGACGCACTGGACGATCTGGCCGTTGGCGGTGGTGAAAATGCGCCCCAGATATTTGGCGTCGGGCGGATTCACGCCGCCGTCAGCGAGGAAATTGTCCGGCACTTCAAGGGTCTCCGTGACACGTTCCGCCCAGAGCCCGAGCAGGGCTACACCGCCCTTTTTCTTCGGATAAGAAATGAGCAAATAGCGTGAACTCAGCCCCCGGTTGATCGGCTGCTTCAGGATGAGCTGGGCAAGGTTGATGACCGGGATTATTTGACCGCGGTATTCGAAACGGCCACAAACATAATCCGGCGCGCCGGGCACCGCCATGAGCGGCAGGGCGGGGATGACGATTTCCACGCGCTCGGCGTCGATCGCAAAACTCTGGTCGCCCAAATGGAAGAGCACGGTGAGCATGGCTTACTTCTTATCCTCCTTGCGTGGCGGGAATGGCGCGCGGCCCGGGAAAGGCGCTTTGCTGATGGTTGGTTTTTTCTCGGCAGGGGGAGGGAACGGCGACCGCTGTTGGGATTGAGAAGCGGCGGCCGCAGCGCGCATGGGGAAGGGCATGTTCGTCATGCCGGTTGAGGCTTTTTCCTTCACCTTGAAGCGTGAGACTTCGCGGCGCAGGCCGTTGACGGCGGTGTGCAGCGCCCGGGTGGCTTCATCGAATTCCTTGAGGGATTCTGCGGTGCGGGCGGCGCCGTCGCGCAGGTTCGTCATCGCTTCGCTGATTTGCTGTGCGCCCTGTGTTTGGGCTTCCATGCCTTCGCTGACGGAGGCAAAGCGCGGGGTGACCGTTTGCACGCCGGTAATGATTTCATCCAACCGCTCGCCGAGTTCACCGACCTCGGTTACGCCGCTGCGCACGGACTCGTTGAACTTGTCCATTTCCATAACGCCGGAGCTGACGGCGGCCTGCATCTCGTGGACCATGGTGTCGATGTTGACCGTGGCCTGCGCGGTCTGGTGGGCCAGGCGGCGGATTTCGCGCGCGACCACAGCGAAGCCCTGGCCGTGCTCGCCAGCTTTTTCGGCCTCGATGGCGGCGTTGAGCGAGAGCAAGTTGGTCTGCTCGGAGACTTTGCCGATGGTGGTGACGACCTTGGTGATGTTGTTTGCCTTTTCACTGATCACGGCGAGCTTGGCGGCAATGGAGCTTGTGGCCGATGACAGGTTGTCCATTGAGGCGGACATGTCATTGAGCTGGCGCCGACCGACTTCAGCGATGGCGCCGGTGTCACTGGCGGAGCTGGCGACATCACGCATGGTTTCCAGCAGCTCGCGGGAGGTCGCGGAAATTTGATTAACGGCGGATGCAATTTGCTGAGTCGAAGCGCCGAAATCCTGGATGGTGACTTCCTGGCTTTTCGAAGCGCCGCTGATGCGGGTGGCGGTGGAGACCAACTGAATCGTGGAGTTCTTCACTTGGAGGAGCAGTTGGTTCAGGTTGTCCACCATGAGCTCGATGGCGCGGAGGAGCTGGCCGGTTTCGTCGTTGGCGACGATCTCTACATCGTGCGTCAAGTTGCCTTCGGCGACAGCTTGGGCGAGGTCGTTGGCTTGCTTGATGCGGGCGCTGAAGCGGTTGGCGAACACAACAATGATCAGCAACACCGTGAGGATGCCGATGAGGCCTACAATCAGCGCGCGCTCGATGTCGTCCCAAGTGGGGCCCGTGACAACTTTTTCCGGCACCGTCATGGCGATGCGCCAACCACCCGTGGGGATAAATGCGCTGGAGAGGTAGGACTGTTCGCCGGAAAGCGGGTCGTTGAACAGGATGGGGGGCGTGTCCTGCTTGGTCTGTGCAATGCGGTCGAAGAGCGTGCGGTAAATCTGGTCGACGCCCTCGTCCTGTAGGCGTAAGCCGCGATCTGAGTTGAACTCCAGTTTGCCGTCTGGGCTTTTCTCAAAGAGGTCCAGCATGACGCGGGCTTCGTCGCCCTTGCCACGCAGCACATAGAACCGGTCAACCGGCAAGGTGCGGAATTGGTCGCCAAGGGTGGTGGCGATGATGCGTCCGCGGCTGCTGATCAGGTAGAGCTCGGCGCCGGGGTAGGGCTTGAGTTCTCTCAGGGTATCGCTGAGCGTATCGAGTGCGCGGTCGACGCCGACCACGCCTTGAAAACGGCCATTGATGACGATGGGCGCCATCTGCTCGACGATCAAGTTGAGGTCGTTATAAATGTAAGGTTCGGTGACGAGATAGCGAAGGTCGGGGTTTCTCGTCAGCGCTTGGCGGACTCCATGGTAATAGAGACTGTTGTCCATCTCAACAAGAGTCTCAGACTTGATGCGTCCGCCGTCGGTCAGATCGCGGTACCAATAGGGGATGAACCGGCCGTCATCGCTGATCCAATTGGGCTTGTGCTCAAAACTGGCGAGGAAATCCGCGTCTTTGCCGTCGGCGTCGGGTTCGTAGCCAATGGACACGCCGACATACTGCGGATTGGCTTCCAAAATACGCTTGAGCAGGGCGACAGATTCATTGCGCAGGCCGAACATGCCGCTTTCCTGGGCGTCGGCGATGGTGCGTGAGACGGTGACCGCCTCAAGGTTGTTTTGCTCGATGCG
Organism: Cerasicoccus frondis; assembly: GCA_031296915.1. Taxonomy (GTDB): domain Bacteria; phylum Verrucomicrobiota; class Verrucomicrobiia; order Opitutales; family Cerasicoccaceae; genus Cerasicoccus; species Cerasicoccus frondis. The sequence goes on along the minus strand of JAVDPC010000002.1, from coordinate 251,826 downwards.
CAGGGCGATTTTGGCGAGGTCGTCCCCCATCAGCTCCTGGTCTTTTTCGAGCATGCGCGTGTGGCCGCGGTAGATGTTATACACCGCCACACTGCCGGCCGTGAGGATGACCGGTAGCAGCACGTAAACGAGTATCTTCGTGCGTAGGCTCATGATGATTGTTCGTTGGACGCCGGGGGCGTGGCCTCGTCGTCTTCTGTTTTAAAACGGGCAATGCCGCCATTGACGGCGGTGACTGCGAGATTGAGTTTGCCGGCGGCGCTTTGGAAGCCTTCCAGGGCGTTTTTCGTTTGCAGCGCGGCGGCGTTGAGCGAGGCCACGGCCTCGGAAATTTGCTCGGCGCCGCTGGCCTGCGCCTCCATGCCTTCCTCCACCGATTCAAAGCGCGGGGTGAGCGCCTCGACTTCGATGATGATGTTTTCCATCTGGCCGCTGAGGCGGTTGACTGTTTCCACGCCTGAGCGGACAGCTTCGTTAAACTTGTCCATTTCCATGACGCCAGCGCTGACGCTGGACTGCATTTCCTTGACCATTTGCTCGATGTCGAGCGTGGCGACTGCGGTTTGGTCGGCCAAGCGGCGGATTTCCCGGGCGACAACGGCAAAGCCCAAGCCGAACTCGCCCGCCTTTTCCGCTTCGATCGCGGCGTTGAGCGAGAGCAGGTTGGTCTGGTCGGCGACCTTGGCGATTGTCGTGACAACGTTGTTAATGTTGTTCGCTTTTTCGGCGATGATGGACAGCTTGCCGGAGACGGATTGGGTGGCGATGGAGAGGTCGTCCACACCGTCACGCATGTCATCCAGAAAGTTCCGGCCTTCCCCAGCGACTTCGGCGGTTTGCCGTGCGCTGGTGGTGGCTTTCTTCATGGTGTTGCTCAGCTCTTGGGAAGTGGTGGAAATCTCCTTAACTGCGGCGGCGATCTGTGTGCTCGACGAGCCAAAGTCCTGTGCGGCGCCGACTTGCTGCTGGGCGCTGGAGCCGATGGAATCCGCCGATTCCGTGAGTTGCCCGGAGGCCCCTTTCATCTCGACGACGAGTTGCTGCAGGTTACTGATCATCCGCTGAATCGCGCGGAATAAGTCGCCGGTTTCATCGCGCGCCCGGGAGAGGTCGTGTTGGCTATTGCCCTGGCAGCAGGCATTCATTTCCCGGTTGGCGGCGGCCAGTTCGCCATCGGCCACGTGGCGGGCAATGTTCGTGAGGAACGAAATCGGCCGCGCGATGACGCCGCCCATCCAGGTCGCCAAAATAAAGATCACGATCAACAGCACGATGGCGCCCATGAGCGTGAGGAAAAATATCTCATCGAAGACTTTTTCGATCTGCTTGTGAGGCTCGGCAAAGTCTTCCGCCCGCGCGGTGACGCCGAGTATCCAGTCCCACGGTTTAAAATAGACGTAGTTGATTTCCAACTTGTGCGGCTTGCCCTGCATGTCATCCCAGATGACGGTTTTGGAACCGGTGGCGCCCAAGCGCTCCCGGGCCTTGGCCAAGGCGTCTTTACGGATTTCCTCGAAAAAGCGCTGTCCTTTGGCGTCGATGATGTCGTTGATTTGATCGCCGTGGGGAAAGGCCTCGCCGGTCAGGATAAACTCGCCAGCGCGTTGACGGTCCTTGCCATACATGACCCAGCTATAGCCGTTGGGGCCGATTTCTGCATCGTAAATGGCGCTGCGCAGCGAGGAGGCTTCGTCTCGTCGCACGCCGACATAGAGCATGCCGACCACATACCCCTTGTCATTAAATATCGGACGGTAGGCGGTGAGGTACCAGCGGTTGACCACGTAGGCGGGGCCATCATAGACGGCGCGTTCGTTGACCACGCGGTGGATCACAGGGTTGGGCTCACCGTTTTCGTTGATTGCAGGAATGTAGGTGCTCACGGCGCGCAGGCCATCTGCGCTTTCGACGTTGGTCGCCACGCGCAGCATGTCGCCCTCGGCGTTCATCCGTTGGAAAATGGTGCAGGTGCCGCCCACGAGGTTCTTGACCTGGTCCACGACGGGGGAGGGGACGGAAAAGCTCGTGTTGGGCTCTATGGGAGTCTCGCCCACGAGCATCTGCGGCAGACCGACGGCGCGTGTTTCGTGGGAATACTGGTTGGTGGCCTGCCAATGGACCTTTTTCTCACCAAAGCTGACGCCGCCATTGTCTTCGAGCACGAAATCCGCCACTCCGAGGGTGCGGTTCACCTGCATCTGGATGAGGTTGTTGGCCACGCGACAGAGCCCATAAAGATCGAGCACAGCGTGGTTCAAATTATCACTAATGATGGCGTCGATTTCGGCCTCAATCGCCTGCGTGCTCTTCTTATCTTGCGCAGCGATAAGGATTGCCAGGCCGAGCACTGGCAAGAGGGCCGAAAAGATCGCCAGACCCGCAACCTTGTGTCGCAAAAGTAGCTTCATCAATAGTGAGATGGAAAAGAGCCGTCATCCTGTAGGCCTCGCAAAGTATTGGCAAGGCGAGAGTTGGGGCGAACTGGCGCCAACTGCACTGCGCGCTTGCATGCGCCCTAAAAATGCCCACCGTAGGCGCTTTCCCCATGCAATACACAGATTTAGTTCGTCCCGACGTGCTCAAGCAACCGATCTACGAGCCGGGCAAGCCCATCGAATACGTGGCGCGTGAGTTCGGTTTGGAGGCGGCGTCGATCCTTAAGCTCGCTTCCAATGAAAATCCATTGGGCCCGTCGCCGATGGGGGTTGAGGCTGCGCAAAAGGCCTTGCGCGAAGCTCATCTGTATCCGGATGGTGGCTGCTCGAAGCTGCGGGAAGCGCTGTCAGCGAAGTTCGACCTCGCGACGGATCAGTTTATCATCACCAATGGTTCCAACGAGTTCATGACGCTGCTTTGTCAGGCTTTTTGTGGCCCGGGTGACGAGGCGGTGATGGGCGCGCAGAGCTTTATCGCCTTCAAAATTGGCATTTTGCTCGCCGGTGCGACGCCAGTCGAGGTCCCCATGCCCGACATGCGGCACGATCTCGACGCCCTGTTGGCGGCAATCACGCCCAAGACCAAGCTTGTTTACCTGCCTTGCCCCAATAATCCGACTGGGGACTGCCACACGCAGGGTGTGCTGGAGGACTTCATCGAACGCCTGCCGGATCACGTTATTTTCTGTTTCGACGAAGCCTACGCTGAGTATTCCGACGATGCGCCGGACCTGCGTCCGCTCATGGCTAAGGGGAAGAAAATCGTCTGCTGCCGCACCTTTTCCAAGATTTACGGGCTGGCTGCATTCCGCGTGGGCTACGCCTACGGGCACGTCGAGCTGATGAATCTGCTCAACCGCGTTCGCGCGCCATTTAATGTCAACGCCATTGGCCAGGCGGCGGCGACTGCGGCGCTGCGCGACCTGGATCACGTGGCGCGCGCAAAGCAGGTCAACGCCGTCGGCATGAAGCAACTGGCCGAAGGATTCCGTCAACTCGGCCTGGAATACCGGGCCGAAGGCGGCAATTTCGTGCTGTTAAAGGTTGAAAACCCGGGGCAAATGTTTGAAACCTTGCAGCGGGAAGGAATTATTGTTCGTCCGTTGAAACCATATCTGCTAGCTCAACATATCCGGGTGACCGTTGGCACGGAGACGCAAAATGCGCGTCTGCTTTCGTGCTTGCAGGCCATACTTAAGGGGAAGGAGTCGGACGCCGCCCCTACGGATGAGCGACCGTCACGGTGAACACGAGCTTAACGGAATTTCTTGTTCTGAGCGGAGGGCTGGTTTGCCTGCTGTTTGTGAATGCATTGCTCGTGGCCTGCGAGATTAGCCTCGTCAAGCTGCGTTATGCGGACCCGGATGAGTTCGATATCGATGCGCTGCGCTCGCGTAAACGCGTAGCCTACCTGCTGAACCGTACCGACTGGGCCGCCCCGGTGCTGCGCTTTGGCATCATGGCCGTGACCGTGGCCCTGGGCCTGGTGCTGTTCCCGATGATTGTTTTCGCCATGAAGTCGGTGACGTATTTTCACGGACAGCCCGGCGCAACCATCAAGGCGGTCATCGCCTTCCTCATCGCCGCCTCAACGGTGAGTGTGTGCGGTTTTCTGATACCGCGCGCCTTTGCGCTGTCAAATCCGACACGTGCGCTGCGGCTTTCCTCATGGTTCGTGATCGGGGTTGTGGCGATTGTGCTGCCTTGGTTTAAACTGCTGCGTGGCGTGGCCCGACGCATCGTCACCCTGATGGGGCTCAACTTCGAACACGACTTCAACGTGTTGGATTTCGAGGTGCAGATCCGTGCCCTGGCCGAAGACGAGGAACCGCCGTCTCCCTACCAGCGCAAACTGCTGCGCAATAGTCTGCGCCTGCGTGATTTGGAGGTGTCGGACGTTATCTTGCCGCGTAATCAAGTGCAGTTGTTTTCGCTCGATAGCTCTGTTGAGGAGAATCTGGCGCTTGCCCGTGAGACCGGGCACACGCGCTTCCCGCTTTGCGAAGGCGATCTCGACCGCTGCGTTGGCCTGATCCACATCAAGGACATCTTTCGCTTCACGGGTGAGTTAAACAAAAACAACCTTCGCAAGCTTGCGCGGAAGATCGAACGCTTCAGCGCGGACACCATGCTCGAAGAGGCGCTCCAGCGCATGCTCGCGCAAAAAGTGCACATGGCGCTCGTGAGTGATGAGTTTGGCGGCGCCCTCGGCGTTGTGACGCTCGAAACCATTTTGGAAGAACTCGTGGGCGACATTGAGGACGAGTTCGACATCCCCGAAACCGAAGACTTCACGCGGACGGGTCCCGATGAATACCTCGTCGATGGCCTCATGGCGATCCATGACCTCGAAGAAGAGCTGGATGTGCACATCGACACCGACGATGTTTCCACCGTTGGCGGCCTCATCACCAATGAGCTGGGTCGCATTCCGGAGACCAATGAAATCCTGACCCTTGACGAATACGGCCTTGAGTTCACTGTGAAGGAAGTTGACGAGCGGCGCGTGTTGTCCGCCGCCGTGAAAAAAATCCCCGTCGTGGAAGACGAGGATTGATCTGATGTTAAACAGGTGGAGCCCGGTGTCCCCACCGGACCTTTTCATCTATTTGGAAAACGGTAGGGCATCATTATTCGCCTTTTTATTAACTTTGTATTGCAAAGTAAAAAGCCCGCGAGTTCGCGCTTTGCATCACAAAGCCTGTTGATTGGCTTGGCGATGTTACGCTTCTTCGCGGGCGATGACTATGCTTTACGCCTCCTAAATCAATTGCTGCCCTGCGCAGCGCCCATCTGGTTGACCATTTGATCGACATCGAGCAGTGGCACGGCGAGTGTGGAGATCGTCATGTCGCCCAGGTTCAGGTTGCCGATCGCCTCGAGAGCAACGAGGTTTTGTCCACCGCTGCCTTTGACTGCGGCTGCACGCAAGCGCTCGCCCTCGGCCTTGGCTTCGCGCTCGAGCAACATGCCCTGAGCAAGTAGCTCTTGGGCGTAGAGGTCGGCGTCGGCGCGGGTGCGCGCTACCTGGACTTCGGCTTCGGCGCGGATCGTGGCAACCTGTTTGTCGGTCTCCGCTTGCAGGCGAAGTTGCTCCGCCTTTTTTTCTTCTTCAATCACGCGAACCATGGCCTCGGTTTCGGCGACAATCTTGTTGGTCTCGCCCTTCTTTTCTTCGGCTATGGCGCGGGACTTGTTGAGCTCCACATCCTGGTCGGCGAGCTTTTTATCGAGGATTTTGCGCTCGTAAGATTTATCGAAAGTGATGTCGCGCACCAGCAGCGCGATGAGTTCGATGTGATTGCGGTCGAGTTCGCCATGCAGGTCTTGCTCGGCGCTTTCGGTTTTGGCGCGTCGCACGTCGGGCAGATAAAACTCCTCGGTGCGCATGGTGCCGAAAACATTTCGCAGTGTATTTTGCACCTGGTCGCGGACGATGCCCTTGTAGCGTTCCTCGGTGTTGAATGCCTTGTAGAGGCGGTGCACTTCGTCGGGCTTGGGCCGGTACTTCACGGTCACGTCGAGTTGGATCGTGTAGCCGTCTTTCAGCTTCAGCTCGATGCGCTCTGGACCATCGGGCGGCAGGGTAGAGCTGCTTAGGCGAAACAGCGAATAGCGCACGCGCTGTTCCTCACGTTCTTCTTGAGTTGTGAATTCCGTGGTTTGCACGGTGGAGTCGAAGACGTTCCAGTTGTCGAGCATGGGCAGATTGCGGTGCCAGCCTGGACCGTAGTCTACGGGTTGTACGCCTTTCTTACCGAGCACGGCGTATTGCTGAGTGCGCACGCCGACTTCGCCCGGCTCCAGCTTGATCATAAACATGGCGAACAAAATGAACACTCCGAGCATGGCGATGATGACGCCAACTGATGCAAGTTTAATGAATTTCATAATTTAAAGATGGTTGGAAAATTTTGGGTTAACTACGAATGGCGCGAATGTGCGCGAATCTGAAAGGACGAATCATTGACAAATCGCTCATACTCCAATTTCTCGTGCTGGCCGAAATTAACGAGGATGCCTAATGTAAGACCGGTAGCTTTTAAGTAATTGAGGATCTGGGCGCGGTGCTCATCGGCTAGAGCTTTGGTTGCTTTGATTTCGATTATGATTTTTCCAAAGCAAACAAAGTCTGCCTCATAGTACTGTGCTAATGCCTGACCGCGGAATGTTAATTTTAATTGCTGCTTTGCGCCAAATGGAATGCCGAGCCTTTCGAATTCAATGGCTAGACATTCCTGATAAACATTTTCCAGGAAACCGCTTCCCATTTCGTTGTGCACGTTAAAGCGCGCGCCAACGATCTGATAGCTTTCGTCTTTGTATTCTATTGATTTCGTAGCCATGGATTTGCGCGCATTCGAGCCATTCGTAGTTCAAAAATCACTGGTTCTTATCTTTCTTGGCCTTGGTTGCGACGGCGACTTCGTCGACGGTGGCGAAGCGCTCGGTTTCGCCGCTGATGGTAAACGGTTGCCCGGTGAGGTTCATGCTTTGAAGCCGTTCGGCGTAGGCCATTTTAACGAGGTTGCGACCGCCTTCGCCCTCCAGGGCATTAGCCATGACTTCCGTGGCTTGCGCCTGAGACTTGCCCTGTGCGAGAATGGCTTTGGCGTTTTGTTCCTGGCTGTAAAACTTCGCATCAGCGCCACGCTCGGTTTCGATGGCGTAGGCTTCGGCGCCTTTGATGGACTTGTTGGCCTCGGCGTCCGCTTGCACGATAAGCTGACGCATCTGACCCTCAAAGGTCGCGATTACCACGTCTTTCTTTTTCGTGGCTTCGACTGTGCGAAAGATCTGGTTTTGCTTCGCGGCGTTGGCCTTGGACATCTGTTCTTCAACTTCCTGGTCAGCCAGTTTCTTGGCGCGAATCTTGTCCTCGTACTCAGCGTGAAAGCGAAATTTTTCTGCAATGACGCGCGTGACTTCGATGCCGAATGGCTTGAGCAGTTCGTTCATTTCTTGCTCAGTTTTGAGCGCTTTTTCATTGCGCACCGAGGCGTCGTAAAACTGTTCTGTGGTCATTTCGCCAAAGACGGTGCGGCTGACCGAGCGTGCGTAATCGCGCACCCACTTAACCTTGTAGGCGTCACCCAAACCACTGGTGTTGACGACTTCCTCGATCTTGTCGCGACGGATCTGGTAGTTGATCGTCAGGTCGAGGAACACGTCGCTGCCGTCAATGGTTTTGATGCGCAGATCGTCGCGGGTGTCGCGGGCGCCGCGTGAGGCGTCGGCTGTCATCTCCAGTCGCTGCACGGTGGTGTCGAGCAGGAAGAAACTGTTGAGAAAGCCGTTGTAAATATACGTGCCGGACTCGGGGATCACGGTGATGCCGCCGGTGAGGTTGTTGACTTTTACGCCGATTTCTGTGCCGCCGACTTTATCGACGCGCACCGTGAACAGCATTGCGACGGCGAGCATGAAAATTGCGACCAGCACCAGGATGATGGTGCCGCTGAAGTGGCGTAAAATGCTACGACGCTGGGCAGGAAGTCGTGGTGGGAATTGGGGATTATCGTATGACATAGCGGTTGTTTATTGGTTAAAAAATCAGGCGAGGGGTTTCGGCGCGATGATGTCCTGCGCCGTGAGGATTTTCCAGGTTGCCGCCCCGGCAACAGCAACGCCGAGGAGCAATAAGAAAAAGAAGTGAATGCGCAGGATGAAGGCAGCGACGAGGCTGCCGACAGCAATGGCGATCCAGCTTAGCAGAAGCTTCATGACCTTGACTTCAAATTCGTCACGTCGCGAAGACGGGTAGCGGCGAATGGCTTGGTCGTGTCGGCGGAAGGCCTCTGGCGAATACTCCATGTAGGGGAAGCGATAGCTGTAATGGCCATCGACCTCTTCGAGCGCGCAGTACTTGCCCTTAGCGAGTTCCTTCAGCTTGGCTTTGACTTGGCTGAGCATCAGCCGCGAGTGCCCCGCAACTTCCGCCAAGCGAACAGGGCCCTTGGTGGCGGCCGTTACGTAAAGCAGTTCGTGCTGCCAAACTGCATTGGCCGGCCAAGCGTCGACTTGCGCGCGCTCGCGGATTTCCGTTTCCAGCCGGTTGCGGGTTTCGGGAGAAAAAATCTCATGCTCATCATCGAGCTTTTCTCCGGTGTAAATGTCTTTGCCGCCAATGGGCTCATCGCTCTTTTCGCCAATCAACTCAAAGAACTCGTATACGTTCAGGCCGTCGATGCCGCCGTGGAAAACGACTTGCCGGTCGACCATCCCGTCCATGACTTCGCTGACCATTTCCAGCGAGACCGGTAGGTAGGCGAGCAGCTCGTTGGCAGTCACCCAACCACTATTGCGGGCGGCAATGCGCTCGGCGAGGTTCTCCACGATTGCAGTCAACAGCGGCATGGTCTCGGCAACGGAGCCTACGTGATGCTCGTTGTCCCGCAAGCGTGGAGTCTCGGTATTAGCGCTTAGCATTTGCGCCAAACAGGTTTTAATAGGCAGTGTGTTCATTGGATTGTTTCCAAGGACAGCTTACGCCTGTGGCGAACGTCGAGCCATGATAATCGCGCGCGTTCTTTGTAATGAACGCAGAGAGCCAAAGATCGCTCTAAGTCTTTTACGCGCTATGCCGGGCCGAGCAATTCGCCACGCTGGCGCATGTCGGCCTTGCGGTCCGTTTTGAGCTCAATGATTTGAATGCCTTGCTTGGGTAATTTACGAGCGAATGACTTAACTTCCTCCCACGTCCTGGCCGGGCGGTGGCTGATGCCATGTGTCGCCGCGAGCTTCGCGAAATCGACATTTTGCGGTGTGGCGAAAAAGCGTTCGAAGGGTGGTTCAAATTCTGCGATAGCCAACTTTTCAAAAATGCCACCACCGTTGTTGTTGATTAAAAATACGGTCAGCGACCCTTTAAATTCAGGCGCGGTCAGTAGGCCATTTTGATCGTGCAAAAAGGCAAGGTCGCCGGTAATCAGAACGCCGGGCTTCTCTGACGCTTGAGCCATGCCGAGCGCCGTGGACAGTGTGCCGTCGATTCCGTTCGCGCCGCGGTTGACTACAAACTCGAACGCCTTTTTATTTGTTGGCCAGAAGAACTCCACGTCGCGGATCGGCATGCTGCTGGCCACGCAGATGGCGGTTCCGCTGGGCAGTGCGCCAGCAAGCGTTGGCGCGAGCTTGCTTTCGAAGAGGCGCTCACACTCACGAAACGCTTTCTTAAATGTGCGCTGCTGAGCGGCTTCGGCCGCCAACCACTTTTCAGCAAAAGGCGTTGCCGCTTTTACTTTGCCGGGCAAAGTAAGTTGCGACGGATGTAGAGGGATAATCTCTACTGATGTGTAGCTGGCGTTTAAATTCAGTTTGCCCGAGCTGAGGCGCCAACTGGGCAGCAGGCTGCATTCGCGGAGGAAGGTGCGCAGGACTTTGCTGGTGGGAATTTGGCCGATGAAGAGGATGCCGCCGGGGCGCAGTTCGTGGCGTTTGACCATGTCGCGCAAGATTGCATCGTAGCTGGCGATGATGGTCTTGCATTCGCTTTCCAAGCCACGCAGTCCAGTCGCGCCATCAGCAATGAGTGGCCAAGACTTTGCGTTGCAAAGCTTCGCGATTGCGAGCCAGTCATCTTGCGAGTAGCGCGTTTCGGGTGGTCCGACGATGACGAGTAGATCTTCGCGATCCGCAAAAGGCAGGTCGTCCACAGGCGTTTTGGCGGTGGTCTGCGCAAGTGGTTTGGAAAACGGCAGCTTCTTGAAATCAATCGCCGGGAACGGGCCGCTTGGTGAGTCATCGACTGGCGCCAGCGGTTCACGCAGTGGGACGTTCAGGTGGACTGGGCCGGGCTGAAGCGTTGTCGCCACGGCGCAGCAGTGGGTGACCATGCGCACGAGGTATGCATGCTGTTCCTCGAGTTGCCGCACCTTAGGCGGCAGGCTTAGTTCGTGATAATAGTGGGCGTAGTCGCCGAAGAGTTTGACCTGGTCGATGGCTTGGCCAGCGGCGCAGTCGCGCAGCTCGGGTGGGCGGTCGGCGGTCAGCACGATGAGCGGCGCGCCGCTGTAGTGGGCCTCGATGATGGCGGGCAAATAGTTCGCGGCGGCGGTGCCGGAGGTGCAAACCAAGGCGACGGGCTCGCCGGACTGCTTGGCGCAACCGAGGGCGAAAAATGCGGCGCTACGCTCGTCGAGAATCGGGGTCGATTCGATGCGGTTGTCGAGCGCGAAGGCCAGCGTGAGTGGTGTGGAGCGGGAGCCCGGGCTGATGACTGCGCGTCGCATGCCACTGCGAAAAAGCGACTCGACGATTAGGCCGGCCCAGACGGTGTTGCGATTGGCGCGCAGTAATGGATGCATGAGGTGAGAGAATCAAGCAATGCTCTGGATGACAAATCTGTTTCGCGCAGATTTTATGAGTAGGGTTAGCGCGCTGCCCGAATGTTTTTTGGACAAAACGCCTTGTGCGCCAACTGGATTTATTCTAGTTTTTGCAGCGCCATCATTTATTGTTATGTCTTTACCTTGCTGCCGTTGGTTTGCGTTGCGTTTTTGCGCCGGAGTATTCATCGCGATGAATTTCGCACAAACTGCGTTGTCCGCCGATACGCTGCCACCTTTGTCTGAGGCTGATCCAGCGCCCGTCGTTCTTTCGCGCGAAGAGCAGTTTGAATTCAAGTCCGAGATCACAGGGCGCGAATACCGCCTGATGATTGCGACGCCCTATGGCATGGAGGCCGAACAAACTTATCCAGTAGTCTACATCCTCGATGGTTATTGGTATTACCGGCCGGCGGTCGACTATGTGACCGAGGCTGGCGAACGTTTGGACAAAGCGGTCATCGTGGGCGTGAGTTATCCGACTGAGGACTACGATGAGCATTGCAAACGTCGCTGGATCGATATGGGCATCCCGCCGCTGCCGGAAGATTTGAATCCGGAGGATGAACATCGCGAGGATGGCGATACGTTCATTCGTGCGCTCAACGAGGAGATCAAGCCGTTCGTCGAAGCGCGCTATCCGGTGGATGTGGAGCAGCAAGCTTTGTATGGCAAATCTTTGGGCGGGCTCTTGGTCTTGCGGCAGATGTTGCGCGAGCCGGATGCATTTCAAACTTACATCGCGGCGAGCCCAGCAACTTTCATTTTCAATTTTGCCGTTCTGGCTGATGAGCCCGCTTTCACTGAGAAAGTGAAAAACGGTGACGTCAACTTGCGCCTACTGATAACCACCGCGGAGGGCGATCAGTATCGCGGCGAAGATCCGGAAAAATTGAAATGGGCCAATAAAAGCCGCATGGTCGACAGCGCCCGCGAGCTCTCAGAGCGGTTGCAGGGGTTGGACTCGGAGAAGGTCGAAGTTGAATACGTTTACTTCCCGGGCGAGAGCCATTTCTCGGTGTCGCTGGCGTGCCTGGGCCGTGGCTTGGCCTTTGCGCTGCCTCCGGATGCAAAGGAGTAGCGCGCTTGTTACTGAAGAGAATCAAGCAACGGCTTTAATTTCAAATCCGTTTCTTCGGTTTCGCGGGCGGGGTCGGAGCCCGCCACGATGCCACAGCCCGCATAGAGACGCGCGCGTTGGCCGTCGATCAGCGCAGAGCGAATTGCGACCGCAAACTCACCATCGCCATGATAGTCAAACCAGCCGATACAACCGGCGTAGAGGCCGCGGTCAAAATTTTCAATGCGGGCAATGTCGGCGCGGGCGGCTTCGCGTGGTTGACCGCCGACAGCGGGCGTCGGATGGAGCTTGGACGCGACGGCCAGGATGTCCTGATCCTGGGTGAGCTCGGTGGAAATTGGCGACCACAGGTGCTGCACATTGGGCAGCTTGAGCAGGCGTGGTCCACTGGGCGGCTTCACGACCAAATCGACTTCACCTAGGCGCTTGATAATGGCTTCAACCACGTATTGGTGCTCACGCAAATCCTTCTCGCTGGAGAGCAGGGCCGAGGCGTAGCGAGCGTCTTCGCGGACGTTTTCGCCGCGCGGGGCTGAGCCAGCCAGCGCTTCGGTAGACAGGCGGCCAGACTCCACGCGGAGCAGCCGCTCCGGCGTGGCACCGATGAAGCTTTGCCCTTCGCCGTTGGCAAAAGAAAACGCGTAGCACGACGGGAAGCGGTCGCGCAGTTGCGCCAAGGTTTCGAGTGGACGAAATGGCTGGTCGGCCTTTAGCTCGACCGCGCGCGCGAGCACAATCTTACGATAGAGCTGGATGTCGATGTTCTGTAGCGCGTGGTCAACGGCGGAGGCAAACCAGTTGTCACCGCCGACATTTTCGCGGTCCACCACGGAGGGTGCTGGATTATCATCCTCGGCGAGTTCGTCGTAGTCAAAGCGGCCAAACTTCGCGTGGGCGGCCAATACTTTGCGGGACAAAGTTGCGATGTCGCTCTCGGGCTCGATGATCAGATTTGCCGTGGCGATGTACTCACCCATGCGGCGCGCCACCTGCCAACGCGGAATGAAGACCGTGGCCGGCGCGAAGTAGGCGTCGTCTCCCTCGGCGTCATCGCAGAAGGTGAAGGCGGTGAAGAAATGCGGGCCAGCAAAGGGCGCATCCAAGTCGCCAATCGCGACGGTGTTTTCCAGCACGTGGTCAGCAAACTTGCGGACAATGGCGAAGCGATCGGGCCCGGAGATTTCTTCTTCGAGCAAGGCCTCGGCGCCGGCAATGGCTTCTTCGGACTGAGGGCGCTCCAAGTAGAAGTGGCGCTCGGCAGGCTCGTAGATCGACTGCAACACTGCGAGCGGATCCAAGTGCTTCGCGCGCAGGGAAATACTCGCCAACTGCGGATGCTGCTTCTGGCGTGCGCGCCCACGCACGTGGAGCAAAAACTCCGCGAGCGCTTTCGGGTCGCGTTGCGAGAATTTATCCGGAGAGACGAGTTCCATGGATGCGAGGGTCTAACTACAAATCACGCGAATATTCGCGAATGGCAAAACTATCCCTCGATGCGCGGGAAGAGGATGGTCTTCTCGCCGAGGCTACGGCCTTCGAGCGTGCTGACGTCGAACGTTAGGTTGCCCGCGTAGGCGCTTACCGGGTCGGCGCCGACGAGCTCCAGAATCTGAGCGCTGATCGTTGGCATGACCGGGGTGAGCAGCGTGGCGGCGAGGCGCAAGGACTCAGCCACGTAGGCCAGCGAGGTGAGCACGCGCTGTTGGTCTGTGGCGTCTTCACTCTTGGCCTGCTTCCATGGTTGGCGGACTTCCAGGTAGCGGTTGCACGCACGGATGCAGACCCATGCGGTTTCGAGCCCACGGTGGAATTGGAAACCTTCGTATTGCTCAATGACTTTCTCGGCGTTTTCGTCCCAGACCTTCTTGAGCTCCTGCTCGGGCTCTTCGTCGATCGTGGCTGCGGGAACCTTGCCATCGGCGTAGCGTCCACCCATATTGAGCTGGCGCGAAACGAGGTTGCCGAGGTCGTTGCCGAGGTCGGATTTATAACGGCTTTCCAGAACTTCGTGATCGAAGTTGCTGTCCTGCCCCACATTCATTTCGCGAATGAAGAAGTAACGCAGCGAATCGGGGCCGAGAATTTTCGAGAGCTCGATCGGGTCGACGGCGTTGCCGAGCGACTTCGATTGTTTTTGCCCTTTCGCGTCATTCCACCAGCCGTGCACGAGGAGCTGCTTCGGTAGCGGAATATTCGCCGCGTGCAGCATGATGGGCCAGTAAACGGCGTGCGGCGGCACGAGGATGTCCTTGCCGATCACGTGGAAGTCGGCGGGCCACTTTTCCTCGAAGCCATCCTGGCCGTAGCCGACGGCGGAGATGTAGTTGGTCAGCGCGTCGAACCACACGTAGCAAACGAAGTCTTCGTCGAACGGCAGCGGGATGCCCCACTCGAGGCGTTCCTTCGGGCGCGAAATGCAGAGGTCGTTCAGCGGTTCTTTGAGGAATTCCAGCACCTGCTTTTGGCGGAAGCGCGGGAAGACGAAGTCCTCATTGCTCTTGAGGAAGTCGATGAGCCAGTCCTGATATTGGCTGAGCTTGAAGAAGTAGGCAGGCTCGGAGAACTCCTCGACCTCGCCGAAGATTTCCGGCCACTCGCCGTCGACCTTGTCTTTCTCTTGGAGAAACTGCTCCTGGCGCTTGCTGTAGAAGCCGGTGTAATCCGCGCGGTAGATTTCTCCCTTGTCGAAGAGGTCTTGCAGGATTTGTCGGACAACGTCCTTGTGGCGCGTCTGCGTGGTGCGGATGAAGTCGTCGTTGGAAATATTGAGCGTCGAGCACAGGCCCTGGAACTTCTCGGCGATCTGGTCGCAGTATTCCAGTGGGGCGATGCCTTCCTTGGCGGCGGTCATTTGCACCTTTTGCCCATGTTCATCGAGGCCGGTCAGGAAGTACACGGCGTCTCCACTCAATCGCCGGTGGCGGGCGATTACGTCGGTGAGCACTTTCTCATACGCATGGCCGATGTGAGGCGAGCCATTGGCGTAATCGATAGCGGTGGTGATGTAGAATTGCTTGCTCATGAAATTACAGGTGTTGGGCAAAGGGAAACACTCAATCCGCTTGAGCGCGAAGCTCAACGGTAAAATATAGTTCGTCAAAGCGGCAGCTTGCCGCTTTTTAACGCATAGTAGGCAAAGCGGTTAGAGCCGCTTCTGCGTTTTGCTACGCGTCGATCACGACATCGGTCGTGGGGACGGAGCAGCACATGAGAATGTGTCCGTCGTCAGGGTCGGCTCCATGGCCAAAAGGGTATTCAATGTCGCCGGAAACTTTCTTTTGTTGGCACATGGTGCAGTTGCCCGCCCGACAGCCGAAGTCGAGGTCGAGGCCCTGAGCTTCAGCGAAATCCAGCAAGCTGTCTTCCTTGGCGTCCCAGTCTGCAGACACGCCGCTCTTCTCAAAAGTAACTTTTGGCATGGGAACTATTAAAACATATTAATTTTGAAAAACAAGCCTCCGGTTTATTTAACCGTTGAGGGGGCTTACTGCTTGCGAATCACCGATCAAAAAATTGGAATCATGCGCATGGATGACCCCGAATTCAGCGACCCAGTCGAACTGCCGATCGACGGTGTGCTGGATTTGCACACGTTTTCCCCGCGCGATGTAAAGGAGCTGCTGCCCGCATACTTCGAGGAATGCCTGGCGCGCGACATTCTGCAAGTGCGCGTGATTCACGGTAAGGGCACGGGTGCGCTGCGGGAGCTGGTCCACGCGCAGTTGCGGAAAATTCCGATGGTCTCCAGCTTCCAACTGGCCGGGGAATCCGGCGGTGGCTGGGGCTCGACAATTGTGGAGCTGAAGCGCGGCTAGGTATACGTGGGGTTTAACCGCAGAGAACGCGGAGATCGTAGTGTTATTTGGGGAATCCCATATATGTATTCCTTCAGACTCTCAGCGTTCTCCGCGTCCTCTGCGGTATAAAATGAATCAGACTGACGGATTTCGTCAGAGTCGGCCGTTACTTGGGCCAGACTTGGCCGCCGGTATCGAGCTTGGCTTGGATGTCGGCTTGGCTGTCGATGAAGGTGACGCCTTCCATCGTCGGGCCGATCTTTTTGCCGATCACGAAATATTCCGGAGAAATCTGTGGCAGGGTCAGGGTGACTTCATCACTGATTGGCGTGATGACCTGTGCGGCCATGCCGGTTGGGGCTGAAAGCTTGGAGATGACCCAAATTTCTTCGCCGACGACCCAGACCGAATCAATCTTGATCGAATAGCCGGCGGTCGGCGCTTCAAGCTCGATCTTGTAGGTGCGCTCGGTCACTTCGACGTCGCCGGATTGGTTGGCGGGCTTAGTGTCGGCGGGCAGTTCGATGAACGGCTTTTCTTCCTTGGGCTCGACGCAGGCGGCAAGAAAGAGGCTGGAGGCAATCATCGCGGGGATAAGGTATTTACGCATGTGGTTAAATTGAGCGCGCGAACGTCGGGAGGCAACGAAATGTTTTTCTCACGGAGACACACAGGCGCCAAGCTGGGAGGCGCGGTTTTTTTAATCTCACGCGAAGGCGCGAAGCGAATGAGTGGATGTTGTGATGGCTCTTGGCCCAAATTCTTTGCGCCTGCGCATGAAACTCACTCGCTGCGCTGGGCTTTGTGTCTCCGTGCCTCCGTGAGAAACGAAAAGCGCGCCTAGCTGGGTTACGCTTAAACTAGCTTTGCAAAGAGTGTGTCCGCCGCTTCGACGGCTTCCTCGATGGTGTCCTTTAAGACGGTAAAGTGGCCCATTTTGCGGCCGGGGCGGGGCTCGCCCTTGTCATAGAGGTGGAGCTTTACGTCGGGGTCGGCCAGTAGTTCGGACCAGTTTGGCTCGCCGTTTTGCCAGACGTCACCGAGCAAATTCACCATGACCGCCGGGCGTAGGAGTCGAGGTTCGCCCAGCGGAAGGCCGGTGATGGCGCGGATGTGTTGCTCGAACTGGCTGGTCTGGCAGGCGTCGATCGAGTAATGGCCGCTGTTGTGCGGGCGTGGCGCCATCTCGTTGACCAACACTTCGCCGCTTCCAGTGACGAACAATTCGACGGCCAACAGGCCGACGACGTCGATGGCCTCGGCTACGCGCAAGGCTAGCTCGACGCCCGCAGTGAGCGTTAATTCGTCCAAGCGGGCGGGCACGATGCTTTCGTGCAAAATGTGGTTGCGGTGGATGTTCTCCGCGACGGGGAAGCAGCTCGTTTCGCCGCTGGGCCCACGGGCGACGATTACCGAGCATTCGGCGGTGAAGGGCACCCAGGCTTCGACGACGCCCAGCGGCATGTCGAGGCCCTGCCAGATCGCGGCGAAATCGGCGTCCAAGTCGTTGATTTTGACCTGTCCTTTGCCGTCGTAACCGAAGTCGGCGGTCTTTAATACGCAGGGGGCGCCGAGCTCTTGCGCGGCTTGGGCCAGCTGCTCCGCGTTGGCGACGACGCGGAAATCTGCGCAGGGGATGTCGTTGGCCTTGAGAAACTCTTTTTCGCGGCGGCGGTTCTGGCAAATGTGCAGCACGTTCGCGCCGGGGCGGACTGGGGGGCCGGCTTGGGACACGGTGTCCACAGCCTCGCGGGCGACGTTTTCGAACTCAAGCGTCACGACATCGCAGGCCTTGGCGAATTCCTGGAGTGCGGTTTCGTCGTCGTAGGTGGCGTTGACCTCTGTGTCGGCGACCATCGCCGCCGCCCCGCCGGCTTGGGGCTCAAACACGCGGAAGCGGTAGCCCATCGCGCGGCCAGCCAGGATGCTCATGCGCCCCAGCTGTCCCCCGCCCAGCATGCCAATTGTCGCTCCCGGCTGAAAAGTCTCGCTCATGCCAACAAGGTTTTCGCCCACGCCCGAAAGGCAAACGAAAACTTCTATTGAACGTCGGTGACGCGCTCGATGATAATGGCCGTTGTCACGTCGTTGCTGGTCAGTCCTCCGATTAGTACGGCGCTTTTGATGATCGCATTTGAGTTGATTTCGCGGCTGGTGACTAGGGGAAACAGGTTTTTGCCCAAACTGGTCCAGCGCAGCAGACGGCGATGGGAGAAGTAAATGTCGTATGCAACGTCCGTTTGCTGAATGCTTGCTTGAAGTCCGATTTGTTCAGTTTTCACCAATGGTTTTGACGTGGATTCTTCAAACTGCATTTCATAATCCAATTGATAAGTTTGGTCGATGCTCCACTGGCCATCGTTCTGGCGTTTTAGGGTTGCGTAGGCATTGACGGTAACCTCGTTGTGGCCAATGAGACCCAGGGCGACTTTTGCTTTGGCTTCGAGATCAACTGGCTCCAGGAGGATCACGCCGTTTTCATCGGGCTCAGGCGGGAGAGGCGCGCCCAAGTTGTTGGCTTCATAGAACCGAGTCGGCATTTCCAGCTCATAGATGCGAAATGTTTCACCTTGGGCAAAAGCAGCGATGAAGAGCAGGGCGACAAGTAACTTTAGGGGAATCATGGACTATATCCAATTTTAACCAAGGCTGCTTAGCAAACGAAAATTGTCAGCCAAGGGCCTGCATCATTCTGCTTGGCCTTGAGTGTTGGTTCGTTTGAATGGCGGCATGCGATACCTGCCGTGCGTTTTTGGATTTGCGATCATTGCTGTGCTTGCTGGTTGTGGTGACTCACCCTCTGGGGTGTCTGGGAAGGCTGCGCCGCCGCCCAAGCCGATTGCGCTCGACAGTCGGGAAAAGACAGGCGCCGAGCTCTATGAGCTGCATTGCCTGTCGTGCCATGGTGATAAGGGGCAGGGGGTGTCGCAAATATTCCCGCCGCTGGGGGGAAGTGCGCGGTTGGCGTCACCCCAGTATTTTGTTCACGGCTTGATTCATGGCTTTCCGCCGACCGGCGAGCCCGGGGCATCGCCTTGGATGGGCGAAATGCCGAAGTTTGCGCAGTTGAGCAATGCAGACATCGCCAAGCTGGCCACCTATGTGCGAAAGGAATGGGGCGGCGCAACAGACGTTATCACGGCGGAAGACGTCGCAGAGCAGCGGGCGCAACCTTGATGCGCAGAATAATCGCGAAAGGGCCAAGGCTTTCGCGACGCATGCTTGCCTTGGCTCGCTTACTGGCCGGTTGACCCGATTGCGGAGTCCATCTGCTCTTCTTCGTATTGATTGAGCCCGCCAGCGTTGTACATGCCGTCAACGTCGTTTTGTTGGCGCTGATTGAGGTCCTCGGTGACGGAGCCAGTGCTTTCGCTCATGGGTTCTTGAGAGAGAACGGCCTGTTCGCCAGCGTCTTCGTTCAGCTTGCAGCCAGTCTGAAAGATGGCGAGGTTGAGCAGGGCTGTCAGGCAAATAGTGGTAGTATTGAATTTCATGTCCAAGCTGTAGGGAAGCCGCTGCGCTTGTTCAATTGAAATTACGGCAAATAATTTAAGCAACTGCGCTTCCCTGTGGGTGCGCCCGGAGGACGGCTTCTGAGGGGAGCGGAATTGGCCCATCGTTACGGTTGCTGGGGCTGTTTAAACGCAAGCTGTTTATTTTTGAATCAACGGCCATTAAGTCTTTATTAATGTTTTAATTTTATCTTATGTTTCTTGTGATTAAGTTTTATTAATGGATAGCTTTGTTTAGATTATTCAACTTCTTTGTAAATATACAATACATCCCTTATATGGAATTAGTTAAAACTATGTATGTGTTTATATACAAGTATTTAAGGTGAATTATCGGGTGTAAACTGTATTAAAAAAGGTTTGATTTTTGACTCCTAATTTACAATATAAGTAACTGTCTCCTGTCTATTATATGTGTTCCGAACTGCTAGTGAATCGTCTGGAGCTTTCGAGCTTCTTCCGCGCCTTGAGCGCGTTGCGGACTAGATCCGTCTTCAGTAAAATTACTATCCCGATTGTCCGAGGAATACCTGAACCTCTATTCTCTTTGGGATGCCAGTAAATACTCCAGCGATTACAACGAACCTGTATAATGTCTTATTTGTCAAAGTCTGTCTTTTCGCTTAGTGTAGCATTGCAATAGGTTGTGTGGCGCCGATGGCGCACCTTGTGATTTAATTCGCACAAGCATTACCCGTCTATCTGTTATCCGTAGATCATGCCTGCGTAGCTGCGCATCGGTAGGTCTGGCGATCGGTTCTCTGTGGCATAAAGCATGCAGGATAGGAAGAAAACTGCAATATGCTCTCTATATGTATGTGCCTCCGGCTAGCACCTCAGTGTGACTAGGCCATCTCTGCGCCCGTAGGCGCTTATCCGTGGATCTGTTTCTGCGTCAGTAAAGTCTATCCAGTTCGGTAGATCGGGGCGGAGCCTTCTCAAGTTCCTGAAACTATCGAAAGATTTGAAAATATTACGTCCTACGCGATATGAAATTTCAGCAAATTATCATCCCGTTCATCTTGGCGCTCTGCGTCATGCGCACTGCGCCAGCGGTGCTTATTATCAATGTTTACGAGGCTAACGGTTATATCATCTACAGCGGCTTTGGGTCCCTGGTCCTGGATGAAGCCGTAACAAAAAACAACAGCACCGGTACTTACAGTCCGGGTTTTCATTCACCCGTTGACGGGCGATTGAGCACTTCACTCAACGATGTGTCGTTTCAGGAATTCTCTAATATGCAAACCTTCGCTGTGGAGGGGGAGGAAAATGCTTGGGGCGCACAGACCTGGTATCCTGGAACATCGGAGGGCGACGCATTCCTACTGGATGCCCGCCCAAACAAAATGCTGATTAGCCTGCCGGCAGATTATGCCTCGGGAGAGGCGATCAGCTTCACCATCACGGTGCGTGGCTCGTTCGAGTCCAATCACCCCAATGAGGGCCCTTATCTAAATGAAGGTCTCTACCGCTGGGAGGTGGGTAGCGACGAAGTCTACCTGTCCGTTGGCGAAACCTTGAGCAGTGTGCCCGAGCCATCGACCTACGCCTCGCTCGCTGGCGCCAGCGCGTTGGCGCTTTGCATCCTGTTTCGGCGTGGCCGAAGCAAGTGACCATCACTCCTAGTAGAGATCAAAATAAGGTGAAATTTATCAAACTTAAAAAATGGTTCAATGTAATGAAGAATTCGTTTAAAATACTTTTATTGGCGTCCTTTGTCTTCGCGATGAACGTATGCCAAGCGGTGCTGACCATCGCTGTCTCCGAGCTTGATGGCGTTGTGACTTATCAGGGTTCAGGTTCGCTGGATTTAACTGGTGCGGGGATCCCCGGGGAGCCAAAGGCGCCCAGTAATTATACTCCTGGGCATGATCCCTCGGCGTCTCTTTTGATGACTGATGTCAGTCCCATTCTCCTCTCTTACATGCCCGATTATAAGCTTGAGGGTAGTGTTGATGGTTGGGGCTCCGCTTCCTATGTCGGGGGCTCTGCTTCCTATGCTGG
Source organism: Cerasicoccus frondis (assembly GCA_031296915.1). GTDB lineage: Bacteria > Verrucomicrobiota > Verrucomicrobiia > Opitutales > Cerasicoccaceae > Cerasicoccus > Cerasicoccus frondis. The sequence continues at coordinate 230,667 of JAVDPC010000002.1, read as the reverse complement.
CGGTAGCTACAGTGGTAATGAATTCATGCTGTATGCGAAGAAGGGCGTCATGCACGTAGCCCTTTCGCCGGTCTACTACACGGGCGATTCTATTTCTTTCACGATTACGGTGGAAGGCTCACTCGCTGATCCGGCCGAGAGTCCCGCTGCGGCCTCGGATTGGTTGGGGCGCACCTACACATGGCATCTACCCAATGATAAGATCGTGATGAAGACGATCGATGGAACTGCCAGCGCCATCCCTGAGCCATCCACGTACGCCGCCTGGGCTGGTGGTGTGATTCTGGGGCTCTGCGTCCTGGACCGTCGGCGTAAACCGCAACCAACTGCTTAAACCTACTCACTACTAATAGGAGAATTATAATGAAAAAATATTTCAAAATACTGCGACTGATCTGCGTCTTGCTGGGATTCAACCACGGGCATGCCGCGCTGTTGATCTCGGCTTATGAGGATGGAAATAAAATAATCTATTCGGGCTTTGGGTCACTGGACTTGACTGATGCAAACTTGCTCCGAACCGATTCTACATTTCTAATCCCAGCGGAGCATCACCCCTCCGATGGCGTCTTGAGCACAGAGCTGGGTGATAACCCGGTCATTGAGCATCTTGCCATATACGAGATTGCTGGAGATGCAGAATCGTGGGGCTGGGATTGGCGGACTCTGGGTGCTTCGGCTGGGGATTCCTTCGCGCTCAATGCATCGGCGAGCACTCCGTTCATTATTTTGCCGCTGGGTTATGAGTCTGGCGCTCTGATGGATTTCACCATTACGGTGGAAGCCGCTTTTGCCCCTCGCTGGCCAGGTGGGCCGGACGCCATGGACGTTGGCTCCTACCAGTGGTCGCTGCCGAACGATAACATTTACTTGAATATTGGGAGTGCGGTTAGCGCGAGCCCAATCCCCGAGCCATCCACTTACATCGCGATTGCGGGGTACCTGCTCGTAGGCGCTGGTGTGGTGATCCGCTGGCGCCGACGCAAGTCTGCGGATCCAGCGACTGCCTGCACTCACGAGAACTCTCCCAACCACTAACTCGAAACTATAAACTATCTAAATATATTATTCATGAAAAATATTATACTGACTCTCTGTGTTCTACTAACTGCAAACTGCGGCGTTGCCAAACTATCGATCAGGATCGCGGCGCTCGATTCGGCTTTTCAGATTAATGGTTCGGGCTCTCTGGATCTGACCGATGCGGTTCTGGTGGATTCGTCTGTTTGGTACGACTTAACTTATGATTCCTATTATGATCCGTCAGCCGGGTTTTTGGCGTCCAGCAATGGTTTCCTGGATGCGGACTTGATGGATGTTTATCAGGTCGAGGGCGAGGCGGACTTTTGGGAGTCGATCACCTTTGCTCAGGGGACGGCTACTGGCGACGATTTCTTCCTCTATCACAGTGATGCCATCTCGCTGGTTGGCGTGCCAGCTGGCTATGAATCGACCTCAGATCTTTCCTGGGGCATTCAGATTGACCGCGCGGGGGACGATTCGGCTGGCCTGCTTGATTTATCCGGGGTCGCGGGCCTGTTGTCTAGTTCCCACCCTCACATCACCTCAATACTTGATGCGTCATTCGCTCTGCCGAAAGACAATATTTTCATGACTTCGGCCGCTGTCCCTGAGCCCTCGACCTACGCCCTTTTTGCGGGATTCCTGACCATGGGCGTGGCTGGCTCCCTGCGTCGTCGGAATTCGAAAACGAGTGAATGCTAAAGCCTACCTGGGGCGGCGTTGGCGTGAGCGCCCTGCTTTCGCCAACGCCGCCATCCGGCATAACTAATGATTAATTAAATTGCTAACAACAAATATCATGAAAAAAACACCTTTTACTGCTCTGATTCTACTGACTGCTAACCTGAGTCAGGCAACGCTGCACATCGCCGTCGATCAAGTGGATGCTGCGGTCTTACAGTTCTCTGGCTCGGGGTCGCTCGACTTAACTGGCGCCGATATTGTCGATCACTCGGTATGGAATGCCGAAGTTGCAGCCGCTTTTAACGAATCTTCGCTGGGATTTCTGGCTACCACTGACAGCTTTTTGGCGCTTGATGGAATGGATGTCTACGCGCTCGATGGACCGGGCGGCTTTTGGCCTACCAAGACTTTTGACTCGGGCGTTGCCACTGGCGACGATTTCTTTCTCTACCACAGCGAGGCGAACTCGTATGTCGGTTTGCCAGCGGGTTATCAGTCCGGGGACCCGATCAGCTTTTCCCTCACCACGGCTGGGGATCTCTCGGATTTTGATGAGATCGAGCCTGCTACCGAGGAGGCTAGGGCGCTGGCTTTGGTGGAGATTCCTACCGTGGAGCTTTTCCATCTCGCGACCATGCTCTACTGGCTGACGCCCGAGGACACGGATTCTGTATTTTTAACGGTGGGCTCCTCGGTGCCCGAGCCAAACACCTTTGCGATGATGGCAGGTGTTGTAACTTTCGGACTGGCAATAGGTCTTCGCCGAAGACTGAAGTGAACTACTAAGCACTGCCCGACTGACTTAGTCGGTATTCTTGCGCAGCTGACGACCATCGTCGGCTGCGCATTTTTTTGGAATTTTGCCCCTCAAATGCGCGACTATAAGACTTATGCTTGTCAAGACGGCAAATATTTGCTCCTTGGAGCGTTCTTTTGGCTCCAATAGCCGCGAAATCCAAACAGTAAACCACCGTGACAGATCTATCTAAATACCGAAACATCGGCATCTTCGCCCACGTTGACGCCGGTAAAACGACGACGACCGAACGTATCCTGAAGCTCACCGGCAAAATTCACAAGCTGGGTGAAGTTCACGATGGCGCGGCTACGACTGACTTCATGGAGCAGGAACAGGAGCGCGGCATCACCATTCAGTCCGCCGCCACGACTTGCTTCTGGCCCGGCAGCACCCAGCAGTGGGAGCCGCATCGCTTTAACATCATCGACACTCCCGGGCACGTTGACTTCACCATCGAAGTTTACCGCTCCCTGAAGGTCCTCGACGGCGGCATCGGCGTATTCTGTGGTTCCGGCGGCGTTGAGCCCCAGTCCGAAACCAACTGGCGTTACGCCAACGACTCCAAGGTCGCCCGTGTGATCTACGTCAACAAGCTCGACCGTATCGGCGCGAACTTCTACAACGTGGTCAAGCAGGTCAAGGAAGTCCTCGGCGCGAAGCCGCTCGTCATGGTTCTGCCAATTGGCGAAGAAAGCAAGTTCACCGGTGTGGTCGACCTGCTCACCCGCAAGGCATGGGTTTGGGACGAAACCGGCGACCCGCTGAACTACACCATCCAGGATGTTCCGGCCGACATGGTGGACGACGTCGAGCAATACCGTGAAGAACTCATCGAAACTGCTGTTGAGCAGGACGATGACATCATGGAAAAGTACCTCGGCGGCGAAGAGCCCACGATCGATGAGATCAAGAAGTGCATCCGCAAGGGCACCATCGCGCTCGATTTCTTCCCGACTTTCTGCGGTTCCTCCTTCAAGAACAAGGGCGTGCAGAACGTGCTCGACGGCGTTGTTGAGTTCCTGCCGAACCCGACCGAAGTTCCGCCTCAGCCGGAAATGGACCTCGAAGGTAACGAAACCGGTAAGGTCGCCACGGTTGCTGTCGACAAGCCTTTCCGCGCTCTGGCGTTCAAGATCATGGACGACAAATACGGCGCCTTGACCTTTACCCGTATTTACTCCGGTAAGATCAAGAAGGGCGACAGCGTTCTGAACACCTTCACCAAGAAGACTGAGCGCATCGGCCGCATTATTGAAATGCACGCTAATGACCGCAATGAAGTCGACGGCGCACAGGCTGGCGACATCGTCGCTCTGCTCGGCATGAAGAACACTCAGACCGGTCACACCCTGGCCGACCCGGATAATCCCGGCACGCTCGAACCGATGGTCTTCCCGGATCCGGTTATCAGCATCGCTGTGGCTCCGAAGGACAAGGGCGCCGCTGAAAAGATGGGCATCGCCATCGGTAAGATGGTGGCTGAAGACCCGTCCTTCCGCGTTGAGACCGACGAAGACTCCGGCGAAACCATCCTCAAGGGCATGGGCGAACTTCACCTCGACATTAAGGTCGACATCATGAAGCGCACCTACGGCGTCGAAGTGAACGTTGGTAAGCCGCAGGTTGCCTACCGCGAGTCGATCCAGTCCGCCATTTCCGACAGCTACACTCACAAGAAGCAGTCCGGTGGTTCCGGTCAGTTCGCGAAGATTGACTACACCATCGAACCAGGTGAGCCGGGCGACGGTTACTCCTTCGAGTCCAAGGTTGTTGGTGGTAACGTGCCGAAGGAATTCTGGCCGGCTGTTGACAAGGGCTTCAAGAACTCGATCGAAAAGGGTGTCCTCGCTGGCTACCCGCTGGTCGATGTGAAGTTCACTTTGAACGATGGCGCTTTCCACGCCGTTGACTCCTCGGCGATTGCGTTCGAAGTAGCCGCCAAGGCCGCCTACCGCCAGTCGATTCCGAAGGCTTCGCCACAAATCCTTGAGCCGATCATGAAGCTCGACGTGTTCGTGCCGGAAGACTACATCGGTGACGCCATTGGTGACCTCAATCGTCGCCGCGGCATGATCAAGTCTCAGGAGCCGACCAACGCCGGTATCCGCATCAAGGCAGACGCGCCGCTCGGTGAAATGTTCGGTTACATCGGTGACCTGCGTGGCATGACCTCAGGTCGTGGCCAGTTCTCCATGGAGTTCTCGCACTACGCACCGGCTCCGCGCAACATCGCCGAAGCCGTCATCGCCGAAGCCGCCAAGCGCAACGAAAAGAAGTAGCAACCTGCGGTTGCATCTAATCATTTTCGCATTGCGAAAATCTATGGGTGCAGCGGCACGCTGCCGACATACTTTGCAATACAAAGCTCCCGGTTAATCGCCGGGAGCTTTTTGTTATTTGCGAAGCGCGGTTTTGATGTCGTAGGGGCGGTTTGTGGTGATGCTGTCCACGCCAAAGTCGGCCAGCGTTTGCGAAACGCCAGCGTGGTCGATGGTCCAGGCATGCACCCGCAGCCCTTGGTCATTGAGCCAGCGTATGCTGTCCGGCGTGAGTGGGCCTTTGAGGTTCATGCTGATTGCATCGGCCTTGATTCCTTTGGCCTGCTCCGCTGCGGCTTCGAGTCGCGGATGATACCCGGCGGTCGAGAACTGAAAGCTGATCAACAGCATCGTTTGGATCTCGGGTTGCTTGGTTTTTATGCGGTAGAGAACCCGCCGGTCGAATGCGATCACGCGAAGCTGTTCGATGGGAAAATCAGTCTCGGCAAGTTCGACCAGGAATGGATCAACTATGTGGTAATCGCCCTTTAGCTCGATGTAAGCCAGTTTGCCCGCTGGCACGGTGGCCAGGACTTCGGCTAGGCTGGGCATGCGTTCGTTGGCAAAGCGTTTGCCTTTCCAACTGCCCACATCCATTTCGCGCAGCCGGGCCCATTCGGTCTCGTCGACGTTACGGATCTCGTTCGAAACGTCGCTGGTGGACTCATCATGAATGCAGATCAGGCGCCCGTCCATCGTCAGGCGAAAGTCGGCCTCGATGGCGTCGGCTCCTTGTTCCCACGCAAGGTTGAACGCTGCCAAAGTGTTTTCCGGTGCATCGTGGGAGGCGCCGCGATGCGCGACGACCAATGTCTCCGCAAGAGCATGTTGCAGGCTGAGGGTGCAGAGAAAGACTAACAACAGACGCATGGAAAGCTATATCACAACTCGCATTAGAGTTGGATAAGGTGGGGAATGTTCCGGCAAGAATCTGCTGGTCTGAGCAATCTGCAATGAAAGGTGCTGACTAGCTTTGCACGGCCGCCTTCTCCACAATGCGGTAGTCGCCAAAGGTCATGAAGAGCACAAGATTGCCGGATGGGGCGCTGTAGGCGCCTTGAGCGTCGGCGAGCTTGCAGGCTAGCGCAGTGAATTCCCAGCACTTCGCCTCGTCGTCGATTTTGACCTCGGCTGTTGTGAGCTTCGTGATGCCTTTTTCTCGTCCATAGCGGCGCACGGCGTCGGCGTCTTGGGTGAGTGGCGGGCGCACGGTGTGGTTGTCCCACGACCACTGCCAGACATTTTCCGTTGGGAAATACGCGCCGATGATCTGCACGGGCGCCGAGATGAGCATGTCGTTGGGCGACTCAAAGCCGATTTGCCCCTCGACTTGATCGAGGACAAATTTGGATTCGTTGAGACCCCAGGCGATTTCGTGCGCCTGGGATTTCACCTGAAGATCCTCCAGGCACTGACCGATGAATTCTGGATGCGTCATGACGCCCGAATTGCAGCTTATCCCGTGCCCCGACGCCCTGCGTGAAAATTCATAAGCGGCGTCAATGCCGACTAGAAGCAGGTGCGGGTCGGCTAATGCTAGGCAAGTGAGATGCGTTGTGGCGTAGGGCATCGCACTTTCGCGAGCCTTGCATTGCCTGGTAGCCTGATAGATGAAACGACACAGGGATTGGTTTGCTACCTCGCGAGCAACGCCTTCACGCGCGCGACGACCTGCGCCAGGGCGCCCGCCAAATCCTGCCCATCGACAACCAAATCCGCCAACGCCTTCTGCGGCGCCACGTATTGCTCGTGCATTGGGCGGACGGAGGTCAGGTATTGCTCGACGACATTGTCCACATCGCGCCCGCGCTCCTTGATGTCGCGCACGAGCCGCCGCGCGAGGCGAATGTCATCCGGGCAATCGACATACACGCTGAAGTCCAGCCGCTGGCGAATCGCAGGCCAATGGAGCGGGAACAGCCCCTCGATAATCAACAGCTCAAAGTCCGCGGAAAAGGTTTCATACCCCGCGCGCGAATGCGTGTGGTAATCATAAACCGGGACCTCCACGTCGCGCCCACTGGCCAGCGCCTCGACCACGGGCAACAACAGTTCCGCCTCCAGCGCCTCGGGCGCGTCCCAACTTTTCACGGGCGGTCCACGGTAAAATCGGTCAATCCCCAGCTCAGCCACCTTCACGTCCGGCAACGCCTCCACCAGCCGCCGAGTCAGTGTAGACTTGCCACTCGCGGTCCCGCCACAAATGCCGATGATGCGCGCTGTCATGAACGGTGATTATTAATTTTTGCCGTACCGGATGCGAGTTCAATCCATGTTCAAGTTAACGCCTGTCATCCTTAATGGGCATTGCGTTGGAGTGGAAGGGTGGCGCGGATCGTCTCGATCCGCAGTTTCAATTGGATGGCCAGCGTAGCGAATGCGGATCGAGACGATCCGCCCCATCTTAGTCAGATAGACAATAGCCACCTGGATGGAACTGCCCGTTAAGGATAACGGGCGCTACCTTTTAAGGCAGAAGCTCACGCCCGCTGCTGCTCCAGCGTCTGGAAGGCGCCGCCGGCGCCGAAGGGGTTGGCCAGGAAGGCGAGGGCGGGGTCGAGTTTGGCGCGGGTCTCGGCGTCGGGAATCCATTGGTTGAGGAAGCCCGCTTGCGGCAGCAGGGAAATGGTCTGCCAGCCGAGCTGCTCGCCCCAGCGCTGGAGGTCGGCAAAGTTCACGTCGCAGGTCAGGTCCTGCTGCCCGGCGTGGGCGTAAATCTCGTCCCCGTCGATGCCATCCTGATTGCGGTAGGCGCGGACTTCGCCTGCCGGATAGGCGGCGCCGTAATCGATCGTTAGCATGCGGCCGCGCTGCCAGTCAGCGAGTTCGGTCTGGAGCCAAGCGTGGTAGCTGGGGTGGATGAAGATGCGCTGGCCCTGGCGCGGCTTGGCGGGGGCATCGGCGTCGACGGGGTCGGTGAACGGCAGCAGCCCCTCGACCAGTTCGCCCTCGACGAGGCGCAGTCCGACTTCGCGCCAGTCGTCGCCGTCCCAGCAGAGTTGGCGCGCGGGAAAGGCGTCGACGAGTTCATTGCTGAAAATGATGGCCCGCCCCTGTGCCGCCGCCAAGGCGTCGGGGATGCCGTCGCGCACGGTGAATCCCAGTTCTGCGGCCTTGGGGGCGAGTGCTTCGCGCAGGCCGGGCGAAGTTTCGACGGCGGAGTAGGCAACGTCCGGCTCGCCAATTTTCCGCCAGGCCTTTAAAACCGATTCTGCCAGCGCGCCCACTCCCGCGCCGACCTCGATCAGGTGAAAATCGCCGTTGGGGAAATCCTCTGCTGTGCGCGCCTTGGCCCAGCGCGCAATCGCCTCGCCAAAGGCTGGGCAAAGGGTCGCTGAGGTGGAGAAATCGCCGTCCGCGCCAACTTGCCGCACCTGCGCGCCATAGTAGCCATGGGTGTGGTCGTAGAGTGCGAAGCCCATGAATTGGGCAAAGGTGATCGCGCCGCCTTCGCGTTGAATGAGGTCAGCCAGCCAAGATTCGCATTTGGGCATGGCGTTTACTGTGGTCGACGACTCGTCCGGTGCAAACCAATCTGGCTTAGTTCAGCATTTGCGGACCAAGCAAGAAGTAGATGGCTGGCAGGTGATAGCGCGGGTCACTTTCTGAGAATCCAACTTCGGTCTCGGTGTTGCCCGCGCCCTTTACTGGCGCGCCTTGGAAAATTGCTTTAAACTCGAACAATTCGCTAGTTCCAATTTTGTAGCGATTGGTCACTTGAATGTCGCTCAGGCCTTGTTGAGCCTTTTGTGCGAGATAGGCTGCTTCTTCCGTTTCTGAGGTAAAATCACTGCTCGCAGAGCCATTTTGCAGCGCAGGGAATAGAAAGAGCCAGCCGATGTAAGCAACGATCAATTGATCGTCAGGAATTTGGTTCACTTCGCTTCCCAAGAAGGACCACGTCGTCGGGTTGACGAAGCCGCGTCCACGATGTCCATCGGGCATTTCATAATCGAGGAGGTGGACATCAGTCGGATTGCCCATGATTTTTAACCTGTATTTCCGCTTGTGCTTAACGGACTTGGGGGGCTGCCCAAATTCCATCGGATGGGCAAGCCATTCGCTCATTGTTTTCTCCGCGTTCTTCTTCTCTTTATTTCCAAACATGATTCGGGTTGGTTTAGTTTTATTAATACAAATCATGTAAGGTTGGTTTGAGTGGCCAGCTTAAAATTTTCAAAAAATGTCCGCATGTTCACTTTTTCGTTGTGTTATGTGATTATTTTCACATAATCGAATTTTCACTATTAATCCGCCATGAAACCATCTCCCATCTTTTACGAAAACCCGCCTTAGCGCGTGGTTAGTCCAGTCAATGTTCGTGCGACCGCATTCGTGTTGGCGCCGTGCTTGAGCCGTTTTAGGGGGCCCATTCGCCACGCATCGGGTGACAGCTGATGCGGCTGGACGACGCCCCCAGGCTTTAATTCACCCTGTGCTGGGGTGGCAAGCGTGGCGCGGACTTATGCCAGTTTGCAGGCTGCCGCGTTGACGTAAACGCATCCGACCCAATGGGATGTTGTCCCCACCTGCGCCTGATCCCGGCGAACGGGCGGGGCGGGCTGTGTTCTTTGAAAATGAATTTAGGGTCGGGTTACCCCCCCCTCCCCGGTATAGACGCCGGGAGATTAAAAATTAAAGTGAGCAAATTAAAGATTCGGCTTGGTGGTCCGGATGTGGAGCACGCGCTTACCCGGATTGGGCTCGGAGTGCAGTTGCTACTCGGTAAAGAAACATTATGATCAATATGCCTGATTCTTTAATCTTTAATCTTTTTCCTTTAATCTCCCGCGCTAGCGGCGTATTAACAGACGTTTTCCATGACATTTGATGATTTGAATTTGCTGCCTGCGGTCGTGCAGGCAGTCCGCGAAAAGGGTTACGAGAACCCGACTCCCATTCAGGCCCAGGCCATCCCCGTAGTGATGGAAGGCAAGGACGTGATTGGCTCCGCCCAAACCGGCACCGGGAAGACCGCTGCCTTTACTTTGCCGCTCCTTTCCCGCCTCGAGAAGCACTCAGAGAAGTGCCCGCGTGCACTTATTCTGGAGCCCACCCGCGAACTCGCCGGCCAGGTGGATGATCAACTGGTCTTCTACGGCAAGCATCAGGACCTGACGAAGTGCCTCATTTATGGTGGCGTCAAATACGGCGCCCAGCTCAAGGCGCTGGAGGATGGCTCGGACATCGTGGTCGCCACGCCCGGCCGCCTGATCGACCACATCGAGCAGGGCAATATCGACCTGTCGAACCTCGAAATTTTGGTCCTCGACGAAGTCGACCGTATGCTCGACATGGGCTTCATCGACCAGGTCACGCAGATCGTCCGCAAGTGCCCCAAAGAGCGTCAGACGCTGTTTTTCTCAGCCACTATGGCGGACAAGATTCTTTCGCTGGCCGACTGGGTGCTCAAGGATCCGGTGCGCGTCAAAATCGAGTCCACCAGCAAGACGGCTGACACAGTTGACCACGCGATTTTTCCGGTCGACGGCATTCAGAAGTATGACCTGCTCCTGGCGATGCTGGAGAAGTTCGACTACAACAGCGTGCTCGTCTTCACCCGCACGAAGATCGACGCCGACCGCGTGACCCGCTGGCTGCTGGACCACGATCACAAGGTCGCGACCATGCACGCTGACCGCTCCCAAAGTGAACGCCGCGAAGCGCTCCAGGGCTTCAAGGAAGGCAAGTATGAGATCCTTGTCGCCACAGACATCGCCTCGCGCGGTCTGGATATTTCCGGCGTCACCCACGTGATTAATTACAACGTGCCGCAAAACTGCGAAGACTACGTGCACCGCATTGGCCGCACCGGTCGCGCCGCCACTGAAGGTGAGGCGTTCACGCTGTATTCCACGGATGAGCTGGCTTTCCTTGACGCCATCGAGCGCTTCATCGAAAAGAAGATCCCCCGCCGTAAGCTGGAGGGCTTCCGCTACCGCACCGAGCCCGATCTACGCGTCCCCGGCGCCGCCATCGCCCGCAAAAAGCGCAACCGCGGCTTCAACAACAAGCCCGGCGGCTTCCGTCGCTAAGGCTTCGCCTTAGAATCCTTGGGGCGGCTGTGTTAGCGCGTTTGGCGTTTGGCCCGGCGGCGACGCCAGACATCGCAACCAAGCAAGCCAAGTAATGCCGCGCCAATGAGATACGTGGACGGCTCCGGTATAGGGCTGACATAGGTGAAAGTCATGTCCGAGAGCGAAATGCCCTGCTGCGCAGGATTGCTCTGGGTAAATGGCCCTGCGCCGTAGAAGAAAGTCACATTGTTGCGGGCGCCACTGTAGGAGGCATTCACATTGCCATTGGCGCTGTTGTTGGCGTTCTCATATAGACCCAGCACGGTGGTGCTGTTGACGACCAGATTGGCGCTGCTGCCAGTCAGGGAGTCCGGGGCGTCGGCGAAAGTGATCTGGTCACGAAAGCTGCGGGAGTAAAAGCCACCTGTGCCGGTATCGACATCAAACATGCCCAGGCTTAGGCTTTCCACATCGGAGGAAAACTGGATGGACACCGTAGCGCCATTGCCACTGGAGCTTTCGTTGATGAGCATCATCAGGTAGTTCTGGCCAGCCGGACCGCCACCGGTGATATCCGTCGACAAGCGCGGATACCCGCCTAGAAAAGTGCCGCCGGAAATGCTCACGGTAACATCGACCCCGCTGCCATCGACGTTGGTAAACGTCTGGCTCGTCGAGCCGGGTGTCCAGCTCAGGGAGTTCCAATCAAGCGTATAGGATTGCCCGGCTGCGGTCGCGATTGCGAGACAGCTCAGGATTGCGACCGCGAATGTTCCTCGCAGCCCGCGTTGGGCAAGCATATACATTGATAACTAACAAGTTGATTTGATGTTAGTCATTCTAATCGACGGTCTGGCTCGCTACTTTAGCGATTATGGTCTCCTGCAACGGCGTGAGTATCCGGTTTTACACCCCTTTTACAGCCTGATTAATCGATTTCTATCGGCTAAGGGTAATCCTTAACTGATTGTTGATTAATCGGATATGAAATTGGCTAGCCATCCGGCCGCTGCATTGTCCTGACCTTCGCCTAAAAGCTGTCTCAACTCGCGGGCATCCTGTTGAGCAGACTCTGCTGCTGACGTTTGATCGGTTATTTTCGCCAGTTCGCGAGCGAGCACCGCAGGCTTTGCGGCGCCTTGCAGGTATTCCGGATAGGCGGGGCGATTTAGGAGAATGTTTGCAATGCCGAGGTAGGGAATCTTCACGAGCATGCGGCCGAGCACGTAGGTGATCGGATTCGCGCGGTAAACGATGCGGCCGGGGATGCCCGCCAGCGCGACCTTGAGCGACATCGTGCCGGAGCTGGTCAACACCGCCGACGCCGCGATGTCCGCATCGGCCGGCATGAGCTTGATCAAATCCTTGGCGCCATGGCGCGCGGCAATGAGCTCTTCCAGTAGCGCTTTGACCGCAGGGCTCGGGTAGAGCACGATGGCGCGGTTCGTGGCGCGCTCGGCATGGAAGTCGATAAAGGCTTCGATCAGCGTTGGGAAAATGCGGCGCACGGGCGTTAACCGGCTGCCCGGCAGGAGCAGGATCGGCGCGCCTTTTTCGTAGCGCAGGCCGAGGTTGAAATCTTTCGCGACAAAAGGGTGGCCAACGAATTCCACCGGCAGGTCCGTGTCCTGGTAGCAGTCGATTTCAAACGGAAAAATCACGCCGAGCGAGTCCAGCAGCTTGGCCATCTTGAAGCGGCGTTTGCCCTTCCACGCCCAAATTTGTGGGCTGATGTAGTAGAGCAGGGGGATGTCGCCGTCGCCCTTGACCGCGAGGCCTTCTTTGACGAGGCGCTCGGCGAGGCGGAGGTTGAAGCCCGGGTAGTCCACGAAGCAAATCGCCTTGGGTCGGTGTTCGCGAATCCACGCTGCAACCTTCTCAAACAGCTCTTTAAAGAAGCCGTAATTCTTCAGCACCTCGGCAATGCCGACCACGGAATGGTCCACGAGGTCGAAGATCACTTGCGCGCCAGCCTTGGACAACGCTTCGCCGCCGAGCGCACACACGGTCAGCCCGGGCTTGATCTCGGCCAACTGGTCGAGCAGCTCAGCGGCATGCTGGTCGCCCGAGTGCTCGCCCGCGACGATGAGCAAGTCCGGCTGCTGAGATGGCGCCGGTAGCTGAATGGGCTCAGGCATGGATATCTAATTATGAATGATGAAGGTTGAATTATGAAAGGGATCTTCTGGGGAATCCTTGTGGGTGGTTTTCATAATTCTGAATTCATACTTCATAATTCAGTCTTCCCTTTCTCCGCGCTCTCGCGGATCTTCTCGGTGACCTTGATCGCGACTTCGAGCGCGGTCTTGCCGAGCTCGCCGCTGACCTTGGGCGCGGCGCTGTTTTGCACGGCGTGGGCAAAGCCAGCCAGCTCGAGCGCGAGGGGTTCGCCTTTTTCGATGGGGACATTCTTCTTGCGCAGGCCGAGCTTGGTCTTGCGGATCAGGTGGCCCTTTTGTTCGGCGAAATTAAGCGACAGGTAGGCGTTGCTTTGGAAGAGGCGAATCTCGCGGACCGGCTTCAGGCTCACGCGGCTGGTGTTGATGTTCGCGACGCAGCCGTTGGCAAAGGTCAGGCGCGCATTGGCGATGTCCTCAGTCTTGGTCAGCACGTCCACACCGACTGCGTCCACGCGCTCGAGGGGGGAGTTGACTAGTTGCAGGATCACGCCGATATCGTGAATCATCAGGTCGAGCACCACGCTGACTTCGATGCCGCGTTCCTTGAACGGCGCCAGGCGGTCGCAGGTGATGAAGCGTGGGTTGGTCACGTGTTTTTCCAGGAACGACATGACCGGATTGAAGTGCTCGATGTGGCCCACTTGCACGATGCGGTCGGCCTCCTTGGCGGCGCCGAGGATAATCTCCGCTTCTTCCAGGCTCGTGCACAGCGGCTTCTCGATGAGCAGGTGGCAGCCTTGCTTGAGCAGCGTTTGGGCGACGGCGCAGTGGTGATCAGTCGGGACAACCACGCTGACCGCGTCGCACGCGGCGCCGAGTTCTTCCAGCGAGGTGTAAGCTTGGCCGCCGTGCTCGGACGCGATCTTCTTGGCGCGCTTCGGGTCGACGTCGTAGATGCCGACGAGCTCGGTCTGGGGCAGGGCTGCGTAGAGCCGCGCATGGTGTTGGCCCAAATAGCCAACGCCGGCGACACCGCATTTTAAAGGAGCTGTTTTCTGACTCACGGGGCTAGCTTGGTCACGAATGCCGCTAATGGCACGCAAGAATTCCAGAAAGATTGGGCCATTTCATCGTCTATTTGGAACTGATGCAGAGTTTATCTTTGAGTTAATTTTCTAATATCAAAGGAATGTCTTGATTAGCTTAACTTTTTGCGACACAGTATCGTCATGAAACGCGTACTCGCTTTGCGCGAAAGCCACCCTAAGGAAACCCGCGCCGCACTCTCCCCCGAATCCGCTAAGAAATTGGCCGGGCTCGGCCTGTCTGTAACCGTCGAGCAAGGCCTCGGCGATCGGGCCGGCTATTCGGATGAGGACTACCGCCAGGCCGGTGCAGCCGTCGCCGAACGCTCCAAGGCGTTGCCAGAAGCGGAGATTATCCTCCGTGTGCGCAAGCCTGAGGATTCGGAGATCGACACCCTGCCCGCTGGCGTGCTGCACCTGAGTTTCCTCGATCCCTTCAACGAGTCGGCGCTGATCCAGAAGCTGGCCGCGAAGAAGGTCAACGCCGTCAGCGTGGAAATGATTCCGCGTTCGACGATTGCGCAAAAGATGGACGCCCTGTCATCCCAGGCCAACCTCGCTGGCTACGCCGCCGTGGTGCTCGCCTCGGACCGCATGCAGAAGATTTTGCCCATGATGATGACGCCCGCCGGGACGATTTCCCCGTCGCGCTTTTTCATCATCGGTGTGGGCGTGGCTGGCCTCCAGGCCATCGCGACCGCCAAGCGTCTCGGCGCCCGCGTGGAAGCCTTTGACACCCGCCCCGTCGTGGAAGAGCAAGTCCGCTCGCTCGGCGCGAAGTTTGTCAAGGTGGACCTCGGCGACACCGGCCAGACCGACCAGGGCTACGCAAAGGAGCTCACGCCCGAGCAGCTGGAAAAGCAACGCCTCGAAATGGCCAAGGCCTGCGCCCGCGCAGACGTGGTCATCACCACGGCGAAACTCTTTGGCCGCAAGGCGCCGGTGATCCTCAACGAGGCCGTGCTCGAGCAAATGAAGCCCGGCAGCATCGTGGTGGACCTCGCCGTGGAATCCGGTGGCAACGTCGCTGGCTCCAAGGTCGGCGAAGACGTCATTACCGCGAACGGCGTGAAGATCATTGGCCCGGAAAACCTCGAGGGCTATTACCCGAAGGACGCCACGCAGATGCTCGGCGCAAACTTTGCGAACTTCATCGAGCACTTCTGGGACGCCGAGCAGCAGGCGTTTGTTTACCGCACCGAAGACGAAATCCTGAGCGGCAGCTTGATCACCCGCGATGGCGAAATCGTCCACGAAAAATTCAAAGCCTAACCAACGAAGTTTAAAACTACGAATGTCGCAGATAGACGCAGATTTGACTTCAAGGCGCAGCGCTTTGCCGGTGCGGATAGATCTGTGAACCTTCGCGCTATTCGTAGTTAACCCCATTCGAATTATGGACCTCGTATTACTTCTTTTTATTTTCACGCTGGCGGCTTTCCTCGGCTTCGAGCTGATTGCGAAAGTTCCGTCGCAGCTGCACACGCCGCTCATGTCCGGCTCCAATGCGATCAGCGGCATCACGATTGTGGGCGCGCTCTTGGCTGCGGGCTCCACCAATGAAACAGCCGGCGCGCTCGCGCCCTGGTTGGGATTTGCGGCGGTCGTGCTGGCGACCATTAACGTCGTGGGCGGTTACGTGGTGACCGACCGCATGCTCGGCATGTTTAAGCCGAAGGAAAAGGCCAAGCGCCCGGAGTAACGCGTCATGGAAACATTTGTTAATCTCGCCTACATTGTAGCGGCGATCCTGTTTGTTTTCGGGATCAAAATGCTCGGGCGCGCCGACACCGCGCGCAAGGGTAACAAGCTTTCGTCGGTCGGCATGTTGCTGGCCGTGGTGGTCACCATGTTCGACCACCACATCATTCGCTATGAGCTGATCATTGCCGGTATTTTAATCGGCGCAGTCATCGGCCTCGTCGCCGCTAAGAAGGTCGCCATGACGGGTATGCCCGAGCTGGTGGCGCTGTTCAACGGCTTCGGTGGCCTTGCCAGTTTGCTCGTTGGCTGGTCGGAGTTCGCCCGCGTTGAGGCGATCAACCAAGCCTACTTGGCAACGAAGGAAAACGTAGTCGGCGCGCTGACCAGTGGCGGCGATTCCTTTCTCGCTACGCACTACCCGGACGGCATTCAGCTGAGTGGCTTCACGGCGGCGGTCATCATCCTGACGATCCTCATCGGCGGCGTGACCTTCACTGGCAGTATTTACGCATGGGGCAAGCTGAGTGGTAAACTCGGCGGCGCGGCCACGGTGTTTGGCGGGCAAAAAGCCGTCAACGGCCTGATTGCCCTGGCGCTCGTGGGCGCAGGCGTGGTCTTCACGATTTCGCCAATGAGCAGCACGGCTTCGGCGGTGTTGATTGGCGTCATTGTGCTGTCGCTTGTGCTGGGCGTGATGTTCGTCATGCCGATTGGCGGCGGCGACATGCCGGTGGTGATTTCGCTGCTCAATAGCTTCTCGGGCTTGGCCGCAAGTTTCGCTGGTTTCGTCATTGCAAACAACGTGCTCATCGTCGCGGGCTGCTTGGTGGGCGCCAGTGGCCTGATCCTGACCGTGATCATGTGTAAGGCGATGAACCGCACGCTGAGCAATGTGCTCTTCTCGGGCTTTGGAGCGACGCAGCAATCGTCGGCCGGTGAGACCGAAGGCGAGCTCAAGCCGATCAGCGCCGAAGACGCGTATTACATTTTGGAAGCCGCCAAGAGCGTGGTCTTCATCCCGGGTTACGGCATGGCCGTTGCCCAGGCGCAGCACGCCGTGAAGGAGCTCGGTGAGCTGCTGGAAAACAACGGCGCGGAAGTCCGCTTCGCCATCCACCCGGTCGCGGGTCGCATGCCCGGCCACATGAACGTGCTCCTCGCCGAAGCCGACGTGGAATACGAGCAGCTCTGCGAAATGGACGCCGTCAACCCGACCATGGAAATGGTCGACGTCGCGGTGGTCATCGGCGCGAACGACGTGGTCAACCCCGCCGCCGCCGAAGACGAAGGCTCCCCGATTTACGGCATGCCGATCATCAACGCGCACCACGCCAAGACCTGCTTCTGCTTGAAGCGCGGTAAGGGCGCCGGTTTCTCCGGTCTGCAAAACAAGCTCTTCCTGATGCCGAACACGCGCATGCTCTACGGCGACGCGAAGTCGACTATAACCGGGCTGGTCACGCAGTTTAAGGACAGTTAAACGGCTGGCTTTTCCGGTTCGCTGGCCGGTTGATTCTCGGGCGTGGCTGGTTCTGGTTCTTTAAACTGTTCAGAAAGCTCCGTGGGCTTGCCAGCTTTGGTGATGCGCAGCGATTTCTGGAAAAACATGTTGTTGGGGATGCGGAATTCATCGCCGTCTTCGTGGCGCAAGGTCGTGTAAAACAGCGTCAAGTCGATCACCTCGCCTTTGATGTCTTCGCCGACAAAGCCGATTACGTCGTGCACGCGGAAGGGCTTGGTGACCATTAAAATGAACGTCGCGCTGATGTGGCTGACCAAGCTCCAGACGGCCACAAAGCCGATCGCAACCATGGCGAGCACGGTCGTGAGCATGGTCATCACTTCGACGTCAAAGCGCTCCAGGATCAGCCCAATGATGATCAGGATGCCCATCCAGCGCAGGGCGATGAAGATCGGGCTGACCGGCACGGATGACTGCACCTTGTTCTTGGTGAGCATCTCCAGCACGCGGATGGTGAGTGAGACGAGAATGAGACCGCCGATGAGGATCAGCGCATTCTCGACCCAGAAGCTAATGGACGCTTTTTGTAGTTGAGCGATTATGGGTGTCATGCCCATACCATAGGGGTTCTTCGCCGCAATTCAAGTGATGCCGTGATTGTCCCCTTTGGCGCGTGTCCGTCAGCGCATTTTTTTCATTTCGAATTGTTTTCCCTTCAGCGCCTCGACCAGGAACTCGCCCCAGAATGGCGTTGGCTCGTAGGACCAGTCTTTGATCAGCACCGGCGTCGCTTTCGGGTGCATGGAAAACCCGGTGTAGTGCAGGTTGTATTTCTGGACCATGCCGAGGGCGTCGGGGACCCAGGTATACGGGTCCTCCTGTTTGTTCTTCGGCACGAAGTTCATCTTTTTCACGTCCGCGCCAAACTCGCCCACGAGCACTGGATATTTCTTGGCCACTTCGAGGAAATTCTTCTCCCAGCCGCCATGCCAGTTGTAGAAATGTGTGGCATACATCAGGCCATACGTGCCGGGTGTATCTTCCAGTGCATAGCCATCGAGCACGCCATGCAGTTTGTACGCATAGTCAATGCCGCCTGCGATGACGATGTTGCGCGCGCGTGTCGAGCGGACCGCTTCAAGGATCTGCTGCATGCCGACGATCTGCACGATGCCTTTGTCTTTGGTCTTCAGTTCACCGCCGTTGCGCCAGAGTTCCCAGTCGATGCCGTGCGTTTCGTTGAAAATGTCAAAGAGCACGGCGGGGTTGTTGGCGTAACGCGCTGCGGCATCGAGCCAGAACTCGCGGGCATACTCCTGTGGTCCACCGAATCGATGCAAGTCGAGGATCACATATGCGCCTTCACCGGCTGCCATCGCGATGGCTTCATCGACGATCTGCCGATACTCCTCCTGATTGTTGGAGGTGATTTTGCCTTTGCCGCGACCAAACCAAAAGCCGTCATTCACGGGCAAGCGAATGGCGTTGGCGCCCCATTCTTTGAGGGCGACTTTGATCGAGCGGTGGATGTTCTCGCCGCGGGGCGACCACTCCAGGCTCACGACGTTGACACCGCGCAGCATGACAGGATCGCGGTTGGAGTTGATGAGTTTGTTGCCGTAGACACCGAGTTGACGCGCCTTTGGCTCGGCTTGCTTCATTGCATCGACGATCTTCTGGTCTTCGATTTTCTTCTGAGCCTCGGCAGCTTTCTTTTGCTCGGCGAGCAGCTTGTCTTGTTCGATTTCCTGAAAGCGCTCCTCGGACATCGGAATCAGTCGGACTTCATCGATGTCGAGCGTTCCCGAGGCTGGCCGGTTGAGTGTCAAAGCGACGCGAAACGTGGTTGCGCCTTCGGGCTTCAGGTAGTCGCGTGAAATGTTGCGCCAAGCCTGCGCATGCGAGTCAAAGATGACGTCGCTCAGTTTCGGACCAATGGAATTCCCGTCGGCGTCGAGGTAGGCAAAACGCGCACGCGCATCGCACAGCCAGCCGCCTTTGCCGAACTTCACGTTTTCATTGCGAAACCGGGCGTGGAATTCGACGCCTTTGATGTCCTTGGTCAACGGGACATCTTGATTAATGCGCACCAGTTGGTCAGGCGCTTCAGAAATGAGCCGCACGAATGTCTCGCGGGTATTGGAGTCCCTTAGCAGCTCGATTTTGCCTTCGGGGCTTTCGGGGAGCATCCAATTTTGCGGAGCTCCAGTTTCGCTAACATGACCGTCGAAATCACCATTGATAACGAGTGTGGGTTGGAGGTCATTGGCGAGGCGGGGGGCAGGCTCTTTGCTGGCGGCCTGACAAGGCTGGGTTAGGCTCCAAATGAACAGAAGTGTGAGTAAGGCCTTCGAGAAGCTGGGGTGGGGGGACATGGGCATGCGTTGTTGGGTTTCGCACATTGTCCTCGGCGCTCTCGGAATTCGCCATCGATTTGCGCTGCAACTTATTGCGTGGCTGCGGCGAACAGCGCCTACGGGCGGTGTGATGGTGCCAGAGGGCAGATTTGAACTGCCGACCAAAGGCTTATGAGTCCTCTGCTCTACCACTGAGCTACTCTGGCTTTATCGGAGATTCCAGCCGCTATATTTGCTGGAAAAGCGGGCTATGCTACGTCTGCAGGCCACTCAGTCAAGGCGGAAAGTTGAAATCTATTTTCGAGAAAGAAGGCTTGGCGGCGAGCGTAGATGGTTGCCGATATCGAGTGGGGAGGCGACTGCTTCGCTATTCGATCTCCTCTAGGCGTTGTTCAGCTGCATTGGTGTAGGCTGATTAGCCCACTGCTTAATTGGGTAAAAATTAAGATTTTTCTACTGATAATTCTATAGCTTTAGGGGATGAAAGTGTCGGTTAGGCTGAGTGTGATTGTCCATGTTAGGTATTTTTCTCGCGTGTTTTAAGGATTTTTCACATTTAGATAGTGTCTTTAAACGCTAACCCCGACTACTACTGCTAATGAGTTTATGTATACACTTTGTCCCTAAATCTATCAAAATAGTTGTGCCTATTCTGGCGGTCGGCGCTCTGTATGGCGCCGATGCCGTCATTGATTTTAATGACAATGGTTGGAACAGTGACGACACGCGAAGCAGCGATGGCACGGACATTGTTAATGGCTCAACCAATGCGCCGCTGTCCGGTGCGACACCAGATCCAACGCAGGTATCGAACCAACTGAACTGGATTAACTACCTCGGGTCTGCGGGGAATTTGGGCGGCATACAGATCGACACCTCCAGTTCGGGAAGCCAGAAAAGTACGCTCAGTGTAGTGGATGCGAGTACTGGGTTTGCGGCGGCGTCCGTTTTGCAAGACCCTTCTTTCAGCGCGAATTATGTTTGGCAGAATAACGATACCGTGGTTGCTGGTCCGGCATTGAAGTTTGGCGTTCAGTCTACGGAGTTTGGTTCAGGTTCTGGTGAGTCGCAGAATGGCTTTTCTGCAGTGAGATCAGGCGAATCCGTATGGGATTTAATTCTGGTCTTCGATCCGACCAACAATGACCAGAACTCCGATACCAACGGCACATTCTACAGCACAACCGTATCGGCGGATAGCCAGTTCTTTCTCTTCCCGCAGGCGGGTAGCGGCTATTGGGGCTCCACTTTTGGCGCAACGGCCAGTACGCTTGGCATCGGGGCTGGGAGCCGAACCATCGACGAATGGGCGGCGATGGATATTGATGGCGAAGTCGGTGGCGAGACTTGGGGCGATGTGCTTTTGGGCGCCGGAGCGGTGGTTTCCAATGTACAGATTGGCCAAGGGTCAGGCAATGACGGCGCGAAGACCACTGTTGATTCTTTGCAGGTCAGCTTCCTAAACGACGGCGAAACGTATGATTTTGTGGATGGTGTCCGCTATACCGGCGGTGCAGGCGACCCCACCAGTTACAGTGACGCGGATAATTGGGGAGGCGTCTCGCCTTCGGCGGCGGACAACTTTGTTGTCGATGTGGATGGCGTTACGAACTTGAGCGTTACTGGCTCATCCGCGACGACGCGGGGCCTCGGCATTCTCAATGGCACGACCAATTTGACCATCGATAGCGGGCAAATGCTGACCTTGCCATCCGCTGATAATGGCACGCTCTACACCGCAGAGGGGGCTGTGCTCAATGTGGGTGGTGATGGTTCGTTGGACGCTGCTGTGTTGGAAACGGCTGGCGAGACATTTATTTCGACGACTACGCTTCTCTCTGGTGGCGCCGACCAGCATCCGGTGCGGGACAGCTCGACCAGCCGCTACGGCATGGTGGTGCTCGAAGGCGGTGAAATTACACTACAGGATGGCGCTGATGTCACGACCAGCCAGGACAACCTGAATGTTGGCGTGCGCGTGGGCGAAGGTGTGGGCGATGCTGGGGTGCTGAATATCGAAACCGGCGCAAACCTAGTAGTCGGCAACGACACGGACTTCGGCGTGACCGGGCTGACCAGCAACGGTTTTTTCCAGGTTGGCGACTGGGGCTCCACGGGCATTGTCAACCAGACTGGGGGTTCTTTCGAGTTGATCGACGGCTCGTTCAACCTCGGTAACCAAGCTGGTGATGGTGCGTATAACCTATCAGGCGGCACGGCGACCTTGACCGGTGGCTTGCACAGCCTGGGCCGCAACACTGGCTCGCGGGCAGCCGGTTTGGGCACGCTGAATATCTCCGGCGGCGAGTTCATCGTTCAGGCCAGCCCGAACAACGGCAACGGCAGCTTTATCATTGGCGACCGCGACGCCAGTGACAACGACGGCACAGGCGTCGTGAACCAGACTGGCGGCGTGTTTCGCATTTCCGGCAGCTCCAATCTCTACCTTGGCGGCTACGGTGACAGCACTTACAATCTCGATGGCGGCGCGCTTGAAATCGGCGGCTCCAGCCTCAAGGGCAATTACGGCAGCGCTTCGACGCCCTACGCCTTCAACCTCGGCGGCGGCACGATCCGTGTGATCGACTCTGACCTATCGACCAGTGTGGATATCAATGTGGTGGATCGCGATCCAACCGCCAATGTGACGGCCTCTTACATCGACACCAACGGTTTCAACGCAACCTTCACCGGCGGTATGTCAGGTGACGGCGGCCTCGTTAAAATCGGTGAAGGCAAGGCGTCTCTCTCTGGTTCGCAGGATCGCTCCATGGCCTTCCTCAATATCGAGCAGGGTGAGGTGGAGCACGTTAACGGCACGACTGAAGTGGCTGGCTTGCTCGCTGGCAGATCGCCCATATCTGGCCCCGATTCGGATGGCGTCTTCACGCTGACCGGCGGGACCGTGAACCTCACGACTAGCGGTGGCGCGCTGCACATTGGCTCCGGTGATTCCGGCGTCAACAACGGCACGCTGAACATCGACGGCGGCACGCTCAACCTGGGCGTTGTGGGCGACGGGGCGACCCGAGTCGATGCTTACATCGGCGCTTTCGGCACGACCGGCGAAGGCGTGGCCAATCAGACCGGGGGCACGGTCAACAAGCTTTCGGATGAGGGCGTGTTCCATATTGGCAACCAGGCCAAGGGAACCTACAACATCAGCGGCGGTGTGATCAACATCATGGGCGACAACGGCATGGTGCTCGGTCGCTCGGGATCGTTTGGCGACGGCGATGGCACGTTGAACATCAGCGGCGGCGACATTATTTTCACCGAAGGCACGGACTTATCCCTCGGCGGCGCCCAGGACAGTGAGCCGCAGACCGGCTCTGGTGTGGTCAATCAAACGGGCGGTACGGTTTCCCTTCGAGACGGTGGCAACCTCGTGCTTGGTCAGCGTGGCTCCGGCACGTATAATCTGGATGGCGGCGTCTTGGAGGTTGGCGGCGCCAATCGGATCAAGGCGGGCAATGGCGGCTCAGCTACTTTTAGTATGGGTGGCGGTATGTTGAGGCTCATCAACGACCTGACGGTGGGCAGCGACATTAATCCACATTTAAAAACCGGCACGACTTCGACGATTAACACCAACGGCTTCAATGCTTCCCTGGCCGGCATCGTCAATGGCGGCGGCAATTTGAACAAAACGGGAGCTGGCGCTTTGACGCTCACCGGCGCGAGCACAAATACCGGTTTGGTCGCGGTGAACGAAGGCTCGCTGCTGGTCACGGGCTCGATTGGCGGCTCCCAATTGGATGTGGCGGCTGGCGCGACATTGGGTGGGACGGGCGTTATCAATGCGCCAACTTTTGTCTCCGGGACTCTGGCTCCCGGGAGCTCGCCTGGGATCATTACCTTTGGCTCAGACCTGACAGTGGACGGCGAAATCAACTTCGAATTGATCGCGAACACGACTGCTGATCGCGGAGTCAATTACGATGGGATCAACATGACCGGTGGCGACTTGACGCTGTTGGATGGCACGGTGATTTCGTTGACCTTTGATAGCGCCGGTTCGACGGTCGATTTTACGGACGCCTTCTGGGAGAGCGCGCAAAACTGGTTGTTCATCGATGATCACGGCGACTTGACGATCAGCAGCGGGGTGACGATTGACGCTGGGGCTGACTCCAACGGCTTGGCCTTCAGCCCGGCGATTGGCACATTTGCGCTGCTCGGCATTGGCGGCGATGTCTTCCTGACCTTTGTTCCCGTGCCCGAGCCCGGGCATTATGCGGCCCTGATTGGCGCGGTAAGCCTGCTGATTTGCATTCGCCGCCGCCAGCGTGCCCGCTAGCAGGGGCTCGACGGATTGATTTCCGAAGCCCGCCGCTTGGGGCGGGCTTTTGCTTTGTGTGGAGGGGGAGGGCGTGTTGATTGAAAACGCTTGCCCGCAGTTGCTTTTCGGCGTGTGCTGTTTCCCTTTTCCTCATGGCTTACGACTTCAGCACGATCCTTGACCGTTCCAATACTGGCTCCCTCAAGTGGGATAAATATGCCGGCAGTGATGTGCTGCCCCTATGGGTTGCGGACATGGATTTCGTCTCCGCGCCGGAAATCCTCAGCGCACTGACGGCCCGCGTGAACCACGGCGTTATGGGCTACACTAAGCCGTTCCCCGCCGTGATCGACTCGGTGCTGGGTTACTTGTCGCGCGTGCATGGCTACGAGGCTAAGGCCGAGTGGTTGCATTGGCTGCCGGGCGTCGTGCCCGCGCTGAATGTCGTAGCTCGCGCATTTGGCGAACCAGGCGATGCAGTGATGACCTGCACCCCGGTTTACCCGCCGTTTCTTTCCTGTGGCCCCTGGCAAAACAAGGAGCTCGTTTACAGTCACCTGAAGCATGCCAATGGTGAATGGACCTTCGATTTCGATGACCTTGAAGCCAAGGTGACGCCCAAGACGCGCATCTTCATCCTGTGCAATCCGCACAATCCGGTGGGCCGCGTTTACCGCGACGAGGAGTTGCTGGCGTTGGTCGATTTCTGCAAGCGTCATGACTTGATTCTCATTTCGGACGAGATCCACTGCGACCTGCTTTTCGACGGCAAAAAGCATCGCATGACCGCCACGCTCAGCGACGAGATTGACGACATGACCGTCACCCTCAATGCGCCGAGCAAGACGTATAACATTCCTGGTTTGGCGTGTTCTTTTGCTGTCATTAAGAACCCCAAGCTGCGTCACCGCTTCCAGCAAGCCGCGCGGGGCTTCATCACCGAGGTGAACCCCTTCGGTTACGCAGGCTGCCTCGCGGCTTACAACGAGGGCGAACCGTGGCGCCAGGCGCTCATCGCGCAGCTGACGTCGAACCGCGATTACCTTTATAACTTTATCGCGCAAAGTTTGCCGGGCATCGAATTCCAGCAAAAGATGGAGGCGACCTACCTCGCTTGGATGAACGTCGAAGGCCTGAAAGCCAAGGGCGTGGAAAACCCGCATGCATTCTTTGTGGAGCATGGCGTGGGGCTTTCGCCAGGCTCCGACTTCGGTGATGGCAACTACCTGCGCATCAACTTCGGTTGCCCGCACTCGATTCTGGAGCAGGCCCTCGATCGCATGGCGACAGCCGTGGCTAAGCTGTAGCGCTCTGCGTCACCGTTGGTGCAGATATTGCTTGGCGTATTTGCATGAGAAAAAACGAGTATATTGGATAGAGTTGGTGCAACTTAGCTCGATTCTGAGGGTTTGCCCTTTGATGAGGTGGCGCTTAAGCTGCCTTCCAACGATCACCCATAACTACTGATGTCCGCCATGCATCGATCTCAAAATATTTTGCTCCCTCGGTTCTGCCTCGCTCTGGTGCTTGGCTTGCTCATTAATAACGTTCAGGCAGAGATTATTTTAGAACCTGCATCCAGTGAAGAGTCCGCCACGCCGCCTCGACCTCATGACGCGAAGTCTGGCGAACGCCCGCCTCGTCCGGAAGATTTTGCTGCGGGCGAGCGTCCTCCGCTGCCCGGAGACGCTGGTGGCGAAGATCGCGATGCTCCTGGGCCTTATGGTCCCCTGAGCGCGGCTGACGCCAATCGGGATGGCACAGTGACTTGGAAAGAGTGGGAAACGTTTGCTGATGCCTCGCCCTACCGCCGTCATGGCAAGGTGGCTTATTTTGACTCGCTGGACGCCAACCACGACGGCGTCCTGAGTGAAGCCGAGCAGAAGCAGGCGGCTCCCAAAGTATTCGATGGGTTTCCCCGCAATGCTGCTGGTGAAATATCACGCGCGGACGTTGTGAGATTTGAGAGTAGCCGCATTTACCGGAGTGTGGGCTTGGAAGAGTTCTTCAAGATGGTCGATACGAATGGTGACAAGCAACTGTCCCCCGAGGAGATCAAAGCCGCGAAAGAAAACGGCTTGCTCGATGACCAGAGCCGCAAGGGAGACGGCCCGCCCCCACCGCGCCCCAATTAAAGGCGCACGTCATTTGCCGATCAGGCCGAGTCCCATCGCGGCTATTATTGACGTCATGACGGGCTTTGCGCTGTTTAGAGCACTTTTCATCTAGATTGTCCCAGTCAGGTGGGGTAGAGATTGGATGCAGCGCAAGGCGGCTTTGATTGAGCGGGCTGGAAGCCCGTGATTGAAATGTCAACGCCGCGAACTTCCAATCTGGCCCCAAGCCCTAAACCGAGTGCTTTTCCGCGCCAGCGTTGTTGGCTTTTCGCTCACAGGCGGAAGCCTGCGACGCTCAAGCCGCCTTGCTGGACACGAAAAATCACTGCGGCCTGATCGGCCAATCTAGATGAAAAGTGCTCTAGTGTGGAGTCAGATTATTCATTCACCAAATCGGATATTTGCTGGCGAATGAATATGTTTTGATGGATTGCCGTGTCGACTTCGAGCATGACTTCGTCCACGCCAACGCCTTGGTCATCCGTCCCATAACCGTTGTCGATTTCCGTAACGGAGATCCCCGCAATGTCGCTATC
The DNA here is from genome assembly GCA_031296915.1 of Cerasicoccus frondis. Lineage (GTDB taxonomy): Bacteria > Verrucomicrobiota > Verrucomicrobiia > Opitutales > Cerasicoccaceae > Cerasicoccus > Cerasicoccus frondis. The sequence continues at coordinate 204,163 of JAVDPC010000002.1, read as the reverse complement.
GAGCGTTATCGTGCTCCAGACGATCATGTCTGAGGAATACTGCACCACTGGATTAAAAGCGAGGGCCTGATCGTGCCGTCGGAATTTATACGTTATGGCAGCGCTGCTTGATTCGACTGTTCCCAAGTCCGATGGACGGAGGTCTTCGGGCGATACGCCAACGAGGAATGCGATGCCATTGGTGATGTTGCCGAAGATCTCCGCGTTAAAATCCTTGTCGGCGTCGTTAGCCACATGTGCGCTCACCCAATCATCATAGATCGAACTGGCGGATTCGACCGAAACAAGCACATCGTCGGTGTCTGATGCGCCGTATGTATCGGTGATCGTGAGTTGGAAAGTATAATCATTATCGGCCAGGAGACCGCTGATGCTTGGATTGGCGGTGTCCGCATTCGTCATGATTACGTCCAGGCCCGTAATCTGTTCCCAAAGATAAGTAAAGGCGTCGCCATCCGGATCACTGCCGGAACCGCTTAGCGTCGCGCTGCCGCTGTTTGCGTCGACATCGGAGCCGGCCTCCGCCGTTGGGATTGTGTTCCCCAGGATCTCGACACTATTCGAGGTGGAGGCGCCATCCTGGTCGGTTACGGTCAGTACGAACGTGTAGGAATAGCCAGGCAACAGACCGTTAATCGTCACTTGCGCCGTATCTGCATTAGTGAGCGCTGCAGTTGGGTTGTCATCGTCCTGCATCCACTCATAGATGACGTTCGTTCCGTCTTCCAGATCACTGCCGGAACCGCTCAAGATGATTGGGACCGCTCCGGTCGATAATGTGTAGATGCGGAAATCATAATCTCGATCAGCGTCCGTAGAGCTCGAGTGGCCCTCTGGATAGGCGTCAGCGCCACTGAAGGCCCACCGGCTTTGCGAACCGAGGATGGTATAGGTTTCGCCGCCTTTGATGGGGATCGCACCGAAGTCAAATGTTGTCCAGGCGGAAATCGTATCGACCGTCACCTCGCCAAGAAGCTGGCCGTCTGCGCCTTCTCCTTCGTAGATAAAGGCGCTTCGGCTATCGGTGATGAGGTGCGTGTTGTTGTAGTTAAGGGCGATGCTCGTAAGCACATCAGCGCTGTCTGGCGCAATGAACGACTGCCAAACAAAGCCATCACTCGAAGAACCGGTTGTGCTGGAATCCACCTCGAGCGAAAGTGACGGCGTGAACAGATCGAGGCTCAGCAGGTTAACCGTCTGGTCCTGGCCCGCATCCGCTGTGGGGGCGGTGGTCACGAATACCGTGACCTCGTCCATGCCCGTAGCGCCCTTTTCATCCGTTACGGTCAACAGGAAGGTGTATGTGCTTCCGATGACCAGGCCGCTGGCGGTTACGTCGGTCGTATCCGCGTTGGTGAGCGACAGGCTGCCACTGCTTTCAGTCCATTGGTAGGTCACGCTTCCGCCGTCCGGGTCACTGCCGGAACCGCTTAAAATCACGCTGTCGCCGGTCGCTACGACATCGGGCCCAGCGTCGACCACCGGGGCTTGATGAGTGTCGATGGTGACCGTGTCCGTGGAGGAAATGCCGGCTTGGTCCGTGACCGTTAGTGAAAAGGTGTAAGCATTGCCCGGCACAAGGCCACTCAAGGTAACGTCCGCAGTGTCGGCGTTGGTGAGCGTCGCGCCCAGACCGCTGGTTTCCGTCCATTGGTAGGTGACGTTGCTTCCATCCTCTGCATCGCTCCCGTCGCCTGCCAAAACAATCTGCGCATAAGCAGACTCTGTGTCATAGGTGTAAAGGCGGAAGTAGCTGTCGCCGCCTGTGTTGATGCTGCGATAGCCCCCGTCATAATAATCATTGATGGCGTATTTCCAATACTGCCGATCAGTCGCAATCGAATAGACCTGACCCGCAGTCAGCGGAATCGCGTCATCCAGGACGAAAGTGGTCCATTCAGCATCCACCACTGCCGTGATCGTTCCCAGGACGGCTCCATCGGTTCCTTCACCTTCGTAGATGGTGACCGTTCTTTCGAAGCCGGTTTCCTCAGAAAGATCATAGCCAATGGCGACGCTGTGAAGATAGTCGGCGCCATCCGGCGTGGTGATGGACTGCCAGATCTCGCCTTGAGTCGTATTCACGTAGATGCCCGTTTCCATTTCTGCGCTCAACGTTGGCGAAACTTCATCGGGGTTCAAAAACCGCAGGCCGACATCACCCCCGACTCCGGCGTCGGCGGTGGGAGCAGTCGTTGGGTAAACCGCGACTTCATCGGTCGCCGTGGAGCCGTCCTGATCGGTCACTGTCAATCGAAAGACATACGCGTTCCCGGCAATCAGGGCGCTAGCGGTCGCACTAGCGCTATCGGCGTTGGCAAGCGTTGCGCCCAGACCACTGGTCTCCTCCCATAAATAGGTGACGTCGGTTCCGTCTTCGGCGTCGCTGCCTGAGCCCGTCAGGGTAACGCTGCTGTTGACCGTAATGATATCGGAGCCGGCGTCGGCGGAGGGAGCAGCGTTCACGTAAACTTCGACCTCGTCGGTGTCCGACGCCCCAACTTGATTCGTAAGCGTCAGCTGGAAGGTGTAGGTGGCGCCAACGACGAGACCGCTGGCGGTTGGATTCGCGGTATCAGCATTGGCGAGTATTGCGCCGAGACCACTGGTTTCCTCCCACAGGTAACTCACATCGCCTCCATCCGGATTACTGCCGGTTCCGTTCAAGGTAACGCTGTCGCTGTTCGCGATGATGTCGGCGCCGGCGTTGACGATGGGCAACTGGCTGGTGTAGATGGAGACGAAGTCTGCGGCCGAAGCGTTTTCTTCATCGGTTACGGTTAATTGGAAGGTGTAGCTGTTGCCGGCGACTAAGCCGCTAACGGTCAGGTCTTCGGTATCAGCGTTGGAGAGCGTCAACGTTAGACCACTGATTTGTATCCATTGATAAGTGACTGCGCCGCCATCCGGGTCACTGCCGGAACCGCTCAAAGTCACACTGCTGCTACCGATTTCCGCGATGTCGGGACCGGCGTCGACGATTGGCGCCCGATGCGTGGTAATGACGACAGTGTCCGTGTTTGCAGCGCCAACTTGATCGGTAACGGTCAGTGAAAAGGTATACGTTTCGCCCGGCAGAAGACTGCCAATGGTGACATCTGCGGCGTCTGCATTGGTCAGCGCCGCGCCCAAGCCGCTGGTTTCCACCCATTGGTAGGTGACGTTGCTCCCATCTTCGGCATCGCTGCCTGAGCCTGTTAGAACAATTGGCGCAAACCTTGCGGCTGCATCATAGGTGTAAAGACGGAAATAGGCGTCGTGGGAGTCGCCCGTGCTGCGATGGCCGCCATCATAAAAGCTATTGATCGCGTATTTCCAGTACTGTTGGTCTGACCCAAAGGAATAGGTCTGGCCTTCAGTCAGCGGAATCCCATCAAAGGTAAAAGTCGTCCATTCCTCATCGACAATTGCGGTTGCCGTTCCCAGGACAGCGCCGGTGTCTCCTTCGCCCTCGTAGACGGTCACCGTGCGGAAGAAGTTGGACTCCGTTGAGAGGTCATAGCCGAGGGCCAGGCTATGCAGGTAATCGGCGCCCGCCGGCGCGGTGAAAGACTGCCAAATGGCGCCCTCACTGTCACTACTGTAGATGCCGGTTTCCATATTGGCGCTTAGGGTCGGCGTTATCTGATCCGGGCTCAGTGACTCCAGGCCAAGCGTTTCATCAGCCCCGGCATCGGCGACGGGAGCAGTCGTTGCATAAACCTCGACTTCATCGGCAGCCGTGGCGCCGCTTTGATCGGTCACGGTCAAACGAAAGACGTACGTGTTTCCCGCAATCAGCCCGCTGGCCGTCGCACTGGCGCTATCGGCGTTCGCAAGTGTTGCGCCCAGACCGCTGGTTTCCTCCCACCAGTAGGTAACATTGGTTCCGTCCTCCGGGTCGCTGCCTGAACCGGTTAAGGTCGCGCTGCCAGTCGTCGTCACGATAGCCGAACCCGCATCGGCGGTGGGCGCTTCATGCGTGGTAATCGTTACGGAATCTGAATCAGAGGCTCCTTCCTGGTCAGTTACGGTCAGCTCAAAAGTGTAGGCGTTCCCGGGTTCGAGGCCGCTTGCCGTCGCCAACGCTGCGTCTGCATCGGTGAGGGTGACGCCCAGACCGCTGATCTCCGCCCACAGGTAGCTGCTGAGGTTGTTGCCGTCTTCCGGATCGCTGCTGCCCGAACCATCCAATGCAATCGCAGCGTATTGCTTTGACGAAGTATACAATTGAAACATGTAATCCCGCGAAGCGTTCGAGTTGCTGGATTGTCCGTCCGGGTAGGGGTCACTATTGCTATAGGCCCATCGGCTCTGCCAGCACGCAATGGTGTAAGTCTGGCCTGGAACGATCGGGATCGCGCCAAAGTCAAAATTGGTCCAGGTTGACGTGATCGCGTCCACCGTCACTTCTCCCAGAAGCTCGCCGGAGTCGCCTTCCCCTTCATAGATCAGGGCGGTTCTATCACCGGTTATCGCGTCGACTGAATTATACTTCAAAGATACGCTGCGCAGATAATCTGCGTTGTCTGGCGCAGTGAAGGATTGCCAGACATATCCGCCGGAAATGTTACTCGATGAACCAGAACTCACATCAATCGTGAGTGACGACGCTACCTCATCTGGACTCAATTCTTCCAGGCCGACCGTGCGATCGAGGCCTGCATCGCTGATCGGCGACTCATTTGCGGATAGGTCGGCACTCGTTAGCGTGGCCATCACGAGTAAGCCAGCCTGAGTTAGCGTGCGTCGTTGCAACACCGCACGCCGTACGTGGCGAATAACAGAATCGGCGAATAGGCGAACCCTTAAATAAACAGCGTCCAATGACGCCTGTTTTAAAGCGTAGTATGTTTTGGCGATGACTTTCATGACAACAAAGTTGGATTGGCAAGAGATCGTGCATACCTTGGGATGAGCAGCCGAAATCAATGGAACGGTTACCGCGCTAAGCGGCGGGTATGCCGTAGCTTCCCGCAATCGTTCATTGTGGGATCGGGAGAAGCTTAATGGCTTATGGCGACCTCTATGTATTACCCGTGTTTTTGAGGCCAAACTGGCCAAAAAATGCTCTCTAGACATAACACGAGCTGGAGATTGTTGATTCTGCAGCTTCGCATCTCGCATGACCTGGATCAGTGAGAAGTCTGAATGTCATTATCCCTCAGTAGCTTAACCAATCGTGCGTAGAAAAAGCTCGCGGATGCGGACTCATTGCGAACCATGCATTTGCTCGCAATGTTTATATTGAAACACGTCAACCTTTGGACCGTCGTCGTTCGCATTTGGAACGCGGAGGCTTCTGTTGTGCGTGTGTAGTTAACACCAACAGGGGCCTTAACCGGATGGCCCCTGGATATTGCAAACTTCGTTTTTCAGGGTAACTGTTCGGTCAGGCGCTCCGCCGATGACCAATGATCGCAAAACTCATCCGAATACCCGCAGTGAATCTGAGCGCAACCGCACGGGGCGTCTTGTTGATGCTCTTGTCCGTCGTGCTCTTCAGCGTGAATTGCCTGATCGTCAAATACCTTGGGCAGCGCGGAGAAGTTTCCTTCTGGGCGGTGAATTTTTATCGCGGTCTGGCGGGTACTACCTTTGCCGTCTTCCTGGCTGGGGCCGGGGCTGGGCAGGTGCTGCGCGTCTTTTATAAGCCGCTACTCATCCTGCGTGGCATCCTGGGGGGCGTGGCGCTGGCGATGTTTTACGTGACCGTGTTCCACATGGACCTCGGCACCGCCAGCGTGCTCAACCTGACCTACGTTTTGTGGGGCACGTTGTTCGCCGCGCTATTCCTCGGCGAACGACTCAACCGCCAGCAAGCCCTTGGCCTCGCCGTGGCGTTTACTGGCATTCCGATCCTCTGTGGATTTTCCCTGGAGGGCATCGGCGTCTACCACTTGGTGGCAATTGGCGGCGCTATTTCCGCAGGTGGCATCGTGATGCTCATTCGGCTCCTCGTGCGAACCGAAAGCAGCACCACGATCTACGCGGCGCAGGCGATCTACGGCATGCTCGTCGCCGTGCCGTTCATTGGGCTGACGGATCTCACGCCCGGCTTCGCCAACGTTGCGTTGATGCTCGGCGCCGGCGTCCTCGTGGCGGGCGGGCAGATGGTGATGACGGTTGCCTATGAACATTTGCCCGTGGCCAAGGGCGCATCGATCCAGCTCATCCTGCCTATCCTCAATGCAGTTGGCGGCATGGTGTTTTTCCACGAAACCTACGGCCTGCCGATCATCCTGGGCAGCGCGCTGATCCTCGTCGGCAGCGGCATCGTCGTCCGGCAACGGCAACGTGCCGTTGCATCCACAGTTTCGCACACTGTGCGAAAGGGCTGAGAGGGCAATTTGATCAATACTAACGGAAAACTTTATTTCCAAAATAGAACATCATGAAAGAAACACCGATCTCTGCATACGAAACCACCAAGGGCATGATCTATTTCCCGCGCATGCTGGACAAGATCCGCAAGCACGCGCGCGGTGAGCTGCGCGAAGACTTCGTCGACAACCTCGGCAAAGGCTTCGACGAACGCTGTGCGGGCTTTCTCCGTGTGTCCTATGACGCACTCGTTGCCAAGACGCTGGCCGGCGGCTCCGATGAGGAGGTGCTCGACTGGTGCTTTGCCAGCGGCCGTGAGCTCAACGAACTCGATATCCACATCTGGAATGACTACCTGAGCAAGCGTGGTCAAAACGACCCGGCCGCAGAAATCGTCGCCCGCCGCAAAGCCGAGAGTGGCCTCGCCGACCGCGACGAAATCCAAACCATGATCGAATACTTCGAATACGACGAGGGCCGAAAGAGCTAGTCGCTGTTTGCTGGCAAAGGTGGAGCCCGGTGTCCCTACCGGGCTTGTTCCATCCTAAGAGTTTCCTGAGAGGCAATTGCAAGCCCGGTTGGGACACCGGGCTCCACCTTTTTAAATCCATTGCTAAGTAGCGTTTTGCTCTGAGCCTGAGGTGGAATTTGCTCCAGTGCAGTGGTGCATGCTGCTTGAAGTCAGTAGGGTATTTAAATAAATTGAAGCTATCGATTAATTATAACGATAATACCAATATTTTATATCGATAGTATCAAAAAGTTAGATCGATAGGATCACTACAATAAATTGCCCTTGTGCTTTGCCGCAAAATGCCTCACTGCTTGGGAGTAACACCCACTGGTGCAACGGAGGAAACGGCAGTTATGGAAGTCAAAGTCAGCGTGCAGGACAATCCGGTGAAGCCGGGCAGCAAACGGCTCATTTTACACACCGGAGAGCGGGTCGGCTTTGCGGAGTTTCAGCAATACTGCCGCGAGCGCGGCGGCGTCAGTGAGACGCAGGCCGGGGCAGTGGTGGAGCTCATGCAGGAGTGGCTCGCTCTCAACGCCACAAAGGGGCGGGAGGTCGACTTCGGGCCGCTCGGCCGCACCCGGCTCGGCATGAAGGGCTCCTTCGACGACACGCCCGGCCGCATTTTGGACAAGCAGGTCAAGCTGACCATCTCGTGGATCTTGCCGCGGAAGCTGCAGGCGCGCATTGCCCAAGCGGGCGAGAAGCTGGTCCGCCGCCGGGTAAACGCGAACTCCAAGGCGCCGATCGTCCAGCAAGTCAAGGCCCTCGATGAGAAGGGGCAGGAACTGACGGAGCCCAATGTCTATGTGGCCGGCGGCTTTGTGCGCATCCGCGGCGCGCAACTCAACTACGATCCAGCTGGGGAAGACGAGGGCGTGTTCCTGATTCGCCCGCGCAAGGCGGCGGTCCAGTTAACCACCGTGGTGCCGATTTCGCGTCATGAGCTCCTGGCCCGCATCCCCGACGACTTCACCGGCGCCGCGAAGCTCCGCGTCATCCGTCGCCACCCCGCCAAGACCGGCACACTGCTGGAAGGGGACATCGCGGTGGAGGAGGCGGGGTGATGCTGCTTTTCACAAGGCTTCAAAATCGTGTTTACTTATTATTAAATGGTATTTAATAAATCTATTTTTTAAATATTCCTATTTCAAATGCTACTTTGAACTAATGAACTGGAATGAGTTGGATTGAAGGTATATCATTTATGTTGAAAGAAATAGTGCTGCCAATTGTAGCACTAGGCTTAGCAGGGTTTTCGATATGGATTGGGTGGAAGAAAAGCATCTTCGACTTCAAAAAACCTAAAGATAAAGAGAGTGATCGACAGATAGTAATCTACGGAAATGCGAATGACGTTCACATTTCTGCAGCTGAAATGCAGAAAATTGCCTATGATGTTAATAAGTTTGATGAATACCATCAGCAAAGTATTAGTCAGTGTAGGATTAGTTTTTGGTTTAGCTTGGTTTTTGCTACGCTGGGATTTTTAATCATTGCCACCTCTGTGTTTACGTATTCGGAAGAGTCTGGCTACCTTGGAATTGTTGCTGGAGCGATTGTAGATGTGGTAGCAGCATTGTTTTTTGTTCAATCAAACAAAGCACGCCAATTAATGTCAGATTTTTTCGATAAGTTGAGACAGGATCGAAAACTGGAAGAATCTCTGAAACTCTGTGAATCTATAGATGATCCATTCTTCAGAAATTCGCTCAAATTAAAGCTTTCCCTATATTTCTCTGGTTTGGAAGATAGTTATAATATCGCCTCTGAGATCATACGTTTGGCGCAAGGTGATAAAACTGAAGTCAGCGTGAAACCAGAAGTAGCTAATGCGACTACAAGTGCTGAGCCGATGAAATAAGAAGTTAAGTAGGGCGACATCTGAGCTTGAGGGCGTTTCTACCAGTAGAAACTGGGATTTCTTATCCCTTCCTTCGGAGCCTGATTGCTTCACCTTATGTCCGGCAAACAGAAATTGCCAAATGGGTGAATCCCTGCTAACCTTCCCCCATGTCTACAATCGAAGAAATCAAGGTGGCCATTGCCGGCCTCCCTGAATCTCAGTTCGTTGAGCTGCGTCGCTGGCTCTCGGAAAAGGACTGGGACAAGTGGGATGCGCACCTTGCCGAGGATTCTGATTCGGGGAAGCTTGATTTCTTGATCGATGAGGCGCGTGCGGAAGCTGACCAGGGCTCGTTGAAAGATCTCTAGATGCACAAGGCAACGGACCGCTTTTGGAAGTGTCTCGATTCGTTGGCCCCGGAAGTTCAGAGCCTGGCGCGCAAGAATTTCGAGTTGCTTAAGGAGGATGCCGCGCATCCGTCTTTACAGCTTAAGAAGGTTGGCAAATTCTGGTCGGCCAGAGTGGGCCTTAATTACCGGGCGCTGGCAGTCGAGGCGGGTCATGGATATACGTGGGTGTGGATCGGAAGCCACGATGATTATGATCGCCTGATAGGTTAGGCGGCGGTGAAAGACCATCGCCCTGCAGCGGCCAGTTCCATCATTCCTCTCTCCCAATAATCTTGCCGCTGCACCACCAACCGGCTACGACACAGGGTTTTTCCATGAACTCCGACGTCTCCATCGAATCCCTGGCGCTGCCGCATGTGGCGGCGATGAGCGCGTACGTGCCCGGTATGCAGCCGACCGATTCCGGCTGGGTAAAACTCAACACGAACGAGAATCCCTTCCCGCCGAGCCCGAAAGTCATTGAGGGCATTCAGGCGGAGCTGGCCAACGCGGCCAAGGGTCTCCGGCTTTACCCGAACCCGACCAGCGCGCCGCTGCGCAAGGCGCTTGCTGCGCATCATGGCCTGACTGCTGAGCAGGTGCTCGCCGGTAACGGCTGCGATGACGTGCTCAACTTGCTGATGCGCGTCTTCGTGGACCAGACGAAGCCGGCCGGGATGACCGTGCCCAGCTATTCTTTATATACGGTGCTGCGTAACATCCAGGGCGCCGAAATGATCGAGGTCGAGTTCGACCGCAGCTTCGCGCTGCCGATGGACGCCATTGCGAACTCCGGCGCGAACATCTTTTTCCTGACTTCGCCGAATGCGCCCACGGGCGTCGCGTTCAAGCCGGCGCAGGTCAAGGCGCTGCTGGACAAGTTTCCCGGCATCCTCGTGGTCGATGAAACCTACGCGCCGTTTGCGGAGGAGGACTGTGTGTCCCTGCTCGCGGACAACCCGCGCCTGGTGATCGTCCGCAGCTTTTCCAAGGCATACGCGCTCGCCGGCATGCGGGTGGGCTACGCCATGGGCAGCACCGAGGTCATCGACTTGCTCGACCGCGTGCGAGACAGCTACAACCTCGACCGCCTGGCGCAGGCTGCGGCGGTGGCGGCGATTGGCGATCAGGAATATTACCAAGGCAAGATTGCCGAGATCAAGCAGCTCCGCGACGCGGCGACCGCCGATTACGCACAGCGCGGCTGGTATGCGTTTCCCACCGAGGCGAACTTCCACTTTGTGGAGCCGAAGAATGCGGCTGGCGAGACGGGCAAGGAGGTCGCGCAGGACCTTTTCCAGTTCCTCACGGACAACAAAATCCTCGTGCGCGCGTTTCCGAACCACGCCTTGACTCAATCATTCCTCCGTATCAGCGTGGGCAGCGCTGAAGAAATGAACCGCCTCGGCGAAATTTTGGACCAATGGCAGAAGAAGTAACCAACACCGCGCGCAGCGCTTCCATCAAGCGCGACACGAAGGAAACGCAGATCGAGCTCACCATCAACCTTGATGGCGTGGGCGAGTCGTCCATTGACACGGGCGTGCCGTTCTTCGACCACATGCTCGACCTCTTTGCGCGCCACGGCTTGTTCGACCTCCAGGTCAAGGCCACGGGCGACATCGAGATCGACTACCACCACACGGTGGAAGACGTGGGCATCGTGCTCGGCGAAGCGATCAAGCAGGCCGTCGGCGACAAGCGCGGCATGAAGCGCTACGGGTTCTTCATCCTGCCGATGGACGAGTGCCTCGCGCAGGTGGCGATCGACCTCAGCAACCGCCCGATCTTCCGCTACAAGGTGGAGGCGAGCAATGTGATGATCCGCGACTTCAACATCGCGCTGGTCAAGGAGTTCTTCCAGGCGTTCACGAACGCCGTGGGCGCCAACCTGCACATGAAGCTCGAATACGGCGAGGAGCCGCACCACATCGCCGAGTCGCTCTTTAAATGCTTTGCCCGCGCCATCGATGTCGCGACGCAGATTGATCCGCGCCTGGGCGACCGCTTGCCCAGCACGAAGGAAGCGTTGTAATGTCGGCACCGAAACTCGCGATTATCGACCCCGGCATGGGCAACCTGCGCAGCGTCATGCGCGCGTGGGAGCACGTGGGCGCGGACGTCTATTTAGCCGACTCTCCGGACAAGGTGGGGGACCCCGCTGGTCTCGTTTTCCCGGGGCAGGGGGGCATGCCGCACTGCATGGATGCGCTGCGCCAAACCGGCTTTGCGACAACTATTAGTGAATGGATTCGCGCCGATAAGCCCTACTTTGGCATCTGTTTGGGCATGCAGGCGCTCTTCGAATATAGCGAAGAAGGCGACTCCGAGGCGCTGGGCATTTTTTCCGGAAAGGTAAAAAAGTTTCAGTTGCCGCCGGAGTATAAAATTCCGCACATGGGCTGGAACGCCGTTGAATTCAAGGATCCGGCGGATCAATCGGTTGCAGGGCTCGCCAGCGGCGATCAATTTTATTTCGTGCACAGCTATCGCGTGGAAACCGACGACGCCGACCTGATCTGGGGCGAGACGGAGTATGGCGAGCGTTTCGTGAGCGCCGTGCGGCGCGGAAATTGCTTTGCTACACAGTTCCATCCGGAGAAAAGCCAATCCAAAGGCTTGCAAATATACCGCAACTTCGTGGAATCTGTTCGCTCCCGTTAGCACAGCTTATTTCATTATGGACGACACCGCCACTATTCGCATCGGAAACGAAAACTATACCCTACCCATTCTCGAAGGAACGGAGGGCGAGCGCGCGATTGATACCCGCAAGTTACGCGCCCAAACCGGTTACGTCACTTACGACGAAGGCTACGGCAACACCGGTTCTTGCCAAAGCAAGATTACCTTCATCGACGGTGAAAAGGGCATCCTGCGCTACCGCGGTTACCCGATTGAGGAGATCGCTGAAAACTCGAACTTCGTCGAGGCCGCCTACTTGACCGTTTACGGCGAGCTGCCGAAGGCCGAAGAGCTGCGCAACTACTCCCGCCGCATCCTGCGCGGAGCCTCGATCCACGAGGGCATGAAGAATCTCTTCAACGGATTTCCCACCAACGCGCACCCGATGGTCATCCTCTCCGCGCTGCTCAACACCCTGGGCAGCTACTACCCGGAGCTCGCGACCAACGATCGCGCCAAGGATCTGGAAAACTTTGATGACGCCGCCGCGACGCTGCTCTCCAAGGTGCGCACCGTCGCCGCCATGAGCTACCGCATGAAGCAGGGCCTGCCGTTTATCGCGCCCAAGCCCAAGCTGTCCTACTGCGCGAACTTCCTGCACATGATGTTCTCCGAGCCCTACAACGACTACGTCCTCCATGACGACGTCGTCAACGCGCTCGACTTGATCTTCCTCCTGCACGCCGATCACGAGCAAAACTGCTCCACCTCCACTGTTCGCATGGTGGCCTCCGGCGGCGCGAATCTCTTTGCCTCGGTTTCCGCTGGCGTCTGCGCCCTGTGGGGCCCGCTGCATGGCGGCGCGAACATGGCCGTGGTCAAGATGTTGCAAGACATCCACGACGCCGGCGACGACGGCTCGGACTTCATCGAAAAGGCCAAGACCGGCGAAACCCGTCTCATGGGCTTCGGTCACCGCGTTTACAAGAACTACGACCCGCGCGCGAAGATCCTCGGCGAAGCCGCCGAAAAGGTGCTTGCCGCGATGAACATCAACGACCCGCTGCTCGACATCGCCCGCCGCCTCGAAACCAAGGCCCGCGAGGATGACTACTTCGTCAGCCGCAACCTTTACCCGAATGTCGACTTCTACAGCGGCATCATTCTGCAAGCCATCGGCATCCCGCTGGACATGTTCACTGTTATCTTCGCCATCGGCCGCATGCCGGGCTGGATAGCCAACTGGAAGGAGCTCGCCGAGAGCGGCGCCCGCATCCACCGTCCGCGCCAGATCTACCAAGGCGCCACGCAGCGCAGCTACGTCAAGATGGATGACCGCAAATAGCGGAGCTATTTGCGGAGATTAAAGTGAGCAAATTAAAGATTAAAGCCCGGCGAGAGTCGGGCTTTTTTGTGTGTATTGATGCGGAGTGGTGGGACGAACGCTGGCGGAACGCGAACCTCTGTGTTCGCCTATATTCCATCTAGCTTTTATCCGTGAGTCATACACTCCACAGCATACTGCTCATGTGCAGCGCATCGAATGAGTGCGATCTAGATTGACAGTAAGCGAACACAGAGGTTCGCGTTCCGCCACTTCGGCACTCACTCCACCTCGACGATCATCTGGATCTCGACGGTCGTGTCCTTCGGCAGGCCGCTGACGGCGACGGCGGCGCGGGCGTGCTTGCCCTTGTCGCCAAGGGCGGCGACGAGGAGGTCGGACGCGCCGTTGATGACGGCCGGGCTGTCGGTGAAGCCTTCGTCGGCGTTGACGAAGCCGTTGACCATGACCACTTGCTTGATCTTGTCCAGGCTGCCGACGGCGGACTTCACCACGGCCAACGAATTGAGTGCACAGACTGCGGCGGCGTCCTGGCCGTACTTCAGGTCGCGCAGTTTGCCGACCTTGCCGGTGTGAGTCATCTCGCTCTTCTGCATGCAGATGGCGCCGGAGACGTGCAGCACATTGCCCACGCGGGTGAAGGGCACGTAGCTGCCGGCGGGGGCCGGCGCGGCCGGTAGTTCATGACCAAGTTCCTGGAGGCGAGCTTCGATTGACATGGGGCTATGCAATGGAAAAAGGAAAAAGATTAAAGGAAAAAGGGTGTGTCGTGCTTAGCTCATCGAACATTTGAAGCTTTAGGCGTTTCTTGCTCCTCACCGTTCCAGGCTTGCTCCCGATATTTTGTTGGTGGGACGCCATAACGCTGTTTGAATAAGCGAGAGAAATGATACGGTGACGGGAAACCGCAGCGGTCGGCGACTTCCTGAATTTGCAGGCCGGTGTTGCGAAGAAGTTTGGCGCTGGCTTCAACGCGGATTTTCCACAACCGTCGTGCGGGAGTGACGCCCAGGTGCTGGCGGTAAAGACGGATCAAGTGAGCCTTGCTGACGCCTGCACGCTGAGCGACTTTGTCCAGCGTTAGCGGGCCGGTGTAGTGTTGGGTTAAAATGCGCTCGGCGCGGATGATGGCAGGCGGCAAATGTGCGTTATGTGCCTCGTGGATGCCCGAGGCGAGCAACGCCTCCTCGGCAATGGCGCGACCGAGCGCGTGTCGCAGGTCGCCTTCGCTGTCGGCAGATTGACGGGGTGCGTCGTTGGCAATCGCCGCCAGTGCGCGCATGCGCTCGGTGAAAGCAAAGGCGCGGAGCTGGTTGGCAGGGTCTTTGGCCCAGTCGGGCGTTTCGAGGACATCGAGCAAGTCTACCCAGCCGTGGCGCACACGCTCATCGGGGTCAAAGAGCAGTCGATACGTCACGCCGGGGATCATGAAAAACGCCTCGCCGCCTTGGAATTCCCGTATGGCGCTCCCCGCGTGTACCCGGATTCTCCCGTTGTAGAAATACACCAACTGTAGGTGTGGCTGCTTGCGCGGTCCGAATTCGCCGCGTTTGCCATAGACAAAGTCTCCGACGTAATTGGGGGTGATTTCGGAGAATATGCGCATTGTAGACAAGATTATGTGCAGGGCAGCCATGGATTTCGAGCCTCAATCTGGCTATGCTTATGGCCATGATCACGACATCTACTTCCCCCGGTTATTTCTCGGTCGCTGAGCTCGGCGACGCCTCGACTCAATATTACCGCGAAAACGGCTTCATCGTCGTCACTGATTGCTTCAGCGCAGACGAGATTCAGGAGTTGCGCGACGACGCGGTGGCGATCTGTCGCGGTGACTGCGGCGCGCTCAACCCGGCGGGCAATCACATGGCGGAGCAGCAGCCTGCAGAGACGCCCGACTTCACTGGGATGACCGACGAGGAGATCATTTCGCAGTTCCTGTGCATCCATTTTCCGCACAAGGCCTCGCTGATCATGCATCGTGCGCTGGCGCAGCCCAATGCGGTGCGCGTGTTGACGTCGATCATCGGCCCCAATGTGAAATGCATGCAGTCGATGTTGTTCATCAAGGCCAGGGGCAAGCCCGGCCAAGCCTGGCATCAGGACGAGTATTTCATCCCCACGCGCGACCGCTCGCTGTGCGGCGGCTGGATTGCGATGGACGACGCCACGGTCGACAACGGTTGCCTGTGGGTGATCCCCGGCTCGCATCGCCGCGGCATCCTCTGGCCGATGTATCCCCACAACAAGGCGGGATACGACTGTGCGCACGAAGCCTATGATTTCCCTTACACTGACGCCAACGCCGTCCCGGTCGAGGTTCCGGCGGGCGCGGTTGTATTCTTCAACGGCTACTTGCTCCACAAGAGTTTGCCCAACCGCAAAACGTCGGGTTTTCGGCGTTCTTTAGTCAACCACTACATGAGCGCGGAAAGCCTGTTGCCATGGTATCGCATCGGCGAGTCGCCAGACCCCGTTGGCCACGCCGACAAGCGCGACATCGTGCTGGTTGCGGGCAAAGATCCTTATGCCTACAAGGGCACGGAAGACTTGGCCAAACCGATGGTTCGCTCCGCCGGCCAAGGCGGCTGCGGCGATGGCCGGATGGATGGCCCGCCGCGTCGCGCGGCGGGCCATTAAAGATTAAAGGAAAAAGATTAAAGTTTCAGCGGGATGGAGTAGGGCGCCTTTGGTTCATGAGGAAGGCTTCGTAGTCGGTGAAGAATGTCTCTTCATCCTGAGATTGCTGAACGAAAATTGAGTTCAAATCGGGCACGGGAACGAAGTATATCAGTAACTGAGGTTCGGCCAATTCGAGGTAGCGCCTGTTTTCCGAGGCCAGCCGGCGACTCTCCTCCTCGACGCCTTCATTTTCGTCGCGGCCATGCCAAAGGTTCGCCAGCTGCAGCGACTTATGAGTGAGAAGTCGGCTGTGCAACTCGGAAGTCAGGTTTGTTTTGGCCTTTTGCATGGACTGAGCCCAGGTTTGCAGAAATTGAATGAGCGCTTTTACCCTCGGCTTATCCCGTCGCGCCACGGCGATACGCGCGCTGAGCATGATCTGTTTTTGCAGTTGTCGCATTTGCAGATAATTGCTCGTGCGCAGCAGAAAGTGATTCGTATCGCCGGCCAAGGGGTGATGCATCTCCTGCCAAGCTTTTTGGATGCACTGAGCTAGTTTTTCGCGGATATCCAAGTAGTACGAAGCATGCTGAAATTGGGGAACCAATTGCCATTGATCAGGATTGAGCGGCGGGTTTTCGTATTCGCGGTAGTCGATGGCATCCTCCCAAAGCACCTCGGGTAGCAGTGTGTCGTCCCAACCGCGCCACGCCATTTCAAGCACGATCAGCGCGCGATTTTGTGGATCGAGTTCACGGCAGCGGTCAATGAGTGGTAGGATCGTCGCTGCATCGTGGACGCCGATTTGGCTGTAGGCGAGCAGGGCTTGCTGGATGGCGCTGTCGCTGGGAAAGCGTTGGGCGAGCGCCTGAATGCGCGCGAGTTTCCCATCCAGCGGCGTCATCAGTGTGTAGCCGAGCGCAAGCTCGGGGTCCTTGGTGGCGGCGGCTTTGGTTAACAACTCATGGGTGGGGAGGTGGTAAATGCCAGGCTCAAAAAGAGAACGCTCGCCTTGTAGTCGCGAGATGAAGGGATCGCCATTGCCTGTTAAGCCAAAGGTGGGGGGAGTTGGCGTAAGCAGAAACTGGCTCCACACGGCATTTTGCAGGGATTCCTCTGGCTGGGCAATTCGGCGCTTGGTCAGCGTGTGCAGGAAGTGGGCGGATGCGCTCGTCGGCTCAAGAGCAGAGGCCAAGTATAGCATCAGTTGCGCCTCATGGTAATCATGCAATTGGAAGAGAATGCAGCCGCGCAGGTAGGCAGCGTACGCATTGTTGGGGTCTTCTTCCAAAATCTTCATGTAGGCCTTCTCGGCAGCAGCCAGCTCGCCGTAATAGAATAAGCGGTGGGCCTGCTCCAACTCGCTGGAGCTCACTGCATTCAGTGCGGCTTGCCGATTTGCTTCGGTTCCTTGCAAGATTGGTCCAACCGTGTTCTGGAAGATTTCATTTACGCCAGTTACCTTGTCAACTGGCAGGCTCTTCAGGGCATCGAAAATGGCTTTTGTTTCTATCGACTGCGAGCGGGCGCGCAGTGTGACGGGGTCGCCGAAGACTTCCCAATTAAACCCCTCTGGATACGCCTCGAGCCAGCCCTTCCAGGCGTCTGCGGTGGAATAAGTTTCGCCAGTGAGTAGCGTCAGCAAGGTGTTTACAAGGGTTGGGTCGAAGGTGTCCGGCTTCTCAAGTAGGTAGAGCGCGCCTACATTGTCGTGGGCGAGCAAGCCAGCGACTTGACCAAGCTTCAACTCCGCTTCGCGTTCGTTGAGGGTGTCCATGAATTTGATGGCTATGTCGCTTTCCTGAGTGGCGAGGTGTGCGGCAAAAGCAACGTTCGCCAGCTCGAGATCGTTGCCCATCCACAGCTTGCGCAAGGCGTCTTCATCTTCTGCTGAGGCGTCGATCGCGCGGCTCAGTTGGTCGATCTGTTCAGCACTCAGGTTGCTCTGCTGGCGCAGCAAGGCAATCCAGTCGACATCTTTTTGGTCCGCGAGCAACCATTGGCCGACGAAGAGTATGGCCCAAAATGCAGCCTTCCGTATCATAATTTAATGAACCCAATTTGGCGCTTACTTGGCAAACAAAAAAAGGGCCCCGTTTCCGGGGCCCCACATTCAGTCAGTGTAGAAACTTTAATCTTTAAACTTTAATCTCCGCGCCATCGGCGCGGCTACAAACGCTCGATGATGGCGGCGCCCATTTCCTTGGCGCCGATTGGTGTCTTACCGAAGGCGATGTCGCCAGTGCGGACGCCGTCTTGGACGGCTTTTTTAACGGCGGCGCCGATGCGGTCGGCGATGGCGTCGTAGCCGAAGCTGTAGCGGAGCATCATCGCGGCGGAGAGGATCTGGGCGCACGGATTAGCGATGCCCTTACCGGCGATGTCCGGCGCGGTCCCACCAGCTGGCTCGTAGAGGCCGAAGGGCTTGCCGAAACGGTTTTGGCCAACGCCGAGGCTGGCGCTGCTCATCATGCCGAGGCTACCGCAGATGACGCCCATTTCGTCCGAAAGGATGTCGCCGAACATGTTCTCGGTGAAGAGGACGTCGAACTGGTTCGGGTCGCGGGCGAGCTGCATGGCGGCATTGTCCACATACATGTGGCTCAGCTCGAGCTCGGGGTGGTTCTTCTTAAAGTATTCGGTGACGGTCTGACGCCAGAGGACGGAGGTTTCGAGCACGTTGGCCTTGTCGACCGAGCAGACCTTTTTACCGCGGCCATAGGCGGCGACGGCGGCTACCTCGGCAATGCGCTCGATCTCACTGGTCTTGTAGATCATGGTGTCGAGGGCTTCCTTTTGGCCGTCCTCGAGGGTGCGCGTGGCCTTGGGCTGGCCGAAGTAAATGCCTCCAGTCAGCTCGCGAATGCAAACGATGTCGATGCCGTCGGGGATGCGCTCGGTCTTGAGTGGGGAGGCGTCCACCAGCTCAGGGAAGAGCAAGCCGGGGCGGATGTTCGCGAAGAGGCTGAACTCCTTGCGCAGCGGCAAGAGGGCGGCGCGCTCCGGCTGTTCCTTGGGGGGGAGGGATTCCCACTTCGGCCCGCCGACGGAGCCAAACAGAATGGCGTCGGCCTTGCGGCAGACTTCGAGAGTCGACTCGGGCAGGGCTTGGCCGTGGTTGTCGATTGCGATGCCGCCAACGTCGGCGGTCGCGAAATCGAGGTCCAGCCCCTCGGGTTTGGTGGCGGCGGAGAGGACCTCCAACGCAACTTCCATGACTTCGGGCCCGATGCCATCGCCGGGCAAGACTGCAAATTTCAGGGTTTCGCTCATAAGGAAACCTTTCAGGAAGCGGCAAGGATGTAAAAAGGCAATGCCTTTTTGGACGTGTTGAGGTAGGGGAGTGCTGAAGCGGTAAAGATTAAAGCATTTTTCCGTCAACTCGCTGGATAAAACAAGCCCCGTAGGGACACCGGACTCCACCTGTTGAAATAGCTTTTTTGCATTTTCGAACACACTTTAGGTAGTGTTTTCAAATTAAAGCTTTTGATGGCGGCATGGATTTTTTCCAATCAGCTAGGCATCTGAGGTTGAATAGGCTGGAAGCCTTTCGACCGAAAGATAACGAAGCTGATGGGAAAAAGCCATCCGGGGCCTGAACGGTCAAAATGAAAGGTCGCAGCGTTAGCTTTTCACTCACGCACTTGCAGTGCGCTTCGTTCAAGCCGCCTTGCGCTGCATTCATTTTTACTCGTTCCATCAACAGTTTTAATTTGAAAACACTACCTAGCCATTCTCCATTTCCTCAAGCGTCAGGCCCTTCGTTTCCTTGACGATTGCTTTGACCACGAGGAACGACACCAACGCAAACGCCGCATAGAGGCCATAGGCGCCACCGAGGCCAATGCCCGCCAGCAGCACTGGAAACGTCATCGTGACGACGAAATTCGCCATCCACTGGCTGAGGCCGGCCACCGCCAGCGCGGCGCCCCGGATGCGGTTGGGAAACATCTCACCCAGCATGACCCACATGACTGGGCCCCAGGAGATGCCGAAGCTGATGATGTAGAGGTTTGCGCAAACGAGCGCAGGAATGCCCATCGGGCCGAGTTCGGGGTCTCCGTTCGCGTCGAGTGGCGCTGTGCCAAAAATCACCGCCAATGCGCTGAGAAAAACGACCATGCCGGCAGATCCGGTTAATAACAGTGGCTTGCGCCCCCAACGATCGATCAGGAAGATCGCGACTACAGTTGAGGCGACATTGATGACGCCGCTGATGACGTTGTATTTTAGCGCGTCCACCTCGGAGAATCCAGCGGCCTTCCAGAGCACGGCTCCATAGTAAAAGATGATGTTGATGCCGACCAATTGCTGTAGGGCGGCGATTGCCAAACCAGTCCAGACGATGGGGTGAAGTTTACGGCTTTGCTCGTTGATGAGGTCGCTCAGGCGAGGCTTGCGCTCGCGGTTGACGGTTTTGCGGATATCGGCGACTTTTTGGCCGGTATTTTTATCCGGCGCAATGCGGTGCATGATGTCCTTTGCCTGCTTTTCCTTACCTTGCGCAATGAGGAAACGTGGCGATTCCGGGATCAGGAATAGGCCCAGGAAAAACAGCCCGATTGGGATGAGCTCCACCCAGAACATCCAGCGCCAGGCATCGTAGCCAAACCAGAATTCATTACTGGCTCCGCCAGCGGCATGGGCGATTAACCAGTTCGCTAAAAATGCGATGAAGAGGCCCAGTACGATCGCCATTTGTTGTAGGCTTGCGAGGCGCCCGCGGTAGGCGGCGGGCGCCACCTCGCTAATGTAAGCTGGGGCGATGATGCTCGCTGCGCCCACGGCGAAGCCGCCAATTAGACGAAAGAGAATGAACGCCAGCGAGTCGTTGGCGATGCCGGAGCCGAATGCGCTGACGGCATACATCACCGCAGCAGCAAACAGCGTCGAGCGGCGGCCAAATTTATCCGCGAGACTTCCCGCTAGAAATGCTCCAACGGCGCAGCCGAGCAGTATGGACGCCACATTGAAGCCACTGCCGAGGTTGCTGGCGTTGAACGCTTTCTGCAGGGCGTCAATGGCGCCGTTGATACAACCGCTGTCGTATCCGAAAAGGAAGCCGCCGAGTGCAGCTACACTTGAAATGAGTATGATGAAGCCGAAATTTACCCGAGCTTCAACAGGGGAGGATTCTCGGAGCATAAGCAATGGGGGGAGGGTATGCACAACCTTGTAACGAATCTTACCGCTCCTGTCAAGTTGCTGTGACCGGGGTTCCCAAATAATGCTGAGTCTACTCTTCTGGTTTCTTGCCGCGCGGAAGAAGAAATGGCCAGCAGGCGGCGTCGCTAAATTTTATTGCAAACTATTTGCAATTGAAAATCTATCCGTCATGTTGGGTGGGATGAACAGACACCAAAGCAATCGTCGAGCCTTCACCCTGGTAGAATTACTGGCGGTGATTGCTGTCTTGGCGATTCTGGGCACATTGCTCTTGCCTGCGATTAGCAGCGTCAAGGGAAACGCGAATCAGGCGACGTGCGCTAGCAACATGCGGCAAATCGGGCTGGCGTTGCAACTGCACGTCAATGACCATGGCGTCTACCCAGAAACGACTCACACGACGACATTAAGCCAGTCGTGGATCTACACGATTGCCGACTATTTGGAGGATCTCGATGAAGTCAGGATTTGCCCTGCGGAGCCTAGCGCGCTACAGGACGAGCGGTTGGCGGAGGGTGGAACCAGCTACGTTCTCAACAGCTATGTTTTTGTGCAGGAGCGAGATCCGTTTGGCAATGCCAGGGGCAAAGCATACAATCGCCCCTCTCTCTTACCGAATCCCTCGAAGACGATTTTGGCGTTTAATGTCTCCGAACTCATGTCAGGCGGCGTCACTAGTGATCACACGCACTCAAGCTCCTGGACCGGTTGGAACGCCCTGTTGCGGGACATTCAGCCCAATCGGCACGGCGGCAGTGAGAATGACTCGGCTTCGGGGGCAGCAAACTACCTCTATGCGGATGGGCATGTGGAAAGCATTCCTGCAATCGAGGTGAAGCAGAAAATAACTAAGGGCGAGAACATCGCTGCAATTCAGTAATGGTTATGTTGGGTCGAGTCATCGTTTTATCGCTTGCTAGCGCATGCCTGGCACATGGGCAGGGGTCGATTTTAGTGGAAACTCATGCGGACGTTCGATTTGAGTACGTGCCAGCAACCGCCAGTTGGACGACGGAGATCATCTATGGATCGGATTATAACGACCCGCAGAGCAGTGCGCCGTTTGATGGGGTTGTGTTTCCCCTGCGTGATGCGCCATCTGCCTCCGGTGGCGCGCGATTCACCGTGCCGGCGAGTGGATTTGAATTCCTGGGCGTCGCAGCTGGCGCTTCATTCTGGTTGGCGCCTGAGTTTGACTATGGCTACGCGTGGCCGGGCTTTAACACTGATCAGCCCACTGGCAGCATCGCAAGTTATACCACAAGTGATCCGCGGAAAAGCTCCGAGGGCTCTCAGGCTTGGATCAAAATAAATTTAGTCGAGGTCGTCTACTTCGGAGAAGGAGCGAACCCGCAGGTGTCCCTTTGGCAAACTACCGGACCAGGCGAAGCTGTGGTCTGGGCGGCTACTTCGGATGGGCTGGATTCATCAGACGCCTTTTACCAACTGGCTCAGGGGCACAGCCACCTGAACTGGGGCTTTACCGAGAAGGGGGTTTATCGATTGGGCATGCAAGCCAGCGCCTACACGGGCGAGGACATGACCGATCCTACGCAGAGCGGAGTGGATGGGGTTTTCTTTGCGGTGGGGAGTTACGCCATCTGGAAAGCCGAATATTTTTCGGGAGATGATTTAGTCAACGAAGCAGTGACCGGCGCGGCGGCAGACCCGGATGCTGATGGCGTCCCGCTGATGCTGGAGTATGCCTTTAACCTGTTGCCGGACGCGCCGGATGTTAGCTATGTGGAATCGGAAACCGGCGTAAGCGGGCTGCCATCGATGAGCTTGAACAATGACAACCAATTGCAAATCGAATACGTCAGGCGCAAGGAGTCGACATCGCCCGATATTAGCTATGAAGCGCAATTTGGCTCTGGCCTGGACGCTGAAGATTGGGAGGCGGCAACGGAGGAAGTCGCCACTTCAATCGATGCCGAATGGGAACGCGTTGTGGTGACGGACTCGGTGACGGAAGCAAGCCGTCGGTTTGGCCGGGTGATGGTGACCTTGGAGCCTTAAGCGAAGCACATTGGAAGGGTAGTCAGTAATGAGTTTATCATGCGCTCCAACCAAGAGCTCGATCTTGGACCATTTGGCAATTTCCATGGCCGTCATCTGCGCCATTCATTGCCTGGTGACGCCAGTGTTGCTTGTCGCTTTGCCAATTTTAGCGACCACGTTTTGGGTCGATGAGCATTTCCATATTTGGATGCTTTTGCTGGTTATTCCCACGACCAGCTTGGCAATGTTTTCTGGCTGCCGCAAGCATCGGGATCGCTTGGTCGTTGTCTTGGCGCTGCTCGGTGTGGGCTTGCTCATTGCTGCATTGCTTGGCGAGCGGGCGCTGCACGCTGAGCAGTTGGCAACGCAATCAACGCTGACCGCTTCCGGGCTTGCCGCTGGTTCGGAAACAAGCAGCGAGGCGGCTGGTTGTTGCGTTGCGGGCCACTGCGCGCTAACCAGTAGCGATGCCAATGAACCATCAACCGATGACTCAGGTATTCCCTGGCCGCCGTTGTTGAATACGCTTGGTGGGGTGTTGCTTGTCGCCGGGCATACGCGTAACTTCTTGCTCTGCCGCAAGTCGAAGTGCACGCATTAGCGTGGTATATCGTCCAGTTTGACCAGGCAATCGTCCAATTGCTTGGTGATGCGCGTCTGGTCGAGATCAATGCCAATGAATACCAACTCTTGGCGGCGGTCACCCAGGTCGGGCAGCCAGGAGTCGCGAACCAGCTCAGGCATGTCATCCAGCGATGCCTCACCGCGTTGAACTTTTACCTGCCACCACTCAGATAAGTAATCCGCGCGCAGCATGGCGCCGGCGATTGACAACAGCCCAACTTTGTCAGGTTGGCTATCAGACCAAAAAAAGCCTTTGGCGCGGACGACGCCTGGTAGCCCATCGCGCAGGACGCGGAGAAACAATTGCTCCGAAATGGGTTGCCTGGCATTGTATATGAAGCTTTCGAGGCCATAGTCTTTGTGGTGGTGATGGTGGCCGTGATTGTCGTGCTCATGGTGGTGGCCATCGCACTCATCGTGTTCGTGATGATGCTCGCCATGCTCTGACTTTGCATCACAAAGTCTGCCATCGCGGTTGGACAAGATTGCCTGCTGCCAACCCGATGCGATCAGGGTGGTCTGCTCGCCGTAGCGACTGTCTTGCATGAGTTGGGCAACGTCGATCTGGCCAAAGGCGCATTGCCAAATCTCCGCATGTTTATTTAAAGAGCGCAGGTATTGCTTGAAGCGCTCGCGGTCATTCTCTGGCAATGCATCCGACTTGTTGATCAGCAAGATGTCGGCGCACTCGATTTGCTCCATGAGCAGCTCTTGTAACGGCCGTCGCGGGTCCGCCGCCAGCAGGTGGCGTCGCCGTTGCTCGCCGGTGTTTTCGGGCGACTCAAAGTAGTTGGCCAGGTTGCCGCCGTCGAGAACGGTTATCATGTTGGCGAGACGAAGGAAATCCATGCCGCTGCGTCCCGCCGGATTCATGGAGTAAATGGTCTCAAGAATAGATTTTGGTTCAGCGACGCCGGTTGCTTCGATCAGGATATGGCTTGGTTGATACCGATGCCAAAGCTCGAGCAACGCATCCAGCAAATCGGTTTGGATGGAGCAGCAAATGCAGCCGCCCTGTAGCTCAAGCATGCCAGCGATGGGACCATCGAGTTCCTTGAGTTGATTGCGGATTAACGACGCGTCGATGTTCACTTCGCCAATGTCGTTCACAATGACTGCGAGCTTCTGAGTGCTGGAGTGCGCAAGGATGTGATTGAGCAGCGTCGTTTTTCCAGCGCCGAGAAAACCGCTCAATATCGTTACCGGCGTGCGATCAGATGAGGATGGCGGATTTTCAGGATTCCAGAATAGAAAGCTCATAGTGCAAAGATGAGTTGGGACATTGGTTCGCTTTGGGGAAATCTACTTTGTGGGCTGGGTCAAGTTGGTTTTTGGCGGCCGTGGCGCCAAAGAGCCTGGCCAACGATTCCAATCCGCTTGTTGATCGAATCGCAGCTCCCGGGGCATGTGTTGGTTCAGGTAGGCAACGATCTGAGGCAGTGACGCATGTTTGGTTGCATTGGCGGCCTCCAATGCCTGTAAAGCTTCGGCAAGTTCGGCGGCGTTGGGCAACGTATCGCTGGCCTGTCGCTTTTCATGACAGAATTTAAACCAGCGGTTCATGTAGAAATATTGTTGGCCAGGGTCGCCGCACACCCGTTGACGTGCGGCGCTGAATTCTAGCGCCAAATCATTCAAGTTACAGATCGGCGCAGAGTCATTGGCCTGACATGGGCCAAGATACAGCATGTCCAGTCCGATGCTGTGGCGTAAAACTGGGTCGAAAATTTCTCCTTTGGCCGCGAGCTCCTGGCTGCGCTGCCGGGCGATTTTCCTCCAATTTCGAGCGTTGTCAGGATTTTTCCAACCGACCAATGCCAGCATTGGCGTATCCCCACGGAAATGGTTGATGAATAAGATGCTGTCCGGAAAGATGGATCGAAAAGTCGCGGCAATGCTTGAGTATTGATCCGGCGTTAGCTGATACATCGCCAGCCATTGGCAAAATAAGCCATCGGGCTTGAGTGACCGCTTCACGGCTTCGAAATGCTCTTGGCTGTAGAGGCGCGTTTCTCCCGGAGCCCACGGTAGGAATAGGTCGCCGGCGACGACATCGAACTCGTTCTCACAAGCCGCGATATAGGTGCGGCCGTCTTCAACGACCACTTTGAAGCGCTCACTGTGCGTGATGCCGTAATTGTAGTCACTAAAGTAGCGATCGGCAGCTCGGACTACGAGTGGCGATAGTTCGATGGAGGTTATTTCTTGGATATCGCTCAATGGCGCCGCCGCCCCAGGCGTAATGCCGGTTGCCAAGCCTATGAAGGCGATGCTCTCTGGATTGGGGTGGAGGATTAGCGGCAGCAAGGCTTGCCTTTCCTGATCGTAGCGAACGGAAGTGCCACCCAACGTATACTGATTCGAGACCAGTATTGAGCGCTCACCTTGCTTGTCTTCGATGACGGCCACGTGTCCTTCGGGGCCGGCTTTTTCGTCGATGACTGTGATTGGAAGGTGTGGGTTGATGGTTGGCAGACGGGCGACCCAATTGGCGCCAATGAGCAGCAGCGCCAGTAGCGCCGTAGAAGAAATCGCAATGCGAATGGGAAGTGATCGCTGCGGCGTTGCCAGTATGCTCAACGCCAGTAGTGCGGCGATAAAAATAAAGGCTTGGTAAACGCCGAATGTCGGCAATATCCAGTGGAGCGCCAGTTCCGCGCCAAGGAAGCCGCCAATGCCGTTGATCGCCAGCAGTATGCCGAGCCTGAAGGCTGGCGCAGTATGCTTGCTTTGATCGGTCCAGGCCAGCGCCGACGGAAAGATGAACCCAATGGCAATCCATGCTGGCCCAAGGGTGAGCAGTGATAGCACGATCAACCTGATGATGTAGGCGGAAAGGCTGGCAGTCGGTTCGGAAAACCCTCCACTTCGCGCAACCCCCATAAAGAGGAGCGGCGCACAGGCGACCAATAGCGCGGCTATCGGCAGGGATATGCTCAGTATGCCCGGGGCATTGCATTTTGGCGTTCTCAGCATCCATGATAGGGCCAGGGGTGGAAGGGATAGCGCAAGGATCACGGCAAACAAAATGGCGCCGGGGGTATGCAGTGTCGATGGCGTCACCAAGATTAACATTTGGACGCCCAGTACTTCGAGTGCCAAGGTTGCGGCGCCAGAGATGAAGGCCAACGTTGCCGCTCGCATAGGAATCTCGACAACCTTCCTAGCGGGGGTGTTGGGCGCGTGCTCACTTTTCTTTGACTTTGATGCGAGCCACAGGCAGGTCGATCCAATGACTGCATTCAGAACGGCGGCAGTGAGCATGGCGCGGAAGCTCCCCCACCGCTCAAGCATATAGAGCAAGGTAAGCAGTATGCCGAGCGCGCCGCCTACGGTGTTGAGACCGTATAGCCAGAGCCCTTCCTGGCCCAGCTTTTGCGAGCCTCTGTCGGCCATGGCGGCTTGCACGATCATGGGAAAAGAATAGCCCATGCAAAAGGCCGGAGGGAATATGGCGACGAAAGCGATCAGCAGTTTCACGCAGGCGCCCGGCAGGGTCGTCAAGCTGTCTGGGCCCATTGCTGGCCAGATCCAGTCAGTCCAGGCTGGGAGGAAAATAACCGGTAACGAAAGCAGACCAATCCCGATTTCGGCAAGTCCCGCCGACTGCCAGAAGGAGCGGGCTCGCTGAGCCTTCCAGGCGGCAAAAGCACTACCCAGGGCAAGCCCCAGGAAGAAGCAGGCAAAGACTCGGGTCGACGATTCATTGCTGGCGCCGAGCAGGTCAATCAAGCGCCGCGTCCATAGTGTCTGATGGGTCAGCGCAAGTGCGCCACTGAGGATTACCAGCAGCCAGGGGATGATGCGCATGCCTAGTTGTATATCTGGTTTTGAAAACAAATCAGGGCGACCCGTATGATCGGCGTCGCCCTGACAAAGTGAAAAGTTCCGGCTTTATTATGCCTTACGGCGGCGACGAATGAGGCAAACGACCAGAGCGCCAGCACCGGCGATCATGGCGTAGGTTGATGGCTCCGGCACAACGTAAAAGGCAAAGGTCTGCGTGGATGAGAGGAAGCCATCGGTTACGTGCTCTGCAGAGACCGTCATCACGATTTCCCACAAGCCCGTTTCCGTGAATCCCCAGTTGTAGTGCGAATGAGTGCCTGTCGCTAAGGTAATGGTGTTGTCCCCATTGATGGTATTAGCTTCATCAGCCGTAGAGAAGTAAAAGTTGAAGCTGCCAAGCGATCCTGACTGCCATACTGAGAAATCGCCGCTTCCCGAGGGGGAGGTGACGCTGTCCAAGGTGAAGGTGGCGCCATCTGGAAATTCGGAACCATCTAATTCTTCGGTGGCGAAGCCAAGGTAGGGCACGCCCGCAATTTCACCTTGGGGCAAATACCAGAAGTCTGAACCTGCCGTTGTGCCCGTCATGGTATTGAAGGTTGCGTTGTCGATTGCTGAAATGTATTGGCTGGCGGGGACTTCGGTGGTGATGTCGCTGGGTTCGTACTCTCCCTCGCCAAGATTGGAACTGGCTCCAAGGTGGTAGTGGAAGAAGAACTCTGGACCATCGCCCTCGTCTTCGTAGGCAATACCGATGTCGCCATGGCCGAATGTATAAACAGCCCCGATGAGAGCTGATGAGCTGAGTAGTGAAACTGAAAGTGTCAGGATAGGCTTGATCATGGTTTCGATAAGAATGGGTAGAAGCGTTTGACGTCAACCATTAATGCAAAAATATTGCATTAATGATTTTGGAAATGATTTATATTAGAATGAACTTTGTTGGATTTTGTATTGGATGGGCTGTTTTGTTTCAGCAAGTTCCGCAGCAATCACTGCTTCCAACGGCGCCGGTGTGAATGCCTGATTTCTTGGGCAAGAAAAGGCCGCCAGTGATCACCCGGCGAACTGGCGCGCCGCTCTCGGGATGGTGGGTCAGCGCTGCGTCGTGAATTGACTGGTAAAGCTCGAATCGTTCCGTTGTCCGTTCTTTAGCTGTGTGGACTGTCTCGTAAATATAAACCGGCATGAGAGTGGCGTCAGTTTAGTTCAACCGGTGCGGGTTCGGCGCTCAGCCATGCTGGGAATCTATCTGGGAGTTGCTTCCATTCACTCTCTCCAAGCTGCATTTCTGCATCGGTGAGTAGGCAGGCGTCAAAGCGCTTATTCAGATTCACCTCGTTCATTCGATTGACGAAACCGATCAGCACAATCTCCTGACGACGATCACCAAAAGGTTCCTTCCAGTTGGAGAGCACCATTTCGCGTTCTTCCGCGTCATCCGGCCACTCCGAGCGGCGAACGGTGGCAAACCATTTGCCCGCTAGCCGAACATCTGATTGCCCGCCTGCCCGAGACCATAGGCCAACATAATCCATCCGCGTCGCCAGCCAGAAGAAGCCTTTGGAGCGGATCACCCCGGGCCAATCCTGAGCCATCAACGCTTTCAACCTCTCGGGATGAAAGGGCCGTCGCGCACGGTAGACAAAGTTCGTAATTCCGTATTCTTCGGTCTCAGGAATAGGCTCATTGTGCAGCAGTTTAAGCCAGTCGGGAGTTAACTCCGCAGACTCGATGTCAAATTTACCTGTGCTTAAAATGGCCTTCGGCTCCACTCTGCCATACGTCGCCTCGATCAGCGACGCGCGACTATTGATCGCTTTGATGCCGCTAATAATCGAACACTTCTGCAGTTCATCGACCGCATCGATTTTATTCAGAATGATGATATCGGCGAATTCTATTTGGTCCACCAGCAGATCGACAATGCTGCGCTCATCCTCTGCTCCAAGCGCTTGGCCGCGATCACGCAGCTTATCTGGTGAACCAAAATCTCGCTCGAAATTGGCGGCATCGACTACTGTAACCATGGTGTCGAGACGAGCGATGTCCTCCAGGCTAAACCCAGCCTCGTTGCGGAAGAAAAAGGTTTCAGCAACCGGCATTGGCTCAGAAACTCCTGTTGACTCAATTAGCAGGTAGTCAAAGCGCCCTTCATAGGCCAGGCGCCGTACCTCTTCGAGCAAGTCATCGCGCAATGTGCAGCAGATGCAGCCATTGCTCATTTCGACAAGTTTCTCTTCTTTGCGGCTCAGGCTCGCGCCTCCCTCCGCGACCAAACGGGCATCAATATTCACTTCGCTCATGTCATTTACGATGACCGCGACTCTTAGGCCTTGGCGGTTGTTCAACACATGATTCAGCAAGGTTGTCTTACCTGCCCCAAGGAAGCCCGAGAGGACGGTAACGGGAAGTTTGTGATTTGGTTTCATACGCAATCCTGGTGATTAATGTGTGTGACTCTCCTGCTCAGTGGCAGACGACATGCATGACGTAGTCATTGACTCAACACGTTGGAGAATTGCTTGAAAATCACTTAATGCAAAATATTTGCAATAAAATTCTCCGTTTATCGACACCTCAAGTGTGATGAGAATTTTGCATCTAGCCCGTCAATCAGCTTCGGCGGTGCATGGTAAGACACGTTCCTATGATCTGATTACCTGCCGAGTGGACAAACGCTGGCAATGCATCTCGCTCGAAATCGAGTATCCCGCGGTGCGGAATGGATTCGTGGCAGTTCTATAAAACGAGAGTTGAGATGATGCGCCTCAGGGCGTTGGAGCTCTTAGTGGTGATGGTGTGTGTGTATGCCCCAGGCCCAGAGTTTTCCTGACCAGAGGACTTGGTCTGCGGATTCAATCGTCAATTCGACTTTATGGTGAGTATATGGGTCAAGGGGCACCTGAGATGGCCCATAGAGCGAATATTTTTCATTCCATGACAGGGTGTCATCTCCGAAATTTCCCTGAATGCGAACTGTGGTGTCTGGCCCCAAGGCTGGCTTTAAAACCACTGCCAGATGACTGCCTGCCCATCCAAGCTCGATGTGGTGGGATTGCTCGTCAATTTGTATGTCATACGTCGCGCCCTGGTATTCTCCGCGCACTGCGTCATGGGCTTGGTGTTCCTGCCAATTTTGGTAAAGAGGAATGGAGACGACTAAGCCAATAATTGATATCGATGCGGCAATTGCAGCCCAAAGTCGATAGTTTGGGCCGCTGGGTTGAATTAAATTGGGTTCGTCTGGGTATTGGCTCAAAGACATTTAGTGGGGTGTTTTGCGGATTCCTATTCAACTGCAATAGAGGGCGGACATCTCGCGATAGGGAAAGTGCTTACCCGGACATACTGTGTGCCTAGCGCCATCCACCCACTTATGGACCGTAAATGTGTAGTCGCTGGCAGTGCAATTGTCGCGCAAGTAATTCACTAGTTGGATAAAGCTTGCTCGCTGCTTCGGTGTGGGGGGATGGTTCTCGAGGTTGCCGACCAGGCATATCCCGATGCCGACATCATTAACGCGTGAGTCACGCACGTGGCCGCCGCGAAGTTGTTGGCGCCAGCGCGGACCAACCTCAATTTCACCGTCGCCTGAGTCGATGCCATTTCCGATGACAAAGTGATAAGCAAGGCCGTTTTCCATGCCTCGGCGCTCATGGGCAGCTCCATAGATTGCAGCATTTCCCTGCTCAATGGCGCTATGGTGGGCCACCACATACTTCCATCGGGAGCGGTCGATCTTCAGTGAGCGATTGGCTTCAATGACTGGTTTTAGGGCATCCCCTGAGTTGGACGTTGGAATTTTTAATGTCTGCCCAATGAGGATTCGGTCGCTGGTTAGACCATTGGTTCGCTGTAAATCACGGACAGTCACGCCGTATGCTTGAGCAATTTCACTGAGTGTGTCTCCAGCTTTAACGCGATAAGAAAGCTGATTCGCTGGCGCTCCCAAGATGCCTTGGACTGGGATAACCAACCCGGCAGCTAAGGTGAACCGCAGGAAACGGCGACGCGAATAAGGCTTAGAGCTATGCGAATGAAACATGCCGACAACTAATCAAATGCAATGACTTTGCAATAGTCAACGGCCTGATCTTTTAGTCAAGATCATTAGGAATGCGCTTTATGTCAGGGCTGCGCTGATGGCTGTTTGCCTTCATCAATCGCGACATCAACAAGTTCGCCATCTCTGGAAGGTTTGGAAGGTTCAGAAATTTGTCACGCGTAGAAATCTATGTGACGATTCATTGGCTTTGTCGTACAAGTTTCGCAGTTTTCGAATCATCGACATGCGACCAACAAAAGTGGCGTAGAGGGCGGGATTCGAACCCGCTATTTATTTACCATAAAACAATGACTATAAGTGACTTAAATAGAATTCATCAAGCATAAAGCCTTAGATTCCACGGCTTTTGAGCGCATTTATTCACTGAATCTGACTGAATAAAAAAATCGAGAGTAACCGACAATGACGTAATTATTACTACGCGCAAGATGCGAATGATCTGTTCGGTAGTCCTACGGCTCTTTTCATCGTCGATTTTCCGGTTTTGCCAGAAAATCATCTCAGTAGAATATCCGAAGCCAAGGGCCGGAATGCGATCTAACAGCCTTGGATAGTTAATGCTTAAATTGAGAATTTGATAAAGCGTAAGATGTCTTGCTACCAAACCTTCGGGTCGCTGTTGATAAATATTTTTAATCCGTCAACGTCTGTTTCTCTAAACTTCGGTCTATCGTCGTCAAAGTGGGCTGCAGTAAATTGTCGGCCATTCGCTCCAGGGTCAGTAATGCCTTGCGGCATAGGCCAACTTATCGGTCTTGTAATTGCGTCAGGTAATTGAGTTTCTGTATTTCCCAGCATTTGATTCGCCTGCGCCTGCGTAATGTCAGTATCCTTAAGATCTGCGTAATATACTTTCATCTTAGTGCAGATAGCACCCTCAAAACTGCATTTAACGAAACTGGCGTAGCTAAAATTCGCTTCAGTAAAATCAGTTCGGTCAAATGCAGTATTCTTAAAGCTAGCACCCATTGCTCTTGCACGGGAAAAATTGCACTCCCAAATTCGGCATCTTTCAAAAGTCGAACTTACGATATCAATGCCTGAGGACTCGAATGCTAAAAACTCACACTCGAAGAATTTTGTCGATCGCATATAAGCGAACTTTGCGTCGATTCGCGAAAATTTCGATTGCGCAAATTCAATTGGCGGGAATCTAACGGCAGAGATGTCTGTGTTTTTGAACTGAATCTTACTTACCGCTTTGATATTCCTAATATCACAGCCCAAGAGAGTTGATCCCTCAAAACTAACGCCATCCAAGATGATATTATCAAATAAGGCTTGATCAATCACGCATTCGTTGAATGTCTTGCTAAAAACATTGCAATTAATAAAATTAGCTCTTGTTAATGAACAACCATCGAACTGTGAACGATCTAAAAGAGTGGAATCGAATGTAGACTGGTTCAATTCGCAGTCCAAGAAATTTATGCCCTCAAGTTCGCACTTTGTAAAAATCACCTCATCAGCACGGACATTGCTCATGATGGCTGAATCAAAACTGCAACCAATGAAGTTGGCACTTGGCAAAGAAGCTCTTTGCAAACTGACCCTACTTAAATCTAAGTCATAGATGCGAACATTGTTTAGGAATATGTCATCAAATGATAATGTCTTGTTGCTATCAATGCCACTTGGTTTGATCTCAAACTCCTTGGCTAGAGGCAGATATTCGACCAAGGCTGCCCCTCTCAACTTTGGATTTACTCTGGGAAGAGTTACATCTGTATCACTGGCACTGAACAGGAAGTCTGCTAAGGTTGTTCTTCTTTGTCGCTTCTCGGCAAGCCTTGCCATATCAATCTGGGCAGTGATCGAATCATTCTGATCCTTAAAGTATTGGTTCTGGGTTTTGAAATACTCATTTTGTTCTTTGAAATGATCATTCTGAATCGTTAAAAGGATATTTTGCGCTTCAAGTAAACCCGATTGTTCCTTTATGTTTTTGGTTTGTTTGGTCATCTGCCTTGTTTGCTCTAATAAGACTATAAGGGTTAGTATCCCTATGATTCCGCCTACGGTAAAAGCGGCCGTTTCCGGTGATAAAAGTTTCCAAAGCAGAGCTTCAATTGAAGCTTTACGCCGAAGATCACCTTTCTCCCATTTTCCTCTTCGGAAAAATGTGATGCATAAAGGAACTAAACGGTGATCCTGTCGGATTAGATCGGCTTCAATTTCTTGTATGCTTTTTTCTCTGTCCTGAGACTTATCGCTATTCATGTGACTAATTTTCGCTATTTTCCGTCTTGTAACAACTTTAGCAGTTCATTATCAATTCTTCCTCGCCAGTCGCGATAGCGTTATTAAGCCCGAAATAGCGAGGCTGCACTCCCCTGAAATAAAACGTGGGCTTTGAGGAATTCAGCTTAATGGTGTATGATCAATTTCGTAATCCTGCGGGCGTTGTTTATTGCCTGTGAAGAAGCCGAGAGCTGCGCCATCGATTTCGCCTCCCAATGAAGTCCTGCCAACCTGCGTGGCGATGACCTTAAAAAAGAATCGTAGCAGTTCTTTTGTATTTGGCATTGCATCTAGGCAATTTAGGGACCCGCAGCTGTCAATCAATAATTATAATAATACTTGGCTTTATTTGATTATAGAGAATTGATTTTGAATTGTAGTATATTCGCCAAAACTCAAACCCTTGCACAGCATCCAGCCGGGAATTCCCCATTAAACGTCGACCAGTCTGGAGCCATTTCTGATTCATGATTTTATATGATATTATTATTCATAAAATAAGTTCTTATTTAAAAAGAAAGAAAGAAAACAGATAGTTGGCGCATAATTTGCCTTGTGGAAACGGTGGTGGCCATTATTGGACTCAGACCAATACGGGATCATAGCTCCCATTGCCCTCAAAAGTGAGGGCAATCCATGGCGATGCTACATTTACTTTTAGTTCATTAATCCATAGGCATTTACCCCTATGAATAGATTAAGCTGCCTACGTCTACTCCTCCTTCTCACCCTCCCTCTTGCCGCGACACTCACGCAAGGCGCCCAGCCACCCGAAATCGCAATCAATACGCCAATTTCCCTGAATAGTGCCTTGGCTCCGGCCTTTGAGTTCACCGTTCCCACAGAAGTCGGCAAATTCTATCAGCTACAATACAGCAACGAACTGGAATCGGAGACCTGGGTGAACGAAGGTTATACCTTTAAAGGCACCGGCGGTTATGTGACCCGGTTGGTGGGATTTCAGGGTAGAAAAGCGTTCTTCATTCGGATGATTGACTATGGCGATACTGGTAATCTCGCCCCACGCCCCCTCCAGCGTGATTGGGTGGCCATTGATCCTACCCCCAGCCTCGGGGATATCCGATACAATGATACTGACGTTGAGATCGAAGTCCGGGTTGGATTTCCAGTCGATACTATAGAAGGACCCGCTGATTTGGAGCTCTCGCGCAACTCGGATATGAGTTCCAGTTTTATCATTGATCGGGTCACACTTTTTGCTCACACCAGTCCTTTTTTGAAAGGCAAAATACCGCCTGCCTACTACTACCGCGTTCCCTCAGCGGTTCGCCCCATCGACAGCTGGAGGGAATTACGCCCCACCGATGAAGCCGACACTCAGCGGGTGGGGCCGGTAGGATTACTCCTTCAAGGGAATGCCGGTCCCAAGGGGGATCAAGGGGACACGGGCCCCGAAGGACCGCAAGGACCCAAGGGGGATACTGGAGATGCAGGGGCACAAGGTCCACAAGGCGAAACGGGCACAACCGGTCCGCAAGGCCAACAAGGTGAGCAAGGCCCCACAGGCCTCCAAGGTCCAATTGGGCCAGAAGGTCCACAGGGCCCCAAAGGCGACAACGGAGAGGCTCAAACGATCATGACTTTGATAGGTTATTCTGGGTCCTTCAGCATTCCCGACGACCAATGGGTCTCAATCCCGTTCAATACGGAAAAAAGAGATGATTTAGATTGGCATTCCAATACGACTAATAACACCCGAATCACAGTTTCCGAGACTGGCATTTATCGTATCTCAGCGTTTGTCACACGCAGTTCGTTTGAAAGCAGCAGCACCGCTCTTAGGCTAAAAGTAAATGGTCAACAGACTTATACGTCCCGTGCCGACCAAGAGGATTCTAGTATTACCTACCAAGCACGGCACTTTCAAGTAATTCAAGAGCTTGATGCAGGAGATTACGTCGAAATTGATATGTGGGTAAACAATAGCGGAGGTAGCCTAGCTACAAATGCTACGTACTTCGCTGTTGAAAAACTATAGGGGGTTGCCAGTCCAAAACCATTTCATTGCAACAGCCCTGGATAATCTGACCGGAGGAAGCTAGTCGGCTTTTTCCATCTGTTCAGTCATAAACGCGTTAAAATCATCCGGGTAGTTGCGGGTCATCGAAGCCCAATACTGCTGAATGCGGGGTTGCTTGATATAACGGTCATGTCGGATTCAAGCCCCTTGCGCATGAACTTGTGGCCGGGCCCCCTAAAACCGGTCCATTGCCCGTGAGAAGATTTTCGGTCATAGACACCGTAAGATCATATGAAAAAAGGACGTCGCAGCACCGAACAGATCATCCGCATCCTTCGCGCCAGTGAAGGGATGAAAGTCGAAGAGGCCTGCCGGGAGCATGGCATGAGCACACAGACCTACTATCGCTGGAAAGAGCAATATGGCAACATGGGCGTGAAGGAGGCCCAGCGTTTGAAGGATCTGGAAAAGGAATCGGATCAGCTCAAGAAGATCGTGGCCGATCAGCTTTTGCAGATTAAGGCCCTAGTGTATTCAGGGTTGGCTCAAGGACAATGAAATTAAAACCATCTACATCGATCCCGGCTGCCCTTGGCAGAACGGCTTCGTCGAAAGCTTCAACGATAAGTTCCGCCGCGAATGCCTCAACCGAGAGCTCATCTACACCCTGAGCGAATCACGCGTCATCTTCGATGATTACCGCCAATTGCATAATCACGAACGACCGCATCGATCTCTGGGCTTGCTCACGCCAGCCCAGTTTGCCAAACAACAATCCACAGGTTCCGGCTCCGTTCGGCCTACGGCCTCTCTGCGCCAGAACCTTAACAACCCAACCAACCCAGTAAACAACAACCCGACTGGAATCCTCTCATAACAAGTGGACCAAAAAGGGGGACCCAGCAAAGGTATTTAAAATCTACGTTTGACCCCTTTCCCTTTGTTTAGCCCCAGGCGCGGGAGAACTCTTCCGCGGCGTCCTCAAGCGCGAGGATGGTGGACTCGTAGGTCGCGGCGTCGGCGTCCTGCCCGGCAATGGCGTCGATATTCTTCTGGGCCTTGGTAAGGGCCAGCGTAATGTCCTCCTCGATCAGCTCAGGGTCAAGGCTGCTCCAGGCAACGTGAAAGGACGGGTCGAGAAAAGGGTGCGGCTGTGGTTCGCTCATGGCCCTACAGGACATTCAGCCAGCCCACAAAGTCAATTGCCGATGCGAGATGTCACGCATGGGCGGGGGTGACGCCTGTGTGCAGTTGGCTGTCCGTCATTCCGTCAAGAACGCTGTTTTGTCACGGAAAACCCTTGCGCGAATCGGCTGCATATCGCGAAATATCGTCAGCGATAGATTCCATGGCTGACGACTTGATACTCTACACCTCGCCCGATGGCGAAACGCGCATCGACCTCCGCGTCGAGGGCGGCACGGTCTGGCTCACCCAATTGGAAATCGCCGAGCTGTTTCAGGTCACCAAGCAAAACGTCAGCCTCC
Organism: Cerasicoccus frondis; assembly: GCA_031296915.1. Taxonomy (GTDB): domain Bacteria; phylum Verrucomicrobiota; class Verrucomicrobiia; order Opitutales; family Cerasicoccaceae; genus Cerasicoccus; species Cerasicoccus frondis. The sequence continues at coordinate 167,161 of JAVDPC010000002.1, read as the reverse complement.
ACGCCAACAATATCTTTGAAGAGGGTGAGCTAACCGCCGAGGCAACTGTCAAGGAATCCTTGACAGTTCAAACCGAAGGCCAGCGGCAGGTAAAGCGCCGGATTACGCTCCACAATCTCGACCTCATTCTCGCCATCGGCTATCGCGTTCGCTCCGAGCGCGGGACGCAATTCCGGCAATGGGCCACTCGCCACCTGCGGGAATACCTCGTCAAAGGTTTTGTCATGGACGACGAGCGCCTTAAGGACCCCGGCGGCTGGGATTACTTTGATGAGCTGCTCGCGCGCATTCGGGACATCCGCGCCTCCGAGAAGCGCTTCTACCAAAAGGTGCGCGATCTCTTCGCCCTCAGCCGCGACTACCAAAGCAACGATCGCGACGCCCAACTCTTCTTCGCCGAAACGCAAAACAAGCTCCTCTACGCCGTCACCGAGCTGACCGCCGCCGAGCTCATCCGCGAGCGCGCCAACCCGGAATTACCCAACATGGGCCTCACGGCCTGGAAGGGCTCACGGGTGCGCAAATTGGATGTTGTCGTTGCCAAGAACTACCTGACGGCCGACGAGATCGATACACTCAACCGCCTCGTGGTGATCTTCCTGGAGCAAGCCGAGCTACGCGCCAAGCAGCGTCAGGACCTCACGCTCGATTACTGGCGCCGCAATGTCGACCGCCTTCTTGAGTTCAATGAACGCCCCGTCCTCGATCACCATGGTTCCCTGACTGCCGACGAGGCCCGGATCCTGGCCGAAGACCGCTACGTAGCCTTCGATGCCCATCGCCGCCAACAAGAAGCTGACACTGAGGACTTGATTGAGTTGGAGCAGATTGAAGAGGAGCTGAAGCGGATGCCTAAGCCGGAGTGATGGTAGGCAGGGACGGATGATTGGAATCTATGTTTGCCCCCCCCCCTTGCTGTTCCTGGACGCTATCTTCGCAGGCTTTACATTGTACTACATTGAGAAATCTCTTAGGCTTGTGTCGTATAGTTTTTTAACGTCACTCTTTAATTTCCCATTTCCATCCATCTTTGTCTTAAAGTTTTTATCCAATTTTTTAGCAAACTTGCTCTTTTTTCCTGTTTGCATTTCATGTTGTAAACCCAGTTGAAGTACTATTGGTGGCTTTACTTTGCACATCTCTAAGTATTTAAATTCGGAAGTTTTAGAGTTTAGTTGTACTGTGACGTCGAGGAGGAACATAGATATTGCTAAATGGTCTTCATCTTCAATGTCGCTGATTAGTTGTAACGCAACGCTATCAAATGCTTTCTCGAAGAAGCTATATGCAAACGACATTTTGAAATTGTATTGAGTCAACCAGAGTAGGTGTATCTGCGAAAAATTAGCCAGCATACTGGTGTCTTTGTTCTTTATGACATCCATGTATGTCTTAGATGCTGTCTTTGTTGCCTCGACGAGTCCGTCTATGACAACAGAGTACTTAGCTGAGTATCCTGATAGTAGGAAGTCAGACAGGTTCATGTATTTTGCAAAGCACTCTAATTCTGATTTAGGTTCTAGGCCTATGATTTGCTTTAAGTAGTGATCTGGCTCAGGGGCGAGTCCTATGAAGAAGTAGAATACGTGAGACCAATACTTAGTGAATGCTTTGTTGTTGATATCCAGGTTGTTCGATCCGATCATCTTTCTTGCGTAATAATACTCGATAAAGGATCGATGCTTGAATGCGAATGTGTTTCCCGAATCAAGTAGGCATATTATGGAGCATCTGTTGGTCACTTTTTCAAAGAATGAAAATGCATCGATGCCGAAGTTTCGGTTGTCTAGATATTCACAGAAAAAGCTTTCGGCTTCTCCTCTGTTTAGTCTGTCGACTCCAGCTTCAAGCATGTGGACCGCAATGTTTTGAAGGATTTTATCTAAGGCTTTGTACTCTTTCTGCGATTGAAGTCCCTTGTCGAGTTCCCATCTGCCTACGCTAATTTCTATGAACTGAGAATATAGCTCAGGGAGTGATGATGGTAATTCTTTGTCTCCCTGCCTAAGGATATGGCCAAGTAGAATTGCGGCAATTGGGCATTTGGGTAGGTCTTTAAATATTGATGACCGTTTTGCGTCTTCAATGATTCGTTCAGGAATTGATGCGTTCTTTAACAATTCCTTGAGGAAGGATATTACTTTTTTACCGGAAAGTGGTACGATTTCGAGAGTGCAAATGTTGTCGAGTAATCCCTTGGGAATGTTGAATCTATCTAAGTGCCTTGATGTTGCGATGAGCTTTAGTGAATCATCTTCGTTGACTTTAGCGAAAATTGATTCAAGGACGCTGATGGTGTCTCGATCTTCGGTCTTACACTCATCCAAACTGTCAGATACTAAAAGATACTTCCTTCCTTTTATTGAGTCCAACGTCTCGTAGCTGTCTCCCAATTTTGATTCAATTAATGAATGTATGTCTTCTTCGTAGGTTTCGCAGTATTCCTTGAAGCTGAAATAAACGGGTATTAGCGATGACTCTTTGAATTTATCTGGTTTGCAGAATTCAGAGCTTAAGTTTCTTAGGAGTTTAGATTTTCCTACTCCAGGATCTCCTTCGATGAAGATAATTTGATTTGTGGCTACGGTTTCTGCCAGGTCAACTATCTCGTTTTTTTTTCTTTGGGTTACGGAGTCTATTTTGTAATCATCCTCTGTGCACTTTCTGATGTCTGGCTTTATGTAGACGTCGTTTCCAAAGTCTTTTACCAGAGATAGTTTGGATTCTAAATCGTTGATGTCTGAGAGTGTTCTTGATAGATAAAGAGCTGCTTCAGAGCCTATTGCAGACCAAAAGCTTTTAAAGTGCTTGTCGATCAGGCCAACTAGATTTTCACCAGAGAGGTATTCAACATTTGAGGATTTATTGTTTTCGAAAATGTGATGCTTTGCGTGATGTGATATGCTGGAATTTGAAACAACCCAAACGGAGTTTAAATATATTTTTCTCTTACCACTTGTATGAAACCTCTCTAGCTTGCAGTCATTTACTTGTCTCTGCACGTCTTGTACGTTGCTTAAGCTAATCTTTCCTGTTTTGACTATGACGCCTACGTATTGTCGCGATTGTAGTACGGGGTCTTCTCGCTCTAATACAAAATCAGCACCTAGTTCGTTTGGTCCATGGGTATATTCTACAGACGAAATATTTGGTAGCGTTCTGAAAAGACTATTTAGAATCGGGTGAAATTCAGAGACTTCATCCTTTATTCGATCAAGCCTGTTCAGCTTCTCTTTTGTCGTCAGTGCCATGTTCGGAAGGGAGGGTTTTGGTTGTTTTAAATTTGGGGCGTAATCATTCATAAACTTAATGTGCCAATGATTTCAATGAATTATACTTTAAGTTGTCTAGAATATTAGGAAGCGACAATTTTAAGGTTATTGTGCCTCGCCCCCAATTTAATTTTTATTCAATTCAACGACTCCGCGTTTTCGCGCCAGAGGGCGGCGTCGATGCGGTTGAGGGTGATGGTTTCGAGTGGGTAGGGTGAGTGGAAGGCGTAGCTCTTGATCATGGCGTCGTTGATGACGGCGGGGCCGCTGCCCTGGTTTTGGTAGTCGATCCACCAGCCGGGGATGACGATGATCGGGGTGACGGAGATTTGGTGGCCCAGCTGACCGGAGAGCCATTCGGCGAAGGTGCGCGCGTTGGCCTGGGCTTGGGCAATGGGCTCATCGGTGGAGACTTGGGGGAAGTGGAGGCGCTGGCCGTCGTAGCGGACTTTGTAGTTCGGCTTTTGGTCGGCGTCGAGGGGCTTGCGGCGCGTCTTCGTTTCAATGACGAACACGCCGCCCGGGCCGGCGACCACGTGGTCGATGTTAAACTTTTTGCCCGCGCGCTCGAAGACGAAGTCGTGGTAAACGCAGCTGACTTCCGGTCGCCGCATTTGCCGGTTGAGCGCCTGGCCGACGTGGCGCTCGCCATCGAACCCGAGGCTGTAGGCGGCGACTTTTTTGAGGAGCGCTCGCAGCTTCACCGATTGCCAAAAGCCGGTGAAGAACAAGACCGCCAGCGCGGTGATCACGAAGAGGAAGGTCCAGATGTTGAACTCCGCGTTGGGGTCAGTTGGGACACGCGGCGCCAGCAAAAACAGGAATATACTCAGCCATGCGAGCATGAAGATGAAGAGCAGTTTGCCAACGTAGTCCCATTGCAGGTCTTCGAGTTTGCGGCGGGTAGACTCACCGGGTGGTCGCGAGGTGTCGTTGGAAAACGGGCGGGCGGATGTCTTCTTTTTCCGGTAGTCGAGGAACGCCCAACCGGCGAACCACATAGCAGGCAGGCTGAGGATGAAGGCAAAGAATATGCGGATGGCCATTGAAGCCATTACCCTATCTGCCGGGTGTCGAAGCGACTTCTTTGCGCCCTCGTTTTTGAGGGGGCGACTGTGTGTGCGTCATGCCGGCTGGGGGGCGGTGCCGGACCTGGCGGCGATGGTCGAAGAGGCTTAGGAGCCTTCCAGCGTGTCTGGATTCTTCAACGCCTTCTTCTCGTCCGATATGAGACGACGTTCGACTTTCTTCACGTCTTCGGCGGGCGGCAGACTTTCCGGACGGATGCCTCGATCCAGGAGTGTTTTCCTAACTGCTTGGTTGTTGGTGACGTGCTCACGGGATATTTGCGGTTCGCTGCGCATCGTCTTCTCGCGGGCATTGTGAATGGTGATCTCGGTGGCAAAGTCTTTGGCTTTCAGAATGATGGTCGGTGCGAAGTCGGCCAAAGGGCGCGTGTCCGGCACTTTCCATTGCGCCTTCATGTCTTGTGTGCTCTTGCCGAATAGCGCTTGATCGCCCTTGCTGCGGATTAAGCCAAAGTTTTTGTTGCCTCCGGTTTGCTCGAATATGACTTGCGAAAGTTCCTTTTCTGTATCGGAGAGCTTTCTCCGCGCGGAAACACGCTCAGCCTCCAGCAGTCGCTGTTCGCTGAGCTCGGCTCGCCGTGTTTGCAGGGCGAAATAGGTTTGGGCAAAGGCAATCTCTTGCTTGCGGGGATCGCCATTTTGCGCGACGAGGTAGCAGGCGTAGCGGGTGAGCATGACATCCTCGATTTCGCGTTGCCCACCTGATCCGATTTCTACCATTTTGTTGACGTCAACAAAATGGTTGGAAACTTCGTGTCCGGAGCCTTCACAAGCGGTTTCAGCCTTGGCAATTGTCTTTAAGAAATTGCGCCACTCGGTGTAACCCAGCAATGACTGCAAATCTCGAGCCAGCCAAAACTCAACGCCGTTCTCGGTCGTTTGGGCGTGGCCTTCAAAAGATTCGGTTAGTTGCTGAACCTGGTTGTTCTCCATGGCTTGTTAGGTCTGGCTGTCGTGTTTCTTAGCCCCTTGAGCTTAGCTCAATGAGCATCCTACGGATTGAGACAGCATAGTGGAATGAATCGCATGCTTTGGCAAACTATATATAATATTGTTTACTGATTTTGGACCGCCGCGCTTTCGTGTCAAAGGGCATTGCTTAGGGCGTTTGAAGAATTCTGCCGTGCTGTCTGATCAGGTCGTGGTCGTGTTGCGCTGGTTCAGCCAAAGGTGGAGCCTGCTGTCCCTAGCAGGCTTATTTCAGATATCTGGTTGGCGGTGAGGCAATGCTAGGCCCGGTCGGGACACCGGGCTCCACCCATAGTGAGTGGCTCGTTTTCCAAACTAACCAGAAGTTGCTTGGAGCCATTACCCTATCCGCCGGGTGTCGAAGCGACTTCTTTGCGCCCTCATTTTTGAGGGTGGCTGTCCGCTTTTGTTCTATCCCAAAAGCCTACTAAGCGTTTTCCAAAACAACCGGTGCTTTGTCTGACCAACAACCGAGGCTATGTTAGGGCAACAACCGGTGCTATGTTGCACCAACAACCGAGCGGTTGTTGTGCTAACATAGCGTAAGGCTTTTTCAAAACAACCGAGTAGGCTTTTGCACAACATAGCATAAGGCTTTTTGAAAAAGACCGGGTCGGCTTTTCGGAAACGGAGGCTGGGTTGCGCGTAGCGGTTGTCGGCTGCTGTTAACTTGTTGCGTGGTCGTGGGGGCGGGGGAGAAGGCTCGGGGATGGTAAAAATTCGTTTTATTTTAATGCTTCACCATATAATCTCTTTACGGCCATTGACGGTAATGGGAGTATCCTACGAGGTCTTGCGCCGAGGTTGGCATCCTGCATCGCGCCAGCCAAGGCGTTGGCCTTGCTTCCTCCTGCCTGCTTGTCCCCCGACTCTGCTGCCAGCAGAGTAAAACATAATCCTAGTTCAGTCTCATGACGGCGCGTTCTTTATCCTCACGGTTTTATAGCCTACTTTTAATGTCTTTCTTGGGCGCTGCTGCCGTCAAGGCAGCTTCGTTTGCGGCGGTCGAAAAGGACACCATCGGCAATCGGCACGGTTACTACGAATACCTGCCGACTGCGTATCATGAAAACCCGACGGAGAATTTTCCAGTGGTTATGTTTTTCCACGGCCTCGGCGAGACAGGCGATGGCTATTTGGCGGAGGAGGGGGAAGGCACGAGCGGGCACCTTCAGCGAGTGCTGGGGCATGGTCCACCACGCATCGTGAAAGACGGCTCGACGCATAAGTTCCGCGACCTCTTCGACGAAAACGACGTCATGGTTCTGGCGCCGCAGCACACCACTTGGTGGAATGCACGCGAGATTCGCCTGTTTTTAGATTTCGCCGTGGAAACTTACCGCATCGATCCGCGGCGAATTTACGTGACTGGCCTCAGCGCCGGTTGCGCTGGCATTCAGGACTTTATTAACAACGATGCGGATTCCGACCAGGTGACGGCCTATGTGGTCTGCGCGATGCGTGGGAAGGTCGAGACTGGACTGGGTGATTACCTGGGAACGCGATCGCCTTACTGGGCGCTGACGGCGGTAAACGCTTCGGCCAACGAGCGTGGGCTGGCAGAAGATTCAGCAACGAATCTCGCGTCTTACTTGATGGGTTCGACCGCGCCCAATATCCGCACCGGCTACCCAGGCACATCGACGGTCAACACCGTTTACTTTGACGCGGTGGCGGAGAATTGGGTGTGGCAAAGTGGCGTGCCCGAAAACCTTGATCGCAATATCAAGGTCACGCTTTACACGGGCAGCGACCACAACAGCTACACGCGCACTTATGATGAAGCCAGCGTATACGCCTGGATGTTCGCGCAGCAGAAGCCAACCATCGTCATCGATTCGCCCGTGACGGAGGAGGACCTTGTGCCGCTGGGGACGGAGCTCACCTTCACCGGGACGGCGGAGGATGCTGATGGCGTTGCCATCGATGCCAACACGTTGGAGTGGCATAGCGATATCGACGGTTTACTCGGCGTTGGCCCTAGCATCACCACCGCGGGTTTGACGGTTGGCGCGCATGTGATCAGCGCGGCGACGACAGATTCATATTATCGCTACGGCCAGGGCGTCACCACGGTGAACGTCATCAACAGCGGGTCCTACACTATCGAAGTGGATTTTGGTTACTCGACTGCGACCACGCCTGACTGGAATAATATTTACGACGAGGACGCCGGCGACACCAACAGCTATGTTGAAAACGCGATCAACACCGATGGCGATCCGACTGGCGTGCGCGTGGAAATATCCGACAGCTTTTATGGCGCCCAGGCAGGCGTGGCGACGGATACGCTTTACCCGACTACGGTGCAGCAGGACGCCTTTTATGTGCGCGAAGGCGATGACTATGGCGCGGTCCTGATTAGCGGATTGAACCCGGACCAAACCTACGATTTTACGCTGTTTGCCTCCCGCAGCTCCAGTGGCGTGCGCCGGGCGCTTTACACGATTCATGGTCAGACCGCGACGTTGGAGGCGGCCTACAATACGGACCAAGTCGCGGTCATCGATGGCGTTTCGCCGAATGCCTCCGGGGAGATTCTGGTCGAAGTCGAGCGGGACAACCACACCGGCTTGGCATACCTGGGGGCCATGGTGATGACGGCCAATGTCGAGATCCCCAATGCGGCGCCTGTGGTGGATGCTGGCACGAACGCGAGTGTCCCCTTGGAAAGCGATAGCACGGCGGTGATCGATCTGTTCGGTGAGATTACCGACGATGGCCAAAGCGCTTCGCTAACCATTGCCTGGACGGTGTTGGATCAACCCGCTGGAGCGAATGCCATCATCGCGGACGCTAGTTCTCCGGTGACGACACTCTCGGTGGATCAGCCCGGCGCCTATACCCTGCAATTGTCTGCGGACGATGAAGAATTTACGATTACCGACACCGTGGTGCTGACGGCCTTCTATCCGCCACTGCCTTATCAGACGATTTGGCGAAACTATTTTCCGCCCGAAATTCGCAACCAGGCTGCGCTGGCGAGCGGAGACGCGGACGCCGATCAGGATGGCATTGCGAACCTCGTCGAGATTGCGCTCGGCACGGACCCGACTCAATCCAGTCAGCGAAATTTCAGTCTCTGCCTTGAAGGCTACGAGAGCGGCCTCATCTTTCCGCGTGACCCCTCGCTGATCGATATGACTTATACCGTTTGGCGCAGCACCACGCTGGAGGCAGGTAGCTGGACGGCGCTCGCGCAAAGCGTGAATGGCGGCGCAATGGTCTCCCTCGTTGGCGACGCGGTCATGATTGCAGAGACGGGGCATGACCCGATCGAAGTCACGGTGTGCGAAGAGGGACTGACGGCGGATACCGGGCCGCGCTTTTACCGGCTGTCGTTCGATAGCAGCACGGATCTTTTTAGCAATGGCGTTGCCTACCAACTGTTTTCCGGCTCCTTTGCGAGCCTGCCAGATTTTAATGCGCTGAGTCCGGTTGAGAGTGGTGTGAAGAGCGACTTCAGCCTGACAAATGACGCTGGCCTCACGGCGGACTTTGCTCTGCGTTTTGAGGCGTCGCTTCTGGTCGAAACTGCTGGCGACTACACCTTTTACACCGATTCCAGTGATGGCAGTCGCTTATGGGTCGATGACGCCGTGGTCGTGGCAAACGATGGCGTGCATGGCGCGCAGGAAGTGTCCGGCGTGGCCACGTTGTCGGCGGGCTATCATCAGCTCGTCGTTGAGTTCTTCGATGCCGGCGGCGGGGCTTCGCTGACGGTTAGTTATGAAGGGCCAGGCGTTGCGAAGCAGGCGATCCCCAGCAGCGTTTTGCTGACTCCGTCAGAGTAGTGCGGTGCTAATCCGTGACCACATACACGCGGTAAAACTCGGGGTCGCCGTAGACTGGCAAGGTCGCCACGGTGGTGGTTTCAGTTGCGGTGTAGATTTGGTCTTCCAGAGAATATGAATCCTTGGGCGTTGCGGCGCGCGCAATGCGGTAGCGCACGCCCGGGAGGCTGCTCCACTCCAACGTCACCTGATTGTTGGCAGTGCTCATTTTGCGCACCATAAAGAATGACTCGCCGTTCTCGGGATCGGTGCCCGCCAGCGCTTCCTGTTGATTGGTCTGGCCGTCGTGGTCGGCGTCTTGCGCGCCGTCGGCAGTATCGTTGGGATTCAGCCCAAGATGAGTTTCTACTCCGTCCGGGATGCCATCGGCATCACTGTCGGGTTCGAGGCTGTCGGGCAGGCCATTGCCATCGAGATCCACTGCCCGGCGCATGCGAGAGAGGTTGATCCAGCCAGCGTTTTCAGCCCAGACGTATCCGGCGAAAATGCCTTCTTTGCTCATGCGTGGCATGTCGCTGTTGTCATCAAACTCGCCCCAGTTAATCCAACCAATATTCTCGGCCCAGGCATAGCCAGTGAAGCGCCCGGTGTCAGGGTCGCGATTGACGCCGATGTCGCCCTTGGTCTGGCTATAGGAAACACCATTCGCCGGGCCGTCGCCGCAGTTGATCAAGCCAATGTTTTCGCCCCACAAGTAGCCGGCTAAATAATTGCTGGTAGCGAGGAAGCTTTGCTCGGTCGCGCGGTCGCCCACCCAGCCGATGTTCTCGCCCCAAGCGGTGTCGGCCTGTGGGATAAGCGACACGCCCCAGGCGCCCGCGCTGCTGAGCAAACTAAGCCCGACGAAGCTGTAGCGTCGCCAGTTCATTACCAAGTTGATCCCACGTTAGCCCAAGGGTTTTCGGAAATGATTTTACCACGATCCACCGTGGTGGAGTCGCCGTCTTGCTCAATGATCGGGCCATAAAGTTGGGCTGATAAAGAGTCGCCCCCAATCGCTGGGCCGCCCGAAGTGATGATGTTGCCGGTAATGGTATTGCCAGATTCCTTGAGGTAGATGCCCAGTCCGCGAGCGGAAACGATCTGGTTGTTCACGATCTGATTATTGCTGTAGGTTTCAATGCCAGTGTTCACAGCATAGATCGTGTTTTGAGAGATGATGCTGGGTGTTTGGGTGTCGGCGTGTATGCCCACGCTCTCGGATTGAATGGAGTTGCCTTGGATGAGCCCGCCTCGTCCGCCCCCGAGTTGTATGCCCCATTCATACTCACTGATCGAGTTGTTCCGAATGATGGAGTAGGCATTGCTGTAGATACCGATTCCGCTATTATGAGTTCCGATCAACGTTGAATTTTGAATGACGACTTCATCAGCGTAAATGCCACTTTCAAAGCCCTGTATGTGGCAACGGTCCATGGTTAACTTGCCGTTAAAGTCGATCGCACTGTTGGAACCCTGCTCGCGAGGAAAGCCAATGATTTCGGTGTCGATCACCGCAAGCGCCCCATCGCCAGTGATGCCGACTTGGAGTTCTAAGAGTGAATGTCGAATTGTGGAATTATCCGGCATCTCGAGAAACCAATCAGTGACCGTAAACTCACAGTCAGAGATGTCCACTGGAGACTCTGGCGTATTATTGACAAAGAACTTCCCAAAGACCCCTTTAATGCCAGATAGGCGGTTTACGACATCATGCTCATTGTCGGAAATGGTCATGAAAATCGAATTTTCAGCATCGCTGTAAGCACAGTCCTCGATCCAAAACGGTTCAGTTGCCGTAAAGAGCACAGAGACGTTTCCCAGGAATTCTATGCCTTTGACTCGGCAGTAGCGGCTGAGAATGACGCCGGCCTCACAGTCCACTAGCTTTAGATTGTTTAATTGGCATTTTTCAAAAAATTCTAGCCCCTGGTCAAAGCCGGTGAAGCGTGAATCACTGATGGAGCAGTTTTCACCGACGCTTACCATTCCACCACCTTTCGTATAGAATATGCTATCCGCTACGTGAGCTTCATCATATATTTGTATCTCCAGGGAATCATAGCGTGAGGACGTAACTTGAGAACGGGTTATATTGCTATGGGGGGGGAGTAAAAAATGTTCAACTCCTTCGGCAATGAGTTGATCTGCAGTTAGCCTTGCATCCGAGTCCCAGTAGAACGGTTCGCCGAAATTGGTCAGGCGAACGTTGTCGATGCTGACTACGCTTTCTTTGCCATCATGCTGCAAGAAGTTCTGCAGCTTTTTATCGGATTGAAATGGTCCAGCTTCCAAGTTGCTTAAGTGGGTGTCGCCGTATGCAACAATCAGGCTGTGTCCATTATCATAGGCGCTGATGGATCCACCCGAAACGCTCAGCTTGCCACTTCCTTCGTAGAGAACATAGATGCCGTGAAAGTTGCAGTTAATCAGCTTAGTTTCGCAGTGATGATAATCGCGAATTGCGCTTTCGATATCCCTGCCCACGCAGTTCTGCAAGATTACTTTATTATAATCGTTTTGGATGCCTACGATTTGATCACAATCTGTAAATACGCAGTTATTAAGCAAGGTTACGGTTTCCTCGCCATTTACTTCGATTCCTGACTCTACAAAGCGGCAGTTATCCAATTTCAGCGACTTGGCTTCGGTAATGAATGTGGCGTCCGAAAAACTGCAGTCGTAGAATTCGTGGGTTCCGCCCTGAGCCAGGCTGACGCCGGTTGAAATAGCGAGCTTATCGAAGCGGACGTCGATGTAATGGCTGGTTTGGATGTTGTTGACGGCGCCATTTTCCACAGAAACATTTTGGACGTGAGCTCCCACCACGATCTCGACGCTATGGCTAAAGCCGCCCAGATCCAGCTTTACGTTACTCGCTGAGATGGTGACGACTCTACTGTCGGTATAAGGCCCGGTCAGGTAGTAGCTGCCGGACTCGTCGATTGTATCGTATTCGCCGGATGGATCAATCGGCGTGCGCGGCTCGATCTCATCCAGCGTCTTCATGGTGGATTCTGGCGCACCGGCGGGGGGCGTCAGGTTGCCGGCATTGACGGTGGTCAGTGTGATCGCGGTAGCGAATGCTGCGGCGCTGAAGCCATGCTGTAAAATCTTGGTTGGGGAAATCATGTGTAGTTGGAAGGATTCTGCGTTCAGGCTGCTGGCTTTATGGGAATTAAACAATATCAAAAAAAACTTGTTCCCAGAATGTTGCGCAGTCGGTGTCGTATGACCTCGTATGCTATCACGCTCGTTCCTGAACATCATTAGGGATCGGGATGTTCGGCCTGGTTGCCTTCTGATCATCAATAGCCGGGTTAATAGCTTGGGCAAAATCCATTTGGCTTTTGCTAATAGCTAAAATTCGGATTCAGTAGGCTTATGGAAATCAAAGCCCTGCGATATCACGAAAATGGTAAGCCCGCCGATGTGCTCCAGATGGACACCTTGGAAATTGGCCAGCCTGGGCCGGGAGAGGCGTTGGTCGCCTTGCGCGCGGCGGTGCTGCACCCGTCGGACCTCGGGATGATCGGCGGCAGCTATGGACGCCTGCGTGAACTGCCGGCAGTGGCCGGTCGGGAAGGTGTTGGTGAAGTCCTGGCTGTGGGTGAGGGCGTGAAGCGGCTCAGCGCTGGCGACCGCGTCAAAATGCCCGACGAAAGCGTGTTGGTGGACGCCGTTTGCGCAGATGCGGATACGTTTGAAAAGGCCCCGGCAGATCTCCCCGTCGAGCAGGCCTGCATGGCGTTTATCAACCCGCCGACAGCTTACCGCATTCTCAAAGACTTTATCGACTTGAAGCCCGGCGACTGGATTATCCAAAACGCCGCGAACTCTGCGGTTGGGCAATGCGCGATCGGCTTGGCCAAACACCTGGGCCTGCACTCGATCAATCTCGTGCGCGACGTAGCCAAGTGGGAAGGTCCGCTGAAGGAATTAGGCGCGGATGTGGTGCTGGCCGATGGCGATGACTTCTTCAAACAGTTTGGTTCTGCGGCTGGTGGCGCAAAGCCACGACTCGGCCTCAATTCGATTGGTGGTGAAAGCGTCATCAAGATGATTCGTTGCATGGCCGAGAGCGGCGTCGTGGTGACCTTCGGCGGCATGGTGGGCGATAAAGTGCGGTTCCCCACGCGCAACTTGATCTTCGATGACGTCTGTTTGCGTGGATTCTGGATGGACCGCTGGGCGCGCAACGCCTCGGCTGACGAGCGTGGCGCCATGCAGCACGAGATCCACGAACTCATGCGCAAAGGCGTGTTCAAGATGAGCGTCGCGGAGAAATTCTCTTTGGCTGACGGTAAGGCCGCGTTCGCTGCAGCGGAGGCGGGTAGCCGCGATGGCAAGGTAATCGTCACTGGCGATTTCTCGCTGTGAGGATCAATAACAGGTGGCGAAGATCGTCTCGATCCGCACTGTCAGTTGGACGGACTGATCTGGGAAGGCTGTAGAGTGCGTTTGTCCGAGTTTCACAGCGTTTTAAACAGCGGCGTTTCGCGCATTAAGTATTGGCATCGTCACAAAGTTTGGCATCCAAGCAATAGATGACCCAAGGCCCGACGTTGCAGAGCATTGAGATTTCACCGGACGGGGCGCCACTGCGTTGGCGCCTGCTGCTGCCACCGAATCTACCGCAGTGCGCGCCGAAGGACCGCATTCCGGTCAAGCTGGAGGCTGAGGTCGATGGGGAGATCTTCCCGCCGGAGCGTTTGCCCAAGCAGGCGTATTGGCCGGAGCCGCCACACATCCTTGCCGCCATGCTGATCGAGAGTTGGACGAGTGGCAAGGCGCCCAGCATGATGCAACTCACGCGCGATCAACTGAGCCAGCTCCTGCAACCGCTGACCGGTGAAGACGCGGCGTTTTCATTTCGCAACCCCAAGGCGCCGCTGCCCTGGGTCGATGGTAAATTGCCCGACGTGCACCCGCACATCATGGTGGAGGCCAAGGCGCCGCCGCCTAAGCCGCAAACGCCTAAGCCACAACCGACCTTAACCAAGTCCAAACGCCGCCGCGAAATGGAGCGCGACCTCTCGCCGATGGAGGTCGATGGGTCGACGAATTACCTGGCGATCACGCTGCCTTCGCGTGAAAGCATCATCTACGAAGAAGCGTTGGAATTGCTCAAGAGCCACAGCTTCAAGCTTGAGCCCAGCAACCGCAAATGGTGGCTGCGCGACCGGCACAAGACGCTGCAATTTTTAGCTGAGCACTGGGACCGCCTCAAACATCATTACCGCGCGAAGTTCACGCCCAACTTCAACAAATACACGAAGAAGCTGAAGCCGCTGGAAGCGCGCGTGCACCTGCGGCAGGATGGCGATGACTTCATTGCGGACGCCGAGCTCGCGGCGCCGGGCATCGAGTCGGGGCAAATCGCGCAGGCGCTGAACAAGGGGCAGCCTTACCTGGAAACGCACAAGGGCGTGTTCCTGCTCGACCACGGCAAGCTCAACACCATGCAAGAAGCGCAGCGTCGCTTGACCGGCAACGCTGACCGCCTCGTGACTCCTCGTGTGACGAAGCGCATCTCGCGTGAGGAGGCTGCTGCCGTCAATGCGCAGCTCGAAGCGCTGGACCTCGCCATCGAAGCGCCCGAGGAATGGAAGCGCCGCAGTGGCGCGCTGAGCGATCTCACCGCCCTGCAAGCGCCCCCCGCGAACGAGGCGCTGATGAAGATACTGCGTCCTTATCAGGCGATTGGCGCGGCGTGGCTCTGGCATCTTTATACCAATGAGTTGGGCGGCATCCTCGCGGACGAGATGGGCTTGGGTAAAACGGTCCAAGCCCTGACGCTTCTCTCTGCGATACAAAGTGAAACCGGGCAACCGTGCTTGGTCGTTTGCCCGGCGGGTCTCGTCGAGAACTGGCGCCGTGAAGCACGCAAGTTTGCTCCGGAGATGAAGGTCTTTGCGCACCATCGCAACGAGCGCTTACACAGCGCGGAGCACGCCAGCGAGTTCGGCCTCGTCATCACGTCGTATAATACCTTGGCGCGCGACACGGACCTCTTTCATGCCGCGCCGTTTGCCGTGGTCGTGGGTGACGAAGCCCAGCACGTGAAGAACCGTCAAACGCAAAACGCCAAGGCCCTGCGCGGATTGCAGGCGCGCCGCCGCTTCTTGCTAACCGGCACGCCGGTGGAGAACTCGCTCGATGACCTTGCCGCGCTGTTTGAATTCGTGCTGCCGGGCTATGTGCAGCCGCCGCCGGCGGGCGCTTCGCGTGAAGAAAAAGAGTGGCATGCTGCGCGTATTCGTGATCGCGCGGCGCCATACATTTTGCGTCGCTCCAAGAAAGAAGTGGCGCCGGAACTGCCCGAGAAGATCGAGCAGGTCTTCTACTGCGAATTCAATGATGCTCAAGAAGCTTTGTATCGCAAAGTTGAAGAGACAGCGCGTCGCGAAGTTTTTGAGCTTGAGATGGCGAACGCCTCCGAGGGCAAGCTGCGCGTGGCGGCCTTTAAGCAACTCTTGCGCATGCGCCAGGCGTGTATCGACCCACGCCTGGTGGACAAGGAAGCCGAGGAGGCCATTGCTTCGACCAAGCTCGACGCCTTCCGCGAAATCCTGGAAGAGTCGCTCGATGGCGATCACCGCATGCTGGTGTTCTCTCAGTTTACGGCCGCGCTCGCGCTGCTGAAGGAAGAGCTGGAAGCGCAGAAAATTCCGTATCTCTACATCGACGGGCAGACGAAGAACCGCGCCGCGCTGTGTGAGCAGTTTAACGAAGACGACGAGATTCCGGTGTTCCTGATCTCGCTCAAGGCCGGCGGCACGGGCTTGAATCTAACGGGCGCCGACACGGTCGTGCATTACGATCCGTGGTGGAACCCGGCCGTCGAAGCTCAGGCGACGGACCGTGCGCACCGCATTGGCCAGACGCGCACCGTGACGAGCTACAAGCTGATCGTAGCCAACTCCGTGGAAGAGCGCGTGCTTTCGATGCAGCGTGAAAAGGCAGCCTTGCTCAAAGACCTCTTCGAAGCCAGCGAGGCCGCCAACTCGAAGATCGGCTTTGCCGACATGAAGGCGCTCATGGGTGATGATTGACTTTGCGATGCAAAGTAGCTTTGCAACTCAGAGTAACGGGCTGGCCAGGCGGACGATGTTTTCCAGGATGCGTTCGCGGTTGGGGCGCTGTGACCAATCTTCGCGGCAGAGTTCGTCGCTTTGTTCGATGTATTGGCGCTGTAGGTAGCAGAGGTGGTCGCAGAAGGCGTGGTTGTAGACGAAGAGTGTGACTTCGTGGTTGAGCCACACGCTGCGCATGTCGAAGTTAACCGAGCCTACCAGACAGAATTCTTTGTCCACGGAAATGGTCTTGGCGTGCAGGAGGCCTGCTTTGAAACGCATGATGCGCACGCCTGCTTTCAGCAGGCTGTCGTAGTGCGAGCGTGAGGCATAGCGAACGAGCCAGGAGTCGTTGCGGGCGGGCAGGATCACGGTCACTTTCACGCCGCGGGCGGCGGCGGTGCGCAGGGCGGTGTGCAGCGCATCATCAGGCACGAAATACGGCGTGGTGATCGTCAACTCTTCGCGCGCGCTGTAGATCGTGGTGAGCAGCAACTGGTAAATGGCGTCCGGGTAAAAACCGGGGCCCGACGGAACGACTTGCACCATTGCAGGACCGTCGGCTGCCTGGCGTTTGACGCCGGGGTCTTCGTTGACATCGACCTGGCGGCCTTCGGTTTCCACATCCCAATCAGCGAGGAACGTCGTCGCCAGCACTTCGACGGCGGGGCCTTGCACGCGGACCATGAGGTCGACCCATTGGCCGACGCCGGCGTCCTGTTTAAAGAAGCGCGCATCGACCAAATTGAGGCTGCCGGTGTAGGCGATGCGACCGTCGACAATGACGATCTTGCGGTGCAGACGCAGGTCCTGCCGACGGAACGCTGCGCGCAGTATGCCTGCGGGCAGTGCTTCCACAATTTTGATGCCCGCCTTGCGCGCGCGCTTGCAATTAGCGGAAGCCAGGAAGTGCTTGCTGCCCACGGAGTCCAGGAGCAGGCGGCAGGCTACGCCGCGCTCTTTCGCTTTGATCACGGCTTCGAGCACCTCGTCGGCCACGCCGCCATTGTGCCAGATGTAGAACTCCATGTAGAGCGCTTCTTCGGCGCGGTTGATGTCCTCAATGATTGCGCGGAGTACGCCTTCGCAGTCGTCGAGTATTTCCAGCCGATTGCCGGGCAGGGTGGGCGTGCCTTCCGTTTTGGCGGCCAGTCGATCGAGGTATTTGGCGGCGTCAGGCGCGTGATCCCAATTGACTTGATACCCTTCGGCGAGTGACTGGATCCACTGCTTGTAAGGGTTGATGAGTTCGCGGATGCGGCGTTCGCGACGTTTGCCCAGCCGCATTTCGCCGAGGATTAGGTAAAGCCCAACGCCAAAATACGGCACGAGCAGCATGACGCTGACCCAGGCGAGCGTGGCGCCGATGTTGCGCCGCTTCATGATGACGCGAAAGCTGAACGCCAGCGAGAGCACCCAATGAATAAAGATGGGTGAGAACAACCAAAAGCCTTCGTTTTCTTGCGTCACGTCACTGGTTATAGCGCAACGGCTTTTGATTTAAAGGCAAATACGCCGCCTTGCTTGATGCGTCGCGGTCTACTGGCGGGTTGCTGGCGCCCGTGTAAAACCGAAGGGTGCGCGGGTGGCGCTTTCCGTTTCCCATCCGTAGACGCCGACGACGATTTCCATGGGCAGGCCAACGGCGTCGCTGGGCGGATCCGCCGGGATGGGGCGAAGTTTGCGGGCGGAGCGCGCCATGATGGCGAGCGCCATGGCGTCGAGAATGTCGTCGCGCGCCACGTCTTTGCGTTGCGTGGCGTCGAGTGCGTAGTTGTAGAGATCGCGGGCGTGCGGGTAATGGCGCTGCAGCACTTTGAGTCGGCCTTGCTGGCCGGCTTTTTGCTTTTTGGAAATTTGGAGCGCCTTACGGTTGTTCATCGAGGCGAAGGCGAGCTCGGGATGCGCTTCGCGGAGGCGTCCCACGTAGTCGCGATGGCGGCGAAGCACGCCGTCGAGCTCTTTGATTTTAGGCGCGATATTGAAGCTTTGCCGGCTGATCTTTTTGCCGATGATGGTCTCGCTGAGCGCGCAGGCGTCTTCGTAAAAACTGGTGTCGAGGGCGCGTCGTGGGGGTGGGCTGAACACGCGGGAGCTCATGCCTTTGCCGAGGAGTTTACGGGCGATGGCGTCGCATTCGCGGGTTGGCTGCAGGGCGTCGGGGAGGCCGATGGGCATATCGATCAGCATGACGTCGCACGTCGGGTGCATGATGAGGGCCCGGTAGACGGTGTCGAACAGGCCGATTGAGCCATTGCCGTTGTCGTCAATTTCGACAGCGATCCAGCCTCCCTTACAGCCATCTATGCCCAATGTGTGCATCCTGGAATTGACGTGCGGCGCGCCCGTGCGTTGGATGGCTGGAGGTAAAATTAATTTTCACGTCATGGCAACACCTAGTAACTCTACTCCGACTGTCGGCGTCATCATGGGCAGTAATTCCGATTGGGAAACGATGCGCCATGCGGCGGAAACCCTCACTGAGCTCGACGTTCCCTTCGAGAAGTTGATCGTCAGCGCGCACCGCACGCCGGACCGCATGGTCGACTACGCGCGCAGCGCGGAAGGGCGCGGCATCCAGGTGATCATTGCCGGAGCGGGCGGCGCGGCGCATTTGCCCGGGATGACGGCGGCGCTCACGCATTTGCCGGTGCTCGGCGTGCCGGTGCAGTCCAGGGCCTTGAGTGGCGTGGACTCCCTGCTTTCCATCGTGCAGATGCCGGCTGGCATTCCAACGCCGACATTGGCCATTGGCCGGGCGGGGGCGATCAATGCGGCGCTTTCGGCGGCGGCGATTCTCGCCCTGGCGGATCGAAAACTTCGGGACCGTCTCGTCGCCTACCGCGAGGGCCTCAAGGCCAAGGTCGAAGCCATGGAGCTGCCGGACGCGTAGGCTGCATCCAATCTCTACCCCACCTGACTCCGCCAATCTAGATGAAAAGAGCTCTAGATTTTCATGGCGTTGGGAATGGAGTTCTCCCAGGCGTCACGGAGAGTGTTGGTGTCCCACTGGATCGGGTTTTCCAGATTGGGAGCCTCGATGTGGAGGATGCCCTCGTCGTTGGCTTCGCCGATAATGTCCGCATGGATGTCATAGCGCTCGGCGTCGTGGACGACGTGGTCGGCGCGGTTGGAATCGACGGCCAGCAGGATGCGGCCTTGGCTTTCGCCGAAGAAAAGGGTGTCCCAGCGATCGATGGGGAGGTCTTCCAGATTGAGGTCTGCACCGAAGGTTTGGTCCTTCGTGAAGAGCATTTCGCAGAGCGCGACGAGCAGTCCGCCTTCGGCAATGTCGTGCGCGGCGTGGATGCGGCCCTTTTGGATCTGGATTTGCAGGAAGTCCATCAACGAAGCCTGCTTTTCAAGGTCCATCACGGGCGGCTTGCCAGTCTTCAGGTTGTGGATGACGCGCAGGAAGGCGCTGACGCCGAGCTCGTTGGCGACGTCACCCAGAAGGATGAAGGCTTCGTTGCCCTTTTTGATCGTGGACGGCGTGATGTACTGGCGGCTGTCGATGATGCCGACCACGGACACGACGGGCGTCGGGTCGATCTTGGCGTCCTGATTTTCGTTGTAGAGGCTGACGTTGCCGCCGACGACGGGCACATCGAAAAATTCGCAGGTTTCGGCGAGGCCGCGGACCGCTTCCTTGAGCATGTAGAAGGATTCGGGCTTGTTTGGGTTGCCGAAATTGAGGTTGTTCGTCATCGCCAGGGGGCGGGCGCCCGAGCAGGCGAGGTTGCGAATGGCCTCGGCGACGGCGATCTTGCCGCCTTCATAGGGATCGGCCCAGCAGTAGCGGTTGTTGCAGTCGTTGGAAATGGCGATGTACTTGTCGCGATCCGGACCGCCACAACGCAAACGCACTACGGCGGCGTCGGACTCACCAGCGTGCTCGACGGTGCTTGTCATGACCATCTGGTCATACTGGCGGTAGATCCACTTTTTGTTGGCGATGGTCGGATCGGCGAGGAGCTTGGGGAGGGCGTCGAAAATGCCGTCTTCAGTGAGGTCTTCGATGCTTTCGGGAGTCCAGGCCTGAATCTCGTCCAAGTAAGCCGGGCGCGCTGCTTCCGGGTTGTTGAGCGGGGCTTGTTCGGTGAGGTCTTGCGCCGGAATGCGGGCAACGACCTGGCCGTGTTGCTTGACGACCATGTCCTTGCCGTCGACGACGGAGCCGACCTTGGCGGCATGGAGGTCCCACTTTTCAAAGATTTTTTCGACTTCCTCTTCGCGTCCTTTCTGGACGATGACGAGCATGCGCTCCTGTGATTCGGAGAGCATGATTTCGTAAGAGTTCATGCCGGACTCACGCTGCGGGACGAGGTCGAGCTCGATTTCGACGCCGGTGTCGCCGCGGGCGGCGGTTTCGCAGGTGGAGCAGGTCAGGCCAGCGGCGCCCATGTCCTGAATGCCCACGACGAGGCCGTCGACGGCCATCATTTCGAGGCAGGCTTCCATGAGCAGCTTGCCCATGAAGGGGTCGCCCTTTTGGACGGCGGGACGGTCGTGGCCGGACTCCGAGGAGAGTTCCTTGGAGGCGAAGCTGGCGCCGCCGAGACCATCACGGCCAGTGGCAGCGCCGACGTAATAGACCGGGTTGCCGACGCCGGACGCCGCGCCACGCTTGATCTGGTCGTGCTTGAGCACGCCGAGGCAGAGCGCGTTAACGAGGGGGTTGCCCTCGTAGCAATCGTCAAAGTAAACGTCGCCGCCGACATTGGGGATGCCCACACAGTTGCCGTAGTGGGAGATGCCATGCACGACGCCGCGCATGATGCGACGGGAGTCGGCGGAGTCGAGCTTGCCAAAGCGCAGGGAGTTGGTGAAGAGCACCGGGCGGGCGCCCATGGTGAAAATGTCGCGCAGGATGCCGCCCACGCCGGTCGCCGCGCCTTCAAAAGGCTCCACCGCGCTCGGGTGGTTGTGGGACTCGATTTTGAAGCAGATGGCAAAGTCGTCGCCTACGTCGATGACGCCGGCATTTTCCTCACCCGCCTTGACGAGGACCTTGTTGCGGGAGTCTTCGTCGAACTTCTGGGTGGGGAACTGCTTGAGGAGGCGGCGCGAGTTCTTGTAGGAGCAGTGCTCTGACCACATGACGCTGAAAATGCCGAGCTCGGTCAGGTTGGGCTCGCGTCCGAGGATCTGCTTGATGCGCTCGTACTCTTCGGCGGTGAGGCCGTGCTTGTCCACCAGCTCAGGCGTGATGGGCTTGTTCAGCGTGGGATCTGGATTGGGCGCAGGTGCTTCAGTGGCCATGGAAACTAGGAGTTTTCGATTTTCAGTTTTCGATTATCAGTTGTCAGTTGAGGTTTCGCAGCGTTCTCGAGTCATTGAAAATTGAAAACCGACAATTGATCATTGATAATAGGCTACGCTTTCTGGCGGGCCATTTGGGACTTGAGGAACGCCTTGAGGACGCCGATGCCGTCGCGGCTCGGGTGGAGATCTTCCACGGCGCGCTCGGGGTGCGGCATCATGCCAAAGACATTCCCTTCTTTATTACGGATGCCTGCGATGTCGGCTTTAGACCCATTTGGATTGTTAGCGTAGCGGAAAAGGATTTGGTTGTTTGCTTCGAGGTCGGCCAAACCGTCGTCATCGATGCGGTAGTTGCCCTCACCGTGGGCGATGGGAATGTCGATTGTCTCGCCGAGGCTGCTCTTGTTGAAGTAGTCCATGCTGTCTTCGACCTTGAGGGTCGAGGTCTCGCAGACGAACTCCATGCTCTCATTGCGGACGAGGGCGCCGGGGAGGAGGCCCGCCTCGCAGAGAATCTGGAAGCCATTGCAAATGCCGATGACCGGGCCGCCGTTGTTGGCGAACTCTATAATAGACTGCATGATGGGCGAGAACCGGGCAATCGCGCCGCAGCGCAGGTAGTCGCCGTAAGAGAAGCCGCCGGGCAAGACCACGCACTCCGCTCCGGCCAGGCTGGGACGCTTGTGCCAAAACAGGCGCGTCGGCTGGTTGAACACGCCCGCGAGCGCATAATAGGCGTCGCGGTCGCAATTGGATCCGGGGAATTGGATGATGGCGATCTTCATGTAGGCGGGACTTTCGTTTTTAGGCGAGCTCGTAGCGGTAGTCTTCGATGACGGGATTGCTCAGCAAACCGTCACAAATCTTGTCGATTTGAGCGCGTAGTTCCGGGGTGTCCGCGCCGTCGACTTCGAACTCGACTGTCTTGCCGACGCGCACATCGCTGCTGGGATTCAGGCCCAGATGCTCCATCGCATGGCCGACAGCGGCGCCCTGGGGATCCAGCACAGTTTTCTTAGGAGTGACAAATACCGTGACCTTCATGGCACTAGTTGTGCGGCTCTCCGCGCGCCTGACAAGTGTTATTCGCGGCAGGACTGCGAAATTAGCCGATCCAAGAGCTGATTGGCGGGGTGAGCATCCTGATTAGGCCTTGTTTTGACGATTTGTTCCAGGTTACGGGAGGGAGGCGTGTGGGATTCCCGGTTCGCGCTGAGTTCCGTAAGGGGACAACGGCTCTGTGCCGTGCTTGGCAAATTTCGGGAGAGCGGTTCAGCCGCCGACGCGGACAACGCGATAACCACGCTGGGTGAGCTCGGGCTCGACGGCGTCGCGCACATCGCCCTGTAGTTCCACGGTCTTGCCCTGGACTTTGCCGCCGCAGCCGAGGCGCGTCTTGAAGTGCTTGAGCATGGCGTCGAGCTCCTGTGGGCCGGTCAGGTTCATGCCTTCACCCGAAAGAATGGTGACGATCTTGCCGCCGCGCCCGCCCTTCTGGCGTTGCAGGTCCACGCGCCCGCGCTTCTTGGCTTTGGCCGGGGCGGGGGCAGGCTTGGGCGCAGCGGCTGGCTTGGCGGGGGCGTCAGGGAGCCCGGCGCCGCTCAGCGCCGCAAAGGGATTGGCGTCCAGGCTGGAACCGCCGTCGGTGGAGATGCGTTGTTTTTTGGACATGGGTTCTTATATTAGAGGGAGAAGGGGATTTATTGGAGGCAGAAGGGAGATGGGAGAAGGCAGAAGGGAATAGCTTGATTCGTCGCTACCCGCAAAAGGATCTCGCGAATATGTAAAATTCTCTATGCCGCTTCCAATCCAACTCGACCCTTCTGCCTTCTCCCATCTGCCTTCTCCCTCAAATTCAAAAATCAATGCCCAGAGCAGCCGCCGGGGGGCATGTTCTCCTTTTCACCACGCAAAAAAGCGACGGCTTTGCCGTAGCTGCGGCGCTCTAGAAAATGGACCAGGCGCGGTGGGAGGTCGGCGGCGTGGTCGCGGTGGAAGGCGTCCAGATCGGCGATGACATTAGCCACGGGCCGGTCACGGGTTTCCAGTGATTCCAAATGCTTAAGGAGGGTATCAAAATCGCTCATGTTTTTGGCCTTATAGCTTGCGGATATTCGGGCGGAAGTCTATTCCTACCTGTTCTTTAAACCTAAAAAACCGTCTATTTAAGAGAATCCAAACGCCAAGTGTTCATTTTTTGGACGCTGCTACAATTTTTGCCAGAGCCTGTTTTAGCTCCCCGAAATCCCCACAAGCCATGAAGAATCTCGGTATCGCCAACCGCTGGAATGCGGATTTGATCGACCAAAATTACGAGCAGTGGCTCGACAATCCGGACACGCTCGACGCGCATTGGCGGGCGTTTTTCGAGGGTTACGAGCTGGCCCAGCAAGTCGCTGTTGCGGGCGGCGGCGGCGCTACGACGGCGACTCAGGCAGAAATTGAGGGGCTCGACGCGATCACACAGTCCCGAGTCATTGGCGCGATTTACGCCTTCCGCTCCATCGGCCACACGCAGGCGCGCATTAACCCGTTGACGGCTAACCCGGTGCAGAACCCACGCCTTGCGCTGGATCGCCTGGGTCTGGAAAATGTCGACCAGGAGAAGGAATACCACACGGGCAATTACCTGGGCGGCGTTTTCATGTCGGTGCCGAAGCTTCTGGAGCGCCTCAAGGCGACCTACTGCGAGCACATCGGCTGCGAGTACATTCACATTCAGGAAACGCCGAAGCGCCGCTGGATTCAGGCGGCGATCGAGCCCGATAATTTTCACCCGGAGTTCAGCCGCGACGAAAAACTCCGCATGCTCGACAAGGTCATGCAGGCGGAAATCTTTGAGCGCTTCCTGCACACCCGCTACGTTGGCCAGAAGCGCTTTTCCCTCGAAGGCGGCGAAACGCTCATCGCCGCGCTCGACCTGTTGATTCAGGACTGCCCGAAGAATGGCGTTGAAGAAATCGTCATGGGCATGGCTCACCGCGGTCGCCTCAACGTGCTGGCGAACATCCTTGGCAAGTCTTACCAATACCTGTTCCGCGAGTTTTCCGAAAATTACATCCCCGAGTCCACCCATGGCGATGGCGACGTGAAATACCACCTCGGCTACGAGGCGGTGCTCCAAACCGTTACCGGTGAAGACATCGAGCTGCGCCTCGCCGCCAATCCGAGCCACCTCGAAGCGGTGGACCCGGTCGTCGAAGGCAAGGCCCGCGCTCGCCAGCGCATCCGGGGCGACCTCGAGCGTAAGCGTGTGCTGCCGCTCCTGATCCACGGTGACGCTGCTTTTGCCGGGCAGGGCGTGGTGGCGGAAACGCTCAACCTCGCCAAGCTCAAGGGCTACCGGACCGGCGGCACGATCCACATCGTGATCAACAACCAGATCGGCTTCACGACGGACCCGCGCGACTCGCGTTCCAGCCGCTACTGCACCGACATCGCCAAGATGATCGACATCCCGGTTTTCCACGTCAATGGGGACGACCCGCTGGCCGTGTGCGCCGTCATGCGCCTTGCCGCGAAGTATCGCCAGGAGTTCCAGGACGACGTCGTCATCGACATGTATTGCTACCGTCGCCATGGCCACAACGAGTCCGACGAGCCCGGCTTCACTCAGCCCGACCTTTACCAGCGCCTGTCAAAGCACCCGGCGATCAGCGAGTCCCTCAAGGAGCAGCTCCTCAAGACGCAGGACATTTCCGAAGCCGAAGCCCAGAAGCTCACCGACGACTATCAGAACACGCTCAACGACGCCTTCCTCGCAGTGAAGAAGGAGGAGGAAAAGCAGAACGACCAAAAGTCGAAAGCCGAGGCCAAGGCGGACAAACTTAAAGGCTCCGCCGGCATCACGCAGCCGCCCTTTAATTTCTCCGCGACCAAGACCAGCGTTAAAATTGACGAGCTGCGCCACGTCGCGCGCCGCCTGACTGAGGCCCCGGGCAACTTTAAGATCAACTCCAAGATCGCGCGCCAGATCAAGCAGAAGTGGAAGAACTTCGAGGCTGGCGAAGGCATCGACTGGGCCTTTGCTGAGTCGCTCGCTTTTGGCACTTTGCTGATTGAAGGCACGCCGGTCCGCTTGTCCGGGCAGGACTCCGAACGCGGCACTTTCAGCCAGCGCCACACCGCCTGGTATGACAGCGAGACGCGCACCCGCTATGTGCCGCTGACCAATCTCGACGCGAACCAGGCCACGTTCTGCGTGCACAATTCGTCGCTTTCCGAGGCCGCGATTCTGGGCTTCGACTACGGTTACTCGATCGATTACCCGGACATGCTGGCCTTGTGGGAAGCGCAGTTTGGCGACTTCGCCAACGGCGCCCAGGTGCACTTCGACCAATTCATCGCCAGCAGTGAATCCAAGTGGGGCCGCGTGAGCGGGCTCGTGATGCTGCTGCCGCACGGTTACGAGGGGCAGGGGCCGGAGCACTCCAGCGCCCGCCTCGAGCGTTACTTGCAGGCTTGTGCGGAGAACAACATTCAGGTCGCGATGATGACCACCCCCGCGCAGTATTTCCACATCATCCGCCGCCAGAAGAAGCGGGATTTCCAGAAGCCGCTTGTCATCATGGCGCCGAAGAGTTTGCTCCGCCACAAAGGCTGCGTATCCACGGTCGCCGAGCTGGAGAAGGGCAAATTCCACGACATCCTCAACGACGACACGCCGCCAAAGAAGGCCAAGCGCGTCATCCTCTGCTCGGGCAAGGTCTACTACGATCTACTCGACTACCGAGAGGAGAACAAAATCAAGGACGCCGCCATCGTGCGGGTGGAGCAGCTTTACCCGTTCAACGACAAGCTTTGCACGGAAATCCTTGCCAAGTACGCAGGCTACGAGCACCTGATCTGGTGCCAGGAAGAGCCGCAAAACATGGGCGCGTGGTCGTTCATCTACCACTACATCAAGAAGGCTTCGGGCAAGGAGCCGATCTACGCCGGTCGTCACGCCGCCGCCAGCCCCGCGCCGGGCTCTCTGGCAGTCCACAAAATGGAGCAGGCTGCGCTCGTCGACGAAGCCTTCAACAAAACCAAGAACGACTAGTGGCGGTGGTGGTCCGAGGCAGTGGCGGAGCTTTTGCTTTTTAAATGATGCAGTATGAAAGCCTCCGCGCCAAACCGAGAATCAACAACGAGACTTTACACTTAAACCCTCAATCGGCCACTCGCTGAATTCATAATTCATACCTCATAATTCATAATTTCCCTTTAATATCATGGCTGTAGAAATGAAAATCCCGGCTCTGGGCGAGTCGATCACTTCTGGCATCATTGCCGCCTGGCACGTGGCTGAAGGCGACTACGTCGAAAAGGACCAGGTCATCTTCGAACTCGAAACGGACAAGATCACCTCCGAAGGTCTCGCCGAAGCCAGTGGCGTAATCAGCCTCAAGGCCGAAGAAGGCGACGAGGTCGAGATCGGCCAGATCGTTGCCGTTGTCGACGACTCCGCCGCGAAGCCCGCGGGCAGCGCTCCTGCCGCCGACGACTCCGAGGGCGAGGCCGCCAGTGAAGCGCCCGCCGCTCCGGCTCCCGCTGGCAAGGCTGCGCCGGACGACGCCATTTCCCCGGCCGTGCGCCGCATCGCTGCCGAGACCGGCATCGACCCGAAGGGCGTCGATGGCTCCGGCAAGGGTGGCCGCGTGACCAAGGGCGACATGCTAGCCGCCGCCGACAAGCCTGCGCCGAAGGCGGAAGCTCCGGCCAAGGCCGCCGCGCCGATCGTCCCTGCCGAGGATCGCACCACGCGCAAGAAGATGACGCCGCTGCGCAAGAAGATCGCCGAGCGCCTCGTCGCCGCGACCAACGAAGCCGCGCTGCTCACCACTTTCAACGAGGTCGACATGTCCGCCATCATGAAGCTGCGTAAGCAGCATCAGGACAAGTTTGTCGAGCGTCACGGCGTGAAGCTTGGCTTCATGTCCTTCTTCGTGAAGGCCGTGGTTAACGCGCTGCAAGCCGTGCCGGATCTCAACACCCAGCTCGACGGCGACTACGTGATCCAAAACCACTTCTACGACGTGGGCGTGGCCGTGGGCACCGACAAGGGCCTGATGGTTCCCGTCGTCCGCGATTGCGACAAGAAGGGTTTCGCCGAGATCGAGCAGGACATCATCGACTACGCCAAGGCTGCCCGCGCGGGTAAGATCAAGCTCGAAGATCTGCAAGGCGGCGTCTTCACGATTTCCAACGGCGGCATCTACGGCAGCATGCTGTCCACGCCGCTCCTCAACATGCCGCAAACCGGCATCCTCGGCCTGCACAACATCACGCAGCGCGCAGTCGTCATCAACGGCGAAATCGTCGCCCGCCCGATGATGTATCTCGCGCTGAGCTACGACCACCGTGTTGTCGACGGTAAGGGCGCCGTGACCTTCCTCGTGAAGATCAAGGAAGCCATCGAAGACCCGACCTCGTTGATGATTGGCGTGTAAACGAAAACCGACCAACTCATTTTAAACTCACGCAAAGGCGCAAAGACGCAAAGGCCACTCGACTGATAACCAGTAAGAAACCCTTTGCGACTTTGCGTCTTTGCGTGAAATAAACTACGCCTCGCATCCACGCCATTCGTAGTTAAACCTTCGCTTTCTTTGCTACCTTCTGTTCAATAAAAACTCGCCGCGCTGGCCTCCGTGCCTCCGTGTCTCTGTGAGAAACCCAAATTTATTTTACCATGGCAGATTACGACCTCCTCGTCATTGGCTCCGGCCCCGGCGGCTACGTAGCCGCGTTTCGCGCCGCGCAGCTTGGCTTTAAAACCGCACTCGTCGAGAAAGACGCCACGCTCGGCGGCACGTGCCTCAACGTGGGCTGCATCCCGTCGAAGGCGCTGCTGCATTCCACCGAGATTTTCCACACCGTCAAGGAGCGCGGCGATGTGCACGGCATCAAGGTCGGCAAGCTGACTAGCGACATCCCCGCCATGCTCAAGCGCAAGGACGAGGTCGTCGCCCAGCTCAATGGCGGCGTCGCCCAGCTCGCCAAGGCGCGCAAGGTAGACGTGCTGCGCGGCCTCGGCTCGCTTGAAGGCGAGGGCAAGGTAAAGGTCGCTGGCGACGACGGCGAAAAGGTCGTCACCGCCACACACATCATTATTGCAACCGGCTCCGTGCCGGTGGAGCTGCCGTTCATGAAGTTTGACGGCGACACGATTGTTTCCAGCACCGAAGCCCTGTGCTTTGACAAGGTGCCGAAGAAGCTTGTCGTCGTCGGCGCGGGCGCCATCGGCCTGGAGCTGGGTAGCGTTTGGGCGCGCCTTGGTTCGGAGGTAACCGTCGTCGAGCTGCTGCCGCAAATCGCGGGCGCCGTCGATAAGGACGTCGCCAAGCTGTCCGAGCGTTTCTTTAAAAAGCAGGGCCTCAGTTTCGAGCTCGGCGCGAAAGTCACCGGTGTCGCCAAGGAAGGCAAGAAGACGTTCCTCACCGCCGAAAAGAAGGACAAGGAGCTCAAGTTTGAAGCCGACAAGATCCTCGTCGCCGTGGGTCGCAAGCCCACCACCGCGGGCCTCGCTGCCGACAAGGCGGGCGTGGAGCTCGACGAGCGCGGCCGCGTGAAGATCGACAACCATTTCCGCACCACCGCCAAGGGCGTTTACGCAATTGGCGACGTCGTTGCGGGCCCGATGCTCGCCCACAAGGCCGAGGAAGAAGCCGTGGCCTGCGTCGAGCTGATCGCCGGCAAGGGCGGCCACGTGAACTACGACGTCATCCCGAGCGTGATCTACACCGAGCCGGAAATCGCCTGCGTGGGCATCGGTGAAGACAAGGCCAAGGCCGACAAGCTGGACGTCAACGTGGGCAAGTTCCCCTTCGCCGCCAATGGCCGCGCCATCGCAGTCGACGGCACCGACGGCTTCTGCAAGGTCATTGCCGACGCCAAGACAGACAAGATTCTCGGCGTGCAAATCATCGGCCACGGCGCGAGCGAGATGATCGCTGCGGCGGTCACCCACATGGAATACGGCGGTAGCGCCGAAGACCTGGGCCGCACGATCCACGCCCACCCGACGATGTCCGAAGCCCTCAAGGAAGCCGGCCTCGCCGTCAGCAAAAGTGCGATTCATGCGCTTTGAGTGAGCAGAGAACCAATTAAAAATTAAAGAGCCGGACGCTGCGAAGTGTCCGGTTTTTTTTAGCCCAGTTAGTATGCCAACTGGAGGGCCGTGCTTCCAGCGTCCCGCTGGACCGATTGATTCGCGCACTGCGCGATTGCTGACTCCGACGTAGAAGCGGCTTCCAGCCGCTTTGGCTTCATTGATTTGGGAAAGCGGCTGGAAGCCGCTTCTACGACAGTGCGATTACGACCATCCAGACGTGCGGCGATGACGGAGCATCGCCCTCCAGGGCGGCCTCAGTCTTCCAGCGTTTTTCGCCTAGCTCGTGGCGGGTTTCTCGAATTTGCTAGCGTAGATCAGGAAGCCCACTGCGGCGATGCCCAATGGCCAAACCATGAACATCGATTCGAGAAACATGATGCAGAGCGCCACGAGAAAGCAGCCCAGACTGATCTGGATGGCGCGGCGGTAGTGCTTGCGAACGCATGCTTCGCCCAGGCGGTCCACTCGCTGTTGGTATTTACGCAGTTGTTTATCTTTGAGGGCGCGCTTTTCAGCTTCGGAGCGTATGGAAAATACGCTTAGTCCGATAAAATAAAGCATCATCGCGGGAAAGAAAAAGTCCTTGTATTCTTCGCCATCAATGCCCCCCTTTCCCATCACGAAAAGGAACACGGCGCAGAGCGCGAGCAGTTTACCGATCCAGCGAATCGTTTTGCAGAAGTCTGTGGAGAATCCGTGTGTCACAATTAACTTGAAGGTAATGTAAAACGATGCGCGCGCAAGTCTAGTCTTCGAGCGCTTCGGCTTCGGCGACCACCTCGTCTTCGTCGGCGTAGAAGCGGATGGTCATGGGGCGGCAGCACACTTCGCAGTCGTAGTCCCATTCGGTGGGGACCTCGGTTAGCGCGGGGCCGGGGATCGAGAAGGTCTCGAAGCAGGTCGGGCAGGTGACGTCGCAGTAGTCGGCTTGCATGTGGATTTTGCGGGGCTAAACCCGTTACCGGCGCGCCTGGGTGTCCAGGTAGGATAGCAGGTTCGCCATGAGGGCGTTGATCGCAATGAAGCGCTCGGGAACGACTTGGAGCATTTGCTCGGCGGTTTGGACGTAGGGGCCGCCAGTGGCGAGCTCGTCGCCGCAGTGGTCGACCAGCGCCTTAGCCGACTCCGGTGTTGTTTCAAGGTGAAATTGCAGGCCGACGACCTTGCCGCCCAATTGAAACGCCTGATTTGCGCAGGCCGCGCTGCTGGCGGTGAGGACCGCGCCGTGGGGCAGGTCGAAGGTTTCGCCATGCCAGTGGAAGACGCCTACTACCGGAGGAAATTGAAACAGGTCGCTGCGCTCATGGTTGGCAGCTTGGACGGGAATCCAGCCGATCTCGCGTTCGGCGTTTGGGTAGACTTCGCCGCCGAGCGCATTGGCGATGAGCTGTGCGCCCAGGCAGATGCCGAGCACCGCCTTGCCCTCCGCAATGGCGTCGCGAATGAATGCTTTTTCCGCGCGCAGCCAAGTGTGGCTGGCCTCGTCGTTCACGCTCATCGGGCCGCCCATGATGATCACCAAGTCGATCCCGGCGACGGCGGGTAACTCATCGCCTGCAAACAACTGCGTACAGGTGATTTCGTAGCCGGCTTTTTCGAGCCATTTTTCGATGCTGCCCAAGCCCTCGAAGGGCACATGCTGGAGATAATGCGCGCGCATGTCGGGAAAGAATGTGCCTAATCGCCCTGGCGTCAAGTGGAGTGGCTCTGCGCAAAGGGTTGTCGAAAATGGAGAATGCCGACCGAGCTCGTTGATCTCCAACTTCATGTTATCTCTAGTGAAAGCTACTCACTAATAAAATGCTCGGGCGTTCACTTTTTGGTTGGCTTCGAAGGCGATAATGATAGTATTAGAATGATCACTTAAATTTTAACCCATCTCCGCCATGAATCACTCTCCCATCATCGCGCATTGCCCGCCTTAGCGTGCGGGTAGTCCAGTCAATGTTTGACGGGCGCTTGCGCCTGGTAGCCGTCCTCGAATCGTCGACGGGCATATTTACGCTTCCCTGGTGTAAAGAGGGAATGCCGTGACGCCCCGAGGTTTTAATCCGACGCTTTGTCGGCAAGGACGGTTTCCGGGCTATGCCAGCCTGCGAGCCGCCGCATTGACGTTAACGCGTCCGACCCAACGGGACGTTGCTCCAGCCTGCGCCGCTTCTCTGGCGTCGGGTGGGTTGCCTGTTCTTTCACAGTCCGTATTTTCCGTGCAAATACCCCCCCCCCTCCGGGTGTATTGAAGCGTTACTGAGCTCCGGCTGGCTTGGTTGATTGCCTGACGCCAGCCCATGGGCTGGTCGATGAGTGCGAGGCCAGGGTAGGAGTTGCGTCCGAGTCCCAGAGAAGCGTCATTTCCGGGCTTTCCAATTGGCTGGCCGGAGAGACCGTGCGTCGATTCCAGGGAATCAGCCCGGCGAACCACCAGCGCCAAAAGGTGAGGCCATGCTCGGGGTTGGCGGCGAGGAGTTCGCGAAAGGTGAGCTCTTGCCCAATGCCGCGCCCGGTCGCCTCGTGGTAGCACTCCTGCACAAACTTGGAGCAAAACTGGCCGCGGCCGTTGTAGTCGAAACCCAGGTCATACCAGCGTCCGAGCCGGGATGCTGCGGCGTGCTTGAGCGTCTGGCGCTGGGCTTCGTTGAGCGGCTCGGTCGGGCGCGTGATGGCGTAGCGCTGATTCTCACTGCGAGCAATGAAGGATTCAAGGCTCACGCGGCGTGCTCTGGGAATTGCGCTTTCGTAAACCCACGGAATTCCCGCCTCGTCGTGAAGAATGAGCCCGACGTGCGATGTCCAACTGCTGGTGGCCGCCGCCACTTGTCGGAAAAGAAAGCTCGGCACAGCGATAAAGATGAGGTCGCCGTCTTGCAGCGTCTTGGTTTCGGATGATGATGTTAGTTCCATGGCAGCTTAATTGCACCTGCCGGGCCAATTCCGCTGATGAGATATTAAGGTGTTGTTATGCAATCGCTTAAAGTTTTTAAGGCGTTGGATTCTGAGAATGTCGGCCTACGTATTTTGACTTAATGCGCGGACCTGCGTTCATAATATGTCCTGCTGCTCTGGTAGAAAAGTGTTTGGAAAAGACCCTAAAAAAAACGATACAGCCATCTACTGATCAAAATATGAGGGATTGAGGTCCTTGACTCAGTTAATTAATGCGGCAAAATCGCCTACGTGAATGCTGACTTGCAAGAATACTTGCCTGTACTACTGGTAATCGGCGGAGTGATTGCGGCTGGGCTTTTTGTTAAAAAGACCGGTTGGTTCGGCATCTTTTTGATTGGTATCCTGGGCGCAATCTGGATTTTCAAGACGAATCCTCAGTGGTTTGATCAGCTTGATGGCACGATGGAGCGCTTGGTCGAGGTGAACCGCAAATAACCCCCCCGCTGAAGAGAAAGCCCGTGGCTGTCAGGGCGCACGGGCTTGTTGCTCAAAGTGGCTTTGCAGCAATCGGGCTTGGATTAGGCAGTTGGCGCCAGTTTGCAGCTGTTCGTGAAGCGCACGATGTCAGCGAGCTCAAACCGTGAATCATCGTCTCCCTTGACGCAGGTTGCGGGCAGCCAATCGTCCTCTTTCAGGAAGCTGGTTTTGCAATTGATCAGCATGCCCAAGAAGACCTCAAGGATAATGGCGCTGCCAACCGGGCCCAGCCGCTCGCCCTGTCCAAGGATGTTCGCCTCGCGCAGGATGTAGTAAAACAGCGGGGTTTCATCGACGAAGCGTTTCAACACGGAACAATCCTGGACGTTCAAGCCCTCGGCAAGTTGCAGGTCGGCGTCGGGATCGACGGGGTAGCCTTTCTCGGCCAGCGCCTGGGCGACCGCCTGCCCACAGGGCAGCGCGAGCACATTGCCACGCAGGATGTTGCGGAATGCCAGCGAGCGGTCATTATCCGAAGTGGAGCGCCCGACAATCGGATCAGGCAGGCGGATTAACTCGTCGGCCAGTTTCTCATCGAACGCCTTGCCCATGACTGGAGGAATGCATGCGTCGACCTCCAGTAGGAATCGCCAGTCAACGGTCAGCTTGGGCGGCACAAAGGAGAACCCTTCCGTGCCAAAGCGCTCATCGAACAGATCGATGTCCGGATACCGTCCGTTGACCGCATAGCGTGAGCGGACGAGGGTGTGGCCGAAGCGGTAAGCCGCCACGCTGAACTCGACCGGCATGGCGCCATTTGGGTTGTTCGCAAGGGTGTTAAACAGCGGGTATTGGCCTTGGTTCAGTCGCTCGAGCGCGAACAGGAATGTTTTGGAGTCGCACACGCGCCACAGGAAATCGTGCAGCACAATGAATTGGTAGTGATAGCGGACTTGCTTCTGAGTTTCCTCAAAACGGTCTCCCGCGCCATATTTGGCGATATGCTGGTCATACATTGCGTTGTGAAAGCGAATCCACAACAGCTGCATCTGCGAAACGAAGATGTTTTCATCGTTGCGCGGATCGCCAATGAGAGCGGTTCCGGATTCGTTGCGCGGCACATCGTTGGGGTTGTGGACATTCCCTTCCAACAGGCGGCCGGGGGCATCCGGATCATACAGGTGCGGGCTTGCTTCAGGGCCAAAGCCGTAGACGCAGTCGAGGTCCAGGGAGGCGGTGCGCAAGTTGGGCAGCTTGCTGATGGCTTTATTTGAAAGCGGCTGTCCGTGCAGGTCGGTTGTGGTGTCGAGCGTGATGTCGTGGTCCACGAACTGCGCGAAGAATGTGTAGCCTGAGGGTAGCGGGCTATCGGGGCTGCTGTTGTTGGCGTCATGCATGGGAGATCCAGGCCCGGCGAGGGCCTCAGCTTCCGCTTCGTTGACGTCTAAACCGGGCAAGCCGAATAGTTTTCCGAACTTTCCGGGAGCGGCGTGGCTGCAGCCTTTGGCTTTGGCCATACCGTGGTGATTTACTGGGCATCCTGACATAGTAGTGGTGACTTGAGTGTTGTGGTTAGTGGTTTGGCCGCCACTGGCGTCAACCAGTTGTTCACGGCGCCCGACACCTCTTCACATCGCCAGCAAGACAGATAGCAACAGTAGAAATGTAGCAGGATCGGTGAACGCCTAGTGCTAATGGCGGCATGCTCATATTAACAAATATAATTGAACTGTGAAGTAAAATTTATGGGAAATTGAGATTCATTGATTCAGCTCTTAGGCTGGTATGGATGCATGCTTGTATGCTCAGTTTTTAAATACTTGTGTCCCCTCAAGCGGGGCGTGCTAAACAGTAGCATGCTGGCTATAATACATTCCGGCGATCGATGTCGGCATCGATGCGCATTCCTTCCGCTCGCCGTATTACACGATCAGTGATGTGGGGCTAATCGGCGGCGGCGCGAATCCACGCTCTGGCTAAATTCCCCCGGCACACTACGGAGTGCAGTTTCTCGACGAGATGTCCTGAGTTTAAACGCTCCACGCTGGAGGTGCTGCGCCAGCCCTTGCCGTTATTTCAGTAATCTGATGGTGGAGATTCTCAGCGATTTGATTCATGCCCAGGTCGCTTGGGTGTATTAAATCTGTGGTTAGGCCGGAAAGATCTGGTAGCATTTCGGGGCCAGATATGAAGTGGAGGTTGGGGTGGTTGATTTCTGCTACCAGTTTATCGAGACCACTTCGATAGGCCCGTAGAGTTTTAGCTTTATCCATTACGAAGTCGTAAAGGCAGCTAAAAATTGATATGACGAATATCTTTGCGTTAGGCTTATTTTTGACAGCTTGCCGCAGTAAATAGTCGGCGCGGTTCAGGAACTCTTCAGGGCTGTATTCTTCGAGCATGTTCACGGAGAGCTCAAAGGTAGCGATATCCCAGTTTAGTTCGCTCGTTAGGTAATCTGCGATTTCGGGCTCGCAGTGACAGGAGCCTCCGAAGGCTAGATTTGACAAGTCTACGCCAAGCTTTGTCGCCAATAGGTTGGCGTAGCAACTGTGGTAGCGAGTTGCGCTGGCGCCCATGCTGATTGAGGTGCCGTATGCCAGATATTTTTTGGAGGGAAGTTCAGATTCTAAAGGGGGGCGGGTATTGCCTTCGAATCCGTGAAAATTGATGGGGCCGCTATTCAGGCAGACGCGACAGACTTGTCGGGAAAATTGGTATCCCGGCGCCTCCAGGTTGGGGAGGACGTCGAGTCTTTCAGGGCGCTTAATTTGAATCGTTTGGGGCGCATCTGTCAGCGTATAAAACTCGTGCTGTTTATGTCCGCCCCAGAAAATTTCGACGTAGGCGGGGTCTGAGGGTAGCTTGTGCTCTTTCGCGTTGAGTGACGCCGACAAGGTGATGTTGACCGGCTCATTATCTAAGGGGACAAAGCGGATCTCTGCGCCATTGGTCCAATACGCCACGATTTTTGCATTCTCATTGAGTTTGAGGCGTATGGACTCAGGGACTCTTTGCGGTCTGATAGCCTTCTCATCGTTGGCTGTTTGTATTGGATGCATTTCCGCAACATTATGAAAATGGTATTTCTCCAAGCGCATGCGATTACTATTTGGATATGACTGTAAGTTAAGAAAGTGACCAGGTTAGCTACTTGTGGTGGCGGTGCAAATTAGGCCCAGTGTGTGGTGATGTAGACGTGAGGCATGGCGTTCCAAGTATCGCTCGCTGTTTGGGCTGTCGCTGAAAATCTCAAACGTGTTGCCCTTCAGCCAAACCTCTTCGTTAGAATGCCTGACTTCATTATGAATGTCCCTTACGTTTAGTTGTGCAAAAACCCAGAGGAGATCAGACTTCCAAAGGGCTTGCGCGGATGCTGGCAGGAATGCGGGGTCCTGAGATTGTCGCCAAGCTTGTTTAAGCGATACTGGTTTGGCGTAGGCGCACGCCTGTTCTATTTTATGCCGGACTCGGGTCGAAAGATTTCGAGGAAAATGAGGAGTGTGAATATTGTCTTGAACGTTCATCATGGCTCTGAAGCCCTAAGTGCGTAACGCGGACTCAAGCTTGGCTTGGGGCTTCATTCGTGTGAATCGTGAAGTCATCCTAAAGTGTAGATTTGCCATATATGGATGAGTTCTTGCTTGCATACAATTACTAAAATAAATAAAAGCATGGACTTGAATTTGATCTGCACGAATCTTTTGCTTTTGGGCATAATATTAAAATATGCGATTCACCTATGAATAGTTCTAGTTCCATCCCTTCAGGCCAGAGTGAGGCTGCAATTCAATCTTTTACAGAGCTTCGGTATGGCTTGTTTGTACACTTCGGTCTATTCAGTCTAGTGGGGCGAGGTGAGTGGGTTATGAACAAAGAGAGCATGAGCCATGGGGAGGCCGAGGCGCTCAGCCAAAAGTTCTTAGCCGAGCAGTTTGATGCTCATCAAAT
The DNA here is from genome assembly GCA_031296915.1 of Cerasicoccus frondis. Taxonomy (GTDB): domain Bacteria; phylum Verrucomicrobiota; class Verrucomicrobiia; order Opitutales; family Cerasicoccaceae; genus Cerasicoccus; species Cerasicoccus frondis. The sequence goes on along the minus strand of JAVDPC010000002.1, from coordinate 130,309 downwards.
TGCGGATTTGGCGATCCGCGGGGGGATGAAGTATATTGTTTTTACGACGATGCATCATGAGGGGTTTCGGCTCTATGATACCCAACTGAGCGATTTTAACGCACTTCATTCGCCTTGTGGAAGGGACCTTGTTCAAGAGGTTATTGATGCAGCGCGTGCGCGTGGGCTGAAGATCGGGCTCTATCACAGTCTGAACAACTGGTATGACAAGCCGGACGCGGTTGATGCTCTTGAAAACCAAGCCGCCTACGGACATTTGATAAAAAATACCTTTGCTCGCATTGAGGAATTGGTAACGCGCTACAACCCTATTGATGTCTTATGGTACGACGGTTGGTGGCCTTTTAATGCTGAGGGCTGGCAGGCGAAGGCGATGAACGCGATGGTGCGAGAAATTCAGCCTAAGATTTTGTTCAATGGGCGCAATGGCCTGCCGGGTGATTTCGGAACGCCAGAGGGGCATGTTTCTATGCCGCAGCCATGGCGCCCCTGGGAGGCTTGCATGACATTGAATGATAGCTGGGGCTATCATGCGGGTGACCATAACTGGAAGTCTCTGGTTGAAGTCATCAAGTTGCTCGCACGCGTCGCACAAGGGCAGGGGAATTTGCTTCTTAACATCGGGCCGCGCGGCGACGGATCGATACCCGAGGCTTCGGTTTCAATTATCGAAAAGGTTGGGCAATGGCTAGAGACCAATGGTGAATGTATCTTTGATACCGATCCCTTTACTTTCGATTTGCAGGAACGCGGTGACCACCGGGGTGATTATGTGCATCACGGGCCGATGACGGTTCGTGGGAATGCTCTCTACCTCATCGCTACCAATTGGCCGGGAGCGGAATATTCCATTTCGGGTCTTTCGGTAAAGGTGTCGGCAGTGACTCTTTTGGGGGCTGAGGAGCAAGTATCCTTTGAGCAGCGTAATGGAGTCGTCAAGCTGTCTGGCCTGCCAATGGATCCTGGCTGCGAATTGCCTTTGGTCTTCAAGTTCGAATGTGAAGCGCCTCCCAGCATATACAAGACTGGAGGAATGCGCGTCCCGCAGACGCCGCACCCCCGCTATGACCCTTGTCCGTCAGACATTCAACACTAGGCGCGAGGCTTACTCGCAGATCGCCTTGCAGCTTAAAGCAGAGTCACCCGAGTTCCTGGGTGCATTGAGTAGTATCTGCAATTGCGCCGGATAGCTTTCACCTTCAGAGGTCCCGGCGCCTTTTACATGAGCTCCGTACGTTAGGCTGTCACCGAGACAGACAATAGTGTCACCGGGCTGAACGATGTCTTGTAGTTGCACGGCGACCATTTCCGCAAAAATCTCGTAGCCTTCCGGGGTTAGGTGGATGCCGTCACGGGAATAGCTGTTCGCGGGATTGCGAAGCAGTGATGAGGCTTCAGTCGTGGCGCCGCCGTGCTCATTGACAATTTTTTCCAGATCCACCAAGGGCAGATTGTATTCCTTGGCTAGCTCGCGTATGGCTTCGGCAAAAGTTGAGAGGTGCTCCTGCATGTTGGGAAGCGTCTCGCGATGTTCCGGGTGACGCTCGTATACATACTCGCTTACAATCGGATTCGGAGTAACGAGCACGATCGTCTTCACGTCGATTTCTTGCGCGCGTTTGATCATTTGCCGCATGGTGCTTTCGTACTCCGGCAAAGGGATGTTGCGGTTACAGGCATCATTGATGCCGAAATAGAGAACTAAATGATCTGGCTCCAGGGAAACAACATCCCGTTCAAAGCGGGACCAGCCATTGATTGCGCAATTGCCACCAATTCCCTTGTTGATGACTTTTATCGAGTCCGTGGTTTCTTTGGCCTGCGTCTGCGTGATGCTGACCAGAGTAATTAAAGCGGTAAAGAACGCAGTGAATATTTTTGTTTTCATTGAGTAGAAAGGTTCCAATTGGTGAGTATGTCCCTGCAGATCATTGCTACATTGTACTCGTCGAAGCTTTCAATTTCGGCGAGTGCTGCGTGCGCTTCCTGCGAGTGGATTTGGTTCAACGCATGGGCTGCCGCGACACGGGCTGGATACATTGTTTCCCGATCTTGCAGTAGAGTCGCTAGAAGTGGCACGGCGGGTTCATGGCCAATGCTGCCAAGGTAACGTGCTGCTGCTGCCTTGATCCGATACCATGCCGGATCGTCAGGTTGTGGCTCATATGAGGTCGCATGATGCTGAACTTCCCATTGAAGTTTTTCTTTGATAGCTTCGATCAAGTGTTCATCCGGAATGCACTGAGCTGCGTCCATGGCGAGCACTTGAGTTTTCCAATCGTCACTGGCAAGCTGGTGGTAAATTGACTCTAGAGAATGCTGTTCTGGTATGGCTGACTCTACCAAAGGTGTTGCGGGCATGCTCTCACTTAATGCGTAGTTTGCCCATTGCGTTGGGAAGCCTCGATTGAGCTCTTTGGTGGCAAAGTGAACGTCGACTGTTTCTTTGCTTAGCCAGGTGACATTCGCTAGCTCGCCAAGTATTGCTGTGCCCGAAGCTTCGCCCATTGTGAACTTAATGGATACTGCTGATGTGGAGTCACCAAAGGAGAGCCCGCCAGAATTCCAAGAGACATCTACTGGTTCTGACGCTTCCAATTTGAGCACGGAGTTTTTCACCCTCGTCGTATTGAATGCACAGCCACTAGTTTCAGACTGCTTTACGAAGATCTGGGCCTTCGCAACGGTATCTGGAGTGGTTATCCATTCGATGGCGTCGTGCCAGTAGACTTCCGGCTGAGCCCGTGGGAGATAATCGCGAATGCGCCCGAGTGTGATGCGTCCGTAGGGGCAAAAATCCACGCTGGAGTCGGCGAATATGATCAGTTCGTTTTCACCGAGTTGAAGGGCATTACTGCAGTCTATGAAGGATAGGGTAAGCTCTGTCTCATCGGCAATTAGGGGAACCTCAAGCGTTTTGCCATTTAGCATCATCTCCACCTCAGTCGCGTGTCGTGGGAAACGGATTCCCGCGACTCCGGTAGGTAAATTCTGCAGAGTAAATTTTTTACGGCATACGATCCAGCCGGGACGATTCTCGCTCGTGGTGTAAAACCAGGGGCCTTGCGAAAAATCATGGGTCTCACCTAGTTTAGTGCTGCAAGCAAGGGACTTTGCTTTGGCTCGTGTGCCAGCCCAAGTCAGGCCCCATCCTGAGCTCAAATCAAGATGCTCTTCAAAGGTATCTTGGAGTGAGAGGGTCGTGTGTAATCTTGCCGAGCTTTTGGTGACCTCGTAGCTGATTTCGTTGCACCGTCCCGTGGGTAGGAGCGCGAAGCTGTTGTCAGAATCGTTGGTAAAGCCAATGCCCATCCCCTGGGGAGAAGTATAGGTGGCGGACTCTTCGGTGATAGTTACCTTACCCGGAGGAACGTGTGCGACCCATCGGTAGGTGTGAGGGGAATCCGCATCGATAGAGTCGCGAACTAGTATGTAGTCCTCGCCTAGCATCAGGGTCTCGCGGCGGACTTGGTTGAGCTCATAGTGTGCATAGACTTCGGTTGAGTCTGAGCAAACATACGACGCATTATTTAGCCACGAAGCGCGGATCAGTTTGCCGCGAGTTTCGTCCTGCGGCGCAAACCAATCCTCTCCATCGACGATGATACAGTTGTGTGCGCAGATGGAGCCTCTGCCAATGTTGACTGCTCCACCGTATCGATTGGGTATGGTAAAGGGTGCTGCCGAATAGCGCTTGGGTGCGGCAATCCAGGGTCGCCCTTCCACTATCAGCGGGACGCCAGCATACTCTACCGTTAAGGAACCCGGATTGCAGTGTGCCCGCAAGGGTAGCCACTCGCTAGAGTCCCAGATATGCAAGAGGTGGAGCTTGTGTGAGCCGCTTTCCTGCACTGCATGCGTCGTGGGATTGGCGCAATTCAGGCTTGTTGTAGGTTTTGTTTTTGGGAATTGCCCAGCGGGCCAGTAAAGCAATGTCCATAGGCGATGGTCGAATCCCCAACCGACATGCAGGGTATCAAAAGCCGCACCGGTTTCAAAGAGGAAGCGCAATGGCTCTTGTTTGCCTGTTTTCCAAGCAAGATAACTCCCAACCAGAGCATGCTTTGCACGCATGTAGCCATAGTCATCCCACGGAAAACTTAGCCCGCTTCTTGAGGACTGTGCAGCCATCGCGAGCAACGTTTCTTGTGGCGTCGCGAAGTCCGATCCACGACGCACATTCAGCCAGTTCTGAGAGGTTGCGGATTCTAGTATTTCAAGCCCAGTAACGAGCAAAAACGCGTTGACCCCGAGATTGTAGCCAGAGCCTTCACCGCTGTAGCCCCCGAGTGGAAATCCAGTGACGAAATCTATGAGGTGCTTGAGGCCGAGATTGAGGATGTCGCGTACGCGTGGGTCAAATTCGCCACCCTCTTTGAATAGAAGGGCAGTCACCACACATGCCAGGCCCATCGAGCCATTTTGATTATTGGGAGACTTGGGGGGGCGGTAGCGTGAGCGTAATCGTTCGAATGGATGAAATCGCGTATAAGAGAGTAGCTTGTCTCGCGCCTTGGAATTCTCCTCTTCAGTCAAGTAGCCCAAATCGTTCAGCCAGCTAAGGTAGATTGCATACCGAACCATTGGGAAAGCATCGCACCATGTGTGTAACTGACAGCAATTGGATATTTCTCTGTCGCCAAGATCATTCAAAACTAAGCGCAGCCGCTCTTTGCCGAGGTCGGCGAATATTGATTCTCCGGTAAGCAGAAGTGCTAAGAAAGCATAGCAAGTTTCGTCTGGCCGGTGTAGGGGGTGAACCATGCCTGCTGAAATTTGAGCCGTGCTCAGGACTCCATGAGTGCTTATGCGTTCTGGGTCGCGTGCGACTTCGATCAAGTGGTCGAACATTCGTCGGACTACGCCAGTGGAAGTCTCATAGCGTTGTCTTATGTCATCCGGCTGAACGCCACCGAGCAGGCGTGATTGCGGCTTAGCCTTTTTGATGAGCGGGTCTTTTGTATTCGATGGCGACATTGGCTAAGAATTGATGTCGTTATTAGAGAACGTCGCTTCAGAAGCAGCAACATTATGCCGAGTTAACTCGTTAAGCTTATCTCATTCGGTAGTATTTTTGATCGCTTAACGAGTTAACTCTGCGAAAGCTTTTCAGGTTGAAAGCACTTGGCTAACGTTTGTGACATGTCTGCAATATCATTAGCAAAATTGTCCCCGCATTCGAATGGTGAAAGCCAGAAAATCTGCGGACTCGTTCGTTTACTCCTTTTCATGTGTATGGCTTCGCTTGCCCATGCTGGCGCCGATCCGGAAGGGTTGCCCATCAATGGCGAATTCTTGCCGAAGGCTCGGGTGGAAGTTCCGAAAACGAAGATGGTCGAGTTGATGGTTGAAACTCATGAAGGCCAAATGCCCACCGGATGGAGTGTTAATCCCGCCTATCCTGGCGAAGCGGTTATCGTTGGTAGTTCCGGTGATCAGTCCAATGCTGTTCAATTGATCCAGACCGAGACAAAGCCTGTTGGCATTTGGTACTATAAGAATTTTCCGGTCGAGGCGGATTCCTACCGACTTAAATTTGAGTATCGTGGAACCGGTCAGGTTTGGGGTGCATTAACTCTCTACATAAACAAGAAGTTTCGGACGAGTCTCTTTACTAAACGGTTTAAGCCCGAATCTACAGAGTCTTGGTCAACCGTAGAGAAGGAGTTTTCGCTCAAAGATATGAATATCAGTTCGGTGAAAGTCGCTCTTTTTTGCTACGGTGGTCCGGTTGATATCCGTAATGTCACCGTGACGCCAATCGCATCTGGCAGCAGCTATAGTGATGACCAAGCCAGTCTAGAGCCGCAACCTGAGCGATCAACGGAAGCCGTTTTGGATGCGCCTGGAGAAAAGCCGTCAGTGCTCTTTTTGAGCCTGAAGATGCCAATGGCCGATGGCGGCGCTGCCATGCGGAAGAATATCGAGCGGTTGGACGGATTAGGTTATCGAGTCGCATATGCGTCCTTCTTCGATCTGGAGGATCTGCCTGAAGATTACATGCTGCAGTTTGATGTTCTCGTGCTCTTACAGCAACCTAACCGAGTCGAAAGCTCGGACGAATTCATTAACAACACCGAGGCTTTTCATCAAGGGCTGCACGATGCGCTTGCGCAAGGTGCGGGCATCCTCGTCTTTCCATCTGAAATGGACATCCGGGGCGCCAAAGCTTTTTGGGATGTGGTTCACCCCTACGGCGCATATCCATTATCGGGTACGCTAATGGATAAATCTCCAGTTTTAAGCTCATTCGGTTATGCATGGTATGCCTATACCACTCAAATTCGTGGTAGTCCGATTACTCAAGGTGTCGAAGGACTGTGGTATCCTGTTGCTGGCCCGGATGCCCAAGTTCACCGTTACAACCTGGGCACTATGCGCCACCCCAATACCGTGCCTTTTAACTTTGATGATAGCTGGACGAGTCTCGTTGAGGTTGGCCCTGGCACTACTTACACTCCTATTCGTTACGAATCCCCCTGGGTTTTAGACGCTAAGTTCCATACCCCTCCTGAACCCCTTTCTATTTTTGCTGTCCGAGATGGCCTCGTCGATGGCAAGGGCCGTATGGCAATTTGCGGAATCAATTCAGTATTCTCTGACTTTATTGCGGGCAATGGTGTCTACAACGGTGTTTGCACTGGCAAAGGTTTAAAAGGCAAACCTTCCGATTTGAATATCCTTCTGATGAATGCTCTGGGTTGGCTGGGCGCGCCTTCTGTGGAAGCAGGGCGTCAAACCATTGCTGCTAGTTTGTCTGAGACCTATGCACTCGAAAAGTTTAAATACCCTGAACCATTACGGAACCCCATGCTGCGTCCGTTGGAAAAAGTAACTGAGCAATTTATCGGACTCATTGGTGCGCGTAGCACCCTTAGTGGAGGTTCATCTACGGTAAGTGAGTATGCGACGACCGCCCGTAAGCTCGGCATGGACTACTTGGTATTTCTCGAAGACTACGAAAATTTGAGTGATGAGGACTTTGAAAAGCTCAAACAAGAATGCGCAGAGCATAGTGATGCTGACTTACTGTTGCTCCCGGGGATTCGCGCGAAAGACGTTCTGGGGGTTAACTTTTTTGGCTTCAAAGAGGGGCTTACATTGCCTGAGCCACAAAATTTGAAAGAGGGCACCAAGTTGTTGCGAACTCACATCACCGATGGGCATCATATTTGGGCCACGAATAATGGCGGTCGTACGGGTATGGCCTGCGGTAATTATCGATTGGCCGGAGAAGAAACCTCTGGCATGCCGGCTACGGATTTTAAGAGTCACAATCCCTTTATCTCGCTATACACTTACAAGGACGGTGAGCTGACCGACAGGATGATGGATGTCTACCTGGAATGTGCTGCGCGCACTGAGTGGGTGTCTCCGATAACCATCAATTTAATGGATTCTGCCGAGGCTTTGGAAAAGGCCTGGAATAGCGATGAGTTTAAGACCGTTTGGCTGCGCAATGCGGGCTCGACCCTTGAGGGGATGAAAGAGCGCCTGGGCGAAAGAACGGACTATTATGAGCCGACGACTTATGTCACCAACGGGCCAGTGATTGATGAATGGCGTAGCACGGGTATCGACTTTAATGGTGGCCATTGGGATTGGACGCGTTATCGGATCGCCGCCCGACTTGCCGTGTCTAGTGATAAGGGACTGAAGGAAATCAAGGTGATGGACGGCATGCGTGAGATTCAACGTTTTCTGCCGCAGGGAGCTGAAAGCTTCGAATACACGATGCAGCTCAATCACAATGATATGCACAACCTCATTTTGGTCGTTACCGATAATGCCGGTCGCCAGGCAATCAGTGATGAGATCTGGACAAAGAATCAACTGCTGCAACTTACTTGGTGCCAGGACCGAAACAACATGTTGGGGAGCTCGATAACGCCTGCGCCGTTGAGTCCAACGGGTTCGACCATGGGCAATTATGCGGTGCCCTTCAGTATGGAGAAGTGCGGTTTTCGTGAATCCCTGGTGCCGCCCATTAATCAAGATTTGAGCCGTTTATCTGGCTACGATGGTCAGCCTTACGGGGCTGCAGATGTATCTCCTGCACCAGTTATTCGGTCGATCGATCACATCGAAGGCGGCATTGCGATATCTCGCAATATCGGACGCCTTCTAAGCTCTCCGGATGCGGCCGTACAATTTGCGGAGGCTACGATTACTCAAAGCCCGGAGGTCGAAAGGCCCGCGCCAGGCAGACCTGGTCCGATGATTCCGCTGAGCTTGTTTAATGCGGAAATGACCTACACGACTTTCATTCACCCAGGTCATTTATCCACTCCTGTCATCCTTGAAGGAACGATCACCATAATTAAAGACACCACATTCGCAGATGATGTGACGATGGGAATTTCGGTGATGGAGATGAGCTTCCCGCTGGACGATGAGTATGAACGTATTGCGGTTCGCCATGCTGAAACTGGTGAGGTGGATGAACCGTTGAATCTCGTGACTCGCATCGAGGGTGACTTGAATGAAGGGGCCTATCTCTTGGCCTATCCGTCGTATTTTGGTGCGGTCGGTATTTACAGTCTTGTTGATGGTCTTGAGTTTGCCGTTCGTGGCCGGAAAGTCTTCGTCGGCTATCGTATGGCGGGTGAGACGCTAAAGGCCGGGACTGAGCTGAAATACCGCGCGATTGTCTTCGCTTCCGGGCGCGCCGCAACCTTTCCACCTAAGGAGGAAGCCGAGCAGTTTTACCAGCAGCTAGGTTTGTCTGTGAGTGGCTCTACCAGTTACACGGTAAAGCCCTCGCTCGGCAAGATTGCGAATCAGGAGTATGTCCTTAGCGTCGATGGCCAAGGTGTCGGCTTTTCTGGTGAAATACTACTTCCAGAGAACTTCCCCTGTGTGCTGCCTATACTAGTGGAAAACCTCAACCCACGCTGGTCGAGTGTTGCCTACGATAGTAAACGCGAAGCGATGCGCCCTCTAGGCATGGTTGCGGATAAGGCCTATTGCCATCGCCTCCCCACAGAGCGAGACGGTAAGCTCTTCGTTGGCCATCCCTTTACGTCCGACAATAGTGAGCTTATTATGAATACTGTTCAGGTGGGGGAACGAGAGGTGGTCCTGCAGATTAATAATCCGACGGATAGCGCGATCACCGCCCTGATAAAGCGGACGCCCGATTTTGACTTCATCGAGTGTGAAGACATGACCATTGAACTTCCAGCAGGGCAGATAGTGGAAAAAGTATTGCGATAGCATCATACAGTTGCCTGGGGTTCAGGGGGTATAGCCCTGGGCAACTGTGCTGTTGCATAGCGTTAAAAAAAGAGCGAATCGATTGATGATTCGCTCTTTTTTATTGAGAAGCAAAGGGCTTGCCTAATTGGCAAGGTAAGCGCCTTGATCCAGAAGTAGGGACTGAACGATTTTTGCTGGGACGGAGGCGGGACGGTTGTCGTAGTGAAGCGCTTCGGCGGCCACGGTGCCTCCAGCTTGACCGATTGCCATTACGATTGGGGTTACGCGAATGGCTGCTGCTGCTTCGTGTGTAGCGCTGACGCAGCGCCCCACGACTACGAGATTTTCCGGCTTAGCGGTGAGTAGGCTGCGTAGCGGGATTTGATATGACGGAACTCGCTGCGTAATTGTTTTATTACCGTCAGGGGAATGGACATCGATTGGGTATCCTCCACAGGCGATGCAATCGTCAAATTTCTTGCACGTAAGTAGGTCTTCGGCGGAGAGCGTATACAGGCCCCGGATATGGCGGGACTCTCTGACTCCTACCTTGGCCGCTGTGTCCATTCTCACGGCAGACCCAAAACCGATACAGCGATCGCGTAGAAAGTTGAATAGCTCATAGCATTGCTGACGCCCTATGATTTCCGCTTTGCTCAAATCATGTGGGTTCGTGGGATTGAGCCCAAGAATGCGCGACGTGTTGACGATCACTACCCCTGGATTTGCAGTTTCAAAAAGTAGCACTTGGTCGCGGGGGATGGTGATGATGCCATCCTTCACAGCTTGTTTCCACTCGGACAGAAATCCAGCCAAGCTGATCCCGGTTCCGAGTTGCAGGCGCCGCAGCCCTTCTTCTTTTCCGTTTGCCCAGAGAAAATTATCTGGATGAGAAATCGCATACTGACGAATGGCCTCGGTGTTTATGTTGGCCAACTTTAGGTTCATCGTCATTGGTTGGGTCGCGTTATCTTGCTCGCGACCGTGGGCGAAAGGCACTGCTGCGCGCATTGCAAGGTCGCCGTCGCCGGTGGCATCGATGAAAACTTTTGCGCGTATGGTGCTCAGTCCCCCTTTATTGCAGACTGTAACGCTCTCAATGTGAGATGCGCTTGCGTTGACTTCAGCCAATTGTGTGTGGAAGAGCACCTGGCCGCCAGCTTCCGTGAGCATGGTTTCCAGCTCAATTTTGAGCAGTTCTGAATCAAAGGGAGTGACTGTGCTGCAATAGGTTGTGGTGTCGGGGATATGGCCCGGGCTGCCGTTCTTCAGTTTCAGGCGCTCGATCAACTCATCGGGTATTCCTTTCACCATTTGTTCGCCGTCGTCGTTATGGAAGCTCATCATGGGGCCGACTCCCATGGACGTTAGTGTGCCGCCGAGAAAGGCTTGTTCTTCCACTAAGAGCGTGTCCACACCAGCGCGTGCGGCAGCGATTGCAGCAATAGCCCCAGCCACCCCGCCTCCGATGATTACGACGTCATATATTCGTTCTTCTACCATTCTTATAATCAATGGTTGAGGCGCCGTCAGCATCAATCACCGAGGTGCTTAACTCGTTAAGCGATGTAGGTGAAATCACTTGAAATTTCACATATTTTGAGGATAGCATGTAGATCCATGAAGGATGATCGTGCCCCAACTATGCAGGACATCGCTGATCAGGCCGGCGTGACGCGAGCAACCGTCTCCATGGCGCTGCGGAATCATCAACGCATTAGTTTGGAGACTCGGCAGCGCATTCAGCAAATTGCCATCGACATGGGTTATCGTCCCAACCCAATGGTTTCAGCGCTAATGGCCAATTTACGCGCCTCGCGTAACGATGCCCTGGACAGTTCAATCGCGGTCATCATTTCCCGCGAATGGGATGAATGGCGTGGCTCTCCTTTAGTCAGAAACTTGGACAATGGGATTGTGGAGACAGCGAAGTCGCTCGGCTTTGGCGTCGATTATTTCTCGCTGAAGGACCTCGGTGGGAATGCAACCCGATTAAGCCAAGTGCTTTTTTCGCGAGGAATACAAGGGTTGATCATTACTTCATTTTTGAGTCCAACGATTGCGCTTTCACTCGAATGGAAGCATTTCTCCGCCGTAATGCTTGACTACTCGGTTTCGTATCCGGTGCTCCACCGCATTTGTAATAATCAGTTCCATACGATCATACTCGCCATGCAGCGCGTATTGGAGCGTGGCTACCGGCGCATAGGCATGTTTGTTCAAAGAGACTCAGATGCGCGAATCGACCATGCCTGGGAGGCTGGTTATTTGCTTAGCCAAAAATACATTGCTCCCAAAGATTGTATCCCACCTCAGATTGTGCCAAAATATGAACGAGAGTCTTTGTTAAGCTGGATAAAAGAGGTTCGTCCAGAAGTCGTCCTGGGGGAATCGCTCAAGGTTAGGGATTGGATGCGAGACGCGCAAGTGTCGATCGAGTTTGTGCACTTGCAGTGGACTCCGGAGTCCGGCGATTGTGCCGGTGTCGACCAGAACTTTAATCTGGTTGGAGCGGCTGCTGTTGAGGCATTGGTTGATATGTTATATCGGAATGAGCGAAACGTGCCTGCGAGCCCTAAGACCATCATGATTGAAGGTACTTGGAGAAAGGGAGATGCGCTCAAGAAGTCTGTGCCAAAAAATACGCTTACGGAATATGCTCCGTAAGCGTATCGCTAGGCTAGGGAATTGGGGACTATACAAATTTAAGTTTTAACTGTCTCTTCAGGCCGCTGTGTTGGAGACTCAATCACGGGATACTACCCGCTTAATCGTCTCCGCCTTGCGCTGCATTCATTTTCTCACGTCCATCTGAGCAGGCAATTCGAGTGGAAAATGTTCTAAGGTTGTAGGCCCCAGAGCTGGGGCTTGGTATATCTATCAGGTATTTCTTCCGCTGAGCGGGTATCTACATGCCCATCTTCGAAGAGAATATTTGTGTTGCCTGAGTGCCTGGTTGCAACACGAAGGTCTATGTTGCCTGCACTGCCAGTAAGGCTTTGGATTGGTTGAGGATTCGTAGAGGTTCCTTGTGTCTCAGCCAATAAAATGACATCGGCACGACTCTCCCAGCGCTTGCCATTCAAGTTGCTATTTATACCATAGGTCACGTAACTGATGTCCGCCTCAAGGGAAGGACAGGTATAGCACCACCCAGTTTTTGAACTACTAGCTGAGGCGTATGCATCGCCCCAGCTTTCGTAGGTGCTGCCTTTACTGATGTTGATGTAGGGCCAAATTAAGCGGTGCCAATGCCTTTCATCTGTTCCTTGGTCGAAGGAAGCGATGGCCATGTTCTTATCGGTAGCATACAGAGAGAAACCAGAATGTAATGTCCTGAGATTCGTGATGCATTCAGTGCTTCTTGCGCTTTCCTTGACATTGCCAATGACCGCAATGGCAATCGTTCCAAGGATTGCAATGATTCCCATGGCCGCTAGTAATTCTACGAGTGAAAATCCTCGTGGGCTTTTAGCATAATGCCTCATGGTTTTTATTCCCTCTTGAATGATCACATCCTCAGGCAAACCGCTTGCGGAGTGTCAGGAGTCCAAATGCCAAGCCGGATAAGGCAATTGCCGCATGGCTTGCTTCGGGGATCATCGTTACTTCACCCGTGATTTGGACGTTATCAATTCGTGGTCGTTCTTGCACGTTGAAAGTTTCTCCCCCATCTAGCGTGACAAAGGCGTAGATACGGAAAATTGTTGCTTCCGTGGTCGGCTCAAAACCGCTCAGGGAAATGGTTGCCGGTGACGCGGCAAAAGTTGGGTTGCTTGAAGCGGCCGGTACGGATTGCGTAAAAGTGCCAAGTGTGCTCGTAAAGTTATCTGCACTTGAGCGAACGATAAAGTTCGCCGTGTAGGAATTCGCAGCTGGTGAAGTGCCGCCATAGCTGAAGCTAAGATCCGTGAAATCAATCGAAAAACCGTCCGCAGGCGCTAGGGTAAACTGAGAATACATATTATTGCTGACAGCCGTAGCTTCGCTGTCGGAGGCCGCCGCGTTTTCGAGGCCGTAATAGACGTTTCCACCGCCATTGCCAGACGTGCCAATGACGGATGAGCCTGAAGGTGTGCCGAAAGATGCGTTTTGGGTGTCTACATTGGCTCCTGAAATGTTGGGTGAGGTCGTGGCTCCGGCGAAGTCATAATTGACGAGTGTGGCGGCATTGGTAGTCAGGCTCATCCCGAGGAGTAGAGACGAGGTGGCAGTTAACATGCGTGTAGTTGTATTCATGGATTTTCTTTCTTTTTGTTATGATGACTTGGGGTCAAAAATAGCTTCTCAGGAAGTAGAATTCTTGGCAATTTTGCTGAAGGTTAACTCGTTAAGCGTATATTGTTTGTCTTCAATGATCGCTATTCCTGTGCCAGTTCGAGCCGAGCGTCTATATTTGCCCAGTCTTCCGTGCATTGCTTTAACGCTTCGGAAATTCCATTCCTGCTCGGCGCACGATAATGTCAGAGCGGTCGCATGGATGCATGCTCTTGTATATTCAACAGTGATTTATTTAGAATGCGCTTGGTCGCCGGGTGGCAGCAACTTCAGTTGACCGTATTCTTCACGTAAGTGGAAACTCGTCTTCGAAAGTGGGATCAGTGCGGAGTGTTCGACTCGGGGCAACTCAGCGGAATAATTATAGCGGCCGATCAGGACGCGCCAGTTTGAGTCTGGTCCCCACTGTTCACTGCGCTCGGTGAGGGCGCTAACCGGGATAGCAACTTCGGCAGTCCAGCTTTGGTCTTTTCCAGGCCACTGATTGAGGGTGCCATCGACTTGGGCCGAGACTTCAAGTTCCATGATATGCTCGAATGAGCTAGGGACACCCAGGCGACCAGGGCCGGGGTAAAAATAGGCAGACTGCAGTTCGGCTGGCGTTGCGTAAAGTTCCCAGTACCAAGTGTTGTCCTCTGGCCAAAGGAAGATTTCTGCGACATCGCCCAGGCGAAAATGCTGTTCTCCATTTTTAGAGCCTTCTGCGACGACATCTGAATCGATGAAGTTGACCCCAACGAAGAGATACTCCTCGTTCCACGCAAACTGGACTTGGCCCCCCTGTGCGAGATGTTTGCCTGCAGCTTCACGATCCATGCTAACATGCATTTGGTAGATCGGGGCATCTGCCCATATCGCGTCGTCTAAAATCCCATCAATGCGCGTGCCTTCGGGAACGTAAAGCGCCTTTATTTCCTGTGGCGCGGGTAGTCCTGCGGCATTGTCTGGGATCGCGGTATGGTGACTGCATCCGGTTAAGAATATGGCGTGAGCGATAGAGCCCCATAGGGTGATGTAGATGATGGTTGATTTCATGAAACATTTGGTTGGGCTCAGTGGTCTTGCCCGCTAACTATCTTCGATCAAAGTGGGCCGGACGAGGACGTTGGAAACCTTGGTTGTCGGATCCATCAGCTTTTTTACAATGCAATCGACGGCGGATTCTGCCAGCTTCAGGATGTCTAGCTCAAAGCGTATGACCTCTGGTCCGATAATTGGAATTGGGACCTGCTGGTTGCATTGTAATGCAATGACCGGAAGCTTTTGCCCATGGTTTTGTACGATTTGAAGCATCGTATTCGCCATGATTTCATCGAGTATAATGATGGCGTCGATAGGTTTGCGATTGCTTAATTTTAGGTACTCTTCAGCGCTGTGAATGCCTGCATCAATACCGCCTCGACCTGCTTGATCGATCCATGTTAACTTCTGGTTGATCTTCTTCTTTTTTAGATGAGCTTTACGTCTTGTATTGTATCTTTCCGGGCCGATAACAGCGATGTTTTTCAGGTTGCGCTTGTTTAGTTCATGTATGGCGCCTTCTACGAATCCCGAGTCATCAATATTCACTTTCATTGATGAATTCCTGCCTTCTGTGGCTACGCAGCAGACAGGCAGCTTATCGCATGCAAATGGATGAAATGTCAGGACTGCATCGATTTGCTGTGCTGCTATATCATCTTCCAGCCCGGCAAAGTGCTCGGGTTTGTAATTGCTAAGCTCTTTCCTTGTCGTTGGCTTCAAGACATAGGTTCGGTCACTGCAACCGTTCTTGATGAGTGCACGTCTGAGGTAGTGCTCCAGCATGGGCTCAAATCCATAAACCAGATCGTCAAATATTGGGACGCCGACTGTCCAGGTTTGGAGGGAGACTATATCCGTACGGATTAGACGAGTTCCGGTGCCGCGCACTCGCTCCAGAACGCCATCTGAGACCAGCATGGATATTGCTTCATGGAGCATGTTGCTGCCCGTTTTTAGTTCCTGGCGGAGTTCCTCGTGCTTGGGGAGCAGATCGCCTGGGTTTAAGTTGTTCGTCGAAATGTAGTGCAGCAATTCCCGGTATAACTTTCGCACACGTTTCGATGTCGCGGCTAAGTGGTTGTGAGTGCTGGCGAGGTTCGTGTTACCGAAGGCCTTTTGGGGGCCTTGCTGACTTTGGCTAGAGTGGCTCATACTATTTATGGTAGATAGAATGAAGCATCATAATAGCAAACTTTTGTTTCTAAGCTGGTCCTCGCAGTGGCTATGCCTTGTCGTCGTCATCTGAGTCGTGGCGCCGGATCACGCGCCCGTCGTCGGAGTGGTCAATCTCCTTTACGGCGAGTCGGCTAAACATCTTTTTCAAGTCGATGATCCCGCCGATTAGAAACCAGAAGGTGGAAACCAGCCCGATGAGCCCGGTCGAATAGATTTTAAGAATGGCAAACCAAGTTGCCCACCATTGGTCTGGCCATGGCGAAATGAAGTTCCAGATCGTGATGATCAGGGTGCTGCCAAACAGCCAAACGACGCCGTAGACAAAAACGGACCATGCCAATGCTTTGTCGCCTTTGGAATACTCTTCGTTAATGCCGACAAACTTCTGGACAATTTTTCCAGGTGTCAGTTTTCGGAGGGGGATCGGGCCTTCGGGAGTTCCTTTATGGTCGGGGTCACCGGGCAGGCGGTATTTGCCTCGATGGAGGAGGCGGTCCATATTAAACGGCTTCTTGCAGGTCAGTAGTGAAACGCCCACAAAGGAGCCAATGGAGACAACCAGCCCGATGAGTAGAAGCTCCTGTGAATTGATGGGGAACTTGTCTGGAGTAACTCGCCATTTGATGAAGGGTTCAAAAGGGCCCGAGAGGGTCATTAGAACGCTGTTGACGTTCGATACCCAATTATGACTCACAAGCCATGGGTATATGGAGGGCGCCCAGATCTTTTGCATGACGATGCCCCCGACAGCGATTGAAGAGCCCAAGATGAGTGTCGTGAAGGCGGCCGCAGTTGTCGCGCGTTTCCAGTAGAGACCACCGACAATGCAAGGTCCGGCGCCGCCAGTCCAAATCGCCCCAGTAATGGCGAAGAACATGAAGATGTAATCGACTTGGGCGAAAAGTAGCGAAAAGAAGAAGGCGAATAGTGCCACACCTATGATGGCAAGCCGTAGATAGAGTAGATGGGTTTGGGGTGAAAGCGGCTTATCGCCTCTTAGTGGCATGATTATGTCCTGCACGATAATGCTGCCCCATGAATGCATGTATGTCGTGTCGGTGCTGATCAACAGGAAGATACAGAGAGCGCAGAATATGCCCATAATGCCAACGGGGAGAATATCTTTCAGCGCAAAGGGGACCCGCATTTGCTTGTAGATGGTATCGAATGTTTGTGCGGCAGCTGGGTCTTCAGATAGTAGGATGGACTTTACATTCGTTTGAACCGGTTCAGCGCTATAGGAACTGTCGTTTACATCGAGAATCGTGCTATCTATGCGAGACTGTAGCGGGGCGGACAGCTCGCCAGTCTGCAGGTAATGACTGATGTCGTTTCGGAGCTGGGTGTTGTTCTCAAGTTTGCCTTTGGTTGAGTCCTCAAAAGTTTTCGCAATGAGATGTTCCCGAGTCTTGGCGGCTTCATTCGTATAGTTGGCGTTGTTTAAGTAGGTGAAGGCCACGACGCCTAGGAGGGCGAACATCATCGTGGAGAAGCCCACGCGCCATGTGCCCAGAACACCGCCCATTTTTTGTTCGTGGGCGTTAACGGCGGCCGCGTTGTATCCTTGTGTCCCTGACCAGCTCATGCGGTTCAAGGTGCTGTTCAATATGCCAACGACGATATAGAAGATGTTAAAATCTCTCAGCTTCTCGATATCGAACGGGTTGACCATACTGTAGCCGTCTGGGCGATCCATTAAGGCTGGAGCCATTTCTCCGGAGTAGCTGAACTTGAAGATAAGGAATGCCGAGACTATCATGTAGAAGGGATAGCTCAATATGCCCTGAATGCAGTCCGTCGTCATGATGGTTATCTGGCCACCCAGACAAACAATGATGACGGCAAGGGTCAGGAACCCTGCCATGAGTAAGGCAAAGGTTGGCAACTGCGCGCCCATGACATTAATCTCCAGGGGCATGTCGCAGAAATAGATTAGGAACCGTGCGCCAACCGCTGGGAAAATGGCGTAATTGACGACGCCTGAAATCGATTGGAGGATACCCGCGAAGATGCGAAAAGCCCTGTTGTAGCGCATTTCCAGGAACTGCCCCATCGTCATCGAGCGCGTTTCACGGAAGCGATAGACGCAATAGCCGGAGAGCGTAATCAGAATTGAAACAGGCACGTAGAGCAGGTTCCAGAAGGATAGGGCAAAGCCGACCTTGTAAAACATCTCAAAACCCGCAGCGAGGCTGATCAGGCCAAAAGAGGCCTCGCCCGCAGAGACAGCGAGCACGTATCTGCCTGCGACACGGCCGGCTGCCAAAAAGTCTGATACACTATTTACGTATTTCTGGGCCTTGAAGCCAATATAGCTTACCACGCAAAGTGGTATGAGGACGAGGAGCCAGTCAATGGTATGCATGGTATTGTATTTCTAAGGCAAGCGCCTCTGGGCCATCGAGTAGATGGAAAGGGGGTGGGGAATTAAGAAGTTTAGATATTACTAAAAATAGTTATAGCGAAGCAATTTCTTTTTTAACTAAATTCATGGATTAAGCTTATATGGACGAACTCTCGGTCCTGTGTTAGCGACGAAAGCTTAATCGGAAACGCTAGCTAAGTTAGCAGTTCTATTGAGTGGCTGAATGATGGTCGGCATCGGACGCGTTTGTTGAGGTTCCTAGCTCATGATGGGTTGTCTGAGCTTGTTGCAAATGTCTAGGCATTCATCCAGGCTTTTGAGACCTCCAGACGGTGTGAGATCGCGGCGGCAGACAGTTGAGCAAGCCAGCCCGTAATTGAGGCAATCAGTCATCGAATCTTCTTCAAGTAGACCTTTGATAAACCCAGCGCAGAAGGCATGGTCTACGCCTGCTGAGCTTATGCGCTCTTTCCATGGCAAATAGTAGCCAGACTTGTGTATGAAGGTATCGTCAGCGCCGAGGTAGATAGCGCTTGCGCTCGATTGTATGATAACGCCGCGGCGAACGCCCATTTTAAGGATTTCT
The DNA here is from genome assembly GCA_031296915.1 of Cerasicoccus frondis. GTDB lineage: Bacteria > Verrucomicrobiota > Verrucomicrobiia > Opitutales > Cerasicoccaceae > Cerasicoccus > Cerasicoccus frondis. The sequence continues at coordinate 111,683 of JAVDPC010000002.1, read as the reverse complement.
AGCGCGGCCTTACGGGCGAGTTCCGGGTCGAAGTTGTCTTCGGCATAAACCGCTTGCTCGGTAATGACTTCGGCGGTGCGGTCGTTGATGATCACATAGTCGGTCTCTTTTAGCGGGCCGGCAAATTCATGAATGGTGGTCCCGTGGTCCAGTGGCGCAAATTCGAGTATCGTTATCAGGCCGCGTTTCTTGGCGTCGCGTATCAGCTTCGTGGACTGGGAACAGCCGATCTCCGGATCATTGTCATCCATTTTGCCGAGGGCCCCCAGTGAGCCGAGGAAGAGGCAGGTCGCATTCTCGATCACATCGATGCTAACGTCATCTCTGCAGAATGCCTGGCCAGCGCCATCATAGTGGAAACAGGTGTGGCGACTGGTGCTTTCAACCGTATAGACATCGGTATAGCCAGTGTTGAGCTCTTTATCCTGCGTGATCTGTGAATGGTTGATGTTGTGTTTGTCGCACTCCTCAATGATGAATTTCCCATCAAGGTCGCGCCCAATGCGTCCGGCTAGAATAAGTTCGAAGGAGGTGCCTAGCTTGGCCAGGTTGATGAGGACATTTAATGGCGCGCCTCCTGTGCTGAGTATCTCTTTGCAAATGCGTGCGCTAGCCCGTTCGTTAGGATAATGCTTAACTACTTTATGGTAGTCCACGACGATTGTCCCAACCGCGATAAATGACTTTTTCGCCGTCGGCATTCTCGATGATGGGGATGGCTGATTCATTTCGTTTCCTTCGACTGTGTGAGAATGGTTAGCAGTAGCACCCAGATGGTTACGGCGAGGATAACCAGGGGGAGTTGGAGTGTGGTCGGGAAGCTATAGATGATCAGCACCATCGGAATCCAGAAAGCCCAATTGGTAATGAGGACAGGCAACACCTGTAGCCCCCAGAATACTTTGAATGGGCGCAATTCGCTCATTACCTGGCGTGTGTTGAATCCCTTTTCCTTCCAGGTGAAGAGCAGTGTCTGGTAGGGATTGGCGAAGAAGACTGTCCAGATGAATTGGTCGATGAGCATCTTCGCCAGTAGGATACGCGGGGTGTTGCCCGAGCCAATTAACCAAGTTTGAGCATCGTAAAAGAAACTCTGGGTGACGCCAAGCACACCGAACATGAATAGATTAAAGCCTGCGGTGATCGTATTCTCTTTCTTCCAGCGGCGCTCTGGGGAGAACAGCACTTTCATGGTTTCCGCCAGCACGCCAACAGACAAGCCCATGCCCAGAAACGGGAACATAATTCCCAGGCTTGCGCGTAGTGCATCTAGCTTAATAAAGAAGGCGTGCGAAGCTGGAATGCCGTAGTAGACTGCGGCAATTGCCGCCATTAGTCCCCAGACAAGTATCGCAGGTGCCAAGCTGCGTTTGATCGCATCGCTTCCCTTGTTGAAGGCCCGGACAATGATCTCTGCCCAGTACGGCGTGTCTTTGGGGATGTCGTGAGCCTCGGCCCGCGCAAAGTCACTGGGATTGTACCGGTTTCTGGTTCTATAGAAGCGTTGGTTGACTCCTATGGAATTGATGCCTTGCGCATGCTGCGCGATTGCCTCGTTGATAATGAACATACTATGTCCTCGCTTCGTTTTTTGTTTTAGGAGACGAGGTAAGCATCGACAGCATACAGACCCACAAGCTGATGGCTATGATGGACACCACCAATTGCAGTCGGGTAGGGAAGATGAAAATGATTGTAATCATTGGCACCCAGAAAACCCAGTTTGATACGAGAACGGGCACGGTCTTTCGCGTCAGGAATTCAGAGGCATTTGGGTAGGATAGCCTGAAGTTATCAAAGGAGAATTGATGGCTTTTCCAGGTGAACAGGAATGACTGATACGGGCAGGCAATGAACACCGTCCAAACCAGTTGGTCGAAAAGGACCTTCTTGATTATTGTGCCGGGGGCATTGTTCTCACCGAACTGTTCTGAGAGTAGCCAGTAGACTGGGTCCTTGATGCTGGAGAGGATGCCGAACGCTAAAAAGAGAAAGAGGAAATTTAGGAGGCTGGTTTTTGCGCTAAAGCGATCCTTCGTGGTGAGCACACGCATGGTCTCCGATAGTATTCCGATGCAAGTGCCTGATACCAGAAATGCGAATAGGGGACCGGTTTCTTTTTTAATCCGACTTAGCTCATCGAATGCGTTGCCTACGGTTGGCACTGTGTAGTAGGCAATCGTGAGTAGGAGCATGAGCGTGAGCGTTGCAATCGCTGGGATCGTATTGCGTTTGGCGGCTATGGCGCCTTGTCGAATCCCAAGTATCAGGGCTTCGCTGATGTATAAGCCGTCCCGTGCGATGCGAGGGCTCGGGATGATGTATTCCTGCTGTCTCGTGGAGCGCAAATAACGATGACGTGAAGCGCTGTGGTTTGCGCTAAAAGAAGATGCGTCATATGTGGTCGTTAGTTCCATATTACCAATAAAAGTAATAGCAAAATTCGCGCCATTGTTTGGCTGTGTGCTGGTTCTGTATTGATATTATTTGTATGCCGCTTGGGTTTGTGTTTATTTACACGGAATTAGCATTAGCGTGGTCGATGCTGCTGGTTATTTTTTTGCAGCTGATTGATTTTTTAACTTGATGCCATGGTCTCAATGAACTGGGCCAGTTCCTCAATCGTAGGGCTCTTCGCCTGCCGCACAAAATAGCCCGAGGTGGCCGTCGCCAAAGTTAAGCGATCTGCAAGTGAGCATTCGATGAGGCAGCCAAGAATGTAGCCTGCGTTAAAGCGGTCTCCTGCTCCAGTGGACTTCACCGGTTTTTCGCAGTAGGGGCCATTCATGGATGCTGTCTGGTCGCCTTCGCAACCTACGGCGTAGCGCAGCGAATGCACAATGACGGCGTCAATGTTTAGCTTGGACTGTAAATCTTGAGCCTGGACGAGGGCATCCTCGGGAGATTTGGCTTTCATGATGCGGCCGTTGGTCAGGCTGCTGAGCACATTTATCTCGTTCTGGTTTAACCCTAAAGTGACGTGGCAATATTCGCTATACTGCGTGAGAACCGTGAGCATCTTTTTGATGTCTTCCACGGATCGGCTGGACGGATCCACTAAATCAAAGAAAATCTTTGGCGTATGTTCGAGCTTGGAAAAGACGGTTTCCAATAAGAATTCCCAGCAGTCGGTCATGTGTGGGAATAGCGTCCAATCGGTAATGGCAATATACGCCGCGATATAGCAATTCTCAAAGAAATGACCGTCTTTCAAATAGTGCCTTAGGCGTTCTGGCGTGAACTCTTGCAGGTGGCTGACGGAGCTAAACATCAACTTGCCGTCAGCAAATTCAAAGGCCAGTGTTTTGCCGGGTGCTCTTCCCCAGCTCGTGAGCTGGACTTTCTGCGAATAGTCCGTGAAGGCAGAGTGGATGGGCTCGCCCACGGTTGCGTAAGTGGACACGGGAATGCCAAATTCAGCGAGGCCATCACCGAGATTGATCGCGCAGCCACCCGGGTCTACGGTCTTGACCACAATTTCTCTTAAACTGCTGTGACCAGCGGCTGCTCCGATGGTCTCGCTGAAGTTTTCGATGGTTTCGATTCGCTGGAAGTGCGTCAGGGAATGTCTTTGATTGACGACAGAAATCAGCTCGTCGACAAACCCATCGAACCCGGTGATGACGGGGAGCTTCTGGACCCGATGCTTTTGCTCACGAATGTACTTAGCTAGTTCTGTGTGAGTCATGTGTATGGGGTCTCCTATGGTGAATAGCTAAGCGACGTATCGGTTAGCTCGAGATCGTCTTGAAGACTTCTGGCGAGTGGTATTCCGGCTTTTGAAGTCGCATCATGATAGAAGCGCACCGCATCTTTGGGTGTCAGCTCCCGGTTCGTAACGCGGCGCAGCATCTCGATGAACAGCAGCGGGTTTTCGGAAAGGTTTATCTTGCGTCCGAAGAGGGCTACGCGGGCGCCGTATTTACTGGCGTCGTGAATCAATTGAAAGGCATCTAATGTGGTGCCGGCGCTACCGCCGAGGATGCCTACGACCAGATTACTGTCATAGCTCACAAGTTCCTCGAGTGGGCCGGGTCCATTGTAAGGGATCTTTAGAAAGAGCGGGCGCCCGACTTTGGTCACGCCAGCAAGGCAGCGGATAATGCTGTCGTTGAGGAAGCTGCCCGTTTGTGCGGGCTCAAAGCCGGGATCCACGTTTGGGTTAAAGACTTCGAGAAAGTAGCGGAAATTCTTTTTCTCTGCTTCAAGTCGGAAGTCATGGAAGGCCTCCAGGGCGGCGTAGTCCCAATCCAGATTATTCGTGAAGGTTACTGAGTAGAGGCCCAGATCGGCCCCTTGGTAGGGGCGACCGTAATGCGATTCCATCCTGCCGTATTTAATATGGTCGATGGTCGCTGTGCGGAAATGGCGGGAGGGCTGCTTGGAATAGACGCCACCACGTACTGCCCATACGTCGGTCGTGTCGTTTGCGCGAGCGGCGGGAGTGATCGGGGAGTTTTTAAATAGGCCTTCTTCGATGCCCAGAATCTCCAGGTTGGACGCCGAAAGCAGTACGATGTCTACAATCTTCTGCTTGATAACATCGCGGATCTGGGATTGGTAGTCCGCCAGTGTTTTGTAGCATTTTTGCGTGGCATCAAAGCCATGTGGGCAGTGGCCGGCTCGATTAGGGCCAGGCGCCATGATGCCAAATGCCATGTCGGCATCTTTGGCATCTGCGATGATGAAATCTTCAAAGCTGTTCGAGCCATTGGCTATGTGCTTCAGCTTTTGATCGAGAGTCTTTAGCGACATGCTAGAAACGGGGAGTGGTTATTTGGTAACGATGAGAGGCCAACCACCCGCAGTGAATTTGCTGCGAGTGGTGTCTATGCGTTTCAGTGTTGGCTCTTGTTAATCGCTATTAAGGTCGGGTGTTAGTGCATTTCGACTTCGACGTTCCCAATCCCACTGCGTAGGTAGCTAAAGCGAACATTCTGGTGCTTGGCCAAGAGTGACATGGGGACGGCGCTATCGCAGATGCCTTTTGAAATCATCAGGGCAGTCAGGCGAATCCCGAATGGATTGTCGTGATGGCCTGGATGCCAAATGCTGACGGTTTCGGACTTCCAGGTTTCACGTGGGCCGACCGTGCAGGCGCGCACTGGGACGAGTGATACATTACCCCCGCCGGAGGTGCGCGCATTCTGCATGATCGTCACAGGATGCAGGCCAACGACGCGTGTGCCCATTGCCAGGTATTCTTCTGGTGTTGGTGGTTCGTCCTGGTAGTCGCCCGTTCGAGGCAGCGGATCGTTAAAGGCCCAATGCTTGATTTCGCCTTGGCCGCCTTGCATCAAGACGCAGCGTATGGAGTCGTAGCTCTCGGCGTAGGAGGATAGCTCGCCACTCGGGAAGTGCTTATTGGCTTCGGGAATCGCTAGCTCCGGCTTGATGCGGTCAAAGCAGAGTTCATTATCGCATCTGGCAAACGAAAGTGGATGAGAGGCATCGACAGGCACGTCGTTTTCGTCGACCCATTCATCCATACCCCAGAAGTGCGCCTCTTTCTTTTTCAAGTTGAGCTCCAGCGCATTGACCATCTGAGCAACGATGGGAAGTTGCTCTGTCGGTCCAATGGGTCCGCAGATACCCGCTGGATTATCGGGCGTGGATTGTTGCCATGCAGAGATGTATTCCAGCGCTTGAGCGGAATAGAATTCTTGCGGCGTTTCGTAAATCGATACGGTGAAACCAGGGCGTGATAGCTGAACCAGATCTTTTGCGGTGAGCATGGCTGCATCTGCCAGAAGTTCAGGATTTAGCGTGGTGTAGTCCCACCAGCCTTCGGCTAGTTTGCTTATTGGTCGGCTCATAGATTTTTAAATGCTAACAGCATCAATGGTTGTCGTTTTGGATGGATAAAGATGCTTCGCCAGAAGCAGAGGAAGTGGATTGTAGGCGGGCACGCAGAAGCCGAGATGGGAATGGCGGCGCCAACCTTCAGCATAGATGGCATTGCATGTGTCGCGGTCGGCCATGGCGCGCGCCATCGATACCATATCCTCGATGTAGGCATCCATTTCTTGGGTTTCCTGCAACCAGCCTTGTTGGCTCTTGTGGCATTCCAGCATTTTCCGCTTGGTCATGAGTACGGACTCAATGTCGACGAGGAAGTCTGGCTTGAAAGGTTCGTCAAGGCCGTCATGGAGGCCATGCGGAGCAGCATGGTAGACGCGGACAGGCTCATCGTAAACCGGTCGCTGAGGGCTTGTTATATGATTGGGCATCCCGCGGCTAAAGGCGCCTGTGACGACTAGGCGGCAGACATTTTGGTGGTCCTCCATGTAGTCCTGCGGCGAGTGCGTCAGGATAATCGTTGGGCGTATTTCTCGAATGACCGCACTGACTTTGGCGATGGACTCACGGTCGTAGAACACGGATAAATCGTCAAAAAGGGGCTCATGGGGGATGGCGCCAGCGACTTTGGCGGAGTCTTGAGATTCTTGCCAACGCATCTTGGCAACCTCTTCACGAGGGTGGGTCATGTCACCGCAGCAGCCATTGGCCAGAGTCCACATGTGTATTTCGCATCCGGCTTCCTTGAGTAGGAGTAGCGTGCCAGCGAAGCAGAACTCGATGTCATCTGGGTGTGCCGCTGCCGCCAGCACGATTGGTTTGGTATTAGAACGGTGCATTCTCCGGTAGTATAAAGATGCGAGCCGGATTCGTCTTCCTTTGACTTGCAAAATACTGATACTCAGTTAACCCGTTGACCTGGAGTGACCCCGTAGAATTGCGTGATTGCCTTTTGACTAACGCTTCACTGTATCTATAAAAAGAGATCTGCGGGGACTTAAATTCGATGTCAAAAAAACCTCAATTAGAGCTACTGCCTTCCGGGCACTTCGGCTTGAAGGCGGCAGGCTTTGAGAAAGCATGTGTTGATTTTCATTGGCACTTTCATCCCGAGGTTGAGCTGGTTTGGATCGAAAAAGGCGAGGGTATCCTCCACGCGGGGCGCGCAATCTGTCAGTACCGCGCGGGGCAGCTGGTAATGCTTGGTTCGAACTTGCCGCATGCCTATGGGTCTGCTCCCAGCCAGCGAACCGGGGCAAAGTGGTCTGTGCTGCATTTTCGACCGTCGCTTTGGGGAGATGCATTTTGGAGCTTACCCGAGAGTCGACGTATCAATGAGCTGATTTCAAAGTCTGAGCACGGTTTGATCTTTACCGGGAAAACGGCTGAGCGTTGTGCGGAATATCTGCGCCGAATCGAAAAGCATGCACCTGGGGATATGCCCCTTGGGCTGCTATTGCAGTTGCTGGAGCGTTTGGCTCTGCAGAAGAAGCGTCACCAGTTGAATTCGACTCCCGTCTCGGGTGGTCGCAGTTCAGGTCTCGACCCGCGCCTGAATAATGTCCTCCAGAAATTAGAGGAGCGTCTTGCGGACGCAACCCTCACTCAGGCGGAGGTTGCGGGGTGGATAAATATGTCTCCGCAGGCCTTTAGTCGCTTTTTCCAGCGTCAGAGCGGTCGTGCTTTTCATCAGCACTTGAACGAGCTGCGTGTCGCCGGCGCATGCGCTCAACTGCTCGGTAGCGAGGATTCCATTGCTGAAATTGCTTTTGCGACGGGCTTCAACAATCTCTCCAATTTTAACCGTCGGTTTCGAGAGATCATGGGGCGCAGCCCGCGCGAATACCGGCAGGGCGGGGGCGGATTATCCGCAAAGTGAGTTGGTCGGTCTTACAGGGATAATGCCGAAAATTGGCTCTATATCCCGGAAGCAGAGGTGCGAATCGATCTTACAGTGCTTAGGAAAGGCCAAGATGTTCGCACTCTGACCTGCGTGAAATATGACCATGCTAAGGCTGCTTGCGCCAATCTGAGAATAGCTAAAACTAACTCTCGTTTGGTTTGCGGGCATTTATCTGCGAAGTTATTGCTTGATGGACTCAGTGTGCGTAGTAATAAACCGTGTCATGCTCGCTACCATACATTCCGGCGCCCTGCTAGGCATCGATGCGCATCCCGTCCAGGTGGAAGTTAACGCCGGGGAGCATGGCGATCCCAAGGTGTTTATGGTGGGGCTGCCCGATTCGGCGGTGAAGGAGTCCATCGACCGCGTTCGCTCCGCGCTGAGCAACACCGGCTTTAAAAACCCGGAAACGCGCACCACGATCAACTTGGCGCCCGGCGATATCCGCAAAGAGGGTCCACTGTATGACTTACCGATTGCGCTGGGCATGCTCGGCGCCACCCGGCAGATTGGCGACGAGAAACTGGCTGGTGTGCTGGACCAATACATCATTGCGGGTGAGTTGAGCCTCTCTGGTGGCGTGCGGCCGATTCGCGGCGGCTTGGCGCTGGCGATGTTGGCCCGGCAAACGGGCAAGCGCGGGGTCATCCTCCCGCCGGAGTCAGCTGAGGAGGCGTCGCTCGTGGAAGACGTGGAGGTGATTCCGATCCGCTCGCTCGACGAAGCTGTTCGCCTGATCGAGGGCGAACTCAGCGTGCAGCCGCTTGATTCCCAGCAGAGCCCGTTTCGACAGCCGCCAGACGCGGCGCACTGGATTGATTTCTCCGAAGTTAAAGGGCAGCACACGGTTCGCCGCGCCGTGGAGATCGCCGTCGCAGGCGGGCATAACCTTCTGTTGGTTGGACCTCCAGGGAGCGGCAAGAGCATGATCGCCAAGCGCATTCCGACGATCATGCCCGAGCCCTCGCTCGATGAATACTTGGAAATCCTGGCCGTGCAGTCGGCGGCGGGCGTAAGCCTCAAGGATGAGAACCGCTGCTTTGCGCGCCCGTTCCGCTCGCCGCATCACACGATCAGCGACGTGGGGCTAATCGGCGGTGGGGCAAATCCCGGCCCGGGCGAAATTTCCCTCGCGCACCACGGGGTGTTATTCCTCGATGAGATGCCGGAGTTTAAGCGCTCCACGCTTGAGGTGTTGCGCCAGCCTTTGGAAGATGGCGATGTGACCATTTCTCGTAGTGCAGGCAAGGTCACGCTCCCTGCCGCACTGATGCTTGTGGCGGCGATGAATCCGTGCCCATGTGGTTACCTTGGCGACAACCGCCACGAATGTCGCTGTAATCCGACGACGATTCAGCGCTACCGTAGTCGGATTTCGGGTCCATTGCTGGACCGCATCGACCTGCATGTCGAGGCGCCAGCGCTTACTTTTGAGGAACTGCGCTCGGCGCAAAAGGGCGAAAGTTCAGAGGTGATGCGAGAGCGCGTCATGGAAGCCCGGGCCTTGCAGAGTCGCCGTTTTCTTTCGGACAAGAACGGCAGTCGTCTTACGGCCTGCAACGCTCGCATGAGCCATCGGCAGATTCGCCAGCATTGCGCGATCAATCGGGAGCAAGGTGATTTATTGCAGCAGGCGATGGAGGAGCTCAAGCTGAGCGCGCGCGCCTACGATCGCATTCTTAAAGTGGCCCGCACGATTGCCGATCTGGCGGGCGCTGCGTCCATTGACACGGTCCATCTGCTGGAGGCTATTCAGTACCGCAGCCTCGACCGGCGGCTCTTTTATTAACACTCCGTCATGTGCTTTCGATTCTGCGGCAAGGAGGTTGCTTGTGGGGATGAAATGTCTACAGTAAGTCCCCATGAATGAGCTACGCTGGGGAATCATTGGTTGTGGTGATGTGGTGGAAAAGAAAAGTGGACCATCCATCATGGGATGTCCGCGCAGTCGCATCACGGCTGTTATGCGACGCGATGTCGCGAAGCTAGCGCCGTTTGCAGACGCCAATCATGTACCGCTGCGTACGGCCGATGCGTCCGAGGTGTTGAACTGCGCAGGGGTTAACATCGTCTACATCGCCACACCGCCGAGTAGCCATAGAGACTACGTGATTGCCGCAGCCGAGAGCGGGCGCCACGTGCTGGTGGAAAAGCCGATGGGCATGACTGCGGCAGACTCTGAAGAGATGATCGACGCTTGTGAGCGTGCGGGGGTTGAGCTGTTTGTGGCCTACTATCGGCGCTTTCATCCGCATGTGCTTATGATGCGCAAGTTGATCGCCGATGGCGTATTGGGTGAGCTGGTGCATGGTCAAGCCGAGTATGCGATGCCGTATCGTTCCGGGGAGGCTTACGGCTGGCGGATCGATCCGCAGATATCCGGTGGTGGTTTGTTTGTCGACGTTCTCTCCCACCGCATTGATTTATTGAATGCATTTCTGGGCCAACCGATTCGCATGTCTGGGGCCAAGCGCCGTGTGCATGCTGATTCGCTGATGGATGACTTGGCGACCATGCAGGTGGGATACGCCAGTGACGCACAGAGTGTGATCCTCGGAAACTTTGCATCGCAAAGTTTTGTCGATCGCTTGGTTTTATCCGGAGTCGATGGCGAGATTCGCACGGATAATTTAGACAGTGGTAAGTTTACTTTGCGGTGCAAAGTAAGCGAAGAAGAGTACGCCTGTGAGGCTGATGCGGCGCCGCATGTTGGGCTGATGCGCCACATCGAGTCTGTTTTACTGGATGGCCTGGATAATGAAGTGTCAGGGCGAGATGGCTTACTGACTGATCTTGTGCTGGATGCTCACCGCGCCTCATAAAAAAACGCGGTAGCTGAGTTGGACCTCAGTTGGAGCCCCACCGGGCATGATGCGCTGGGTGAACTTTTCCGGAGCAGTGGCTGGATTAAGCGCTTTTGTCATTATTCCATATCCTTCAGCGAGATCAGCTTGGTCCAGGCGGTTTTCCTAACTTTTTTGCGGCCGGTAGTGTCGTCGATCGCTTCCATTTCATTCAAGATCGTGAGGCTCATCACATCGGAAACGGATTCACGCCAGGGGTTGACGGTGCGATCAGGCCATATCTGGTCATCGAGTGTTAGCGCGGTGTAATCCGGCACGACGATAGTTTGCTGAGTGGACTTGTGTTTCTTGCGACGTGCCTTAACGCGCATCGAGGGGCGGGTAGAGAGTCGGTCGTAAGGGATCATCAGCCAGTCTTTGGGCAGCGCTTGAATGGGATTGATGAAACGGTCGCCTTTGCGGAAATAGCGTTCGTCCGCGCGAAATTGACACTCAGCGATGTTCGCAATGAAGGCATAGTCCAACTGGTCGTGGCGAATACGCTCGATCATGCGCATGAAGATGTAATCCGCTTTTGCCAGGCGGGACCAAGCCGCTTCCGGGCGACTCTCACCAACGAAGAGTAGGCCGTTGATTTCGTAAGCGAGGTCATGCAGCTTGGAGGCTAGGTCGAGCGGATTGCTCGGGCGCGCATACCAGCAGGACTTCGCGCCGGGGCCAACGAAGTTGTAGAACAGGGCTTTACCTTCGACGTTCACGTTGCGCAAGTGCTCGAAATGCACGTCGATTTCATCACCTGGGTTGGGCGCCGGGTTGCCGGGATTCAAGTCGGCCAGGGATGCGATGGGTGCGGTTTTATTTTGGAGCCAGAATCCGCCAACCTTGCGGAACCTCGATGACGCCGAGGTCGGGTCCGGCAGTGGCTCGATCAGGTTCTCCAGGGTTTCGCCTGCTTCGACGCGGAACTTCACGACGCTTGTCGGCGCAACTGGCGGCTGGCTCTCGGGGAGGACGCCGCCTGTTTTAAGAGTTTCCAATGTGATTTCGCGCATGTCGTTTATCCGTTGAAGTTTTGCAGGTAGAAGACCTTGTTGGACTGAGTGCGGGTAATCTCGATGTCGACGATCAGCGTTTGGTTGGGGAAGTAGAATGTGCGGTTGGTATCGCTCAGGACGCGGATGCCGCCTTCGTCCGGCAGATCGGGCGGGTTCGCGTAGCCAATCATTTCTGAAATGGCAGCGGCAACGAGGCTCATGCTGACTTCCGCTTGCTGCTCCACGAGCAGCTTCTCCATGTCATCCATATCAAAATACAGGCTGCGCCACGCATTGCTGACCTTATTGACATGAACCCGCTCCAGTATCTCGCTGTTAACTTTTTCAAAGACCTCGTCATCGTCGTCGCCGTCCTCCTGATAGAACTCCACGAAGTAATCGTCGACCGCATCGCCAAACTGGTCGTGCACGTAGAAGACGACGTTCATGTAGCGGTGGAAATACTGGGGCTTGAACTTCCTCCCCGCCGCGCCGGTCTCGTAGGTGTCTTGAGTTATCTGGACGCAGGCGTCGCGGTGGGCGTCATAGTCGGCCGGCTCAAGCTTCAGGGCTTGAAGCAGCGTTTCCTGATACTGTTTCTTTTGAACCGGATCTGTGGGGTTCGTGATGCTTGCGTGGTCGCGCTTAAAAACCGCCAACGGAATTTCAGGGCAGTTCTGCGGAAAGAGTTTAAACTCCGGCGGCTGACTGGGGTCGGTAAAGCGCACTTTGACATGCGCTGCGTTGAGGTTAGCCGTGGAGACACGCACCGTGCCGTCCGAACCATTTTCGTGCACCAGCTTTTTAAAACGTTCCGGATAGCTGACCGTGCCGACCATCACCGTGGCCAACGTATTGGCCGGAGAGAAAATGGGAAACTCCGGGTCGAATAGGTCGTCGAGCGCCAACTGCGAGCTGTAGGGCGAGGCAAGCTCCAGTGCGTTGAGCACTTGCTTACCGGTTTCCAGCGGGCGATTCCACTTCCAGCCTTTGAACAGGCGCCCGATCATCGACTTGCCAATGTGGGCGAGCGGCGACCCGAAGTTGGCTGGCGCCAGGAAGACAAACCGCCGGATCGGCGTCAGCGTCGCGTCGGGCTTGCCTTCGCTGTCGCGGCAGATCTGGCGCAGGTATTCGCGCCCGACCAGGGCGCCCGTGCTGTGGACAATCAAGTCGAACGAATGCCGATCTTGCGGGATGCCAGCGGCAGCGATGGCGTGCTGCATGGCGCGGCCGAGATCAGGCAGCGTCACCTCGTCGTGCATGGAGAGGTAGTCGCCGAGGTAGATCGGCGTCGTGATGATGCCGTTATCTTCAAGATATTTGGCGAGTGGTTGGAAGCTGGTAGATTCGTCGCTCCAGCCGTGCAGAATAATAACCGGTAGTTGTGCCATAGTAGCGTGAGTGTGGTTAAGACAGGTAAGTGAACCTTACCTCGCAAATGGCGTATTCCAAGCAATGCATGCTGTAAATATTAGTGGTTAAATATCCTTGATTTAAATCTGGATTAAGTAATCGAAACCGCAGCAAAAGTTTTTTGGCCTAATGCTATGTGCATTCTCCGCCATATTGGGAATTGGCGCAGCGGTCTTTTACCCCCTGGCAGCCCAAAAGCAGGAGAATATAATTGTGGCGTGGATTCTTGCTATTCTGGGGGGGGGGGGGGGGCGCCCGCTCAGCTCTTTGGCGTTTCCAAGGCGTGGATTCGGTATGTGACGACTGCCATGGCCATCGATGCCGACGCGGCTGCCTTTGCCGTCGAGTTGGTCACCATCGAGGCGGGCAAAATATGTTCGGTGAAACTGAAGCTGCCTTAACGCTGTAGCCGTAGTTTATTCCGTCTTTTTGCTGATTTTCGTTTGCCCGACCCGGCATTATCTGACATGATTCTTTACATGAAATCTGGCTCCAATGTTTACCCGGAGCGTGCGTTCTGTAGTGCAGAAGCTCGCATTGGTTATATGGCCTGGGCCGACTAAGCATTGGCGACTGTTAATCGAAGCGTCGCCGACTCTCCGTCGAAGTGTCGCCGACACTTATTGGAAGCATCGCCGTCGCTTCCCCTCAATCCACTACTGGGTTTGGTCACAACCCTTCTGCGCTTCGGACTACAATCCACCTGTGTTTCCGGTCAGAATAAAGCAGTGGATTGCGCCACCAGAGTCAGTTCTAATAGGTGGAGCCCGGTAGGGAACCGGGCTCCACCTGTTGAAATAGCTTTTTTGCATTTTCGAACACAGCCTAAGTCCACGAGAGGAACTCAATCGTCCTTTTTGTCCTGCTTGCGCTCTATCTCGGTGAAGTATTCCTCCTCCGGCGTGCCGATGGTTTTCATCTGATACTTTGGCTGCACGCCTTGGGCAAAGTAGAGTCTCGCCTCATCCATATCCCAGAGAATGGACTTACAGCGCTGGTTCATGTCTTCATCAGTCCAGTCGTCGAAAGCTTTGGTCCAGAGAGATTCTTCTGGGAACAGGGCGTGGATCTGGTGGAGGGGGATTTTCTCTTTCAGTCTGGACAGCGATTCTTGGAACAATTGCCCATTGAGATAGAGGAACGGCAGCGTCAGCATGGCGCGGAGCCAGCGGTACTTATTGTGGGATAAGGCGATGGAGCGAAGCGCACCCAAGGGGATGACGGTTAGGGGGAAGATCCAATCATACCGGTTTTGAGCGATTGGTTCGAGTTTGGTTTCCAAGCCAGTAGAGTGCTTGCTGACTTGAAATTCGTTCCATGCCTCTTTCTGGAAAAGGATGTGGGCAGGGGCTTTCAGGTATCCCCAGTGGGCCTCCCCATCTAATGCACTCAATGCGAGCAGCGGCCAGCTCTGCTTCAGTGAGGGGAAAAAAGCTTCGTTGAGCATCGAACCCATCGGGTGATTTCCGTAGTCTCCGAACTGAAGGGCTCGGTCTAGGGCTCGGTCTAGGGCTCGGTCTAGGGCTCGGTCTAGGGCTCGGTCTAGGGCTGGGTTTTGGGCTCGGTCTAGGTCTAGGGCTAGGGCTAGGTTTTGGTCTAGGTCTCGGTCTCGGTCTAGGGCTAGGGCTAGGGCTAGGGCTAGGGTTAGGTCTCGGCCTCGGGCTCGGGCTGGGTCTCGGTCTCGAGACGAAATCTCAATGTTAAGTGTGTCGTTGACGAAAATCAGTGTTAGGTCGCTTAGATTTTCATTCAAACGGGGGCCCCATTCGTTGACGGTTGCTGATATGGATGGATCAAACCATGCCCGTGGGAGGTATAGGGCGGCGCTGCGGTTGGTTAGGGAAAGAAAATTGGCCAATGATGCCTGACTGCTAGCCAAATTGAATGCATCACTCAGCCAACGAGAGAACAACTGCTGGATGGCTTCGTCATACGCCTGTGGAGAGGACCAGGGCTTTAGCATCTGATTACGGTCGGGGGAGAGCTCGGGTGCACACGCTCCACGTAAGTCCACCCACAGAATGGAGCCAAGATGGCTGGAAGCGGGGAGGTCATCTTCGATGGATTCTGTATCGGCAACGAAGATACCATTTGACAGACATTGGTCTGTTGCTTTGCCTTTCACCAAATGCTGAATGATCCAGAGCGGCAGCTTGTCCGGCTCATTCTCCAGCTCTTCGGGGCTTAGGTTTGGCTCTTGGGGGAGACCGCTTTTCTCTTTAGGCTCAGGCTTGGGGCGATTACTGGGGAAGGCCAAGCGAATGCGGCTGCCGGTGGCCTCCGTGTCCACCCAGTCCCAACAGCGCCAGTGAACTGTGCCGATTTCCTCTGGCTGTTGGTTGAATTTCTTTGCTGCTTCGATGAGACCCTGTGGGTCGATGGGGTTGAGCTTATCCCAGTGAAATCGATCATCAATGATGAACAGCTCATCTGCTTCGCGGTCATCTTTGACTTGGATTGGACAGATGGGCCAGACCAGGTAGCGCGCCGTAATGAACGCAGGGTCGACCAGCATGGATTCGCGTCGCTCTGATTCGCCACTCTGCAGGTAGGCAGGTAGGTCTTCCTTATCATTATAGCCTCGCTCCTGATACCCAAACTCATGCCTGAGCGCCTTCAAACGCTCCTCTGTATCCGCTTCAGCCAGCTTGACCGTGGATTTCAACCACAAAGTAATCTCGGTGCCCTGCTTATCACGGGTGCCGGCGCGCATCCAGAAGAGGCTGCCGGGGCCGGACACGGTGAAGTCGTAGGCAGAGCGGGGTTGGTTGGGGGCTGAGTCGGCTTTGCCGGGGCAGGTGCGGACCTCGATGCGGTCCGCCAGCATGAAGCAGGACAGGATGCCGATGCCGAATTGAGAGATGGGCGTGGTCAGGATGCCCTCTTTGCGGAAGGCGCTGGCCTCACTTTTGAACTCGGATGACTGGTAATAGCTTTTGCCAATATTGGTGAAGTAGCGTATGATCTGATCCTTGGTCATGCCGCAGCCATTGTCTGTGACGGTGATGTATTCCTGTCCGTCCTGTTCGCCATAGTTCAGGGTTACGTGCGGCTTTTCTAGATAGCCATCGGTTGGTTCAATCGATGAGAGCCTTGCCTGATCCTTGGCCTTTGCTTGATACTCCAGGCGCCGGACGCGCATTTGGATCGCGTCGAGGGCATTTTGGAGCAGTTCGCGAATGCACAGCGATGGATCGGTGTAGAGGTTGACGCCCATGAGCAGGCGCATGATTTCCTCCTGGTCGAGCTTGAACTCGATGTTCTCGTAGTAGTAGCAAGGGGCGCCGCCTTGTTTCGCGGCCTTGATGATAGGCTCCACTTTGGCTGGGAACTGATGCTCGTAACGCTTTTGATGGTCTGAGAGCGCTTGGAGCATGGCGCGCCATTCTGTTTCAACCGCAGCGGATTCCTGTCGGATGAGTTCGATGAATTCGCGAATGCCTTTCTCGACAATAGGGCTGGGGCAGGCGTTCGCATGGTAAGTCAACGTGACGAGGTTGTACTTGGATTGGCTGGCGAGCTTAAAATCAATGCTGCTGATGGCTAAATGCTTTTCCCATTCGGCTCGGCTGACTGATGCTCCCGGTGCGCGTTGTAAGCCATCCAGGCCAAGGTTCCGAAAATAGATGCGTGGCGTGCGAGAACGATCAAAGTCGATGATGTCTGCGAGTCGCAGCAATAAACCCGGCAGAATGAGGTTTGCTTGCTCACCATCCAGCGTGAGCAGGATGTCGGATTCTTCCAGACGTTTGTTCGGCGCATATTGCTTCGTTAGCCAGTCAACGTTTTGGTTATGGCTAATCAGGATATTGAGGAGCGGCTCTTCAAAATCTTCCTCTCGATACCGGAAGGCCTGGATGTTCGCGGCGTTCTTGAGTTCCTCTAGGTGGCGGGTTAGCCGTTTGCGCGAGAGGGGCTTGTCCGTCGCATGGGTGCGGCGAATGTATTCTGAGAGGAGGAACGCCTCGATCAACCGGGCGTGCTCCTGCTGGGCGGGGTCATCCGACTTGGCGTAGCGCTCGGCCAGACGGCGCTCTTCGACGAAGGTCGCCTTGAGCTGTTCGTAGTGCAGGCGTTCCTTGGTTTCCTGAGTGGAGTAAATTTTGGTTTTTTCCTCTGGCGGCAGGCACATGCCGAGGTCGTGCAGGTAGGCGGCGAGGATGCACAGCGCGCACTCCAGCGGGGAGAGTTTGCTGCGGGTGTCTTCGGAGAGGAGCTGCTCCATCCAGTAGAGCACATTGAGGAAATGAGGCTCGCTGTGGTTGGTGTAGAGCGGCATGTGCTCAACGACCTTTTCGCTGAGGTAGGCTGCATTCTTCGTGACTTCGGTAACGATCACCAGGAGCTGATTCACCTCGTCGTCGCTTTTGCTGAGCTTTTTTAAACGTTTGTAAAAGTATGAGCCGTTGAGTGTCTTCAGTTTTACAACCATAAGCTGATAAAACAACTTCAATGGCGTTCCATGACAAGCACTGAAGTTCTGTTAATCGACTACACGTTGGCGGGGCGGATTGGCACTCAAAAAAAGCGCGGCAGCCGAAGCTGCCGCGTCCCTTTGATGTTTATCCGGGGGATAAAAATGCTGTTGCTAGTTCGCCAGGGAGAGCCAGTCAACGCGCAGTGAGTCGATGCCTGCGCCGTCGCGCCAGAGCTTAATGGAGTTGCTGCCCGCTTGAAGGTCGACGGTTATTTGGAAGACGCCGGTGTAGTCGTTCCAGCCGCTTGTTATGGGGAAGGTCAACAGCGTGTCTGTTCCATTGACGTTGAGCATCTTCAGCGAGTCCGCGCCGGAGCCATTGGCGTAGCCGATGGTCAGCGTGGCTTGCATGTCGGTGGGCGCGGTGACGGTCCACTCGATGCCGGAGGCGGACTTGTTGAAGCGATCCACGTAGGCGCCGTTGGAGGCGCTGGCGTGTGTACCTTGGATCGCTTGCCCGAATTCCAGGCCCTCGGCTTCGGTGTATTCATCGATGGTGGCTGTGGCCGCAGTTTCAATGACGATGGTGTCCAGGCGCAGGGCTGCGCCGTCCGTCCCATCGTTGTGCTTGCGATAGATTTTGATGTCGTCGTTACCCGTGAGGGTGACGGTGGCTTGGACTGAGCCGGTGAAATCCGTCCACGAAGAGGTGACCGGGAAGGTCACGTCTTGCGAGACGCCATTGACTTCGAGCGCTTTGTTCGTCGTGGCGCCAGAACCGTTGGCGTAGTAGATGGTGACCGTGGCTTGGCCGCTGCCCGCAGCGACGTTGGGGAATTCGACGCCGGCATTGGACTTGTTGAGGCCGTTGACGTAGGCTCCGCCGGAGGCATTGGCGTGAGTGGCGACGTAGGCTTCGTTGCCCGTGGCTCCGAGCATGATGTTGGCCGGGTCTTCCGCTTCGATGGTGGTTGTTTGGCCGCCGGTGGGGGGCAGCGCTTCGTCGCGGCTGAAGATCACCGAGTCAACGCGGATGCTTTGGTTGCTGATGGCGTTGGATTCAAGGATCACGGTGTTGTTGGCGCCAGCGAGCATGCCTGGCAGCGTGACCGTAATGTTCTGCCAATGATTCCAACTCCCAGTGTTGGCGAAGGGGATGAGCAGATCGCTGCCGTTGTCTTGCACGTAGACTCCGTTGACCTTCACCTTCACGCCGGTGGTTTTGTTGACGTTGGTGTTGTACCAGCTGTAGCGGAGCGTCATGGTGACCTCGCCGCCGTCATCGAAGCCATCTACGTTGTCAAACTGCGCGGTGTGGACCGTGCTGGTCGACCCGAAGCCTGAAATGAACTGGTTGCCTGAGCAGAGGTCGGAGCCGATGATGGTGGGGCCGCTGAGCGTGGCGGATTCACCTTCGCGGGCGTCGGCCTTGGTGCCGAGGTAGTCGAAGTGAATGGCGTCGAAATTGATGTCGCGGTTGTTTTCGAAGCGCACGGTGAAGGTGTCGCCACTTTGCAGGTAGAGATACGACGGGATGCTTTGCGTTGCAAAGCTTGTCCAGCCGCCAGTGTCATCAGTGCGATTGAGGCCGAGTTCCTCGCCGTTGGCGTAAAAGAGCATCATGCCGTTGTCGGCGCTGTCGCTGGTGTCCTGCACACGTGCGATGTCGACCGAGGCGCTGTAGTAACCGGGTTGCGTTGTGGAGATGGTGTATTCGAGCCACTCGTTGACGTTGGGCTCAGAAATGTAGTAGCCGTTGCTGGCGGAGGCGTCGCTGTCTATGTCGACATCTTCACCAGTGCGGTAAGCAGTGTCTGTGCCTGGGCCGCTGTCGGACTTATCGTAGTAGGCAACGCCTTTGCCGCCGACGTCAAAGTTTTCGGCTTCGAGCGTGCCGGGAATGGCGTCGCTGTTAAAGGCGGCCTGTCCGGAGGCGCTGTCTTTCAGATTATAAACGCGCACATACTCGACGGTGAACTTCGGGTTCGTGCTCGCGCCTTTCGCGCCATAGCCGTCCTCGGGGGTGACGCCGGCCCAGTTGACGTTGCTCTTTACTTCGGAACTCAGGATGATGTTGGAGTAGGCGAAGGAAAGTCCGTTGGTCGTTTCCCAAACCTTCGTCCCGTCGAAATAAAACTCGTACTTCGTGGGTGTCCAGAGCACGGCATAGGTGTGGAATTGGCCATCCATCAGCGAAGCGCCGCTGAGGGGTTGCGGGTCGGGATCGGAACCAGTTTTTTGGTGGCCGCCGTAGTAGCCGTTCCAGTGGAGGGCGCAGTGCATGTCGCCAGTGAGATCGATGGGCGTCGCTTTGCGCGTGTGGCGGTATTCGATGATGTCAATTTCGGCGCCCGTTTCGGCGTCGGGCGTCCCCCAGATAGGGGTGCTGCCGCCGGGCATCAGCCAGAAGGCGTGCCACGCGCCAGTATCTCCCTGATCAAAGCGGATGCTGGCCTCGAAGTAGCCGAAGGGATGCAGGAAGCCGTTGTTCGTGGTGATGAGGCCGGTGTGGTGGACGTCGTTGGCCGTGCCTGGTTGGTTGTCCTCAGTCCAGGTGGTGATGGTCAGTTGACCGTTGGCGACTTCGAGCGAATCGGCGACGTTGATCGCGTCTTTGCGGGCGCCTTCATCGATGCGCCAGATGGAGGTGTCGAGCGAAGCGCCGGTAAATTCGTCTTCGAAGATGAGCTCGTAGTTGGCGGGTGGGGCAGCGACGGCGCTGAGCGCGAGACTGGCCGAGCCGAGCCACAACGGCACCCGGCGAAGTAGATCACGGGTAGATGCAAACATAGATGTTATACGGGGTTAGCACGATTCGTTGACGCGTAGCGCAACGAGTAAGGGGATGGGAGTCAGTATGCGAAAAACGCTCGTTTCTGGCCACTCCGGCGTTCTGAAACCATAATCAGCGGCCTTCGGCTTGCTCATGAAACTCGCAGCGTTTACTTGCCTTTATGCGTAAGGGTCGTTTCTTTGGGCGACGTTGAACAAGGTACGATTCATCAGTGGTTTATTTGGTCTGCTGGCTTTGCTGGCAGGCTGTGGCGACCCCGATGTTCAAGTCGAGCCAGCGATAGAGGTGGTTGCGATACCCGAGGAGGCGAAGGTGGAGAATTTCTCCATTGGGCAATATGGCGCGCTGTTGGTGGAGACGACTCCGGGTGACATTGCCACGCTCAACCCGCTTATTAGCGAAGACCAGTCATCTTCCGCGATCATCAATCGGATGCAATCGAGCTTGATCAGTCTGGATCCGTTTACTGGTGAAGTCATTCCGGAGTTAGCCAAGTCATGGGACATCTCCGAAGACAATCTGGAATACACGTTCCATCTGCGCAAGGGAGTCACTTGGAGCGATGGTCACCCGTTGACGGCGGACGATGTCGTTTTCACTTGGGATACGATTTACGCGAAGGAAACCGATGAGGCCACTGGCGCGCCCAAAACCGACCCTGAGTCGGGAGGTCCGGTTTATCGCTTTCCCACACGCTCAGCGTTTTTCCAATTGGTCAATGGACAGGAGCCCAAGGCTGAAAAGATCGACGATTACACGGTGAAGTTGACCGTGCCCGAGGTTTACGCGCCGTTCCTGCTCTTTGGCGGCGGCATGGAGATATTGCCCAAGCATGCGCTGCAGCCGTTTGTCGAAGATGGATCGCTCCTTGATCAGTGGAGCATCAACACTGCCATCAACGAGCCTTGGAAAATTGTCGGCAGCGGACCATTCATTCTCGAAGCCTACCGCCCGGGTGAGCGCATCGTGCTCAAGCGCAATCCAAACTACTGGAAGGTGAATCCCAACGGTGAACGCTTGCCCTACATCGACCACATTATCACGAAAATTGTGGCCGACGTAGGCGCCAGCAATGTGGCCTTTGCTCAGGGACTGACTGACTTCGAAAGCATTGCGGCTGATAACGTGACGTGGATCGAGCGTGGCGGCAAACGCCAGGGCTATAAGGTCGAGGACCTTGGCCCATCCAACAGTACGAACTTTGTATGGTTTAATCTCAACCCTGGCAAAAGTGAAGATGGCAAGCCGTTTATCGACCCGGTGAAGTTTGGCTGGTTTAACAACAAGCTATTTCGCCAGGCGGTTTCGCAAGCTGTGAACCGTCCAGGCATCATCAAGGGCGTCTATCTGGGGCGGGCGACCGCGCTGCACGGTTATGTGTCGCCGAAGCGAAAATTCTGGAAGAATAACGACATAAAGACTTTTCCGTATGATCCGGAAAAGGCGCGGGCTCTGCTCAGGGAAGCTGGCTTTGAATACCGTGGGAGCGATCTGTATGACGCCGAGGGTAATCGCGTGGCGTTCCGGCTGATGACGAACCAGGGCAATAATTTGCGCACGGAAATGGCGACCGTCTTTAAAGAGAACATGGCGGCGATTGGCATCGAAGTGGACCTGCAGTTTATCGATTTCAACACGGTTATTATCAAGACCACGGACTCCTTTGACTACGATGCTTGTATGCTCGGGCTGGGCGGTGGGGCGCCGGACCCTTACGCCTCCAAGGACATTCTAATGAGCGGCGGTCGCATGCATTTCTGGAATCCGGAGCAAGCAACGCCCGCGACCGAATGGGAGGCGAAAGTTGATGAGCTGATGATTGAATTGGGGCGCCAGACCGAGCCGGAAATCCGCCAGAAGATCTTCTTTGAAGTGCAGGATATCCTCGCCGATCAGCAGCCTTTCATCATGCTGGTAACGCCCAATGATTACGTCGGCGTGCGTGACCGCTGGCAGAACGTCAAGCCCTCGCCACTCGGCGGCGTGACCTGGAACCTAGAATCACTTTGGGCTGATCCCTCGTCGAATTAACTCATGCTGAGCTTCATCATCCGTCGCCTATTCACGCTGATTCCGCTTCTGCTGGGAATCACCTTGTTAGTCTTTATATTGATGCAAATTGCGCCTGGCGACTTCCTGACCGACAAGGCGATGGCGCGTGATGTGCCGCAAGACTACATCGATGGCTTACGCGAGCAATACGGCATTGGCGAGTCCTGGATCAGTCAATACTTTCGCTGGCTGGGGCAAGTTTTCCAGGGCAACCTAGGCTACTCCTTTGCATACAAACTCCCGGTGCAGGACTTGATTGGGCAACGCATGTTCGCGACCTTCCTGTTGTCGTTGACGTCGATTCTGTTTGCGTGGTCCATCGCGATTCCGCTCGGCGTGCTGGCGGCGATTTACAAGGACTCAATCTGGGACCGTATTTCATCGATCCTGGCCTATGCCGCCTTGTCGATTCCGGAATTTTTCCTGGCCTTGCTGGCGGTTTATTTTGCGGCTCGCACGGGGTGGTTCCCGCTCGGCGGGGCAACGTCGATCGAGTATGATTACCTGCCATTTTGGGGGCAGGTTGGCGACCGCATTTACCACCTGATCCTGCCTACGCTGGCGCTTGGGATCGGTAGCATTGCAAGCATCATGCGCATCATGCGGGCGAATTTTTTGGATCAGATTCGCGCGGAGTACGTGAACACCGCGCGCGCTAAAGGTTTGTCCGAGGGCATTGTCATGTTCAAGCACGTCTTGCGTAATGCGATCAACCCGCTAGTCAGTGCGTTTGGTTTTGCGTTTTCCTCTCTGTTGTCTGGTGCCTTGCTCGTGGAAAATGTGATGAATTACCCAGGGCTTGGTCGGTTGATTTTTCAATCGATCCTAAAGGAGGACCAATACGTAGTGCTGGCGTCGGTGATGCTCAGTTGCACGATGCTGGTCATTGGCAATCTTATAGCGGACATCCTCTTGGCTTGGAGTGATCCGCGCATCCGGTTGGAGGCCAAGGAATCATGAAGCCCTCCATTTGGAAAGAACTCATGCGGCGCCCGCTGGGGGTGGTCTCATTTACGATTTTGGCGCTGCTTTATCTAAGTGCGATTTTCGCAGGGTTCTTGGCAGTGGCGCCCATTAGTGATCAGGACCTTGAGCGCACATTCCATCCGCCAACAAAAATCTTTTGGGGCGAGGGGGGGCTCCGCGTGCAGGCCTACGAGTTAGTCGATCCTACGGCGGCGGAGTATGCTGCGGTTAAAGGCAAGTCCTATTCACTTAAGTTCATGGCCCCTGGCTTTGAATACAAGCTTCTGGGCTTCATCCCAATGAAGCGGCACCTGCTCCAACTGGATGGTGAGGATGGCGCGTTTTACCCGCTGGGCAGCGATTCTACCGGGCGGGATGTGTTTTCACGTCTGCTCTACGGTGGGCGCATCTCTTTGAGCATCGGCCTGATCGGCATCAGCATTACATTTATCATGGCGTTTTTGATCGGTGGATTCAGCGGTTTCCTGGGCGGTAAATTTGACTTCTTTGCGATGCGCTTTGTGGAATTCCTGATGGCGGTTCCTGGGTTGTATTTGCTGCTGGCGTTGCGCAGCGCGCTCGCGCCGTATTTCAGTTCCGGCCAAATGTTCATCGCGATCGTGATCATCCTGGCGTTCATCGGGTGGGCGGGCACGGCGCGTGTGGTCCGCGGTATGTCGCTTTCTATTCGCAAACGCACTTATGTGCTGGCGGCGGAGAGTATGGGACAAAAGCCGATGACGATTCTCCGTCGGCATATCTTGCCCAACCTTATCAGCTATTTGCTGGTTGCTTCGACTCTATCGATCCCTGGTTATATCCTGGGAGAGGCGGCCTTGTCCTTTCTCGGCCTCGGCATTCAGGAGCCAGCGTCTTCGTGGGGGTTGATGCTATCGCAAGCGCAAGAGGTGAAGGTGTTTTTCCTCAACTTCTGGTGGTTGCTTACGCCGGGTTTTATGATCTTCATCACGGTGATTTCCTACAACGTTTTGGGCGACGTCCTCCGCGACATAGTCGACCCCAAAATGAAAACTCAATAGGCCAGGCAGCGCCCCGCTGCACCGGCGGATGCGTTGCATCCGGATTTGCGCACTGCGCAAATGGTCTATCGAGCTGATTGTTAAGGCGGCGCGGATCGGGCGCGGTCTCCATTCGACTAAGCTCATGACAGGCCAGGCGAGATGTAACGTTGGATGGCTACGTGTTCGATAAACATAAAAAACAGGCGCCATTCACTGACGCCTGCCTTAGGTTAAACTTTGCAACGCAAAGCTTTGGTTCCATTTAGCTCTTCGTCTTAATGTAGATCGGGTATGGGCCGACTTCGACGCTGACCTTGCCATTCTTCACCGGCAGTTGCTTTTCGTTGCCGACCAAGTCGTAAATACTGACTTGCCCACTTGTGTTGACAGCGATGTCGACTTGCTTTGGGCCGAGCACATTCCAGGCAACGATAGTGTCCGTAGCGTTGCTGGTCTTGTGGTCAGCGATGAACTCGTAGATAAAGGTGTTGTCTTCGCCGTCTGACTGAGCCCCGGTCAGTTTGGGGTTTGGCATCTGCGTGGTGATGTTCTGAATCGCGTAGGCAACCGGCCGCCACTCGAATTCTGCCCGTGTGATGAGGCCGCCATTATAGGTGTCGGTATCGTGCAGGTGCATGATGAAGACGCGTTCCACGTTTTGACGCATGGCCATCAGGTAGGTGCGAATCACGTAAGCGGCATGCTCATCCGGGTTCATGCGGGTGCCCTGGTGCTTGGGCTTGTCTGGATACTGAGCGCCATACTCGGAGCTGATTTCGTAGCCAACCTCGGTCCACCAAAAGGGCTTCAGGCCACCGTGTTCTTCCAAGAGTTTGCGCATACTTTGTGTGTTCTTCGGCACATCGACAGGACCCCACTTTTTGATCTTCGCGCCTTCGGGCGGCGCGCCATGAGTGTAAGGGTGCGTCGAGAAAATGTCATAGCTTGCCGAAATGGCCGCGTCGCCGCCATCGCGATAAACGCCTTTGACGAAGCGGTAATCTGCATGCGTCGCGCCGCCGCCGCCACAGGAAAAGCCGACGATCGGCAGTGCGTTGGGGTGACTGCGAACGACTTCGGCCACGGCGGGCAATACTTTGGCATACAAAGCTTCGCGCTCGGCTTCGACTTCTGCGCGCGGTTCGCGGTCTGGGATGACGTATTGGTAATTGGGCTCGTTAAGCGCTTCGATTGCGGAGATCGGCGACTTGAGACCGGCGCCTTCATAAAGTGTGCCGTTGGGGCCGTATTTATCGAGGAAGGCCGCATAGGTTTTCTTAATGCTCTCGATGTATGCTTCGTCGGATTCAAATGCCGGGCGCTTGCGCTTATTGCGGTATTCCGGCCAGACGCATTGATTATCGACGGTGTACATCACTTCCACATCGTTGCGGGCGGCGATCTTTAAGGCTTCGTCGGATTCATATGCGGGGCCGGAAATGCGGAGCGATTTCACGCCCATTTTATTGATCTCTTCATAGGCGCGCTCATACTCGCTGCCCCACAAGTAAATGCCATACACCGGTCGATCCTGCCCTGGGAGGGCGGTTATCTGCTCCAGTGGCGGGAATGCAGGCGCTGCGGGTTGCCACTCGCGATCCGCCGGAGTCTCGGTTGGTTGTTCGAAGTAATGTGCTGGTGCAGCGATGCTGAGGCCTGCGACGAAAAGCGTGGGGGCAATCAGGGAGAATTTCATGGATTGGTTAGGGTTATGCTTAGAGGTATAACTTGGCAGGTTAAATTGAAAGGGGGATCGCCTGTCCTCACGCGCGATTGGCATACACCAATCAGACATAGAGTTATCTCTAGCTATTTTGAGTTAACCGAAAAATGAAATGCGTCGGTCTGTTTGTTGACGAGAGTTGCATGTCCGATGCGCGCCAATAAAAAAGGCCAACTTTGCGATGCAAAGTTAGCCTTTGGGTGAAAGCTTTAAGACGCTTACTTGGGGCTTGCGAACTCCTGAATTGCTGGTGAGCCGTTTACGGCGGCGAGCAGCGCGGTGGCGTGGCGGGCGTAATGACCGCGCAGGTCGTTGGCGTATTCGCCCAGGATTGATGCGCCTTTGCCGTCGACATCACCGCAGATGAGCAATGCGCGGGCGACATGAATCTCGATCAATGAGGCGTTTCGTAACTCTGTATTGCAAAGGTTATCATCGACTGCGTGATTGTAAGCCTGCTGGGTGATTAGCGCGTGGCCGGTTACGCCGGGAAGCTCCAGCAGTGAAGCCAACTGAGCTGAGGTTTTGGCATTGGGCAAGCGTGCATTGAGGATCTCGCAAGCCATGCCGACGGCGCGAAAGTGCGAGAACTCAGAATCGCTGGTGATCGTTTCTATTTTACTGAAGATGATGGGCCAGGCTCGCTCATCGCCGCATTCGGCGAGGGCGACAATGAGGCCGTCGAGCTCGGACATGCTCATGCCGAACTGGCCCATGCCGGTGTAGTTCCAACCCTTGTCCCAGTTTCGCTCTTCGATGGTTTCGCGCAGTTCGTCCTGTGCGTAGTCATCACCCATCAGCGCGAGTAACTGTGCGTAGCGGAGGGACTGCGGGTTGCGCTCGCTCAGCGCGTCGTAAGCTTTGCGGAGCAAAGTTAGGCTGCGGTCTTTTTCGCGGAGGATGAGCGCCACGCCAGCGGCGGTGTCCCAACCTTCGGCGACTTGCTCACTCAGCGCCTCGTCTGAAACAGGGAAGGTGTCTTCGTCGGTGAGCACACGATCGGGGAGGCTGCCGATTTCGATCAGGTGTTTTTGGATTTCCTTCACGTCGATGTTGCGCAGTTTCTGGCCCGTCTTGGCGGAAAGCGCTCCGAGGTAGCCGCAGGCGTAGCCGTGGTTTTGCACGTCGGGTTGCATGCGGATGACGGGCAGCGCATCGCGGTGTGCGCTGACGCCGAGACCGGTTGCGAGCACGCCGTCCATGCCCTTGGGCAGGAAGCAACGCAGTGGCACGTCGGCCCACAGGCGATCCTTGTTTGGTGGGATGACCATGAAGCTGGGATCGATCGTGAAGCCGTGCGTATCAAAGTTGGAGCTCGCGACGCAAAGCGTGTCCGGGAAGCGGCGCTGGAAGAGAATGTCGACTGCGGTGATCGAGTAATCGCCAATGATCTGGCGGCGTTCGCGGGAGTCCACAAGCTCGCCGGAGTCAAAGTCGTCCGGAAATTTCTTACGGGAGCTGACATAGAACGCGGTTGCGTCGACCACGTCGGTGTCGTCGGAGAAATTATGATCGCTGTTATGGTAATCGCGGCCTGGGTTGATCCCCGCAAGGCCGACGCCTTGCACGGCGACGTGGTCTTTGCCGATGACGCGTGTTTCGGCGCCTGCGGCGGCGGGAATGTCCGCACAGCCGGTGCTGTCGATCACGCATTTGGCCTTCACGAGGCCATAGCCGTTGGGGCCAGCCACGAGCACGCCGCGGACGGCATTATCGACGACCCAGGCGCCGACGCAAATGGTGTTCAGCCAATACTCCGCGCCAGCATTGGCGCCGGTGTCGAGATACCAGTGAGCTTTGGCCGGGATGGACCATGCGCCCTTGCCGCCCTGATATTTCTTCTTGGGCTCGATTGATGCGACGCCCTGATCGATCTCCGAGGTAAAGCCGACGCGGTTGCCATACCAATAGCGACCGATTTGGCCCACGGTGCCTACGCCGCCCAGGGCGGAGCAGGCTTCCAAAGTCAGCGTTGAGGCGCCAGCGCGGGCTGCGCCAATAGCGGCCGGCGCGCCACCGGTGCCGCCACCGACTACGACCACGTCGTATTCACCGATGATGGGGGCAGACTGACCGTCGCAGTCAACGTATTCAGCCACCGTGTCGTTCGGGCGCAGGCCTTGGGAAAGTGAGCGAATCGCACCAGCTTCCACCGACTCCGCGCCTTCGCAGGTGACGGAGAGCGATGCGTTGGTGGCTGGCGGGAGAATTTCTTTTAGGCCGAGACCAAGGCAGCGGCCCAAGGACATTGCGCTCACCGGATCAGCAAAGTTGGCCTCCGCGCCACCGTTGACTTTGGCGGCTTCCGTCAATGCCATGAGGCCGGGCTGCATCATCAGCGACCGCAGGGAGGGGAGGGCTTCACTTGGCGGCAGGCTGGGGCAAATGACGCTTTGGCAGCGGAATTCTTCTGGAACCCAGCATACCCGAGTTGCTTGGTTGAGAGCCTTGCCCCGGGCGCTGGCGGAGCCGTCGCCGAAGTCTACGTTGAGCGTGTAAGTGCGGGCGGAAATCTGCGTTTCCTCCAATGCATAGCCGGGTAAGTGCTGGACGGTCAGGCCTTTGGCGTCGCTGCCTTCACCCTCGCAGAGCGTGACCCAATTGATCGTTTGCTCGCCTTGTGGGCGGTGGATGTCCACACCGGCTTGCGCGAGGGCAAGGCCTTCGAGTGTGGCGTCGACCACCATTCGGGCGCGGATGGCTTGGCGTCCTCCGCGGTTGGCAATGACGGCGCCGGATACGCGGCCTTCGGCGTCGCGCAGCAGGCCAGCAGGGAGGCTGTTAAAGAGAAAGGGGACGCCTGCATCCACCAGCGCTTGCTCCAGCGCGGACTTAACGCGGAGGGGGGTGGGGGGCTTGGGTTCGGAGAAAATCTGCTCGGCCAAGGTGTCCTGTTCGCCGGGAATCGCGGATGGCCAGTAGCGGTAAGCACCGCAGATGTCTTCGCCCAAATAAGTGCGGGGTGCGGCCACAAATGCGCTGAGTCCGGATTGTTGGGCGCTGAGGGCCAAGGTGATGGCGCCGCTCGTTCCACCAAGGATGAGTACGTCCACTGTTTTGACTACGGGTAACTGCTGAGATATGTCGAAGGCTTTCATTATGGCTTAAGCATAAGCCAGAGCAAAGGAGTTTTGCCAATGCATTCTCCTATACAGACTGCTCGGATTATTGTATATTCAGCTCATCAATCATTTCAATTTAAGTGGCGATCCGCCGAAATATACCCTGGGACCAACCTATGATAATAAGGTCAATCCTGAGTTTCATCGGCATCATCGGACGGTTGAGCTATACTATGCCAGCTGGTATATTCGGCAAGGCATGGCTGAGGTGACGTCGGGTGGAAAAACCTATCGCGCGCATACCGGGCAATGGGTGTTTTTTGACCCTTTGTGCAACCGCGCCCATTCGCTCAGTGGTGATCCAGCATTCATCTCGATCCGTTTTCGGATATCTTGGCAGGGGTTGGAGTATTTGCCGCCACTGACGGGTATCCGTGTTGTGGATGGCGAAGGAAAGTCCGAGTTGCTCACTGCGGCAGAAGCCCTGTGCGAAGCGAATCATCAAGAGCCTGCTCTAGCCTCAGCTGAGTATTTTCACCGTGAAGCGATGTTCTACCAATGGCTGGAGCATTGGCGACGGGAGCGAGGCGCCTTGGGGTTGTCGACTCTCGCTTTGAGCGATCCCCGGGTGCTCGGCATCATCGAAACGCTGTCAAAACGCATTACCATTCAGCCCATTGACTACCCTGAGTTGCAACGGGCCGTGGGGCTCTCCCGTGCACAGATCAACCGCGTCTTCCACCAGGAAACCGGCCTCACTCCACGACAGTGGATGGTGGCGCGGTGCCTGAGTGAAGCACAGCGGCAGATCCGGCACGGGGCCTTCTCACTCAAGGAAATTGCGGCTTCGTTGGGATTTTTCGACGCCTCGCATTTTACGCGTTGGCATCGCCGCCAGACGGGGCAGTCGCCCACTGCCTGGCGGGAACAACAAGCGGTTTAGGATTGTTTGCGGCGGCGAATGGCGACCAGCGTTAGGGTGCTCAAGCCAGCGATCAGTGCGTAGGTTTGTGGCTCGGGGACGGTGAGGGTATCGATTCCAGGTTGTTGGTAGCCAACGGATTGGTAAAGGATTCCGTCGAGGCCAAGCTCACCTAGTCCATCGAGCTCACCCAAGGAATTAATCACGGTTGCGAGGATGTCGAGATTGTCGCCAGAGCCGGAAACACCGTTCCACTGAGCCAATGTTCCCTCGCCCGTCCCGTAGTCGGACATCGCCAGGAAAAGGCCGCCATATTCGTCGGCAAAGAGCCCACTGGCGCCGGCTGGCAAGTCGGACAGGAGTGTGGCGTCGTCGAGGGTCAGCGCAGTCCAGGAGCCCGTGTCGGTGAGAAAGCTCGAAATGTCTCCATTGGAAAAGCTGACGAGTTGGTTTACGCCCGGACCAGTCGTGCCGTAAATGAGGTTACCCGCGATGTCGAAGGCGAGGTCGGCTGAGTAGCCACCGGTCTGCGCGAACTGAATAGCGGTGTAATTGTTACTGGAGTCGAGGTAATACAGGCTGTTGACGTAGCCTGGGGCCGCGACCACGAACGCGTTGCCTGCGGTGTCAAAGGCGAGATCGTAATTATAGCTTACGGTCGTGCGCAGGTTCCATGTGGCCGTGCCGCCAAGGTTGGTCACTTCATAGATGCGGTCGTCAGTCCCAGAAAGCGTGGTGTAGCCAACCCATACAGAGCTGCCATCGGGAGATTTCCGCACAAAGCTGATGCTGGCGGTATTGGCATAGCTGCCGTCGGGGGCGCCGTAGTCGGCCAATACACCGCCGTTGGCCACGTCGTAGTTGCGCAGTGTGTTGGAGCCAACGTCCCAGCCATAGGCCTTCGCGCCGCTGTCTTCATAGATGTCATAAGCGCCCAGGGTGGTGGAGCTCATCACTTCACCTACGACGTATCCAGCGGACGGGTTGAGCGTTTGCGCGTTGGCTTGCGTTATGGCGCCCAGCAAGGCGGCAGCTATTAGTGAAGCGGATGTGAGTGTCTTCATGTCTATCAATTTTGCTTCTATTTGGCGTGTTTAGAATTAGAAGGCAAGCTTTATTTGCAGTTTGCTGCCAAAAGGAACCGCAGATATGGGACTACCGCTTAGTGAGCTTAGCCCTTTATTCCAGGCAGCCATTCAAGGACTTCCTGGATCATCTTGTCCCAATACCCCCACTCGTGCGTGCCGCCATTTTCCACGTAGTTCAGCGGGATGTCCAGTTCCTCGCATTTGGCGACGAAGTTGCGGTTGTGCTCGATGAGGAAATCCTGACGCCCGCAGCAGGCGAAGAGGGTGGGCAGCGCGACGTTGTTGGCCTTGGCCTCAGCCAGTAAGTGGAAGAGGTCGGCGCGGGTTCCCCCGAGCTTGGTGGCTTGATCGCCGAAGACAAAGCGCATGAACTCGCGGCGTGCAGGCTCGGCCATATCGCCCATGGCGATGACGTCCAAGGCGCCGGAGAGGCTGGCGGCGGCGCAGTAGCGCTCGGGGTTGGTCAGGGCAAGCTTCATGGCGCCGTAGCCGCCCATAGACAGACCGGCGACATAGTTGTCCTCGCGTTTACTGGAGAGGGGGAAAAACGAGCGGGCGATCTCGGGCAACTCGTGTTCAAAGAAGTCGCCGTAGCGGGAGCCGCCGGAAATGTTGTTGTAGAAGCTGAGGTTGGCCTGGGGCATGATGACGGCCAGGCCAAGGTTGGACACGTAGCGCTCGATCGAGGTCCGACGCATCCAGATGGTGTGATCGTCGGAGCGGCCATGCAGGAGCCAGAGTGTTTTGTGGCGCCCTTCGCCGACGGCCCCGGTCATGCCGATCTGCCCGCTGGTCGCCTGCGGCAGGATCACGTTCATACTGGTCGAAAAGCCCAGCACCTCGGAGAAGAAATCACACTGGATGAATGCCATGCACAACACCTAGGCAAAGGCGGGGTGACGGATCAAGCCCGCAAGTGGCGGCATCATGCGCCAAGAACAGGCAACGCCTTATTTCAGCGGATAGTGAACGACGGTCACTAGATCCTCAGGCTTGGTTTCGCGGGGATCATTGGCGTAGGTTTCAAAGGGCGGCAGTTTGCTGCAGTGGAAGGCCTTGGCGCGCTGACGCGTCATCAGCGCAGACCACGGGTTGCCAAGCAGTTCATAGGGGCCGGTGTGCTGGATCGAGTAAACCCGGCAGTCGGGAATGCTGCCTGCGAGCACGTCTGCTGGAGCCGTCGCGCCTTCGTTGACCGGGATGCCGATCGTGTAATCGATTTTGCCTTTGCCGATATCCCACTTGTGGTAGATGGAAAATGGCGCGCCGGATGGTTCGATGCCTGCGGTGGTCATTTTTTCGACGAGGAGCGCGAAATCTTTCTCCATCGATGGGCCGACCTCCTTCATCGTTGTTTTGGTGCGGATGCCCCAGTAGGCAAAGCCGGAAAACGACTCTTCGCCAATAAACTTCAAGGCGCAGCTGCGGTCGCCGGTTTCGACATAATTGCGCAGCATGAGCAGGCCACGCTCGTAGTCCATGCCGATCAGGTTCTTCATCATGCCACAGAGGAAAAACAGGAAAAACGGCATCGAGCTGTCCATTTTCCAGGTTACCTTGGTCTGCTCGCCCGCATTGGCGAACTCCAGGCGTGCGGTTGCCTTGGACTTGAAGGGCTTGAGGAAAGTTAGCTGGTAGTCGATGCTGACGCCCTCGGTTTCGCGGATCACGGCGATTTCGCCCGAGCCAATGTATTGGCCATCCCAAGTGTATTTTCGGCCATCTTTGGCGAAGGTCAGCTTGGCGTCGGGCTCGCAGATGAGCCAGGGCGACCATTCCGGCCATTGGTGGAAATCCCGGACGGTGGCGTAGACCTTACCGCGCGGCGCGTTGATCATCACGGAGCGTTCAACAGTAACTTTGGGCATGGGAATAGCGAGTGGAGCTGTGGAACCTACTGATCCGCTGCAAATGTGCGAGAATTTATTAATTACAAACGGGAGTGTGTGCCGCTGGCGGCACCTTTTTCATTGAATCTACGGCGGCAACGCGCTTAGCTGCTCCGTTTCCAGTTTTGTCATGAGTACTCTTCCCGTTATAAATCAAGTGTCTGGCCGCGCGGTTCCCGTGCCTGGCGACGACGTCGACACCGACCGCATCATCCCCGCGCGCTTCATGAAGTGCGTCACCTTTGACGGCCTCGGCGAGTTCGCCTTCTACGACGTGCGCTTCGACGCCGACGGCAACAAGAAGAAGCACCCGCTCAACGACCCGCGTTTCGATGGCGCCTCGATCATGCTGGTGGGCTCCAACTTCGGTTGCGGCAGCTCCCGCGAGCATGCGCCCCAGAGCCTACACAAGTTCGGCGTCCGCGCGATCATCGGCCTCAGCTATGCGGAAATTTTCTTTGGCAACTCGACCACGTTGGGCATCCCCTGTGTGAGCGTTACCGAGCAAGTCCTCCACACGTTGACTGAGATTGTCGAAACCAAGCCCGAAACGGAAATTGCCATCGATCTCGAAGCGAAGAAGATCACCGCCGGAGAAAACCAGTTCCCCCTCGATATGAATGAGTCCGCTCGCGAGGCCCTGCTCTCCGCCGAATGGGACGCCCTCGCGCTTCTCATGAAGGACCAGGAAGGCATCGAGGCAGTGGCGGGCAAGCTTTACGGCGTGTAGGTTATGACAATGCTTCTGCATACGAGATGGGTGACAGACATCAAGTTTTGCGGGATAAAGATTTCTGGTTGCGTCTGGAGTATCAAATGCCTTTGCCGCAGAACGAGGGTTTGAAGTTTCCACGTTACTGGATTGACGGGTTTATTCCCGACACGATTCAAAATTCTCAATATGGTGTTTTAGTTGAAGGAGTGGTTTGGGTTGTAGATGGACAAAAGCCAATTGAGATGCGATTTCTTGCTCATCTCCCACAAAAGCTACTTCATAAGAAAATAGATAACTTCAAATATGGGGATATATGCTTGGATTTGGAGCAAGGTTTGCTCGAGTTTGAGATTATCTCCGAAAGCGCTTAAAACTTCCCATGCTCGAAACCCTAACAGACCGCATGACATCAGCCCTCCGCAACCTTCGTGGGGTGGGCAAGTTGTCCGAGGAAAACATGGCCGAGGCGCTCAAGGAAGTGCGCACGGCGCTGCTCTCGGCGGACGTGCACTTCAAGGTTGCGCGGGAGTTTGTCAGCAACGTTAAGGAAAAGGCGCTTGGGCAGGATGTGCTGAAGTCCGTCACTCCGGGCCAGCAGATCATCAAGATTATCAACGACGAGCTGGAGTCGTTGCTCGGCGAAGGCGCAACCAGCATTTCGGAAAAGCGCCCGCTGCGCATCATGATGGTCGGCTTGCATGGCGCGGGTAAGACAACCACCTCCGCCAAGCTCGCCAAGCGCATGGTGAAGCAAGGCTACAAGCCCGCGCTCATCGCTTGTGACGTCTATCGCCCGGCCGCGATCGACCAGCTCGAGACCCTCGGTCAGCGCGAGGAAATCCCGGTCTACACCGATCGCGAATCCAAGGACGTGCCCAAGATCGGCAAGCAGGGCCTCGCCTGGGCCAAGGAGCAAGAGCGCGACCTGATCATTTTCGACACCGCCGGCCGCCTGCAAATAGATGAGGATCTCGTCCAGGAAATCATCAAGCTCAAGCAGGAGATTCAGCCGGACGAAGTCTTGCTCGTCGCGGACTCCGCGCTCGGCCAGGAGGCGGTTAATGTCGCCCAGCATTTCAACGAAGCCGTCCAACTGACGGGCATTGTGCTGACCAAGCTCGATGGTGACGCCCGTGGCGGCGCCGCCCTGTCGATGAAGGCCATCACCAATGTGCCGATCAAGTTCATGGGCACGGGCGAGAAGATGGACGAGTTCGACGTCTTCCACCCCGACCGTATGGCCCAGCGCATCCTCGGCATGGGCGACGTCGTGTCGCTCGTGGAAAAGGCCCAGGAAAACATCGACCAGGACGAAGCCGAACGCCTCGCCGAGAAGATGAAGAAGGCCGATTTCGACCTGGAAGACTTCCTCTCACAGATGCGCCAGATCAAGAAAATGGGCTCCCTTGGCGGCATCATGAAGATGCTCCCCGGCGCGCACGGTCTGGAAATCGGCGACGAGCACGAGGCTCAGCTCAAGCGCACGGAAGCCATGATTTTATCCATGACGCCGCACGAGCGCCGCAACCCGAACATCATCAACGGCAGCCGCCGCAAGCGCATTGCGATGGGCTCCGGCATGGAGGTCCGCGACCTCAATCAATTGCTCAAGCAGTTCGGCCAAATGCGCAAAATGATGAAGATGATGAAGGGCGGCAAGGGCCGGAAGCAAATGATGAAGATGGCCAAACAAATGGGCGGCGGCATGCCTGGTATGCCTGGCATGTAAGCAGCGTGCCGCTGCACCCATAGAGTTTGCCCATTTTGCAAATCTGTCAGTCCAGGGGGGGCGGCGCAATTCAATCTGCCTCCGGGCGCCAGCGCCACTGCTTCAAACTCGTGGGGCTGAAATCCTGGGACTCATAGAATGCTTCGGCAGGCGGATTGTTGACGTCTGCCAGCAGTTGCAGGCGCTTATAGCCTTTGACTTCGGCTGTGGCTTTCAGGTGGTCCATGAGCTGACGGCCAACGCCCTTGCCGCGAAAATTGTGATGAACCACCACATCTTCGATCAGGCCAATCACGTCGCCCTCGACGGTGGATACGAGCTCCTGAATGGTCGCCATGCCAGCGACCAGGCCGCCGACTTCTGCGACGAAGACATAGGCGTCGGATTTATTGATCAGGCGTTGGAGCCCAGCGCGTTGCTTTTCAGCGTTAAAGGTGAAATCGCGCTCAACTTTGGTCAGTTGGCGCAGCAGCTCGACCAGGGTTGACAGGTCGGATTCTTTGGCGAGGCGGAAGGACATGAGATGGCGTTAGGGTGCGTTTTATCATTTTCAAGTAACGATTGTGACGCCCCTGCGCCAGAAGAAACCTTGACGGCGGTTTACTTTGTCTTCCCGCAGCCGCAGTCTTTACCGCCACATCCAGATTTTTTGCCCTTGGTCGATTTGCGCCAGTTGTTGAACAAATAGGCGGCGGCGGCGAGGACGATTACTGCGACTACAATTGACTCAAACATGGCTAAAATCCTATGGCGGTTCCGACTTGGTAAACGAGCACTGCGCCCAGCCAGGCAATGCTCGTTTGGAAGACAAAGCTGGCGGCAGTCCACTTCCAGCCGATTTCCTTGGCCATCACGGCCAGCGTCGCCCCGCACTGTTGGCACAGCGCAAAGAACACCATGATCGCAAAAACAACCGGCAGGGTGAAGATCGGCGTGCCGGCGCGCGGGCCTTCCTTCCACTCTGCGTTGGCCAGGGTGGACATGAGGTCCGGCGACTCTTCGTCGACGTCACCGCCCAAGCTGTAAATGACGCCAAGTGTGGAGATAATCACCTCGCGTGCGGGGAAGCTGGCCACGACGCCGACGGTGATTTTCCAGTCAAAGCCAGCAGGCGCAAAGACGGGCTGGATGGCTTTGCCCATGCGCGCCATGTAGCTCTGGTTGATGTAAGCGGCGTCAATTGCGTTGCCGAGTTCAGCGGATAGATCTGAGTCTGGGTCAGCCAACTCCTCATCGATTTGCATCGCGTTGCCGGAGAGGGCGATTTGCTGCGTGGTGAAGTCCTGGATGGCTCGCTCTTCGATTTCCACTGGGCGCGGGAAGTATAGCAAGGCCCAGACAATAATGGTGATGGCGAGAATGATCGTGCCAGCGCGCACCATGAATTCTTTACCGGCATGCCACATGCGAAGCATGACGTCGCCCATGCGGGGCACACGGTAGGTGGGCATTTCCAGCAAGAAGGGCTGGGGCTTGGTTTTGACGATGAACTTGGTCAGGACCCAGGCGGCGGGAATCGCGACGGCGAGGCCGACAATGTGCATGGCAAATAGCGAGACTGCTGCAATGAACGGCCCAAAGCGTGGCTCCACAAAGGCGCCAATCAAGAGCAGGTAAACCGGCAGGCGCGCCGAGCAACTCATGAGGGGGGTCACGAGAATGGTCACCATGCGCGCCTTGGGGTCCTCGATTGTGCGGGTAGCCAGGATGCCCGGAATTGCGCAGGCGTAGCCGGAGAGCATTGGCACGAAGCTTTTGCCGTTGAGTCCGCACCAGCCAAAAAGCTTATCCATGAGGAAGGCCGCGCGCGCCATGTAGCCGGTGTCCTCGAGCAAGGCGATGAACAGAAACAAAATGAGGATCTGCGGTAGAAAGATCACAAAAGCGCCAACGCCTTCGATGACGCCGTCGGTCATGAGGCTGCCGAGCATGGGCCATGGCTCAAGCCAGCCGCCCACGACGCCCTGCACCCAGCCCTTGGCGCCGTCGATCAGGTCCATCAATGGCCCAGCCCAGCTGTAAACCGCTTGGAACACGACAAACATCATGCCTGCGAAAATGATCAGACCTGCCACTCGATGCAGCAGCAGCTTGTCGATGGATTCCGTGGCTTGGGGGGCGGCCGTGCGTGCTTGTTGCACGATGCCATCGAGGAGCACATCGAGGTGTCGATAGGAAAGGACTGCTTCGGCGGCCATTGGGTTTAGCCCCAGCTTGCGAAGCTTTTCGCGGCCTTCAATCATCGCTTGGCGCACGGCCTCGTGGTTGCCTTGCACGTGGTCCATCACGGCGGAACCAGAGTCGAAGAGCAGGCGACGGATCTCCAGTGCGCTTAGCGGGGGGGAGGTGTGGCCGTTGACTTGAGCTTGAATGTGTTGCACGGCTTCATTGACCTCAGCGGGCCAGGACATCGGCGTGATGCAGCGCTTTTCCGTTATGGCCAGGTTCTTGGCGTCTCGCAGCTCATTGACGCCAATGCCCTTGCGGCCTACGGTGGTGACAATCGGCACGCCCAGGCGCTTCTCCAATTCGACAACATCGATCGTTTGGCCACGGTGTTCCAACGCGTCCCAAAGGTTGAGCGCGATGACCATCGGGACGCCGAGTTCGGCGATTTGCATGGCCAGAAAGAGATTGCGCTTGAGGTTGGTCGCGTCGACCACGCAGACGATGGCGTCTGGCTTGTCCATACCGGGCAGGTGGCCACTGAGGACATCGACGGCCACGCGTTCATCCAGCGAATTGGCGGAGAGGCTGTAGGCGCCGGGGAGGTCGATGAGCGTTGCGGGGCCACTCGACAGGCTGACGGCGCCGAGCTTTTTCTCAACGGTGACGCCTGGGTAGTTGCCCACGCGTTGGCGCATGCCGGTTAGGCAATTGAACAGCGAAGTTTTACCAGTGTTGGGGTTGCCAATCAACGCAATGTGCGTGGCGCGTACGACTGGCGATGGGGCTACGGGGGAAGACACGGGCGTTTCCTTTAAACAGCCACCGGTTCGACTTCAACATGAGCGGCTTCGCGGCGGCGCAGGCTGATCTTTTGCCCGGCAAAGGTGATCGCGATTG
The DNA here is from genome assembly GCA_031296915.1 of Cerasicoccus frondis. Taxonomy (GTDB): domain Bacteria; phylum Verrucomicrobiota; class Verrucomicrobiia; order Opitutales; family Cerasicoccaceae; genus Cerasicoccus; species Cerasicoccus frondis. The sequence continues at coordinate 73,282 of JAVDPC010000002.1, read as the reverse complement.
GGTCGCCCAACGGCGCTACTTGCGCCATCTCAATTTCCTGCCCCGGCAGCAGACCGAAGTTTGCCAGGCGTTGGCAAACGGCATCGTTGAAGTTGATCGTGGTCACCCGGCAACGGCGGCCGATTTGGATTTGGTCGAGGCGCATGGCTATTATTTTGGCTGGGTTGATGGTAAGTGCGTGAAATCGGGTCTCAAGCACAATTGAAGCCACGAAAGCACTTTTCGATGCAATGCGTTCGGATTAGTAGGGGGAATGATTGTGGCGATTAGGTTGATTGGCGCTGCTGCTGCATTGTGATCGTTTGCGTTCCTATTCGGCGGCGGGAAACCACTGATAGAGGAAAAAATAGACCAACACGCCCGTTACGCTCACGTAATACCAGAGGGGGAAGGTCCATCTTGCCCATTTCCGGTGTTTATCGTAGCGGCCCTTGAATGCATGCCAGAGCGTCACGAAAATGAGCGGCACGATGACCATCGCCAGGATGACATGGGTGGCGAGCATGGGAAAATAGATCCAGGGCCAGACCCCCTCCCCGGTGAAGTGCGTGTTGACCGCGTCTCCCGCCGAAGCGCGCAGCGCTTTATGCAGTAGGTAGGAGATCAGAAAAACAACCGAGACCGTGAATGCGCTGAGCATGATGAAGCGGTGCGCCTTCAGGTTCTTTTCGCGGTCGAGTTTGATCAGGATGAAGCCAGTGGTCAGGAGGAGAGTCGCCAAGCCGTTGAGGGAGGCGTTCACGGCGGGCAGGGCATGAATCAGTTCAGAGGACATCTTAAGGAGCAAGAAAGCGCCAAGGCAGACGCCTGATGGAGCAAATTGCAAACCGATAGCGCGGAAATTCCAGATTGAGCTCCGGCGAAACGTGTCGATGATAGCCTGAGATGCGTTCCTTTTTGACTGCGGTTAGTTTGTTCTGTGTGGCTTCGGCGTATGGAGTCGGGCAGGCGTGGGTGGGCATTTTGCCGGACTACGTGGTTGTCGGCATCACTCGCATTGGCGATGACCCGGCGGATGTGGTGATCGAGTCGGCGACGGGGCAATCCATGCGCCGACAAGTGGGCGGCCGGATTGACGGCTTTGACATTGAGGACGTCATCCGCCTGCAGGACGAGTGGTTTGTCGAAGTCTGCCGCGATGGCGTGGAGTATTTATTTGCGTGCAAACGACCGCAGGAAGCGCCCTTTGTCGCCGGTCCATTGGCGGACGCTTTTAATGCCGGACTCATCGGTCGTGACGGCCGCCTGACCAGCCTTGGCCGCAACGCCATTGCGGAAAACCTGCTCGTCATCGCCAACGCCGGGCAAAGCTATGCGCTGAATGAAGGCGCGCACGAGGTGGATTTCGGACGCTTGGCGGAAAGCGGGCATATTTCCGGGAAGCAGCTCAAGTCTTTGGTCGGGGAGGACTACTCGGGCATCATCGTGTCGGACCGGGGCGGGGCGATCATGGTGCGCACTGTTTTCGGGGAAGTCGTTCGCTGGGCTTACTAGGTTCTGTTCGAACAAGTGGAGCCCGGTGTCCCTACCGGGCTTGGTATTGCCTCTCCGTCAACCCGCTGGATGAAACAAGCCCGGTAGGGACACCGGGCTCCACCTTTTGAAATAGCTTTTTTGCATTTTCGAACACTACCTAGTCAGCGGCCTGAGCTAAAGCACTGCCGGGGCGGTTCGTCGTTTGGCGCGCGCCTTGAAAAAGCGAATAAACGCGCGGATTACGAAGAACGCGACAATGAGCAACACGATGCAGGCGACGACGGGGATCAGCACCGCGAGGGCTGCGGTGACGATGGCGCCGCCCAACTCCGCAGTGGAAATGATTGGGTTGCCCGCTCCCCCGGTTGTGGCGGTCGACGCGCCCCGGGTGATGACGGATGCCCCCTGAACGGCCCCTGCTGCGCCGCCTCCAGCGATGAGGGCGGCAAACCACTTGAACGAGCCGTCGCCGAAAGCTTCCGGCATGAGTGCTCCGGTGAGCAAGGTGCCCGCCGCTACTGCGGCTGGCGTCGCAATCGAGTCGAGCGCGTTGTCGAGCCACGGCACGTAGTAGCTGACGATTTCCACGCCGGTGGCCACGCCGAGCGTGATTGTGACAGGCGTATTGCCCAGCCATTGGAAATCTGGCCCCAGCATTTCGCGGATGCTGAATCCGCCCAGCGCATCCACGCCGGTGTTGGCGGCCAGGCTTGCGACAAACAACGGCACAAACACCCGGAAACCGCAGGCTGCGGCCAGGCAAACGCCAATCAATACTGCCATGGCTTCATTCATGATAGAGCAAATGCTAGCTGCTTTGTGACATCGGGAAAAGCCTGGAGTGCCGGGCTATTGCTGATGCGCGCCGATTCTTTTTTTGCCTGAAATTCGGCAAAAATCTCGTCTCAGGTGATATTAAAATTTGATGAATGCGGCCCGGTTATCGCTTCTCCTGTTGGGAGTTTTTCCCCTGCTCAAGGCAGCGGATATCGGATCGGATAATGCGCAGTCGCTGAACGGTTTTCGGCTCGTTGGATTGATGCGAATTGACGACGAGGCCGAGGCGATTGTGGAGCAGGTTGATGCCGGGCAGCGTTATCGCGTGCGGAAAAACAGCCTGTTGGATGATTATCGCGTGCGCCGGGTGATCGCGCGGGACAAGGAGACTTACGTTGAGCTGGAGCGCGCGGGGGAGGTTTACCAGATTCATATGCATGGCTGCGCCTCGGTGGAAGCCAGCCAGCAGTTTCGCCTGGGACAGCTCATGGGAGACATCGACGAAAACGGCCAGCTTACCGACAAGGGACGCCGCCGCATTGAGCGAAACCTCGATCACTTGATTGCCGCCGCTTATGAGAAAATGACATTGGATAACGTGCAAAAGGTGACCTTTCAGGATTTGGTGGCGGATTATCAGAACCCCGATCTGCGCTCTGCCAATGGCGGCTACGACCCATTTGCGAGTCCGAACTCAAATGCGCGTGATTACCTGAGCATGGCCTTTGACCAACTCAGCATCATTGCCGGCGAAGATTATTCGGGATTGGAGCTCGATCAAAAAACCGGCGCCCTGTGGGTGGAAACCCGCTACGGCGAAGTGGTGAACTATGAGTTCACTTCCTATTGGCGTTCGCAGCGGGTGATGTGTGGTGGTTGCTTTTAGGCCGATGTTTTTGAAAAGTGCGGAGGCTCACGATCCAACCGGAGGCTGGTCGTTTTCGGTTTCAAGATCGGGGATATGCGTGAAGGCGATGCGCATGGGGGTTGCGTCGCGCGCAGCGTGCCCACCAGCGTAGTAAAGTGTCTTGGCGCCGAAGCGCTTGTTAAGCGCGTCCATAGCCTGGTCGAGCTTCACGTTGCGCGGATTGTTCATTTCGGTGAATAGCGGGTTGGTGTAGTTGTGCGCGGCAATGAGCTCGCCGAGCACCACGCTGACTTTGCAGGGGGAGGGGGCGTCGGGTGGGATTTCCGCCCACAGCTTCCGTAACTCGCGCAGGAAAATACGACTCTCCTGCGTCGGGAAAAAGCGTGTTTCGCGCCCCCAGCGGTTCTCAAACCCCAGGCGCACGCCGATGGATAAACTGCCCGCGTAGTGGTCGAGCTTGCGCAGGCGCATGGCGGCCTTTTGTGTGAGGCGGTGGATGACCGCAAAGGCGTCCTCGCGGTTGCGCAGCTTGGGCGGCAAGACGTGGGAATGGCTCACTTGACGGCGCACGGTTTCGGCGTGCTCGATGATGTCGCCGCGCAATTCTGCATACAGACGATCCCCCTCGATGCCCCCCCATATCCGGTGGAGTTTGCGCCGGTCGCAGGCGTAAAGATCGTCGACCGAGCGTACTCCATGGCGGAGCAGGCGCGCGTGCATGCGTTTGCCCACGCCGTAGATATCCGACAGCTTGAGCTTGGATAGGGGGCCGGGGAGATCGTGTTGCTGGAGGATTGTCAGCCCGCGAGGTTTATTCATGCCGCTGCCCATCTTGGCCAAAAAGACATTGGAACCAATGCCGATCGAACAGGAGACGTATTCGCCAGCGACCTTAGTAATCATTGCACGAATACGATCCGCCAGGGCGCGAGCTTCAGACTCGTTTTGCCAGTTTTGCGGGAGCACTCCGCAAAACTCATCGATGGAGTGAATTTCAATATTCGGCAGACAAAACTCTCTTACATTATCAATGATACGGTTGTGAATACCCACGTAGTTTGCATGCCCGGCTTCGATGAACTTGATTTGCGGACACAGCCAGCGCGCTTCGCGAACATTGGTGCCGGTCTTGACGCCGAAGGCCTTTGCTTCATAGCTCGCGGCAATGCAGCAGGTGGAGTCGGTCATCATTGGCACCACGCCTACTGGCCGCCCCCGCAACGCAGGATCGCGCTGCTGCTCGCACGAGGCGAAATAAGAGTCGAGGTCGACAAAGATGAAACGCAAAGACATGACCGGTGAATATGTTCACTGGTTAGTCTGGTTTTTAGAGGGCGAATTGCAAATTAATTCAGTAATTAATTGTTCACTATTTCGTATCTTGCTGTTCCCCAGGAAGGTAGGGCGGTGCGTACCTAATCTGCCGTTTCCAAGCTCACCTAGCCGGGATGCTAGCTGGCTAAAAGGTGATGCCGAAGGCCGTGGAGCCTTTGACCTTCTTGATGGCGTATTCCATGGCCTCGTAGACTTTTTCGAGGTCTTCGTCGGTGTGGCGGGCAGACATCGATGTGCGGATCAGGTCCTTGCCGGGCGGCACGGCGGGCGCAATGGACATGACCGTGAAGACGCCCTTCTCAAGCAGCGCTTGCCAGAAGCGGTAAGCTTTTTCCTTTTTGCCCATGATGATCGGCACGGCTGGCGTTTCGCTGTCCCAAATGTCGAGGCCCAGGCTGCGGAGCATTTCCTTGTAGCGGCGGGTGTTGTCCCACAAGCGCTGATGATGCTGAGGCTCAGTTTGGAGAATATCGATCGAGGCCGATGCGGCGTAGGCCTGGGGGGGGCTGATGGCGGCGGAAAAAATCGTCTGCTTGCTGTGCGTGCGCAGGTATTCGATGACGTCGCGTGAGCCCGCCACAAAGCCGCCAGTGCTGCTGAGGGACTTGGAAAAACTGCCCGTGATGACGTCGATTTCGTCGGTTAGGCCAAAATGAGCGGCAGTGCCGCGACCCTGTGGCCCCATGACGCCGAAGCCGTGCGCGTCGTCCATTACGTAGAAGCAATCGTGGCCTTCGCAGGCCTGGATCAGCTCTGGCACGCGGCCGACATGGCCCTCCATCGAGTAAACACCCTCGAAAACGACGATCTTCGGCGTCTCGGGTTTTTCAAAGGAGATAACGTCCTTCAGATCGGCGGGGTTGTTGTGCGAAAAACGCTCCACACTGGCCTGAGTGAGGCCGATGCCAGCCCAAAGCGAGCTGTGGACGTTCTTATCGACCAGCACGATGTCGCCCTTTTGGGCAAAGGCCTGAACGGACGACATGCAGGAAATATAACCGGCGACGGAGATGTGGCAGGCTTCCTTGCCGATGAAATTGGCGAACTTTTCCTCCAGCGCAATGTGGTAGCCGCGGGAGCCATTGGCCAGACGGGCGCCGGTGGTGCTGCTGCCCCATTCGTCGAGGCCTTTCTTGGCTGCTTCGAGCACCTTGGGGTGGTTGCTGAGCCCCAGGTAGTCATTACTACAGAGCATGACATACTCTTTGCCGTCCTTGATGACGCGGGAGCCTCGCTGGCTTTCAAACGTGTGGTAGTATGGATTGTAACGTTTGCGAAGCCGCGTAACATCGTCGTCTTGGCAGCGCTTGACGACGGAATTTTTGGCTTTTGAGAAGAAGTTCAAAGGCATGGAGCGCGAAAAACCAACGACGCTAGCGGATTCTGGGGAGGGTTAAAGCCCATTTTTGGATTGTTTCAGCCGTATACCGTCCTTTGGAGGGCTTAAATCAGTTGGTGCGGGAGCGGACGCGGTTGTAGAGGGTGCGCCAGTTGTTGTCCCGAATGTCGGCGAGGCGGTCGATGAGCAGCTCGCGGTATTTGATGTTCTCCGTGACGTTTTGCTTCGGGCCCGCTGTGTTTTTAAAGTAATCGTAGAACTGGGTTTTGTTGGCGTCCTCAAGATCGCGCTTGGCGAAGTTGATGAGGTGCTGGACGAAGAGGCGGGTCTGGCGCTCATAGTAGTCCAGGTTTTGCTTTTTATCGCTCATGGCTTCGAGGTAGTCGTCGTAATATTCCCTGAGCTCGTAGTTGTTGTAAAAGGCGTTGTCGTTGCTGAGGTATTGGTAGAGCGCCAGCGAGTCTGAGCTGAGCTTGGCGACCAGGTCGTGCTGACGCTGCCACTTATACCAATTGATTTGCTCCCACTGTGTGACGGAATCGATGCGGTAGCCCTCCCATTTGGCGTTCTTGCCGTCGCCGATCTTGGCCGCGACTGCAATGACTTCGCGGGTTTTGAGGTTGATGATCGGGCTGCCGTTGTTGCCATCGACGAAATTAGCCTGGAGGTCGATGCGGTTCGGGCCGATGTTGGTGACTTCGCCCGGGACTTGGGTGACCACGCCGCCGCCGAGCTTGATGCCGGGGATGACGACTTGCTGGCCAACGCTCGTATCGTCGTCAACGAGTTCATCTGCGGTTAGCGAGGAGAGGGAGTCGTCTACGGCGATCATGGCGAGATCGTGGCCGATGGCTCCGTAGATTTCCTTGGCCTTGACGGGCGTGCCGTCGATCGTGCGAATGCGCAGCTGGCTGTGGCCCGTTAGCACTTGTTGGTTGGTGACAATGAAATCGCGGCCGCGGATCTTGCAGAAAAATCCGGCTCCGACGCCCTTATCGCCTTCAATGACTACAATGGCCGTGAGTTCTTCGGGAGTGAGAATGTTGTTTTCCGGCGCTTGCTCGGCCTCGATTTCATCCTGGATTTCCTCGCCGGGAAGTGCGCCCATGACGTCGTTGGCGTCGGCCAGGCCAACTGTGAGCTGCTCCTCCTCTGCGGAAATCTCCGGTGGGGTGGGGGTGTCGGTTGAGCGTGGGGTGGCGGTGATGTCGTCGCCGTTGGTGGGGGCCATGGGGGTGCTCTTGGCGGGCACGGGCGGCATTTCGAGCGGGCCGAAGACGATGTTGTTGGGGTCGATGCTGAAAAAATCGGGGCGTGGGCGGTTCAGGGCGAGTTCGTTGTCACGGACGGCCACGCCGAACTCCGGCTGCATGAGCATGGTGACGTTGGTGTAGTCGCGCTCATCCGAGCGCTCCGCCATGACCTTGACGATGGCCAGCGGTTCGCGGGTTAGCCAGACGGCGACTGCGTCGCCCATGGTGGTGCGCCAGGTGAGGATGTCCGTGGTCACGCCAGCGAGGGTTTCTTCACCGATCCACCAGACGTCGCGCGGGTATTTGGCGGACTGCATGAGCCAGTCGTCCTTGTCACCAAGCGCGGGCGTGAGATCTGGGTTGGAGGCCAGCAACCACTCGGGCGCGGGGTCGTAATTGAGCAAAAGGTAATCATTCTCCTGAATGGCGCGGGCGAGCCCCTGGGAGGTCATGGGGAGGGGGGAGGACGAGTAGTGGTCCACCGCATGGCGCTGCGAAGTCCAGAAATCGATCGAAGTAAAGCTACGGCCAGCGCCCATGCTGATGACTTCCTGCCGAAGCGCAAAAGGGTCGCGGGTAAAGGCGGTGGAGAACAGTTTGAAACGCTTGGCGCGGGTCGAGCCGCCTTCTTGAAAGAGGAAGCTTTGGGCTTTTTTGGTTTCCTCATAGACGACGACGCGGACGGCGCCTTGTGCGCGGTAGGTGGCGCACTTGTCGTAGGTTTCCCGGGTGCGCAGGAGGATGGGCAGGCCATCGCGGGGTTGGTCAAACAAAGTGCGCGCCTGCGGGGTGGGCAGGTTCTCCTGGGGGGGCGTGGTCTGAGCGCGCAAAGGCATCGCCGTCAGGGCGATACAGGCGAACAGGAGTGCAATGAAACGATACACAGCAAATAAGATATCACGAAGCAGGCTGGGTTTGGCAAGCCTCGGTATGAGAACCTGTTAAAAGGCAAAATGTTTCAATCTTAGGTTTGTTAGGCAAGATAGTAAAAATAAGCTTGCGCTTGCCTTAAAAGAAACTATCGATAGCCAACTTAATTTTTCACCAATGGCAGAAACCCCGGAAAACATTTACCACGTCTTCGACCGTATGCTCCCACGGGCTGACCGCGAGGCGGCGCTCAAGCAGCGTTCGCACGTGTTCTGGTTGTTCGGTTTGAGCGGTTCAGGCAAGAGCACGTTGGCGCTCGCGCTGGAGCGGGAGTTGTTTAACCGCGGCCTGTTTGCACAGGTGCTCGATGGGGACAACATCCGCAGCGGCCTGAACAAAGACCTCGGCTTTTCCGACGAAGATCGCCTGGAAAACATCCGCCGGATTGGTGAGGTGGCCAAGCTCTTCAAGGACGCGGGCGTCATCACGATCACGTCGTTCATTTGCCCGAAGGAAGAACTCCGCCAGATGGCCAAGGAAATCGTTGGCGCGGAAGATTTCTCCGACGTTTACGTGAAGGCCAGCTACGAGCAATGCCAGGAGCGCGACCCAAAAGGACTTTATAAGAAGGTGCAAGCCGGCCAAGTGAAGCAGTTCACTGGCAAGGACAGCGGCTTTGAAGAGCCCGCCGCGCCAGCGCTCATCATCGACACCGAAAACGAAACCATCGAACAAAGCGTGCAACGCCTGCTTAACTACGTGCTCGAGCGCGTGCAGGCTTAATCAATTTCCCTATACTCAAAACTTCTCATGGAACAAAAGAGCAAGAGCTACCAGGTTAACCACCTCAAACAACTGGAGTCCGAGGCGATCTACATTCTGCGCGAAACCGCAGCGCAGTTTGAAAAGCCCGCACTGCTATTCTCGGGCGGCAAGGACTCGATCGTCATGGCGTGGTTGGCGCGCAAGGCTTTTTACCCGGCCAAGCTTCCCTTCCCGCTGGTGCACGTGGACACTGGCCACAACTTCCCGGAAACGATCACCTACCGCGATGACTTCGTGGAGCAGATCAAGGCGAACCTCGTCGTCGGCCTCGTGCAGGACTCGATCGACCAGGGCCGCGTGCAGGAAGAAAAGGGCCCTAAGGCCAGCCGCAATGCGCTGCAGACCGTGACCCTGCTCGACACCATTGAAAAGCACGGCTACGACGCCTGCCTGGGTGGTGGTCGCCGCGACGAAGAAAAGGCGCGCGCCAAGGAGCGCTTCTTCTCGCATCGTGACGAGTTTGGCCAGTGGGACCCAAAGAACCAGCGCCCCGAGCTCTGGAACATCTTCAACGGCCGCAAGCACCACGGCGAGCACTTCCGCGTGTTCCCGCTCTCCAACTGGACGGAGATGGATGTGTGGCAATACATCAAGGCCGAGAACATTCCGCTGCCGAGCCTTTACTTTGCTTCCGAGCGTGACGTGTTTACCCGCGACGGCGTGATCCTCTCGCAAACGGACTTCATCACGATGTTGCCGGAAGAAGAAGCCACCGCGCGTAAGGAAGTTGTTCGCTTCCGCACGATTGGTGACGCGACCTGCACGGGCGCCGTGCTCTCCAACGCCGCGACCATCGATGACATCATCGAAGAAGTAGCCGCCGCCCGCCAGACCGAGCGTGGCACCCGTTCCGACGACAAGCGCTCCGAAACCGCGATGGAAGACCGCAAAAAGCAGGGTTACTTCTAAGCCGCTCCGAACGACACGAATTTACAATTTTCAATTTTTAAAGATTATATCTCATGAGTGAAGAACGCGGATACCTGGACATGGACCTGTTGCGGTTCACTACTGCTGGCAGCGTTGACGACGGTAAAAGTACTTTGATCGGTCGTCTATTATACGATTCCAAAAATATCTTCGAAGACCAACTCGAAGCGGTCGAAACCAGCTCCAAAGCGCGCGGCGACGAGCACGTGAACCTGGCCCTCCTGACTGACGGCCTCCGTGCCGAGCGCGAGCAGGGCATCACGATCGACGTGGCTTATCGTTACTTCGCCACGCCGAAGCGTAAGTTCATCATCGCGGACACGCCGGGGCACATCCAATACACGCGCAACATGGTGACGGGCGCCTCTACGGCCAACCTCGCCATCATCCTGATTGATGCGCGCAAGGGCGTCATCGAGCAGACTTGCCGCCACGCCTTCATCGCGAGCTTGCTGCGCATTCAGCACGTCGTGATCTGCGTGAACAAGATGGATCTCGTTGACTGGAAGCAGGAGCGCTACGAAGAGATCATTAAGGAGTTCAAGCAGTTTGCATCGCGCTTGGACAACGTCGTCGAAGTGACCTTCATTCCGATCAGTGCGCTTGAGGGCGACAACGTCGTGGACAAGTCCAAAAACATGGACTGGTATCAAGGCCCGACGCTGATGTATCACTTGGAAAACGTCTACGTTGGTCCCGACGCCAACCACATCGATGCACGCTTCCCAGTGCAGTGGGTCATCCGTCCGATGTCCAACGAGTGGCATGATTTCCGCGGCTACGCGGGCCGTGTTGCTGGTGGCGTGTTTAAGCCGGGTGACGATGTCGTGGTGCTGCCGAGTGGTTTCACGACGAAGGTTAAGGCTATCCACACGCTCGAAGGCGAAATCGAAGAAGCGTTTAACCCGCTGTCGGTTACGATGACGCTCGAAGACGAGATCGACATTTCGCGCGGCGACATGATTGCCAAGCCGAACAATCAGCCGAAGGTTGAGCAGGATGTCGAAGCGATGATCTGCTGGTTCTCCGAGAAGAAAAAGCTCAAGGGCCGCGAAAAGCTGATCCTCCGCCACACGACGAAGGAAGTGAAAGCCATTGTGAAGGACGTTCGCTACAAGGTGAACATCAACACGCTGCACAAGATCGAGGACGACCTCGAGTTCGGTCTGAATGACATTGGCCGCATCTCGCTGCGCACTTCATCGCCGCTCTTCTTCGACAGCTACTCGCGCAACCGTCAGACCGGCAGCTTTGTACTCATCGACGAGTTCAGCAACGAAACCGTCGCTGCGGGCATGATCCTGTAAGGGAGAATTTTACTACCGTTCTTTCTACGAAAGGCGCGGAGCAATCCGCGCCTTTTGCATAGACTTGTTTCGTGCACTTGGCTTTTATTAGCGCCAATGGCTGAGCCCTGGCAAATCGCTGCGGACACCGGTGGCACTTTTACAGATCTGATTGGCGTAGACCCTCAGGGGCGTCCGCATCGCGCCAAGGTGCTCTCAAATGCCAGTCTGCGTGCGTTTGTTGCGGGTAAGTTTGGCGGAGGTTGGGTGCATCTGGAATCGAGCTGGAGCCTGCCAGACCGTTTTTTTTGCGGCTTCTACGCGACCTTTCCAGGCGGTGAATGTTTTCGCGTGATCGATTATCGGGCGCGGGACAAGGCGCTATTGCTCGAGGTGCGCGGGCCTTTGCCTCCGGGGAGCTTAATTGAGCTTACTACTGGAGAAGAGGCGCCGATTCTGGGCGCGAGGGTCATGACGCGCACGCCGGGCGACCAACCTTTGCCGCCGATTGATTTACGCCTCGGCACGACGCGCGGCACCAATGCGCTGTTGGAACGCAAGGGCGCGAAGACCGCGTTTTTTGTGACTAAAGGCTTTGCGGATTTATTGTTGATTGGTGATCAGCGGCGTCCGGACTTGTTTGCGCTCAATATTCAAAAGCCATCGCCGCTGGCGCACTTGGTGATTGAGGTGGAGGGGCGGCTTGATGCCGACGGCGTCGAAGTTAAGCCGCTGCAACTGGGCCAAACTTTGTGGGACAAAGTAAGCGAGGCGCGTGCGGCAGGTTGTGAAGCGGCGGCGGTGGCCCTCATGCACAGCTACTGTAATCCGGTGCATGAGCAGGCGCTTGAACGAGTGCTGATGGATGCGGGGTTTAAAGTGGTCGTGCTGTCTTCGGCGATTGCCCCGTTTATCAAACTGCTGCCGCGTGCACAAACGACGGTGGCCGACGCTTACCTGAGCCCCATCATGAACGCATATTTGAACCAGGTGGACAGCGCATTGGGGCATGGCAAGTTGCGTGTGATGACGAGCGCTGGCGGTCTGATGGCGCGACAAAATTTTCGGGCTAAGGACTCTCTGCTCAGCGGCCCGGCAGGCGGTGTGGTGGGCGCATTGGCGGCCGGGAAACAGGCTGGCTTTTCGCGGGTGATTGCATTCGACATGGGCGGCACCAGCACGGATGTTTCGCGTAGCGAAGGGGTGTTTGATTACCGCTCCAGTCACCGAGTGGGCGATGCGTCTATTCTGGCGCCTGCGCTGAAGATCGAAACGGTGGCGGCGGGCGGTGGCTCGATATGTGGTTGGGACGGGCGCAAGCTATTTGTCGGCCCCGACAGTGCGGGCGCGCATCCCGGGCCGGCTTGCTATGGGGCAGGCGGGCCGTTGACGATTACCGATGTAAATCTTCTCCTTGGGCGAGTGTTGCCTGGTGCATTTAGCATTCCGGTATATCCCGAGCATGCGGCAAAGGCAGCAGATGAAATTGCTCGAGCGGCGGGCGTCCCGCGTGGTGGATTGCTCGTCGGCTTTTTGCGGATCGCCAATGAGCGCATGGCTTCGGCGATTGAGACTATCTCTGTGCGTGAGGGCTACGATCCGCGTGAATATGCACTCGTGGCTTTTGGTGGTGCGGGCGGTTTGCATGCTTGTGCGATTGCCGACGAGTTGGGTGTGGAAACGGTTTTGTTTCCGCCGTGTGCAGGCGTCTTGAGCGCCTATGGCATTCAGCAAGCCGCCATTGAGCGTATTGGCCAGCGTCAGGTCATGGCGTCCTTGGATGAAGTAGCCAGCCGTCTGGAGGGTTGGCTGAAGGGCATGGCGAAGGAACTGCGCGAGGCATTAGCGGCCGAAGGAGTGGATGCGACGCAGATCATGATCCGACAAAACCGCGTAGTGCTGAGATTGGCTGGGCAGGAGTCTACGTTGACGATCAATTTCGTCAATGACTTGGCGTCGTCGTTTCAACGCGAATACGAGCAGGTCTTTGGTTATTTTCCAAGGGGGCGTATAATCGAAGTGGTGGCCTTGGAAGTTGTGGTCGCGACGAAGCCAGAGGTGGGCGTTGAGGAGTCTTTCGCGGCTAGCCCCCAGTTGCTTAAGCCGCCGAAAACGACGCAGGTCGGCGAGGTGGTTCTTTCGGTTTGGGCGCGTGGAGAATTGCCCATGGGGGTGCAGGTGAATGGCCCGGCTGTGGTGTATGATGACACGTGCACGCTCTACATCGATGAGCAATGGAGCGCGGTGATGGGCTCGCAGGGCACGCTGCGCTTGACGCGTCGCATGCATGTTGAGCGCGATGACGCGTTGAATGAAGCGGTCGTGCGAGAGTTGTTTACCAATCGCTTTCGTCAGATTGTGGAAGAGATGGGCGTGCAGCTTGAGCGTACCGCCGTATCGACCAATGTTAAAGAGCGTCTTGATTTCTCCTGCGCATTGTTGGATGCGCAAGGGCGACTAATTGCCAATGCGCCTCACATACCGGTGCACCTGGGCGCATTGGGTCTGTGCGTGCGGACGGTGGCGCAGCAGATGGATCTTGCGCCGGGTGATGTGGTGGTCACGAATCATCCGGGTTATGGCGGCTCACATTTGCCCGATGTCACCGTCATTACGCCGGTCTATTCGGGGGAGTCTCTGATTGGTTACGTGGCAAATCGCACGCATCACGCTGAACTCGGTGGAATACGCCCGGGCTCGATGCCGCCCAACGCTCAATCGCTGGCGGAAGAAGGCGTGGTCATTGCGCCGCAGTATTTGGTTCGCGCTGGAGAGAGCCGGATGGATGCGCTGGAGCAATTGCTGCGCGAGTCGCCTTATCCGTCGCGCGCGGTGTTGGATAATTTAGCCGACTTAAATGCACAGGTGGCGGCGAATCGACGCGGCGCATCCTTGCTCTTTGACTTGGCAAAAACTTATGGGGCCACCGAAGTTGCACGCTATATGCAAGCCGTGTTGGATTTTTCTGCGGATGCTTTGCGGGCGAAGCTGGCAACTTTTCACGATGAAAAGTCCGCAGTGTCTACCTTGGATGATGGGAGCGAAATACATGTGTTGATGACACGGCAAAACGATGCCCTGACGGTGGACTTTGCCTATACTTCGCTAATGCATCCAGGAAACTTGAATGCAACGCCAGCCATCGTCACGAGTGCGTTGATCTACGTTCTACGTTTATTGGTTAGCGAAGACATTCCGCTGAATGAGGGATTGCTGGAGCCAGTGCAGATCAAATTGCCCCGTTGCTTTTTAAATCCAGAATTTCCGGAAGACACGACACAAGCGCCTGCTGTAGTGGGCGGGAATGTTGAGACGAGCCAACGCATCGTGGAGTGCTGTCTGCGCGCGTTGGGAATTGTCGCCGATAGCCAGGGCACGATGAATAACTTTATCTTCGGCAATGATGCGTTGAGTTATTACGAGACGATCGGCGGTGGCGCTGGCGCGGGTAGCGGTTTCCATGGGGCGTCAGGCGTGCATACGCACATGACGAATACGGCCATTACGGATCCGGAAATTTTTGAGCGACGTTATCCCCTGCGCTTGTGGCGTTTTGCCTTGCGTGAGCGTTCGGGCGGCAATGGGCGTTGGCGTGGTGGAGATGGACTGGTGCGCGAAGTTGAGTTTTTACAGCCCATGTCGGTGTCATTGTTAACGCAGCATCGCGAGCGTGGCCCGATGGGACAATGCGGTGGTGGCGACGGCTTGCCAGGATCGCAGAAGCGCATGCTCCTTGGCGGCAGTTATGAATTTCTGCCCTCGAGTGTGGATTATGATGCGCTAGCTGGCGAGTGGTTGTTCATTGAAACTCCGGGTGGGGGCGGGTATGGCGTTTAAATGAAAACCGCGATTCTCTACCACCCCGATTGCCAGTTGCACGACACCGGCGGGTATCATCCAGAGCGTCCCGAGCGAACGTTGGCGGTGGAGCAGGCGCTGAGGACTGCGTTTACGGAAGAGCAGTTGAGTTGGCTTGAAGCGCAGCCAGCGTCGTTGGCTGCCATCGAAGCTGTGCATGATGGCGCGTATGTTCGCCTGGTGGAAGAAGCGTGTTTGCGTGGTGATGACGTGCTTGATCGCGGTGATACGCAAGTGTGCGTGGAGTCATTCGCTGTGGCGCGATTGTCGGCTGGCGGCGCAATGCTGGCGGTGGATCAGGTGATGCAGGGCTTGGCGAAGAACGCCTTTAGCATCATGCGTCCGCCGGGACATCATGCCGAGCGCGCCCAAGCGATGGGCTTTTGTTTGTTTAACAACGTGGCGGTGGCGGCGCGCTACGCACAGCGGGAGTATGGTTTAAAGCGTGTCGCGATCATCGATATCGATGTGCACCATGGCAATGGCACCCAGCACGCATTTTATGAAGATGCTTCGGTTTGCTTTGTTAGCTTTCACCAATACCCCTTCTATCCGGGAACGGGCATGCGCGATGAAAAAGGCGCTGGTGAAGGTTTGGGGTCAACGTTGAATGTGCCGTTGGTCGCCGGTGCCGAGTTTGCAGAGTATCAGTTGGCGTGGGATCAAGTAGTGCTGCCTGCCTTAACAAAGTTTTCACCAGAGATGGTATTTATCTCAGCTGGCTTTGACGCGCATATCGACGACCCATTGGCGAATATGAAACTACGTGACCAAGACTACTATGTTTTTACGAATTTGATTAAAGACTTTGCCCTGCAAAGTTGTGCGGGTCGTTTGGTGTCGGTGTTGGAAGGCGGTTATAACCTGGATGCGTTAGCTCGTTCAGCAGTGTGCCACGTTAAGGCGCTTTGCGATGGAAAGTAAGCGCTTATTTTTAAGTGACTTTGCAGAGCAAAGTAAATGAGCAGACCATCGCAATGTAACTTTATGATTGATATTTAGTCACCATATTGCTAACAACCATTTTTCAGAAGGGGTTTAAAGCCTTTGGATCTTTATAAAAGTGATACCGACACGCTTACAGAGCGCACCGCAAAAAATGAATTTAGGATTTTGCTCAAAGCATAATCCGAAGGGAATTGCCTCCCAATTTATCAGTGCTCTATTCCGCAAACATTTTTTCTCTTATCTCGATTGCGCACATTATTCGTCTGTAAATGTGCGTACTTTCTTTAACGGGTATGCGACACGTTTCGTGGCTAAGTCGCAGCCCACAATGTTTTCTCTCCAGTCTAACCTGGCAGTCGGTTTTGCGCCGATCGCTTCCTTTGGAGAGCTACAAACCAAGTAAAGGACTAACCTAATATGGCTACGAAAAAAACAACCAAGAAAGTGGCGAAGAAAAAGGCGGCTCCTAAGAAGGCCGTGAAGAAAGCCGCGAAAAAGCCAGCTGCAAAGAAAGCGGCTGTTAAAAAGGTCGCCAAGAAGGCCGTGAAGAAAGCCGTCAAAAAAGCGCCGGCCAAGAAAGCGGTGAAGAAGGCCGCCAAAAAAGCTGCGAAGAAAGCGCCTGCGAAAAAAGCCGCCAAGAAAAAGGTCGCTAAGAAGGCCGTGAAAAAGGCAGTCAAAAAAGCAGCGAAGAAGAAGGTCGCTAAGAAAGCGGTAAAGAAAGTGGCGAAGAAAGCCGTGAAGAAGGCCGCTAAAAAAGCGACAGCGAAGAAGGCCGCGAAAAAGGCAGTGAAGAAAACTGCGAAGAAAGCGGTGAAGAAGGCAGCCGTCGTTGAAGCGACTACACCGGCAGTTCCCGTCAAGAAGGCTAAGAAAAAAGCGAAAAAGTCCAAGAAAGCCAAGAAGTAGGAATCTCTGATTCGTAGCCTTGCGAATTTCCTTTCTCACCCGGCCTTAGGGCCGGGTGTTGAAAAGGATTGCTTTGCGGGGCAGGATGCTGAAGCTTGCCGGGTTTAACCTATATTAGAAAACCCAATGTCAGCATCAGAGATTATCTTATCCCCCTGGGCTCGGAACATTTCCCCGTCTCCAACCCTCGCAGTCGACGCCAAGGCCAAGGCTCTTAAAGCCGAAGGCAAGGATGTCTGCGGATTTGGCGCGGGAGAGCCGGATTTTGACACGCCTGAATTTATTAAACAAGCGTGCGAGGAATCCCTGCGCCGTGGTGACACCAAGTACGCGCCAGCGGCGGGCTTGCCCAAGCTGCGCGCGGCCCTAGCGGAAAAATACATTAACGAAAACGGCGTTGCTGGCGTAAAGCCCGAGCAGATCGTCGTTAGCCCAGGTGGAAAGTTTTCCTGCTATCTGGCGATTTTAGCGGTCTGTGGTCCAGGTGACGAAGTCATCATCCCGGCGCCTTACTGGGTGAGCTACCCGGAAATGGTTAAGCTTGCCGGGGCTACGCCCAAGACGGTTTTTGCTGGTGACGATCAGGGATTTAAGATCACGCCCGAGCAATTAAAGGCCGCCATTACGCCGAAGACTCGGTTGCTCGTGCTCAACAGCCCGTCGAACCCGACTGGCGCGCTTTACAGCAAAGCGGAAATCGAAGCGATCATGGCGGTGGCGATTGAAGCTGGCATCTACGTGATGTCGGACGAAATTTACGAATACCTGCTTTATGATGGCGTGGAGTTTGTTTCTCCGGCCAGCTTGAGTGAGGAAGCCGCAGCGCTGACGATCACCGTTTCCGGTTTCTCGAAGACATTCTCCATGACTGGTTGGCGCCTGGGCACACTGATGGCTCCAGCTCCGATTGCCAAGGCGGTGGCCAACTTGCAGAGCCAGACATCGTCCAATGCAACAACCTTTGCACAATGGGGCGCCCTTGCGGCGTTGGAGAAGCCAGTAGAAGCCAGGGAGGCCATTGCGGGTATGCTGAAGGTGTTTGATCGCCGACGCATCACCTTGCTCGATGGCTTGAACGCAATCGACGGCATTTGCTGTGATCGCGCGCAGGGGGCTTTTTACCTGTTCCCGAATATTTCGTCCTATGGCCTGAACTCGACGGACTTTTCGGCTAAGCTGCTTGAAGACGAGCTCGTGGCAGTTGTGCCTGGCGTCGCCTTTGGCGCAGATGATTACGTGCGTTTGTCATACGCCACGAGTGATGAAGTTATCTCGAAGGGCCTTGAGCGCCTTGAGCGCTTTTGCAAAGGCCTCTAGTTATCGGTCATTTCTCTCAAAAGCGGAAGGCAAGGCGCCTTCCGCTTTTTTGTTACAGCGATTCTGAAGATGCTGGAATTAGATGTAACATTAAATAGCTTGGAATTTTCTCTGATCCGATTGGTCTAGTTACACGGGTGAAACGCTATTGTTTCGCTGGCGTAACGCTAATTGCCAAACCGACATGCCAATCGAGATCGAGAGAAAATTCATTGCCCGGGAGGATGAACTCCCGCCACCAACACTGAGCACACGGCTGGAGCAGGGGTATATTGATCGGGACAGGGCGACGGTGCGCGTGCGTGTCAGTGGCGATGTCTGTTACCTGACAATTAAGGGCGCCGTGTCGGGCAAAAGCCGTTTGGAGTATGAGTATCCGATACCGCTTGATGAAGGCCGTGAATTGTTGGAGTTGCTGTGTCGTCGCCCGGTCATTGAGAAAACGCGCCACTTGATAGACCATGCTGGCCATCAGTGGGAAGTTGATGTGTTTGACGGCGACAATGCCGGTCTGGTTGTGGCGGAAGTTGAATTGGATGATGAAGACGAGGTGGTGGAATTGCCCGCCTGGGTTGGCCGCGAGGTAACTAGTGATGGGAAATACGCGAATGCGGCATTGGCGAAGCGCCCGTATTCGAAATGGAGTGAGGAGGAAAAGTCGGGCGCATGAAGACGACTTCGGGATTCATCTTACCCATGACGGATGCTGGCCGCAAAATGCTGCGTGGCTTGAAGTCCGATGTCGGATTGCAGGGTGGCAGTAAAGAACGTCGACGTTGGACTGTTCTCGATACTTTTGACTGGCGGTTGCTGTCAGCGAATTGCGTGCTGCTGCGTGATGGAAAAATTTGTGAGTTACACCGCTGCGCAGGTGATGAGCTAATTGCGAGCGTGCCATTGCAAGGTGCAAAAAAAAACTTAGCGGCTGTGGATTTTCCCCAGGGAACTTTGCGAGACAAAGTAAGCGGTCCCGTATCGATTCGCGCTGTGATGCCCCGCGCGGAGTTTATTCGCGAAGTGGAAAGCTATCGTATTGAAAATCATGATGGTAAAACAGTCGTCCGCTTAGAGCTTGAGACTTTGCTACGTCCGGTTGTCCGACAGAAGCCGCTGCCGTTTCAGCGTTTAGTGCGCGTTGTTGCGCTCAAGGGTTACGAAGGCGACGCGAAAGATGTTTCGCTAAAAATCGCCGGCCTGGGATTGCAAGCGCATACGGATACGCGGCATTATGCATTTGCAGCTTTGGAGGCCTCGGGGGTTACGCCGTTTGACTACGCTTCAAAAATCAAGCTTCAGTTTGCGCCGGAGTTATCGGCGCGTGACGCATGCACCGAGATTCTACAGGCATCGCTCGATCAAATGCAGATTAATGTTTCGGGTATGTTGGCGGATGTGGACTCCGAGTTCCTGCATGATTTTCGCGTTTCGTTGCGGAGGACTCGATCGCTGCTGCAACTCGTCAAGGGGGTGTACGCCGAAGACAAAGTGCTTCGCTTCAAGCAAGAGTTGGGCGATGTGATGAAGCGCACCAATCGACTGCGGGATTTGGATGTTTATCTGCTCGAGCAGAACAAATACGCCAAGCTGTTACCCGAAGGCTTGCGCCCGGGGTTAGCATTTTTCTTTGCCGACTTAGCCAAGGAACGCAATGCGGTCTTTAAAAAATTTGCCCGCGATTTTCAGACGGCGACAGTAAAAAACAAGCTCAAGGCATGGGAACGGTTCGTGCGCACGGAGGCGCGTCAGCATTGTGTTGATTGTCCCGATGGTGATCGTCCGGTAAAGGAGTTGGCGAACCGCCTATTGCTGAAGCGCTTTAAGCGAATTATCAAAGATGGGCGTAGGATAACGAATGAGACGCCGGATTATGCTGTCCATGATTTGCGCATTCAATTTAAGAAATTTCGCTACTTGCTGGAGTTTTTCCGGTCTCTATACGACAGCGACGAATTGGAGTTTTTGATTAAGCGTTCGCGTAAAATCCAAAATGTTTTGGGTTCTTTTAATGACGTTTGCGTGCAGCAGGATACGATCTCCGAATACCTGTCCACGATCAACTTGAAGCGTCCCGAAGCAGTACAGCTATGCGCGGCGCTTGGAGCATTGGTGGCTGAATTGGAGCGCAAGCGTCATGCCGAGCGCAAAAAGTTTAAGGCGGCGTTTAATACGCTCGATGAGTCGCGTGTGTTGGCAGTGGCCGATCATTTATTTCATCCGTTGGTGACGGATGAAGGAGCGAACCCGCCTTTTGAGCCTGCTGCTGAGAAGACCCCAAAACCGAAACCACGAAAGAGAGCATTGAAGAAATCAGCGACATGAAAGTATTGGCAGTCTACAACATCAAGGGCGGCGTGGGAAAAACCGCAGCAGCAGTTAACTTGGCTTATCTCTCTGCGCGCTCGGGTAACCGCACTTTGCTTTGTGATCTGGACCCGCAAGGATCCTCGTCGTTTTATTTTCGCGTTCGGCCTGATAAGAAGCATGGCCCGAAAAAGCTGCTCCAGGGGGGCAAGAAATTGGATCGCGAAATTCGTGAGTCCGACTACCCGAATTTGCATTTGCTGCCTTCGGCAATGGCGTATCGGAATCTCGACATCGAGCTGGATCACTCGAAGCGTTCAAAAAAGCGGCTGCGTGATTCCTTGAAGAGTCTGGTCGGGGACTATGATTTGGTGGTGATCGATTCGCCGCCGAACGTCACCTTATTGAGTGAGAATATTTTCCGTGCGGCGGATGTCATCCTGACGCCGGTCATTCCCACGACGTTATCGATGCTCACCTACGGGCAAATTATCGATTTTTTTAAAAAGGAAGGCTTAAAGACCCAAAAGCTCCGCGCTTTTTTCTCGATGGTGGAACGGCGAAAAAAAATGCACGTCGACACTATGGAGCAGGCTCGGAAGAAAGATAAGCGGTTCCTTCAGCCCATTATCCCGATGGCGGCGGCGGTCGAGAAAATGGGATTGCACCGTGAGCCTCTGGTCGCCTTTGACGCTCGCTCTCCTGCAGCCAAAGCTTACGGCGACTTATGGGAAGATGCGTCCATGCTGCTGCGTGAAGCTTAGAGCACTTTTCATCTAGATTGGCCGATCAGGCCGCAGTGCTTTTTCGTGTCCAGCAAGGCGGCTTGAGCGTCGCAGGCTGGAAGCCTGTGAGCAAAAAGCCAACAACGCTGGCGCGGAAAAGCACTCGGTTTTGGGCTTGGGGCCAGATTGGAAGTTCGCGGCGTTGGCATTTCAATCACGGGCTTCCAGCCCGCTCAATCAAAGCCGCCTTGCGCTGCATCCAATCTCTCCCCCACCTGACTCGGCCAATCTAGATGAAAAGTGCTCCAGTGCCCCGCTCGTATCCGTTGAAAATTCTCGAAAAGAGGGTATTGACAGTGGGGCAAATAATTCGTTTTCTCTTCGCTTCTCTTTCTTGGTGGATGTAGCTCAGTTGGTTAGAGCACCGGTTTGTGGTACCGGGGGTCGCGGGTTCAAGTCCCGTCTTCCACCCCATTTATTTAGGTTGCCAAGTCTGTGTGAGGCAGAGCTACAAACGGACGCGCCATTGAAAGTATGCACAAGTGGCATTTGGGGGGGAGCTTGAGAGGATTCACTTTCAGACCAAGAAAATTCGCTCTTCGGGATGCCTCGGTTCAGTTTGTGTAAGAGACCTCTCCTCGCTGGTTTAATAAATCAATCAAGCGCCAAATTCTTCCAAATAAGGGCGATCAGTATCTGTCTTTAGCGACCATTCGATAAGCTTTAGTTGTAGATCGCTTGCGATGGCTGAATGTTCTAACGAGCCATACAGGTTTTTTAATTCGTAGGGATCCTTGGCGACATTAAAGAGTTCATTGCCTCCAGTTTCGCGGATAACTAATTTCCATTCCTTGGTGCGCGCCATTTTACAGCGCGCCATGGCGTCTGGGCATTCTTTGTAGGTGAGCTGCTTGCCGCCAACGGTTTTGACCTGTCGACCATTATGCTCCTGCCAGGTTGGCGCGTTAAATCGCTCTCGCATCGAAGCTTCATGCCCTCCGTCAGCAAATACGGTATCTTTTCCCGGTCGACCATGGATGACCGGTAACATGGAAGAACCATGCCAGACCCATTTTTGAGGCCGTTCGCAGTGGAGGTAGTCTAATATCGTTGCTGGCAGATCAACATGCTCAGTCATCTCTTCGATGAGTTGACCACTTGGTATGTCGGGGCCCGCGATGATGAATGGCACCCGTAGTAGACAGTCTTGAAGCGAAGCGTCCCACTTTTCGTTGATGCCGTATTGGCCGGCAAAGTCGCCATGATCAGATGTGAAAATAACGAGGGTGTTTTCAGTTAGGTTTTGTGTTTCAAGGGTGTTAAGGACTTGGCCTACGAGCGTATCAATGAAGCTGATCATGGCGTAATAAACCGCCTGTATCTCGCGCAGAGATGCTTCGCTGATGTCGTTGCCTAGGCGCCATCTGCGTTGCGCTACGAGCGGCAGACTGGCATTTTCTGGTAGCTGATGGGGGAAGGCGGCAATGTTTGCCGGATCATACATTGAGTAAAAAGGATCGTGTATTTGGTAAGGTGGATGAGGCTTACTTAAATTCAACTCCATGAAGAAAGGTTTATCTGGCGTGCGGAGTTCATTGAGATAATAGCAGGCTTGGTTCGCACGGTTTTGGTCTGAAAAGTCCGTTACTTCACCCTCTTCCAAACCTTCGTAGTGAATGGTTCTCAGGGCTTCGATGTGCCCGCCTGACCTTGCCTTTCCCGAGGGAAATGTCTCTGGCCTTAAAGCCATGTCCGCAAGGGGGCCTTCGGTGAATGATGTGTAATCAACTGCGCCAGCGCCTACTTTATTACTCTCTTCACCTTCACCGGAAAACCATTCTTTCATCCAAACGTGGTTGAGCCCGAATACAGCTGTTTCGTAGCCATGGTCTCGCAGGAAGGTCGCGAGGTTCGGGTCTCCTTCGGGTAAATGGTTCGGCCCCATTACCGTGCGCAAGCCGTCTGTATGGGTATAGCGACCGGTGTGCATTGAGCAGCGTGATGGAACGCACTTGGGAAAGACTGCAAAGTGTCGATCCAGAACAACGCCACGCTTTGCCAGGGAGTCTATATTAGGTGTTCTTACGTCTGGGTTTCCAGTAATGCCGAGGCAGTCGCCGCGCAATTCATCAGCAGTAATGAGCACTATATTCATCATGTGTGTCTGGGAGGAATCAGCAGATGTCCGTCACTACCGTGATGCCCTCATCATGCAGTTCCTAATGTTGGCGTAGAGAGATGTCATCGAAGTATGCTGAGCCTGTGGTCGTGGCGGTAAGCACTAAGTCTACGCGTGCAAATGAAGCGTTGGACGGCGAAGTGGCCTCATCAACCGTGTAGGTGTAGTTGTCGTTGGAGCCGACGTCGCCAACGGTCCAGTTTGAGATGTAAACGCCCGAGCTATTCAGCCATTGCACTCGCAGGCGAGCGGAGTGGCCGTTGTCCAAGTTGACCGTCTTCAGGTATCCGGAGCAGTGGTAAGCGGTGTTGGGCGTGACCGGGACGACTTGGCTTGCGTAGGTCAATGAGCCTCCGGTTACGGCGTTCATTCGCGCGCTGTTGTAGGCGGAATTCTTGTTGTATGAGACGACGTAGCCGTTGGCGGGAAAGCTCCAGGAAGCGCCGCCATCTTCAAAGCCTCCGTCATTAACGAGACTGGGCTCAAGTTCGAAGAGATTAGGAGCATTGCCCGTCATGGATAGCAGGGCAAACAGTTGTAGCGAACGGGCAAAATAACTATCGTAGGAGGAACCTTGGTAGTTGGTAATTAAGCTAGTGTATATCTGATTGCGCCAAGTGTTGAATGAACTCGACACCATCGCTGCGACTCCTACTGGCGCGGTGAAAGACAGGGAGTTGTAGTTGAGCTTTACCGCGCCATCCGGGATGCTATAGGATTTTATGGCTGTTGGCGTGCTATTGCTCGCTGTCTTCATGAAGTCAGCAATTTCGTAGGTGTTATCGTAGGCTAGGGTGTCCTGGGATGTGCCGTTCCATAAGTAGTCTGTGCCGATGCGCCACGCAGCGCGGCAGGCTTCGTAGCCATGGGCGTAAGAATCCTCATCGATATTACCATAACCAACAGGCACGCCGTGACCATCAGGGTCGTGCCAGTCTGGGAGTAGGCCTCGGGCGTAGATGGTGTTGTTATTATAGAAATAATCGATTTCGCTGTAGCAGGCGGGGATAACTGAGTCGGTCCAATAATTCGAACCGGTGACAGAGCTAAAAATTTTATACCAGGCTGGTGCGTAGTAAGAAATGTTTTGTATCTCATCGCCAGATGATCCTGTTCCAGCGCCAAGCAGGTCGTAGGCATTTTGGCGGCAAATATGAACTTCTATTCGGTGAATCAAAGTCTTGGCATGATCAATGTATGGAATGCCGTCCTCTGAGCCCCATTGTCGGTCGGCGAAAATCAAGGCCAGGGCAACGTCTTGTTCGGCGTCTGCGGCTGAAGCATAGTTCAGAGTGTCGGGATCTTGGTTTGGTTGTACAGTCCAGTGCATCATTCCCTTGTTGTTCAAACGACGCATGTAGTAATTGAAGAGACCGTCGAAGATAGGGCGTGTGTTGTTCTTCGCATTATCCATGAAGACACAATAGAGCATAGCGTAACCAATGCCTTCAGAGGTCGTTTTATTTCCGGACTGTAATACTCGCCATTCGCCGTTGGCAGTGGCGCCGCTTTGTGTGATGAAATTGCCCTTGTAGTCATCCCATCGCTGCTGCACATGGGTATTCATGGATACTTGAGAGTAGTTATTCGCTTTCAGGCCATAGGCATACTCAACTGCATGCGGGAAGGGATATGCTGGGTTATCGGTTGTCGCTGGCGCAATGAATTCAAAATTGTCTACCGCCGAGCCTGAGTTGGTGTTGCTTAATGAACCGGTGACTTTGAGCACGATGTAATTGTAGCCAGAGCTGAAGTCGACTGGCATGTAATAGCGCGTTCGATTGAAGGTTTCGCTTTCAATACGGGCGTTGGTGTGGTCGAGCAGAACTGCGTTGGCATCTATGCCGTTGCCACCAGTGGTGAAGCCAGAGTTGAAGGAATCGACTCCATAAACTTGAATTTCCAAGCTATTGTTGTCTCCAGTATCTGTGCTGAATACATCGAAAATTAGTCCAGCTCCGCCAGTTGTCGCTTGTCCGTCGGTGATCACCTGAATCAGCGATTTTTTCGTGGTCGATACGCTGGCATTGCGTACTGCAACGGCGTCGTTATCGATGGTGTTCCATGTCCAACTACCGTCACTGGGGGCATACCAACCTTGGTCGGCATGGCTTTGGCCAACCAGGTATGTTTGCCCGATGGCGCTATCGAAACCGGGATTGCTGATTGTCGGTTGTGCAGAGGCGACGTTACTCAGGCAGATGCCGAGTAGAAGGGCTGTGGGGGAGAGGCTTGGAAGAGTGTAGTGAGACATGGGGTATTGTGTGGGTTCATAGATTTATTTCATTAGGTTAAGGTATCCAAATTGGTTTGGACGGTTCCAATTTTTGGCGTGCAGGATGCCTATTGCCTAAAAATTACGTTCGGATGATCACGGATTGAGTTGATGGTAGAGGCGGGTGGCTACCTCACTCGCCAGTGCGGAACATCATGGGCCAAGGCCGGATTAAAGTGATTTTCGCAAGTCGGCCAGTGTGTCTTTCTAGACTGATTTAAGCGGTGGCGGCCTTGCGGCGACGAACGAAAAATGTGAGTGTGCCCAACAGACCGCCAATCGCTAGTGCGGTTGTGCGAGGCTCAGGGATTGCGGCGAGATTCAGGTCTATGTTGCCGCCATCGAAAGTAAAGGTTCCGGTCCATCCGCTATTCGCAATGATCCAGCTTCCCACTCCTGGGTCTGATGCAAGGCCAGTGATGAGGTTGTCATACTCCCCGGGAGTCATGCCATCATCCAGGAATAGAAAATTTTGATCGCTATCAAAATTTGTGGCGCCTGCGCCGGATAGGACGAGTGTCGAGTGTGTTCCACTTGCGCCCAAGGCTAGTGAGATGGTGGAGCCGTCGGCGAAGGTTATCCCGCTATCGGAATTCAGAATGATTGTAGAGCCGGCAGTGGGTTCGCTCGAAAGTGTGCCGCCAATCGTGATGTCGCCATTGCCAGTTATTACTGATTGTCCATCGGCTACAATTAGCGCGCCGTCAACATCGACGTTTCCATTGGTAGTCGTGAGCGTGTCCTGAAAGGTAATTGTCTTGTTGGTTCCGATATTGACTGAGAACGTTCCGCTATGGTTTCCCCAAGTTGCCGCAGATGAGCCTGAGCCATCGAAGTTCAGCGTAGCGGTGACAAAGGAACCTGCGTTCTGGAGGGAGCCTTGGTTATTGAGTCCGCCACCAACATTGATCGTTCCGGTTATGGGAGTGTTGGCAGTCCCGAATTGATAGGTTGCTCCACTGTTGATCGTGACGTCACCACCGATGGTATTGAAGCCATTACTATTGAAGGACGTGGCGCGGATGGAGCCTTGGTTGAGGGTCAGATTGCCGGTTAGGGTCAGGCTGCCAGTGTTCGAATTGCCCGTTGAGTCATAGATGAGGTTCCCGTAGGGATTGTCGCGAACAGTGTTTAAGCTTCCTCCCACTACAAAATTGCTGTCGGTGGCGATGGAATTAAAATTTAAGTTACTATACGAGCTGGTGACTGAATACGTGGAGTTGCTTTCCAGATTGAGTGTAATGTTGTGATTAAATGATCCCGCAGTCACGGTGGCGCCGCTCTCGAGTACAACAAAGGAGTTGGCGCCATTGACGGCCATTGTCGAACTGAAGGTATTGAGATCTTGCCCGTTTTGAACGGTCAGAAGAATGTTGTCGGCGGACATGGAAGACGGAGTCGCGCCTGATCCATCGGTGTTGACGCCCCAACTGCTGGCGAGATTCGCATTTTCTCCGACTTTCCAGTAATACGTTGTTTGGGCTGAAACAACCGGCGCAATGAGTAAGCTAGCCAGGAGAAGTCCTGGGAGTTTCGAAACGTTGGAAGACAGGGGAGGGGTGGGTAGATTTTGATTCATGGCGGCCAACTTGATCTTAAATCAAGCAAAGAGCAAGAAAGAAATTGGACAGTTCCAATTTTTGGAGTGAATGCTATGGTGAAGGACATTCATTTTGCACTTTGGTTGTTCCAAGACAGCCCCGTTGGGGCAAATTTGACTGAAAGCTGAATGTGCGTTAGCCTTTGGGGGGCGGCGCCAACGTAGCTTCGTTATCCACTTTTAATGATAGTGCTACCGGGGGAAATTGTTTGGCGGGATTCTCAATTTTCTTCAGCAGCATTTCGACAGAGCGCCGTCCGACCTCCTCTAAGTTGAGCTGAATGGTGGAAATGGTGATGCCGGTGCTATTGCGGTTATAGCGGCCAAACGCGATCAAGGAAAAGTCTTCTGGAACCCGGAGCCCCATGCTCAGTGCTGCGACCAAAAGCGGGGCCGCGACCTCGGCGGTCTCGTAACAAATGAAGGCCGTCGGGCGGTTGTTCCGTTGCAATATCTGGCGCATTAATTCGTGGCGCTTATCCAACTTGATTTCGGTGATTGGCTCACTTGAGGGGACACGGACTCTTAGGGGGCTTAATTTGGCTTTCTTCATGGCGCGCTCATACCCTTTGAACCGGTCAACTTCGCTGTAATGGTCGAACTGATAGAGGTGTAGGTAGCCAATGCGCTTGTGTCCGAGGGCAATGAGGCGCTCCGTTGCGTCGTGCGCGGCTTGGAAATCATTGGGGTGGACGCAGTCACAGGGAAGTTTACTGTTCATCCAGACGGTTGGAATCTGGTGGCGTTCGATCAGGTTGAACATCTTGCTTGGCAGCGAGCCTGGGTAGTGGATCAACAAGCCGTCACAGGACCATTCTTCCAGTACTTTTGGGACATTGCCGGGAGCGCTCAGGTGTTGTTTGTCCAGCCAAGTCAGATTAAGTCGGTAGCCTTGTGACTCCAGTGCATCATCAGCTCCGTACACTTGCTCTGCCGGCAAGAAGTAGGGGCTGTTCTTTCCCAAGATCATTGCAACCGTATTGAATCGTCCCGTGCGCATGGTCCGAGCAATCGAATTCACGCGGTAGCCCATCTCATCGCAGGCCTTAAGAATACGTTCACGCGTGGCGGGAGCCAGGGGGCAGTCTTCTTTGGAAGAACTGACGGCAAGAGCCACTGTAGACTTGGAGATGTTGAGTCGTTCGGCGATCACGCGGATCGATGGACCTCCTCGCTTCTTCGCAACGGTCGCCCTCTTTTTCGGTGGAGTCTTACTCATGTGGATCGCAGATTTAGTATTCTATTTTTACCTTTAGCTTGGACAGTTCTAAGGCGAACCAGAGCCTGAGTGTCAATCAGTAAGGGAAGCGGACTGATTCGGAGTCGATTGGGTCATGATTCCTGACATGCCATTGCAAAAGTTTCTCAATACGCATAAACAAGCCGTTCTTCTGTTTGCCTCATAAATAATTGCAATTTCAAGCTTGGCATGAGGCGGAAAAACGCCAAGCTATTGGACAGTTCCAAATGTGAGCGTTTCAGAACTTACCCCTATTAATGAAATTGTCTAACTCTAAGCCTGGGTTTGCCCTCGTCGTTGCCATCATGCTGATGGGGTTCATTGTTTTATTGTTGGTCACGGTTTCCACTTTGGTTCAAACGGAATTACAATTAACTAGTACGAAACAGTCAATGGAGGAAGCTCGCAACAATGCGCGCTTTGGCCTATTGATGGCATTGGGACGCTTGCAGAGCGCTACTGGTCCTGATCAGCGTGCTACCGCCCGTGCTGACATTATGTCTCAGACCTTACCGGAGAATCGCTATTGGACCGGAGTTTGGAAGACTATTGATGAAACGAATCCCAGTCAGGGGTTGGAAGCCTTGCGAGCATGGAGCACCGCTTCGGGGCAAGTGGACTGGTTAGTCAGCTCAATGACTTCCCCCACGCCGACTCAACAGCTTACGGACACTGTGCCGTTGGTCAATTTCATCGACCGTGAAACCGCTGCCGAACAGTCCGTTGAAGCTGGCCGCGTCTCAATATTACAGGACGACGTTTCGCGCGGCCACTATGCATGGTGGGTCGGAGATGAGGGGATCAAGGCAAAGTTCAATCTGCCTGCAAGTTACGAGGAGGGCAATAGCGCTGCTGAGAGTTGGTTGCTGGCGCAGGCGGCAATTCAAGCGCCGCATCAGCTTGGGATGGAAGCTTTTTCGGGGCTGCCTGATTTGTTCGATTATAGCGCTTTATCGTCCTCTGAACTTAGGAGCGTATCGAACGCTGAGAATTTAAACTTTTTGGCTGAGGGCGTAGACTCGGATATTTTGGACACGTTTCGTAAGGAAAGTTTTCACGATATGACGTTCTACTCATACGGTGTATTGTCGAATCAACGAAACGGCGGGCTTAAAAAAGATCTTAGTCGTGGTTTGGATGATCAGTTCCCGGAAAAATTGGCCGGGCGTCCGCTTTGGTGGCTACCGGAGCCTGTTACCGGAAAAGTAATCAAGGGGGAGCTTTGGGATGTGCTTTACGACTATGCGAATCTCTATCGTGACTATCCGGCCTGGCAGTTCTCGGGTTCCGTGAATAACTCAGGTTATGATTACAGCTATGTGCATCATGCTCAGACCGGTCCACGTGGGATAAGTGATCCGGGCGATCCGACCGCTGCAATGCCACTTCGTTTTTTTGGCCCTGAATCAACGAATGGGCAAGGGTCCTTTAATCGCTTGGGCAAGCAGATGGGCACGTCTTCTTATTACGTGAATCAGGTTATCAACCAGTATCAGGATAGTCATTGGAGCGTTAACGAAAGTACGCCCAAATCTGGACGCCCAGTGTGGAATGCGGTTAACCCAGTCGTCCTTGGCTGTCTTTGGCGCGTTGGCCTAGGTTCTATTGATTTGCTGAACTATAGTCAGAGCAGTGATTTCAGTTCTGACGGAGAACATAGCGGAGACTACTACGATCAACTTCAATACGACCGCACGGCTAATGAAATTATCTACGATAATCCTAATGGTGGAGGATATGGAGACCATCCGCTTGATTTGCCTGCAGACTGGGAAGGTCGTCCCGCTACCGGGCCAAATGCAGTGCAAGGAACACCTCGAAAATACTACCGTATGTTCTTTGCTCTGCAACCTGTGGTTGTGCTCTGGAATCCCTACAGCACGCCGCTTGAGGTCAATGGCTTGAAGATCGTTTCGAATTTTGAGCCATGGGTGAGTATTGATTTCAATGATGGAACAGGCTCGGGCGTTAAGCCGGTTAAAGTACAGAAATACATGAACTACACTTCGGGCGGTTCGACGCAGAAATTTTGGGTTGTTGAGGATAATCCTCATGCAATTTTGCCGAGTAGCGCTGATGTGGGGCCTAAGTCGAATAATGCATCGGAACAGGATGATCGTTTTCTGTTGGCGGATGATGCGCTGATGGCGGGCGCGGAATTCAGTGCGGGTATTGAAATAAACGATGTCGTCCTGGCGCCAGGGCAGATTCAGGTGTTTTCTGCGAACTCCAACCATCAACTAGTGGCCAATGCAGACATCCCCATGGTCGCAGGTGTGAATACCGACGCGGTGGTCATGCGCCGAACGCCTCTCAAGCATGACTTTCCCGCAGGCACGCGCATTAACTCTGTTCAGTTATTCTACGATCCGGAGAATGTGCCTAATTCAAATGAAGTTGATGGTCGGCAGAATTCGATGAAATTAGACATTCGCTATCAGGATCAAAACTGGGCGCCCGGTACGAGAACGAGCGCATCATTGGCTCAGCTTGATCAGTTTGCTCCGAATGCAGCATCGAGCGGAGATTGGGCTGAGAAGCATGAGTTTGATGTTGGAGTAAATATCGATGACATGACCGTCCCAACCGGATCCAATGGGGTGAACTTCAGCGAGTGGTTTAGTAATGTTGAGTGGTTTGCGGTGATAGGGGCGCAAACCAAAGATATTGATGAAACGGAAGGGGGCGTGCCGCTTTTCAGTCAGTTCAATGTGACCCGTGTGGCTGAGCGCGAAAATCCTTCTGATCTGGAAATGAGTGGTCTGCTCTGGAGGAACAAATTCTATTCCGATCCAGAGTTTCTGGATGCCGTGGAGAGTTCCGAGATTCCATTCTGGGACGGTGGCTCAGATGTTTGGAACGATGTGGATAATATTGTGTTGAAAGATATTCCCCGACAGCCGCTCTCATCGCTGACTCAACTCATGAGTGCGGGCATATCGGTGAACGATTGGGATCCTCTCTATGCAGTGGGCAGTTCCTATGCGCCTCCACTGGTTGCCCCGGATCAGGTGATAAATCGCTTTAACCAAACAGTTGGCGAGAACGGTGTCGGTGCATCCGCCGCGCTTGCGATGGACATTTCATTCCTATCCAATGAACGTCTATACGACGACTTTTTCTTTTCCACAGTGCCTCCCCAGAATAGTGATTCGAGTCGCCCCGGCTACAGCAGCACTTATGACTCCAGTGAAGTCCCGCCATTTAGAGATTTTACCGCAGACGATATTGAAGCAGAGACAAGCTTGCCAAACCCGCGAATGAAAGTTCTGCAGGATAAAGGCGACATTGATTACGAAACCAAGTTGGATCAACTGAGAGACTATGATGGGGCTGCATCTTTGCTCCTGGTTGATGGCGCTTTCAATGTGAATTCGACTTCGGTAGAGGCTTGGAAAACCGTCCTTTCCAGTTTGCGTAACCAGTCGGTCCCATCGTCCACTGGCGAAGTAAACGGGGCTGGGCAAGTGGGGCAGACGCCATTCCCGCGTGTTGCGACGTCCGTTGGGGACGACGAATTGACGGTGGAGAATCTTTTTTCCGGGCATGCCTCACTCGACGATGAGCAGATTCAGGCATTAGCTGAAGCTGTAGTCGAAGAGGTGAAATTGCGCGGACCGTTCTTGAGCCTGTCCGACTTCGTCAACCGCCGGTTGGAGGATTCAGATTTAGGATACAAAGGCGCGCTGCAGGCAGCACTTGATCGAACGGTAAACGCCGACAACGTGCGCTATGGCGAATCCGTTTCTTTGGGAGACGCCGATCATGCGGATAGTTCCTTCTGGCTGAATGACAGGCAGGGTAATCGCTTGCTGCGAACCGAACAACTTGCGCCAAAGCAAGGAGCGGGACTGCCTCAATGGATATTGCAGAATGATATTTTAAAATCGCTAGCTCCAGTCATGCAGGCGCGCTCCGACACCTTTCTAATTCGAGCCTATGGTGATACGACCAATCTTGCAGGAGAAACCATTTCGCGCGCTTGGTGTGAGGCCGTTGTGCAGCGACTGCCTGAATACGTGGATGCTAGGGCGAATCCGGACCCAACGGTTGAGCCTTGGTTGGTCACCGTCAACCCCTCGGGAGAGCGGCTCGATGTGTTGACGGCAAATAAGGCCTCAAGCGCGGATGATGCTTCTGCTGATACGCTGAGCGATGCTAATTTTTCAGTTGGTCGCCGATACCGAATCGTCTCCTTTCGCTGGCTCAATGAGAGCGAAATTTAACGTTAGTTTTTGTCCGTCTAGTATGAATTTATATATCTGCTCCCTCTGTTGCCTCAGTCTGGCTTTCGCCACTTCAGCGGAGTGTGCGGTAGATTTTCGCGTGTTGAACTGGGGGGGCGATATGTCAGGTATCTATTTCCAGAGTGGTGGTGATCAAATGCTCGAGATCGAGGCTGGGAAGCGTGGATTTTCCGAGACTTATTCCTACACGGGTCAGGAGCCTTTGCAGTTATTTCGGCAAGAGCTATCGGAGGAAGTGGGAACTGTCAGCTATCAGCCGATCGCAGTTTTGAAACCAACTCCAAACTTTAAAACCATTGGACTGATCTGCTTCGAGGTTCCTGAGAGTAACCAGTATCGGCTTTACCCATTGGATATTGGGTTAGACGCACTGCCCGCAGGCGCATTCTGTTTTGTTAACATGACGACGCGTCAGCTAGCGTTTCAAATCGGCGAGAGTGCATTTTATTTGGAGTCGGGGCAGAATAAGAAATTTATGAATGAGTCGTCTACAGGCATTGACCTGGATTCCGGTGGTCGCAGCATCGTCGTTCGGGCTGCTGAGCAGCAATCAGACACGTGGAATCAGGTGTTGAATGTCCGTTGGATGCTGAGTAGTGCGGCTCGCAGCTTTGTTATCGTTTACGATAATCCGATGGGAAAGATTGCCATCCGTCGTTTCAGTGACGATGGCTAGAAAGTATGGGAACTGGAGAGTTTTTTAAAACGACTTTGGAACTGTCCAAGTTTCGCTTGATCTCCGCATTTAATGTACTGAGAATCAAAGAATGAAGTCCCCCAACTGTCCACTCGTTATGCTAGAAAAAGTATACCAACGAATCGCATTTCTGATTCTGGTAAATACCGCGCTGCTCTGCACGCTCAACTTGGACGCCAAGCCCAATTTTATTGTACAAAGCAATGAAGCGACTGGCGTCTATTCCACGGGACAGGAAGCCATCTTCACCGTCCAGCCCATATCAGGCGAAGAAGCCAGCAACACCGCATCGGTCCAGATTTTACGCGACTTTAGCGAGCCGCCGCTCGCAAGTTCTACCTTCGCCCAAGGCGCCGCTTCACTCGACCTACCTTTCACCGCGACCGAGCCTGGATGGTTTGTCTGCTCAACTAAATTGCCTGAGCAAAAAAGAAGCAGCGGCGCTAGTGGCGTGGTCTATAATCCAGAAGCCTTTCAACCGACCTATCCCATGCCAGATGATTTTGATGAGTTCTGGGATTCCCAGAAAGGCAAACTAGCGGCCAATCCAGTTCAACCGATCCTCACTGAGCTTTCCCCCCAGCAAATGGACTCTGCCACCGATAAGCCTTACCTGGAGAAGAATATCACCAATATGAGCGCCGAGGGGTATCAATTCTTCAACGTTGAAATCCCTTGTTTGGATTACAGGCCCGTTCGAGGCTACTATGTGATGCCGCCAAATTCAGAGCCGGGTAATCGTCCGGCGATAGTGATTTTTCATGCTGCGGGGGTAAGCGGCAGATGGTGTCGTTCGAACCTCAACAATGCGCTTCTCTATGCAAAAAAATATAACGCCATCGTGCTCGATATCAATGCACACGGAATGCTCAATGACGAGCCACAGTCTTACTATGATGAGC
The DNA here is from genome assembly GCA_031296915.1 of Cerasicoccus frondis. GTDB lineage: Bacteria > Verrucomicrobiota > Verrucomicrobiia > Opitutales > Cerasicoccaceae > Cerasicoccus > Cerasicoccus frondis. The sequence goes on along the minus strand of JAVDPC010000002.1, from coordinate 39,128 downwards.
TGGCAAAGGAATTGGATGACTACCAACACCGAGGAATGAAGGATCGGGAAACCTCTTACTTTCTGGGAATGTACCTGCGCTTGATGCGCGCAATTGATTTTCTATGCGATCAGCCGGAGTGGGACGGCAAGAATCTAATCTGCTACGGCCCCAGTCAGGGCGGTGCACAAGTATTGGCCGCCGCCGGTCTGGACTCGCGTGTCTCGATCGCCTGTGCATTAGTGCCAGCAACCTGTGACATTGGAGGCACACCAGGAGGCTGGCCGGCTCGAGATTGGGGAGAATCCACTTACCAACCAGAAGTAGTCGAAACCATGCGCTACTTCGACGCGACTAATTTCTGCCAGCGTTCACAAGCAGCAACAGTGATCACCGTCGGACTTATCGATACCGTATGTCCGCCTCCGGGGGTATATGCTGCCTACAATCAGCTAGCATCGCCCAAGCTCATTATCCCAATGCCAAATACAGGCCATATCGGTGGCTCCAGTCTTAAGCCCGGCATCCGTGAGCCCGTTGAGTCTTTTATTAAGGAGCACATAAAGGACTAGAAACCAACCTCCGAGCCATTACGTCATGTAAGCCCAGTTAGGTGGGGCCAGCGACAAAGTAAATGATCTCTGAAAATCCGAATAGATGCCCAGCGGGCGCTAAACCCGTCTGATCGTGTTTAGCAAGCAGTCAGAACCGGGTCCTTGCATCGACTGAATCAATAAAGGAGTGAAGCGCAAAATGGATGCTGCTGAGGCTGTATAATTGACCTTCAAAAGGGGTTATTTATGTTGAAACCTCTCCCATGGCTTTCATGGGCGCAATGATATGATTTGCCTGCGCCGTTTTGCTGATTCTGCTCAATAAACGTGCTTGTCTCAGTTGAAGTGGACAGTGAAAAACGCCCCCTCTGATTGGAAGGGGCGCTTGATTTGAAATGCTGTTTTGTAGAGAGGGCTAGTTGGCCAGGGCCTCATTAGCATTTAGCTGTTCAGGACCGAATGTCGCATCAAACGTGACCGGCTTGCCATCAATATGCGCGGTGAATGTATACTTGCCATAGTATCCGCGGAATGAAATTTCTCCGGCCTTGTTTGTGGTCTCTTCTACTTGCGTGCAAAATGTCTCCTGAACGAGTGCTCGGTAGCTTTCTGCGAGTGGTTTGGGAGACCAATCTTTACGAAACATTGCTGCTTCTGGTTCCCACATATAGCCTGCCCAGAACCCCCAGGTTTGTATCAAGTCTGTGGAGGGGTGACTGAATGCGATGGTGATAAAGTCCCGCACATAGCTGGCTTGCGTTTCCTCGTCAGGGATGTTGACAGTGAGTTCGGTTAATTGGACTGTGAGACCTTTCTGGGCAAAGGAATCAATGATTTCATAGACATGTGGAATGGGAGTTAGCGAGCCTACGAAGTGGGATTGAAGCCCAATGCCATCCATTGGCGTGTTGTTCTTTTGGAAACGCTCAATCAACTGCATGTAGTAGTCTATTTTAGGATTACCGCTGCCTGAGCGAGTGACTATGTCGAAGTCGTTAATGAATAGCTTGCTGTTGGGATCTCCATCGCGAGCAGCTTGCAGCCAAGTGGCCATGGCATCCTCACCCAGGATGTCCATAAAGTCATGGTTCGTGTAGGGCTCATTGATGACATCCCAATCCTTTATGCGACCCGCATATTTAGTGGTGAAGTCATGGATGCGTTCAAGTATGGCTGCCTGGAGAGCCTCCGGGTCGTCCTTGAGCTTTTTGACTTCTGCTGTGTTGTATCGCCAGCTTGGCCAAACGAGAGTGTGTCCGCGGATGCGCCACCCTTGTTTCTCCATCCATGCCAGGCCATCTTCAATCTGTTGGTCCACTCCTGGCATTGTGGATCGTTTCCATTTCATGGCGTTTTCTAGTGAGCCTGCGTTGAACAATTGAGCTGCATTTATGCCGAACTGCTCGTCGTATTTTTTCGAGTCTGGCAGCAAAATGGGTGCGCCTAGAGCCGAGCCAAAGCCGTAAGCATGGTTGGTTAGTTTTCCGACAACTTTTACTCCTGTAAGAGCATTGCCGCTGGAGTCTGTGATTTTTAGTGTGAAATCACCTTTGCGAATTTTCTCAATGCGTGACAAGGCTTCCTGTCTCCACGGGGCGTCTGGACTTGAACCGATGTAATCCATCGGGGTAGAGGGCAGCTTGCTCAAGTTAACTCCTTTGCCCAGATTGAGTAGTGCGACGCCGCCAATTTCAATGGTCTGAGGGCCATAACCACCTCGGAAAATAATCTGTGAAGCACCTGCAAGGACTTCAAAGTCTGCTTTAAACGGAAGCACACAGTGATGCCATTCTGTGTCGTCAGAACTTAGGCCCCAACTGATTAGGCGCTCATATTTACCGCCGGATTTCTCTACTGAAAACTGTGAAGCGCCATAGTGTGTGTGAGGATTTGGCTCAACGACTCTATAGGAGAATAGTGCAACGAGAGTATCGCCTTTATCAACTGAGTGGATGAGGGGCTCCGCGATTTGAATAGAGTAGGGCTTGGGCGTGTCCTTGAGTGTAGTTAGGCGAATCGCTTTATCAAAATGCTGCCCGGTTACCGCTACCGTCTCCATCTCTCCGAAGCGCTTACCGAGCAACGAAAAATCATTTATCCCGTCGACAATTGAGCGAAGTTCGCCCTCAGGGAGCCTTCCGTTACTGGGGATGGGGAAATCTTGAGAGAGAACGACCGGAAGCTTATCTTCGCTCCAGGACAATTCTCCAAATGATGAGGGCACATCGTCTATGTTTTCTCTTTCAGGGAAACGTAGCTGTACATCTGTCATTTCGATAACGCCCGCATCGAAACCTAAAGTGAAGTTGAACTGTGCTTGGCCAGCATCCAGCGGCTGATTAGTCTTCCCCTTCAAAGTGACCTTCTTCCAATCTGGTGTTAGTTCCTCGCGCTTGTATAATATGGGGGCGAAGGGAGGACGCGTAGACTGGAGCGCAATGGCGATTGTGCAATTGTCGGGACTACGCATCATCGCGGAGACTTCGATAGTTTCAGTTGGATAGAACTTTGCTTTGATTGCTTGCCTAATATGCGTAAACCAAGGTTTTTCGGGGGCTGGAGAAACGGTTAACTGTAGAGCCGTTGGTGCAGGACCTTCCTTCAATTGGATCGTGATCGCTTCTGTATTATCCATGCGATTTGGCCATGCTTGCAGGCCTTCGGCAAAATCTGGATTCTTGGGCTCAAGGACTGTTGCGTTGACCCAAATCGGGCTTAGCAAAAAGACTATGACGAGATAGAGTGGTTTCATTGGTCAGGGTTGCGGTATTTTTGGGTGTCTGTGAGTTGGTCGATGGCCCTGCTATCGTTCTTTTCGATATCTATATGGAGGGCTAACCTTTTGTCTCGTGTGGAGAATTTCGGTGATTTTTGGAGGTCACTATTGCTTAGTCAATTAAAATTGGACAGTTCCAAAAATATATACGGTTTCAGTTATAAAAATAAGATAAGCTGACTCCTGCAGGCAGCAAATGTCCTCTTCCAGCTTTCAGTCAATTCACCCCAAGGGGGCTACGCGTCACTAGCCGTGTTACTTAGACTAGGTATTGTCCGGAAATTCAAAATGTGGATGTATGCATGTCGATTAACGTCCCTCAAGGGCGTTCTGATCTGCTGCTAATTGGGGAGGGCGTGGCTAAATTACAGGAAATTAATGCCAATCTATTCTGACAACATTGTCATCATTTTGATCTAGATGGGCAAGGCGCGTTGTGTATGAGTCGAATCCATTTTGCTTACTTGAAAACCACTGTTCGCAAACTTCTTCCATTCCAAAACGTGATGCATATTTTACGGATAAACCAATTGCTGAGGCTGTTGCGGCTGACGATTTTGTTGGCGCTGTCGAGTCTGCTGGCCACTACGGCTGGCGCTCAAACGCTTACCATACCTGGCGATGCGACAGACGGCGACCCGATTGAAACTGGTCTTGGACCGCCCGAAAATGACCCGGACCACAGTGCGGACTGGTTTGTGACTACGGACACATCGCGAACTGGCGGCGGTGTTTACAGTTTTCAAAGCGGGGATGTTGACGATGATGAATACACCTCCATGTCACTGGAGATTCCTGAAGATGGCGATCTCAGCTTCTATTGGAAAGTTTCATCGGAGCATGGTTATGATTTTCTCGAGGTATTTCAGAATTTCGAAATTGATCCGGTTACAGACATTTCTGGAGATCAAGACTGGGCGGAAGTTGTGATAGCGGTTTCGGCGGGCGACATCATTACCTGGGTCTATTACAAAGATGGTTCGGTCTCTGAGGGAGGCGATACGGCCTGGGTCGACGGCATCACCCTTTCGGCTTACTCACTGAGATTTCTCTCGTCCAGTGAGGTCTATGGCTTCGAAAAATACGCAACGGTGCAATCGATTGAAACGATCGGCGACGGCAGCGTTACTTATTCGCTGGCCGCTGGCTCGGGGGCGGATCAATCGGCATTTACCATCGACGAGGATTCCGGCTTGCTGAGCTTCACTACGCCGCCAGCTTACTCGCCCGCTGGCGACGCCAATGGTGATAACGTTTACGAGGTCGAGATCTTCGCGACGGATTCGGTTGGGACCGTTAGCAAGAACTTTGAAGTAACTTTGACGCCCGAATTCGATCCCGTTGACGCGAGTCTGCTCCCGTTCACTTTTAGTGGGGATGCGGACTGGATGCTTGTTCCAGATGACTCGCGGTCTGGCGGAGGGAGTTACAGCTTGCAGGCGGGAGAAATCGGAGACGATCAAACTTCCGCAATCAGTGTGACGGTATCCTCTTACGGCGACCTTAGCTTCTTTTGGAAAGTTGATTCCGAGGACGGATTTGATTATCTTCAATACTACGTTAACTCAGAATTCATCGAAGAAATTTCCGGTGACCAAGACTGGGAGGAAGTAACGCTCACGGTTTCAGAGGGCGACACGATTACCTGGGTTTATGAAAAGGATTTTGCCGACTATGGTGGTGAGGATACGGCTTGGATTGATGGCGTTACTCTAACGCCAGTTGGTTTAGATTTTTATTCACCAACTGCCCTTTACGCATTTGAGGGCAGCATCGCTGGGCTAACGATTGTAGCTGGCGGCGACGGCGCTGTTAGCTACTCACTCACTGGTGGCTCGGGAGCGGATCAGTCTGCTTTTTCGATCGATGAAACGACTGGCTTACTGAGCTTTATTTCCACCCCCGCCTATTCGCCTGCGGGTGATAACAACGGCGACAATGTTTACGAGGTCGAAATATTCGCCACCGACAGCGCTGAGACGATTAATGAAACCTTTGAGGTGACGCTGGTTCCCGAATACGATCCCATCGACAGCGATTTGCTGCCGCTTGCGTTCAGCGGGGATGCGGACTGGAGCGTAGTCGAAGACAGTTCGCGTTCTGGTGGAGGCGATTACAGTTTCCAAGCCGGCGAAATTGACCACGACGAGTACGCCGCTATGAGTGTGACGGTTCCAAGTGCTGGCGATTTAACTTTCTTCTGGAAAGTTTCTTCCGAACGAAGACGCGACTACCTGCAGTATTTCGTCAATTCGGAGAGCGATCCGCGCGCCCAAATTTCCGGAGATGAAGACTGGGAGGAAATTACATTAACCTTGTCGGCCGGAGACACCGTTACCTGGCTTTATGAGAAGGATGATGAGCGATCCCGTAATTCGGATACAGCTTGGGTCGATGGCATTACCTTCGAGCCGTTAGCGCTGGGTTTCGATTCCCCCACGGTCGTCTATGGCGTTGAGGGCAGCGTTGCCGGACCACTCATCGAAGCAAGTGGCGCCGGAGATTTTACCTTTTCACTGAGTGGTGGAACCGGGGCCGATCAGTCTGCCTTCACGATCGATGTGAATACCGGTCAACTGAGCTTTGTCACGGCGCCCGTATTTTCCCCCGCAGGCGATGCCAACGCCGACAATGTGTATGAAGTCGAGGTCTTTGTGGCAAACGGCATTGAGACGATCAACAAAGTTTTCCAAGTGACGCTGATTCCGGACGGGGACCCCATTCAGGCCAGCTTGCTTCCTTACTCGATGAGTGGCGATGCTGACTGGGCGGTGGTTTCGGATGCAACGCGCTCGGACGGAGGGATCTACAGCCTGCAGAGCGGCGCCATAGATGATGATGAAAGCACGTCGATCACCGTTACTGCGGCGGAGAATGGCTATCTCTCGTTTTTCTGGAAAGTATCATCCGAAGAGGATTATGATTTCCTGCAGGTCTTCGTGAACGATGAAGCGTTCCCTCGATTTGAGATTACCGGCATTGTGGACTGGGCAGAAATTTCCCTTTTGTTGGAAGCCGGTGACACGGTCACCTGGACTTACGTTAAAGACGGTCATGAGTTTGACAATGACGACGCAGGCTGGGTCGATGGCATCACCTTCGAACCGTCCACGGTGGTTCAGATCGCCGAGCCCGATACAGATGTCCCCATCTTACAGGGCGTGGCTGAAGTAACGACCGTGGTGACAACTGGCCCGAACCTCGCCAGTATTTCCTATACGTTGGTTGGCGGGGCTGGGGCAGACCAGTCAGCATTCGTCATCGATTCGAGCACAGGCGTGCTGAGCTTTGTTTCGATTCCAACGTTCGCTCCCGCAGGAGACGCCGATGAGGACAATGTCTATGAGGTGGAAGTCATCGCCAGTGATGGCGTTACGAGCGACAGCCGCACTTTTGAAGTCACACTGGCGCCTAGCCAGGATCCGATCCAGGTCGATTTGCTTCCGTATACTCTGGCGGGTAATGGAACGTGGGAACTCGTGCGTGATGACTCCCGTCCCGCTGGCCGTAATTTCAGCCTGAAGGGGCAGGCGCCCCGTGAGGAGTATGCCGAGTTGACGATTACAATTCCCGCAGACGGAGAACTGATCTACTACCAAAAGGTGTCTTCCAACGAAGGTGACCATTACCTGCGAACCTACGTAAACGATTCAGGGTTCAGTGGTAATTCGATTTCCGGTCTCCTTGATTGGCATGAGGTCCGGTTGACGCTCTCGGCGGGCGACACCGTTACTTGGAGCTACGATAAGACGGATGACTCTGGCCCGCGATTTGAAGACGCTGCCTGGATTGACGGCATCAAGTTTGTGCCCGATGGCGATGTGCTTTTGCAGACTGAAAATCTTCTCTTGGCCACCCTCGGTCGGACTGAGGTTGTCTATGTCGAGGCGAGCGGCCCAATCCCCGCTAACATTACTTACTCGTTAGCGGGTGGCGAAGGTGCAGACCAGGCGCTGTTCACGATCGACGAAAATTCCGGCCTGCTGAGCTTTATCACCGAGCCCGTCTACGATCCTGCGGGCGACGCCAATGGCGACAATCACTACGTCGTCGAGGTTTTCGCCAGTGACGGCGTTACCTCGGACAGCATGTTTTACGGCGTGCGCCTCTTACCGTTTTCCGGGGATGGCTCCAGTGATTCGCCTTATGAAATCGATTCGTTGGAGGACTTGATTCTCATTTCTGAAAACAGTGAGTTTTGGGATCGGGAATTTATTCAAACCGCCGACATCGACGCCTCGGCTTCCGCAAGTTTGAACGACGGCCAGGGCTTTGACCCGATCGAGTATTTCACCGGTGTCTACGATGGCTACTTTTATGTGATCGATGGCCTCACGGTGAACCGGCCAACGGAGGATGAGCTCGGTTCCTTGTTCGCCGTGGTGGACGATGCGATCGTGCGAAACGTTGTTTTGAAAAACATCAGCGTCACCGCCTATGATAATGTTGGTGGGTTTGCGGGCGAAATTCTTGGGGACTCCTATGTTGAATTCTGCTCGGTTTCCGGCTCAGTTACCGGCACCGAAGATTCTGGCGAAGCCGGCGGCTTTGTCAGTAAGGTGGATGACGACGTCATCATCAGTCAATGCGCGGCAGCGGTCGATGTGGTCGGCGGCGAATACGTTGGCGGCTTTGTCGCCGAGTTCGATTCGGGTTTGATCTTGGATTGCTACGCCACTGGATCCGTTGCTGATTTTATCGGTAGTGACGATGCGCGCATCGCATCATTCTGTGGCGACCTAAGCAGTGACGGCAGCATTGTGCGGTGTTATGGCGCTGGCTTGGTGACCTCCATCAACGCTGATCGAGCCGAAGGTTTCGTTGCCGATATTTCCCGCGCCACAACGGGTGCGCAAAATTGCTTCTGGGATATTGAAACAACCGGCCAGGCGACAGATGACTCCGACGCTGGCGTCATCGGTCTCTCCACTGCGCAAATGCAAATGGAAACCAACTTCCTGGCGGCTGGTTGGGATTTTGAGAGCGTTTGGGAGATTGACGAAGGCTCGTCTTATCCGGTGCTACAATGGCAGGGGATCACGCAAGCTTACTTGGGGTGGATTGAAGATAATGAGCTTACGCTGGGCGTTGACGCAGCGCCCGGTTATGATCCCGCAGGCGATGGCATTCCGAACATTATCAAGTTCGCCTTTGACCTTGACCCCTACGAAGCGGGCGCCAGCCAGTTAATCGTGGTGGATGGCGCGAATTTCACTCCTGGCCTTGAGGCGCCTTACTTGAGTACCAGTCCGTTTAATTTCAGCGCACGCTTTGTTCGGTTAAAGGACTACGCCAGCGCAGGGCTGGTTTACACGGTGGAGTTCAGTTCGGACCTCGCCACTTGGTATGCCTCGTCCGCTACGCCAACCGTCGTATCCGACGCTGGTGGCGACTACGAAGTCGTTGAGGTGCCGCGTCCATTCTTTGTGGGCAACGGCAAGGCGCTCTTCTTCCGGTTAAACATCGTATTCGAGTAATTCCAATTCCTTAACAGGCAAGTTTGCGCACCGCGTTATGAAACACATTTTCCATGCTCTGACTCTCGCGTCCATGCTCACGCTGACCGCCCGTGCGGCTTTGGTCAGCGTGACGCCCAGTTCGCCAATTGAGATTCCGACCACCTTTGAAGGCGTCTACCTTGATTTTGGTGGCGATCTGAGTTCGGTCGACACCTATACGTCGTCTCCAGGTTCGTATGATGTGAACTTCTTTTTTTCCGGACTGGGCATTTTAAATGACAGCTCGATACAATTCGTTCGAACAGAAGTTGGCGGCCCGGTTGCCAATCTTGCTGGCGATCTGACGGTCGATTCGACCAGTGTGTATGACTCGGCGCTCTTGGTGTCCGGCGGCTACATCGGCGATCCGTTTGCGCATGTCGGAGATGGCGCCGAACAATTTGGAGTCGGTGAAATCGGGTACTTGGGTTTCGCCTATGATCCCTATGATACGGGCACGCCAATCTATGGCTACATGCAGGTCATTTTCCAGGACGCCATGCTCCCGGGCTCTATCCTCGGCTGGGTTTACGAAAGCACTGCGGGAACGGGCATTGTCAGTGTGCCGGAATCGTCCACTTACCTGGGGATGGCGAGCATGCTGGGGTTGGGCTTATTCATCCTGCATCGTCGTCGCGCAAGAAAGTGCTTGGCTGAACGATAATGGGATCGGCGATTAATTAATCGTTAACTCTAGGTGTGATAAGGTCACATTCAGTTGCTCGTCGTTCACTGAGGTGGTGGCGAGCAATGACTCAATGCCATTCGAGCATTGTTGATCACTGAAAACCTAATACCTAAATGAAAAAAATCTCTCTTGTTCTATCATTCGCTGCTTCGCTTGCCTGTACCAACGCCTTTGCTGAGGGCGATTGGTACGGTTCGATTAAGGCGGGCGCCAATTTTCCGGATTTAAGCTACGTAAACGACGGCTGGCAGCTCGACGCTGCGATTGGTTATTCCTACCTCTTAGAGGAATATTACTCCGAGAACGCCTTTTCGCTTCGCTTTGAGTTTAACCCTGGTTTCCAAACCAATTCGCACAGTGGTCCCGGTGGCGCAGGCGATATCGGTCGCTTCATGGGCAACGTGCTCGTTGACTACCCGCTTATCGGTTGCTCCTACGTCTATGGCGGTCTTGGCATGGGCGGCGCCTATTACATGCTGCCTAGCTTGGGCGATGACTTCGTTTTTGCCTACCAGGCGATGGCGGGCATTGGTTTCATTGTGGACGAAGGCGTTCACCTGGAGGTTGGTTACCGCTTTTTCTCATCGGAGGATCAGGACATGGGCGGGATTTCCATCAAAGCGCCGAAGTTTCATTCCGTCGAGGCTGGCATCCGCTTTGAGTTTTAATCGAAGAGAGCCGACCAAAATTTTTTAGAAAAATTGCCAGCTGGTGTCACACTGGCGCTTGCTGATTCGTCGTAAAGGGCGATGAAAGCAACAACCATTGACCCAAACCAAGCAGTCCGCGAAGCAATCGAAGCTTATGCGGCTAAATACGACTACGATGTCAGCTACATGCTCCACATGCTGGAGCATAACCCGGCTGCGTTGCAGTTGTTTCAGCAAGTCATTCCGCTGGCGAACTGCCGGCAGCACGCCCCGCTTGATGTCTTCTTTGTCGCGAAGCTCGCCGCTTTTCGACAGAGTGACTGCGGGGCGTGCCTGCAATTGAGCATTCGCCTGGCGCTGGAGGCGGGCGTAAGCCGCGACATCGTTGTCGGCGCGGTTAAGGGCACGCCCGCGCTCCCGCCTCACTTGGCGGATGTGCAACGTTTCGTGCAGTCGCTGGATGACTACAGCGCGGAGACAAACGACCTGCGTAAGACCTTGCGCGCGCGTTATGGCGAGGCCGCATTGATCGAGATCGCTCTCGTGGTCACGGCGGCTTATCTGTTTCCGCGCACAAAGCGGGTGCTGGGCTATTTTGAGAGCTGCCAACTCATGCAATTTGACTTTGAGTGATGCTATGGACGGGAACGCTTTTGAGCAGTATCGTGGAACGATCGAGAGCCTGGGCTATCGTATGCTTGGCTCACGGGCCGACGCTCAGGACATCGCGCAGGACACTTATTTGCGTTGGCGAAATAGTCAGCCGACCGAGGTGCGATCCATGAAGTCCTGGCTGCTCAAAACTGCTTCCCGTCTGGCGATCGACCGCTTGAAGTCCGCCCAGCGCCAACGTGTCGCCTATGTCGGGCCTTGGTTGCCCGAGCCCCTGTTGGTCGATGAGGCCTCGCCGGACAAGCAGGCCATGGTGGATGATACGGTGACGATTGCGCTGATGCTGGCGATGGAGCGTCTGAGCCCAGCAGAGCGCGCGGCATTTTTGCTGCACGATGTCTTTGGCCTGACGTTCAATGAAATCGCTGAAGTGCTGGAGAAGTCCGCGCCGGCCTGCCGTCAACTTGCCACGCGAGCCCGGGCTTCCTTACGCGAACAACGACCTCGGTACGACTTTGACTCTGAGCGCCATGCGCATTTGCTGGAGGCCTTTCTTGGAGCCTGCAAGTCCGGAGATCTGGAGCAGTTAAAGTCGTTATTGGCCAGTGATGTCACCGTAGTCAGCGACAGTGGAGGCAAAGTGCTATCGGCGCGTCGGGTATTGGAGACGCCAGATAAGGCTGGGCGGTTTTTTGTCGGCGTCTTTGCGAAGGCGCACAAGCGCGGCATGGTCAGCGAGGCGCATTGGACTGCCTTTAACGGGCTGCCAGCGCTGTACTTGGTGCACAATGGCGGGGTGCATTCGGCCTTTAGCCTCTCAGTTGTGGATGGAAAAATCCAAAGCGTTTTTGTGCACCGCAATCCAGACAAGCTTGCGCAAATCGGTCTGGGGAATTGACGCGTCGCCGCTAAACGAGCTTCTCGGTCGGTCGTTTGCCCGTGGGGCAGGGCCCGGTGCTTTCGCCTTCATAAAATTGTGCCGGGACCACGATGTCCTGAAAATATTTCGTTTCGGCTTCACTGTAAATCAGCTCGCCCGCGACGCGTCCGAGCTCTTCCGGGGCCGAGCCGGATGACGTGATCGTTGGCCACTCGGTGTCGCGCACGCGGGTGTAGTCCAATGCGGTTAAGCTGATGTCCTGGCCGACTTCGACGCCATGCTTGAGCAAGCAGTTGATGGCGCCGCGAGCCATGAGGCCATTAAAGCAGATCCAGGCTGTGGGTGGGTTATCGCCCATGCGCTGGAGGAGGGACTCCGCGCAGTCGTAGCCTTCGCGCCGGTCAGCGCCGCCGGTCTTATCGTCTTCCATGGCCTCCAGTTTGAGGTTGCGCCGCTTGAGCGCGGCTTCCACGGAGTGGTAGCGAATATTGTGGCGCATGGTGCCAGGCGAGCCGCCGAGCCAGGCAAAGCGATCATGGCCAAGCTTGGTCAGGTGATCGACCAGTTTTTCCGATGCGTCGGCTTCATTGGCGCCCACAGAGTGACAGACACCCGGCAAACGAGCGGCCGTGTAAACCACCTTGGGAAACAGATCCGCCAAGCGCCGCACGACATCTTCTTCGACTTCGCCCATGATCACCAGGCCGCGCATGTGGATGCGGGTTTTGGCAAATTGCTCGAAATCCTTTTCGGTCAGCATGTCTTCCGAGCCGAGGAAAACAGTCTTGGCGCCATGCTCGGTCAGGCAGTCATGGAGTCCTTGATGCACATGGCTGAAGAAGTTGCTCTTGTTGGCCAGACGGAGTGGCGCGCGCAAGATGTAGCCCACGGTCGCCATGCCCATCGACAAGCTGTTCGAAAGCACGGCGTCCATTTTCATGCCGCGCGGCGAATAGCCATTGATCAATGCGTAATTCCAAATGCGCTCAAACGATGACTTGGCAATGCCGTCTGCTCGGCCATTCAGGACCATGGAAACCAGCGTTTGCGAGACCCCCAGATCCGAGGCGATTTGCTTTTGGGACAGGCGTTTGGTTTTCTTGGGGGGTGTCGTCTTCATTGCTTTGAATAATTATTAAAGCAAATTTAACGACTGATGCAAGGCGCTACTTTGTTACGACTGAGATATCTTTGGCTGGCCGGGCGCGAAATCGATTTTCATGGTTTTCCCGTCAGGCAGCGTGAATTCGACTGACTCTGATTGTGAATCAATGATCTTGAGAGGAGGGGTATCTCCTTTATTAGCATGCATTACCGCGTAGATAACGGTCGTTTCGAGCGGCTTTTGCGTGGTCGCAGTCAAGTGATACTGGAGGTCATAGCCTTGGCTGAGGTATTTGGGATCGACTGGCGTAGCGAACTCCTCAGACACCGACACAGCAAACGAATTATCAGGTGAATCCAATGCCACGAGTAGTTCCACGCCGTTCTGAGTAATCTTTATTGAGTTTTGATTAAATTCTGGCGCCTTGACGCTGTGGATCATCCATTGGATCGGAGTCGGTTGCGGTGTGCGGATTTCATCGCGGATCACTACGACGCCAGATTTGAGCATGATCAGGTCGCGCTGTGCGAGCTCAAGCCCCTTCAGTTTCGGGTTGGCGCGGTAGGCTTCCGTGGCGTCGCCACGAATCCAGGTAGCGCTATCGCTGGTGATGTACTGCGTAATTTTACCCGTCGCGCTCGCATCCTGTGCGGGCTGACCTTCCCCGCCGATCAGCACAGCATTTTTGGAAAGCGTTTGTCGCGTGTGGCCCTTATGGTGGGGACTGCGGTGGTATTCGCGGTAACCGGAATTGATGGCCAGCGACTCGCCAAAGGCATTCAGGATGAAGGCGTTTTGATCGGCGTGACTGTGGCTGAATGAACCGTAGGGGCTGCTCTTGAATTGCAAGAATATGTCGTTGTCCGGGTTGCCTAAGTCGGTGTGGATCGCAACCCAGCCAATGCTTTCGAGGTATTTGCTGGGTGGTAGGCTGCTGAGGTTTTTCGCAGCGGGCAAGGGTCTGTCAGCCACGAGGAAATCACGCAGCAGGTATTCGATTGGCGTTGGGTATTTGCGCCAGAGCTTGAATTCAAGTTCTTCTTCGGGCAGTGCGCGTGAGTCTTCATAGAGGTCGGCGTAAGCCCGCAAATAGCCGTCCTGCTGGACCTTGGCGCCGTGGATGATGAAGTCACGCATGCCTGGCTCCATTCCAATGACGCCAGCAACGGGCGTATCGCCGTAGGCGGTTGAGCGCCATGGAGTCAGGAAATAGACCGGGAAGTAAAAGGTGTTTCGCCAAAAGGGCTGTGCATAAGCTTCGGGGGCATCAATGAGCAGGAGCGCGTCTTGAAAAGATGCGTGCTCAATAACGCCTCGCCAATAGGCCATGCCCTCGGCCCACCCGCCATCGTCTCCGCCCCAGGGTGAAAAACGGTTTTCGTAGAATTCATAGGCAAAGGCGAACCAGTCGCGCGCCTCGGGCAAATCGTCCCAAAGTGCGAGCCCCATCATGCCAAGCATCGGCATGAAGCGAACGGGATGGCTCGAAGGCTCAACCTCCAGGGAGTTACGCTTTAGCTGACCAGTTCGCTTACGCAAAATGTGCTCGAAGCTGGTTTGCCCACGGCGTTGAAACATTGTCAGGACTTTTGCTTTTTCCTCGGCGCTGAGCTCGTTGCGAATCTGGTCATACACCTCGGGCATGAGGCGCAAGAGGCGGAAGTTCGTTTCGTCGTTGTACTCGATGCCGGTGGTGCCTTCGGGGTCCCAATCGCACAGTTTCACGAGAAATTCGCGCGCCTTGTCGAGGTATGCCTGCTCGCCGTTGACGCGCCAAATAATCGTCGCCGTTGAAGCAATGCCTGCCACGACGTTCGAAGTGTCCTGCGCTTCCCGCCAGGCGTCGATTTTCGCCGAGGTGCGCTTCTTTGGATCGCTGTCGCCAAAGGATTCGGGCTCCGCCGGGAAGGGCATTGCCAGGTATTTTCCGTCGAAGCCCTGTTTGATGCGCGCATAAAACGCTTGGCCTTCGCCGGTTGTGCAATAGTCGCGAAAGGCGCTTTGCTGGTCTGTCAAAATCCAGGTGCGCGGCGGTTCAGCCGGTATTTCCGGCAGGGCCGTAGGGCGAGTCCACTGCGTCTGTCCAAAGGCGGATAGTGAAGCCAGTAATTGGACGGCGACCAGGGCGCTGCGTTTTAGAATGGGGTTACGCATGAGAGGGATGCCAATCATTATAAAAGGGGTGGTTTAGGTGTAAAGATTCCTTGTTGCCCAAGGCGGTCCAAGGGCGTGCGCGCTCATCACTGGGGCCGTAATAAATCAGGCAGGCGAGCTTGGTCTCACCAGCGCCAATCTCAGTTTCAGCGACGGG
Source organism: Cerasicoccus frondis (assembly GCA_031296915.1). Classification (GTDB taxonomy): domain Bacteria; phylum Verrucomicrobiota; class Verrucomicrobiia; order Opitutales; family Cerasicoccaceae; genus Cerasicoccus; species Cerasicoccus frondis. The sequence goes on along the minus strand of JAVDPC010000002.1, from coordinate 24,075 downwards.
AATTAAGTGTCGTTGATAGAGCGTGTGGCGGCGCTCGTTGTGTGAGCTATCCGGTGTTGCGGAAAGTGATGAGAAGCCGGTGATTGTTTGCAGGGCGGCAGTGTCTTTGCCTCGCCGAAGGATAAGCTGGTCGCTCTGATGACTAGCGATTTTCGCTGAGCCAATTTCATCAAAGCCTAGTGCGAACCCACCTTGTTTCAGGGTGCAGGGCGCGCTGGCGTGGATCGTGTGTTCGATGTAAAGCCAGGGTCCTTTCCAGGCAATGTGCGTTTCGACCGCGACCATTTCGTCGAACGTTTTTTGGCCCAATGTGTAGGCGCAGCGTATGAAGTCATCGCCGTATTCGGTGGGATTCGTCAAGTGACGGCCGAGGCGGAGGTCACCGAATTCCGCGACCAGCGATAGGTCCAGCGGATGTGGATTATTGCGATCTGGCAGGACGGTTCCCGCTGAGGCGCGGTAGGCGAGCTTGGACCACTTGGATGCGAAATACCGCAGATTCATCAACGCAATGGCAGAGCCACTGTTGATGATTTCTGTGTCGCCTGCGAATCGCCTGATTGTCAGGCCTACGCCTTTGGTGTGAGTATGGCCATCGCTGTAAACCGATTCTTTGCTTGCTGGCTCGGATTGCCAAAATAGGTGATCAGGCGGAAGCAGCAGCAGTGAGAATCCTTTGGCTGCCCAGTAGGTGCTGGAGACGCATGAGTAGGTTTCGGCGATGGCGGGGTTTTCATCGGTCCAGCCAATGTTGAGCCAGCCCTCCGGCGTGAAAATTTCTTTATCGAGAAAGAAGTCGAGGTGGTCTTCGCTGAGTCGGCGCACATGGCTGTGTGGTGTGGGGCAGCAATCCAGCATCAAGGCGGGCCCGTAGGGCGCCAGGGTGGCAAAACGGTAGGTTTGCGAACGACCAAAATTGGGGACGCCGCCGTCCTCCGCAAATACGTAGTGAAATCCGGATAAAAACTCATCGGCGCGGCTGGCCCAAAACTCGCATTGCTCCAGGCGGTCCTGGCCGAAGAAGAGCGCCCAGTTGAGTCCATAGTAATGAAAGGCGTAGGCGTTGTAATAATCAGCTGAGTCGTTTAGTCCATCGCGAAACCAGCCACTGTCGCGATACATGGTCTCCAGCTCACGCATCCATCCGTCGATAAGGGCTTGATCGCCTCGGCGCGCACGGCCTTCTTTGCGGAGGAATTCCAGCGTATAAACGCCAAAGAACATGTGGTTGTTCCAGTGCATGGCCACGCTGCGCGCAGTCTCCAACCAATCAAGCACCAAGCTTTGCGTTGCAAAGTTTAGCTTGTTCCAAAAGTGCTCGCGGCTGATCTCGAGGCTTAGCACGAGTAGGCCCATCTCCACAACATGCTGATGAAAGTTTGTGGATGGCCCCCAATGGGCTGGGTGGTTTTTATCGGCGCCATTTTGCAGCGCGAGGCTCAGTTGGTCGCGCCAGTTGGCTGCTTCGTCCGGCATGTTCTCGCCCAGGTGTCCCAGTAGGAGAGCGTAGAGATGAAACGGACGGGCGAAGCTTTCCAGGCGATCAGCACGGGCATCGTGATCGGATGCGCGGCCTTGCAAGTCCAGCTTGGCCTCGCCGGGGTTGATGCGCGTCATGAGAGGGCGGAGCAACCGCAGTGCGCGATCAGTCAGCCATCTCGATGAAGCGACGGCATGTTCAGGAGGCGCGATCATAGATGTCCAGGGTAACGATGCTCTCGAGGTTTTCTCCGCGGAGGTAGCGCTCGATATTGGCCAAGCCATAGGCGCCCGCAGTCTGGCGTTGGTCTACCGTTGGGCCACCCAGATGCGGCAGGAGCAGGACATTTTCCAAAGTCCGCAATGGGGAATCGGCGGGCAGGGGTTCGATGGTGTAAACGTCAAGCGCTGCGTGAATCTTTCCATCTCTGAGCACGTGAATCAACGCATCTTCATCGACGACTGCTCCACGGCCTATGTTGACGAAGAGCCCGCCGTCTGGAATCATGCGTAGCAGGCGTTCATTCACGATGCCTTCGTTTTCTGGTGTGTAAGGCGCCAGTTCGATGACCACATGGTTTTCGGCGAACAGTTCTTCGAGGCAAGTGCAGCGTGAGACGCCGTACTCGGCCAAGCCTTCATCGGAAACGCTGGGCGAGAAAGTGGAAATTTCCACGCCAAATGGCTCCATCAACTTGACGAGGCAACGGCTGATCGCGCCAAAGCCATGGATGCCCACTTTGCGGCCAAAAAGCGACTGCGTGTCAAGGGTGTCGGTTTTCCATGCTGGGCCTTGGTGCATGGCGTTGTTCCAATAGCCCGCGCGTCGTAGTCCAGCGATGGTTAGCATGAGTCCGCATTCCGCCACGACGTGGCTGATTGAGCGGCCCCAATTGCTAACTATTAATCCGTTCTCAATCCAGACTCGGGGAATGAGTTTACGGACCGACCCAGGCAAATGGCAGAGGTATTGCAGGCCTGACTCTTTTGCCAGACCCACTTCGGAAGGGAGCGGGGGCGTGCGCCATCCCGTGACTAAAACTGTGGGTTTATAAGTGCTGAAGATGGTCGCCCAACCTTTCGCCGCCACATCATCGGGCGTTAAGTGTTTGAGGTTTGGGGCAATGCCTTCGAGGCGGTTCCAGAGGGGGGCAGGGAGGAAGTCTGACTTTTCCCACTCGTTCAATACTACGAGTAAATTTTGCGTTGACATGCTCTATTTAATTTTTATTAATCGCTCCAATGTCAACGAAAAAGCTTACCCCAATCGCTTCAATTTTGATTTCGCTCTTCGCTTTGCCCTTGAGCTCGAATGCGGATAATTTGCTGCAATCATCTGGTTTCGACCAGCTGGCGCCTGGCACGGCCATCGGTGAACCTTGGCAGACTCGCGCCAGGGGCGAGCAGACAGCTATCCTTGCCAAGGCTCCGGAAAATGATTCCTCCAAGAACTGGGTTTACATCAAAGATTATGACGGCGTCGAAAAGGTCTACATGCAGATGGACGTGCCGTCGGTCAGTCGGGGCGTTCTCTCATTTCGCGTTTTCTTTCCCAATCCAGATGCGACGGTGGGCATCTATCTGCGCTACAGCGAGCTGGATAAAAGCGAATGCAACATCGTTGAATTTAAGTCGCTTGAAGGATCGGGTAATATTTACGTCGGCGCCAACGGCAACCGGCAGAAGTTGCCTGTCAAAGTTTCTGGCCCGGAAATCATGAGCTTCGACATCGAGTTCGATGCAACGGACGCGGGCGAGAAAATCGACGTCTACATTAACGACACCTCTGGTCGGCACTTGATTCACAGCACTACTGAGCCAAGCGCCCACCCGATCGATACGATCATGATCACGACGGACACGAAGACTGAAATTTCAGAGTTCTACATCGGCGATCTCTCGCTTAAGCGCAGCTAACTTTCACCCAAAAATTAGATTATCCCAAACCCTCATATACCCATGAAAAAAGCATTACTCATCTCATCAATCGCGGGCCTGGCTTGTGCAGGCACTGTTTCTGGACAAATCCTATTCTCCGAAAACTTCGAAGGTCAAACCCCTGGCGATAAACCCACTGGAACCGCAGTTCGCCCATCGACCAACAGCGCTACGGTGTTTGCGGAAGTGGTGGCAAACGCAGGCAATGGCGCTGGTGGCGGCGCAGGCAATGGCGTTGAGCTTTTTGACAATGAATCTGGAAGCGGCGGCGCCTTCGTTTTTGAAAATAATTTTGTCGCCGATACCGCGAGTCAGCAATCTGCGGTTCAAATCAGTTTTGATTTCGCTTGGCAGTCAGATCTGGGAGTAACTGGAAGCTACGGTCGTTTTGGGGTCGGCGCGTATGATGCGTCAACTGCTGCGACGTTGAATACGAGCGCCAATATTTTCCTGGAAATTCGTTTTGGCAGCGACGGCATTTTCCGCGTTGTGGGGAGCGAAGGCAATACGCCTGTCAATTTAACGGTTGGACAGGCCTACGCTTTCGATCTTTTCATCAACGACTCAGACACCGATAGCTTGGACTATACGGCGCCAGATGGAGCCGCCTCTACTTTGGCTGCGAATACATTTGCAGTTTATTTGGATGATTCACTGGTGCGTCTCGATGGTCTGGTGAATGCGGCTTTGTCGGGCGACAACAACCTAGGTCGTTTTGGCATCGACTCCTTTACCAGCCACACGGGCATCGACTACACGTTCGATAATTATCTGGTGTCGACGGTTGTTCCTGAGCCCAGCACCTATGCGCTGCTCGCGGGCGCCGCGATACTCGGCCTCGTTGCGCTGAAGCGTCGTCGCAAATAATGTAGATTTTTGGGGGAATAATCCTACGATTAGGATGATGCTGCCCGGCTGAAGGTGAGGGTTCCTCATTGGCCGGGCGGCATCGCTGTATCTGAATATCCAGACTCTATGAAAAACGTTGCCTCTCTGTCGTTACTGTTGCTGTCCGCCCAAGCCTTGGGCGCGGCGGTGCATACCATCTCATCGTCGGGTGAACTGGCGCAACTGATCGCTGCCGATGCAGTCGCCCCCGGCGATGAAATCGTTTGGAGTAATGGCGAATACGCCAAGGTGAGCATCGATCTAACCGGTGTTGATGGCCGTCCCGGGCAAGTGGTGACTTTTCGCGCGGAGACTGCTGGAGGCGTTGTTTTTACGGGCGGAAGCCAACTGCGCATCGGTGCTGACTACGCGGTGGTGTCCGGGTTTCATTTTCAAGCGACGTGCGATGAGGCTTTGCCGGACAAAGTAATCGCTTTCCGCGGCGCCAATAACGACTCGGCGAACTTTACGCGCTTAACAGATGTCGTCATCGAAGAGTCTGAGGCAGGGCCTCCGGTTCTCAATAAATCCAAGTGGGTGGTGTTGTACGGGCAGTATAATCGCGTGGATCACTGTTATTTTTCCGGAAAGCGTTCTCATGATAATTTAATGACGGTTTATCTCGATGAATCGGCGAACCCATTGCCCGCGCATCACCAGATCGATCATAACTACTTTGCCAATCGCGGCGATGGCGCCTTGGCGGGAGGGACGACGAACGGCTGGGAGATTATTCGTATTGGCGACAGTAAAACATCGATGCAGCGTGCGTTGTGTCGAGTGGAGCGTAATTACTTTGAGCGCTGCAATGGGGAAATTGAGATCATCTCCAACAAGTCCGGCAACAATACCTATCTCGGCAATGCATTCGTTGAGTGTGCCGGGCAACTTACATTGCGGCATGGCTTCGGTTGCCTTGTTGCGGATAATATCTTCATCGGAAATCCGGACAACGATGCGGAAGAGAGTGGCGTGCGCATTATTGGCCCTGACCACTTTGTTGTAGCCAATGCGTTTCTCGATCTAGATGGCGAAGGCACGCGTGGCGCGGTGGTCCTGACGGATGGCGTGAATGGTGGCCTGATTAACGAGTATACCCCGGTGACGAATGCGCATGTTCGCGCCAACGTGATCATTGGATGTCGTTCACCAATGGTGGTTGGCGCAATGCATGGACGTAAGGCGAAGCATGGAAAAGTAAATGACGTGCCGCCTCAGTCGGTGTCCATCACGGATAATGTTATTGTTGGCGATAGGCCAGTGTTTCAGTATTTCAGTGGAGCGGAGCCAGGCATTTCATTAGAAGGAAACGTGGCGTTTACTCCGGCGTCTTCTGTGGATATTCCCTGGGCTTCCGGATCTGTTGAGGGCTTTGCCATTGAGCCATTGAACGCCGCAAATGTGGACTCAGATGCGATCCGCGAGCGTGCTGAATATATTAAGCAGAAGTCTGGTCCTGCGTGGCGGTAGTTGCCGTTGACGCTTTGTGTTGCAAAGTAAATGACTTCGCGCCCCGCTTAAGCAGTTGCGCGATTATGATGAGCGAGCCGCCGCAGAAGATAAACGCCAGGCGGCCGGTCCAGGGGTTGGGAATCAAGGCCATGACGAGCATGAATCCGCCATAGGCCAGCGCCACCCGACTGATGAGTTTTACTTGAAGGCTTGGGTCGTCCTGGCCAGCGTCCCGATCGCCTTCAAGTACGGGTTGGTCTACGTCTTCAAAGAATGACTGGATCTCCTGCTCGCGCTTTGTGGACAGGCGTTTGTCGATTGCAGTGGCGAAGAAGAACCAGCCAATGCCGACGGCAAGGTTGCTGAGTACGCCGACAATCAGAATGATGTCGCTCATTTCGCGTCCGGTGAGATCTCCACCGATGAACTGCTCAAGCCGAGGCTGGGTCATGAGCATTTTCACCGCCAGGGAATTCACTAGGCCAAGTATGATCGCGGACCACGCGGCCCAGTCGGGCGAGCGCCGCACGAACACTGCGAGCATGGCGGGGATGATCAACGGCATGGCGACCAACGTTCCAAATTGCAGCATGATGTCGAACAGCGACATGCTTTTGAGTAAGTTCAGGCCGAGGGCGATCAGGATGATGAGTATGCCCAGGGTTATCGTGGTTACTTTACCCGCCAGCATCAGTTCTTTCTCGTCCGCATGGGGGCGACAAACGGAGTAATAAAAATTGCGAACGAAGATGCCTGCATTGCGATTAAGGCCGCTGTCCATTGACGACATGGTTGCGGCGAACATGCCGGAGGCGAGCATGCCCATCATCCCGACTGGCAGCACTTCCAGGCAGATCGCGACGTAGGCCACTTCGTCCGGCTTCTCAAGATTGGGGAACACTGCGGACATGTCTGGAATGAGCGAAGATGCCGCCATCGGCGGGATAAACCAAATGACCGGGCCAATGAAAAAGAGCACCGTGGCCAGCAGGGCCGCCTTGCGCGCCTCTCGGGTGTTACGCGCGCTGAGGTAGCGGGATGAGTCGAGCAGATTGTTTACGTTGACCACCTGCTTGATGATGATGGCGATGATCCAAATATAGATAATATTGGAGCGGATTTCTACGCCGCCACTTTTTCCGGATAGCGGAACCGATGCGAAAAAACCTTCAAGCCCGCCTAGCTTGCTCAAGGTGAAAATGGCCGCGACAACGGTGATCAGCATGAGCACCACGACTTGGATAAAGTCACTCGCCGAGACTGCCCAGGCGCCGCCAAACAGGCTTACGGCCAAGACTGCAGCACCAGTTAGGATTATGGTCGTATTCACGTCGAACCCGAAGACGGCGGCGAAAAACAAGCCTAGCGCATTCAGCCAAATGCCGGCGTAAATGGTGCCTAGTGGTATCTGTAGCCACGTGAAGACCTGCTCATTCACCTTGCCGAAGCGGCGACGAATCGCCTCGACCGCAGTGATGACGCGCGTTTGCCGAAATTTGCCAGCGGTGACCAGATAGTTGCCCAGAAACCCAAGGCCGTTGGCGAAGTAGAGCGCCAGAATAATCGCGCCGTCCTCGTAAGCTTTGGCGGCGGCTCCGGTAAATGTCCATGCGCTAAACTGCGTCATAAAGGCGGAGCTGCCCGCCATCCACCACAGCATACTGCCGCCGCCGCGAAAGTAATCGCTGGTGTTGTTGACTGCTCGGCGGAAGACCCAGCCGATCAGCAGCATGAAGGCGAAATAAGCGCCCAGGACGATGAGGTCGTAGGTAGAAAATGAAGAATTCACGGGGATTTTGTCGCTTGACAGAAGGATTTAATAAATATTAAAAACATAGGCGCAAGAGAAAACTACCCATGTCCACCCCACAAATTACGATTCCCGCCATGCCACTTCGTTTGGGAGCCAACCGTGTTTGGCGTTCCTATCGAGGTGGACGCTTGTTGGATGAGGCGGCTGGCGTTGCCACGCCGACCGATGCGCACTACCCGGAAGATTGGATTGGCTCGGCGGTGCGTGCGATTAACCCTGCTGAACACGCGCGGGATGGCGAAGGCGTTGCGTCCGTTCAGATCGGCGATGAGTGCATCAAGCTCGATGAATTGTTTGCCGGAGCTCCTGAATTTTTCTTTGGCCGTGAGCATGTGTCGCACTATGGCGCTCAGCCGGAATTTCTGGTTAAGTACATTGATTCGGCCGAGCGTTTGCATTTCCAGTGTCATCCAAGCAAAGAGTTTTCGCTGAAAAGACTAAACAGCCGATACGGCAAGTTCGAGGCTTATTATGTGCTCGCCGTCAGGCCTGGGGCAGAGGGCGAGGTTTACGTCGGTTTCCAGCGCCCGCCGACCAGGGAGGCGCTGAAGGCCATGATCGAGCGGCAGGATATCGATGCGATTCGTGATTGCTTCGACGCGATTCCGGTCAAGCCGGGAGATGTGATCACGGTGCCCGGCGGCGTGTCCCACGCGCTGGGCGCGGGGGTGCTGTTGGTGGAGATTCTGGAGCCTTCGGACTGGGTGGCGCGCTTTGAGTTCAAGCGTGGAAATTTTGTTCTCCCCGAGAAGGACCGTTTTATGGGCCGTGGCCTTGACTTCGCACTTGATATGTTTGACCTGCGCGAGAAAAGCGTGGACTACGTTCGCGAAAATTACCTTTGCGCCGCAGAGTTACTTTGCGAGACAAAGTTAGCGCGCCGTGAGCGCTTAATCGGACCTGCGCATACGGACTGTTTTCAGGTCTGCAAAACCAGTTGGTCTGGTCGAGTGCGGCGCAGTGTTGAGTCCTATAGCATTGCAATTGTGGTGCAGGGCTCCTGCCGCTTGGGCGGTCCTGATGGCTGGACCGAGGAACTCGGCCTATATGACCGGGTGCTGATACCGCATGGTCTGAAAGAGCTAAGCCTCGAATCGAGTGACGAGTGCCAACTGCTTGAGTGTTATCCTCCTGGCGCACAGCCGGAAACTGAAACTTTAACCCAATGAGAAACATCCTATCCCTTCCGTTGCTGACTTGTCTGCTCTGCGTGAGCGCCGAGTCTAAGCTGATCTTAAACCCGTTGATCGGTGACAACGCCGTTCTGCAGCGTCAGGCGCCGATCAAGGTCTGGGGCGAGAGTGACCCCGGCGCCAAGATCAATGCTGAGTTTGCGGGTGAAGATTTAACCGCTACTGCGGACGCTGATGGCCATTGGGTGATCGAGTTTCCAGCCAAGGATGCTGGCGGCCCTTACACGCTGACGGTGCGCTCGGGCGAGGAGACGCAGATTGTTGATAAGCTCTTGGTCGGTGACGTGTGGGTTTGCACTGGGCAGTCCAATATGTATTGGCCGGTCAACCGCACCACGGATTACGAAGCCAAGGTGAAGAACGCCGCGAACGAGAACTTGCGCTTGTTCACGGTTAAGCGCGCAGCGGCGGATGAACCGCAAGACAGCGTACAGGGCGCCTGGTTGCCCTGCAATCCCTACACGGTGGGCGGCTTCTCGGCGGTCGGTTATTTCTTTGGTGAAGCGCTGCAACCCAAGGCGGACATCCCGATTGGGCTGATCATGTCGACGGTTGGGGGCACGCTGGCCAACAACTGGACGAGCCGCGAAGTCCTGGAAGCAAACCCAGCATCGGAGTCTTATTTCGAGCGCTATGAGCGCGAGCGAGCTGAGTACCCAGACCTCATGAAGGCTTACAAGGAAGCCGTGAAAACAAACCCCGATGCGGAGAAGCCGCGCGATCCGACGAAGCGCCAACCCACGGGCTATTACAACGCCATGCTCGCGCCGCTCTTTCAGTATCCCGTGGCGGGCGTCATTTGGTATCAGGGTGAATCCGATTCCTGGAAGCATTGGGACTACGACCGTTTTTTACGCGACTTGATTGCGGATTGGCGCGCGGGTTGGGATGAGCCGGACATGCCATTCATCATTGTGCAGTTGGCTGGATTTGAGGGCAAGAAAGGCGTCGATGAGAACTACCCGGAAATTCGTGAAATCCAGCGCCGCGTGTCGCAGGAGGGCAACAACGGCTTGGCGCTGGCGATCGATGTGGGCGAGGCCGATGACATCCACCCCCGCAACAAGCAGCCGGTCGGCGAGCGCTTGTCGCGCGTTGCTCTGGCGAAAGTTTATGGGCAGGACATTCCCTATCATGGGCCTGAGCCGAGGCGCGTGACGGCTGATGGCGGCAAAGTCATTGTCGAATTCGGCACCGGCGCCGGGCAGCTTGTGGATAAAGACGGCGGCGATTTGCCGGGCTTTGAGGTGGCTGGCGCTGATGGAAATTTCCATGTCGGTCAGGCTCGCCTTTCGGGCAATACCGTCGTAATCTCCAGTCCAGACGTTGATCAGGCCACGGCTGTTCGCTACGCCTGGACTGGGTTTCCCAAGGTCGACCTTTACAACGAGGCTGGCCTGCCCGCTACCCCTTTTAAGGAATCCATCAACGCACAACAGAATGAAACATTATAAAAAAACCTACCCCGGCTTTACCCTGATCGAGTTGCTTACCGTTGTAGCGGTCATTGGCATTTTGGCGGCCATCCTGGTGCCAGTCGTTGGTTCTGTCCGAGAGAAAGCGCGTATGGCTGAGGGCATCAGCAACCTGCGGAGCATCGGCTCGGCGGTGGCGCTCTACCGCTCGGAAAATAATAACTTCTTGCCCTACGCCACGATCAAAAAGGACGACTGGAATGAGGCGCACCCTGACCCCGAAGATCAAGTGACGGGCGACCAGCAATGGCACAAACAGTTGCGTGACTATCTGCCCCAGCAGGGCAGCAGCCTGACATCGAAAGGGCACGTTGTCTTCATCTGCCCGAATGCCGAGTATTACACCTCTGGCGGTGAGTTGTTTGACGACGACGACATGTCGCTGACCTACGCGGCGACCGACGCCATGTGGGGGGTGCAAAATGGCAAGCGCGCACCGAGTGATGTGCAACGTAGCCTATCCACCATCGCGTCTCCGGCCGATACATACCTGTTGGTGGATGCGAAACAAAATGGCACGACTTACGCCAGTTGCCGGTCTTCGGTGGTGTGGTCGCAGTTTCAGTCCAATGTATCCGTTCAGTCGGAAGATGACACTGCGGATCTCGATTTTCGTCAACCGGGCAGCCTGATGAACGTCCTTTACGTGGATGGGCATACCGACTCGCGGAGCTTCGACCAAGTTAAGCAGATCACTGAGCAACAATGGAGCGGTCGTGAAAACTAAGCTATCTGATGTGTCGCCTCTGGCCTGGTGTTTTTCGAGCATGGGGTGCCAGGAGTTGACTTTGCCGGAAATCGCGGCGCTTGCCCGTGAACATGGCGTGGGGCAGATCGAGCTGCGCGCAGTGGGCGACCAGATCGACATACCTGCTCACGCTGCTGAGGCCCGCTGGCTGGATGAGCGAGCGGAGAAACTATTGGGCGGGAATGATGTGGCCATCGCGGGCTTTAATTCCTCCGCCAAGCTCTCGCAGCCTTTTGAGGAAGCGGCGCGTGAAATTACAGCCTTCGCTCCGCTGTTGGAGCACTTTGGCGCGGTCAGCTTGCGCGTGTTTGACGGCGCGCTGGATGCATCCGTTGGTTGGGATGGCGTTTGGCGCTGGCTGGATGCCTGGGAGGCGCTGCGCGAAGCGAACGACTGGTGCTTCAGCTTGGCGATTGAGACGCATGATTCGTTGCTGAGCCCGGAGAACATTGCCCTGCTTTTTTCACGCGGCCACCAACACATTGGCCTGCTGTGGGATTCACACCACACCTGGAAAAAAGCGGGCTCCGACCCGCTGGCGACTTGGGAGTTCGTCCGCCAGTGGACGACTCATATCCACGTGAAGGACAGCATCAGCCGGGCAAGCGCGCGGCACCCGTATACCTATGTGTTGCCGGGCGAAGGAGAGTTCCCGCTCATGCCGTTGCTGGATCGTTTGGCGCGAGATCGCTTCGCCGGGCCGGTCAGTTTGGAGTGGGAGCGCCTTTGGCATCCCTACATGCCGTCGCTCGATGCGGCGCTGGACGCCATGGGCAAGCTGTTGGTGGATCGGCGCGATTCTACTTGTGCTAAGCGCGCCGTTTAGGGAGTGTCTCAAAACGCAATCGCCCTTGGACTGGGCGAGTTTTTAGCGGCGTTGGGCTAAAATTCTCTGAAAGCTGAATGTCCAGGCGCACCTAGAGTTTGTTCGAAAAGGTGGAGCCCGGTGTCCCGACCGGGCTGTTTCATCCTGTTTACTGTGTGGCAATAAAGCCTGGTCGGGACACCAGGCTCCACCTATAAACAGGAAGAATAATGAACCATACTTCGTGGTCGCCACATGAGGTCGTGTTTTCCAAGAACCGGATCGGTGAATGCGCTATGGTTGGCATACCTCGCTGTTGGTTGGAGCGCCAGTTTTACGTGCGTAAGTCGTTGATGACCAGCGTGGATTATTAGTGAAAGCTACTCACTAATAAAATGCACGTGTGTTCACTTTTTGTTTGGCGCAGCGTGTTGAGTGATTAGTGTTGTATTGATCACTTTTTAGGCGTTGCCCCGGACGTAGCATAGGCGTCCCGCCTGTGCTCTACCCCATCTCGCTGTGCCATGCACATCGCCGTAGTATAGGCGTCCCGCCTGTGTATTCAGCAAGTTGGGAATCGGGACACAGGCGAGACGCCTGTGCTAATTCATCACGCCTCCTGACCCTCAATCCTTAACTCTCAACTCCCCAAACCTTACCCACTCTACCCACCTTACTCACATTACCTACATTCCTACCCCTCCAACTTTCGAACCTCCAAACCTCCAAACATTCGAACTTTCAACCCCATGAACTCCCCCTCCCCCCAACATCCGCCTTAGCTACCGCTGCTGAGGTATCCCAGTCGACGCCATGCGGGGCCATTCGGGCCGCGTGCATTGTGTGACGGGTTAACGGGCTCATTCGCGGGCTGACTTGGTGACAGCAACCAGTCCGCGACGCCCAGCTTTTCCCGACCCACCCTTTGCATGACGCCCTATGCCAGCCTGGTCAGCGCTGCGTCGACGTGTGAGCAATGGAGTCATCCATCGCTCCGGCCGGCGGCCCCTGAGCCGCCTGCGTCCCACCTGCGCCTCGTCCCGGCGAGCGGGCGGGTAGGGCAATGTTCTTTGATATCGATTTGAGGCGGATTTACCCCCCCCGGCCCCCCTCGGCGCCGGTCATCCAATTTTAAGACACCCTCGAAGAGGTTTAGTTATCCTAGAGCACTTTTCATCTAGATTGGCCGATCAGGCCGCAGTGATTTTCGGCCAATCTAGATGAAAAGTGCTCTAAGTTGCCGCTGATGCAGATGTGCCGGAGTAGGCGATTGTCGCCGTGGTGGGGAATTGCTGGGTTACATTACCAGGGGGAATGACTTGCGGCAAAGTGATGCGGAAGGTGGTCTTTACATCAGGTTGGCTGGCGGCGGATAATCTGCCGCCATGCGCTTCGACGATGGCTGAGGAAATGGCCAAGCCTAATCCGACATTGTTATGGCGAGTGGTGTGAGACACGCTTTCCTGAAAGAATCGGTCGAATAGCTTATCGAGGTTTTCCGGTTGGATGCCCTTGCCATCGTCACTGACTTCGATGATCGCGGTTGGTCCATCGAACCAGCCACGCAGGGTAATGGTGATGGGGCGGATGTTGTGCTGGATCGCATTGTTGACGAGGTTGGTAATGACCTGCTCCAGTCGGAATGGATCGCAGCGAATGACGCCTGCGGAGAGGTCCGTTTTCAGTTCACTGCCCCGGTCCTTCACGTAGGCTTGCAGCTCTTCCGTCAGCTCCATCAACATGCCGCCGAGCGGCAGCTCTTCATAGTCCAAATCAACTCGGCCGGAATCAAATTTCGACAGCTCGATTAATTGCTCGGTGATGCGTTGAATGCGCTGGCCGGAGCGTTGGCAGACCTCGAAGAGGCGCGTGTATTCTTCGGTTGTGCGGGTGCGCTTGAGTCCGAGCGCAATTTGGGCCATCAGTGCGGTGAGTGGCGTGCGCAGCTCGTGTGAGGCGTCGGCGGTGAAGCGCACCTGTCGATCGACGAGCGCTTCGAGTTGGGCAAAGGTCTCATTGAGGTGGTTGGTCAGTTCAATGATTTCAGAGGACTGCCCTTTATTGGGGGTGGGGATTCGCTCATGAAGCTCGCCGCGGGCAATTTTTTCGGCGGTCACTTCGATGTCCTGCAGGGGTTTGAGCGCGCGGTTGATCAGGAAATACCCGACCACGAGGCCCAAACCAAAAATGAGCAAGGTCGCGCCGACGATTTGCCAGATCAGCATGGTCAATCCGGAATGAAAAACGGCGAGGTCGGTTCCAATCACCACGGTGTAAAACGGGTGCGAATGAAAGAGCTCACGCTTGGTTCCATCTCGGGTGCGAAATACGTAGCCGCCATTCGGCACTTCCGGCAAAAGCATGCTTGGATAGTTTGACGACTGGTATCTGACAGTGCCCGTGCGCCTGTCAATCAGGGTGGCGTAGAAGCCATCGGGCAGATGAAAATTGCGCAACGATTCCCAGGGGGGCGATTCCGTGTTGGAGGCGCCTTCGCGGTAAGCTGGGCCCTGCGCCAAAGGGCGGGGCCTCTGGTCTGCGCCTCTCATGCGCTGTTCTCCTCTTGGGCCACGAGATTCGTTCGCAGCTGCTCCAATTAAAGGGGGAACATTCTGGTCGAGCTCCTGATCGATCTGGGACTGTCGGCGCGACTTTTCGTAGAAGTAGAATCCAGTGCCCAGCACGATGAGCACCACTCCCAGAATCAGCGCATGCCAGAGCTGGATTTTCCATTTGAGCGAAATCGCCATGGGAGGTGCAGTGCTAGGGCTTGGGGACTATGTAGCCGAGGCCACGGCGATTTTGGAGAAAGTCTTTGCCGAGCTTGCGCCTGACGTGGTGCACCTGCACGTCGATCACGTTGGACATGGTTTCGTCGTTCTCGCCGCTGATGGCTTCGGAAAGCTCGTTGCGGGATACGACGGTGCCAGCGCGCCGGGCCATGTAAGCCACGAGTTTATACTGAGCTGCGGTTAAGCGGATGGGCTCGCCGTCGAGGAATACGCTTTGGTCAGCAATGTCGATGAACACGCGGCCCAACTCGATCTGGTTTTCCGCCAGGCCCATGGATCGCCGGGACAACGCCCGGACGCGGGCGAGCAGCTCCCGGTCGTTGTAGGGTTTGACCAAGTAATCATCGGCCCCGCTGTTCAGGCCTTTGACGCGGTCGTCGATGTCCGCCAGCGCAGTGAGCATGAGCACCGGGGTGGCCTTCTTGCGCCGCAGCTTTTCCAGAATGCTCCAGCCGCTCATTTCGGGCAGCATGACGTCGAGGACCACCACGTCGTAATCCCACTCCTGCGCGCGGTAAAGGCCTTCAGGACCGTTATCGACTGCGTCCACGCTGAAGTTTTCCTCGGTTAAAGTTTGAACCAAGCCGTTCCTCACGTCGAAGTCGTCTTCTATAACTAAAATTTTCAATGCCCCAAGTTTTACCATGCTAGCATAATAACATGCGGAAGATTAACAATTCCTTAATGTTGGGTGTTCGCGGCGAATTTATCTGGATTATTAACCCTATAATTTTAGGGCCTCTTCGAACGTAATGCTGATGTCAAGGGCACTGCTCCATTAAGGGTTCTTAATCTAATATTAACTATTCTTTTGGTATTATAGGTTTTGTTTCCATCATGATGCGTATGTTTCAATCTACTATTCGCTTTTTTTTCCTGTATATCGCGCTCGCGAGCTGGTTGGTAGCCCAGCCGGTGGTGACCAGCGTGTCGCCAGCTTCTGCCGATGTCGGCGTGAGTGGGGTGACGGTCGATATTACTATGTCGAATACGCCTCAGCCACCCCGAACGGAAAATTTGCCTCTCAGCGTGACGATTGGCGAGTTGGTTGGGGTGGATTATTACCGGGATAACCGAAACCATGTAGCGGCGACTTTTGATATCCCGGACGATATCTCACCCGGTGAGTATGACGTAATGGTCGCCTTCGAAACGCCAATGGGTTCGATTACCTACACGGGCGTCGGCGTATTTACCGTGACGGATGCGGAGTCTCCGCCGGTGGTGACGCAGCACCCGCAATCGCTGACGGCGCCACTGGGGCGGTCAGCCGTCTTCAACTGCGCCGTTACGTCCAATGTCGCCGTCACCTACCAGTGGTTTCACCAAGGCGATGAGATCGATGGAGCCGTGAATGCTGAGCTAGTTGTCGAACCCGTTGAGGAAACCAGCGGTGGCCAATATTATTGTGTGATCACCAATGCGTTTGGCTTCGTGGAGACCAATCTTGCCGTGCTGACTTTGTTCACCGATCGATACTTGCCGCCCTATGCCATTGTCGACACGAAC
Organism: Cerasicoccus frondis; assembly: GCA_031296915.1. Classification (GTDB taxonomy): domain Bacteria; phylum Verrucomicrobiota; class Verrucomicrobiia; order Opitutales; family Cerasicoccaceae; genus Cerasicoccus; species Cerasicoccus frondis. Next base: position 7,983 of record JAVDPC010000002.1, on the reverse strand, counting down.
CAAACGGATACCTACGGGGAGCGGGACCCCATTAACCAGCCATCGCCTGGAAACCCGTTTCTAGGGCAGGATGGACAATTTACGGGCAATCAGCCGCTGTACTCGCTCAACGGCGACGGCCTAACGGTTTACGATAACGTGACTCGCCTGACCTGGCTTCAGACCACCGACACCAACCGGGATGGTGAAATCAATGCCAACGACAAGCTCACGATTGCGGAGGCAGCGCTTTACATCGACTCACTCAACAACGACGTCTATGGGGGGTATAGCGATTGGCGCGTGCCGACGATGAAGGAAATTTACTCGCTGATTGATTTCACCGGCGTTGACGCCAGCGGCGATACGCCCGGTGGCGTGCGACCGTTTATCAACACGGATTACTTTGCCTTTGCTTATGGGGATGAGACCAACGGTGAACGCCGCATCGATGCGCAATACATGACCGCGACCCAATACGTATCCACCGTCTTTGAGGATGAAGAGGCGTTCTTTGGACTAAACCTGGCGGATGGCCGTGTGAAGGGCTACCCGGCGGACTTGGCTTTCTATGTGCTGCCAGTGCGTGGTAATCCGCAATACGGTGTAAATCAGTTTGTCGATAACGGCGATGGCACGATCACGGACCGTGCGACTGGCCTCATGTGGGAAAAAGCGGACAGTGGCGTCGGCCTGATTTGGGAGGACGCCCTGGCTTATGGCATGGCCTCTGAAACTGCGGGCTACCGGGATTGGCGCCTGCCTAACGCCAAGGAATTGCAGAGCATCATCGACTATAGCCGTGCGCCGGATGTGACTGGGTCGCCGGCAATCGACCCGCTCTTTACCTCGACCGCGATAAGCAATGAAGCAGGTCAGACAGACTACCCGTGGTATTGGTCGAGCACGACGTTTCTCGTCCCATCGCCTCAGCAACCCGCTGTCAATGCAGTCTACTTCTGCTTTGGTCGAGGGATGGGGTATTACAATGGCGCTTGGCTCGATGTTCATGGGGCTGGCGCACAGCGGAGCGACCCTAAAACGGGCGAGCTGACCGACTACGATTACGCGCCTGATGGCTACTATTCTGCCATGGCTCCTCAGGGGGATGCGGTTCGCATTTTTAATTTTGCCCGTTGTGTGCGTGGCGGCGCCCTCCCGCCTGGCCGGGATATGGATGAGGATGGTTTGTCCGACTGGTACGAGTATGACTACGTGGGCGATACGACTTCGATGGAAGCCGACGCCGATGACGATGGCGATCTATTCAGCAATCTGATGGAGCTACGTGCTGGCACGCTGCCTGACGACAATCAGAGCTACTTCGCTCTCAGTGGGTTTACGCTGGGTGATGTTGGCGCGACGATCAGTTGGCGCTCCGCGCTGGACCGCTATTACGTCGTTTTCGAATCCACTGATTTGGTGGAGTTCACGCCGATTTCAGATGTGATAACCGGCGCTCCGCCGAGCAATGTCTTTGAGGTCGAACCGGATGGCGAGGCGACATTCTATCGGGTTGAACTCGTGTCAGCTCCGGGGTCGCCTCCGCCCCCTGCCGATGAATAGCGTTTGCGCGCGCTTGGGACTGCGTTACACGTACTGTGCTTCGAGCATGGCGGCAGTGCTTTCATCTAGTTGTTCGCGGCGGCGAATTTCCTCGAAGCAATCGAGCAGGTCTTCCGTGCGTAGACGTTTCTTTTCGGGGCCGGAAAAATCATAAGCGATCCTGCCTTTGTTCATCATGATGATGCGGTCGCCGAGGTTGACGGCCTGCTGCATGGAGTGGGTAACCATGAGCGTGGTCAGTTTATCGCGCTTCACGACCTCGTCCGTCAAGGTGATGACTTGGTGTGCGCTCTTGGGGTCGAGGGCGGCGGTGTGCTCATCGAGCAGGAGCATCGATGGCTTGAGCCAGGTGGCCATGAGCAAGGTCAGCGCTTGGCGTTGCCCGCCGGATAAGGAACCGATGGCGTTTTCAAGACGATCTTCGAGCCCCATTTTCAAGGTGATTACTTTGTCCCGCAGAGTGTCCATCAACTCCGGCGAGAGCGCCCAGCCAAGACCACGCTTTTTGCCACGCATGGCGGCCATGGCGAAATTCTCGGCAATCGACATATCCGGCGCGGTCCCGCTGAAGGGGTTTTGAAACACGCGGCCAATCAGTTGCGCCCGGCGATGCTCCGGCCATTTCGTTACGTTTTTTCCAGCGATGCTGATCTTGCCCTGGTCGACAAAGAATGAGCCAGCCACTGCGTTGAGCAGCGTTGATTTGCCAGAGCCGTTCATGCCGAGGACCACGACGAAGGAACCTTCGTCAATAGTCAGGTCAACGCCTTGCAGCGCCCGCACCTCGTTTACCGTTCCGGCGTTGAATGTTTTGCGAATGCCTTTTATTTCGAGCATAGCTTTGTAGTGCAAAGTTTAAGTGGCCGATGGTTTGTTGGGCTTCAGCTTCTTGATGAAGCCAGGCAGCACGAGGGCGGCGAAAACAAACACCGCAGTGATGAGCTTGAGGTCATTGGGATTGAGGCCCCAGCGTAGGGCGATGGCCACAAGTAAGCGGAAGAGCACGGACCCCATGACCGCGCCAATGATGGTGAGCCCCAGGCTGCGTGCGCCCACGAGCGCCTCGCCGATGATCACACTCGCCAGCCCCCACACGATCATGCCGATGCCCATTTGCGCGTCGGCGAAGCCCTGGTATTGGGCGAGGATGGCGCCCGCCAGCGCCACGAGGCCGTTGGAAACGGCGAGGCCGAACACCACATAACGTTCCACATTGGCGCCCAGCGCGCGGATCATCTGTGGGTTGTTGCCGGTGGCCCGCATCGCAGTGCCGACGTTGGTGCGGAAGAACCAGTAAAGCAGGCCGCCGATGAAGCAAACAAAGCCGCCAGCGAGCACCATCACGAAGAAATCCGCCGTGTCAGTTTCCCAGCCGAAGAGGTCCATGTCTTCTTCACCGACTAAGGCATTGCCAAGGTCCGCTCCGTAATCGGTGACGTTGCTCGTCTGCAGGAGCGGCACATTGCTTCGGCCCATCACGTGGAGGTTGACTGAATAAAGCGCGGTCATCACGAGGATGCCGGCAAGCAGCGCGTCGATTTTAAACTTCGTGTGCAGAATGCCCGTTATGGCGCCCGCCGCCGCGCCTGCCAGTGCGCCGGCGAGGGTTGCGAGGATTGGGTGTGTCCCATTGACAATGAGGATCGCCGCCGTGGCGGCGCCAAGGGTGATGGAGCCGTCCGTCGTGATGTCCGGAATGTCGAAAATACGAAACGACACATACACGCCCATCGCCAGCAGGGCGAGGATGAGGCCGATGGTGAGTGAACCGAGTAGGAGAGTCATTGCGGTGTTGCGAAATTAAAATTGTGCGGGCGCATACCAACAGGCGCCGCGGTAGAATTGACTTTCGCCCGCACCGATGACGGGGCGTAAATCGGCGAGCAAGTGAAGCACGGCCTGGATGCCTCGGTTTTCAAAAGCCTCTTCCACGATGTCGGTCAGGTCGACTTTGCCTTTTTGCAATGGGTGATAGGGGAAGACGGCGGCATGGAAATGGCCGAGGATGGCGCTCTTGGCGTCGAGCGGTCGCAGTAGCGGCTCAATCGGCGAGCCTGGGCGGGCGATAACGCCAACGACCAGTGTGGTCGAATCGCGGTGGATGCGGTCTGCGCTGAAGGAAAGCCAATCGCGAACCGCAGGAAAACGAAAGCGATCATCGCCGCCAGCGGCAATCGGGGACTTTTGCAGAGTCGTTCCAATCAGCCCAGCGGTCTCGGTCATCGCAACGAGAATCGCCGCGTCTGACTTTGCGATGCAAAGTATTTGCTCGGCCAATTCGGCCATGCCGATCACTCCATGGTCGCCTTGGGCCTCGAAGCGCGCAAGACCTGTCGGCAGCGCGTCGGCGGCAATGGCGGAGATTGTCTGGGCGTCGGCTTTTAGGTCGCCATGCGTCACCATGAAGTCTGGTTGCTTGGCGCCATCCGTCGGTTGGTAGGCGACATTGCCTGCGACCGCGATCAGCTCGCCCAGACGATCATGGTTATCCACCGAATTACGCCCGATGGCGCCGACGCCAATGAGGAATGCAGGTGATTCAAAATCATGCAGTTGGCCAGCCCCAGCGGTGAGTGCTGACTCGTCGCCAAATGAAGAGACCTTCACGGCGGCAGGCGGTGTTGCGCCATGTATTTCGAATTGTGCGGAGTCAGACTCGCAACTGCTGACTGCGGCGCCAGCCGCTTGCGGTTGGGCGACCTCTGCCAGTAATGGCTGGAGCCCGGCCAGGCGCAGCACATTGGCGACGTTGTCCGAAGGGTTGACGATGTGAAAGCTCCCTTCGATGGCTTTGAGCTGTTTGAAGGTCTTGAGCAATAAGCGTATGCCAGCGGAGCTCAGGTAATGCACATCCGCCAAATCCAGCTGCACATGGTGCTCGCCGCGGCGAATGGTTTCGTCAAACACGGAACTCAAGTGTTCGCACCAACTGGCGTCGAAGCGGCCATCGAGTTTGAGCAGGGTGAGACTGCCGTCCTTGATTGTTTCAATTTGCATGGCGCGTTAGTCTTGAATTTTGCCGACAGTTTTCAGGAGGGCGGGGGGAATTGTCATGCCGAGTTGTTCGGCGTTTTTCTCGCTGGCGGCTGAGACGATTTGAGGTGAGACGCGGAAGGGAATCTCGGCGGTGCTTTCTCCGCCGATGACTTGCATCATCGTCTTGCCGGTTTCAAAACCAGCCTCGTAGTAATCACGGCCCATGGCGTAAGCGGCGCCATATTCGACGGTCACGCTGTTCATGCTGAGCAGCGGCATTTGTGTTTTGCGCGCTGCGGCGGAGATCGCTGTGAAGCCAGCCGAGGAAAGATTGTCGGGGATCTGCACGACGGCGTCGATTTTTTTGCTCATGAGCGCGAGCGCTGCGTCACTGAGTTCGGAGGAGCTGTTTACGGCGACGGTGACCAGCTCAAGTCCACGTTCCTGACAGGCCGCGGTGAAGAGTCTTTTAGAGTTTTCACTGTTGGCTTCGTTGGGGCAGAAGAGCGTGCCGATGCGTTTGTATTGTGGAAAATATTTTTGCAGCACATCGAGCATTTCCTGGTCGGGCAGGGCGACTGAGACGCCCGTTACGTTGGGTTGGTGGTCAGTGAAGCTCTTGCCGGCGCCAGCGATGATCGGGTCAGAAACCACGCCAAAAACGATGGGCGTTTTTTCTGTCTTGCGCATGGCGGTTTGCAGACCTGGGGTGGAGAGAGCGACAATCATATCTGCGCGGTCGGTGAGCGCGGTGTCGACGATGCCATTGAGCGCGGCAATGTCGCCCTGGGCGGACTTAAAGGTGATCTCGTAGTCTTTGCCTTCCTGAAGATCACTTTGCTTCAGGGCGTCGAGAATGCCCTCGTAGGCCTCTTCAAATGGGGGCGACTCAACATAGGAGAAAATAGTTATTTCCCATTTTTTGCCGCTGGGGTTAGGGTTCACATATTCCTGGTCCTGTCCCTGAGTCATCTGCGCCTGCGCTTGCTTCATCGCCTGCAGGAATTTGTCGGAGACCGGGATGCCGAGGCGTTTGGCGACGGCTTCATTGAAGCGCGCATTGTTGACGGAAATGTTCTCCATGGGAATGTCCGCCGGGTCTTCGCCCAGCAGCACGCGGGCCAGGAGTGGCGCGGCGCCATAGCCGCTGTAGTAGTAGCCGGGGCCGACGGAGAGGATGGGACCGTCGACGCTGGGGTCGCCATTGATGAGGGGCAGGTCGGCTTCGGCGACGATTTCCGCGACGGGTTGAAAGGCCTGGTAGACGGTGTTGTCGCTGGGCAAATAGACGGCGTCGATGTTGCGCCCCACGAGCGCTTGAATGGCTTGGATGACTTCATTGCTGTTGCCTGCGGTGACGGCGACCAGCTCGATGCCCTTCTTTTTCAATTCTGCTTCGAGCACCGTGACTTCTTTGACGGAATTGGCTTCGCCGCTGTTGTAGAGCGTGCCAATGCGCTTGACGCGGGGCAGGAGCAATGTGGTCAGGTTGACGGTGTCTTCGAGCGGCGGCATGGACCCAACGCCCGTAAGGTTGGGATTATGCTCCGTGAAGCTTTTGCCCGCGCCTGCGGCAATGGGATCGGTTACGTAAGTAAAGACGACTGGGTGCTTTTCCACCGCGGTGCTGGCGGACTGGAGCACTGGCGTGGTGAAGGTAACGATGACATCCACGTCTGAACTATCGAAGTTCAGGAGCATCGGGCGGATGTTGACCATCTCCGCCTGGGCGTGAGCCCGCTTCACTTCGAGGTTTTTATCTTCCACAAATCCAAGCTCCCTGAGGCCGTCAAAAAGCCCATGCACGCAACGTTCCCAACTTTCCTCGGGCGCATAATAGGCGAGGGCGATCTTGTATTGTTTTCCCGGTTGGGCGGAATACTGGGTGGCGTCGGCGGGTTGTTTCTCCGTGCGTTTGCCGTCCTTGTCGATGTAGAGCTGCGCATTGTCTTTGAGCTCGGCGGGAATTTTCCACTTACCCTTGGCTTTGTTCAGGGCCTGTGCGTTGATCATGAGCAACTCGGGCATGTAATTGACGATCTCCACGGAGGCGGGGTCGCGGCCATTGAGAATGTCGCCAGCGAGGAGTCCAGTGTGCTCGCCAACCATGCGGTAGTTGGCGCCGATGTCGAACAATGCGCCACGCTCGACATTTGGCGGAATGACGGTGAAGACCGGCACATTGCCCGCTGCCCCAACGAGCACGTCCATGGCGACGATCACGGTTACATCGCCAGGAACCCAAATTGCCTCAACGCCGCGGGCAACCAAAGCGGCAGTCGCTTCGCCTACGGCGGTTGAGTTTTCCGCCATGGCTTCTTCCAACTTGATGCCGAGCCCATCGCAAACGGCGCGGGCAATTTCGATTTGCTTGATGGAGTTGGCTTCCGATGCGTTGTAAACCACGCCAATCCTTTTGATCGATGGGTTCATTTGCCGAACAATGTCAAAGGCGCGCTCGACCGGCTGCATCGTGCCGTAGCCTGCCATGTAAGGGGGGTGGTCGAGCGGGTTGTCCGCGCTGATGCCCACTCCGGTGGCGGAGGGATCGGTGACCAAGCCGAAGACATGCGGCGTGTCGCCATCGGTGTTGGCGTTGGCGACAGCTTGCAGCGATGGCGTGCTGATGGAAAGCAAGAGGTCGTAGCCGCCACCGACCATCGCGGCGGCCATCGTGTGGGCGGTGGGCATGTCACCCTGAGCGTTGAAGACTTTGACTTCGAGGTTCTCGCCTTCAATCCATCCGCGCTTGCGCAGACCGGCGAGCATGCCCTGGCGTCCGTCGTCTAAGACTTCTTGAGAGGCGTGCTGTAGGATGGCGACCCGTTTCGTTGTGGCGCCAATGTCGGAATCCCCGGATTCGCGGGAGTCTAAGTCTGAGTAGAGGAGCAGCGCGGATGCCGCCACTATCAGGGCGCAGCCGAGCCAAAGGCTTTTGATAATCTTCAGCATTTAGGAGAAGGATGGGCGCCGCAGGTGCGAGTGTGGTTTGCGGCGCAGTTACGTGCGACTAGACACGGATGAGGCCGATCAGGCAAGCTCGTGTTTGAGGCCAATCGGCGCACTTGGGCAAAAATAACGCGCCCCCCTGCTAAAGGGGCGCGTCTGTCACGCTATTACGGACATGTGTTTCCTACTACTGCTAGCTATTCTTGTAAACTGATCCTTAGCAAATGATGCATCGCTTCGTCTCAGCTTATGTCGAACAGTCTGCATTAGTTTTAGCATATTGAATGTTAACGACGCATTAACATCGGGAAAAAAATGTAGTTATTTCAAAATTTTCTTTTGGGGAGTATGGTTGAATGCCAATTAGGGGCGCATGGAACCTCTCATTGAGGTAATGCTTCCTGTAGATCTAGAAGCTGAAAACTGCCCTAGGTTCTGTTCGAAAAGGTGGAGCCCGGTGTCCCTACCGGGCTTGGTATTGCCTCTCCGTCAACCCGCTGGATGAAACAAGCC
>JAVDPC010000001.1 GCA_031296915.1 Cerasicoccus frondis | reverse complement strand
CAATGGACCGCTTCAGCTGATGACATCTTCCACAAAATTAATCAATTTTGCAATAAACTAAGCTAACGGAACACTAGGGTCACGCAGTGACCAATGGTGATGCCGGGTATTTTTGAGGGAGGTTCTTGTACCACTGTAGGTATGCCACTAAAACTCAAGCTCCGATCATAGGCCCGGAGCTTGGCGATGCCGGGTAGCCGAGTCTGGCTCCCGTTTGATTCAAGAGGTGGATTAGTCTACGTCTACGCGCTGGGTAACACTGTAGAATTCCGCATTGCCGCCAGATGAGCCTAGAGCGATCAGACTTGTGCCGGATGGCGCATCTGCTTCACTCCAGTCGCTGGGACTTCCATCCAGATTGTTACTGGTCACAACTTTTAAGTTATCGCCGCCGTTGAGGGTGATCACCGTTTCGCCGTCGACGGTAACCAGCCGCACATCAACTTGGTCGGCAAATGTTTGTGGGGCGCTTGAACTTGTTTTGGTGAGTACGTGGATATTCAACTCGTCCGAATCCAGAGAGAAATTATAGGCGAACGTCTTCGAGGCATTGATGAAAACTGGCGCGGGGTCTTCGCCATCGGAGAAGGTTAAGGTGTTGCCGCCCGCCAAGCTAAAGTCGCCATTCAAGAGGCCGCTGACGGAGCCCAGTGAGTCAATCTGTATGCTGCCCTGTTCAGTTTTGAAGTTGGAAGTGTAGTAGAGATCAACGAACAGTTCGGGCTGGCCAGTGCTGCCAGCGTAGTCGTTGATGTCACCCTCTCGGTTTGTTTCCGCGTCTGCATTGTAGTAGCTTTCACGCAAATCGACTGGCACGATTAGTGAAGCGACGCGCCATGTTCCTTCGAGATCCGATAAGCTGAGAGACGCAGGCTTTCGGGCCAGGATGATTAATTCGATGCTTTCGCCTTCATCGAAATCGGTGCACACCATCAGGTCCTTACTTTGATTTACGGAAAAGGTGAGGGAGCCAGCATCTGGATCATCCGGCATAATGAGGGCCTTGAGCCCGTTAGTACTGACTTCCCCGGAAAAAAGTCCACTGAAACTACCATCATCGATGGTAATCTCCCCCCAATAGCTCTCAAATTCGTCAGGACGATGTAAGTCGACTAACTCTTCGCCCTCCTGAGCATAGTCACTGTTATCGGCCTGACGATTGCCGGATTCAGAGGCGTAAGACTCGATAAGAGTCGCGGGAATGTAAGCGGTGCCGATTGTCCAATCGCCATCTAACTCGGCGAGGCTAAGGGTTGCTGGTTCGCGGACGAGAATCGTGAGCTCCTGGCTATCGTCTTCGGTGTCGGAGGTGACTAAGAGCTCATTGAGCAGACTCACAAACACCGGGACTGCTTCGGCGAGTGATTCGTCATTGTCCTTGGTTAGGATGCGACCGCGGTTGAAATCCAGAATTTGGCCGGAAAAATCACTCCCACTGTAAACGCCCTCGGTGGATATGTTCAATGAAGCCTGCACAGCCTCAAAGCTGGTGCTGAAATAGGTGTCGACCAGCCTTTCATTCTGTTGTGCGTAGTCTTGCGAGTTTTGGGATGTGCGGGTGGTCTGGGTATCGTAGTTGTAATACGTTTCCTTCAGAGCAGTAGGCGTCTCCAAGGTATGTTCAACCCAAGTGCCTGCAAGGTCGGCGACATCGTCAGCAAAAATGAATGAAACGGGCAGTGCGTAGAAGAGGGCGCCCAAAATCCTAAAGTGTGATATCATTCTGATAGTCTGGCAGTTACCGAATTTTCTGTCAACAGTGCATGGTGGGGTATTAGGCTCACCAATGCAGGGTGATCCGACCTTAAGCTATGGGAAAGTTACACGAAGCGCTTCTGATTTCACTTCGTGTAATTGCTCAAGCCAGACTGTAGGGGGTAATGGTGTAGCTGAAAGCGTAGCTACCCGGTTTAATACAGTACTCTTCAGATGTTTGCGGGCCACAACTGCCGGTGCCCAGTCCGCGCTGTTTGTGGTCGATGTGAATCAGCGTTTCAGCGCGCTTTTTATCCTCCAATTCATGAGGATGGTAACTGGTAAAAATATCCTCGTCGGTATAGTGTCGAACTGAGAATTCAAATGTTGGATCGGCTTTGAATTGTAAGCCAACTTGTCCGTTGTCCAGACTGAACCAGCGAACATCAGACTTGGCGCCGTTTTCTTGAGGCATGGCGTATTTAACATACTGCTCGTCGACAGTGCCTTCATATAAGCCAACTGGGCAGCAGGCATCGCGATCGATGTAATTTTCCCATGGGCCTTTGCCGTACCAACGTAAGTTCTCAAAACCTGCGGGAGTCGCCATCACGACGCCAACCCGGGGTAGGGTGGGCAATTCCTGATGATAATCCAAAGCATGGCGAACTGCCAAGACGCCGCTAGGGAGAACCTGAAGCGTTTGCTCATGTATGATCTCTCTGTCTGCATCCTGGCCGACCCAGATCGTGCGTTGAGAAACGGTTGCGCCATCAATGCTGAGACTATGGCTTTTCTTCTTTAAGTTATTGAAACCGGCATTTAGCCACATGCCCAAGGGCTTTTCATCCTGGCCTGTCCATTGTCGAATGCCGTCATTGTCTGTTGTCGCCCGCCAGCAGCTGAGTTTGGCGGATTGGCTGAGTAAGCTTTGTCCGGCAAAGTTGATGGCGGTGATTTCCTGTTCGTTGACATCTGCAATGAGCTCCAAGTCTCCACAGCTAATAGACGTCGTTGAGTCGCTCACATCGATCGTTACTTCCTGCGAAGGAGCCGGTTCCGCTGGAGTGATGTTTGTGGCTGGCATGGAAAACTGCTCCCAGGCTACTTCATGATCAGCTTCCGCCCAAGTCGTAGCTTCGCGGAGCGTGAAACTAACAGTGAGGAACGACTCCTGGTCGGCGCGGCGGGTGATCTTCGGCAAGTCGAGTTGCACAACTTCTGAAGCTTCGGGCATCGTGCTCAGCGCAGGCAGCATGCCCTCGGCAACGACTACGCCTGCCGTTTCAATTTTCCATTTGCCAACGTATTGAGCCAACGTGGTGAAGTAGTTCTTATTTGCGATTCGCAGCTTCCCCTTGGTCAGGTCGATTTGCGTAATGCCGATCGGTTGCGCAAGCTTCTTGAATTCCCAAACTGCAGGGCGGATTGTGCGATCGGGCGCGACCATCCCGTCGGTGCAAAAATTGGAGTCATGCTGGGGTTCGCCGAAGTCGCCACCGTATCCCCAGTATTCGCGGCCTTGTGCGTCGGTTGTTAAGATGCCATGGTCGACCCACTCCCAAATGAAGCCCCCTTGGAGGCCTGGATAGCTTTCAAATAATTCCCAGTAGTCTTTGAGACCACCGCAACTGTTGCCCATCGCATGGGAGTATTCGCAGTAAATGAATGGCCGGTGGTCAGTGGTTGTTTCCGCCCATTCCTTTAATTCCTCCAAGCTGGAATACATCGGGTTGATCATTTCGTTGTGAATGGGCTGCGTTTCGGCCCAGTCTTTGGGGCCTTGATTCCACTGGAAGTGCAGCTCGCCCTCATGGTGGAAAATTCGGGTGCTGTCCAAGGCAAGCATTGCCGCGCCCATCGCTTCGTGGTTGTCGCCATGACCAGATTCATTGCCCAGAGACCAACTGAAGATACAGGCGTGGTTGCGGTCTCGGAGCACCATGCGGACGCCTCGTTCTACGAATTGGTTGCGCCAACGTGGGTCGCGGCAGATCGTTGCATAGTTGGCATGGGTTTCGAGATTCGCCTCATCCATAATGTAGAGGCCGTATTCATCGCAGAGGTCATACCACAGTTCATCGTCAGGATAGTGCGACGTGCGCACAGCGTTGAAATTAAAACGCTTGAGAATCAGAATATCCTCGATCATATCCTCGCGCGTGAGCGAACGACCGGTGCGCATGTTAAACTCATGACGATTCACGCCGCGAATCATAACAGGCTTGCCGTTGATGAGCATTTCACGGCCCTCGACTACAACATTGTTAAAGCCGATACGCGTTGATTTCGCCTCAATCAATTCGCCTTCATCGTTGTACAACGAAACAGTCAGTGAATACAGGTTTGGTGTTTCTGCGGACCAGGCGGCGCAGTTCGGAATCAGCGCAAAGAAATTCGCAGCGTAATTGCTGATACGGTAGCGGGGATCGATTTCTTGACTGTCAGCGAATACAACCTCTCCCTGTGCATCGTGCAGCTCGGCTTCAACCGTCCAGCCTTGTAGTGGCCCAGTGGGCAAATGTGCGCCGATGTCCAACCCGAGCTTGATCTGCAAATCGAGTTCACCTTCCTTAGTCAGGGTGTCGTAATCGGTCTCTGCAAAAACATCCTGCAACCAAGCCTTATTAGTCGAGTACAGGAACACTCGGCGGTAAATGCCGGCATGCCAGAATTGATCCTGGTCCTCGATATAGTTCGAGTCGCACCACTTGAGCACCTTGACGGCGAGCGTGTTGGCGCCTTCTTTAATCACCGATGAAATATCGAACTCGGACGGCAGGCGATTGTCTTTCGACATGCCTACAAAGACGTCATTAACGTAGACTTCGAAATAACTTTCCACCCCCCCGAAGTGCAGCACTGTACGCCGCTCGGCCCAGGCCTTACTGATTTCGAATGTGCGTCGATAGACGCCGGTCGGGTTTTCCTCTGGAACGACTGGCGGCGTGTTGTCATAGGCCATTTTGACGTTCGTATAAATCGGCTTATCCCAAAAACCCTGTAGCGTCCAAAGAGAGGGGACTTTCTGTGCGCTCCATTCGGTGTCATCGAAGTCTTCGGTTAACATATCGTCGCTGACGTCGGATGCTCGATGAAACAGTGCGAACTGCCACTCACCGTTCAGGCAGTGCGTCCACTCGGACGGGCCACCTTGTCGTGCGGCTTCGACGCTTGGATAGCCCAGCATGCCGGAATGCATGTCGAGTCGGTTCAAGTGCGTGAGTTCGGGGATTTCCCAAAGATTTTTCGAAGTGCGAATTGGATATTCCATAGACTGCGGGGATGGAGAAATCAGCAATCCATGTCTTTACGCAGTCTGCCGCAAGATAAAATCTGCTTAGCTTGGTGACTCGGAGCGGGGATCTTTCACCCGAGAGATAAAGTAGAGTGATATGAGGATGCCTACAGTCGCGAACACTGCTTGCAGCTTCATGGAGTCATAGGCTGTCCAGAAATACGAACCAACGAGCGCGAAGATAATCATAGAGGGACCATTGAGTATGCCCGCAAGCGCTCCGTATGTGGGCCTCCGGTGATCGGGCGCGATTTCCAACATCAGCGTGATGTTGCCAATGATGTTGATGTATTTGGTCATGCTCGCGATGAAGAAATACGCCATGAAGGCCGCGTAACTCTCGGCAAATGCGGCAATCAAAAAGGACGTGATGAACAGCACGCGCGCCACGACCAGGAGCACTTTGCCCCCAATGCGGTCTCCCAAATAGCCAGCGCCGACATTGCCAAGCACCTGACCAATTGTAGCGGCGACCAATGCGTCACCAGCGAATCCCTCATTAGCGCCGAGAACCCTGATTGCGTAAATGGCGACAAAGGGCATCAAGAAATTAGATGATGGCCCCATTAACCGCATGATCGCGAAGTTACGGAAGTTGCGATCTACGCGCAGGATGTCCACTAAATCGCGTAGGTAGGCTTTGAAGCTTCGCTTGGGCTGCACATTGACAGGCTCCACCACCTTTTCTTCAACAAACAGGAAACTGATGTATGAGAAGACCAGGAAGGCAAATGCGATTAGGTGCAATAGCCCAAAGCCCAGCGAGCCGTCATAGCGATCCAAAAGCCATTTGATGATGAATCCAGCGACGAGGGCAATGGCCGCTGCGATGAGGTTGCGGTTTGCGGTGAGTGATGAACGCCGATTCGTGGGCACCGTTCGCGCGACTACCTGAACCCAGGCGCCATGACCGATGCCGCCGCTCAATCCTGATAAAATCGGCGCCAGTGCGAGGGCCGCTAATGCTATTTGAGGGTGTTCATCTCCGTACAGTATAATAATGACTCCAGCAATCAGGATTACCAGTCGTTGAGGCACGCCGGTAAACAAGACGATGCGCTTCATGTAGCGACTTCTTTCGATGAATGACGCCGTAAAGATCGGCGCCATAATCAGCCCGATGAACATGGATGTTGGCAGCAGAGATATCAGCCAGTTTGGCGCCCCCAACTGCTGCGCCATCACCGTTAGGACTGTATCGGCCGCCAGAAACGACATGCCGCCCATGAACAAACCGCCTTCGAGTGTATGCGCGAGGTAGTTTTTCCGATCCCGATTCATTGGCCGTGGGGGAGGTGAGTCCCGATGTAACGGCGTGAAGCGATTGGCTGTAGAGTAGGCGTCACTCACCTACGCTGGGCAGGAAACGTCTTTAGCGCAACTGGAATGTCAACTTGGTGTAGCGCGGGCGGAGGTTGTTTTTTCCTGCCATAGGTCACGGACGGTTTGAATTGCCGCTTGAATCATAGGCTCATCTTGGCGGCTTTTTAAGTAGCCGAGTGACAGGGTAACGGATCCGCTCAGCTGGGGAATAATCGCTACTCTGTCCCGATGGACTGAGTTCCGGACGACCTCTTCAGTTAGGACGCTTAAGCCAAGACCACTGGCGACGAAGTTCATCGTTGAGTGCTCCTCATTGTTGGAGCGAATGCGTTCTTCGATGTGGATGTTGTGCTCGGCCTGCCACTCCTTGGTGAATTTATACAGTGAGCAGCCTTCGCTGGCGAAAATCCATGGATACTCCTGGAGTTGGGCAATCGGAGCTTTGGCTAAAGCGTCAGCCCAGTCCAGAGGCGCCAATAGCAGGATGCGGCGCTTTTCCAGTGAAATGGATTCTATATCCGCATAACCGCTTTTGCCCTCAAAGAAAGCGATGTCGAATTCCTCATTTTTCAGACCACTGAGAGTGAATTGAGATGGGCCGAACTGGCAGTCGAAGCGCAGCATGGCAAAGCGCTTACCCAGACGACCAATGATTTCGTCGATATAAAGTGTCTCAGGCGGATTGTTTACTCCGATGCGCAGCGTGCCTGCCACGTCCCCTTCAAGCAATTGCGCTTTCCGGCGGAGCTTGGCAGTATATTTTAAAATATTCTCTGCATCTTCCCAGAGGGACCGCCCCGACTCCGTCAGCATCATGCCACGAGAACTACGGGTAAAAAGGCGCACACCCAGCTCCTCTTCCAAAGCTTTGATATGGGCGCTAACCGAAGGGGCGCTGAGGTAGAGACGTTCAGCGGCGCGCGAGACATTTTCTTCCTCAGCGACAACACAGAAGGTGCGCAGTTGGTGTAAATCCAAGCTCATAGCGAAATGATTCTCCCATTGATAAACAGCTTGCGGCCTTTAGGCAACTGCTGGCTGTTGAACATGGTAATTGCTGGTAGTTGCCGAAAGAGGCGGATGATACGCTTTTTCATGCGCCAAGTATAGCGCAGCGCACGCTAGACGACCATGAGTGTTCACTGAGGGCGCATTCAGAAAAGCTGAATGCAACTTCTGATGCTCATTAATCCGGCAAACGAATCTCGCTGCCGTGCTGCATTTTCAACTGATAACCAGCCTTCTGGTAATCCCAAAGATCGAGACGTCCGTCTACAAACTCCAAGTATAGATAGCCTGAATTATCAGCCCAATCCGGTGACCAAGCTCCGCTGTTAGGCGTGAGATAATATTGTTCCGATCCATCAGTGAAGGGCGTTTCCGACGGCATCGGTCGTGCGGTGTATTCCCAAGTCTCTACGTTTTCGACTTTTGATTGCGCCTGTGGAGCGCCTAACGCGATGTAAACCGCCTGTCGACTATCGCCTATGGCGATGCCACCATCAAGCGCCCGCTTTTGGGCGCCTGCGTCCAATCCTCCAAACGCCTCTGAGTATTGGCGCGCCCGGTGAGCTTGAGTGGAATCGCAGCCGCAAAGGAACACTAGCAATGCGAATATCAGACCGGCGCTTTGCTCCGCGCAGCGTCTGTTATTCTTTATCCAGTGTTTCCTCATCGACGTTGAATCCATGAATGTGCTCGGATTCTCCCGGCGTGGTCATCACTTTCCACATGCACCAACTGAACAGCGCAATAACGCCCCCCACGGAAACGATCATGAATAGCCAGCCACCTGCGGTCATGCTTCCTCCTTCCAGTTTTTATGAACAGCTTCGTAACGCCTTACGCTGGAAACCAGGACCGCGAAAAAGGCAAAAAGTATAGCGACCAGACCCAAGCTGAGCCAGGCAGCGAGATTCACAGTTTTTCCGTCACCTCCAATCAGGTCAGTCACGTAACCGCTTAAATCCGGTTCGCCGCCCGTGAAACTGATTCCGAATACATTGGTTAGGATAAAGCAGACGAAAATAATTATCAGAAACAGCGGACTGACGTACTTCATGATGAACCTATAGATCTTTGGGATGCGGATCGCCGCCCCCTCATGGGCTTCGGTAAATCCTCGGTCGATGCCAAACACCCACCCAAAGAGGATTATCTGAATTGTCGCCAGCACGAAGATCAGGAACGTGCCCACCCAGAAATCCAGTGTGTCCAGCGCTTTGATGCCAGCGCTGAAATAAACCACAAATCCGCAACCAATCGCAGTGATGATGCCGAGGATCGCGCAAGAGCGTTTTCGATCAGCCCTCATCGTCTCCTCAATGAAGGCGATGCCTGGCTGGAGCATCGAGATCGAACTGGTCATTGCTGCAAGGAAGAGCAGGAAGAACCAAAGGGCGCCGAAAGCATTGCCAATCGGCATTTCCGAGAACACTAGCGGCAATACTTTAAAACCGAGGTCGAAGGTGCCCAAACCAGCGCCTGCCAGACCCGCAACACCGATAAACGCCACCGCAGCGGGAATGGTGATCAGGCCACCGAGCGCAACTTCGCAAAATTCGTTGGCGCTGGTGGCGGATAGGCCACTGAGCACGACGTCGTCATTTTTGCGCATGTAGCTGGAGTAGGTGATGATTACGCCAAAACCCACGGAGAGGGAGAAAAATATCTGTCCGGCTGCTGCCAGCCAAAGCTCTGGGTGGCGTAATTGCTCAATGACTCCGACTTTATCGACTTCGTATTTCACGCCATCAACGGTTTGGCCATCAAGGCTGGCATACTTTGCCTTAAAGCCTTTATCGACGATTTCGCGTCGAGTGGAATCACCGGAAGCGACATCGGTTTCGACCACGAAAGTCTTCACTGGATTCCAGAGAAAGCCCAAGCCGTTGTTGACGTTTTCCTCGGGAGCCGTGACGTCCGTGGTCAACGTCATCACGCGAATCAGCACGATGACGGCGATCACCACGAGGGTGGGGACAGCAATCTTGCAGAAAAACTCAATGCCACCGGAAATTCCTCGAAAGATGAGGATGAAATTCAGGATAAACACAAAGAAGAGGTATGGGCCAACGTGTGAAACGCCAAAGCCCTGAAAGGCCTGCCCATCATTTTCAATGCCGATGAATGAGCCCCACCAGGCTTTGGATTCATCAATCGTCGTGAACTCCATGTTGCCCAGAGCAAAATTGACTGCATAGCCCAAGCACCATGCCTCAATGTAGACGTAGTACATGTAAATGACTACCGGGATGATGACGCCGATGATGCCTACATACTTGGAGATTGGGCTCCGCCAGATTGCATTAAAGATGCCCGGGCTGGAATTGAAGCCTTTTTGACCTCCGTGTCGGCCCATTGTCCATTCGGCCCAGCAGATCGGTAGGCCGATCAGCAGAAACGAAATAAAATAGGCGATCATAAAGGCGCCGCCGCCATTCTGTGCGACTTGTCCTGGAAAACGAAGAAAATTCCCCAAGCCCACAGCGCTGCCAGCGACTGCCAGAATCACCCCCAGTCGGGAGTTCCATTGTTCTTTTTCAGTATTAGTAGAAGATGCCACCTTGGGGCGGCATTTGAAGCATGAGGCGCGCCAAGAGCCAGCATAAAATGGCGCCTAAGTTTAACGAACTTCAGGAAAAGCCGCCTGAAATGCTGCAGTCACCTTGGATGTAATTTCACCGGGCGCTGTTAGTTTGTAATCCTGCAAGGTGGACACGGGCTTGATTTCAAAGGACGAATTAGTGATGAAAATTTCCGGCGAACGAAGCAACTGCTCTCGTGTCGGCGACTGCTCGCGAATGGCTGGAAAGAGCTCCATGACTTTTCCGCGAATAACGCCCGGCAGCGCGCCGCTTGATAGGGGAGGCGTGCACAGGCATTGCTCCTCATCGACCCAGAAAAAATTACTGATGCCGCCTTCGACAA
Source organism: Cerasicoccus frondis (assembly GCA_031296915.1). Classification (GTDB taxonomy): domain Bacteria; phylum Verrucomicrobiota; class Verrucomicrobiia; order Opitutales; family Cerasicoccaceae; genus Cerasicoccus; species Cerasicoccus frondis. Next base: position 361,275 of record JAVDPC010000001.1, on the reverse strand, counting down.
CTTCGCCATGCGCATTGCTGAGAAGGCATTCATCCCATTCTTCCGCGCGTGCTTCCAGATGCGCGGCGCGAAACAGCGCGTAGTTGTTGCTCTTGATGGCTGAATAAGGACTTAATCCGGGGTGGGGCCAGTCGCTAAATTTGAGGCGGTAGAGATCTGGCGGGTCTGCACGGCGTGGCGCGGTAACGAATATAGTGAAATCAATCCCTTCGTGTCTGGGGTGACAGGAAAAGCGGACCCAGCCTTCCGAAAATTCATTCACGCGGCCAAGCTCGACAATGTGTTCATGGACTTTATCTGGGTCGAGTTCCAGTTGGATATCGAGCGCCTGCATGTTGCTGGTAAAACGCTGCCAGTGCTCTTGGAAAAAACGCGGCATGCCGCCTTGAAGTCGTAGGGTAGAGAAGCAGCCCAGACCGTAGAGCACTGCAGGCTCATAGATGCCAATTTTAGCCTGATCGTGCTCGATCAACTCGCCATTGAACGCGATTTTCATGAATTTATATTACAGAAAGGTGATACAGGTGGAAGCCTATTCGCTTTTCAATGCAGCAAAAAGCGCCTTGGCTTTGTGAAGCGTTTCGTCGTATTCGGCTTCCGGCTCGGAGTCCCAAACAATGCCCGCGCCAACTCCGAAGTCGGCTCGGCCTTCCTGGCAGGTTATGGTGCGAATCGCGATGTTCAGTGCGATGTCGCCGTTGAATCCCAACCAGCCGATCGATCCGCAAAAGATATCGCGGGGCGAGGGTTCGAGTTCTGCAATGATTTCCATGGCTTTCAGCTTGGGAGCGCCAGTAATGGAGCCGCCTGGGAATGTGGCGCAAAGCAGTTCGCGCAGCGTTACGCCAGGCCTTAGCGTGGCTTCCACTTCGCCAATCAGGTGATGAACGGTAGCGTAACTCTCTAGGCGATACAGCTCATTTACGCGGACAGTCCCAAATTTTGCGAGGCGACCGAGGTCGTTACGCTCCATATCGACGATCATCAGCAGTTCAGCGCGTTCCTTGGGGCTGGCGAGTAACTCCATGCGAGAGCATGCATCATCCGCCTCGTTCGCGCCTCGTGGACGAGTGCCTTTAATCGGCCGTGTGACGATTCTATCGCCTTGAACCTGTAGGAAAAGTTCTGGTGAGCTGCTCAGAATTTGTCGGTTCCCCTGATGCAGGTAGGCGGCATAAGGAGCGGGGTTTTGCTGACGCAGGCGGTTAAACAAGGTGGCGGGGTCGCCCTGAAATGCAGTAGAGAAAAACTGCGCCAAGTTCGCTTGATAGATATCACCCGCGGCAATGTGTTGACGTGCTTTCGCAACTGCCTGGCAGTAGTCTTCCCGACTTCGATTGGGGGTAAAATCCGCGCCGCAAAACATCGGGCCATCTTCGGCGGGGGGGAGCATGAGTATGCGTTGCAGCGCCTGTAACGCCTGTTGCCCGTCTGGCGTGTCGGTTGCTCGCAATGACGCAATCCCATTGTCGTGATTGTAGACATAGACCGCCAAATAGAATTGAAACTGGAAGTCTGGCCAATGCTGTGCCCGCCCGCGCTGATCATTTTGACCAGCAAGCCGACGACCGAATTCATAGCTGAAATGCCCAATGGCGCCTCCGGCAAACTCGACTTGATTGGCATGCGCTTCAATTGTTGACGCCAAGATCTCCAGGCTGTCTCCGGTCAGGTAATCAATACCCTCGGCTGTTATGCGCTCGATGCGTGGCCCCCATGCCCGCAGGGTCATCGAGGGACGGGCGGCCAGGATGGAGTGACGTTGCAAGCTGCTGGAGCCTGAGCCGCTGTCCAGCCAGCAACAACCTGCTTCACGGCGTAAGCGCGCGAATGCCTCCTCTGGAGATAGATTGTTGGGCTCAAGCAGGGCCATCCGCACAGCCTGAGGCTCTATCAGCAACAGTCAAACTTACGTACGCCCTCGCAGCCAACTTCCTCAAGGTGCTCTGCGATGCTTTTGCCGTCGATGACGAAATGCGGGGCAAGCTCGGCCCATGGCGCTAGAACAAAGGCGCGTTTGGTGGCTTCGGGGTGGGGGAGGGTGAGCTCTGCGGTCGAAATCTTACTTTGCCCAAAGGCGAGTAAATCAATGTCCAACGTGCGTGGGCCCCAGTGAACGTCCCGGGTTCGACCGCAGCTTTGCTCGATCTGCTGACCAAGCGCCAACAATTCGTGGGGCGAGAGGCTGGTCTCAATTTCGATGACCGCATTTAGAAAGTCTGCCTGTTCAATCGGCCCAACCGGCTTGGTTTCAAAAAACGATGAGCTACGGACACTTTGGATGCCATGCGCCTGTTCAAATTCCGCCAAGGCATGTTGGAGAGCGGCGGCGCGATCTCCGACATTGCCGCCTAAGCCGATGTAGGCACGAGCCACAGTTAGCCTTGAGCCAGCTCGATGGACCGCGTTTTGGCGGCAATGACTGCATGGCGCACGATATCCCGCAGCTTGTCATCGGAAAATTGCTCCAACGCTGCCTGAGTGGTGCCTCCCGGCGAAGTCACCTGGCGGCGCAATTCTTCTGGGTCCTCGGAGGACTCTTTCAATAGATTGCCTGAACCGATAACCGTTTGGCGCGCCAACTTGGCGGCGACTTGTGGAGGCAGTCCCGCCGCGATTCCTGCTTCAGCCAGTGCGGCGGTGAATTCAAAGACGTAGGCTGGACCACTGCCGCTAACAGCGGTTACGGCATCCAACTGATCTTCAGGCACGGCGACCACTTCACCCAATGCGCCAAGGACCAATTGAACAATTTCGTTGTCGGAATCGGACAGCCGTTGGTCACTGGCATAGGCGCTGATGCCTTCGCCAATCTGGCCGGGAGTATTGGGCATGGAGCGCACGCGATTGCGGGCGTCCGGAAAACGCGCGTTGATGCGAGCTAAGGGGATGCCTGCTAGAATCGAAATGATCAGCTGGTCTTTGGCCAAGGCGGCAATCGTCGCATTGAGCCCGTTGAACTGCTGCGGTTTGCAAGCGAGCACGATGATGCTTGAAGCGCTGAGCAATTTCTCCAATTCCGGCTCATAAACGATGCCGGTGCTCTTGGCCAATTGGGGACCAGTGGGATCATCGCCACAGGTGCAGCCAATCTCAGCGGGGCTGTAATGGCCTGTTTTGAGCAGGCCGCGAACCATGGCGGACGCCATGCGTCCGGCGCCAATAAACGCTACTTTAATCATGCCGTGAAACGCTGCTCGCGATATTCTCCGTCCGCGTGGAAATTAAGGAGGCGCCTTGCGATTGATGGGTCGAACCGCTGTTCGGAATCACAGGCTCTATAGTGGGTTGCTTGACGGGATGATGCATGGTGGCGACACAGCCGGTATCCGCGCGATTTACGAGGGTTAAATCTCCTTTGAGGTTGCGCATCGCGTGTCGCGCCATGGTCAGGCCAAGGCCACGCCCAACCGAAGTTTTCGACGTAATAAACGGATCAAATATATGGTCCCGAATATCGGCCGGAATGCCATTCCCTTCATCCAGTACTTTCACCAGCAGGGTCTGCGCATCATCGGATAATTTTACCTTCAGCGCGATCTTCTTATTTTCGTCCTCAGTGCTCTTGGGGTAGGACTCCCAGGCGTTGACCAATAGTTTCAGCAAGACGCTTTCAAAGACTTCGCTGTTTGCTTCGAACTTATACGACTCTGGAATGGAGTATTCAACCGGCGCCTCCATTTCTACGTCATACTCGTCCTTGAAACGCTCCAAGGCCCCATCGATGAGGATGCCGATCTGCAATGGAGAGATTTGGACGCGCTCGTTGGTGGCAATCGAGCTTAGGTGCCGGATGATGTTCACCATGCGCTGAATGGCCTGATCCATCAGTGATACGCTGCGCTTAACCATGTCTGGGCTGTCATAGCCGTTGCGCAACAAGTCGAGATAGCCGACGACAACACCGAGCAGATTATTCAAATTGTGGGCGATGCCTTGAGTAATGGCGCCCACTGCGGCGCTACGGCGAATTTCACCCAATTGCGTCTGCAGTTCGATGTTCTCGCGATAAATCTCCTGAATGCGGAGCTGGGTTTTCACACGCGCCAAAGTCTCTTCCAGGTCGATCGGCTTGGTAATGTAGTCGACAGCGCCGACTCCAAGTCCTTCCAACTTACCTTCTTTGGATGACTTCGCGGTGATGAAAATGACGGGGATCGTTTCCGTTTCTTCGTTTTCCTTCAGCTTCTCGCAGGTCTCGATGCCATCCATTTCCGGCATCATCACGTCGAGTAGAATCAGGTCCGGCTTGCGCTGGCTGACGATGTTCAGGCATTCCTGGCCGTTGAAGGCGGTTAATACCTCGTATCCCTCACGTTCTAATTTACGCTGGAGCAGCTTGATGTTGATCGGTTGATCGTCAACGACGAGGATGAGCTGTTTTTTAGATTCGGGAGGCACTGCGCAGGAAAATTATGGTCTAAAACCGGGGTGTTGTTACTCAAATTTTCAACAGACTGCCTAACATATGAAGTCGTTTAGACGTCGCAAGTTAAATTAATCATTGGGTTTCGTCCGATGCCGCAACCGTAATCATGGCTGGAGCAGCCACCACCAGAGTCGAAGCGGGGATGTCGTGCAGCGCCTGTCGCTGTCGGTGAAACAGCATGACAAAGTAATTCACAACCAGCAATGGGACCACCATAAAGATGCAGGACGCCTTGATGCTGGCTCTGACGCCGGCTTCGAGCGGAGTGGGGGGACCCGCATGGCGCAGGCTCATGACGCGAAGCCCGAAGACGGATTTGCCCAACGAGCTTCCTTGCATGAGGACCTCGCTGAGAAAGAAATACAGCCAAACCAAACCTGCGGTGAGCGTGTAGGCGAATAGAATTCCCTCTTGGGCCGACATGGACAAAGGGGGGATTTCCGGGAAATCCTGCATGTAGGCCTCCGACCAAGCCATGTATTCTGTCCAGGTTTGAGGATACATGGTCGGCCAGAAAAACTTGCTCAGGAGAAATCCCGCCACCAATAGAATGATGGAAAAGTCCAGCAGTGCGCTGATAGTCCGCTTTTCCCGCGTTGCGACAACAATGACTGGCAATTCAGGCAGTTGTTGAGGCAGCGGGGGAGGCTGAGAGGGGTTTCGTTTCGCCATGATCAGGCGCTGACTGCGCGGCGATAGGCGCTGACGGTATTTTTCATCAGCATAGCCACTGTCATGGGGCCGACTCCACCCGGGACAGGGGTGATCTGCGCGCACTTGGGAGATACTGCGTCAAAATCGACGTCGCCGACAATGCGGTAGCCTTTTTTCTTAGTGGCGTCATCCACGCGATTGATGCCCACATCGATCACGACGGCGCCTTCCTTAACCATGTCAGCGGTGATGAAGGCGGCCTTACCCATCGCGGCGATGACGATGTCCGCCTCGCTCACTACTTCGGCAAGGTTGGCTGTGCGGGAATGCGCAATGGTCACCGTGGCGTTGCCGAACTCAGCTTTCATCATCAGGAGCAGGGCGGCGGGCTTGCCGACGATCAAACTACGACCGACGACCACGACGCGCTTGCCGCTGGTGGCGACGCCGCTGCGCTTGAGTAGCTCGATTACGCCGGCTGGCGTGCAGGCGACGAAAGCGCTTGGGTCTTCCTGGACGAGCTTGCCAATGTTGATGACGTTGAAGCCGTCGACATCTTTATCGGGCGAAACGCGGTTAAAAATGACGCGTTCTTCAATGTGGTTGGGCAGGGGGGCCTGGACGAGAATGCCGTGGACGGCAGGATCGGCGTTCAACTGATCGATCACCGCGAGCAGTTCGTCCTGCGTGATGTTCTCAGGCTGAACGTGCAGGGTGCTTTCAACGCCAATTTGCGCGGCAACCTTCTGCTTCTTGTTGACATAAAAAACGGAGGCTGGGTCTTCGCCCACGCGGACAAAAGCCACGCCGGGTTTGGGGCCATTGAGCGTGGCCAGCTCAGCCTTCAGTTCTTCGAGAATTTGCTCGGATATCGCGTTTCCGTCGATCAGTTCCATGCGGGCGATTGCAGAACCCCCCGTCGCCGATGGCAAAGCAAAAATCGCCCGATGGTAAACTTACGGAATGGAACCAATCATGCGCCGTCGAATGAGTGTCCTGCGTACTGAATTTCCCCACCCAGTCTGTTATTGCCAAATAAGAAGTCGGATTTGACCTAACGCTTTTACGCTAAATGTGTTATCGATAGTGCACCGATTATTTCTCATTGCTCGAAAACTCCAATATGAAGACACTTTTCAAATTAGCGAATGCAGTAACACTGGCGCCAGCCGCTCTGTTTTTCTCCGGCTCCATGCTTGATGCGCAGCAGTTGACGCTGAAGCAAGCCGAGGCAATGCGGGCTGATGCTGAGGCAGCTTCGACCTCGCTGGATAGCATCCAGACCAGTGCGCAGTCGCCCGAAGTCAGTGAGCAGGCACAGTCAGCGAAAGACGCCGTTGGCCGTATCGGTGAGCAGCTCGACAAATACATTGATGAAGCCAAAGCTGCTGCGGGCCCTGAGGATATCTATGATAAGGGCAAAAAATACCCTGCTGCCGCGAAAGTGCGCATCTCGAGCTTTGACGTGCCGGTTAACGCGACCGAGGTCCATGTCCCGGTGACGCTTGACCGTGAAAGCCCAAACACCGTCATTGCTTATGTGCGTGTTTATGACGGCTCTGGCGGCCGCGCCAAGCCGGATAAGACAAAGTCCGTCATCTTCTATCCGGGTGACCCACTCACCAAAACCCTGAGTTTTGACGTCACGGGCATGAGTGAGGGGAGCAATGTGCGTGCGGTCCAGCCATCGGTGCCCGATGGCGCCTATCGAGCGGGTGGGGGCATCCTGATTACCGCCAAGGCCGACGCCGTCAATGAGCCAATTACGGGCGGTCGCGAAGCGACGAAGTTTGAGCCGTTGGGCAAGCTTTGCTACGATGAGACAGGCGAAACGATCCAATTCGATGATCGCGGTGGGCCGAACAGCTTTTCCACATCGCTTTCTCATGGCCGCACTCAGGTTGGCAATGGAGAAACCGGCTACTATGGCGAAGTCAAATACGGTGGCTTCCAACGGACTGGGGAAGGACTGGTGTTGTCGACGCGGAGATTGAACGCCCCCGTCAAAGTCGGTTCGCCGGCAATTGAATACCCATTTCTCGCAACGATGCTCTCGGGGCATCGCACGCCTGAAACTCAGTTCCAATATGGCAGCGTCGAGTGGGTTGTGAAGATGCCCAACCGCTTCGGCTCCTGGCCAGCGCTGTGGCTCCTGCCAACCGCTGGATGGCCGCCGGAGATCGATGTCTATGAAGGCTTTGGCTACAACGGCGAATGGAAGTTCGCTTCGGACCTCTCGACAAACCTGCACGGTGGCGACCACTTGCGTCGCACCTTTACTCGCCCGGCAATGCGGATGTCGATGGGCGTCTTTGGTCTGCCGAACACCCTGGACACGGAGTTTCATCGCTTCGCGGTGACCGTCGACGAAGAGTGGATCACCATGTTTGTGGACGACATCGAAACGATGCGTTACGCCAACCCATTTAAGGGCGAAACCTGGTATCCGCTGACGAATGTCGCGGTGAAAGCCAAAGTCGACTCCCCCTACGATCAAGGCTCTGGCGACATGGTCGTAAAGTCGATCAAAGTGTGGCGTGAGAAGTGAGCTAGCGTAACCGCCGTTTGATAGTCTCTCTGTTCGGGAGCGAGTCCCCGAAACCTGATCTTGCAGGCTAGTCGAAGCTGGCTACGATTTCGGAGCAATGAGTGACTCCGAACCCAGACTCAATTTGACCTATCGCCCACGACGTTTGCGCCGCACGGACGCCATTCGCCGCCTCGTGCGTGAGACCGAAGTGCGCGTCGACGACCTGATCCAGCCGCTGTTCGTGATCGATGGCGACGGTGTGGTTGAGCCGATTGAGTCGATGCCGGGGCAGTCACGGTTGACGATTAAAGCGCTGGTCGACGAGTGCCTGGCTTTGCGCGATGCCGGCATTCCAGCGGTGGCGGTCTTCCCGAAGCTGGACTCGTCTCTTAAGACCGCTGATGGCAAGGAAGCGCTCAATCCCGAGACGCTGGTCCTGCGGGCGGTGCGCGCAGTCAAGGCCGCAGCGCCGGAGCTGGCGATCATTACCGATGTTGCACTCGACCCCTACACGAGCCACGGCCACGATGGCGTGCTGACCGCTGATGGGCAGGACGTTGCGAACGACGCCACCGTGGAAATTCTTTGCGAAATGGCTAAGCTCAACGCTGAGGCCGGCGCAGATTTCGTGGCGCCGTCGGACATGATGGACGGCCGGGTGGGGGCCATCCGTGTCGCCCTCGACGATGCGGGCCTCAGCAACACGGCGATCATGGCGTATTCGGCCAAGTTCAACTCCGCCTACTACGGACCATTCCGTGATGCCGTGGGCAGCGCCAAGGCCGCCGGGACGAATCTGCTGGGCAAGCACACTTACCAATGCGATCCCGCGAACCGCCGCAGCGCGATCATCGAAACCGAGCTCGACGAAATGGAAGGCGCTGACGTGTTGATGGTGAAGCCTGGTGGGCCATATTTGGACATTATCCGTGAACTGCGCAACCGCACGTCCTTGCCCGTGGCGGCGTATCAGGTGAGCGGCGAGTACTCGCAAATCCATGCGGCGGCTCAATTGGGCTGGCTCGACTATGAGCGCACCCGCGACGAAAGCCTGCTGGCGATCAAGCGCGCCGGGGCCGACATGATTTTGACCTACTTTGCCAAGGAATTGGCGCTTCGGAAGTAGCTGGTCCAAAAGTGCTTGGGTGTCTCGCCCCCTCTTTTGGGCGCTGAGTATCGCGGCATAAAAAGAAGTTGTAGGAGGGGCTATACGCCCAGATGATTAGATCAGATTTACCTTTTCGCTCCAACCCTTAGGTGTTTTACGTTAAAAACCACTAGTGTTTTCTGTCAAAATGCCCATGGGGAAACTGACGCAACCCACTGGTGTTTTCCGACAGAATGCCCCAGTGTTTTTCGCCGCAACCAATCAGTGTTTTGTGTCAGAACCCACTGGTGTTTTGCGGCACAATCCTCAAGGGCATTGCGTTGAATTGCCCCAGTGGGTTGTGTTGCGATAAGACTGGTGGTTCCGCGAATGCCCGTGTCCTTAACCGGCAAATACGTCGCTCAGGCGCTGGCCGAGACCAGTCAGGCGGCGGAGGGAGTCCACATTGCGCACGGCCATGGCGTAAGCCGTTGGATCGCCGACGATGAATACCTTGCGCCGTCCACGGGTGATTGCTGTGTAGAGCAGGTTGCGCTGCAACATGACGAAGTGCTGTTTCAGCAGTGGGATGATCACGATCGGGAATTCACTGCCCTGGCTCTTGTGAATGGTGATGGCGTAGGCGAGGGACAAGTCGAGCAGCTCGGGGCGCTCGTAATCGATTTCGTTGCCTTCGAAATTTACCGCCACGGTGCCCGCCTCGGCGTTGACTGCGCTGACGCGACCGAGGTCGCCATTGAAGACGCCTTTTTCGTAGTTATTGCGGGTCTGAATGACCTTGTCGCCGACCCGATATTTGGTGGCGCCGTAGACGATGCCGCGGCTTTGCGCATTGAGCGTATTCGGCAGCTCCTCGTTCATGCGGCCAACGCCGCCCGCGCCTTTGTGCATGGGCGCGAGGACCTGGATGTCCATGAACTTGTCGGCCCAGTCAAACCAGCGTGGCAGGTAATGCTGGATCAGCGCGGTGACTTGCTTGACCGCATCTTCGGGGTCTTCGGTCGCTAGGAAATGCAGGTCTTGCTTGGGGTCGATATCCTTCACTTGGTTGACCACAAACGGGGCTCCGGCGCGCCCTTGCAGGATTGCGTGCGCAGTGGCGACGATGGCCGAGCGCGCACCTTGGCGGAAGATTTTCTCCAGTCGGGTGACGGCCATGTGTTGGTGCGGTTTGGCCTCGATGAACTGAATGATGTCGCTGAGCACTGCGCCGGCGCCCACTGATGGCAACTGATGGATGTCGCCCACAAGCAGCAAATGCGCGGAGTCGGGCAGGGCGCGCAAGAGTGACGAGGCCAGCCGCGAGTCCAGCATCGAGCTTTCATCGACGATCATGAACTCCGTTTTCAGCTTGTTATCGTCGGTGTGGAGAAAGCCGCCCGCCTCGTGGTCAAACTTCAGGAGTCGGTGAATGGTCATCGCAAACGCGCCCGTGCTTTCGGACATGCGCTGGGCGGCGCGACCAGTGGGCGCCGCCAGGGTCAGGCGAACTTTCTTGGCTTTCAGGATTTCCACCAACGCGCGCAGGATAGTGGTTTTACCAGTGCCCGGACCGCCGGTGAGGATACTGACCTTGCAGCGCAGGCCCGCGCGAACGGCATCAGCCTGTTCCGGCGCAAATTTGAAGCCTGCCTTGTCCTGCGCCCAGTCGACGGCTTTGTCGATGATGATGGGGGGGAGGGCGGATTGGGCTTCAGCTAGGTCAGCGATGACCTGCGCAATGGCCACCTCCGAACGGCGCAGCGCGGGGAGCTGAATGAACGCTTCGCCATCGATGCCCTCGGTCGCGACCAGATGCGAGTTTTCGGTCAGCGCCTTGACGCGCGGCGAGATCAAGTCCTCAACGACGTCCAGCATCTCGGAGGCCTTCTTGACCAGATCGGAAACGGGATAGCCCGTGTGGCCGTCGACCTCCAGTTCCTGCAGGGCGAACAGCAGCCCGGCGTCGATGCGCTGCGGACTCTCGTTCGAGTAGCCCAGGTTCACGGCAATGCGGTCGGCGGTCTTAAAGCCAATGCCGGGCACCTCGCGGGCGACCCGGTAGGGCTCGTTTTGCAGAATGGTCTTGGCGGCGTTGCCATACTGGCGGATCAGCCGCAGACAGAGATTGGTTCCCACGCCATAGGTCTGCAAAAAAGTCATGACATCTCGGAGCGCGGCCTGCTCGTCCCAGGCTTTTTTGATTTCCTTGGCGCGCTTGGGGCCAACGCCAGGTATCTCACGCAGGCGGCCAGACTCTTCCGAAATGACGCGCAGCGTGTCCGCGCCGAACTTGGCGACGATTTTCTTGGCGAACTTCGGACCGACTTTGGGGATTTGCCCGCTGCCCAAGTATTTCTCGATGCCATAAACCGAGGCCGGGAGTTGCGAGGTGAACTCCTTGATCTTGAACTGTTTACCGTGGGTTGCATGGGTGGTCCAGTCTCCCGTCAGCTTGAGCGTTTCACCACACTGCACGCCGGGGAGATTGCCCAGCACGGTGATGGGGCCACGGTGGTCGCTGGCCTTCACTTCGCCAATGGTGAAGTGGTTCTCCTCGTTGTGGAAAACGATGCGATCAAGAACGCCTGTGAGGGTATCTGCCATGAAGTTGAAACACGCACTGAAAACTATTTTTGGCGATTCGCCAACCAGCTTTCCCGCGTAATGCCGAGTTCGTTCTCCTCGACCCACTGGCCGCGCTTTTGGAAGCCCTGTGGCAGGTATTGCCGGAATGACATGCCGTTTTTGCGCATGACGGCTTCGCTGGCTTTATTCCAGAGCGCGTGGCGGGCGATGATGTCACGGGCGTCGAGTTCCAGAAACCCGAATGCGATCAGCCGCGCGGCGGCCTCGGTCATGTAGCCCCGATTCTGTCTTTCTGGGTGCGTCCAGAAACCCAGGTTCCAAACTTCGGGGGTTGCTTCACGCCGAATGGCGATTCGGCCGATAAAGCCGTCATCCGAGGAGTCAATGATTGAGAAGCAGAACGCCTCGCCGCTTACCCATGCGGCGCGCATGCTTTCAAAGATCGGCAGCAGCTCATCCGCATGCTTGGGAGGCTCCCAAAGCATGCCGTCGGTGAAGCCCGGATACTGCGCTGCCGAAATAGTGTGGCGCCGGTCGTCCAGTGTAGGGATGCGGTAGCGACAACGGCGCGACTCAAGGATCAGGGATTCGGGAAAGTGCTTCATGGATTCTGGACATAAAAAAGGCCGCTCGAAGTGAGCGGCCCTTCAAAAGAAGTGTTGGAAGCAAGGACTACTTGCCGCTCGGGAATTGGATTGCGCCGTGGTTGGCGGATTCAGCCTCTACGCCAATGCTGTTGAAGCGTTCGAGGATGTCGGCCTCCATTTGCTGGGGGGACATGCCGTTGGCGGCGCGCAGTTCTTCCACCGTGCTGCCATGACCAACGAATTTGTCCGGCCAGCCAATGCGCACGACAGGTGTGCTGAGGCCTTCGTCTTGAAGTTCTTCCAGAACCGCGCTGCCGAAGCCGCCCTTGAGGACGTTTTCTTCGATCGTCGCGATCATGCGGCACTTCTTGGCATGCTCAAACAGGAGTTCCGTGTCGATTGGCTTGGCGAAGCGGGCGTTGACCACGCCAACGTGCAGGCCTTGCTCGGCGGAAATCTTGTTCGCGAGCTTGAGTGCGTCGTGAACCATTGGCCCGAGGGCCCAAATCATGATGTCGTCGCCGTCGCGAAGAAGCTCGGCTTTACCGATTTCGACTGCTTCTGGCTCTTCTTTCATTTTCACGCCAACGCCGTTACCGCGCGGGTAGCGGATGAAGGTGGCGCCCTTGTAATCGATGCCAGTCTTCATCATATCCACCAGCTCATCTTCGTCCTTTGGCGCCATGATGACGGCGCGGGGAACGCAGCGGAGATAGGAGACATCGAAAAGTCCGTGGTGCGTGGGGCCGTCATTCGGTGACAGGCCAGCGCGGTCCATGCAGAACATCACGTCGAGGTCCTGGAGGGCCACGTCGTGGATGATACAGTCGTAGGCGCGCTGGAGGAAGGTCGAGTAAATCGCAACAACCGGCTTGATGTCGCTGGTGGCGAGGCCGGCGGCAAACAACACGGCGTGCTCTTCGGCGATGCCGACGTCGAAATACTGGCCAGGAACTTCATCGCGGAGGTATTTCATCCCCGTGCCGGACGGCATGGCGCCGGTGATGCCAACCACGCGCTTGTCCTTCTTGGCGAAGTCGACCAATGCGCGGCCGAATACATCCTGATACTGCGGCGGCTTGCCGGGCTTACTGGGCTTGGATTGGCCGGTCTGCGGGCAGAACGGGCTGGTGCCGTGGAATTTCTCTGGATTGTTCAGGGCGGCTTCGAAGCCCTTGCCCTTGGTGGTCAACACGTGGAGGATGACCGGCTCTTCGCACTCCTTGGCGAAAGTCATGTACTGGTCAAGCAGCTCCTGGTCGTGGCCGTCAATCGGGCCAATGTAGCGCAAGCCGTACTTCTCAAAGAGCGAAGATTCCTGATTGCTGAAAAAGTCCTTGGTCTCGGCCTTCACCTTTTTGCCGATGTGGCGCAGGCGGTTGCCGCCGGGAACGGATTCCAGGAAGCTCTCCAGGTCGTTGTGCAGGCGGTTGTAGACCGGGTTTGTGATCAGCTCGTTCAAGTAGCTGGGGATCGCGCCGACGTTCGGGGCGATGGACCACTTGTTGTCATTCAGGATGACGATCAGCTTCTTGGTGGAGGTCTTGATGTTGTTGAGCGCCTCCATCGTGATGCCGCAGGTGAGGGCGGCGTCACCGAGTAGGGCGACGACATGCTCATCGCTGCCGCGCAGGTCACGGGCGGTGGCCATGCCCAAGGCGGCGGAAAGCGCGGTGCCCGCGTGGCCAGCGCCGTAGCAGTCGTGGTCGCTTTCATCACGGGTCAGGAAGCCGGAGAGGCCGCCGGATGAGCGAATTTTCTTAAACTCGTCGCCATAACGACCGGTGAGCAATTTATGCACATACCCCTGGTGCGCGACATCGAAGACGAAGCGGTCCTTGGGGGTTGAAAAATGACGGTGCAGGGCGATCGTCAATTCCACAACGCCGAGATTGGGGCCGATGTGGCCACCGTTGTCGGATGTCACCTGAATGATTTCCTGGCGAATTTCTTCGGCCAATTGTGGCAATTGATCCGGATTGAGCGCCTTGACGTCATCCGGGCCCTTGATGCGCGGGAGTAATTCCATATTAGCAGTCACCATTTACAGAACTCAAGAATCGGAGGCGTCCGTTAGGTTAAGCGAAGCGGCCTCGTTCTGTTTCCGTAATTGTTCAATTTTCAGTTCAGCGTTAGTTAGTTTGCGATTACAGTTTTGAAATAGGTTACTACCTTCTTCGTATTTTTCAACGAGTTCGGCAAGAGGAATATCCCCTTCTTCCAGGGAGTCGATGAGAACCTCCAGACGCTCCATGGCGTTCTCGAATGAAATCTCCTCATCTTTTTTGGCGCTCTTACCCATTTGATCACTCTTCAGCGATTAGCAAAACACGTGCCCGATGAAAGCATTTGTTTCAAGCGTAAAATTGTCAGACGATTTTGAGTTATTACTGGCAACGACCGTATTGATAACCCAATTCCTTGAGATATCCGGCGACTTCCCGACGTAAAAACTCGATGTTTTCAGGCGAATAGCGCCACTGCCAATTCCCTTGAGCGGCGCCGGGCGTGTTGAGTCGGGCGTCACTGCCGAGATTCAATAAATCTTGCACCGTGATGACCGCCAGACGCGCGGGAGAGCGGAAACAGGCGCGTATGAAGTCCCATTGGGGCGATTCATCGCCAATGCCGAAGTAGCGGCGAACGTGTTCGCGGACATGGTCTCCCTCCGACCAATACCAGCCGAGGGTCGTGTCGTTGTCGTGTGTGCCGGCGTAGACGACGCTGTTTTTCTCGTGGTTGTGCGGCAGGTAATCGTTGGAAGCATCGCCGCCAAAGGCGAATTGTAGGATCGCCATGCCCGGGAGGCCGGTTTTCGCGCGTAGCACGTGCACGCCGTCGCTGAGGTCGCCGAGATCTTCTGCGATGAGCAGGGCTTCCGGGAGCTCCTCCTTGACCTTGTTAAAGAATTCAAAGCCTGGGCCGGGTTTCCATTCTCCGGTGCGTGCATCGGCCGCAGTCGCGGGAATAGACCAGTAGTCGTGGAATCCGCGGAAATGGTCGATGCGGACGACGTCATACAGCGTGAAATTAGCCTTCAGCCGGGCGATCCACCAGTCGTAGTCGCGTTTTTTGAGCGTATCCCAGTCAAAGAGCGGATTGCCCCAAAGTTGGCCTAGTTCGGAGAAGTAGTCCGGTGGCACGCCAGCGACAGCCTTGGGCTTGCCGTCCTTGGTCATTTGGAAGATTTCCAAGGAGGACCAGGTGTCGGCGCTGTCAAACGCCACAAAGATCGGCACGTCGCCAATGATTTTTACACCTTTGCTGTTGGCGTATTGGCGAAGCAGCTTCCACTGGCCGAAAAAGAGGTATTGGTAGAACTTTTCGGCGGAAATGGCGGCTTCGAGCTTCTTCGGAAGATCGGACTCAAGCCACTGCTCGTAGGAGCGGTATTTCTTGGCCCACTGGAACCAAGGCTTGCCCTTGAAGTGGTCCTTCGTTGCGCGGTAGGCCGCATAGGGGTCCAGCCAATGGGCATGTTCTGTGATGAAGCTCTTGTAGTTGCCGTAACCGTCGAGGCTGGGAGCACCGTCTTTGGCGAAGCGCTTCGCGGCCTTGGCGAGCAAGGGCCAGAATGCCTCGTAAAGGCCGCCATAGTCGACATGATCATGTGGCAATTCGCGCAGCGGCGCGAGATCCTCTTCCTTTAACAGGCCAAACGAGACAATCGGATCGAGATCGATCAGGTAGGGGTTGCCGGCAAATGCGGAGAAACACTGGTAGGGCGAGTCGCCAAAGCCGGTTGGGCCCAGCGGGCAAATTTGCCAGTAGCCGAAACCGCCTTCGGCCAAGAAATCGACAAAATGGTAGGCAGCCGGGCCGAAATTGCCGATGCCGTGGCCTGAGGGTAGGGAGGTGGGGTGGAGCAGTATGCCGGAAGCACGCGAGTCGAGCCAATTGAAGAGAGAACTAGACATGATGTTTTAAACGAAGCCCCGGATAACAAGGCACGTGGCCAGTTGCAGCAAGCCGTAAATCCAGTTTCGGATTAATACTTTACGCGTGGAACTTTCTGTGGAAAATAGCGGTTAATAAGTTTCTATGAAGTTTTCCTTCACCAACATTAGCCTTGTCCTCCTTTTGGTCTCGATGCCTGTAATCATGCGGGCGAATCTGGAAGAAGCGCGCGAGAGCATGTTGACGAATTCCCCCTTCCAGAAATGGGAGCCGCCTGCGCCTAAAGTGACACCGCCTCCCGCACCCGTTGCGCCCAGTGGCGCCCTTAGTCGTGAAGTGGTTTTCAAGGGCACGATGCGCATTGGCGAGAACCGCTTTTTCAACCTGTTTGACAAGGTTGAAAACCGGAGCGTGCTCATGGAAATGGACGATAACAGTAAAGGCGCGCGCTTCACCGTGGTAAGCTTCAATGACTCCGGTGATCGTTCAGTCACCTTGCGCTCAACCAGCGGGATGCAGGAAACCATTTACCTAGCGAAGACGGATGGCGTTTCGATTCCGACTGCGACTGCTGCTCCAGTGAATAGCCAGGTGCCTGCGCAATTAAGACCTGAGAATAATCGTGTGATCAATCGCTCGGCGTCGACGCCCAACACGGAGCGCCGTCGTCGCGTCATCCCACGTCGCATTAACACGCAAAACGGCGAGTAAAATAGCTGGTCAAAACCGCTCCAGGGCAACTGACAAGGCCGCTGTGGCGCAAAAGCACTCGGTTCGAGCTTTGGGACCAGATTGGAAGTTCGCTACGTTGGCATCCAATCTTATCCCCACCTGATTCAGCCAACTTGATAAGGCCTATCAACCGAATAAGACTTACGCCATCAAGGAAGTCTTATTCAGTTGAAATCTTAAGCCTGCGTTGAGAGAGCTCTGCTTAATGTGCCTATGCAGCTAGGTCGGATGTTAAAGCAGGCCAGACAAGCCCGGGCGCGCATTCAGTTCCTGTAGGGCGGCGTTTACTCGATCCAGATCCTCGTCTAGAAAGCCGCGAAATGGCGAGGCCATGTGTCGTCCACAAATGCCCTGTAATTCCAGTGCTCCCTTGATGCCTTTGATGATGCTTGAGCCATGCTTGCCAATCGTGAACAAACGGCTGGAAATTTCCATCACCTCGCGTTGTAACGCTTCGGCTTCGGCGATTTTACCTTCGGCCATATAATTGTAGATCGCCACGTAGACCCGGGGGAATGCATTAGCGCCACCGTTGATGCCTCCATTGCCGCCAGCGAGAAGAGACTCGGCAAGTAATTCTTCCGGGCCGATCAACAACGTTAAATCCCGATCGCCAATTAGGCGCTTCACCTTCTTGTAGTAAAACAAGTCGCCAGAGCTGTCTTTGAGGCCGAGGCAATTCTTCATTGAAAAGCCCAGCTCAACGACGTCTAACGGCAGTGAAACCTTGGTCAGGGCGGGCATGTTATAGAGGAAGAAGGGCAGGCTTATGCTTTCAGCCATATCCCTAACGAAGTCGTGCAGCTCGGGGGCGCCGGGGATGAAATAGTAAGGGGGAGTGAAGGCGACGGCGCTTGCTCCCGCCTTCGCTGAGTGTTCCGCCAACGAAATGGATTCGGCGTAAGCCGTGTCACTGATGCTAACGATTACTGGAATGCGTCCGGCGACCTTTTCAGTAACGAAATCGATGTAATCGCGGCGATGCGCATAGCTTAGATTCGGGCCTTCTCCGGTAGTGCCGAGGATGAAGAGGCCGTGGACTCCTCCGGCAATAACGTGCTCGATTAAGCGGCTGGCGCCTGAAAAGTCCAGCGATCCGTCTGCGTTGAGTGGAGTAACTAATGGTGGGATGATTCCGTGGATGTTCATTGTGTGTTTTCCAAATTTGTAATTATTCGACGCTCATCAGAGCAGCGTAAGCCAATTGATCTTCGTAGAGACGATGAAAGACCTGATATTTAGCACCGTGATATGCCTTGGATTCAGTCGATGGCTGGATCTCAGCGCCAGGGCGGGACATGGCAGACATCGCAAGCTTGAGTGAGTCGTATTCGCCTGCGGCGACCGCCCCCAACATGGCGCTCCCGAGAATCACCGCTTCTTGCTCTTTCGGTAGCAAAATTCGACACTGTGTTATGTCTGCGTGCTGTTGAAGGAATATGGGGTTTTTTGTGCCGCCTCCACAGCAAATAAGCGTGTCGATACGGTAGCCGCTTTCATTCTTGGCTTCAATAATATGACGTGTGCCATAGGCAATGGCCTGAATGGTTGCTAGGTATATTCGCGCTAGATCATCGAGAGTCGCCGACAAGCCAAGCCCTGAAACCATGCCGACCAAGTGCGGGTTTGCGCGCGGCGATCGGTTGCCCAGAAAGTAGGGGCACACGTGCAAGTCACGTGTTAGTTCGTGCATCGGACCACCGTTAGCCAGTGATTCGAGCCGATTGTTTAACACTTCATAAGGCGTGATGCCGGACTCCCGCGAAGCACTGAGCATCTGCTCGGTGGCGCCATGGTTAAAAATAATGTGGTCGACCAGGGCGCCTGTCGCTGATTGGCCACCCTCGTTTAGCCAAAGCCCTGGAACCATCGCGGAATAGTAAGGGCCCCAGACGCCAGTGATTGAACGTTGGTTCGGTGAAACCGACATGTGGCAAGAAGACGTGCCGCCAATCAGCGCAAGTCGATGTTCCAACTGGTCGGTTTCGGCGGATTCCTCGGCCATGCCAATCATGCCAATTCCGCCTGCGTGTGCATCGATAATCGAAACGCCGACAGCTGTGCCAGGTAGCAATCCCAGCTCTTTAGCTGCCTGCGCTGACAAGCCTTCACCTACGGGTTCGCCCATTGGGCGAACCTGTGCGCCAATGCGCGCATAGGATTCTTCCACGAGATCGCTGAGCTCAATTGCATTGAAGAAGTCGTCACACCAGCCGCTGCCACCAGCTTCAACTTCGTGCGCCAAGTAGGTCCACTTGCATGTCATTGAGCAAAGAGAGCGGGTGAAACAACCAGTGGCACGGTAGGTGAGGAAATCCGGCAGGTCGAAAAAGTGAGCTGTGCGACTCCATGTTTGAGGAAGGTTACGCTTGAGCCAGAGGAGCTTGGGAGTCTGCATTTCAGGCGAGATTTTTCCACCCACAAAATCAAAAATGGGGAAATCGCCTGCGCCATTTACGAACTCTGTTTCCTTGAGTGCCCGGTGATCCATCCAAACGATTACGTTCTGCGCATCATCGCCGTTGGTGCTGACTGTTACTGGCGCTCCAGATTGGTCCAGGGCCACCAGGGAGCAAGTTGCGTCAAAGCCAATTCCCTTTACTGCTGCGGGGGCAATGCCGGACTCTCGCATGATGACCTGTATGCATGCGACAACCGAGCTCCAGATGTCATCGGAAGACTGCTCTACATGGTTGGTTTGTGGCCGCCACGTTTGGATGGGGCAGCTATGGGTAGCCAAGCGCACGCCCTGTGCGTCAAATAGACCGGCACGTGCGCTGCCCGTACCTACATCCACGCCGATAAAGTAGTTCATGCCTAGATAGTAGTTGAAATAGCCGTCAGTGAATATACCATAATGCGTCTAATTTGAGACATATTACGCAAAGTCGCATTGCATTATTACTGGGCTCTGATCTGGGTTACAGTCGTCGAGTCTTATCGGGAGTATTGGGTTATGCAGAAGCTCATCGCTTGCCTTGGTTCTTTCACCAAGCTCCACCGGACATGCGCGTGATGCCCGCACTTGAGCATTGGAGACCCGATGGCGTCATTGTTCATCTGGCCGAACGTGAACTCGCAAACCGTCTCCCGTTTTTGAATATTCCGTTGATTTCGGTTACGGACACCATTCGCTCACACGCGATTCCAACGGTCGACGTGGACAATGAGGCAGTTGGTAAAATAGCAGCTGAGGTTTTCCTCAGCCAAGGTCTGCGCTCTTTTGCTTACTATGGCAGCAGTAAAGCGTCTTTTTCATTAAACCGCGAACAAGGCTTCCATCGAAGATTAAAGGAAGCTGGGTATACTTCGGTAAAGCTTCACGCGAATTTTCTGCCACAGTCGCCTTACACAGAGAACTGGGAACTCGAAGATCGGCATGTCGAGCGATGGCTTAAGGCTCTGCCCAAGCCGGTTGGCATCTTGGCCTCGAATGATATACCAGCCCGTGCATTATGTGAACTGTGCCGTCGGGCGAACATTCGTGTGCCAACTGAGGCGGCGATTCTCGGCGTCGACAACGATCTCGCCATTTGCCGCATGAGTCGGCCGACGCTTTCCAGTGTAGATATTCCGGCGGAAACCATTGGCCGAACCGCTGCGCAGCAACTGGCCAACTGGCTTGAGGAGAAGGAGCGTCCGCCAGCGTTCACTGCACTTCCCCCTTTGCAAATCATTAATCGAAATTCTACTGACGCCGATGCGACTGATGATGAAATTGTGCAGAAGGCATTGGGCTTTATTGCGAAAAATGCGATGAGCGACCTCAACGTTGAGGCTGTCTGCAAGGCTATTGGCGAATCTCGCCGCAAAGTGGAGCGACAGTTCAAGCGCTCATTGTCGGTCACTATTTTGGAGCGCATTCACCAAGAGCAGATGGTGCATGCAAAGCGTCTATTGCTGGAAACCGAATTGCCTATTGGCATGATTGCTGAGCGCTGTGGTTTTAATAACCAGCGACGATTCAATCGCATCTTCCAGCAACATCAGAAACTGACGCCTTCTGCGTATCGAATACTGCGCTAACGGAATAGACCTTCACACGCCACGCCTCGCGTGAGCTTTTGCCATCGAATCTTGTGAATGGCGAAGCGAAATGGCGCTTTCTGCGCTATGAACCAACTCTGTCTCCAAAAATCGCAAATCGATTTCGAGTCCCAGCCTTCACACCACTCTCTGAATGGTGCGCGTATTTTGAGAATATGACGGGGCGCATGCAAGCATGCGCCCCGTCAAGCAGCAATAGAGGTGGTAAATGCTTGCTAACTTTTGCTTGGGCGACGGCGAATCACCAAGGCAGCAAAACTTGCAAATCCTGCCAGCAATGCGTAGACGCCGGGTTCGGGGACGACCGTAGGCGTTACGGTTCCTGCCAGATCAGCGGTGAAGGTGATGGGGCCAAAAGCGGTCACTTCCGTTTCATTAATTTGATAGGAGAAATCCAAACCTGCAATGGTCAGGTTCCCGTTCCACTCGCTTTCACCAGTGCCAAAGACATCGAGTACAAAGGCAGTATCCAGATCGAGGTCGATGGAAGTTAAAACACCATTGGTGAATGTCACCGTGTCGCCAGCATCGAGTGCCCCAAAAGTAATGCTTCCAGTATAATTGAAGAACCAAAGCCCTAGAGCGTAGTCCGAGATATCACTGATTACGGTAGGTGCTGAATCAGGTGAAGAGCTTGTCCGGTTGGGGTCGGCGGTCCAGAATGCACTCAGGTCGATATCAGTGATCGCCGTCGTTTCAACTCCACTGCCAGTGATGGCGCCTGCGTCATAGCTTAGGAACCCCACTTCAAAATTTTCCTCGCGGGGAAATACATCGATATCAGAGCCTAACTGAGTGGGGGTAGAGCTTCCGCGTTCATTGATGTTATATCCGCCGTCAGCATCGCCAGTGTTCGCTCCGACAGTGCCAAGTGAGCCGTCACCCAGATTGATCTGGGCAAAGGAGCCTGTTCCTTCAGCTTCGGAGATATAGCTATTACCGTTCATTACGGTATTCAGGTTGATGACTTGCGCATAACTGGATACTGCGATTACACAGCTGGCGCAAAATACTAAACTAGTTCGCTTTTTCATATGTAAACCCGAGATCATGTAATTAGGCGTTTTTCCGACGGCGGATCACGATTGCGCCTGCCAAGACCACAAGTCCGGCGATCATGGCATAAGTTGATGGCTCAGGCACAACACTGACTTCGCCCTCACGATTAAAGAGCATATTAAGATTGTTAAAAATGAATATGCTTTGGGTGTCGACCACATCAAAGGCGTAGCTGGTCTCAGTCGCACTGAAAGTCCCTGTAAATTCAGCGGAGAGGGCGCTGCTGAATGCGGTCGTGGCCGCCACGGAAAGGTCTCCTTCTATGTCCATTGAGTCGAGCTCGCCATCCACGAAGGTCAGTCCTGCACCAGTCACATTGGCAATGGAAATGTTGTAGTAAATTTGTGCATTTCCTGCTCCAGAGCCATCGTTGTATACAGTGTATATTGGCGAAAATGGAGAAATGTATTCCGGGGCTCCGGTGACTTCAAAAGGGCCACCATCGCCGGTGGTGAAGCCATCCCACTGGTAGATGTCGAAATCGAAAGTCAGATCTCCCACGCCAATGGTTTCCGTGCCGACGCCAGTCAGAACACTTTCATCGAAAATGATATGGCCGGCACTCATAGTAGAGGCATTGGCCTGTGTCGTGGTTAAATTATTAATGGTGAGAGGGGTGCCGCCATAGAAGTTCGTGCTGATGCCACTGTAGTCGTTGGTGGTGTCCAGTGGAGAGGTAATGATCGCGATGTAGTTCCCTTCATTATAATAACCCGCTGGCGCTTGGTAATTCGGGTAGTCTGGTAAACCATTATGGCTGGGGCTTGGATTACCAGATCCATCCAGTCCCTCAATGCCGTTTTGAGACGATGACGATTTAAAATTGGTCAATGCCAGGTAGCCGTTAGCCGGACCGCCGAGGTCGACGTAGCTCAATGCGGATGCGGTAGTTGCCAGTGCCGCTGAAGCGGCAAGTGTGTAGATTGCTTTCATGTTCTTTTCTTGTTAGGTCTCTGCTTAGTCGTTTGGGAAATAGATTAGCGGTTCTAACATGCAGGTTCAGCGTTTCATCGTCGGAAGTAAATAAAGAAAGAGAATAAGTCTCAAAATCAGATTTCGAGTTAATGATGCCTATTAGGAAGCTTAATGCTTGGCTCGGGCCATCTCTGAACACTACAAGCTTTTACTCATTGGGAGAGAATATCCAGCGAAGGAAAATTTCTTCAGCAACTCCTACCGTTATGTTCAGTGTAATTTCAACCAACTCGTAATCAGAGCCTGTTTCATAAATTGCTTCTGAAAGATCAATGGTCACCCCATTCAGGGACTCGCCAGAGGCTGCCCATTGGTTTAGATCGTTGGACCAATATGGTGTTGCTTGAACAGCAGACTGTTGCGTGCTCCGGCGCAGGATTACTAGCAGCTCGCCCCCGGCTGATACAGTGGTTGTTGGCTGAAAAACACTGGTTGCGAGGTTGCGTGCTGTGCCGAAGTAGGTTTCAGCGATGTCAGTTACGCCATCGTTGTCACTGTCGAGCACTTGCCAGTCATCTGTTACGTCTGGATCAAAACCGTTTTCGAGCTCCCATTCGTCACTGGCGCCATCTGTGTCGGTGTCAACTACTGGCGCGTAGAGGTTTTTAATGTCGCCCTGAGCATTGGAATACAGCTTGGCGTCTTCAATGGGGCCTACGACTGGCGCGATGATCGTCTGAGTGTGGTTGACATTATGGACAAAGCGTCCATTGGCGAAGCTGATAAGCCCGCTAAAAGCGGGAGTCGATTCAGGCTTAAAGCCATTGACGTTGCCAAAGATGACAATGGAGAGTTGCACCGAAATGTTGATGTCCGTCAGTTGACCATCGATGAAGGTGAGGCCTTCGCCGGTGACTTCAACAATATCAAAGCGTACGCCCCAACCAAACTCGTTGTTGATGTTATGGGGACCACTGTAAGGGGAGTAGGGTTCACCATCGAGCTCAAGGGAAAATTGACTAGGGGAGAGAGTCTCGGCGCCGACTCCATTCAACAGGTCATCATCCCATGACAGTTTTCCGAAGCTGTAGGACGTAGCGTCATCGTCTGTGACAGTGTTGTTTTTGATGGTGTAGTTCGCCTCTTCATCTGGGTAAGTATTTGTTGCGGCTAACGGCTCTCCTACAATCATGGTATAATAGCCAGCATCCGCATCATAGTAATATGGGTAGGCGAACTCTTTGCCCTCGGGGGTGTTGGGTTCGTCGACTTCATTGTTGACGCCCGCCGAGTACATGGACCCGAAAGCGTTCTCAGAAATCAATTCGAATTCTACCAACTCGCCATGCATTATGGGCGCTGCCGTCATTATGGAGCTCCACCATGCGGCAAATTTAATTGACTTGAAATTCATGCCAGCGATTTTGAGACTTGTTATCAGTAGGGGGCAAGCAATTTATGGACAACGGAAACAGGAGACGAATTTTGATATTTCGGGCAAGCGCTGCGCGGGGTTTTACCTTAGTAGAGCTGCTGGCATGCGTGGCTATCATCGCTTTACTAGGTGCAGTTCTTATAGCCGCCGTGAACGGTGTCAGGACACGGGCGAAAGTTGCTGGAAGTCTGTCGAATCTGCGCCAAATGGGCATGGCGGCTTACACCTACTCGGCTGATAACGACGGTAACTTAATGCCTCATGCCCTTTTCGACGAGGATTTGGGCCAGAATCGCGAGTGGTGCTACGGCTTATTTCAGTATGGCGCGACCAACCAATTTGCCGAAGGCTTACTCGGGCAATACCTTGAAGATGCGCAGGATGTTTTGACTTGTCCGCTTTGGGAACCAGAAGAATCCATTCAGACCGCAATTGAGAACGCCAGTGCCGTTCCTGGCAACTTGGGTTATGGCTATAATGGACTGCAATTGAGCAAAAAGGTTTATGAATCCGATGGCAGCTTCATCGGAAACTACTTAGGGCATTCTTACTCAGTTGTAATTAAACCCAACCGGACTGTGATGTTTGCCATCAGCGCAACGCCAGCATATAGTGGTTATGCTGCTCCGCAGGAAATGATATGGGGGCCCAGTCACCAAACGGCGGGCGCGAACCCGATCTGCATACGCTTGGTGAATAATTCCGAGACGCTGGTTTGCTGGGTGGATGGCTCGGTAGAGCAGGTGAATGCGATTCCGGTGACACATTTTGAGAAAGACGGTATTTATACGGGTTACATCGATGCAGATAATGACGGAATCGCCGACGAAGATATCTGGGCGGTTCAATAGTTCGCCTTCGCTGTGATTGGCTGATTTTTCAGCTGCAAATGGTATTCATAAATGATGTTTGCCAGCATGTTCGCCGGGCCTCGGGCGTGTTGGTCATTGGACAGATTGGTCATGGCGACGATTGCCAAGTCTAACGATGGAACGTAGGCTAGGCAGCACTGGTAGCCTGGAACATCTCCCCGGTGTCCAACCATCTTTCCGAAGAGTTCAATGCCCCAGGCATATTGCCAATCGCTGTCTCCGGTCTGAACATATTGGTGAAGTTCGGCTCTCGTTTCTTCGTTGAGCAAATCACCTTGAGCTAATGCTTTGGCTATAGCGATGAGATCGTCGATCGTCGAATACATTGCACCTGCGGCATGACTCCAGCTAGGAGAATATTCAGTCACATCATAAAACACTTCGCCATAGCCAATGGGGCGTCCTTGAGCACCAAAACGATATCCGTGGCTATTGGGTTCAGGTAGGGCGCCTGCCATGGTGAAACCACTGTTATCAAGGCCGTATGGCGTCAAAATATAGCGGGATATGAGCTCGTCTATTTTCTGGTCGCTGACGCCCTGCGCTGCCAGGGCCAAAAGAATAGTATTAGTGTTGGCGTAGCGCCATCCTTCACCGGGTGGAAAGTGACTTTCTTGCTCGAAGGCATAGGCTAGGATTTTCCGGGCAGTCCATTGCCTATCTGGTTTCCCCATGATGGCCTTCTGGAATTGAGGATTGCTGATGGCGTCGGGGAGACCACTGGTATGATTGGCGAGCTGGCGTAGGGTGATTTCGTCTCCGCGTGGAACCCCGGTAACGTATTGGCTAATTTTATCATTGGGCGAAAGTTTCCCCTCCTGCACGAGTAACAGCGCCAGTTGTGAAGTAAACAGCTTGGTGACGCTGCCGATCAGCATGTGGACATCCGAGGT
This sequence comes from Cerasicoccus frondis, assembly GCA_031296915.1. GTDB lineage: Bacteria > Verrucomicrobiota > Verrucomicrobiia > Opitutales > Cerasicoccaceae > Cerasicoccus > Cerasicoccus frondis. The sequence goes on along the minus strand of JAVDPC010000001.1, from coordinate 335,549 downwards.
GATCGGTGTTTTTAGGTCGATGTTTGATACGCCCAAGGCAACGATCTGTGCGGGATTGTCGCCTTGTTGCCATGCCAAGAGTGCACCAGGAGTTTCAGTGGCAGCCATCGCCAGGCGCAGACTTTCAGTCAAACCCACTTTTGCATCAAATGAGGGCGTTGTTTGCTCGGGATTATTGCAACTGGCATTGAACATGACAATAATTGCGATGATTGGGTAAGTCGCAAATCGGCGAATTTTTAGTGATGCAGAGATATTCGTGTAGTGCATGCGGTAGCTTCTCTGAGGTATAGCTTGGTAACATCGAGACACAATACCTATATGACTATTGGTAGGGGCTGTTCGAAAAGGTTGAGCCCAGATTTTCCTACCTGGCTAGCTGTTGCCTCTTCGTCAACCCGCTGGATAAAATAAGCCCGGTAGGGACACCGGGCTCCACCTTTTGAAATAGCTTTCTTTCATTTTCGAACACACCATTGAGTCGGAAAATGAAAATGAGCTTCGCCCTGCATCGTTAACAACTAGCTGATCGTTCTGCTTAGGGATGGAATCATATCGTATTCCGGTTAAGAAGTCTCGATTCTTAAGTTGGATTGCCTAGATTTTTCGACGGATCGCTTAGACTATTTGCCAAAACCTACAGTATCTTGACAGGATCGAATAGGTCCAACGCGGGATTCACTTGTTTTGCTCCTGGATTGAAGGGACTTTCATAAAGCATCTGATCGCACGAACACTTTCACTTTAAATTGTCTGCTTAGATGGGAGCGGACTTGATGGCAGCGCGAGGCGTAGCTGATTGAGCGGACTGGAAGCACGTGATTGAGGCTACAACAGCGACTTTTCATTTGCACCCCCAAGCTTCGACCGTGCGCTTTTGCGCGCAGCTTTATTTCTCGTTCGCTCGCAGGCTCCCAGGCGAAGCTCAACAGAGATTTTAAATACCCTTTGAGAGTTGGCCTGAAATTGCCATCGGTCGCCTTCTTGAGCAGTGTTTTTAATCCTCAGTGCTAGCAGGCAAAAATACGGCTTCGATGGGTTCGCCTTGCGCGTCAATGGTTTCTATACGCTCGATCAGGTGCACAGCCATAGGAGCTTCGAGATAGCTGGCAATCGCCTTTCTATCCCCATGAATTTCGTCAGCAATATACGAACTAGCCGCATAACAAATGCGGTAGGCGACTTCGAGGCCTTCGAGTGGGCGCAGGCGAATCGCAAGGGCTTTGGCGGGCTTTTTCTTTTTCGCCGCCTTCTTCGGTTTGCCGCATTCCGCCACTTCAACGGGTGGTGGCGGCAGGGGATAGTCCTCGCCAAATATCCCCTCGATCTGTGCCTCGATCCGGGCAATGCGCGCATAGAGAGCCTCCCGCTGGAGCAGGAGTTCCTGTAGTTCAATGCGCTGTTGCGTGGTCAATGCCATGCAGGATCGAATACGTTTAGTGAGTATAGCGTAGCGTCGGCACGAAACACGATGAGTCACTGCCATGCAGTGTCGTCGTGCAGGGGGCGTGCGATGCCAGGCTTAGCCGTTGGTTTTACCGTCGCCGTCGACTTGCTGGGTGTCTGAGTCTGTAGCTTCGGGGGCTGCATCCTCAACTGGCTCAGGCTCCTCGACCTTTGGCTGCTCAACCGGCTTGGGGGCGGGCTTGGCGACCTTCTTCTTCGCCGTTTTCTTTTGCACAGGGAATTCCGCCACTGGCTCTTCGGGGGCCGGGTAGGGGAACTCATCATCTTCGCCGAGCAGCTCATCGACCTGCGATTCGAGTTCGGCAATTTTACGGTAGGCTTCGGCGCGTTCATTGAGCAGGACATCGATCTGCTCGCGAGCCTCGAGAGCGGCGCGGATGATCTCGGCGTCTGCTCCGAGGATGATATCGTTGCGGCTTAGTTCGACGATTTTACTAGCTTTTTTAACCATGGGTCTTTGCGGTTAGTTGATTCGTATTAAATGGTAAATGATTGGTTTGCCTCAGGCGGCCGGCGATTGTTCGGCATCGCTCACCAGCATAGCTTCTAATTGAAGAATGCACTGCTGAATGGCGGGGCTGGTTTCGGGCGCCATCTCGTCAGGCGACTCCCTGGTGGGCGTTGTTTCGATGGCCATAATGCGCACGCGCGGCGCGCTGTCGTCTTTCAGGCGGTTGCGCTGCTGCAGAGACAGCTGGTGTGCGCTGGCTGCGAGTGCTCGAATGGATGGAGTGGCTACATCAGCCAGGGCGTCAGCGAGCTCTCCACGTAGCCATGGGGCCTTGATATGACAGGCTGCCAAATGGAAAATGGCGTCCGGCGACAGGCGCTCGTTGACGAGGTATTGCAGCACTTCCGGGGGCGTGCGGTCACTGCTGGCGAGTGCGGCGATGATGCGCGGCTTATTCTGCCAAGCCAGCTCGACGTAGAGCGCCTCAGGCATGGCCGGATTGTTCAGCATGGCAAGGCAGGCGTCTTCATCTTCGCCAGAAACGAAAAACTCCGCGACTTCCGGCCACAATGCCGCATTCATGGCCAAGGCTTCGCGGACGGCGACGGCGTCGTCCTGCGCCAGCTGATGTTGGATTGCCGCTGGCACATCCTCGCGAGCGGCCATTGCAACGCGTTCGGTAACGTTGTCCACTTGGCACAGACGGAGTATTTCGACTTCGCCGAGCTTGATTTTCTCAGTTGCCGCTTCGCGCACAGATGCGTGGGGGGATAGCAAAAGTGACTTCAAAATCTTATCCGCAAGTGAACTTCGGCTGAGCAGCGCGAGTTGGATTTCTTCGCGATCACTATCGGCCCAGAAGGGCATCAAATCATCTGGCGCATGATTAGCGGCAGCCAGCGAGAAGCGCACGAGCGGGCTTGGGTCAGATGAAAGGGCGATCCACAAGTCTGGGTGCAGCGATTTATTCTGAGTCAACGCCAGTCGGGCGGAGGCGTCGCCAAATGCGGCGAGGTGGGCCTGTGCGTTTAGCTTAAGCGCAGGATTTGCCGCCAGAGAACGCGCCACGACGGGGTCCTTTTCGAGCATGAGCGCCTGCATGTCGCGCGGCGGCAAGTTGGGGTTTGCTGCTACTGCCGCGTGAACCTGGACATCTCCATGTTGGAGCAGCAGCGAAAGCTCGGTGGGGGGAGTCCGTGGGTTTTGCGCCAGCTCAATTAAAACCGAAGCTGGATACTCAGCATTCTGGCGCGCCATTTCCTCCAGCACGCTACTGGGGGTGAGCATGTAGCGGGCAAGGAATATCCAGACGACTTCTGACGGGTTGGCCTGGCTGGCTTGGCGGAGAATTGAGCTGGGAATGGGCGGCTTACGGAAACGTTTGGCAACGGCATCCGCGCCATGTTTTTCAACCAAAGCGATCAACTCATCAACATCTTGTGGCAACTTCATGATGGGACCGTATCGGAGTTAGCGCGGCAGCTCTGCCGGGGTGATGAAGACTTCGCGTGGCGCAGTGCCGACTTGCGGCCCAATATGCCCGCGGACTTCGAGTTCCTCGACCAGCGTGGCGGCGCGATTGTAGCCGATCTTAAGCTTACGCTGGAGAAAGCTGGTGCTGGCCTTGCCGGTCGTGGCCACCACGGCAAGCGCGTCCATGAGCAGGGTGTCGGCGCCTTCTTCGAAGAGTTCGCCTTGCTCGCCCTCGGGTAAGTCTTCGTCGTGCAGCTCAACCCGGTAGCGGGGGGGCGCCTGTTCACGCAAATGGTCGGTGACACGGAGGATTTCATCGTCGTCTACAAAAGGGCTTTGCAGGCGCATGAGGCGAGATTGCCCGGGGGGCGTGAAGAGCATATCGCCCTTGCCCTGCAGCGTTTCCGCGCCTTTGCCATCCAAAATCGTGCGGCTGTCGATTTGTGACGAAACCCGGAAGGCCACACGGGTGGGAAAGTTGGCTTTGATGACGCCCGTGATGACGTTAACGCTCGGCCGTTGCGTGGCTAAAATCGTATGAATGCCGACCGCGCGCGACATTTGCGCCAGGCGCGCAATCGGTGTTTCCACGTCGTCTTTGGCAGTCATCATGAGGTCCGCCATCTCGTCGATGACGAGGACTATGTAGGGCAGGGGGTCAAAGCCTTCGGTTTTGGCTTTATCATTGTACCCCATGATGTTGCGCACACGACGCGCAGCCATGCGCTCGTAGCGGGACTCCATTTCGCGGACCAGCCATTTGAGCGCTTGGCAGGCTTGCTTGGCGTCGTCAACCACCGGATGGATCAGGTGTGGCAAGTCCTTATACATCGCGAATTCAACTCGCTTGGGGTCGACCAGCACGAGTTCCAGTTCGCCAGGTTTGAAGCGGTAAAGGAGCGACAGGATCAGGTTATTGATGCACACGGATTTACCGGCGCCAGTGGAACCCGCAATCAGCAAATGCGGCGCTTTGGCCAAGTCAAACACCTGGATGCGCCCGGTGATGTCCATGCCCAAAACCATGGGAAGCTGGCACTGGTTGTTGGCCCAGTTATCGCTCCACAACGCCTCCTTGAGCATGATGGTGCGAGCACGGGGGTTGGGCGCTTCAATGCCGACAAAAGGTTCACCGGGAATCGGCGCCTGGACGCGAACTGCGTTCGCCTTGAGAGCCAGTGCGATGTTGTTGTCGAGGTTGGCGATGGTTTCCACGCGAACTCCGTAGCCGGGCTTGACGCGGTATTGAGTCACACGTGGCCCGACTGTGGCGTCACAGACCAGAGCGTCGATGGAGAAATTGTCAAAGGTGGTTTGCAGCGCATCGCGCTGTTCGGCGACTTCAGCTTGGCTGAGCGCTGGCTCGGCGTCGGTATTGGGATCGGCCAGACAGTCGAGGCTGGGGGGGAGGTAGTTGCCGAGTTCGTCTTCCTTATAACCAACGGTGGGTTCGGGTGCAGGTTGGGGAGGTTCAGCAGGCTTGGCTTCGGCGATTATTTCCGGAGATTCTTCAACTGCCTCGACGGATTCGGGTTCATCTTTAGCTGCGAGAATGGATTCGATGCGGGAATGGCATTCAGCCATGCGCTTGGCGTGGGCTTTCTTGCGCTGCTGACGCGCTGCGAATTGTTCATCCAGTTCGGCGGTCCATTCGGCGAGCTTGTTCCATTCCTCCTGCCAGATGGCTTCGCGATCCTCGTAAGCTGGCTCAGGAGTGGTCGTTGGCTGAGTCGTTTCCTCAGCCGAAGGCTCAGTAGAAGGTTTTGTGGGCGTGGGATTCTCGTCCTCTGTATCGCAAACTAGATCACTTTCCTCGTCTCCTGGTGAAAAGGAAGTTACCCACTGCTTGAGGCGGTCGGTAAGTCGACTTTGGGTAATGGAACCGGTGAGTGAGCGAAACATGCCAGGGCTTTTAAAAACGGACCAGAAAGCCGGTTAAGTGGGTTCTCTTCAAGGGCATAGTTTGGATTTTTCGAGAATGTTTATTTATGGACTGTCATATTGTCTGAATCCGATTTTCGAGTAGTCAAATACCTACTAAATGGAAAATTCGATTTACCTACATGGTCCAGTTCCCTAATTTTGCAGATTTATGTTGATCATGTCAGAGATATATCGGGACCCCTCAAAAACAGTTGATGAGCGTGTGGCTGACCTATTGGGCCGCATGACACTGGAAGAAAAGGTCGGACAGTTGATGCAGCTTGACGGCGGCCGTGGCGACTTGAACGAGCTCATTAACGAAAAGAAAGTAGGCTCCCTGCTGCACATTCAGAACGAAGCAGCCGCCAAAGCCATGGATATGGCCAGCGAAACGCGACTGGGCATACCGATCCTTTTTGGCGATGATTGTATCCACGGCCATTCATTCCACGCTGGCGCCACCATTTTCCCGACTCAATTGGGAATGGCGGGAAGTTGGAACCCCGAACTGATTGAAGAGACTGCGCGCGTGACGGCCCGCGAAGTGCGCTTGACGGGACTCAAATGGACTTTTTCCCCCGTGCTTTGCCTGACCCGTGATCTGCGTTGGGGCCGCGTTGGCGAGACTTTTGGCGAAGATCCATTCCTGATCGGCGAATTTGCCTGTGCGATGATTCGCGGGTATCAAGGGGACGGCCTGGACGATCCGGAATCGATTTTAGCCTGCGCCAAACACTTTGCCGGATACTCCGAAACCCAAGGAGGGCGTGACGCCTCAGAAGCTGATTTGGGTCAGCGCAAAATGCGTTCATTTTTCCTGCCGCCATTTGAACGGGCGGCGCGTGAAGGCTGCTTGTCCTACATGACCGGTTATCAGTCCATCGAAGGGGTGCCGTCGACCGCTAATCGCTGGCTGCTCAACGACGTGCTCAAGGAAGAGTGGGGCTTTAAGGGAATTTTGGTGACCGACTGGGATAACGTCGGCCGCATGCAGTGGGAGCAGAAAATCGTTCCAACCTTGAAGGATGCCGCGGCGCTCGCAATTAAAAGCGGCAATGACTTGATGATGGCCACCGCTGGATTTTATGAGGCGGCGCTTGAGGCTTGTGCTGAAGGCATCGTGCAGGAATCGGAAATCGACGCTATTGTGGAGCGACTGCTTGCATTGAAGTTCCGCATGGGACTGTTCGAGGACCCGGGTAAGCCAGATCTAGAGCGCCAAAAAGTGGTGATCGGGTGCGAGTCTCACCGCGAGGTCAACGAAGCGATTGCGCGCCGTTCACTGATTTTATTGCAGAATGACGGCACTTTACCGCTCGATGGCAAAGCCCTTAAACGAATCGCAGTCATTGGCCCGAACGCAGACGATCAGCATGCTCAGTTGGGCGATTGGGCCGGCGCAAGCGGTCAAGTCGGCTGGATTCCCGATGGTCATCCCCGTGAATGCACCAAAACTGTGCTCGATGGCATTCGCGCACTGGCGCCAGCAGGCTGTGAAGTCTCTTACGCCAAGGGCGCTCACCTGACCACACTGGTCGAAGTGGAAGACGAGGGTGGTTATGACGATGGTCAGGTAAAAAGAAAAACTCTGGAAATCGCTGAGCCTGATGACGCGTTGATCGAAGAAGCTGTGGCTGCTGCGAACGAAGCGGATATTTCCGTTGTTGTCGTGGGTGACAGCGTTCGCCTGTGTGGCGAGTATCGCTCCACCGCGACCCTGGAAATGCAAGGCGGACAGGTTGAGCTCTTGGATGCCCTGGCGAAAACCGGCAAGCCGATGATTTTGGTGCTCATCAACAGCAAGCCGCTGGTTCTGCCAAAGTCCGTGCATAATGTAGCTGCAATTTTCGAAGCCTTCAACCCAGGCATGATGGGGGGGCAGGCAATCGCGGAAGCCATATTCGGTGAATTGAATCCATCCGGGCGTCTGACCATTTCGATCCCGTACCATGTCGGTCAGCAGCCGATTTATTATAGCCAAGTGCGGGGACAGCACGGTGACCGCTATGCAGACCTCACCCAGGACCCGCATTTCGCTTTCGGCTATGGACTAAGCTATAGCTCGTTCGAATACAAAGATTTACAACTGGAGAAAGTTGATTTGGCGGAAGGTGACGAGCTTCAGTTCCAGGTGACCGTGACCAACACGAGCGACCGCGCCGGGCGGGAAACCGTTCAGGCATACGTTTCTGATCTCGTAACCTCTGCTACCTGGGTTAACAAGGAGCTCAAGGCTTACCAGCAAATCGATTTGGAGCCCGGTGAGAGCAAGACTGTTTCGCTCAGCCTGCCTGTCGCCGAATGCAGCATCGTTAATGCAGCAGGGAAACGTGTGGTGGAGCCAGGTGAATTTGAGTTGCAAGTGGGCTCCAGTAGCCGCGATTGCGATCTGATTAAGGCAAAATTCTGCGTAGCCAATTAGCAGCTACTTCCACTCCCAAACGTCATCATCGATCAACACCGATTCGTTCGGTGCATTGCTCTGTAGCCAGGTTTTTGCATTGGCGTCATCTTTTAGATACGCATTCCAGAACTGGGTAGTGATTTCCTGTATCGCGGGATGGAATCGGGGGTCCCGAGGCGGATTTCCCGGGCGCTCGAAATCGCTGAAGATGGAATGCTGGCCGTGCGCAAAGATCAATTGGTATTTATCTCCGGTTGCTAGCCCTTGGTAGACTCGTTGACGGTCGGCGGGATCCATGGATTCTTTTAATGGATTGCTGTCATCGGTTCCCGTCATGCAGAGCACCGGGGCGGTAATTTGGCCGAAAGCCGCTTGATCGGGGAGTCGGCCGGAGGAGGGGCTCATTGCGATAAAGCAGTCGATTCGGTCGTCTTTGAATCGCGGCTTTCCGAAGCGCAAAAACCGTTGTCCCATAAGGCCTTGCGTTGTGTGCGCCCCAAAACTGTGCCCACTCATCCCAATTTTCTCTAAGTCCAATCGACCCGTTAATGGGCCCTTGGGCTTGGCATTTTCCAGTTCTAAATAATCCAGGATAAAATGGACATCTTCGAGCCTCTCCATGAAGGATCGCACGCTCGCTGCGGCTTTCAGGGCAGCCATGCGCTGATCTGGTTGCAAGTCGCGCCACACTTCAACGTCACTGCCTTGATGTTGCAGAAAGATCGCTATATAGCCACTTTTCGCCCAATACTCACCCAGGTAGGCATTTCCTTCGCGAGAGCCGCCAAGACCATGGGAAAACAAAACGACTGGAGCTGGCACCGTAGTGTCAGGAAGGTAAACCTTAACGGGGACGCTGCGTTCGCGACTGGCATCAACAGGCGTCAGCAACAGCGTTTGCACCGCCATTAAAGCTGGCGCCAGCACGAGTGCGGCAAGCACATGGAGGAGTCTCATGCTATTTCAGAACACGAAATGAAGCAAAAAGTTGTCATTTTCTTTAGAAACGCCGCTATTTGGGGAGTTTTTGCAACGATGAGCTGAATTACTGGTTCGTACTTGTATTATTAGTGATATTTAGTAGAATAATCAGGAACAAAAATTCTTCGGAATACTCTAAACTCTCAAACGCTATGGCTGATAGAAACGAACAAGCGCAAATTGATGCAGTCCTGCTGGAGCGCTACCGCAGTGGGGACGCAGCCGCATTCAATGAGGTTGTCACCAAGTATTGGGACCGGATTTTCGCCCGTGCTTTCCATTTGCTCAAAAATCGGGAAGACGCAGAAGAAATTGCCCAAGACACCTTCGTTCGTGCGCAGAAAGGGTTAGAGAATTTCCGTGGAGATTCTTCATTTTCGACCTGGCTTTACCAGATCGCGACCAACCTCTCGCACAATCGTTATTGGTACTGGTTCCGACGCAAGCGTAGCTCATCCATTTCACTGGATCAGACCTTGGGTGATGAAACCACCTCGACATTGGAAGACATTCTGCCCGCAGAAGGAGAAGACCCGGGTGAGGCCACTCTCACCAACGAATTCGTGGCCGAAGTTTCGGCCCGCATGAAGGACTTGAATCCGAAACACCGGGAAATTCTGGAACTGCGGAATGTCTACAATCTGTCCTATGAAGAGATTGCGGAAGAGTTGAACATTAGCGTTGGCACAGTCAAGAGCCGCATCGCACGTGCTCGTGACAGCCTTCGTGAAAAACTAGGTCGTGATTTCGAATGACGGAAGGGCGTTTTAGAGAATTAGTTAATTTGTATTTGGATCACGAGATTTGCCCTCGTGATTTCCAAACTCTGCGAACTGAATTGGCAGACGCCAAGCGTAAGCAGCAATTTGAGGCGTTGCGTCGCATTCACACCGCTGAAAAGCAGGCTTTGGCGATCATGTGCAACAACCCGCAGACGGAATTGCGGCGTTGTAGCCTGACACAGCGCGCCACCCGCGCCATCAACGACGCTCGTGTTCAGTTCGAAGAGCGACGCAAGGGCTTGGTTCTATTGGTGCAATTCTCAGCGGCTACGGCGGCAGTTGCGGTGACTGTAGGCATGCTTTATCAGGATTCAGTTCAGTCATTGAATGTGGAACTCAGCGATGCGCAATTGGCGAATTCATCAGCTGAAGGCATTCGAGAGCACTTAATCGCGCAAATAAATTCGGACAATACCAGTTCTCGCCTGTTGGTTGACCATTCCGGCCGCGCCTTGGCGTTGGTGTCTTATCGCGATCAGGGAGAAGTGCAGATTCAACCACTACAGACTGTTCCAGAAAGCAATATTTTCAGCTTAGGCCGCGCCTTGGAGGCAGCACGCCCACAAATGCCGGAACCTTCTGAGCTACTGGAAAATCGAAGCCCGACCATCCCCGTGCGTCAGCTTCCCGGCACCGCAACTCCAATTGTGTTGGTTGAAGAAACGCAAGGCGCTGGTGCGATTGTTGGCTTTGCCTACTAGTGAGTGTTTTCAAATTTAAACAGTTGATGGCGGCTTTAATTTGAAAACGCTCCCTCGGCTAGGTTTGAGGCGATTTTGCGTTTTGGTCTCTTGCGACGCTGCATTTACCTTGTTTGCATGCTCGGGTGAAGTCTAATATATATACTTATACACTATTTCACTTGGCAAAAATGCAACTTTCGCTAACTCTATGGGTTTAAGTAGATGACCAATCCGCAGTCTCTCCCCTAATGTTAGATCGTAAAAATCGCCCTGGAAAGTTTAACGCTACTGTCGCCGTCTCCGTTGTCGCGGTGGTCGCAGCAATCGTCATTGTTTTAGTGCTGGCTTTACAGGGCGGCTCTCGTTCGCGTCTTGAGCCATTCCCAACGGCCGCTTATCTCGCATCGCCACAGAATTTCCTCGGCAATTCTTACCAGGTTGATGCTCAGGTGGATTCAATGCTCTCGTATCGTCCGGGACTAGGCCGTTTGCTCGTGGTTAAGAGCGAAGGCAAAGCGATTCCAGTATTTCTGGAAGAGGGATTGGCGGACAGTATCCACACCGGTCAGCGCTATCATATGGACGTGAGCGTTGGGGATGGTGGCTTGCTCTACGTCATCAATCTCCAAAAATACTGACCCACTCTCACTATTACCAGCCAGTCGTCGTCTATTTGAATATTTACCGTTTCGCGCCATGAATAAGCCCTTTGCAGCCATCGTCTTCCTCATTTCCACCTCAACAATCCTTTTGGGGCAGGCTTATGATCAGTCAGGAGGTTCGCCTAATTTTTTTGGCTCTGGCAGTGAGGCTAGCAGTGGCAGTGGTGGCGCTTCCCAAGGGGGAGGAAATTCAAACAACATCATGAATGTCGGATCTGGCGCCGGATTGTTTGAAAGCCAAACCTCGGAAAACATGGCTGATCGTGTTTTCAATGTGGACAGTGATTCAGTCAATTTTGAAGACGGCACATTTAATTGGAAAGGACGCACGTTCAACCTAGGCAACAACCGGGCGGCGCGCGCTCGATTTGAGCGTTACCTGGCTACTCCAGATTTGACGGAAAACGAAGAGATTTATTTGAGCATTTTAGAGCGAATCGCGCAGTTGCTCTCACTCGTTGGCGAAAATAGCATTAAGGACACGGCGACGCTTAATGACGAAGTCTTTCAGGCTTGGCAGATGCTTTTCAAAGCAGGCCGTTACGAGATGGATCAGGGGATTTCCCTAACGGTGGCCAATCAAGTTTACAACATTTGGCGCATCCGAGATGAGAACAGCAATATCAATAAGGCGCGCCAATTGATGGATGAAGAGCGGGCGGAAACGCAGGGCCAATTGTTGTCTCATTCCGCACAGGATGAAAGTGATTTTGAGCGCCGCCAGCGCTTGAAGGCCGAAGGCAGACACACTGGAGCAGAGTATGAAGGCGTCACCGAGACCAGCGTCAAGGCTCAGGAACTCATCAATATCGAAGCACAAATTGCCGCCATGGAGACTGTTAAAGTCGCCAATGGAGCCGCCGCGAAACTTCAGTTTCAATCTCAGTTGCTCAACCTACTGCTTTCTCGGCGCTTTGAGCATTGTCAAATTGCTGCCCAATTCTATCGCTACGCATTCAAAGGCTCACACCAAACAATTACCGTTGGCAGCGAGCAATTAGCTGGCTTTGTGCCGATTTCGGATTTCACCCCAACGGTAGAAACGGTCGAATTATTAGCGCGTGAGGCAGAATCAGACGTTCGCACAGGGATGAAGACCGTAGAGAGTCTTTACGATAGCAATGAACTATACGGCGCGCTTGAGCGCTTGCAGGAGACTTTCTTCCTCGGTGAGTATCAACCCGAAGTGCTGGAGTTTCCAGCCGAGAAAAAGCGTAAGCTGCTGGAGCTTTATCGCATTACTCGTGAACTGCAGGTGCTCTTGGACCACAAGGATTACACCACGATTGAGACACTGACCGAGAAGGCCAAGAATATGGCCTATGACTTTCCAGCCTCGCAAGTGCTTTCCGGAGTTCAATCCGTCCAGCGCATGAGCAATCTCGCGTTGATGGCTGCGCGCCAGGCTGTGGGGCAGGGGGATTATGCGAAGGCTGAAACCATGCTCGAACGCGCTACTGGCCTTTGGCCGCAAAATCCGGCTATCAGATCCTACATGAGCGAAATGGCGAATAAGGCGGATATTGGCACTCAGGCTTCGATGATGTTCGACGAAATGTATGCCCGTCAGGACTATCGCGCCATCTATGAAGAGAGCGCCAAGTTTAGCGGTGCCTTGATCAATGATCCTGTTCGTCGCGAGCAACTCAAGGACGCCGTCGACAAGATTGCGCGCGTAGATTTCTTGATCGTAGGCGCCAATGAGCTGGATGGTCAGGGGCATTCCTACGCAGCGTGGGAAACGTTGGCGGATGCCGAAAAAATTTATTCCGACGACCACGTTTTGGCGCGGGCGCAGGCGAAACTAGCTCCGCGCGTCGCTGATTTTGTTGGTGCAATCGACCGTGCTGAGCAGGCTGAGACGAATGGCCAATATGCCCTTGCTCTGACTCGTTTTCTAGAAGCAAAAGAGATTTATCCGACCTCCAAAATGAGTCATCACGGCATTGAGCGAGTGAGTGAGATGATCATGGATGGCATACGGCCAACTGCCCCCGCCACTCAACCGGCTGGCAGTTAGTTTGGAGGCGAACGCTGGTGTAGATTTTTTTGCCTTCAGGGCTTGACGGGGAATCATCCGTTAAACATACACATACCCTTTGCCATTTGTGGCAGCACCTGGAGAGGTGACAGAGTGGCCGATTGTGCTTCCCTGGAAAGGAAGTGTGCCGGAAACGGTACCGAGGGTTCGAATCCCTCCCTCTCCGCCACTAGGGACGAAACTCGAACTTTCACCCCCGATTCTGGAAAGCGTTGGCATTAAGTCACTTGCGATAAATTCCAGTTGAACCAAATAGAGAGAAGTTCGTATTTTGAGCGTGGTGCATGGTTTTCCGCTGGGTAGGCGGTCATTTTCAGGGTCGAACTTTTTGATGCAAATGCCCTTTAGAATGAGCCGTAACGCTTCCTTCTGGTCTTCATAGGGGAGCGCGTCGAAAGTGTCTTTAAAGTGGCTTAGACGGCTTGCAATGATCTCGTGATCGGTGACGACACGCTCTTTGTAATCAATGTCGATCCTGACCTTATCGCGCTCGATTTCGATAGAGTGCTTGTCGGCGGCGAGCTTTTCCGCCTCGGCTCGAATCTCAAAGCTAAAATGCCGGTCGCCTTTGCCTGCAAGCTCAAGGTAGTGGCGCAACTGACTGCTGATTTCGCCGTGACGCTTATTGAGCTCGGCGAGCTTCTTCTTGAGCGGGCGCAAAGACTTCTGTTTTTGGCTGTTGGATGCGGCAATCGACTTCTTGATGATCGCGGGATTCCGGCCCAATTCGCCAATCAGTTCGACGACAATCTTTTCGAGTGGACGGGCTGGGACGCTGCGGAGCGGGCAATCCGAATGCTGTCCGTCCCGGTTCACGCATCCGCACTTGTAATAAAGGTATTGCTTGCCGTTGGCGTCCTTTTTGCCGCTGGGATGAGGAATCAGGCTGTTGCCGCAATGTCCGCAATGGGCAAGCCCTTTGAGCGCGGCTTGATGCTTGTCGCTCTGCCGAACGGCGGGCGCGGGTTCGAGTTCTCGCTTGTTCAAGGACTCGTTGGCTTTATCCCAAAGCTTGGAGGAAACAATGCCCGCATGTTCGCCGGGGTATTCCTGATCGCGGTGGCGAACCACGCCCTTGTAGAGCGGGTTGGCGACCAGTTGCTTGATTTTATCGGAACGGAAGCGTTTGCCGCCGACTTGCTTTTCGCCGCCCCGCGACTGGTAAACACGTTGGCGGGTGCGGGCTCCTTCGTCGTTGATCTGCTGGGCAATCATGGTGGCGTCGCCCCATTCAGCGGCCAGCGTGTAAATGCGCTTAACCAGCGCGGCCTCGTCTTGATTCGCGTTGAGTTTCTTGGTTTGCGGGTCGTAGTCGTAGCCGAGGGGGATGGTTCCCCCGGCCCATTTGCCGCGCTTGGCGCGTTCGGCCAGTTTGTCCGAGATACGCTCGGCGGTCAACTCGCGCTCGTATTGCCCGAAGCCGAGTAGCATGTTGAGCATGAGCCGTCCGGCAGGTGTGCCGGTGTCAAAGCTCTCGGTGGCTGATACGAAATTCGCTTCGTGGTCTTCAAGCAGTTGCCAGAAGTCGAAGAAATCACGCACTGAGCGGGCAACCCGATCCAGCTTGTAGGTGACGACGACATCAATCTCACGCCGCTTGATCGCTTCAATCAACGCCTGAATCCCGGGACGTTCAAGGTTCTTACCCGAAAAACCGGGGTCTTCAAAAAAGTGGGTTTCCTGCCAGCCTTCGTGTTGGTGAACGCCTATAAGGTGACGGCAAATGTCGTGCTGACTCTCCAGCGAATTGTAATCGCCTCGCGTTTGGTCATCGGTGGAAACTCGCGCATAAATGGCGCAGCGGGCATATTTTTTGTTGGGCGCAATCATACTAGAACATATCGGGATTGCGCCGGAAAGGGAAGCAAAAAGGGCTCAGCAAGCCGCTTTTTATGCTTGCGCAAACGCCTAACTAGCAAGGCGATAGCGATTAGATCGCGTCCGTCCAAGCTGCTCGACCTTGCCCGCTTGCTTGAGCTCGGCCAGTAGCCGGTAGGTCTTGGAGCGCGATAAATCGTGGCTGTTCTGAATGTCGCGGGGCGAGGCTTCGCCAACTTCCGCCAAAAAGTGAATAATCTTGTCGGAAACGGATTCCGGTTGCTCCGGCCCGGCCTGTTCGGGAGCTTCTTGCTCGGCGCTCTTGGCTTCCTCGGACACCGCCTCCTGGCGCTGTTCGGCCCTGTTCCGTTCCTCGGCCAGATAGACCGCCTTAGCCATAATCGCGCAAAACCGATCAAGCCGGTCTTCCGTCGATAAATGGTTGTAGGGGTCGTATCTTGCCATGACCCCGCTAGTTTACCAGAGACCCCGGAGTTTAATAGGGAATGGTTTCCCTGAGCAATTTCCCAATTATGTAGGTTAGGCGTCATTGTTGGCTCTCTGACTGTGGTTTCCTATATAGAGGCTGTCTTATTCCAAGGGGCGAGCAGTGCGAACCCCTTTCCCAATTGATGGCCCGGAACCGCCCAAGGACAAGGCATGGGAACAATCCGGCAAGCATTCCAAACGCGCCCAATTATTTTTCTTTTGGCTGGCGGCAATCCTCAACGAAGTGAAGTCAAGTTGGAGCGCAGCGTAGCGAGCAATAGCTTGACCACGGAGTTACAATATAGCCCGCAGCCAATTGAAAATTGAAAAAGATTTATGGTCAAGTTACCCGATATGCTCCACCTCGTTTGTTAGCCTGGCGGGTTGGTTGATGTGGTGATATAGGTGCTTGAGGAAGTCAAGGCCGGGGCATGGCGATGGACAAAAGCGGAATCCTCCGTTTCAGCCGCTGCGACGTGAAGGGGAGTCAGTGCTTCACCTTCCTCGGGTTCGACTACTACTGAGCGAAAACCCGCTAGGGCAAAACCACGGTCAAACGGCGGACGTCCAAGAAGAAGGTTCAAAGCGTCGTTGGCCAGTCTCAAAGAGTGGATGCGCAACAACCGCAGTCGACCTCTGAGGGAACTGGCGACGACGCTGCGCCGTATTAGAGTCCGGGATTGTACACTTTAAGACTTTTCTTTCTGTACCAGTGACTCAACTCGCTTTCGAACCCGATCTCCACTCCTATGGAGTAATGCTCCGATGAAAATGATCGAGAGCGCTACGCTCAAGATGCATATACGGGCCGCCAGATCATTAGGCACGAAAAGGATAAAAAGAATCAGGCCCCCAACGCCCATCACGGATTTCCCTAATACAAAATACTGAGCGTAATCAACCGTGGAAGAACCGATTTCCTTTTCGTAATCAACCGGCGTATGCATGGTCTCGAAAAACTCCCCGATCTTTTCCCGACTCTCAGTCGAAGTGGTGCGATAACAAAAGCGGCAGACGAGAGTCGCGCCTATTCCAAAAACAAAGATCCACATCGTTCGATCCTGAACGGTCCAGCTAACGTCATTCAGGGATTCGTCCACAAAAGACCAAACAGAGGGCAGCATGCAACCAGCGAAGATAGGAAAATAAGACCAGCACGGCAACTTTTTGACCCATAGCCCCACTAACATTGGGAACGACATCGGAATACCAATGACTGAACCAACTAATAAGAACACATCGAACAGCGCGACCTTATCCTGGGTCGCAATGATCAATGCATAAAATATGATTAGTACGCCTAGCATTAAGGTTGCCAGATGACAGATGCGCACCTCGACTTTGCTTGGTAAAGGCTGATTGTAGCCAAGCGCTCCTCGCAGCCTTGGAATGATGTTTCTAACCAGACTGCCCACTTGGCCGTTCAAGCCCGAATCCATGCTGCTCATGGTGGCGGCGAACATCGCCGCAATCAGCATACCGAGCATCCCATTTGGCAAAAGCTTGGTCGCGATAAATGCGTAGGCGCTTTCCGAAGGTTTGTCCAAGCCGGTAGCCATCATCTCTCCCTCATACAGCATTCGACAGACCATTGGCGGGATGAACCACAGCAGGCTCCCCACGGCCATCAGCACGAAGGCCATCCACGAGGCGCGCGAAGCTTCGCGTCCGTCTTTTGCTGAAATATATCGCGAGGCCGAACTGAGACTAATCTGCCCGCTAACTTGCATGAAGAAAATCACAATTGCCCATTTTACCGTAAATCGATCTCCATGGAACGCGCCTGGTTCCTTGAAGAACTCAAAGCTTTGGGCGATGGCCGGCGTTTTCCAATGATCGATAAAACCTGAGACACCGCCTACGGCGCGTAGGGAAAGGTAACACACCAGAATGGTAATGGCATACATAATCAGCCCCTGCACGAAGTCTGTCGCCATCACTGCCCACTTGCCCCCAGTGGTGGAGTAAAAGACCACAATGACCGCAATCGTCACCATGATCGGAATCAGCGGCATATCCAGCACAGTGCTCGCAAACAGCGAAAGCGCATAGAGCTGAACTGCGGCATAAAGCGGACCCATGAAGAGGCCGACAAAGGCTGAAAATTGCTCGACTGAAGTCCCGAAGCGTGCCCTCACAACATCAGGCGCGGTATACGCGCGGGTCTGGCGAAGCCACGGCCCAAGAAAAAAGCCGCCAATGGCGAAACCTGCGCAATTGGCCACATAAATAATCAACATGCTCGGACCGGCCTCGTAGGCAGCGGATGCATTACCAGTAAAGGTAAACGCGCTGATACCGCTCATCAAGATGCTCATTCCAACCATCCACCAGGTTCCCTGTGCTCCGCCTCGCACAAAGTCGCTCAGATTCTTGTTGAATCGGGCAAATACTGCGCCCAAAGCCAACAGGACGCCGAGATAGAGGATTAAAGTGATGTATTCAATTTTCATCGTTACCCGATCAAGCCAATGCGCTCCAATGTAGCCTTGTCAGTTGCTGAAGACGCGTGCCAGGCAACATCGATTACTTCCAGTAGCCGAGCTCCGTTTAATCACACCATCATTATGGATTCGCCTGTTTCACAGGAATATCCGACGTTGATTCTTTTGCGCAAACATCCCAAAAATCGTCCATCTTCAACTTAGGCCGATTACGATCTGCCAGTTTATAGAGGGCGGTACGCGTCCGGAAAGCCATGGATGTACCGTTGATATTACTCTGCGGTCCAGCTTGAGCGGGAATTTGCCCAATGTACAGATCGTTTGGACAAACAAAAAAGCGATCGGGAAAGCTACTGAATGCGCCATCATCCTGGCGATAGCGTGAGAGTTCACGAGTAGCAAAATTGATGAAGGCGACTAGTTGCTCATCCGTCAGTTCCCTGCCCGTTTCCTCAACGAGCATATTCAGCATATCACAGGTATTGCGAATGAAGAAAATTTTCTCGGTCTCCGGTTCGGATTCAAGCCAGTCAAAGACGGATTCCTGGATTGCTTCCGCATGGGGCACGGGTCGGTTCACCGCGCGACAAAAGAGAATGAGCTTAAATCCACCAGACAAGCGCACTGCAATGTTACCGCCACCTGCCAGTCCAGTATCCGCATCTTGCCTTTCCATTACGTAGCGTAAAATTTCGTCAATGATATCCGTCCGCAGCGGTTCGGGCAAAGCGCGAATCAATGTGCTCTGCGACTGAATGTTATCCAACGCCGTCCACGCATGCCCCCAGGGACGTTCATCCATCCATTGGCGAATGGCTTCTACTGAGACGAGATGAGGCGGGACTCCAGATAAATCTTGAGCAGGCACAACATAGATATTGTCGGAAACATTCTTTGGTGGCGTATATTGCTTGGCTGGGGAAATCTCTTTGGAGACGCTTGGCTGTGCTGCTTTGGATTTTTGTGACAACTCCGTTTTTACCTCTGTTGCCTTGGCTTGGCGTGGATTAGGTCGAGGCTCCCCTGGAAGCGGATATAAAGGATCACTGCCCAATGTTTTGAGTGCCCCGACCGAATAACCCAATGCGCGTCCCAGCACACGTTGATTTTCCACCATCTCCGGGTAATCAGGATCGACAAAATAACCCGTTTCTGGATTTTGCCGACTTTCAAAATAGTGAATCAATTTATCTTTGGCGAGTTGAGGCGCGTTCTTGATCAGCCCGTTGCTATTGAGCAAGATGATAACTTGCGCGGTGGCTTGGATATCTGGCCCATAACGCTTCAATTCCTTATCTTCCTTCAAACCCACTGACTCATAAAATCCACCGCTCTGTGGATCGTATAACTTCGCCATCCATGGCAAACTATCTTGATAAAGAGCCTCAAAGCCTGCCAGTGCAGCATCCAGTTCCGCATTTTCGGCATGCACGGTCATTCCAATTGAGACTGCAATGAGCGGCATGAAGCAATTTAATATAGATTTGGTGAAAAATGTCATTAGTGTCAATGTTGCTAATTTGCACAAACAAAGCCGTTCACCATACTACTATGGTGAAAACAATCTGAGCAAGAAGGTGCTAAAGGGTTTCCTTAGGAATAACGGACCAGCTTAACGTCGGCCAGTTGAACGTTTTCTCGATGCTGCAAACAGGAGCATACCCAATCCGGCAAACAACCCGTAAGTAGAGGCTTCGGGAATGGCAATCGGCGTGATGGATACATTATCAATGCTGAGTGCCTGATTTACACCGGAGCTGTTTTCATCTAGCCAGCGGAACCAGATCGTGTCTCCGTTGCCGAGTGATATGCTTGGAGTGCTGCTAGAAATAGTCGTGTCCAAAACGCCTGTGGTCGTTGCGAGGCCAACATAATCAGTGCTCCCAGAGTCTGCAAGGCTGTCGAAGGTCAATGATTCAACCGTTGTCCAATTGCCGGTGCTAAGGGACGTTGCGTCTGTCGAATATTGGAAAATGAGCTTATCTGGTCCACCCGTATTGTTCTGCCACTGCTGCCCAAGATAGCTAATTGAGAAACTGCCAATGCCTGAGCCCGTATTATTGGTAATCTGAACTCCGATTGCAGTTAGGCCGTCATTGTCAACGGCCCGCAATGTACCGAAGGAACCACTAGTACCACCAGTGCGGAACAGGTATGTTGATGGATCACCGTCTCTGTTGTTACCATTGGTGGCAAAGTACGTCGCTGCCGCGACATCATCCTGCATAGAATACCAGCCAACGATGCTGCTATTATCCGTCCAGGTGTATTCTCCGAATGAACTGATATTGGTGCCGGAACTGACGCCATTCTGACCGGTAGTAAATGGTTGGTTGTAGGTAGAGAAATCATTGAAGGCAACTTGTGCGTTCGACAGGCAGGCGTTAAATGCCAGAACCGATATAACTGAGGCAATCGAGGTATTTTTCATACTAATATAATTTTTGATTTTATGTTGTTTGAGGATAGAAAGATAAGGCTTGCGTATTGTAATTAGTCTCCAACTAACGCCCAAAGATCGAGGTTGTCGATCACGTCTTCACGGCTAAGCATAGCGGTATGACCGTCAAAGTAGACTACGCCAGCATGGTCATCGTAACGATACGCAATTGCATTATTTGAGCGCTCGTTCAGCGTATCATTCGATCCGACATAGCGAGCGGCACCCGAGAGCTGTATCTGCCAGTCGACGGCGTCAGCAAAAGCAAGTTTTTGCGATGGTTGGACTACCTGATAGACTGTTGCCTCGCGAGTGCTGTTGGCGACTCCGTAGGCACCTAGTCCGGTAAAGTTATACCCATAACTATGACCGACACTCTCTACTGGCGCGCCAGTCGGATATGTCGCAAGAGGTGATACTAACATGCTTTGAGCATTCTCTAGTTCCAGACCAACGTAATTCTCGATGAAGTTCTCATTGGTAAACCAAAAACTTCCGTATTTACCATCTTCATCAAAGCTGCCCACAGGAATGTAACTACCGTTATGATCATTTGCGTAGAGAATATTGGCGAGCTGGATCATTCTAAGATTGGAGAGATTTGTGCTGATCTTAGCCCGTTTACGCACAGAGCCAACTACAGGTATTAGCAAGCTGGCGAGAACAGCAATGATGGCCACAGCGGTAATAAGCTCAATCAGAGAAAAACCGCACGACGGTTTACGTTCCTGAAAACAATCTTTCATCTAAAAAGGGGTATATGGTTAAGGGCGCAAGTAATCAAACGATCTGAAATCCTGTCTCACCAACTGTATCTGCCAATTGAATCGACATCGGGCATCGGTGTTCTAAAGATTTTTAGAATTAGGGGCATGATCTCGGGATCTTCTGAGACAAAGCTATATTAAGCTGTATAGATATCAAATGAAACGAAATCTATACATATAAATTTTCTGATTTTGGACAGCAGAGAGCATCCAAATACTCATCATAATAACGTCCAATTCAGAAAAATGATCTCGTCTCATCGAAGCGATCAATCGACACGTAATTTGATTTGAGTTACTGATTGATTCCATTGTCTGGTGATGGCGAGGCAGCCCGAGAGTATTTGATTATAGCCATGTGGCTGACCATCAATTGAAACTTGGTATTTGAAATTTTGCGGCACAACGATGAGCAAAGCACGCTCTTGCTCAATCGCGCCATGATAACTCAAGCGAAGTGAGCCTACTTTAAAATCAGGACTCCAGTCCTGTTCCAGCAGGCAGCAATTATGCCCACCCGTAACCGTCCCCGGCTTATAATGCGCCTCAAATAAATTCAGAAGTGGCGCTGAGAGACCGCCAAAATGGTGCCAGCCTGCGCCGCGCTTGCTCTCAACCATGAAGTGCTCCCAGCAAGCATAGCGTTCCTTTGTTTCCAAACCATACATCTTCAGTACGCGAGTTGCGAGTTGCTGCGCTTGATCGAGCATTCCATAGTCAAGAAGCGCCTTCCAAAAGAACCACTGATAGGGCATCCAAACACTACCATTCCAGTATCCATCCTGCCGATAGTAGGAGGCTTGCCGATCCACCGCCGATAAGCCCAATGGGGTCATAAAGCGATTGGCGTCTAACAAGGTCCGCCATAGCCGATCTGCCTGCTCTGGTGTCACTGCATCAGCCAACAGCGGACTCAAGCCATCCATTCCACGATTGAAGTTTTCGCCTGATTCAGTTCTCAAAATATTCAATACCTGCCCCTGATCGTCGTGTTCAACGTAGCCAAAAAAAGCCGACGTCTCATCCCAGGCATAGGCCTGCAGGGCATCCGTCAAGCGACTGCTATTTTGGAGAAATGGCGTTGTGTCCAGATTCAAAATCTCTGCGAACATAGCCATTATTTTGGCGCAGCGGATCGCCATCGCCGTTGTAATACACGGCGCAACGCGATTCCGCCGCTTCGTGAACTCAGCTAGCATTTTCTGTGGCGGATAATCATCCCAACCGCCGGAATTATAAAAGTAATCCCAAGGCCTGAGTAAACCCGAGGTAAATGGACTCATGGTTGAGCCTGGCGACAACCCGATGAAGTATTCGTAATATTGAAGGAGTCGTGGCCAGACAACTTCCAGAAATGTTCGATCCTGCGTTTTGTTCCACAACTCCAGCGCCAGAAAAAATTGCGTTGGCACCATCGATCCATGATGAACAAACGCAGCTTGCTTGTCGCCCGCCTCAGTCAAATAAGCAAACAGGCAATCGACCGCGCGCTGCCTATCAATAGTGGCGATTCCTAGCCCGATGCATCCGCTGTCCCAAGTATACAATGAATCCCACCACCGCCCCGGTGTAAGATGTCGAATCCAGCGACCTTGATTACGAATTGGAAAGACGATATTTGTCATGACAACAGCCTGAAGCCGCTCCTGACCAAAGCGGATTTCTTCCGGACAATCATTGAAATCAATGTATGTCTTCTGCGGTGACAGGTCTTTGACCGCCGGCACGTCAGTCACTTTATCCAGTTGGGCAACATCGAAGGAGAGCATGCGACTACTCTGTGGAGCTACATTAATGGGGCCGAAAAATATGTCCGTCATGTGGCCATCGCCACCGGCATCGACAACATCCTGAGTGTGCTCATGCAACGTGCGCAATACACCATCCTCCAAGTCGTCACACAGGACCTCACGTATCCATGCGCCAGAATCGCTCCAGGATAAAACATAGCTTTGTTCTTGATAGTGCAAGGTGAGCCCCTGCTTGCTCTTAACCAAACGTGGATGGGTCTGAGGATGTAATGCCTCAAAACTCACCTCGTCCGAAAAGTTGGACTGTCCAAAAGCCAGGCCATCAATTTCCAATGGCTGATGATTAGTGCTACGGAAAGTAATATGAGTCGCATCGCTTGGTATGGCTAGCGAAAGGAGCGTGAAAGCTCCAACGGGAAGCGAACGCCTGGTTGAGCATTGGCCTACGATAATGATTATCTCGCACGGCTGATTGCCGGCTCCGCGACAACGGATCAGGCACTCCTGTGCATGCTCCGGGATGACATAAGAAACACGATCACTACGGTTACCACCGAAGCTCAGGGCAAAGCCATTCGTTGAATTGTTGACCTGAGTTTCGCCACTCAGAACCCCGTCATAGTTGAGCCCCGAGTAGATTGTTGGAGATTTCAGAACCAGGTCATGATAGGCCAGCCCATCGACCCACTCACAGTTACTTGGCAAAACCGCCTGCACATACGATATTGCTTTGCCGGTTTGAGGAAATACGGGCGTTGAAAGACGAGCACACAGATGCAGAGACAAGCACTCAGTGTGTCTTGTCTGGTTAACCAAATCCACCTTCATCTGAGCCCCATCCGCACCAGGCGCAAAGCTTATCTGGGCATAGACTTGGTCCTTCCAGACGATCTGCTGTCGATAGCTGTAATTGCGAAGACCTTCATTTGCCGACCATGGCAACCAGCCGGAAGGTCGAATAGCCTGGGCCGTGAAAAACTCACCCCGGAAACGGCCCGGAACAAAAGACAGATCGAATCGCATGCCCAACTGCTGGTCGGCGATATCACTGACGCCAAAATACTCTTTAGAATACGGTCCCCATAAGGGGAGCGTAAGATCGTGATCGCAACGTAAGTTCATGATGATAAAAGGACTCGTGAGTCAGTGAAATGATGTGAAGCCATTAGTGCTTTTAAACCGAATGGCGACTGCTTCTAGGTGCTCGCTGCTATTTAAAAGTAGCATGTGTGCAAAATTCGATCTCGCTGTTGTTTATATGTATAGACTCCCGAAGGACTTGCGAGAGATGCCGGACAATGAGAGCATATGTTCTTGATGTAACTTGTCCTCTTACCCGTATGAACACCCCAGAGCAGAATGTTTTGACGATTAACGCGTCTTAAATAACAAAGCGATTCGCTTCATGGCGCACGCAAGTCGCTCTAGCGGGCGTCGCTAGCCGTTGAGCAAACTCACACCACTAGGATTGTCCTTCACACGAGCCTTAATATATTCGCTGTAGCTTAATGAAAAAACCCCGAGGTATTTATCTGATTAGAAGTAATTCTTTCCCGCTCATTTACGGTGATGAAGAGCGGGCAGTAATTAATCACTTACTGGACATTGCTCCTGCCCCAGTATGCCTAGCCGATGTGCCCAACACCGAATTAGAGCAGGTGGAATGCGTATTTTCGGGATGGGGCGCTCCGAAGTTTGATCAAGACTTGCTAGAGCGGATGCCTCGCTTGAAAGCTATCTTTTATGGCGCTGGGACGGTGAAGGGATTTGTCACCGATTCCCTTTGGGAAAGAGACATCACGGTAACCAGCGCATACTATGCCAACGCGAAGCCGGTGGCAGAGTTCACGTTTGCTCAAATCATCATGTCTCTGAAGCGCACCTGGCAATACGTCTTCAAGCTCAAGTCAGAGCGAGCATGGACGCAAGCACTCGATATTCCGGGTTGTTTCGACGGCACCAAGGTCGGGCTCATTGCCTTGGGTGCCATTGGGCAAATGGTGTGCGAAAGGCTTCAACAGCTTGATGTGGAGGTGCTGGCTTACGACCCATGCATCAGTGAATCGAAAATGGCTGAGTTGGGTGCGCGAAAGGTTGGCCTTGAACAACTTTTTGCGGAGTGTGATGTCGTCAGTCTTCATGCGCCAAAACTCGATGCAACATTGCAGCTAGTCAAGGAGGGGCATTTCAATCTAATGCCGAGCGGCGCGACATTTATTAATACCGCACGCGGGGCCATCGTCGATGAACCGGCGATGATCAGAGCCCTACACAAACGCCCGGATTTACTTGCTATTTTGGATGTAACGGAAACTGAACCACTCGAAAATGGCTCGCCTTTGTTTACTATGCCCAATGTGCTGCTAACGCCCCACATTGCAGGATCAATGGGTCGGGAGTGTCGCCGTATGGGGCGCCTCGCGATCACCGAATGCCAACGCTATCTCCGTGGAGAATCACCGCTTTATCCGGTCACCCAAGAAAATTACCAACTCATGGCCTGAGCCCATAATTAATCAACCAAAGACAACGATGTATAAACCCGCAATATTCCTATCCTGTTTGACACTAGCTTTCACGAGCGTTTCACCAGCTAAAGTCGTTTTTAAAGAAGACTCAGAATATTATCAACCTTTCAAGGAAGATAATTATGGCGTCAGCAATGAGACAGAGATCAATTCGGCTGGCAGCAAACCATGGACCGACAATGCAACGGTCGTTGGCTGGTACGCCATTGTCGATGAACAGACACCTGCGGAATACAAGGCTTCGAATGGAAACAATCAGTCAGGAGCGCCCGGTATATTTCTGTTTCGCCCTAATGGATCTAACGCATCTTTTGGGACGATTAGGGCATCCTCCAATGCCGGATTTACCGCGATTGGACTGGAATTGGGCAATGAAACAGGCTCAGTCATCACTGGGTTTAACGTCAGCTATGTAGGACAACAATGGCAGCATAATTCTGGCGGTAAGGATAAGCTCACTTTTCAATATTCCACCGACGCCACAACGCTCGATTCTGGTAACTGGATAACCGTCGATGACCTGAGTTTCGAGAGCTTACAGGACTCTGGATCAAGTGACCATGTGGGCCTTACGATTACCACCGGCGTACCGAGCACCGATGTGTCCGCCAAAATCAAAGGACTTAGAATACGATCCGGCCAAAGCATCTGGTTCCGTTGGGTGGATGAGGATAATGAAGGCGTCGACCAGGCTATGAGCATCGATTTGCTTTCTATACGTCCTATCCTTTCCCGCTAACAGAAACACAACTGACCAATCAGCATGAGAAAGCGTAATAAATGATTTCATTTCGTTGCTTACAGCTCTATTTCCTGCCACTGTTGATTGTGCTTCCGGCCTTGCATGCTGAAAAAGACAGTGAAGAGCTGAATGCTGCACTTCGTGAATTGGATGCGCTTTATGCAGAGGTACTCCCATGGATGGCGCAGCTTTATGATCCAGAAAGCGGTGGCTTTTATGAATCAATCGGCCTAAAGGAAGGCAAAGAACCCGGAGAGTATGGTCCGGACATCCAATCGACTTTCTTTGCCATCATCATCCTTAAAAACACCGGTCTGCTGGAGACAATGCCTACCCATGCTAAAGAGAAGATGATCCACTATTTTCAAAGCCGCCAGGATCCGCAAACGGGTTACTTTGTCGATCCAGATTATCCTGACATGTGGGATAATCAGCGTGTACTAGGGAGAGCCCTCTCATTTTCGGTTGGCTCATTGGAAATGTTGGGTAGCGAACCGCTTTATCCACTGCCTGGTCAAGCTCGAAAATCAGCAACAACCAAATCTAGTGATGACGAAAACGCTGCACTACGGGATGCTTCCAAACAAATCCAAGACAAAAACGAAACCCGAACCGGCAAGACTAAGAACCTCTACATTGTGCCCAAGGATGCAACGCTTTCAAAACAGGAAGTAGCCGATGCGCCGCCGCATCTGGCTTCCGTTGAAGCCTTTCGTTTATGGTTGGACAAGCGCCCGTGGGATTATTCCTGGACGGCGCTGGATAACCTCTCATCGCAAAGCCGACTGATCAACGCTCTGCCCCCGAACTTGCGTAATGCGCTCATTAACGAGGCCATCCGCTATGTCAGCGCAATACAAGAGCCTGACACCGGATTGATCGGTGGTGGCGATCCGCAAGTTCGCATCTCCGGGGCATTCAAATTTGTCAGTTTCTGCAAGAATTCGGGCCGCCCGGTTCCCCGAGCAGATAAACTCCAGACCACAATAGGCGAATGGTTTACCAGTGATCCGGACATAGACAAAATATTTTTCATCAGAAATGCTTGCGACATGCTTTTCTACTTATCCCGACAAACTGGCCAAAAGCCAACGGAACAAGAACTGGTCAACGTAGTTAAATTTGCTACGAATCAGTTAAAGCAATTCAGACAGGACGACGGTGCGTTTCGCAGTTTCACTTCTGGATCTTTCGTTAGTCCGAATGACCTTTACATTGATAACAACAGTATTTCTGCCCAAGCAGGCGACCAAAGTGAGATGAATGGTACATCCAATGCACATCGCGCCTGGAAAGCAGTCTATTGGATAATCGATAAAGAACGCCCACGAATGACCATGGATAACTTCTGGGAGGTTTGTCTGCAGCAAGACATACCACTGCAAACGGAATCTGCGGGCGTCAATAGCATCTACATTGTCCCCTAAGACAACGGGCACGTTCGTCCGGACCTGTCTTGAAAGGTGGGTTTCAGTGTATCAGAATCTTGAGCTTCCGGCTAAACTTGCTAGGCTATTGCTTGATGTTCGACCATAGACCCACCCAGAAAGAAATCGCGAAGCTGACCCAACTGACGCAGGCAACGGTATCTATGGCTTTGGCGGATAATCCACGTGTTTCCAAAGCAACACGCAAGCGCGTCCAGAAAGTCGCCAATGAATTAGGCTACCGACCCGACCCTCACCTTACTGCGCTTTCCACTTACCGCAAACGTTCGACTTCTGCCAAATACCAGGCAACGCTTGCTTGGCTGGTGAATGATCCGGATAACGAACAATGGAAGCGATTACCTGCGTTTTATAATGAATACTATCTTGGCGCCATCGATCGGGCCAAAGAGCTTGGTTATCAGCTTGAGGAGCATCAGTTACAGAAAGACGGGATGTCGGGCAAACGATTAGCGTCTCTCTTGTGGGCGCGGAATATACCCGGTATCTTATTAGCACCGCAAGCAGGTCCAAATACATGCCTGGATTTCGATTTTTCGCAGTTCTCCGCCGTGACCTTTGGGCACAGCCTGCAATCGCCAGAACTACACACCGTGGTTTCTCATCAAGCAAAATCCATGACCCGACTGATGCGACATATTTTGGACCTTGGATATCAAAGGCCCGGCCTCGCGCTTTCTACACAAAGCGATCAGCGCACCATTCATAACTGGTCGTCGGCGTTTTGGGGGGCACAGCAATCTTTAAAAGTTAAAGATCGCCTGCCGATACATACCAAACCGCAGATTACCCCGGAGGGATTGGCTCAATGGTTGAAGCGATATCGCCCGGATGTCGTGGTGACTGAACAGAGGCACGCCAAAAAGTGGTTATTGAGCATCGGCGAGCAAATCCCAGAAACATTGGGCTTGGCGATTATTACCATCCAGGAACAAAGTCAGAACTGCTCCGGCATATTGGAGAATTCCCGGTTGATTGGTGCCCGCGCCATCGAGTTTCTGGTCGATCTTCTGCATCGTCGAGAATGCGGCGTTCCTGAAATTCCCATGACGCTCATGATTGATGGCAAGCTAGTGGAGGGAGAGACACTCCGGTGCCAAGCTTAGGCCATTTCTTCAAAGAATAAGTTTATCCATGGCGACCACACATTTCGTACACTCGATTCAATATGAACAAGCATCAACTAAAGAACCCCTTGATTGATTACCCCGGGCATGAGTGATTGTTTTTTATCGACGGTTTTCATCATTTATGGGATTGAGTTGTGAGTAAGATCCTCCCGGCGAATGGCCTTATACATCGGTTCTCATCGAACAACCATCTGGATTGATTCGTTTTGGAAGGATCGGCAATGGCTGCGGTTCAACTCTTGACCTGGTTCTCGAAGAACGTTGTGGAGGGGGAACTCGCAAGCCATTACCAAAGTTTGAGCATCGGCGATTGAGACAAGTCCATTTTTGATGACGAGCTATCCCCTGATGGGCTCATCAAAAATAGCCTTCTCTCAATACTGAATGAATGGGTGAATGGTATAAGGTGGAGGCGCAGCATTACCTTGAACCGCGTGATACCATTGGAAAAAACGGGGACAGTTTCTTTTCCGGCGCGGCCCAATGCGCCGCAATTTTCGCCCGAATTCAGGCGCCGTTTTTGAGCGCGAATGCGCCCAATTTTTTTGCGCGATTTGATGTTAATTGGTGCGCCGAAAACTTCGGCGATGACTGGCGCCATAATTGGGGAATCACGCCTTGGACAACTTCCCTATTAAGCGGGTGAATCCTGCGATAATATAGCCTTAGCTCGTAAGGGGTAAGGCGTCCCACACCTAAAGAAACGCCCAATGCGTTTCAGAACATAAATAACACCGCGCCAAGTCGCGTCAAAACATGCTCAGTCCTAAGGCACAATACAACCTGCGCAATGCAAAGGAATACTTTCGGGAACACTTGCAGGTAGGCGACTACTACGCCCAAGAAAACGAGGTACAGGGCGAGTGGTTTGGGCAAGGAGCCGAAAAGTTGGGGCTGAATGGCGCCGTAAAAGAACAACAATTCGAGGCCTTATGTGAAGGCAATAATCCCATCACTAACGAACGCCTAACTGCGCGTAAAAATACGACGCGAACGAAGGACGGCAAAGAAGTCGCAAACCGGCGCATCTTCTACGACTTCACGATAAGCCCGCCCAAGAGCGTGTCGATTGCCGGGCTCTATCAGGACGTGCGCATCGTCCACATTCACAATAAAGCAGTCCAAACAGCGATGCGGGAAATGGAAAAATTCGCCATGACCCGCGTCCGTAAAAACCGGCGCTCCGATGACCGAGCAACCGGTAACGTGATCGGCGCGGCCTTCCGTCACGATACGAGCCGGGCGCTTGATCCGCATTTACACACACACTGTATCGTCATGAATGCGACCTATGATCCGGTCGAAAATCGGTGGAAAGCTTTGCAGAATTACGAGATGCTCAAGGCGCAAAAATTTGTCGAAAACTTGTATTACCACGAGCTTGCCAAGGGACTCAAACAATTGGGCTACGTGATCGAGAACAATGTGCGCGATTTTGAAATCAGAAGCATATCGCCCGAATTGATTGAAAGATTCTCGAAGCGTCACCAGCAAATTGACGCTGGTGTAAGGGAGCATTTATCGAACGGAAATCGCCCCAAAAATTTGAAGGAATTGCGGGCGCAGATTGCGCACGAAAAACGGGACCGCAAAATCAAGGAATCGTCGGCGTCGAACCTGCACGCTCATTGGACCGGCCAAATGACGCCTGCGGACATCGCTTCGCTCGCGCCTGAGAATGCGCCCAATTCTGTCGATAAAATCACGCCGGATATAGGGGCCATTGTCACTTGGGCCGATGAACGGGTGTTCGAGCGTAAGTCCGTGGTGGAAGATTACCAGCTCAAGGCGGCGGCATTGATCCGGGGGCAGGGCGAGGATTTTACCCTCCAAAATCTGGACGCCGAAATCGACTGCCGAAATTACCTCAAAAATGAGCGCGATCACAACATTACCACCCACGTTGCAATCGACCGCGAACTCGCAATCGTGGACACCGCCCAAAAAGGGCGTAATCAGCACGCGCCATTCTGCGAAAATTATCAGCCGTCAATTGCGACGATAACCGGCGAACAAAAATCCGCGGTTGAGCGGATCCTTGGGAGCCAAGATTATGTGACGCTTTTCCGGGGCGGAGCCGGGACCGGCAAAACCTTCGCGCTCCAAGAAGTGAATCGAGGATTACAGGATGCGGGTTATTCGGTGGTCGTTTTGGCCCCGCAACGACAGCAAGTTATCGACCTGCAAAAAGACGGATTTGCAGCGCAAACCGTCGCCCGGTTTCTGGCGAAAAGTGATCTTCCCAGTAATCCCGTCGTCATCATTGACGAAGCTGGGCAGATTGGCGGAAAGCAAATGTCGGACCTTTTCACCACGCTGAAAGCGAGTGAAACGCGCATCATCTTGTCGGGCGACACGCGCCAGCATGGTGCCGTGGAAGCCTCGGACGCGCTCCGGGCCATCGAGAAATACGCGCATCTCCACCCCGCCGAATTAACCGCGATTCGTCGCCAAGACCCGGGCAAGGGGCGCGACGAAAACGAGCGCGTTTTCATTGGCGAATACCGTGAAGCGGTGAAGGCCGCTTCCAAGGGCGAAGTCGTCGAGTCGTTTGAACGACTCGACTCCCTTGACTGCGTGGTGGAAGTCGACGAGGCGAGCCGACAGGCGACACTCGCCGATGATTATTTGCAGGTGCGTAAGGCTGGGGAAAGCACTCTAATTGTCTCCCAAACTTGGGACGAAATTCACGCCGTCAATGCGGCGGTGCGTCAGCGCCTAAAGGACGAGGGCCAGTTGGGGAAGGATACGAAGCTGGCTTTCTACGAAAGCCGCGACCTGGATAATGCGCAAAAGCGCGATGCGCGTTACTACGAGCAAGGCGACTACGTTTACTTCATCAAAAAGTACGGTCGTTTCGGCAAAGGCGAACTCGCAAAAGTCGAGAGCGCCAGCGAACAAGGCTTATCCCTGTGTAAAAATGGGAAGGTGACGACAGTCAGCTTCAAGCAGTCCAAGCACTTCGTGGTCGCTCGCCAGAGCGAGCTTGATCTGGCTCCGGGTGATTGCCTCCAAATGAAGTTCAATGGCAAATCCGCCGATGGCAAACCTATCGTCAACGGCGAGTTGGTGACGGTTTCCCGTATCGCTAAAAGCGGCAAGATTGCAGTCGTCGATGACCGGGGCCAGCGCAAAACTTTGGCGCCTACGCAGCGTCTAGCCAATCTCGGTTACGCCGTCACGTCTTACGCCTCTCAAGGTAAAACCGTGGATACGGTTTTATTTTCGGACTCGCAAAATCGAGCGGCGACGAATCGCAATCAGTGGTACGTGTCGATTTCGCGGGCGCGGCGAAAGATCAAGATTTACACTTCGGATAAGGAAGCCTTGCGGGAAAATCTGCTGCGTCTCGGCGAACGCGCCTTGGCAATGGATTTGGCGACGAAGGCCAAGCTGTCCGACTCTTTAGCGAAAGAATCCATTAAGTTGGCTCAACGCTCCCGCATGATTGCCGAGCAAATTGCCAAAGGGCAACTGCTGAAGAAATTGCGTGAGCCGCCGCCTTCGCCCCTTCAGCGCATCCAGCCGCCCCGCCGCACACTCAGCCGGAGCCAAAGCCGGGGTATGCGTCAATCATTGTAAGGCGAACCAACATTGATAACGGGCGTCTTATATAAGAAATATACACGCACTCTCGTGGGATTCGTGTATAACTGCCTCAGAATTGCAGTTTGATCTGTGCCTAGTTACATTCTCGGCAATGTATTGAACCTAAGCTGTGGCCATTCGCCAATCAATCTGAATCTCGTAATGGCGTGTTCTTAGCTTTTTTGGCAGGGCGACCTGGCCCAAGCTTATCAATCGCCTTGTCCGCTGGAGCCGAGCGTAGCAACTGCCACGCTTGTTTGCCGTAGGCGCTGGCCAGCTTTTCGACCGTGGACAGGCGCAACTCGGGTCGGCGTCCGGCTTCGATTCCCTGATAATGCTTGTAGTCGATACCAGCTTTTTCCGCAACTTGCTCCTGCGTCAAGTTGTTCATTTCGCGCAAATGGCGAAGATTGTGGATGAGGGCTTCATAGGAATTAGACACCTGAACATCATACTAGGTGACATGCCTTTAAAAACACCGCATCTATTAGAGTGTTTAAGCTTGATGTGTCTCTCACTGCATGGTTCGCATGAACCAACGCCTGTTTTTGCTTTCCAATTGCCAATCACGAGAAATATCGAATCACAACCAATGGAAAGAATTTCCAAGATCAAAAAGGGAATCGCCTTGCTCAAAGGAGATTTTGCTATCGTCACACTCGCCGAACTGGTCGGCTTTTGGGTCTGCGGATTGATTCCGGGGTTGCTGATCGGCGCGGGCACCGTCTGGCTCATTATGGGCCGCTGAATGGCCAAATGCCATTCATTGTACAATCTTCCCGTTTCTCGGGATCTCCCAATCTTGGACAAATCCAATAATACCCGCCGCATGGCGGCGAATTTTTCGCAGCGAAGTTATTCACATCGCAAAATGGCGTGTTTTGCGTCGCATCTAAGCCGCTTTACTTCAATGGCTTATCCTATTCGATTCATGTTGAATCAAATGGTGCAACCGAAATTGAACGTTATTCGGCGGCTTATTGCCTCAATATCACCGCTCTATTTGATTCATAGTCAGGCTTAACGCCTGCTTTGCGCCTCCCATCGCTGCTGTAGTTTAGCGAATCCCGCGCGTTGCTCCTTGGCGCTGAGATAAACTAGGCCTCGCAGCCGTCGCTCGCTGTAAAAGGCGATTTCTGCGGGATTGGTAAGGCTGCTTAGAGCCTTCTGCACGTCTGAGGGAAGCCGCGCCAAGCGTAGAATGCCCCGAATGTGCGTGCGTGAAAATCCCTCGCGTTCAGCGATTTGCGTAATCGTGAAGCCCGGCGTATTGGCAAGCTCCTGCGCCCATCCTTGGGCAAGGTGGATCGGGTGTTGATCGGCAGCGCCTTTGGTCTGGCAATCCGTCTCCGGCCCCATAATCTTCTCAAGGTATCCGGTCGGTAGTTGGAACGGTTCGACGGCAAACGCCTCCCCACGCCAGCGAGCACCCGGCAACCCGACAACGCAATTCAACTCAAAGTTAGTTCGACTTACGACACCGCGCACTCCGCCATCTCATTTTTCATGTATGAGATGCATTTCCCTTAATTGCTGGAAACCTCTCTGTTTAAGCCGTATTTCGGGTGTTTTTAGCACCGAATTCTATAGCAGCCCAAATTCAAGACGTTGCGTTTTCTCGGATAATATCCTAACTGAGTTAGGGGAAGCTGAACTTCAACGTTCAAAAGAGATAACTCTTATTGTATTCATCTCTCGGGTTTTTTTGAACAAGAAGTTTGCCCCCGAGTTTTCATACATTGGTCGGGCTGCGGGGATGTATTTCATAACTCTCTCGTACAAACTTTATCCCCGCAGGTTCGCCTAGCGTGATCTATTTCATAAAATCAATTTTGCGCCGTTTTGTCCCTATTGCTGCTTTTTGCCCCTTTAAACAGGGGAATTCGGTTTGCATCCCCACAGGTCTGACCTGCGGAGATAAGTTTCATAAAATAGAAAATCGGAACAATTTACTGTGGATTTTTAGGCTGCTTTTAGTTCCTCTTTTCCGTTGTCTCGGTAGTAGTAATTTAAGAGGCCACCGAGCCGCTCAAATTTACGAATCTCTGAGGATTCATCGGCCTTAGCGGAGGCATAGGGAAATGGAATCACATTGTCCAACCCATGGTGATTGCGCTCATGGTGAATATGCTTCATATATTGAGAAATAGCGCGTTTGAGCGAATTTTCTCCGAGGAATATGAAATGGTCGAGGCACTCGCGTTTGATGCATTTAACAAAGCTTTCCGCGTAGCCGTTTTGCTCAGGACAGCCTCTCATTGTCGGAACCACTTTCACGCTGGACTTCTCGATGATATTAATGAAGGCAGGAGTGTAGAGCGGATCGTTGTCTACTATGAGATATTTCATGCCCCGAAGTAAGCCATCGAAATCGTTAGTGAGCTCTCGTGCCAAGTTGCACATGACCTCGCCATTGACCTGACAGCCAGTGTGGACAATCTGGACTTCGCGTTTAGCGATGTTGATCACAAAAAAGCTCAGGTAGCGAACCAGTCCGTGTGGCGTCCAGACTTCTGTCGTGAAGAAATCGGCGGCGGAGATCACTGATAGTTGGTTTCGCATGAACCGTTTCCACTGCTTGCGTTTGGCGCGTTCAGGGGAGGGGAGGATACCGTTTGCCGGAGGATGTTGCCAACCATAGATTCGCAGACATCATAGCCAAGATTGGCCAGTGCGCCTTGAATGCGGCCATAGCCCCAGTCGTCATTTTCTTGTGCGAATTTGATGCACAGCTGCCGAATGGTTTGCATCCGCTTCTGGCCGTCGGTGTTAACTGTGCGCTTGGCTGTATATTTGAGCGCGATCAAGCGGCGATGTCAGGTCATTGAAGTTTTCGGGGTGACCAGATTGGCAAACCACCGCAGCTGTGCCCAGCCGAGCTTCTTTCCTTTCTTGGCCTAGCTCCGACGTTCCTTTTAGTTCAAACGCAACTTATTACCTGTGGCATCGAACTGTTCCTTGAGGTTCCGGTTCTCCTCGAGCAGATATTCGATCACCAACTGCTGCTTGCGGTTCATCCAGCCAGCCAAAGTTGCCAAGAAAAATCAGAGTTGCGCTTTCAAGGCTAGATACTTATTAATTTCTAGCACAGCAATATTGCTCTTTGTTCGTGCTACCAGTGATTGTGGCTATTGGTAAAAGTCGCAGACATCTACTACTACAAAATATGAAAAATGTAAGCCTAGCACTATTGATGGCTATCTTTTGGGGCTTTGGAAGCTCGGATGCCATGACGCACACTGAGTTAATTGACTCAATGAATAAGTTTGTCATGGCGCATCCAGCGCAGATCCCGGATGGCTATCAGTGGGATGTCGCGGACGAAAATGGTGACAACCTTATTACAGCAGCTATCAAGCGATGCGATAATCCTAGCATACTGAATGCGATAAAAACTAGGTTTAATGTCACCTACACTCTTGAACATGCCAGGCTAGCGATTGCGAATAATCGTTATAATATGGAGTTTTATATCTATCGTGGATTGCTGCCAGAAGAGATAAAGGAGACTAATACTACTGTCGCATTCATTGCATTGGTTGCTAGTGATAAAATGGTTTATGCAAAAGCAATGCTCGAGGGTGGGTTGATTCCTGTAAAGCATCATGAGCTGAAGGCACCACATCCACTTCTTTGGGCTTTGAGGAAGAAGGACTTTGATTTGGCTAGGGACGTTTCCACGCATTTTGATGTGCTTGAGTTCGAAGAATGGGTCTACTGGTGTGATAAGGACTTGGATTCCCCGCAAAGCTGGCTAGATGATGGTGGATCAATTTTCTATCCTTACTTGGCCTCAGTGCATGAGCCAGAGGAGAGTCTGGGCGGAAACCCATTTGGTAGTGAACCTAAAAAGATAACCATAGTCGATGAAGTGAGAGGCATTCCACTCGATCTTTCAAAGAACGGTAGGATTTTGCAGATGCTTAATCAGCCTGGCAAAGAGAAGTTGAGGCTAGCGGTCTACAAGGCAATACTTGGGGATCTCCAGATGGAAATCAATCAGGTATCAGATAATAGCATCCGTGATTTCGATAATTACAACAAGATAGATGGTGCGGTGACAAATTTCTCCTTTGGCGTGAGTGGGTCATACCAACTTGGTCGCAATGCGCGGCAAAGTTTCAGCACAACGGGTAACTATACTTCTACAAAGACAGAAAGCACCACAGACGATGAAGATGTACCGACTAAAGTTCAAATAATTGTTGAGGAATTCGTAAACGAACAACTAGCGGAAGGCTTCCAGGGCAATATATTGGAAAACTTCAATCCTTTTACCCAGGTTGGAGTGCCTCCTCAAATTGGCGGTCATACTTTCCGCCTGATATCCCCGCTTTACGTCGCCCAAGGTTCATATACTACTTTTATTGCTGCATGGGGAGGGTGGCATGATAGAAATTTTCCAAGAGATGATGAGCCAGCCACCGCTCGGGTCGACTATTCGTCAAGGGGTAAGATTGCTATAAAGGGGTGTGGTTTGACTGATGGCCTGTATCCTAGTGCATTGCCTTACGTCTGTGTGGATATTGGCTCCGGGCCTAGTGCACAAAGTATTAAAGTTAGCCAGAATGGTGTAACCAATACCTTCAGACCAGGGACTATCCATGTCTTGAACCGATATGAAGGCGATATTGAGATTACTATGGCGCATTCCGACTCCATTGTCGTTTCTGGTTCAAATGCACATAGTAATCAGAAGTCATCTGGGGTATTCCTCTATTTTCAAATCGATGATTTATTTCCCAAAATTTTTGACCAGTCTGCCAAATTAGCAAATAGAATCCAAGTTTACTGCGGAATTGGGCAACTCCGAGCAAGACTGCAAGACCGTGACATAACTGAAATTGAGAAAGTTACGACCGAAACCTATCTGCATTTACTATCCGAATTCGCTCATAAGCACTATAAAGCGGCCATTCTGCAGGATCTGGATCCTGTAGCCCGCTACATCCAAGAGGTGGATGCCAGTCCTCTCAATCGTAGTTTGCTAGTCTTGCTTGAAACGCGAGATGTAACTTTGCCTGAAACGCGAGATCAACTTAGAGACTTGTTGGCATCGATAATGGCAGACATTTCTGCTGAAGATGTAGATCGATTGGATCAAGAGGAGGTCGCATCGATGACAAGGTTACTTGCCTCATTTGATACGCAAGGCATCGACGATGTTATCCAGAACATAACGTCGTTTAAGGAAAAATACCTAAGAAATACCCAGGCGAGAATTAGCCTTTACAGGCTATACGTTGAGGAATTGAAGCATTATCTTCGCAATCAAACGTTGAGGGAACTCCTTGATGACAATAATATTCCGATTGTCGTCGGAGGTCTGGATGAGGGCGAGAATTAGGCACTAGCGATGAAGAAACTTATCCTACAGCTTTTGGGTTGGGCGGCATGTGCCAACATTTCATATGCTGGACTATTTGATGATGCGAAGTTCGGTGATAAGTTCAAAACTTGGGTCGATGACAAGGCGTATGAGCACTCCAAACAGCTGGTCAAAGCTGATTTGCCTGTGAGATGGCATCGAACTTTTGTCGAGGTATATGAAAGGAATTCTAGAGAGTTAGAGGAGGCCTCGGAGAGCTTAGCCACGTTTTATGAAAAGCTCAAAGACTCTACACCAGCAAGTAGTAGAGAACTTAACTTGGAGATTTTGATTGAAGACTTTAGTGAATGGGAGACCAGGGTTTTGGAATTGAGACAAGTCCGGAGGAAACTTTCAGGGGTATCGAAAGCATTGGAAGAAATTGAGGAATCCGATGGATATGATATAGCTTACGCTGCCGGCCTGGTTGGTGTTTCAAAACACAACGTGCTCGAATCGGTACTTCCTATTGGTCATTCAGGTTCAATTGATTTGCGTGGCAGTTACTCAATTAGCTTTACATATACTTGGTCTTATGGAGAAGGTGGCGATGCTAGTGATGGAGAAGGTTCAGTGAACGCTCAGTATAGTGGTTCGTTCGTGGGTTTTTTGCATGCGATACTAGAGAGTCTTCCTATAGTTAATATGGGATATTACTATGCTAAGAACGATGTTGAGAGAGAGCAGATGGAGGTTTTCCATAATGCGGTAAGACGATTCAATGAAGTATCGCTAGATGCTAGCGAAGTGGCAGAGATCAGTCGTGACAACTATCTTGAGATTCAAACGGCTTACGAATCGACTCATGATTCGCAGCGAGTCAGTCTGCAAATGCTGGAAGCGGTGTGTGCAGATGCCCTCCGGTATTGTTTGTATGAGAAGGAAATAAACTATCGAAGGCTGGAGCCTTATAAGCGGCAGTATAACGAAGACAAACTACAGATACAGCCGGAGATTCAGCGTATTATTGACGATGAACGTGCGTATTTGAGGTTGAGAAAAGTAATTGGGAGATTTGGAGAAGCGAGTGCATTGTTAGAAGAGGCTGAGCTAGAGGACGATGAAATTGAGTCGGCCCTACTGGCTGACGAAAGTCATGACATACTTAAAGAGTTAGAGTTTGTCATTCACGACCTAAGGTCGCTGCCAGCTTCATTCATATACTCAGATTGGATTGAACGTTATGAGCAAAGAATCAAAGGCGCATTAGATGAACATCCTTATGCTCAGTCAGAGATTTAAACAGTGTTCGTTGAATCTCTTTGTTTTAATAGGGGTTGCTTGTATGGCATCTGGGCAAAGCTCATTCGTTCTCAATTACGAGAGCTTATTTCGAAAGTATGATGGAGGTGGATTAACAGATGGTCGTAGGCATGAGCTACTGTTGTCAATCGATAGCGAAGGAGAGCTCACCAAGACATTAGATGAAGTTTTTGAAAGCACCTCTGAAAATTTGGACTTCAGAGTAGATGCCCTGCGTAACCAGCATACAGTTTACGAAGATAAAGTCCCTCTTTTCAATCAATACAATTTACTAGGCAAAGACGCGATAACTACGCAACTTGCTCCACAAATTGAGTCCTTCAAGCAGCTTAATTTAGAAGCAGAAAAAAGGCTCTTTAAGACAGATTTAGAACTAGCCAAGTTTAATGCGAAAATGGAGGAAACAGAGAATATTACAGATCTTGCTCAGATCGATTCGATATCAGTCGCCGATGCTTCTGTGACCGCTGGAATAATACCACCAGGATCACCTTTTG
The DNA here is from genome assembly GCA_031296915.1 of Cerasicoccus frondis. Taxonomy (GTDB): domain Bacteria; phylum Verrucomicrobiota; class Verrucomicrobiia; order Opitutales; family Cerasicoccaceae; genus Cerasicoccus; species Cerasicoccus frondis. Next base: position 296,409 of record JAVDPC010000001.1, on the reverse strand, counting down.
ATCGTCAGACGAGTAGTGCTCAAAGTGCTAGCCTGTATGAAAGGAAAATTGCTTTTGAGAAAGCTAAGTTGAATGATGCGTTCCAACGAGTGGAGGATCGCCTTTTTAAAAACATTAGCGGGTCAGAAGAAGATCCAGTCTTTGCTTCACCTCAAGAGATGGTCTCTCTGTTCCGGTATACAGAAAAGCTGCTGGACTACGCTAAGCTCCATCAAAACCATTTAGGTGAGAGTGCTGGAGTTGATTTGCTTCGAATTGCAAGGGCAACGAGGCTCTATGCTGAAGGAAAAGTGTCAATCCTGCCCTTGTTCATAGGGGACACGGAAGCTGGCTATGTGAAATATCACCGAGGTCCTCAACCAGGCATTGACGCGATCGAGCATTCAGATTGGGCTCTTCATACTTTTAGCAACCGAGTAGCCTTGCAGAGACTAGCATATTCATTTATTCGTGATCAATGGGAAGTATTTAAGATTGCAGATAAAGAAGGCAGAAAGCTGATATTGGAAGTTGGGTTATTTTCGCCAGCGGGAATGGCAGGAGAGCGATTTGGCCAAAGGCTTATGCTGAACGATTTTAGTGAGATTGCAGATCAGGGTATCTCAACCGAAAGGATGCTTGCTCTTGCAGAGCGTCTAATACCGGCATTTTCAAACAACGGGGACCTCCCGTCATTGATTGCGCGATCTATGCCTGACACGACTGGAGCACTTCTTATCGCTAAAAAGATTGGAGTATCTAAATATTGGGGGTGGTCCTACGGTCATGATTCAATTAATCAAACTATAGGCTGTACGACCTTCCTCTCTGCTGTGGTAGGGGGTATCGTAAAACACAGGCTTACAGATGCGAAGTGGAGAAAGGTAAAAAATGCTATTAATATAGTTAGTAGTAATGTAGATTTGAGTGATCCTGATTGGACAACAAACCCTCTTGAACATGTGAAACTAACGGGGATTCAGTATGCGTTAACGTCGGTATCAGACTTGGGCAGTTCCGTTTCAGAGTTAAGCGAGGTACGCAAAGGTGATTTTGTTCAATACTGGGAGTGGAGTAGCAGCAGAAACAAATGGGTTGGGCATGCGGCCATTGTTGATGAGATTACCATATTTACTCTTGATGATGGCACTGTTGAGTATCGGGCCACTTTGTTTGGGTCCCACGAGTCGACCAATGGCATAGCAACGACTAATTTCGGTGTGGAGGGGGGACTTAATTTAGGCAAACCAACACGCAAAGTTTTTGTTGTTAGACTAGAAAAGTCTTCGCCCTAATTGCTTTCGTGGTCACGTGACGCTTACGGATTTCATAACCGTTTCGCAATTTTTCGCATTTCACATGTCTCCGCAGGTACGTCGACCCCGTACTACCTAAAAATTCATCCCGGTCGCATAAATGCAAGGATTGCGGACGTCATGCTTCAGCGTCAAATTGCTTCGTATGGAAGGAAAGGTATTATTGGCGAAGCTGCTGGCGTTGTTCACGGATCGGCTAAATCAGGAGTTACTGGATGCCATCGACTATCTTCAGGAGGAGATTCGTGTATTGCAGCATCATCTGAAAAAGAAGTGTCCCAAATTGGTTGATGCTCAACGCAAAGTTCTTGCTGTGAAAGCCAAGAAATTAGGCAAAGCCATTGAAAAATACGCGAATATTGTGTCGCCCGATACACTGTATCGTTGGCATCGTCGGCTGGTGGCACAGAAGTTTGATGGTTCCAAGAAGCGGACGTATCCAGGCCGACCGCGAAAGCCGAAAGAAGTGGAGGACTTGGCTGTGCAAATAGCTCGCGAGAATCCGCGTTCCGGCTCTTTGGACATTGCCAATCGCATGTGTAATCTGGGGCATGCGATCTGCAAAGAAACGGTTCGCCAGATTCTGGAGCGTAACGGTATTGATCCAGCGCCTGAGCGTAGGAAACACACGAGGTGGGCCGACTTCATTGCCCGTCACAAAGATGTGATCTGGGGCTGCGATTTCTTTACTGTCGAAGCTTGGAACGGTTTTCATCTGGCAACCTACTATGTGCTCTTCTTCATTCATTTGGAAAGCCGTCGAGTGATTTTTGGTGGTATGACCGAGCACCCAACTGGCGAATGGTGCGAGCAACAAGCCAGAGAACTGACCGGTTTTGATGGTCCGATTCAAGGCTTTAGGCGCAGGGGCTACCTCATTCATGATCGTGGCAGTAACTTTACCAGAGCATTCGGGAAGGTTTTTCGCAGTGTTAATATCCGGGCGCTGAAGCTTCCGGCACGTTCACCGAACTTAAATGCGTTTGCCGAGCGGTTTGTCCGATCGATCAAGCATGAATGCTTGAATCAACTGATCCTCATCGGTGAAGGTTCAGTGCGTCGAGCTATCGAGCAGTATCTGGAGCATTATCACTCAGAACGGAATCACCAAGGATTGGATAATATGATTCCGTTTCCTGGCCCGGAGCATCAGCAGTCAGCTAGCGGCGAGGGTAGGGTGGTCAAGGGCTCCCGTTTGGGCGGACTGTTGAACTACTACCATCGCGAGGCTTTGCAGCTTTGGGTTGGCGAAGTTTTGCTGCACTGAATGCAAGTGATATCAGCTTGTCCTTTGTGCTGTACGGATTCGGCGAAAACCCCTGATTTCGATTGGCATTTGTAAGAGATGACTGTCAAGGAACTATGCTTCGCATGAAAGTTTGGCGATTTTCGGAATGTCAGGCAATGCTCAAGCCCCGATGATTGTTGAGATTTTTGGTATTTTCCTTCTCGGATGAATTTCTAGGTAGTACGGGCTGAAAGATGCAAGAGCAACCTGTCGGTTTTACGAGGGAGAAGCAGTGAGAGGCGGGCAGGCTGCTTGGATGTGCGGAGCGTAGGTGAAGTTTAGGGCAGATGCTATGATGAAGTCAGAAAGGGTTTAGGATAACGTATTGGCCGTTGGACTTGAGCGGAAACGCAAGTCCTGCCGATTAGCGATCTTAACCAGTTCTGCTTCTACCGCATCGAATAAGTTGATAACCGAGAAGCTACTTTATTGCTTAAATTTTCAAGGGACTTGGAATGGCCGTAAATCCCATGCCTATGGTTGGCTCTGCAAAAAAGTTCTAATGATGAAATTATATTATTTATAATATAGGGAATTGACATTTCTCTTAGCAGGCCATTTTTATCATTATTAATGTTCTATGCTAGTAATATCAGTGTCAACAAAACGTCACACAATGCGAGATCATACAGCTTAGTCACTGGCATTCAAACTAGAGCTGTGCAATTATTAATATCTCTGTTTTCATTTCTGGTTCTTGGAAACGTAAATGCCGAAGAAGAGTCGACTCTGGCTGAGGCAACCATCCCGGCATCGAAGCCTCTGCTGTCGGAGAACGATGAAGGCTATAAAACGCTCGAAGTCATCCAACAAAAGTTCTACACTCAGAATCCAGCATACCGTCATAAAGTCGACTATGATGAAATGGTCAGCTTCTTGGATCAGCTTTCACAAGAGATCGTTGCTGAAGATATTTCAAAAGAAATGATTGCGATGTTCAGCGACCGAGTTTCCACGAAGTATGAGATGCCCGGAGTTCACTTCATGCTGAAAGGATATTACGATGATGTGCAAGCAGCCGCATCATCCATTGGCTACGAAGCCATTCCTGAACCCATCTTGGGTTCACTCCCCATTAAGAAGATCAACGTTATCGTTGGCAAGAATCAGGATGATGGCCGTTCGATGATTCTGTTTAATATCCGCTTCTTCGAATTTGCCTATGAGATAGCAAAAGTAGTCGCCAAGACGATTGTGATGAGGGAAGAGGGACAATACGTCGTCATCGACTCCAGTGAAGAAGCTTTTTACCGAGCCTTGGAAAACAATCCCGAAATCCTACACGACTACCTGTTGGTCATCTTGGAATTTCTTGAGCTGGGTAGTCGTGAACGCATTAAACCAGATGCGGATAGATTGATAGTGCTAAGCCTTTATCACCGAGGCATTGAAATGTTCGCTATGGCGCACGAGATCGGCCACGTCCTCATGGAGCACGATGGCAAAGTCAACGCACTCGAACCCAGTGCGTTGGATGGCGTCAGCGTCATACTGGGAATGGAGTCATCGGCGACCGCAAATTGGTTGCAAGAGCTTGAGGCAGACTACGTGGCTGCGCAGATCATGATCGAACTGTCCAAAGGTGATATCTCCAATAATCGCTTTATCGATGTCGGCCTGCGAGAGACGCCAGAGTTTTACTTCATTACCCGTGAGATCTACGAAGACCTGAGTCTGCTCCTCAGCACCGGCAAGCAATATCGCCAGCCGGGTGCCGGGGAAGAAACCTTCATCAACTTCGCGGTCGACGCAGTTGATATGGATTCGACCGATGGGTTTCCTGAATCATTTTCCCAGAAGTTTACGGTCGTCAAACATGCCAATGTGCACCCCCATCCAACGATCCGAAGGCAGTTCTGGGAGGAAATCACCGACATCCCCACGAACAACGCAGAACAAGAGGCGATTCTAGCAATCACCGACATCATGAATCGCAATGCCATACTACTATGGGAAAGAATACGCCCTGTCATCGTGGAGAACCGCGAGGAAATCATCAAACTGCTTTCAGAAAGCAAAAAGCACCCTTCAACTGAAACTCCTGACCAATGAGATCGAAAACCAAGCTTCTATCTGGACTCATCATCGCGTTCCTTTCCACAGCAGGCATAACCCATGCAGATGATGGGCAATTCATCGGCCGTGTTGCCGTAGTCTGGATCATTGGAGATGGCAGCCACCGTGACATGCAACTCTTGGAAGACTTCCAATATATTGATCCAGATGGCAAGTCGTGGTTTGTCCCTAAGGGAACCATCGTGGATGGCGCTTCCATCCCGAGGGCGCTGTGGTCGATCGTAGGTCCTCCGTTTGTTGGAAGATATCGCCAAGCCTCGGTCGTTCACGATTACTACTGCGACAAAAAGAACGAAAGCTGGGAAGACGTCCACCGCATGTTCTATAACGCTTGCTTGAGCGCCAGGGTCAATATCCTCAAGGCCAAGTCAATGTATGCCGCAGTTTGGAGTCGCGGTCCTCGGTGGGAGATCATCAATTTCAAAGGGTTAATGGAAGAGATGGCGCCTGTGGAGATCATGATCCAGACATCAATCGAGGATGAGCAACTCAAGAGCATTCAACACTGGATCGAAAGTGAAAATCCGCCCCTCGAAGACATAGAGAAACGGGTCGACGCCTTCGTTCAGGTAGAACAGATCCTACAATAGCTGCTTTGCCGAATCTCAGGGCGCAGTCAGCCCGTACTACCTAAAAATTCATCCGACCGCATGAATGCAATGATTGCGGTCCTTCGGTAGCGGCTTCAAATTGGTTCGAATGGAAGGAAAAGTATTGTTAGCGAAGTTGTTGGCGCTGTTTACAGATCGACTGAATCAGGAACTTATGGATGCGATTATCTTCAGGAAGAGATTCGTGCACTCTAGCATCATCTGAAAAAAGAAGTGTCCCAAATTGGTCGATGCTCAACGAAGAGTTTTAGCGGAGAAGGTGGTCGGCCTGCGGGATGTATTTCATAACCCTTTCGCAGTCGATTCGTACAAACTTTATCCCCGTACTGCCTAGAAATTCGTCCGACCGCATAAATGCGAGGATTGAAGACTTCCGGCAGCTACGTCAAATTGATTCGCATGGAAGGAAAAGTATTGTTGGCGAATCTGCTGGCGTTGTTCACTGATCGACTGAATCAGGAACTGTTGGATGCGATTGATTATCTGTAGGAGGAAGTTCGCGTATTGCAGTATCATCTCAAAAAGAAGTGCCCTAAATTGGTGGATGCTCAACGCAAGGTGCTCGCGGAGAAAGCTAAGAAATTAGGCAAAGCCATCGATAAATACGCTAACCTTGTGTCGCCCGATACGCTGTATCGCTGGCATCGAAGGCTGGTCGCGCAGAAGTTTGATGGTTCCAAGAAGCGGCAATACCCGGGCCGACCTCGAAAACCGAGAGAGGTGGAGGAGCTGGTCGTTCGGATGGCTCACGAAAATCCGAGATCAGGTTCTTTGGACATTGCCAATCGGATGAACAACCTGGGCCATTCGATTGGCAAAGAAACGGTTCGTCAGATTTTGGAGCGTAACGGTATTGATCCAGCACCAGAGCGCAGGAAACAAACGAGGTGGGTCGATTTCATTGCTCGGCACAAAGATGTGACCTGGGGCTGCGATTTCTTTACCGTTGAGGATTGGTCTGGATTCCATCTAGCAACCTACTACGTGCTCTTTTTCATTCACTTGGAAAGTCGTCGGGTGATTTTCGGTGGTATGACTGAGCACCCGACCGGTGAGTGGTGTGAGCAGCAAGCCAGAGAACTGACTGGTTTTGATGGGCCGATCCAAGGCTTTGGCCGCCGAGGCTACCTCATTCATGACCGTGGCAGTAATTTTACCAGAGCCTTTGGTAAAGTTTTTCGCAGCGTGAATGTCAGGGCGCTCAAGCTTCCGGCGCGTTCACCGAATCTGAATGCGTTTGCTGAACGGTTTGTCCGATCCATCAAGCATGAATGCTTGAACCAGCTAATCCTGATAGGCGAAGGTTCGGTGCGTCGAGCCATTGAGCAGTATTTGGAGCATTACCACTCAGAACGGAATCACCAAGGTTTGGATAATATGATTCCGTTTCCTGGCCCCGAGCACGAGCAGGCATTAGGCGGCGAGGGTAGGGTGGTCAAGCACTCCCGATTAGGCGGACTCCTGAATTACTACCATCGCGAGGTGGCGTAGGCTTTTTGCCGATCAAATTACGTTGTCTACTGAAAGTGAGTTGAGTCAGCTTGTTCTTTATTGCTGTACGGATTCAGTGAAAACGCCTGCGTTTGGCTGACATTTGTGAGAGATGACCGTCAAGGAACGATGTTTCGGATGAAAGTTTGGCTATTTTCGGATTCTCAGACAATGCTTAATGCCTGATGGTGGCTATGATTTTTGACGTTTTTCGGCTTGGATGAATTTCTAGGTAGTACGGCAACGGAGATTAATGCCGTCATCATGGAAGAACTCAGTCAGGTAATTCCCAGCGATTTGGCTTCCATTGGCGTTTTGGCTCCAGGACGGAGATTGATTTGGCTACCTTAGCGATAGCCCGTGGATTATTTTATTCTGCCATAAATGAGATAAAGTTGTTGTTGCTAAAATTTAACATAATCATTCAGAAAATATTTGATCTGGAACAAATTTAACTGTTCTTTAGTGTGATGGAGTTCGATTTCAGATGTTCTACTCTGCTTTGTTCGCTTGTTTTAATAGTGGTGGGCTGTTCCGATGGAGATTTGTCTGAAAAAAACATTACTCAGCGATTGGATGACGCTTTGGTGGAGCATGCTCTGCCAAATGAAAGGCAATTCAGGTCGGTTTTCTCTCTTGAAGGATGGTCGGCTTCAAAAGCGCGAGTCGTCGATTTGAGCGTTAGTGTTGATGGTGAACAGCTTCGAATGCCTGTCGCTGCTTTCGACGGTCTGCAGATTAATTTTGATGATCCAGACTTCCGAATCTCCCAAAGAAAGACCGAATTTACGATGCTATTTACTGCTTTCTATGATAATCGGATCGTGGATGTTTACTTAAATTCTCAGGATGGCATTCTCTTTACCCGAAAAGTCAGCTTCGAGGGAGAAGTCCTATCCGAACAGCGATTTTTATCAGAGCCAATTATCACCACGAGCACCCTCCCGTGATATAACATTCCTACGCGATCTACTGCTATGAATTCCGTATCGATAACATTTAAAAACATCATATATTCAGTATTTTTTCTTGGCGCATCTATACTGAGCGCGGCACCTGATCTTGCTGGTTATAATGGTCTATTTGGTGACAACACATCCACCCCCTTTGAGGCGTTCAACGTTAGTCCAACATGGGGAGGATCGGCTGAGATTCAGCTTTCTGTAGTCAATTTTGGCAATACGGCCTCGGGTAGCTATGATATTACGTTCTATCTCTCTACAGATACATCCTTTGGGGACGCCAATGACTATCAGCTTCAAACCTACACTTTGTCTTCTATTAGTCCCGGGACTGGGACTCGTATTACTTCAGCTCCTGTGGCCTTGCCGGCTGCAAATCCATTTTCGGGATCTGGGACTCAGTTCTACTTTGGTGTAGTTATTGATAGCGGAAATGATGTCGCCGAGTCTAATGAGAGTAATAATAAGAATTCGGGCAATGGAATCGACTACGACTCAACACCATTTACTATTCTCGACCCAGAGCCGGACATTCAGGTGACAGACTCTGACTTGCCAGCAAACGATCTCGTTCTTGATTTTGGTGAAGTTGATGCCGATGGGGTAGGCAATGATAGCGGTCTAGCTTCGATTACTATATCCAATCAAGGGGATGCGAATCTGAATGTCTCATCAATTTCGATAGCTGGTGGTGATGGGCAGTTCCGGGTTTCAGAGTCGCTCAGCAACCTTAGCAGCTCGGAGCCTTTCAATGCTCTTCCCGATGTAGTGAATCCGGGCGGCGAAGAAACTTGGGTTGGGACGATTGAGTTCGATCCTGTGGGTGTGGGTGCTGCAAGTGCGACTTTGACGATTACAAGCGATGACCCTGATGAACCATCGGTCTCGGTAACCTTACAGGGAACGGGTAAACCAATACCTGATGTTCTGATTGAGGATGCCTCCGGAGCACCAATGGATCTCTTAGTCGATTTTGGCAATGTGATCAACGATGGGATGGGAGGCGATGCTTACACTTCCGCAATAACTTTGACGAATGGGGGCACTGGTTCGCTCACTGTCTCTCAAAATGGGTTCTCACTTTTGGATGGCACCAGCTACTCTCTGGTATCGCTCGTGAGCGATGTGCAAGGGGCTATCGATCTCGCAAACGGTAGTGCTAGTCTCGCGGGCGCAAATGCCGAAACTTGGACCGCTACGCTGAATTTTGATCCCAGCGCATTGGGTCAGATTGATGATGGGCTGCAGATCTTGAGCGACGATCCGGACGAGAGTATAGTGACTGTGAGTCTTACAGGTTCTGGTGTCACGGCTATGGATATATCCGTTACTGACTCGCTTGCGCCTACTGATGATCGTATCTTATCTTTTCCTGCGACACAGGCTGATGGAGTCGGTCTTGAATCAGCAATCGGCACAGTGACGCTAACAAACTTAGGTGAAGCCGCACTCCTTGTGCCGATTAATGGTATTTCACTTTCGGACGGAACTCACTTTCTAGTGCTTTCCATTGCTGATGCCAGTGGAAATGTAATTGATCTGACATCTTCTTCAGTGGCACTTCAGCAAAACGAGTCCTGGGATGTCACCATTGCTTTCGAGCCTAGTGCTGACGGTCCACTGCTGGATACATTGGTGCTTCAAAGCGATGATCCGGATGAATCTTCGGTGAGCGTACAGTTATCGGGTGTAGGACTCGACCAGCCTGCGATTCAGATTCTTGAGCCGGACTCCTCTCCAAGTGATAGGCAGTATGATTTCAGCTACACATTGAACGACGGTTCCGGTGGACGAACCCGCATGGCGGTTTTCAGTATTTCCAATGTGGGAACACTGCCTTTAGTTGTGGATTTAGATGGGATTACATTCCAGTCCGGCACTCAGTATGTATTGGGAAGTATTAGCTCTTCTGTGGATGGCCCAGTTGTCCTTTCTGGAAGCGAGGCGCAGCGAACTATAGAGCCACTTGGCGCAGAAGTTTGGGAAGTTAGTATCGAGTTTGATCCAACTTCAACGACGGTGCTGTCTGATGTGCTGCAGGTGAGCACAAATGATCCTCAGACTACAACATCGTTAATCACGCTTACAGGAGAAGGCGAGGTCCCTCAACTGAGCAATCTTGCCAGCAATCTGACTGCGTCGATCCATCTTTCTGCCGGATCGGTTTTTGATATCTCATGGAAAGACCAATACGAAGCGGGTAACGCGCAGATTGATCTTTTCGTTGATACGGACTTTAACCCTACGAGTGGTCTTACGCAGATTGCCTCAGGTATTAGTGAAGATAGCCTTGAAGATTACTATGCTTGGCTGATTGATCTCTCGCTCGTTGGCCAGCAGCTTTATCTTTATGCAACGATTACGGATGGTGGCGTATCCGATAGCGAGTATAGCTTGGTGCCGATTATCGTAGATCCAGAAGACTCATTTAAACTCCGTTCTCCGGTGCGCACGGCAAATGCACAGTATGCCTACGAGTTTGAATACCTTGGTAGGACCTATACAGGCACAAGTTCCTTGGTCGATGGCAGGAATGTCGTTTTCATCACGATTCCGATTACTGAAGATCAAAATGCCAGCTTCCAGTTTGAAGTCGAAAAAGTGGATTCGCTTTTGGATGTCACCGCGACTCAGTACGACCAGAACAATCGGGTTGAGTCGGTCACGACTGCCAATGGCATCACGGTGACCAATATATTCAACCATCTCAATCAATTGGTTCGCCGCGAAGCCAGCAGCGGAGAAGTCGTGGAGTTTGTGTATGATGTTCGTGGTCGCCGAATCGAGATGCACGATCCCTCCGGTTCGACATTCTATGATTATGATGAGCTTGGCCGACTGGTCGGTGTTGTCACTTCGCTGAATCGCACTCGTGGCGATAGCGACGATCTCTTCCTTCAATATGGGTTCGATTTGGATAATCGGATCGACCAGATCATCTATCCGAGTGGCGAAGAAATTACCTATAGCTATGACTCAGCTGGTCGGTTGAAAATGGTTACTAATGTAACCCGTAGTTTGGCATGGACGTATACTTACAATGCCACCTCTGGGCTGTTGGAGACCCTGCTACACGGAAATGGAATTTTGACTGAGTATGGTTATGACGCGATGGGGCGTCTAGACTACATCAAGCACTCCAAAGATGGAACACTGATCGTCGAATTTGACTACGCCTTGAATGCTGCGGGGCAGGCGACAATGCTGACTACAACTCGCCCCGGCGGCATCGTCGAAAAAGAGCAATATAGCTACGACGATTTCAATCGGCTGGATAGCGTTACTTATTCCGATGACGCGGTTATTGATGTGAATGACCGTATTGTCTCCTACGAATATGACGGCAACGGAAACCGCACGCGACTTTTGGAGATTGATGGGGGGGCGGTTGTTAGGGACCACGTTTACCATTACGGTAATGAAAATCGGTTATTGGAGATATTGAGAGAGGGAGATGAAATTGGTAAGTTTAGCTACGACTTAGAAGGCAATATGACCCACTACAGCCTCAATGGTGAAGAATGGTTCTTTGACTATGATTACCGGGGGTTTCTAATACGTATTCATGGAGGAAATGAAGTTGTCGAATTTTTCTATGATGGTGATGGTGTCAGGACTGCTAGTATAGTCGAAAATCAGTCACGCAGGTATGTTGTTGCGCCAAATTCTTCTTCGTATGAAACATATGAATCATATGACCCTTCAGGCCAGAGGCTTAGCTCTTCTACGATCGGGTATTCGAAGTTAGATTATCATTCTGCGGAAGATAATCTTTTACTTCTAAAGGATAGGATTGGTTCTAGTCGGATTCTGATGAGTTCTGATGGGACCGAAAGTTCTGCTATTGATTTTGATGTTTTCGGAAAAAACTTGGGAGTAAATGCTAGGATACCGTGGCTTTTTGCTGGGGAAGAGAGTATTTCTAACAGTAATTTAGTCTTCTTAAGAGCACGTGTGTATTCTGCTGATATTGGAAGGTTCGTTTCTAAAGATCCTTTAGGAATTATTGATGGAAACAATCAATATCAATACTCTTACAGTGATCCAGTTAATTTTAAGGACTCTTCTGGAACTGTCGCTTTTTTGCCTGGAGTTGTTGGAGCTGTAGTTGGTGGAGTCGTTGGAGCTGTAGTTGAGTATAAGACCAATGATGATGCTGGTTTACTGGATTATGTTGGGGCGTTTACGACTGGAGCAATAAGCGGGGCAGTGACGGCATATAGTGGTCCATTAGGTGGCACGCTTGCGAGAGGGGCTAGCCCAATCGTTAGAAGTGCAGTTACTTCACTGCCCAGTGGTGCGCTAGCCCAGGTTGCAGGCGATGCGATTAGTCCATCTCATGATATATCTATCGAGCGTACTGTAATAGGAGCAGCGAGTAATTTTTCCGGGGGATTTGCTCCTCAATTACCGGTTAGAGGGTTTAGCTCAATTGCTCAAGCCAATGCCTTTGCTACAACGACTGTGCGTGGAGCATTTAGTCCTAACTCTGTTAAAATAACATTGAATACAACGTCGTCGATAGCAGTAGGTGCGTCGGCTCAGCATGGTTTTACTAATGCTTTTAGCTCATCGGCAGACTTCTCGCCAATACCAAATTCAAGCTCTGGAACTTACCCGCATACGCCTATTCCTGGTTCTGGAAACGGGTTGCAGACAGATTTTCCTATTAATGAGAACATTTTTGGACGACAGCCAAGTTTTGCATCACTCGACGTTGGTGGTGTCCTTATCGACAAAGCCGCCCAGTTTGTCGGCACTCAGTTGCAAGACCTACAAGGCGCAGTTTACGACCCTGAATCCAAGCAGATCATCTTTGTTGGCAACGAAGGTGCCGCGGGCACCGAGGGGATCAATATGGATTATTTCTATACGGCGATTCAAGCTGTCTATGGTTCAGCAACGCCGCCTTCTGTGACGCTTGATCCACCGGCTTATCCTGTCTCGGAATGGACGGATTACGGTGATGGCGACGGCCTCTTCGAGCCAGGAGAGTACGGTGGGTTTATACTTCGCTACCGCCCCATTTGGAATGAGGAAGACGATGTGATGGAGGTGCGCTTTTTCTCGAATGTGGGAACGTTTGCCTTGAATTTCGAATTTCAAGAGATGAGCAGCACGATCAATGGTGTGAACTGGAAGCGCCCGATCTACATCGATGCTACAGATCTGCCTAGCGGAATCGAAGTCGATGATCGTCCCTGGCTTTCGCCGAATCAGTTTAGCGGTCCGATGCAATTTAGTATCGGCCAAGATGGGCTAGATCAATATGCGTTGTTGCGCTTAGATAACAACGGTTCGAGTACGATTTCGATCAACAACGTGATTGTGATTCCCGGTCGTCAGCATCGAGGCTTTCGGGGAAGAGTTGAAAACACGCGCCTTGGTTGGGTCATGTATGAGGCCGACCGAGTGATGAAGTGCCTATCCACGGGAATCGATAATCTTACCGGGGTTCCCTATGATAGCTCTACGATTTCGATTCCAGGCTACAAGAACCTGCTGGAGTTTTCTGGCGGTGGTGGTGGTCAAAGCCGTATGTGGTTTGTGCCGAATGAGATGAATCTGAAGCGTTATGTGGATGACGAATCGGGAATGGCTTCCGTCGTTTTTGACGCCGCTTCCGTCTCTTTATTAACAGAGGCATCGGTTTTTGGGGCTGTTAGAGATGAATCGCCCAATGCCAAGGCTTTTGCGGATCACTTTAATCAGTACTATGACGATTTCGCAGCGCTTCAATTTCCCGTTCAGGACCCGGACGATCCTACCGGGCAAAACATCATCAATGTTCGCATCTTCGAGATGTTGAAAGAGGTGATGCAGGCGGTCTCCTTGGCGCGCTTTTTCCGTGATAACAATGTGCCCCTTGACACATGGTGGTTAAACAGCTGGCAGCCGCCCTTTGCATACGTTGCAAGGTCCTGCCCGACTGCTTACAATGAAAGTGGGTCAGGAGCAGCATTCATTTATGGCGGGGTTAGTGTCAACAAGCCGAATGATTATGTGCCTTCGCTGACAGCACGTAGTGTCGCACTGGATGTCTGTGGAGATCGCCCGGATACTGTAGTAAACCCCGAGAGTGATATCGACGAACAGACATGGATGGCGACGACTTCGGAGGGCGATTTGCGCGCTGTATCGCTTTCGTCTGCCGCGACGCCTCAGCACAGCAATGTAAATCTGGTCGAGGTGGATTTGAGCTTTGCCAGCCCGGGAGAGCTGCCGCTGCAATTTGCGCGCTATTATCAATCCGGATATATAGCGAGCAACTGCCTTGGCCCGGGGTGGAGGATGCGCCGCTTTGTGCTCGAGTTCAGCAGGCCCTCCTGGTTCGACGAGAGTAGCCTGATGCGCAACTCTTCAGGCGATCCAATCAATACATGGAATGACGATACCCGGCTTCGTTCCGGACAGTTGCGGGTAGTGGATTTGGCCACAGGGAGTGTAATCGATTTCGATTCTTCTCTGAATATCACTTATGCGATCGATGAAGGCGGATACCCTTACATCCTGCTTGAGGGCTTGAATGTAGATGAAGTGCCTACATTCACGTCTGGGGTTCGTAAGGATGGCTCTACTTTGACCCAGCTTGCATCCAATGGTAATTATCAGTTGAACACGCACGAGGGGCATGTCCTTGAGTTTGATTCAGCAGGAAGGCTCGTTCAAACCATCGACCGCCATGGTTACCAGCAAGTCTATGCTTATAACGACCAAAGTTGCCTAGTCTCAATTACAGACGATGAGTCGAATTCGATCGATTTCTTCTACGATTCCGAAGGGCTCTTAGAATACATCACAGGACCTGCGGGAGAACGCGTAGACTATGCTTACACGACAGAAGGCTGTTTGGAGAGTGCAACCCATGAGCGGAGTGGCGCCAGCCTCTCCTATGCGTATAACAATGACTGTCAGTTATGCGAAAAGTATATCTTTAACGGTCAGCGAACGCTCTTCACTGAGCCGGATTTAAGAGGCCGCTCCTCAATGAGTCAGGATCTGCGCGGTAATGAAGCAACCCGCTCCTTTACACGTTCCGAAACTACTGGAGAGAACAAAATGAAGGTGGTGGACCCGCTTGTGACAGACCCTGCTTTTGCGCCGCGCGAGCGTAGTATAGATGACTCTGGTCGATTGCTGATGAGCAAGGATGCGACCGGCGCAATGACCGGCTTTGGTTATGAAGCGGGTTCTTTGCTTCCGAACGAAGTGACATTACCCTTTGCAGGACGCGATCCGATCCGAATTGAACGAAATGAAAATGGCCAGCCGGTTTGCATCGAAGACCCGAGTAATGAAGGAGCACTGCCGATTGATATTCTCTATAATCTCGTTGGTAATCCGACTTCCGTTTCGAGGGAGGACGGTTCTCTAGTTGAGATGGATTATAATGGTGACAATGACTTGGCCTGCTTGAGGCAGTTTCTTGAGGGGCAAGCGGTAGAAACCTTGCTTGGCTATACAAATGGCTACTTGGACACAATTACCTCTCCGCTTGGAAATGCGACGACATTTCACCGTGACTCAAAGGGGCGTGTCGTTTGCGTGGAAGATGCGACTGGGGTTTGTGTAGATTATGAGTATGATTCACTTGGCCGCTTGTTTAGGATTGCCGATCCTAAGTTGGCCGGGCCAATTACTTTTATTTTTGATAACTTTGACCGCGTGATTCAGGTTCAGACACCAGTCGGCGATATTGATTACGTATTTGATCCGACTACAGGATTCTTAACCCAAGTTGAAGATCTTCTCGGTAAGGTAACTCGGTACGAATACGATGCAACGACAGGTGATGTGATGAAGGTTATCCGTGAAACGGTATCTGGCGATGTTGAAACCTCAATGACCTATAATCGATTTGGAGGCCTTGCTTCAGTTACTCCACCAGACTCGAACCCAATTCTCTTTGGAGTAGATGATATCGGACGTTCGACGGGAAGCGTGGAGGTCAATCTGGCTGGTCCTGGTGCTCCGAAGGCTCTAAAGAGTAACAATGCGACCAGTGGAATAGCAACAGATCGCCATGATCACGTCTTCACATGGGGTGCACCTGAAAGTGACAGGGAAATTGTTGGATACAGCGTATCGATTAATTCGCTACCCGATGAAGTCGTCGATACTAATGTTGAAGCGTATTCTTATCCGTTTATAGCCAACGGGAATCATACGATTCAAATACGTGCTGTAGATACTGATGGTATTTGGGGGGCGCCAGCGGTTTTTAATCTAATCATTGACGACACTCTAATGAACTATGAGATTTGGGTTAGAGACTATTTTAATCAGCAAGATATTGAATATGGTGTGTTCACTGCAAAGGATGCGGATCCCGATAATGATGGCTCGTCGAACTTTGTGGAATATGCCGGGGATGTTTCACCAAATGATTCTCTAGCTCGCTATGCCTCAAATATTTGGTTGGGTGAAGATGGGCATTTAAGATATGAATTCATAAGGAGAACTGATCTTTCAGTTCAGCCTGATATTAGTTATAAAGTTGAATTTGGTAACGATTTAATGTTTTGGACAGAAGCGGATGAGGCTGACTTTGAGAGTATTGAAGCCGTTTCTCCATCTGTTGAAAAAATTATTTATCGAGTGCCTAACGTAATCGATGGCCAAACATTCATCAGGTTGGAATTGGAACCTCTGACTGAATAGTTTTGGTGATTTGCGGTCACAACATCTGAAAAGGATAACGTAATGTATTGGGTTTGTTGGCTGTTTCCTGCATTGACGGTTAGCCTGATGGCATCGCCTGGGTTCGATGCGTTTGATTTGAGCTTTACGCTATTTGGCAATACGAACTTGAGTTTCGCTCGCTCAGCAGTCGCAGAACAATACAGCGAGAATTTCTCGGTCAGCTCTCAGAAGCAGGATGACTTTGACATCCCCATCGATTTTGGTGTCGAGAAATACGAATCCCAAGCACGCTGGAGTGGAAATTGGACTCAACACTATGAGGAAACTGAAACCGGCGTGACCCTAATCATCGAAGGGATCTTGGATCCCGCCAACAGCGCTTCCGTTACAACCGATTTTGAGCAGATTGCCGCCTCAGGCACAATGAATGGCTTTCTTGCTCTAGGCATTAGGCCCTCGTATCCCGTACTGCCTAGAAATTCATCCGACCTCATCCATGCAAGGATTGCGGCTTCCTTGTGGTAGCATCAAATTGATTCGAATGGAAGGAAAGGTTTTACTGGCGAAGCTGCTGGCCCTGTTCACGGATCGACTTAATCAGGAACTGTTGGATGCGATTGATTATCTGCAGGAGGAAGTTCGCGTATTGCAGCATCATCTCAAAAAGAAGTGCCCTAAATTGGTGGATGCTCAACGCAAGGTGCTCGCGGAGAAAGCTAAGAAATTAGGCAAAGCTATCGAGAAATACGCGAATCTTGTTTCGCCTGATACGCTGTATCGCTGGCATCGTCGGTTGCTTGCCCAGAAGTTTGATGGTTCCAAGGGGCGGACGTATCCAGGCCGATCGCGAAAGCCGAAAGAAGTGGAGGACTTGATTGTGCAAATAGCTCGCGAGAATCCGCGTTCTGGCTCTCTGGACATCACGAATCGCATGAACAACTTGGGCCATTCGATCTGCAAAGAAACGGTTCGCCAGATTCTGGAGCGTAACGGTATTGACCCCGCGCCAGAGCGTAGGAAACAAACGAGGTGGGCCGACTTTATTGCTCGCCACAAAGATGTGATCTGGGGCTGTGATTTCTTTACCGTTGAGGCTTGGTCTGGATTCCATCTAGCAACCTACTACGTGCTCTTTTTCATTCACTTGGAAAGTCGTCGGGTGATTTTCGGTGGTATGACCGAGAACCCAACTGGTGAGTGGTGCGAGCAGCAAGCCAGAGAACTGACCGGTTTTGATGGTCCGATTCAAGGCTTTAGGCGCAGGGGCTACCTCATTCATGATCGTGGCAGTAACTTTACCAGAGCATTCGGGAAGGTTTTTCGCAGCGTGAATATCAGGCCGCTGAAGCTTCCGGCGCGTTCACCGAATTTGAATGCGTTTGCTGAACGCTTTGTCCGATCGATCAAGCATGAATGCCTGAACCATCTAATCTTGATTGGCGAAGATTCGGTGCGCCGAGCCATTGAGCAGTATCTGGAGCATTATCACTCAGAGCGGAATCACCAAGGATTGGATAATATGATTCCATTTCCTAGCCCGGAACATGAACAATCAGTTGGCGGCGAGGGTAGGGTGGTCAAGCGCTCCAGATTAGGCGGACTCTTGAATTACTACCATCGCGAGGTGGCGTAGGCTTTTTGCCGATCAAATTACGTTGTCTACTGAAAGCGAGTTGTGACAGCTTGTTCTCTGTTGCTGTACGGATTCAATGAAAACGCTTGGTTCAGGCGGAAATTTGCAGGCGATGACTGTCAAGGAACGATGTTTCGGATGAAAGTCTGGCGATTTTTAGAAGCTCAGGCAATCGTTAAGCGCTGATGATTGTTGAGGTTAGCGGTATTTTTCGCCTCGGATGAATTTCTAGGCAGTACGGGTTCATTTTTCATTTACGGGATCTATTCCTATATACTAAAAACAGTATTAATATTAACAGAATTGCAAAAGTAATTAGTATAATTATGTAGTAGCCATGGATATGCTGACTATCCCTGTTCTCTTCTCTCAAAGAAGGTGCGTTATTTGTGTCAGACGAAATTTGTAAGGATGGTTCCCGTTTTGATTTTGGTAGGCTGTTATTTGTTGCAGGTTCTATGTCTTGAGTCTTAGGCGCAGATTTGATTAGGTTTTCCAGGTTGTCTATAGTATAGCCAATTTGCTTAGCCATGTATGCGTTGTCGGCTTGCATATACTGGCTCTGACGATTTTTAATATAATCCAAGCTTTCTTGAAGTGGAACTTTGCTTAATTCAGTAACTAGGCACAGTTGCAAGTAATCATCGCTCTCATCAAAAAAGTTTTGAAGTGCTTCATATCTTTCTTGGGCTGCTTTGTATGTGACTTGGTTTGCTTCCATTGACTGGTAATCCGCAGGGCAAGATCTGGTAATGGCATTTAATGCTAAAAATCTATATATTGGGTTCGGTGAATTAAATAGAGGTTCCCAGTCGGAAATAGTCGTCAATGGAAATTGCTCTTTATCGTGACTATGCAATTCTAACGCAACTGATTGATATCCGATCACGGCATTTGCAATTGCTATATCGCGTTCCCTGGGAGGAAGTATTCGAGATTCAGAAATGAGCATTTCAGGAACTTTACCTGGATCTCCTGCTTTAAGTTGGTTTACGAATAGCATAACCAATTCTCCTTGATCTTCTGCCGCATATTTGCTCAAGCCCGGACTATCTCTTTCATCAATAAATTCTTGGGGTAATAAAGTGCCACTAAATACTGCCGCCTCTTCAGAGCTGGCGAGTGCATCGGCATTTCCTGAAAGGCTATGAAGCTGGTTGATTGCATTTTGCGAATTCTCTTGACCAAAGCAGAATGCACTCAACAAATAGCTGGCGATGATGGGTAGTAGTATGTATGAATTAATTCTCATCTCGAGGTCGTTCAGTTCTGAAAACTAAATATGTATTTATATAATACAGTGGGTTCGGGATCAAATGCTTTTGCCCTAATACAAGCTTTGTCATTTCGCCGTCTGGATATTCAAGGTATAACCCAACAGACGTAGATCCATCTAGCATGAATAGTTTGAGGCCTCCATCTGCAAATTCTGCAACTCCCGATTGGCTTGCATCGTGGTCGGCCTATGGGGATAGATTTACTAACCGCTTTGCAGGATTTCCCCATAGGTCCAGCGATGGGGGAGTATTTGTGAAAATAGAACATCGAGACAATGTCCGTTGGCCCTAGTGTGATGTCAGCGAAGTTTAGCACATAGGTGTGCGACCTTTGCGATAATATCCTCTGCAGTTGCGGTCCAATAAAATGGCTTTGGGTTTTGGTTGTGTCGTTCGATGTATTTGAGGATGGCCAGTTTGAGTTCTTTGACGGATCGGTAGCATCCTCTTCTGATCTGGTCGTTGGTGATTTTAGCAAAGAAGCGCTCGACTTGATTGAGCCAGCTTGAGTGTGTTGGGATGAAGTGGGCGCGCCAACGTGGGTGTCGGGCAAACCATTGTTTCACGCTCGTGGTTTTATGGGTGGCGTAGTTGTCCATGACGATATGGATGTCCAAGTTTGCCGGGGTTTCTCGCTCGATCTTGCGCAGGAAGGAGAGGAACTCTTTCTGGGTATGCTTCTTTTGGCATTGGGCGTAAACTTCGCCGGTTTTGACATTGAGAGCGGCAAACAGGGTGGTGGTTCCGTGGCGGAAGTAGTCGCTGCTCATGGCCTCTGGGGCGCCGGGTTGCATGGGCAATAATGGCTGCGAACGTTCCAAGGCCTGGATTTGGCTTTTCTCGTCAACGCACAGCACCAGCGCGTTGGCCGGCGGGCTCATATACAAGCCCACGACATCCTTAACTTTTTCCACGAAAAATGGATCGGTCGATAATTGGAAGGTCCTGCTCCGGTGGGGCTGTAACCCGAAAGTGCGCCATATCTGCGAGATGCTCTCATGGGAAAGGCCTGTGCGCTGGGCCATTTTACGCGTGCTCCAATGCGTGCCATTAGGGGAGCGCGGATGGCACTTCAACGCAGGTAACCATAGAATCATTCTCAGCCAGCTTAAACACCGGTATTCTGAAACTAAACATTAGCCTTAGCCACTTCAGCCCCTATTTAATTTTGCGATCTCGGATGCCGATATGCGGTTAGCTTTAGATCGCTGCTAAGCGACTGCGCGAAGTGACTGACATAGTTTTCTTCTACTATCGATTTTAGATCGATGGATTCCATTTCACACACGTCGTGTAAGGAGAGGAAGAAGCCTATCCCGACTTTCTTCATTGATGATATTGGAAGGTGAACTTTTTTCCCTTCATTTACAGTTGCAACAACACATACTCGACCTGTTTCACATGCCACGCTCCATTCAACCGGATACGCGTCGAATTCACAATGGAGCGGATGTATGCTAATGGCATGATTGCCAGCCGATAATGTATAGGCACCGCTCTCTTTTTGCGTTACTGATACATCAGGAGCCGATAGCTCAATCGACAAATGTAGCTGATCTAGTTCAAAAGTGCCGTCTGAGGGTTTATCGAGGTGATCGTGCGAATCTCCTCGATTTGTAATGAGAGAGCAAACTGACAAAAGGTGCCCGTTTTTCTGGACAGTGCGCAATGCTCCCGATGCGAAGTCCTGCTCACCGTGCTTTAGTCTCACTCGCAGCACTGCAACATCTTCTCCCGTTCGCCAGTATCCAATAACTGGGTGCCGCTGTGTCCAGAGATTATCGATGTTGACGGAACCTATACAAGCATCGCCATCCAGCCATATCGCTCCATGGCGACAATCTTCTGGATTATCTGACCGGACATACTCTTGCTTTATGAAATGCTTCCTCGGTGTGCTGAGGATTGTTTCGCGAATAGCGCCTGGACAAGGAATTCGTGGTATCAACGCTGGGCTGAATAAATTGATAGCATCTATTTGCTGATCAAACTTATTGGAAATCGGAAAGTATAGTGGCGCCTCTAAGCCCTCCGCCAATATAAAAGTCTGCTCCGACGTGAGAAGGTCATTATAACTGCGTGCATGTGGTCCACATATTTGACGAGTGGGTAGATGAATTGCCTCCGAAAGTCTGCTCCAGTAAATTTCATGTATTTCTAGCATTAGGCGCTTTGCTTGCTCATCTCTGGAAAGAAATAGCCCACGTTCAACTTCAAGCAGCAATAGAATGCCATATGGTGGACTGTTATACTCATTAAAGCCACCATGCCTAAGGGTATGCTCAATAAAACGCTGTAAGCGCTGACGGCCATATGTTAACAGCATGGGGTGTTCAAGTTTTTCTCCAACGAGGATTGTCACCAAGGCGCCCTTTACCGCAATGTTCGTATACTCAGGCCCGACATTACGGCGAAAAATGGACTGGGCTGCTGCAGTTAATGAAGCCTTAATTTCGACTAGCAAATCCTTTGCGAGTAGTTTCCCATATCTGACATAAACGTGGACCAATCTCATACCGATGAAGTCAGCCCAATTCCAATCCGGTGGTCTCATTTTAGAGATGGGTTCCTCAAAGAACCAAGGCCAGATGCCATATGTTGGATTACATGGCTCCTGGTCCTGAGCCTCGATTACTGTATGCAAAATTCGTGAGGCATGGGCAATTGAATCAGCATTGCCTTCCTCTAGCAACGCGAGTGAAAAGTCCATCGCATCTCGAGTCAGTCTCACCATAGTTCCATTTGGAATGGTTGTATGATAATTTTGGCTTTTCGCAGCAGAGAATGGTATATCGCTCCCCTCGAGTAGTCTTGAACGGCAATTGTTTAAATATGCATTTATGATTGCCCGCTTCTGAGGTGTAGAATCTATCTTGAGCGAAGGAATTGATAAGTTTTCTGATATCATTATTAGATGATTTTATTAAATTCTAGAATCTAAAGTGCTATTGCATGTATTCGATCACTAGGTTTCAGAATTACCTTCGCTGAAATCGCTCTCTTGGTTGTTTATTGTCAGTAAGCGAAATTTTCGTGGATTGCCGTCTTTATTATAGATGAATACAATAAGACTCTCGTTTGGATTGACGGGGAGCTTCCGCGCAAAGCGTTCTTTCCAGCGCTCATCATCAATTTGGGAACCCAGGCGAACAAGGACGCTGGTTTCATTGGACGGCCCCAACTTTGCTGCGTTCGAGGCACCGGATTCCAGCAGCATTTTCTGATCATTAAAAAGGCATGCGACTGAGTTCGAGCACAGATTGTATATCCGTGCCTCACCAGATTTCAGGTTGCTGCTGCCAGCATTGACTGGGAATATCTTCGCAAAACCGTTTTTTGCTGGTGGGAAGAAGACTAGAATAACGTCCGTCAGCCCTTCGGGTAAATTGACACTCCCTATCGTTTTGCGTCCTCCGGAATCCGACCGAAAGAACTGGATTGGGCCGACGCCACGATACTCGTAAATTGGTGACATGCGATTTTGCGCCGCTTGAATCTCTTCTACCACTTCGTCGCCGGTTGGACTATATTTTATTCTGGGCGCGACATGCTCGACGCTGGAGTAGGGGTTTCCATCATCGTCTACTTTTTCAATGATTCGTGTATCGCCTCCTTCGGTTGGATACGATGGCCAAAGGAATACCTTGAACTTAACGGGTACTTCTCGTTGGGCCTGAGCCAAATGCGGCAAGATCAGGGAAGTGTAGAAGGCCAAAACTGCTGTTGCCATTCTCATGGGTTTCATCGGCTTACAATTGATTATCCGGGTTTTCAATCCAGCGGAAACCAACAATTTCATAACGGCGGCCGTGGGTGATGTTTTCTTGTTTGGTGAGATCGCTCAACGGGGTATTCGGGGCGTCACTTATGTCGAGAAATTCCGGGAGGCGCTGTATGAAAGCCTCTGCCCATGCCTGGCCTTCTATTTTACCTGTCAGTGGGTTTCGCGTTTCGCCATATGCGACGATGCGGAAAGTATCCGAACGAGCGTTGAGCACTGGGCCTAGTCGCGCTAGCAGATCGGCCTGCGTCAACCAGCCAGGAATTCCCTCTGTGCGCCAACCTTCTTCTGCCTTCTCAATAAAACCGTGGTCGGCGCGAGGAATTGCCTCAATGTATGAGGATTTCAAAGCCGCATTGATCTTTGAAGATTCCTGAGGAATGTCGAGTTCGGTAGCCTCTTCCAATGTAAGCTCATCTGCTGCCTTTATGGCCGCTGCAAGTGTTCCTTGCAGGCGAAATGCATCAACATCTTGATAGCTGGGAGCATTGTGATTTGGGTCACGGTTAACAAAGCTGGCCAAGCTGGTAAATGGGCCACGTCGTTTGACTTCTTTTACAATTTGACGCGCAAGATTAGTAATCTGATTTTGGGTGAGTGTGCGATAGCCGTGATAAGCCGTTTCGCTTTCAAAATCATCCAACTCAGTGTCAAATGCATCGCCGGGAGAAAATAAGGTCCTTACGAAAGGGGAGCCTTCGGGTTGTGTCGCATTCAAACTTTCCCCGTAGAACGAAGCCAGCAGGGCGCGCCAGGCTTTCTCAGAGGTTGAATTCACATTGAACATGCCGTCGACCAGAAATTGCGACGCAACTTCATCTGCAGCTATCGCGTTTGTGCCAATCGGGTGATGGGGCACGATACGCGAGTTTGTTGGTTCGCGGCTGGTTGCGTTGGGCAATGTTGAGAAAAAGAATCCATCCCAGAGGGCTTCATTGAGGAGGTATGAGTGGTCGTAGTGCACGCTGTCGAACTTGTAGAGGGCAGAAAGGTCACTGGGAGGGTTGTTATCCCATTGCATATAAGTGCTATCGAGCGGAATGCGCGAGTCGGCTTGGCTGGAGCCAATGGCGTATGCGGGCATATGGTTGTCGAAGCGGGCATACTCCATCCGATACAGCAATTTTTGCTTGTTGATGGTATTGTTGTCGTTCGTGAAATAGAGAGGGGCGTGCATCAATTGACCAATGCTCTGCAGGTAATTTCGGCCAGGGGGTGACTCGAATAAAATCGATTCTTCGACATAAACTTCATTGGTGTTTAAGCCGACGCCTGTATCATTCCCTATTGCTGGTAATCCGATGGCGATATCTTCACCGTCTTTGAAGACCTCGTAATACAGCGAAGGATTATTGTCATGAGCCTGATTTTGTAGATCTCGTCTATTGCTGTAGGAATTAAATGTATGCGGCGTTGGGCCTTGGGTGACTGCACGTGGGTTGTATTGTGAGATCCATTTTACCTTTGGATCATCACCATCAACAAAGTTTCGATAAATCTTCCAACCGATGCTGCCATCAAGTGAGGATACACCCAGTGTATCAGCCTGCTGGGTTGTTAGTAGATTTGCTTGTGGCGCAGCTACTCTATCTTCGCTGCTCATTCCTGTCGCTTGGCTTAACAGTTCGTTGTCAATAGTTGTGAACCGATAGCCAAAATTAATAATGTCATCGGCAGCGACCATGAAACCGTCGGGATTCAGTAACTCAGATTTTGTTTCAGTGGGAATCGTAAAGCAGGCGGATTCGCGATACCCGGGCTGCAATTCGTTTTGACCGGCTGCGGGTAGAGTATTTCTTGACAGCACGTCCAACTGAGTTCGTCCCGCTGGAGGACTAAATGCCACCGCTTGGCCTGGTTCGAGGCTCACGCTATTGATCGTGAAGCTAAGGCTGGCATCAAATGGTGAAGAGTCTGGCTTGAATACCGTTTTAGCTGAATTTGTTCCGTACTGAAAATGCTTATTGTCTTTATTTCGGACCTGCCACCACGCGAAGGTTTTTTCAAAATCATTACCTAGGGTTCCTGAATTATTACGATTTCGATAACCCTTTCCAATTTCAATCCGGTATTCTTTGCTCTCTAGTGCTCGGTCGTATGGATTCCATAAAACGACGGCAGGCAATATATCGAGCACCACTTGGTAGTAGCCGTCGGTATCTTGAACGGATGCGTCCACACGGGGCACAACATAGAACTGGACTTGAGTGACTACAGGGTGGAAGCCCGCTTGGCTGTCAGTCGTGGGTATAATCGGTAATTCGCCTTGATCATTCGGTAGGGTGGTAGCCCAGCTTTGAAGCTGTGTCCATAATGGTCCGCCAGGATCGTCGTCCGTTCCTTCAGAAATCTGAGGACCAAAGATCTGGCCTGCTGGCAGGTTGTCACCGTCGAACAGAGCACGAGTTAGGTCGAGTTTCAGGCCACCGTCTCGGGTGTTGGTTAGCAGTCCGTAACTTGCAGTCGTTAAGTCGTAACTATTGGTATCTAAAGAGGCTTTTGCGGTTTGATCTGGAGCAAGTATTTTGAGTTCACTATAGCTCTGGGTGAGGGTGCGGGCTTCATCTGGAATTTCATCGAGCCATGCCATGTTAGAGATTTGCGCGATCCCTG
Source organism: Cerasicoccus frondis (assembly GCA_031296915.1). GTDB lineage: Bacteria > Verrucomicrobiota > Verrucomicrobiia > Opitutales > Cerasicoccaceae > Cerasicoccus > Cerasicoccus frondis. The sequence goes on along the minus strand of JAVDPC010000001.1, from coordinate 270,739 downwards.
GAGTTTGTGCCGTAATTAGCTTTTCATATTGGTTGGAGCCGCTTGTTTTTAGGTTCGTTTTTGCTTTAATACCTTCATCGTCGATCCAGTAGGCATATCTACCATTATCAATCTCTTGTAGCGGAACATGGACCTGGTCGTCTTTTGTTAATTGAATCCAATTTTCATTGCTTGCCTCTGGTGTGATAAAATCGCCGTCATTCGGTTGGAGGCCCTGGTTTCCACTAATGAGCCATGAAAGAAGATTGCCATTCTCATCCCATACACCGGTCCAATAGGGCTCTGCTACATCATCATCAGTGAATGTCTCGGTATCGCTATCTAGCATGGATGCCCTTGCAGTAATGCGTTGATCTGGCCCGGTTAGGCGCTGGAGTTCACCGATTGCCACATTCAGAGCCATTAGTGCATTTTGCCGAGCTGAGTCACTACTTTTGGTTGATGTGGCCACTTGGCTTTCCACGGCAGTCATGCTCGTCAACGAGATCATGAGCAGGAAAAGAAAGGCCATAAGGGATAATGCAATGATGAGCGCAAATCCTTGAGAATATTTCGATAATTTATTGGGGGAGGGCGTTTTCACGACATCGCTTGGGGATATTATTGACACTGGTCTCAGGTTGGCATCCGAGTTGATCCTTCAGTTTGTACTAGATGCAGTTCTTGGGCAATGGTAGTATTTCGTTACACGTAACGATGTGCCCATCCGTGATGTTATTTTTGCTCATCTGCATTGTGGTGATCGATAACAGTGCCATCGTCACGAATATCTACCACTTCACTTTTTAGGCGTGTAAATAAGCGCCTCATGTCTCTAAGGCCTCCCCAGGTAAACCAAATACCGGTAATGAACGCTAAAATTATCGGGACGCCGACCCCTTGGATATGCCAGTAAGTGATCCAGACGCTTTCTGGCCAAGGAGCTATAAGGTACCAAATTGATCCAATGGTAACAATGAAGAACAGCGTCATGCTCCAAGCGAAAATCGAAAAAGCGATCCATTTATCTCCTGTGGTAAAGTTGCCATCGATACCTATCAGACGTTGAATAAAGGGTGGCTTGCCGTGGATGGCGTCACTTTCACCCTCGATTGCGTATTCGCCACGATGCAGCATCCGATCCATATTGAAAGGAGTTTTGCAGGTGATAAATGAAACGATCACGTAAATTACAATCGAAATAAGGGCTGTGTAGAATCCGATTTGAACGCCGTTGAGAGGAAAGTTTGATCCGTAGATCTGACGCAGTAGAATCCCGCCACCTGCAAGTATTGAGCCAGTCAACATGGATGCCCATGCTGCAGCAGTCGTTCCTCGGTCCCAGTAGAGTCCACCAATAATGGCGGATCCGGCACCACCAACAAATATGGCAGTGGTTACGCTCCACCACATTAATATGTACTCTGTTTGGCGGAAAAATATTCCGAACAGAAAAGCAAAAACGGCGACGCCTATTATGCCCAACCTAAGTGCTTTGATGTGGCCTTTGGGGCTAAATGGCTTTTTGCGCAAAGGCATCCACACGTCTTGAACAAAGATGCTACCCCACGAGTGTAAATGAGTCGAGTCGCCACCAAATATTCCCATCAACAGAACCGCACAAAATAGTCCCTTGATTCCGATAGGCAATAGGTAGGATATGGATATTGGCAGTTCCATTTGCTTAGCAATTCGAGCATCATCAATTTGCGTAATAGCTTCAGTTGCCGGTGCTGACTGTGCTGCAAAGTCTGGATTCTGAATGAAGGTGATTGCGCAAATAGCCAGGAGTGTCACCAATGCATATTTTCCCTGTTCTCGCCAGCGCCCTAAAATTCCCGCCATTCGTGATTCGTGTGGAGTGATAGATGCGGAGTTATACCCACTAGCATTTTGCCATGCCATAGTGCCATAAATCCCTGTAAACAGGACCATTGCCACAAACCATAAATTGAAATCCTTGACTTTCATTGAATCGAAGGGATTGAACATTGAATGTCCTGATGGCTTGTTGCCGAGGACTTCAACAATCTGATCCCAGTTAAACATCACCAACAGCGCAACGATGATGATGATGTAAAATATCTGAGAGAAAATTCCCTCAATGCAGTCAGTTATCATGACGGTGATCAGGCCGCCTGAGAGTGTTAGCGCAAGAGTGCCACATAAGAACACCGCCATGAGGGGTATGTATGTAGCCATCTCTAGGCCAAATATTGATATTTCAGTCGGCAGGCCCAAGATGTAGACCATAAAGCGAGCGCCAATTCCAGGTATGATGCCAAAGTTTAGAATTCCTGCCACAAAGCCCAATATCCCTGCAAATAATCGGAATCGATGGCTATAGCGTATCTCGAAGAACTGAGCTAACGTCATTGCGCGCGTTTGTCGGTAGCGGTAAACAACGAAACCAGAAATCGAAACAATCAGCAATATTGGGATGTTGAGCCATCCCCACCACGATATTGCGAAACCTGCCTGCCCGAATTTTTCAAAAAGAGCTACAAATACAACAGCGCCTGCTCCCATTTCTCCCTTAGCAACTGTCAATAAGTAGCGCCCCGCAAGTCGTCCACCAGACATGAAGTCGGCGACACTTTTCATCTGTTTGTTCATCCGTATGGCTACGGATACTAGAATTGCGATCGGAAGGATTAGTAGTATCCAGTCTACAAGGTGCATGGTCAAATAATAACTATACTGGGCCTATTTAAGTTCGGTCCGGCAGTAATGAACTAGATAAATGATTTTGCAGAAATTCTGTGTGATGCGCTTCTGTTGGGATTATTTAGATTGGCCAAGATGAATTTCTAGATATATGAAAAGAAGATTTATTGATTTCACGAACAGATAGGCTCGCACAGTGATAGTAGATCATCGACATGTGCTGTCGCCAACGCTACATGTGTATCAGCTGCGCCATAGTAAATTTTGACTTCACCATTGTCTTCTAGGATCATTCCACCTGGAAAAACTACGCTTCCCCTAAAGCCTTTTAGTTCGTAGGATTTATCGGGAGTTATCAGCGGCTTGCTGGACATGCCTATGACGCGCTGTGGATCAGATATATCCATGAGCATAATTCCGGCGAAGTATGTTTTGTTCCACACTTGATTTCCCCAAGCGTGTAACTGCTCATTCTCGTTTTTCATCACTGCATGAATCGTCGTTAGCCAACCCTGGGGTGTTTTTATTGGTGGTGCGGCGGGTCCTATTTTACAGTTGGCATATGGCACTTCTTCACTCCCTAGCACTAGTCGACTATTGCCCCAATGACGCAGATCGGGTGATGCTGATGACCAAATTTCAAATGCTTCAGGTTTCCCACGGCCATAAGTTGGAAATGGACGCTCAAGTCGATAATACTTTCCATTTATACGCTCTGGAAATAATACCATATTCCGATTATCCGGAGTCGTGATTGATAATAACTCAAAGTTTCTAAAGTCGTCAGTCTTAAGGATAGAACCGACGACGCCATGTTTAGTGTCCATGGCGGTACAGAGGATAATGTGGTTATCAATAACCGTGATCCTTGGGTCATACACGCGTATGATCTCCTCGGGGCCGAATCTATTATCGTGCGAATGACCGAATTGCTCTCGCGCTTGGTCAATGGTAAGTATTGGCTTGGGTTCGACTGTCCAGGATGTTCCATTTTTGCTGCGCGCTAGGCCGAGGCTACATCCGCCGAATATGGTTCCACCTTTATAGTCATAGTCATTCCGGAAGATCATTATGTAATCACCATCAATTTTGGCGACCCCGGCATTGAAGACGCAGTCTGCTTGATATGGGATGTTGTGGGAGGTGAGAATTGGATTATTGGGATACTTTGATACTGACATATTTTGATGGATGTGGGGTTGATGTATGTCTCAAATCCATACGCACCAATGGATTTATGCGATTTGAGTTTACTGGCATATGTATCTGCGCATTGAATTGATTCGGGTGTTCTGTGCAATTGCCCGATATCGTTAGCCGTAACGAAAAGAATGAGGGCGGCCAATTTGGCCGCCCTCGCATGTTGAATGTTTTTCTTACGCCGATTAGTATTCGCGCTCCAGATAGATTGCATCTAGGAAGAAGGCATGTTTGCCGTCCAATGATCTGGGGCTATCCACTTTGAATGTAATGGTTACTGTGCCTGCGGGTAGATTAAAACCGCCAAGATTGCGCCAGGCCATTACATTGGATGTTCCGAAGTATTTGCTGGTGGCTTCGGCTTCGCCATCTTGCATGCTTCCGTAGTCAAATGAACTTCCTATGTTGACGCGGTATTCAAATGGTGATGCCCAGTTTGTGTTTCCGGGTGATGATACGACACGTAAGTTGTAGTGTCCACCGCTTGCAAGGTCGAATGTATAGGATACATAGCGTGTTCCTGATGAGTTTGTGAAGAGTGCTAAATGTTTACCATCGTAGCTATCGCTGTGACTCCACTGGGACCAGGATGATGAGTTGCTCCATGTATAGTCTTCTCCTTCTTTCCAGTAGAGTGCTGGTCCCGTGAGTAGATACTTTTGTTCCAGCGAATACGAGAATGTTACAGCTGCTGTATTATTGTATGTGGATTCCGGGTAGGCGGGTGAACTGCCACCATGTTTTATGACTTGAGCAAAGTCGCTGCCTGTGGGGATTGTTACATGGTTCGTTGACCAGTTCGTTCGCCACGCGACGGCTACTTTCTGACCACCTTCCTTGATGTATTCGTAGCATTTTCCGCCGCTGCCAACGTTGCGCTCTTGCATGAAGCGTGCGCCATCCAGTAGGGAGAAGAGGTTCTGGAGGCCGTGAAAGTGCCACCTTTTTACTTTGCCACTGGATAGCATGCCAAAGCCGTACGGTTCGGCCGCGTAGTCTTTGAGGATGAAGGTGTCGACTCTCTCGACTGGGTAGATGTCCGCGATGTCTTTCGCCCAAAAGCGTATTAGTCGCTGTGTGTTCCAGCGTTGCTGATACCCCGAGTCGGCATAGGAGTGTGCGTATGGTCCGCTAAGTGCATATCCACCTTCTGTAATTAGTAAAGGTCGGAACGGTGCATTTGCAGCATCGACCATATCTCGCACAGCTTGAATTAGGGTTACGTAGTTGTCGTTCGCAGGATTGCTGGCCGAATTGTGCGAATAGGTGTGCAGGGAGTAGTAATCGACATATGCGCCACAACCGGCGTCGAGCATCTCTTCAAGCCAGCCATATATTTTTCCATTATGGGATGCGCCTGCCATAGATGCCATGATGATTTTGGCACCAGGGTCTTCTTCGCGAATAACCTGTGAATAGTCGATGAGCCATTCTTTGTGTTGAGCAATCGTGGTCCAAGGCTTTCCTTGTATGTTGTTGTGTTGATTGTAGAGTGGAATGTCTACTTCGTTACCAAGTTCATAATAATGAACCTTGCCTTTGTATTGTGCTACTTTTGCCCTAAATGCAGCAAGGACGGCTTCTCGGTCGGCTGTTTCAGACCACCATGAGGTATTGAAATGGAATGTGATTTTATATCCATACTGTTCGCAAAAATCCGTTACATCGGACCAAGCATTATCGTATGTGCTTTTATTCGCATTATATGTAGATCCATAAAAAGGTGGGACGCTGGTACGGATATGGCCAACTCCCAGTTCGTCTAGCCAGCCGTGAAGCTCAGTTGTGGGCGTCCCATCGCCTTGGGCTGAATTAACATATGCAAAGAATTCGTCACGCTCAATGCCTATGCCATAAACGTCCTTATCTATTTTACCGCTGAGACCGAATAGGCTAGCCGAGGATAGGGCAATGGTGCATGTTAGTAGGGCTAATCTGCTAAGTGGGGAAGCATTTGATTTATACATTCTATTATGGGGTTGTGTTGAAATCTGACTATGTTGTCTCAGTCAGAAAGGGTAGCTTTTGACCTTTTAGTAAAAAGGTTTGTTTACGGACTTAATTATGAGTGATTGATTTATTGCTAACAAGATGCTTGACTCGTTACACGTAACGAAGATGCTGATTGTAGCGGGGTGCAATGCAGGATTATTCTCCGATTGATTTCACAATCTTAATTGTTTTTATGCATAGTAGTAGACCCACCTTGAGGCAAATAGCGCAAAAATGTGGTGTGTCAGCGATGACGGTTTCACGTGCTCTGCGCAATCATCCTGAAATTCAGATGGAGACAAGGCGGCGTATATTGCGAGAAGCTGAAAAGATGGGATATCGACCAGATCCCAGGGTCTCTTCGCTCATGGTGCAGTTAAAGGGGGGGAAGCAGAATCAAGATGTAAATACTATTTGCTATCTGACCAGTTATCCGACTGCAAATAAGTGGAGGTCTTATCCCTTTACTGTAAATGCATATAATGGGGCAGCTAGTCGCGCTGATCAATTGGGCTATAGGCTTGAACATCTTTCACTGTATGATTCAGGTATGACGCCTCAGCGCGCCAGCAGTATTTTGCGCGCTAGAGGGGTTTCAGGTGTTATATTTGCACCTTTGCCAGAGCCGGGATGCATTAAAATTGATTTGGACTACTTTGCTGCGGCATCTATAGGCTATAGTTTGATTGCTCCCGATTTGCACCGTGCAGTAAATGACCAATACACTTCTGCCAGGATTGCCTATCAACAGCTTCTGAGTTCAGGATATAAAAGAATTGGCCTGGCGGTCTCAGGGGAAAGTGACGAGCGGGTCGAGCGGAAGTGGGTGGCTGGCTATGCTGCTGAGCGGGAGTATCATGCTAGTCGAAAGCTGGTTCCGGTCTGTCGTCCATTGCGTCTAGAGAGAGATGTGTTTTCAAAGTGGCTGCTTAGGCACAATATTGACGCAGTCATGGGGCTTGATGATCGCATCCCCGACTGGATTAGGGCGGCGGGATTGAAGGTTCCAGATGATGCTGGTTTTGCTCACTTGGATTGTGTGGATGCCGTCAAGTCTCACTCGGGTATCGATCAACATCCCTCTGCGATTGGTGAGCTTGCTATGGATTTAGTAGTCGAGCAAATTCTTAAGAATGAGCGCGGTGTGCCTGAAGCTCCAAAGATGGTCATGAATAGAGGGCATTGGCAATCTGGTAGCACTACGCTTTGATGTGTCCGTTAAATTCGTCTTGCAGTGCCTGTTAGTTGGGGCGCTTTTCTCTATAGCTCGCGGGGGTCATTTGCGTGTGGTCTTTGAACCATCGAGAAAAGTGAGATGCCTGTTTGAATCCAAGCGAGTAGGCGATTTCTTTAACCTTCATGTCTCCCTGTCTGAGCATATTTAGCGCAGATTCCAATCTTGTATCCTCAAAATATTGATGCGCTGTTTTGTTGTATGCATCTATGAATAATCGATTGAGCTGAAATGTGCTTAGGCCTAGTGAGCTTGCTAGGTTGCTGGCAGTGAAGGGTTCTTTGAAGCGCCAATTGTGGATCTTGGAGCTGGCGTCGAACGCAAGGGGGTCAACGTCTGGATTGCGGGCATGTATTGCGCCATCGGCTATCATGGCACTGCAATATTTAATAATCCAACTATATAGTAGCTCTTTTAATTTTAAGTACTGATCAATGTGAATTGATGTCTCGGGTAGTGCGTTTTGCGCATCAGGAAAATATCTTGCGATGTAGCTTTGTAGGGGGATTGCGGCTGCTAATAGCGTGGGGTGCTCGTGGTGATTGAGTATGTGGGCGCTTGATTCGTTGAATAGCAATTTGCCGTCTGCCCATGAGGCAGTAAAGCTTATGGACACTATATCTGCATCGTCGCTAAAGGTGCGATAGCTTGGCCCTACTGGTGGCATAAGCCACTGCTCATTGGTTGCTGTTACTCTGGCTTTGCCATACTCAAGTGTGACACTGCCTTGTCGGATGAACCATGCAACAAGACTTTTGATTTCCCTTTCTCCTGAGGATATAACTGGAACTCCTTCGTAGGACCAAATTAATCGAACGCTCAGGGAGGACCATTCGTATAGTGTCATTGGTGTTGTTTTATGGAGCGAAGGTAGGTTAGTTTGGGTATTTTATGAGCTCATTGATAATACCAAGCTGTACTGATTCACTATGTGAACTGCTTATGAGGTTGCAGCATTCCATGGCGTAATGGAATGCTGCATATTTAATGATATTGAAAACTATGGGCGAAATCTAACGACGCCCGATCTCTTACTGCTTTTTGCGTCTTATGGCTAGCGCTCCTAATAGTGTCAGGCTTGCCATCAAGGTGACGTATGTGCTTGGTTCCGGCACGGCTACAATTTCTATACTGTTTAGAAAGCCGCGTCCGTCATTGCCGGCTCCATCTCCACTGATCGCTAATGCAAGGCTCTGGCCTGCGGAGAGTGTTATGGTTAGAAAACCATAATTTCCACCTTCCTCAAAGCCTGTATAGGGCCCGCTTGATGTTGAATTGGTTCCGTTTGCGATTGAGCTTCCGGTGATTGAATTATAGTCAAATGTTGCGTCGGTATTAGAAATCGCGTCGCCAAAAACGGTGGTGGGTTGCGCTGTGAGGGTATTGGTGTTACGTGCTGTAATATATATGTTGTATTCGCCGGCAGCCAGTCCATCGAGTTTGACTCCTATTGCCCACGGTTCGGAATTAAAGCTATTAAAGATGCCATCTCTAGCTACTGAGGTGTTGGAGTATACTCCGCTGAATAGCTGGGTGCCTAGTTGACTGCTACTTGACGGTTGTGATCCAAAGTTGATGATGTTGCTAGAACTAGTTGATTCTACGCCTAGATTTATTCCGACTGCTGATGCGGTGCCTGTTGAGGTGACTAAGCCGGAGCTGATATCCGTGACCTGAACGAGGTTCCAGGATGTATCAGCTCCAGTTAATCCGCCATCCTCGTGCCCGGGGCTGTTGGTGAGGTCAGCTCCTGTGACTGTGGTTGGTCCAAAGTCGAAGAGCATGGTTTGCGAGAAGGCGGGTGCTGCGGAGATGCCTGCTGCAAGAATTAATGATGAGGTAGTTTTATTCATAACTTTATATTGTTTTATGGGAATATCAAAACTTGCCATGAGTATGGGGGGATGTCATGCGAATAGGGTTATCTGATGGGGTAAAACGCATATTGATTGGTTAAATACTAAGAGTTGGTAAGGGGGTGGTGTTGTTAATGAGTGTGGCTAGGGTGATCGCTCGTTCCGCTGGAAGCTCTAAGCTTAAGGCAGGGTTTTAATAATATGTGTTGAGCTCGTTTCGTTTCTGGCTTGCGTTCAATGCTAGAGATGAGGGCATGTGCAGCCTTGCGACCAATTTCTTCGGCGGGTTGATCAATGCTGCATAGGTTTAATCCATTGGCTCTATATATTTCACGGTTTAGGTTATCGTAGCCGGTTAGTCCAATTCCGTTAATGTTGATTGATTTGTGAGATTGGATTGCCATGTGGGCACCGAATGCCATGTTATCCTGCATGCAGGCGATCGCATCGAAAGTGTGCGCATCGCTACTTTCTAAGAGCTTGGTGATCGCTTCTTGTGCGGATTCCTCGTGGCCGTTCGTGCCAAGTTCTATCTCGAAATTTGGTTCAGGTGGGAGGTTATAGTCCTTGAGGGCAAGAAGGAAGCCCTTGCGTCTATCTTTATCGGTGACACCGCCTTCTGGTCCAAAGGAAAGTAGGCCAATTCTGCGGTGCCCAGTTAGTATTAGGTGTTCGGTTGCCATGTACATCCCTTGTACATTATCGGACATTATGGTTGTTGTGTCAGCGCTTGGCACATAGCGATCAATCATGACCATTGGAGTATTGGAATTCTTTAACTTCTGAATAAGCTTTAAGAACTCAGGGCGAAGTATATTCCCGCTGTCGGGGTATATGGCGATGCCGCTGATACCGCTGTCTAGCATTCTTTTAAGTTGGCTGATTTGCAGGTCCATGTCGCCATAGTCGTGGGCTAGCGCCATATTATATTCTGCTTCTGAAGTGTGGGATTCAAAGCCTCTGACTATTCGGGAGATGAAGGAATGTTCGATGGATGGGACGACTAAGCCTAAAAATTTTGTTGGTGTGGCAGTGTTGCTTGTGGGAGGGGCCACTTCTTTTAGGAGTATTGTGCCTCCTCCTTGGCGAGTTTCTAGATAACCCTCGCGGTGAAGCCCCTCCATCGCTTTTCGAAGGGTAACGCGACTCACGCCAAGGTCTTTGCATAGTTGGCGCTCAGCTGGTATTCGATCACCAGCATTCATTGCGCATAGGCGATGCTGTATTTCTATTGCGGCTGTTTCGTAGGCAGGGCGTTTCGCGTTTGGAGTAATGATTCCCATTGCGAGAATGACTAAATGCCAAATTGGTGTTTATGGCAATACCAAAAGTGCCATTCTTGTGCATATGTGGGCGCTTGAGTGTTGATCTGAAGGTTTGGGATTGCTCAAGTTTGGGGCACTATGGTGCTGGGAGGGTTAGAGTGTTAGTTGGCATTCGTTTTTTAGGTGTTTAGGTATTTACAAAGATACCAAAAGAGTGCATTTGTATGCTCTGAACTCTAGCAGAGTTGAAATTATGACCCCTAACTATCAAGCTGTTTCGAAGGAAGTGGGTGCTTCTTTGGCATCATCTGTATCATCTGAGCGTGCCCTTAAGCTGCACTTAATTGGCAATGCGCATCTAGATCCGGTTTGGCTATGGGACTGGCCTGAAGGTATGAATGAGGGGATAGCAACTTGCCGTGCAATGGTCGAAATGCTAAAAACCTTTCCTCGGTTTCACTTTATTCGTGGCGAGGCCGCATTGTATGACTACGTAGAAAAAAATGCTCCCCGGCTTTTTCATGAAATTGGAGAATTGATTGCTGAGGGGCGTTGGGAGATTGTTGGAGGGAATTGGATTCAACCAGACACGAACCTGCCGGCGACTGAATCATTGCTGCGCCAGTTTATCCGTGGTAAACGGTATTTTCGTGAACGCTTTGGCGTCGATGTGACAGCCGCATGGGCTGCAGATTCCTTTGGTCATTCAGCTGGCATGCCCGAAATATTGACTGCCGCAGGTATGGACAGTATTGCTTTTACTAGACCGCAGCAATCTGCATTGCCACTTCGGCAGCAGGCGTTTTGGTGGCAGGGGCCAAGTGGGTGTAGGGTATTGGCATATCGCCCTCATGACGGTTGGTATTCCAGTGAGCGGTCTGGCATCTCTGAGCGGTTGGATACCTGTTTAGCAAGGGCTAGCGTAGAAGGGTTGGACACTGCCGCAATGTTCTACGGATTGGGGAATCATGGCGGAGGCACGTCTAGGACTCATCTAATAGAGATCGAAGAGTGGGCGCAAAGACATCCTGAAGTTGAGGTAGTTCATTCCGGTTTGCATGGATTCTTTTCGGATTTACGTAGTGAGATATTAGAGAAGGGCGAAGATGTATTGGATGTGCATCAAGGTGAGTTGAATTTCTGTCTTCGTGGATGTAGTGCTTCTCTTGCTCGTTTCAAATTTGCATATCGTAGTATCGAAACATCGCTTATCCGTTCAGAGAAGACGCAGTCTGCTCTAATTGGCGCGGGTGTTCAACAGAGAAAAGTTGATCTGGATGAATCTTGGGATCGAACACTCTTTAATGCATTTCATGATATTTTACCAGGCACATCTATCGAGCGTGCGTATGTGGATCAGTTAGCGCAATTGGGGCGCGTGCATGATGATGCTAGGGCCTCAATGCTGGTGTCGCTCACTTCACTCGCTTCAAAGATCAATACACATGAAGGCGCCTGGAAGGTTGGTGATGATGCGCCGCTGCCACAGCCGGTTTTAATTTGGAACCCACACCCCTTTGCCGTTTCCAAGCATGTTGAAGTCGAGGTGTCTCTTGACTATCGGCCTTTGTGGCAATATCGGCCTGGTCAAGCTCCATTGCGTGTAACGAATGCTTCATCCGGTGAGGCGATTGTATTCCAACAATTAAATTGCGAGCATGATAGTTTGCCTGATTGTGCTTGGAGGGCTCGAGTATTAACTCCCGTATCTCTTGCTCCAATGGGCTGGCAGTTGTTGCAAGTCGGCTATTGTGAGTCGGAAAAATGTGAGGAACTTAAAGAGTTTAGTGAACCTCAGCTTTCTGTTGATGCGTCAATTGGTGATCATTCTTTAAAGTTTAAGCGTGATGGTGAAGCCTGGTTGGGCAAGGGGATGCAAGTGCGTCTATATGAAGATGATTGGGGTTCATGGGGGGGCATGAAGGAAGAGGAGGATTCTTGGAGGCTTACCAGTGAAGTTGAGCGACTTACTATTTCTAAAGTCGAAATCCTTGAATATGGTCCCTTGCGTCAGTCGCTATGGGTGCTGTTTGAGGGCGCTCTGTGCAAATCTTCTCTTGAAGCTATCGTTTCAATTTCTATCGGCTCCAATCAAGTTGATTTGAAAATGCGCGCATTTATGGCAGACCGGGGAGTTCGGATGAAGCTCATATTGCCGACAACTCGTAGTGATGGAGCAGCAGAATTTGAGGTGCCTGGTGGTTCTATTGTCCGTAAAGCATGTGGCGAGGTGCCCGGTGGGCGCTGGGTCGTGGCGGATGATGATATAGGATTTGCCAGCAACGCATTGTATGGGTTCGATTCAATCGATAGAGAATTTAGGGCTACAATTGCCCGAACCTCCAGATATGCAAGTGATGTTCGTCGTGCGGCAGACGATCAACGTTGGAGGCCATGTGCGGATATGGGTGAGCATGTCTTTGATGCGCTGTTGACGCCAAATGTTGATGCTCTTCCGCGTTTGTCTAAATTATTAGAAGAGCCCCTATGTGTGCAAACTGTACCTGCTCATCGTCCATTATTGGGACCAAATGAGCAGTTGAATCCTTCTGGCTCACTGCTGGAGATTGATGACGATAGACTGCAATTGCTCGCTATCACTGCTATGGTAAAGGATTCTCTGGATATCCGAATTCAAAATATCTCATCATTTTCGGTAGGATGCGTGGATGGCAAATGGATGGGGCAGCCGATACGTCTGGGACGAATTCTGCCCGGAGAAATTATTACATGGAGGCTCGATTTGCCCAGTTTAACTGTAACGAGAATCAACATTGTTGAAATTTAATGAAATACCCTATAATGGAAAAATACATGAAACCACTTGGCCACTGTATCGCGCTGGCTGGACTCCTTACATTGACGCATTGGACCCAAGCGAGTCCACACGATGATGCATCCATTTACGTCCAAGACACTTTTTCAGTCAAAGATGAGGCGCGGTCACCTTACACGGCTCTTCATCGCTTACAGGTTGAGCAAGGGGGGGGGCAGTGGGAAGTCATTACCTCCGATAAAACATTGGTCATCTCTGAGGAGGATCAAGTAGTGCTTGCAGCTGGTGGAACCAGTGGCGAGGCTAGAATCAGGCTAAACGAACCTGGCGACATCACTACAGTTAGTGCATTGGTAAAGCCGGAAACTGCTGACTGGTTGGCCGTCGCCTTGTTCGCAGATTCTAGTGGGAAAGATTGGTTTGCTAGTAATCAGCAAGGGGCTACCATATGGATGTTGTTCAAGCCAAATGGCCATTGGGCGCTTTACAGCGATGGTGTTAAAAACCAACTTCTGTCAGGAGGCCCGAAAAACTACCCGGAGATCATTTACCAGCAAGGTAAGCCAATTGAGATAGGTCTCAGCTATGATCGCTTAAATGGTAAAGTCTATCCATATCTGAAGCAAAATGAGACTGAAGTGCGGCTGTTTACTCATGATGATGGTTGGCTGTCGACTAGGCTGCCGGCGGGTATTGAAATAGATGCTGCGGGCTTTCGCATAAATGGTAATGCTAATACTCAGGAGAATACAGACGCTCTGGATGACTTCACGGTTTCTCAAGCTGATTCTGGTATGTTGAGGTTTAACCAATTGCCCGAAAATATTCGTAAGCAAGTGCCAGTTGGTACACCACGGAAATCCGCTGAAATTGCGGATAGTCCATTTGGCATTCATACTACGATTATGCATGAGGGCGCTGATTCATCCATGATAGAGCGTCAGGTGGAACTGATGTCGGAAGCTGGATTCAAGTGGGCAATTGATTACCATGCCAACAGTGGAGTTAAAGACCTAACACCCCATGAGGTGGGAGAAAAGTTTTCGAATGTCAGTCGCAGTATAAAATATGCTCAGTTGCTGCGAGAGGCTGACATTAATTTAATGATGCGGATCGACCCATTGCGTTGGGCGCCGAGAGGGAAGGAGGCGGATTTTGATTATGAACCTGGGTCATTGGATATGCAAAAGGCGGAAGTATTTACCCGGCAAATTGTTCGTCAATTGAAGCCATATACAAAGCACTGGCATATTTGGAATGAGCCGAATATTGGAAATGAGACACCTTATGTAACACCAGAGAATTACGTTAAGCTATTCTCGCAGATTTCTGCGGTTATTCGTGAGGAGCAACCTGATGCCGTCGTTTATGGCCCCGGTACTGCGATGCTGCAGTGTATGGCCGATAAGCCTTACCCGTGGATACCGCGAGTGCTTGATGCTGGCCTGATGGAATATTGTGATGTTTTTTCCTTTCATCCGTATCGCCAACCTGCAGTGAGGGCAAACTTGCCAGAATATGCATCCGAATTTCATCCTTGGACTACATGGGGGTCATATGAAGCGCAGATAAACGACCTAAAGGAAATGATCAGTGATCACATTGAGGATGATAAGCCAATTCGTTTGGCTGCTACTGAAGATGGGGTGCCTGACCTCATTAATGGTGCTGGTGAGCAAGAGCTCACTTGGGTGGTTGCTGCAAAGTATGAACTGCGTCGTGCGTTGCAGGATTTTAAGATGGGCATTTACCCGCGCACAATCTTCTGCCTTTACCGGAATATTAGGGATCCCTTTTACAATGAGCAATCTAGCTACAATCTTGTTACTAGCAATTTCCAGCGGAAGCCCGCGTTTAATGCAGCCCAAAACCTAAATGCTGTGCTAGACTCAACATATCAACCGTACCAAGGAGTCGATGTTAGTGTTGAGCCTACCGATGCGTCCGATAATCCTGAAGGAGATATTCAGATTCAAACTTACTACAAAGATCACGGTGAGTTTGAAGAGTTGCTTGTATTTTATTGGTCTGCCGAGGAGGGTAAGGATGTTCATCCGCATTACAATGGAAGATTGGAGATAAGGGATAGTGGCTGGGAGGCTCCCTTAGAAATTGACTTAATGGCAATGCCAGTTCGGCGCCCCTCAAAGGCTCCTGTTGAGATTATTGACTCAAAGTTTATTGATCGTCGTGATCCTCGTCCATTGGTAGGGCATGTGGTTGATGGGGGCGTCCAAATAAAAGCAATTGACGTTCGTGATTATCCAATGCTCATAAAATGGATTCGTGTGGGGGATGGCAAAATGGCTTCGTCAAGTTTGTGAGATCCTCTTGGCAATAGTGGAGAGGTGGTGGACTTGAGTAATTAAATCCGTAGATAATTATGAAAACTATACCCCGATTTAAATATCATGCAATGCTCGCAAAGGCATTTACCCTCACCGAACTACTGGTTGTCATAGCCGTAATCGCAATTTTGGCGGCGATTCTCATTCCTGTAATCGGGCATGTGAAATCTAAGGCCCATGCGGTTCAATGCTCTTCAAACCTAGGTCAGATCGGTAAGGCGGCAATGATGTGGTCAGCAGACAATCAGGGCAGAATCGTCCCCTGCTTTTCGCCGGGGGATGGTCCACAATTGCAAATGCGACATTGGACGGGTATCCTTGCGCCATATCTTGGATGGCAGAGTGACAATGGTCCGAGCAAGAGCTTTAGCTCTTATGAAGACATGCCAGTATATATATGTCCTGAAAGGCCGGGGACATTTGGCTATAGCCATAATTGGCATTATCTATCCTACATTGAATCAGTGAACAAAAGTAATCGCATGGTTGGGTCGTTTCAGGTTATTAATCCTGTTGAAACTGTTTTCATGGCTGATTCATGGGATCCGACAAAATCGGAGACTTACTGGAAGTCAACATTGAGATCCCCCAGTGAATCTACAACCAGCAGTGTTGTCCACTTTCGGCACCCTGGCAACACTGCCAATGTGCTTTGGCTGGATGGGCATGTTTCATCGGTTGAGGAGGATTCTGATTTTATGGAAAGCGATTATTATTTTCAGGTGAGTAAGGGAAAAAAGCCATAAGCAATTTCTATCTGCTGCAGGTGTTTCGCTTGCGAAGGTATGGTGGTGCAATAGCTCGCCATTTGTAGCAAACGTTAGTGTAGCGTGATGTTGAAATGCCATTCTATTTAGTGATTTGCAATTCGTGATAGCTCAATGGCACTATAGTTCAACTTCATACTCGTAGCTCCCGGTGATTGCTTTAGATTTATGATTCATTAGATGCACGCTTGCGCTCATCGTATCTGGTAGGTGTAGGTTTCCTTTTATCACTGATTTCTGACGTTGCCATTTAGAAGAGATATTTCCTAAGGGAGTGGGGATGACTATATTTGCTGAGTCTCCATAGAATAGGGGGGTATAGCGAATTGATTCCCACTTTGGAGCTGTTTGGCGTATGCCCCCGATGATCTGCATTAAATGAAAAATTGGATGCGCCGACCATGCGTGTGAATGGCTTTCGTGTCCTTTCTTTGGCTCAAAATTTTCCCATGTGGTCCCATGGGCGACCATTGGCCCCCATCTTTTGAGGATGTCTCTAAGGACATCATATGCATGTCCGGAATCGTTTAATACGGTGTAGACGTATGTAATCCAATATGCTGAAGGGTGGATACTAGTCTGGTGCGTTCCATTCAAGTAGGCTAGGAGGCGCTTGTTTATCATTGCGTCATTGTTAGCCGGGCTTAGTTGAGTCATTATGGACAACGTTTGTGCATGAATGGATGTTTCGTTGTCAATGCAACCATTTTCCGTGTATCCATCGCGTAGTAGGCCTGAATCCGTAATTAGTTTGTTCAAATGGATTCTGAGACGGTCTGCCCGTAATGTGCAAGTATTGGCCATATCGGTTAGGCCGGCCAAATTACTCAATTTTACTAGTTTATTCAGTGCATATAAATACCAAAGGTTATAAACGCTGGAGTAACCATCTTTCCGTAGTTCAGTCCAATCCAAAAAAAGCCAGAATCGATTATCGTGCTTCAGTAGTCCTAGATCTGGATCGGTCCATTTTTCAAAGTAATCTAAGGCATTTAATATCTGAGGAATGTGTTCCATGAAGGGGGCAAGTGAACCTGTCTGCCAGTAGTAGTCCCATAAGGTTATAATCCAAATCAGGGTAAAATCGGGTAAGATACAATTGTGCGCTATCGTGGGGGCATGACCGTATGTTAGTCCATCGGGTGTCGTTTGGGCGGCGATTTGCCGAATGCCTCGGTTGAATAAACGTGCATCACCGCTCATGTGAAATGTATTCCATGCTTGTACTCGAGCATCACCCCACCATTGTGCTTGTTCTCTCCAGGGGGTGTCTACATACGCATCTAGGCAGCAGACTTCTTGAGTCCATGCACACGTTTCCCATATTCTGTTGAGTTCTGTCTCTGAAGAATGAAATTTACCAGTAAGCTTATGCGGATAAACTGCTGTGCGTAAAGTTGGTTTGATTATCAATTGCTCCAGGTTATCGCGTATCGTCAGTATTAGGTAGCGAAAGCCATATGCGTGATAAAAACTATATTTGAAGCTCCCCGGTCTTGCAGTCAGGCGGTTTGCGAAAGCCATCCGGCAATGTGCATCTGGTGCATAATCTGGAGTTAGTGATTCTTCGTCTATAGTCTCAAAAAAATGAGCATCTATGATTTCCCCACCAATTGCGTTGTCCACTTGTAGCATGAGGCTACCAACATGAACTTTTTCCAAATCAAAAAGGATACTTCGCCAATGCCCTTTTTTTGTAGCTGCCACCTCGGTGTTACCATGGGCATACACAGATTTAGTGTGTTGCAATCCTTCATCGTGGCGTAGGGTGGACAGATTGTAGGCGCGAGTGTAGCTTTTATGGGATATACCCGATTGCTCTCCAATTTGCTTAAATGGTGAGATTTCGTTTTCATGAAGCAATGGGATATCTCTACTGCTCAATGAGTGCCATGGCATTGCATTCCATTCACAGCTTTGTAGGCCATTTGACCAAAAGCTGTCATCATAACCGAGTTGCATCCAGTTCGGATCTTCTTCGTTCAGATCAATGATTTCCTGGCTAAATAGCTGCATGCTTACCGGAGCGCTTGATCGTTGGATGCCAGACTGTCTTCGGCATTTCCATGTTTCATCTGAAATAATCGTTTCATTTCCAATTTTGCCGAAAAACAGTAGGCCAGCATAGCCATGGCAAACATATTGAAAATTGCTGTAGCCTGGATTGTAGGCTCTTATGGCAATCAAATTCTCACCAGTCTTTAGGTATTGGGCAATGTTGACAGCATCAATGGGCCAGTTCTGTTGAAATCCGCGAGCAGGGCCTCGACATACGTAGCGCCCATTGACGTGAAGTTGGTAAGATTGGTCTGCTGTAATATGTATGTCTGCTTTTGAAGGAGTGGTGCTCAAATTGAATCTCTTTCGGAATTGAGCATAGCAATTATGCAAATCCCAGTGCATGCTTTGGGGCCATATCCAACGCGCTGACATAGCATTGTTTATTGGGGGAGATGAGCTCATTTGTTGGGCTGTCGTTATTTTTTATATTATCTAGCTACCTGAAGGTGAATGTTGTGTCGGGTCTGGTGGCTAGGCTTCTACTAAATGACACGCATATGGGGTGATGCTTGAATTATCTATGGCTAATGTAAGCCAATGGTTTACTCAAAAGAATAACGATCTTTGCACCGATCATGTCGAGGATAGAGATATTGTTCGTTACGGATAACGGAACATTGTAGGTGCATGATTTTGGGAAACTGGTATCTTTATTTATAATAAATTTAATCCCATGACCCCAAGACGATCAAACGCTAAGAATACGCTTTTTAAAATTACAATTATCAGTCTGCTGATACACGTGATTGGGCTAATTGCTATCGGAAGTATAACGCTTATCAATGCTCACAATGATAAAGAGGAATCTCAAATGGTGGCTCCACCAATGGTAGAACCCGTTCCTCCGCCTAAACAAATTCCGGTTCAGCTATCTAATAAAAAGCCACCACAATCATCGACTAAGGTCATCGCCCTGGATCCGCGAGATATGCCGTTAGTTGATTTGGATATAGACTTTCCCGTTATTGAGCCGCGTTCAAATATTGGGAGGCGCGGATTTGGACCTGGAATTGGTTCGGGCATTGACTTGAAAAAATTGAATTTACGTTTTGGTGGAATTCGTGATCGGAGTGAAAGTGTATGCTTCATTGTCGATTATTCTAAGTCCATGAAGGATCCGTTGCTGGGAAGCAATATGATGCGAATTGATTTGTTGAAAAAACACCTAATCAGCACATTCAGTGAATTGGATAGTCAAATGATGGTTAGTGTTATATTTTTTTCAGGGCCCGCTTGGAATGCGGGTGAAAATCAACATGCAGTTCGACCGCTCTATACTGGAGGTCCCAATGATATGCATACTCATCGCCCGAAGGATTTTAATGTATTGAGTAAACCAACTTGGCACCCGCTTAATAATAATTTTCGAGCTAGAATTATAAACATTATTGATCGTGAGCCTATATCAGGTGGCACCGTTTGGCAGAATCCCATCAGATTGGCTCGAGCGTTGAAACCGGCACCAGAGGTTGTTTACTTTTTAACTGACGGTGCTACTAGTGATGAAGATATTGAAGAGACGTTGCAATTGGTCAGTGAATGGAAACGGGAAAATAGAGATTTGCGAATCCATACGATAGCACTAGGTGAGCCCAGGGCCGAAGATGGTATGCGTCGCATTGCTGGTCGAACTGGTGGTAAATTTAGACTGATAAGTTCTATTGAAGATATAGAGCATCATGATGGTTAATGCAGCAGTCTGGGGGTGGAATTGCTCTTTTGGGTATGAATGCTAGTCTGTAACGTTCGGCGTGGAGGATTCATCAACCCATCTGCCAGGAAATGAAGTTATTAGGCGATGTTCAGGCAGACCAAGTTCAAAGCGATTTAGTTGGCTTGCTATTTGATTGAATATTACTTGAGCGTAAGCGTCTGGCTCATACAGAATTCCCGGTATGATTTCAGAATTCGTTTCAAATTGCGTGTCAAGGCTTGCTACAAAAGGCCTTTCTGTTTCGTGAACTGATTTTACTGCATCAATGTAATGATGAATGGCGGTTGTGAGAACACCGTCGGCCTTGCTTTCCTTGAGCCAAATTGGAAGTTTTTGAGTATATTCAGTTCTATGGGAGCAGTAAATATTCCCGGATTGCCCCAATAATTTACTTGTTGTTGCCAGAAAGGATCCGTTTGCGTAATTGCCAACATACTCTCCGAAGCGTTTGTGGTATATGAGTATAATTCTACGAAGTCCTCGTTCAACCATTTTTCTGACACACAACTCTATATCGTGAAAGAAATCTCGCTTTATTGAATTCAAATATGGAGCACCGGACCTTGGGCTCAGTGTAATCGCAGAGAAATGTTCCCAGTCTAGTTGAATCCGAGACTCATTGTCTTTCTCTACGCCAATGATAACCCCCCGTATTCCTCTATTTCTTAGGATCTCACTAACGCGCCTGGGAGGCATTTTTTTCGGTTCAATCCAGAATGGATCGACTCTATATCCAGATTTTTCTGCAATCCTTGATAATGAGCGAAAAATAGTGGCGTAGGTTCCGATGCCTTGCCAATCGTGTGGACCATCGAAGTTCGTCAACCATGCGATTACTTCCTTGGATTTATTCTGACGCTTCGCGTTACGATAAAAATTCAATGCATCTAATCGAGCGTCACGCTGGTATCCCATCTCTTGGGCGATGATAAGAATTCTATCACGCGTGTCTTTTTTGACCCTGGGGTCGTTTTTTAGTGCACGTGATACCGTTGTCGCATTTACACCTGCCTTGAGGGCCACATCTCGTAGTGAAGGGCGCATACTAATTACGCTAATGCCACAGTTGGCATTCTATCAAGCTTCAAATTCTGTAAGATATTTAAATAATGAGATTATTCTAATGAGTTTATAAACTCACTAAAACCCAAAGCTAAAAATCGAATACCATGAAAACGTGTATCTATCCCACTATGTTTGCATCTCTTGTTCTGGCAACATCAGCTTCGGCTGCTGTTACGCTTCCCTACTTCAACGACTTCTCCAGTGACGTATCTGACTTTACGACATCTGGGACCTGGGCCCTTTCAAGTGGTGATTATGTGAATACTCTCACTTCAGCTGGCACGCGTACAAGTGCTGCTTTAGATGTTACTGGAGTTGGTGGTGGGGCACCTCAAGATTTTACTATCACTACGAATTTCACCGTCACTTCTGGTATCAATACTGATTCGTTTGGGTTGGCCCTTTTTGGTGATAGTGTAAACAGCCCGACTACAAACTACCTGATTATCGATTTTAATGCGGTGAACACACTTCGCATTCGCAACCTTGGCACTGCTCAGGACACTGTGCGTGTTGAGCAAAATGATACAGGCGTGACTTTTGCAAACGGGGAGTTGTATACCTTTACAGCTGACTTTGATTATACTGGAACAGACCTAGTTGTCTCTTTGACTGTGGCTGGAAATGGTGGTTCTGGAACAATTGTAACACCAAGCTTTGATACCATTACTACTGGCTTGAATACGTCCATAGTAGCATACACGAACCGAACCGAGCCTGGTGATTCCGATATGTCAGTCGCATATGGTGATTTGAGTATCGCAGCAATCCCCGAAGTGAGTACGTACGGTTTATTGGTCGGGATTCTTGGTTTGGGCGTTGCAGTTATTAAGCGTCGAAAGAAATAATCTAGGTGCTAGGCAATCTATTGTGATCGTCATTCTCGATCACTCCTCGGTGGCGCGCCATATGTTTTAGCAAAGTATGGCGCGCCATTTTCTTTGTTGAATGCTCTACATGGCGGGTGAATGCCAGTGCCGAGAGAATCTTTTGATGGGCTACATGTCTATTCTCTACGTAAGATATTTTAAATTATTAAAAATTTAAATTATGAAATCCGAGTCGGATTCTACATTAATGCCAGTGATAACACGGGCTCCGATCGAAACAATTGAAGCTGATATATGCGTAGTGGGTGGCGGTATATCAGGTATCTGTGCGGCGATATCAGCTGCTCGCCAAGGGGCTAGCGTTTTACTTTTACAAGATAGGCCTGTACTTGGTGGAAATGCCTCTAGCGAAATTCGAATGTGGATATGTGGTGCTCATGGTCGATACTTTAAAGAGGCGGGTATCTTGGAAGAGATTCAGTTGTTGAATTATTATAGAAATCCCAATCTTAAATATCCCATTTGGGATACTGTATTGTATGAGATGGTTGAACGTGAAGTAAATATCCAGCTGTACCTTTCTTGCTCTGTATGTGATGTATCTGCTAGCTCAGGAAGGATTACGGGGTTGCGTGCATGGCATCTCACTAGGCATACTTGGATTGATGTAAAAGCTACCAATTTTATCGATTGTTCTGGCGATTCAATCTTGAGATTTTCTGGGGCGGGATACCGATGGGGCCGCGAGGATAGTTTGGTGCACGGTGAGCCTCACGGAAAAGAAATGGCTGATCGGAAGACTATGGGAAGTTCGATTTTGCTACAATTGAGAGAAATTGATCCGAACGATCATATACCTTTCAATCCGCCATCATTTGCACGAAAGCTTGATGATGATCATCCTCATTCGGCCCGTTTTTGGCCTACTGGAAACAACTTCTGGTGGATAGAAATTGGTGGCGAAATGGACACAATCAAAGATGCGGATAGTATTCGAGATGAACTTTATTCGATCGCTTATGGAGTGTGGGACTATATTAAAAATCATACTGACGGCAGGGGACACAAATGGGAATTAGAGTGGATCGGTTCGTTGCCAGGGAAGCGTGAGAATGTTCGCTATGTCGGTGACTACACTTTGACTCAGCAAGATATTGAGTCACGCGGGCAATTTTATGACATAATTGCCTATGGCGGATGGACCATGGATGATCATGCGCCTGCCGCATTTGATAATAATGGACCATCGACAATTTTTCATGCTGCTCCCTCTCCTTACGGCATTCCTTTCGGCGTGCTGTGTAGTGCTGACGTCGATAACCTTATGTTTGCCGGTCGTAACATATCGGCTACTCATATGGCCCTGTCATCAACTCGAGTGATGGCTACATGCTCGATGCTTGGACAAGCCGCAGGCGCAGCTTGTGCAATGTCAGTAAATAAGTGTATAAAGCCGTCCGATATTAAAATGCATATTCATGAGTTGCAGAACCGACTTATGGATGATGACCAATGGCTACCTTGTTTTACGAGAGAACAGCCTACGCTGACAAGGGATGCGAAACTCGACGGGTCTGGTATTCGCTCGGGGAATCTCGTAAATTTGACCGATGGTATCGAGCGTGCGCTAAAGGATGCAGAGCACAGTGTTAAAGTCGATCAAGGTGGATATCTGGAGCTGTCTTGGCCGAGTGAAGTGGATCTGTATCGAATTCGCATAGTGGTACAAACAAATTTACATGACCAGAAGCGTTTACCTTGCTCATTCCCGAAGAAATCTAAAAACGCAAAAATGCCCAAAACTATGCCACGTGATTTGGATATTGAAGTCCTTCAAGGTGGGAAATGGGTGTTGGCTAAAAGTATCAAAGACAATTGCCAGCGATGTATTAAATTGCCATTAGAAATCGCAGGATCTAAGTTAAGGTTGAAATTGCTGACAACTTGGGGAGGCGTAGCAGGGGAGTTTTTCAGTCTGGAAGTTGGCGAACCAAATTATTCGGAGTCGCCGAAAAATACTTCATGGCCTGAAGCTCATTGGACTGGAGAACATCGAAACCATGCTTAGTATTTTAGGCATTAGGAAATTTCCTTAGAGCAATGATCTGCATGCTTTCTAGGCTTGTGGCTGTAGAGCCAAGTTTTTCAGCTGATCATGCTTTAGATGGTTTCGGCAATGCTTTTAGTTAATTGTGGCATTTGATGTAATACATAGTAAAAAATGAAAAATTATATAAGCGTATTGGAGGGGATTGAAGGGATTAAGGCAACAAATGATGGATTCACGGCATGTGCCTCTTTCCTAAATCAACTGTTTGAATCGTCTATTAGAAATTGGAGATTCCCACCTGGGACTTATATTATTGAAAAGACTTTACGACTCACATCGGATCTAAGTATTCAGTTTGACCCGGGCGCTAAATTGATCCTTGCGGATGGTGCAGCAACAGAGCCAGGAGATTACTTGATGACAAACGCCGATCACGAAGAAGGTAATCAAGATATTGAGATTGTGGGAGGTGTTTTTGATGGAAATCAAATAGGCAATCCACGTCCATCAGGTTTATTTGATTTGGGCTATACCGGTACAATGCTTCATTTTCGAAATGTTAAAAATTTGAAGGTGCAGAACGTCTTGCTGAAAAATGCCGAAGCGTATTATTTACGATTAACTTGTGTGAAGGAGTTTGAGATCGAGAATATTCATTTTGATTCTGATTTTATTCGCCCGAATAATGATGGAATTCACTTGGGAGGTAATTGTTCTTTAGGCAAAATTAAAAATATTTTTGCCACACGTGAGAATGTGACCGGAGATGATCTTATTGCGCTCAATGCAGATGACGCGTTAGACAGAACTGAGGTTCGAGGCATGACGAATGGAGATATTTCTGATATATGTATAGAAAATATACAGGCTCATAGTTGCCATACGTTTATTCGATTGTTGTGTGTTTCATCTGTGATAAGAAATGTTTCTATTAGCAAAGTTCAAGGAGGCTTTAGTCAATGTGCCATTAATGCAGATGGGGCACGAGGTTGTAGGGTGCCATTATTTGATGAGAGCGATGCTGCATTCTTTGATGGCGTCGGGTTGTTAAAGGACATAACGATCCAGGATATAAATGTCTGGAGAACATCTGAGCGAAGCACCGCACCGATTGAACTGCAGGAGCGAATGAGTAACCTCCAGATTCGGAATTTTTTATTTAGTATTCGTGATCATTCGCTGACTCAAAACATTGTCCTTCGATATAGGCACGTATTCGTGCGGAATAGTTTTATTAACGGCCAAGAGGTTTTCGCTGATACTAGGAGTGGCAATCCAGCATTCGAGTTCATTGATAATCGTATAGAGTCGGCAATCTTGAGTAGTCTGTAAGATAAAGTTATGTGGTTTGTGTAGGGAAAAGTTTTTAGATCAGTTATGATTGACACTACAGGGCTGGATAAACCGAGGCAGCAAAAATCCATTGAATGCTTGCTAGAGGAAAGCCGGGTGCATCAAACAGCAGTTGGATGCTTGGGGACTCAAACTACGTTTGACTGATGGGGTGCGCTATTGAACTTGTAGACTCGGCCACTAGCTTTAAAAAATTTACTTCAGCCTTTCGAATGGATCATGGTTAAAATTGCTCTCATTGGTGTAGCCGGATTTGGATCCGTGTACCATGAGGCGTTGAGGACGCTTCAAGATAATGGCTTGGTGCAGATTGTTGCGGCTACGGTGATTAACCGGGTGGTAGCAGTCAAATCCTGCCATGAGGTGGAAGCAGTGGGTTGTCGGATTTATGATGACTATCGAGAAATGCTCTCAGCAGAGCATGGCAACATTGACCTTTGTGCAATCCCAACTGGCATTGCCTTGCATTGTCGGATGACCATCGCCGCGCTGCAGGCTGGATGCCATGTGCTTGTTGAAAATCCGGTTGCTGGCAGTGTGGAGGAAGTCTATATGATGATAGCGGCGCGTGATCGTGCGCTGCGGTGCGTATTTGTCGGATTCCATGACCTGTATCAGAAGTCTATAATGGAGACTAAAAAGCGGATACTTGCCAGAGAGATTGGCGAATTGCGTAGTGTTCGTGTTTTAGCCAGTTGGCCTCGGCCAGATATTTTTTACGACCGAAATAATTGGGCGGGAAAATCGAAGGTAGGCGAAGATTGGGTGTATGATTTTTCGGCGAATAATGCCTTGGCTCATTTCCTCATAGCGACTCTCGTTCGCTAGCTCGGTTTTTATATTTTGGACCACCGATTAACTTAAAAAACACTAAATACTATGATTGTTTCCGAACCAGCGTTTGCGCGCTCCTTGAAGAAGAAAGAAATCGAAGTAGACCTTGCCATTGTTGGCGGCGGCATGGCAGGTGTGTGCGCAGCGATCACAGCAGCTCGCGAAGGTATGAAGGTCGCTCTGGTGCAGGATCGCCCAGTGTTGGGCGGCAATGCTTCGTCAGAAGTGCGCTTGTGGGCGTTAGGCGCTACATCCCACATGGGGAATAACAATCGCTGGGCGCGTGAAGGTGGGGTGATCGATGAGATCATGGTGGAAAACCTTTGGCGCAACCGTAAGGGAAATCCGATCTACTTTGACGCGCTCTTGTTGGAGAAGGTGCGCTTGGAGCCCAATATCACCTTGCTCCTGAACACGGCGATGGTTGGCCTGGAGAAGGACGGCGAGACTCGTATCAAGCTGTTGCATGCGTTCTGCAGCCAGAACAGTACTCTGTATGATATTAGTGCGCCGCTGTTTTGCGATGCTTCGGGTGATGGCATTATGGGTTACTTGGCAGGCGCGGCTTACCGTGTGGGAGCCGAATCCGCCGATGAGTTTAACGAGCCCTTTGCTCCTGATGAGTCCTATGGCGAACTGCTTGGGCATACAATTTACTTTTATGCCAAAGATACTGGCGCAGCAGTCAAGTATGTAGCGCCTGACTTTGCGCTGAAAGATATCAATAAGATTCCGAGACATGATCATATTGAAGTGAAGCAGTATGGATGCTCACTGTGGTGGCTGGAATATGGCGGCCGCATGGATACGGTTCACGACACTGAAGAGATAAAGTGGGAACTCTGGAAGGTGGCTTACGGTGTATGGGATTACCTGAAAAACTCAGGCAAATTCCCAGAAACGGAGAATCAGACCTTGGAATGGATTGGTACGATTCCCGGCAAGCGTGAGAGCCGCCGCATTGAAGGCGACTACATGTTGCGCCAGTCGGACATCGTGGAGCAAAAGCGTTTCGACGACGCGGTGTCATTTGGTGGTTGGGCGGTTGACTTGCACCCTGCTGATGGCGTTTACAGCACGCAGTCTAGCTGTACCCAGTTCCATAGTAAGGGCGTTTACCAGATCCCATATCGCACGATGTATAGCCGTAATGTGGAGAACCTCTTTACCGCGGGACGCCTCATTTCGGTGTCGCACGTTGCGTTTGGTTCAACGCGGGTAATGATGACATGTGCGCACAATGCACAAGCCGTAGGCATGGCTGCTGCAGTATGTCTCGAGAACGATTTAATGCCCCGTGACTTGGTAGAGACTGGCCGAATGGGCGTGCTGCAGCGTCGTCTACGTCGCAAAGGACAGTTCATACCGCACTTGTCGCCTCTGGAAGATACCCAGGATTTGGTGCGTTCGGCACGCTTGTCGGCATCGAGCGAATCGAAGATTACGGGCTTTTCGGCTAATGCTGGCTATGCCAAGTTGGATTGTTCGCGCGCATTGTTACTGCCAGTTCAAGCGGGATCGATGCCTGGGTTGACATTCTACTTTTCTTCGCAGGATGATAAGGAGTTGACGTTCGAATTGCGTCGCTCAGTTCGTGAAGGCAACTTTACACCAGATCAAACCTTGGAGATATTGAAGATTCCGTTGGCTAAGGGCGATGGCGTTCCAGTGAAGGTTGAGTTCCAGTCAATCGTGCATCAGAGCGAGTATGTGTTTGTTTGCATTCACCGATGCCCTGGTGTGACGATTGCGCAGTCGGAAGAGCATCACACTGGCGTAATGGCTTTAATACATCGAGCGAATAAGGCGGTGGCCAAGGGGGCGGTGCAAATACCAGATGAAGGCAGTGGGTTTGACCGGTTCGAATTCTGGCTCCCGGAGAGACGCCCAGTTGGGAAGTTGCTAGCAGTGAAGTTTGAACCGCCTTTATCAGGTTTCGGTGTGGAGCAGTTGAAGAGTAAATACGTGCGACCATTCATTCAGAGCAATGCCTGGGTGGCAGATGCCAATGACTCCAAGCCAACGCTACAAGTGCAGTGGGAGGCACCACAGCGGATTTCTGAATTGGTGTTGTATTTCGACGTTGATTACGACCACGCGATGGAGTCCGTACAGTTTCAGCATGCAGATAGTGTAGTGCCATTTTGCGTTCGGAGTTTTCGCTTATTGGATCAAGCTGGCAACTTGTTGGCTGAGAACGAGGAGAATTATCAAGGCCGCGTAGTTATTACTTTGGAGGAGCCTGTGAGCACCAGTGGTTTAACGCTTGAGCTGTTGGCGACGCATGGCGCTCCAGCTGCGTTATTTTCCATTCAAGCTTTTTCCTGATCGAAGAGGCCGTACTGCCTAGTAATTCATTCGACCGCATAAATGCAAGGATTGCGGACGTCATGCTTTAGTGTCAAATTGATAGGGATGGTAGGAAAAGTATTGTTGGCGAATCTGCCGGCGTTGTTCACCGATCGACTGAATCAGGAACTGTTGGATGTGATTGATTATCTGCGGGAGGAAGTTCGCGTATTGCAGTACCATCTCAAAAAGAAGCGTCCTAAACTGGTGGATGCTCAACGCAATGTGCTCGCGGTGAAAGCCAAGAAATTAAGCAAAGCTATCGAGAAATACGCTAACCTTGGTAAGCGTCACGCCAAGCACCGTCAGATAAGACTCCCGAGCAAGCTTTGGTCGTCATATTCTTCGTATTATGACGGCTACGACATCTATGACGGAGTGCAATGCCCCGCAACTAATAGCTGCTGAGTTAGAGTTGCTGAAAACTGATGCTCTGGGGCGGGTGAAGGTGCCGCCGAAGAAACGTGAGACCATCCTGGACGCCTTTGAGCAGAGCGGGATGAGTGGTTCTGCGTTTGCCTCGCACATCGGAGTTACGTATCAGACCTTTGCAACTTGGGTGCAAAAGCGTCGGCGTCAGCGGGAAGCTCCGATATCGACTGCTGAGCGCAAGCAGCCTTTGGAACTGATTGAGGCGGTGATCGATACGGGCTCAGCAGATGCGTTGCTAGAGATGGAGGTGCTGGGCGGGATTAAATTGCGCCTGAGTCGCCGCGAAGACATCGCCTTGGTAGTCGAGTTGCTGCGAGCATTACAGGATTGAGGACGTGCTGAGTTTTAGCGGCAGTATGCGCGTGTTCGTGGCGCTGGAGCCCTGCGACATGCGCAAGGGCTTCAATGGACTGGAGGCGTTGGTGGCGGACCACTTGAAGGAGTCGGTTCGCGGCGGTGCGTTGTTCGTGTTTACGAACAAGCGGCGCACGCGGCTGAAGGCGCTTTACTTTGATGGCAGTGGGTTG
The DNA here is from genome assembly GCA_031296915.1 of Cerasicoccus frondis. Classification (GTDB taxonomy): domain Bacteria; phylum Verrucomicrobiota; class Verrucomicrobiia; order Opitutales; family Cerasicoccaceae; genus Cerasicoccus; species Cerasicoccus frondis. Next base: position 241,440 of record JAVDPC010000001.1, on the reverse strand, counting down.
TGGGTTTTGAATAAACGCTTGGAAGAAGGTCGTTTCAGTTGGCCGTCCTCAACGGACTCCAAGGCGGTAAAGCTGCGTCTGCGCCCGGAGGCTTTTGCGCTGCTGTGCGATGGAGTGGATATGAAGGTGCCAAGTTTTTGCCCTGGTATGAGCGCGAAAAGCGATTATCTGCTGGACATGATTTATGGGACAACGCATGGATAACGGCCATGACCGAACGCGAAGCCCAACTCGAATCCGAGCTCAGCGATGCGCGTTTGAAGATTAAGCTATTGGAAGAAAAAATCGATGCCCTGGCGCGGATGATTTACGGTCACAAAAAGCGAGCGGCTCGACCCCGTACTACCTAGAAATTCATCCGAGCGCATAAATGCTAGGATTGCGGACGTCATGCTTCAGCGTCAAATTGATTCGAATGGAAGGAAAAGTATTGTTGGCGAAGCTGCTGGCGCTGTTCACTGATCGATTGAATCAGGAGTTACTGGATGCGATTGACTATCTTCAGGAGGAGATTCGCGTGTTGCAACATCATCTGAAAAAGAAGTGTCCCAAATTGGTCGATGCTCAACGCAAGGTGCTCGCGGAGAAAGCTAAGAAATTGGGCAAAGCCATCGAGAGATACGCTAACCTTGTGTCGCCCGATACACTGTATCGCTGGCATCGTCGGCTGGTCGCGCAGAAGTTTGATGGTTCCAAGAAGCGGACGTATCCAGGTCGACCGCGAAAACCGAAAGAAGTGGAGGACTTGGTTGTGCAAATAGCTCGCGAGAATCCGCGTTCTGGCTCTCTGGATATTGCCAATCGCATGTGTAATCTGGGCCATGTGATCTGCAAAGAAACGGTTCGCCAGATTCTACAGCGTAGCGGCATTGATCCAGCGCCTGAGCGTAGAAAGCGAACGAGTTGGGCTGACTTCATTGCTTGGCACAAGGAGGTGATCTGGGGCTGCGATTTCTTTACGGTTGAGGCTTGGTCTGGATTCCATCTGGCAACCTACTACGTGCTCTTCTTCATACATCTGGAAAGTCGTCGGGTGATCTTCGGTGGTATGACCGAGCACCCAACTGGCGAATGGTGTGAGCAACGAGCCCGAGAATTAACTGGTTTCGATGGCCCGATTCAAGGCTTTGGCCGCCGGGGTTTCCTTATTCATGATCGTGGTAGTAATTTTACCAGAGCATTTGGTGAGGTTTTTCACAGCGTGAATATCAGGCCGCTGAAGCTTCCGGCGCGTTCACCGAATTTGAATGCGTTTGCTGAACGGTTTGTCCGATCCATCAAGCATGAATGCCTGAACCAGCTAATCTTGGTCGGTGAAGGTTCAGTGCGCCGAGTGATCGAGCAGTATCTGGAGCATTATCACTCTGAGCGGAATCATCAGGGCCTAGATAATGAGATTCCGTTTCCTGATCCAGAGTGTCATGGGCAATCGGACAGCGGCGAGGGGAGGGTGGTCAAGAACGCTCGATTAGGTGGACTCTTGAACTACTACCATCGCGAGGCTGTGTAGGTTTTTTTGCCTGATTTGATTCTGCTTGAACAGTAAGCAAGTTGGTTCAGCTTGCTCGTTATTACTGTACAAATTCGGTGAAAACTTCTGGTTCTGGAGGAAATTTGCCAGAGATGACTGTCAAGGAACGATGCTTCGGATGAAAGTTTGGTGGTTTTCGCGGTCTCCGGCAATCTTCATTGCATGATCGTTGCTACGATTGTTGACATTTTAAGCTTCGGATGAATTTCTAGGTAGTACGAGAAATATTCGCGCTTGCGTCTTCAAGGCACCATTTTGTAGAGTTTCGTAAAAGGCTGTCAATCAGCTTGTTCATCCTGTGCGGCCTAAGTTTGAACCCACCACGATGTTTCGGATGAAAGTTTGGCTATTTTCGGATTCTCAGGCAATGCTCAAGCATCGATGACTGTTAGGTTTGCGGTATTTTCCTTCTCGGATTAATTTCTAGGTAGTACGAGTACGACCACCACCAGTCAATATTCAACCCTCTCCCTTTGGCCAATACAACATCCAAGCAGAATCATGCATCTCTAAATAAAATATCCGCTGCGTGGGCAGATCATTAGCTCTACCCGTAGCTACCACCATTATAATATCATGATACTTTCCTCTCCGCATCTTAAACTCCCTGAATCCAGATTTAGCTACATCTGAAAAAAAATTATTTATATCTCCAATGTATCGATTCTGCTCCATGCGAACAAGTGAATCTTCAGTCCAAAATGTTTGAGCTTCGTCATAGTCCCTAATTTGGCAAGATTTCACAAACGATTGAACAATATCCGTAGGAGTTCTGCCTAATGCATCGACCTCCTCATCAAGATAAAAAAATATAATCGATCTGTAGGCAACAAACGTGATCCCTACAATCAATATCAGAGCGATTAATTTATTTCCTACCTTCATATGCCAAACCATCTATTGGAACATCCTCACTGCATAAACACCGCGCAGGGCTGCCCATCTGATAAGTTCTCCCACGTTGTATACTAGTTGCGCCATGATATTGATTAGCTTCAAATCTTTTTAAGTCCTCCTCGAGCCATTCTTCAACTGTCTTTCCATCAATAATTTTTCCCGTGGTCGGGCTGCAGGGATTCGAACCCTGGACCTCGTCGTCCCGAACGACGCGCGCTACCAGACTGCGCTACAGCCCGTAAATGGGAAAACGATGCTTCTCCCGTAAAAGCTTCATACTGGCAAGAAGAAATTAAGAATTTTCTAAGAACAGGATTTCTCGACAGAAAATGCGGATGCTGGCAGCGTAGGGCGATGATTGCCTCAGACGTATTAACTCTTCCCGAGTCACTGGCTCATTTTGCTGAATCTTTTGTCGCTGATGCTGCTCCGTGGGCGTGGATTCCCATGGTGGAAAAGGCTTTGGCTGCTTTTGATTGGGAGAAGGCGCAGGGGCTTGGAGAAATCCCCTCCGGAGTGCATATTAAGGGCAAGGTCTACATCCACCCGACTGTGAAGCTGCCTCCGATGGCGGTGATTGAAGGTCCGGCGTGGATTGGGCCGGGGACTGAAATTCGTCCCAACGCCTACATACGAGGCAAGGTGATTATTGGCGCCAACTGTGTGATCGGCAATGCCTGTGAGCTCAAAAACTGCCTAGTGCTCGATGGCGCGCAGGTCCCGCACTTTAACTATGTGGGCGATTCGATTTTGGGGCAGGGGGCTCACTTGGGCGCTGGGGTAATCTTGGCGAACCTGAGGCTCGATCAGGCAAATGTTCCGGTGCGGTTGCCCAGTGGCTCAGTCGATAGTGGCCTGCGTAAGTTTGGCGCGATCTTTGGGGATCATGCGGAGGCTGGCTGTAACGCTGTTATCCAGCCAGGGACTATCTTGGGGCGCAAATCCGTAGTGATGCCCTGCATGCCTTATGGCGGCTATTTGCCAGAGGGAAAAATCGTCTATGGCAAGCTTGAGACACGCGTGATCGACCGCCGTTTTTAGTCCGGCTTACGAAGCGCCCGGATGACTTCCTGGTGCAGATAGGGGTGGGCAGCTACGGCGGAGGATGAATGCTCAAGATTCGGGGAGCGTCCTTGCCAGTCGGTGATCATGGCTCCTGCGCCTCGGACGACCGGCACGAGGGGCAACAAATCCCATGGCGCCAGAATCGGATCGAGCATGATGTCAGCTCGTCCAGTCGCGATGAGCAAGTAGCCGTAGCAGTCTCCCCAGGTGCGGCGAAGGTAGACGTCTTTCACCAGCTTTTTTAAGCCTGGGATGTCGTCCGTCATCTCGATCAGGTTGGGGTCGGTGGTCAGGAGAATTGAGCGATCAATTTTGCTCTGCGGGCGCGCTTTGACGGGTTTCCCGTTCAACGTAGTCGTTTGGTTATCGCCGATCAGGCATTGACGAAGAATGGGTTGGTTGATGACGCCGACGATTGGTTCGCCATGGCGCAGCAGGCCGATGAGCGTTCCAAACAGCGGCACATGGGACACAAAGGATTTCGTGCCGTCTATGGGATCTAGTATCCAGACAAACTCGGCATTTTCGTTTTCGTTGCCGAACTCCTCGGCGATGATGCCATGCTCAGGGAATTTCTTTTTGATCATGGCGCGCATGATTTCCTCAGCCTCGCGGTCGGCGCGGGTCACAGGGGTGTCGTCTTCCTTGAACTCCAGGCCAACGTCATCTTGTTCCCACACTTCGCGAATACGCAAGGCGCTGGCGTCGGCCAACTGCTGGGCAAATTCTTTGAAAAGCGCAATGTCCATGGGCGGTATTTTTAGTGAATGCGGAAAAAACACACGCATAATTCTACAATTCGACAAATTTTAACCTGACAACTCGCCTTGACTCACTCAGTTGCCTCTTGCTCAATGAGGTCGATGAAACGCCCGAACATACTCTTCATTACGAGTGACCAACAGCACTGGAACACGATCGGTAAGCATTTTCCCGAGGTTAAGACGCCAAATTTAGATCGTTTAGCGGATGAGGGAATGCTCTTCAAGCGCGCCTATTGTCCGAACCCAACATGCACGCCAACTCGTGCTTCGCTGATCACCGGGCAATATCCCAGCCAGCATGGCGCCTGGTCTCTCGGCGCTAAGTTGCCTGAAAATAAGACGACGATTGGTGAGCTGTTGCAAGGCGTCGGTTACGATGCTTCGCTCATCGGTAAGGCCCATTTTCAGCCATTGCTTGGCACGGAGGAATACTCCTCGCTGGAGTCCTACCCCTTGCTGCGCGATCTGGATTTCTGGCGTGGTTTCAATGGGCCTTTTTACGGTTTTAATCACGTGGAGTTGGCGCGTAATCACTGCGACGAAACGCATGCTGGGCAACACTATGCAATCTGGATGGAAGAGAATGGCCTGAAGGATTGGGAGCAGCATTTTCAAAGTAAATGGGGAGATTTCAATTTCGTCGATCCACCTACATCGCCCCAGGAGCATAGCTGGTCTTTGCCCGAGGAATATCATTACGACAAATGGATTACCGAGCGCTCCATTGCGCGTATGGAGGAATGTCGCGAAGCAGGGAAGCCTTTCTTTTGCTGGGCTAGTTACTTCGATCCGCATCCGCCTTACCTTGTGCCGGAGCCGTGGGCGTCCATGTATGACCCCAGTGAAGTGACGGTGCCGCAGGCTACGCCGGGCGAACATGAAGACAGCCCGCCCTATATCCAACTAACCCAGACAGAAAATCCTGACTTTGGCTTCCCGCCAGGTGAAGAAATGCACAACCATGGCATGGGCAGTCACCTGCAGGATAAAGAGTCTCTGGCCAAGGACATCGCTGTTTACTATGGGATGATTAGCATGATGGATCATTACATTGGCAAGCTGCTGGATTATCTGGATGAAACAGGGCAGCGGGACAATACCTTGATCGTCTTCACGACGGACCACGGGCATTTCTATGGCCATCATGGGCTCAACGCGAAGGGGCCGTTTCACTACGAAGATGAAATTCGAGTGCCGATGATTGCGCGTTGGCCAGGGCAAATTCCGGCAGGGGCGGAAAGCTCTGCGTTGCAAAGTTTGGTCGATGTGCCGGTGTCATTCCTGAAGGCCACTGGCGTGCGCGTGCCGAATGATTGGCAAGGCGTGGATCAACTGCCGGTATGGCGTGGGCAGGAAGAAGCAGTGCGTGACCATTGTGTGGTGGAGTTTCGTCAGCAGCCGACCAGCATCCATTTACGGACTTACGTGGACGAGCGTTATAAAATCACGGTTTACTATAACCAAAACTACGGCGAAATCTATGACCTGCAAGAGGACCCGGGTGAGATCAAAAATCTTTGGGCGGCGCCGGAAGCAGCGTCTCTGAAAACTGAACTTTTGCAAAAGTTGATCTTTGCCGAAATGGGCAAGGAGCCGATGTGGATGCCACGTATGGCGGGTGCTTGATGAATGGCTCACTGGGCGGACATTCCGATTTACGTAATCGATTTCGAAGGCGCGACCAAGACAGGCGTTGTAGAATATGGAGTCGTTGAATTATGCAACGGGAAGATTGCGTCGACCGCTACCAGGCTATGCGCCCCAATGGCGGAGTTGACTCTTCGGGACACGCGTTTACACGGCATCGCCCAGCGTGACGTGTCTAACTGTGCGCCTTTTGCAGACGAGTGGGAGCGTTTTCGCAACTGGCGTGGGCAGGGGGTGTTTGGCGCTCATCATGCCAGCGTCGAGCAGGGCTTACTCAAGCAGCAGTGGAGCTATCCGCCGACGTCACCTGATTCGCTGCATGGCGGGAAGGTTGCCGATTGGGGGCCTTGGGTGGATACCCGTCGCCTATATGAAGTCGTCTATCCGGACTTGGAGAGTTACAAGCTGGGGGCGTTGGTGGCTTGCTTTGCACTGCAAAGTAAGCTTGAAGAGCTGGCGCATGAGCATTGCCCAGACAGCCGTCGCAAGGCTCACTGCGCGCTCTACGATGCGCTGGCGTCAGCGTTGCTGTTACAACGGTTGGGGGCAGAACCGGGCTTTGAGGCGATGACGATTGCCTGGCTCCTGGAGCATAGTTTGCCATCTCATGAAAAGCGTCAAGCGGCCCAGCAGCAACAATTGTTCGACGAATAGCCGAGGGGATTTGCACTCCTGAATTGACGCACCGAAGTCCTGCGGGTATGTTTAGCGGCAACTTACCCTTTATCTATGAAAATACCCCCTTTGGTTTACTTGGCAGTAGCTGCGCCAACGGTTGTTTGTGCTCAGACCATTTATATTGATTTTGGCGGCACTGCGACTGCGGCTGGAGCAGATACTTGGAACCCATTTTCACTTAGTTCCACCGTGCGTGATAGCGTTGGCAATGGCGATGGCACGCCGCATGTCTACACGAGTGATTTGTTGGATTCCAGCGGAGCCAGCACAGGTATTGGTTTCACCATGACCGATACGATGAGCGGAACGAACAATAACGGCTCCACCGACTCAGGAGTCTATCCGAGTGATGCGACGTCAGATTCCTTTTATGGAACTGGTGATGGTATAAGCTTTAGCGGCTTTACGGACAATGGCCAAGGCGTCTTTGTCTTCTCCAATATGAGTGTTGGCCAGACATATAATTTTACGTTTTATGCGTCGCGCATGGGAGTTTCCGATAATCGGGAAACGGTCTATACGCTGGATGGTTCTAACTCCGGTAGCGTGAATTTGAATCCTGCCGGTAATATCGGCAATACCGTTAGCCTGCTGGGAATTGAACCAACTGCTGGTGGTGATGTTACGCTCACGGTGAGTGTTGGCCCCAATAATACGAACGGAAATGAGTTCTATTACGTTGGGGGCGTGGAGATTGTGGCCGTGCCAGAGCCTGGCGCTTACGCTCTACTGGCAGGTGTGCTCATGCTGGGCCTCACGATTGCCTACCGTCGTCGTTGATTCGATTTTTTAAAGATAACATGAAGTTGCCGGGTTGAGCAAGTGCTGGATCCGGCAACTTCATGTTATCTTTAGGGATAAAAAAAAGGCCGCTCGATGTGAGCGGCCTTTTGCTTGAAATGAATTGGCTTACTCTTCGCCGTCGCTGTCGGCATCGGAGTCTTCGACCTCTACCACGCGGCAGAGTCCGACAAGCTTGTCACCGTCAGCCAAGTTAATCAGACGGACGCCTTGAGTGGTGCGACCGATGACGCGCACGTCCTTGACGGGGCTGCGAACCGCTTGACCGCCGACAGTGAACATCATGATCTCGTCACTCTCGTGAACGCTCAGTGCGCCGGCCACCTTGGAGGCGGTCTTGAGCGCAATGATGCCCGAGCCGCCACGGCTTTGCGTGCGGTATTCCGAGTATTCGGTGCGCTTGCCGATGCCGTTCTCGCCTGCAATGAGCAGTGTCGCATTTTCGTCTACGACTTCGATGGCCTTCACCGCGTCGTCCGCCTTCTTCAAGGTGACGCCCTTGACACCGCGGGTTGCGCGGCCCTGGTCGCGGAGGTCGGTTTCCTGGAAGCGGATGGACATGCCTTCACGGGTGACGATGACCAGCTCGTTTTCGCCATTGGTCAGCTTGGCGCCGATCAACTCGTCGTCGTCGTCGATCTTGATGCCGATAAGGCCGCCCTTGCGGTAGTTTTGGTATTCCGCGAGGTTGGTCTTTTTAACGATGCCTTTCTTCGTGCACATAACCAAGTGGTTGGTGTCTTCGAAGTCCTTAATGCAGATCATCGAGGCGATCTTTTCGTCCTTCTGCATTTGCAGCACGTTGACAATTGAACGGCCCTTGGAGGTGCGGGTGCCTTCGGGAATTTCGTAAACTTTTTCCACGTAGACGCGGCCATTGTTCATGAAGAACATAATGTAGTCGTGCGTCGATGCCGTGAAGAGGTGCTCCACGAAATCGTCGTCGTGCTGACCGCTGCCAATGACGCCCTTGCCGCCGCGCTTTTGCGAGCGGTAGCTGCTGACCGGCGTGCGTTTGATGAAGCCGTTGTGGGAAATCGTGATGATGCAGCCTTCGTTCGCGATGACGTCTTCCATGCGGAATTCACCTTCGGCGGCGAGGAGCTGCGTACGGCGCGGATTTTCGAACTTCTGGGTGAGCTCGTTGAGCTCGTCCTTGATGACGCCGAGTAGGATCGATTCGTTCTCGAGGATCGACTTGTAGTACTCGATCTTCTGCATGATCTCGCGGTACTCTTCTTCGATCTTTTCGCGCTCCATGCCGGTGAGCTGATAGAGGCGCAGGTCGAGGATCGCGTTGGTCTGGCGTTCGGAGAGGGGATATTTCTCCATCAAGCGCTCACGCGCTTCGTCGCGGTTCTTGGACGCGCGGATGATCTTAACGATGTCATCCAGGTTCAGCAGCGCGATCTTGTAACCTTCGAGAATGTGCGCGCGGTCTTCAGCCTTGCGGAGAAGATATTGCGTGCGGCGGTAGACGACATCGCGGCGATGCTCGATGTAGCACTCGAGCATTTCCTTGATGTTCATCTGCTTCGGGCGACGTGAGTCGAGCGCGAGCAGGATGACGCCAAAGGACGATTCAAACGGCGTGTGCTTGGCGATCTTGTTGATAACCACGCGGCCCGGTTCGCCCCGTTTCAGCTCAATGACGATACGGGTGTTTTCGTCCGATTCGTCACGCAAATCGCTGACTTCGTCGAGCACCTTGTCGTGGACGAGGTCGGCGATCTTGGTGACGAGGTTCGCGCGGTTGACGTTGTAAGGAATCTGCGTGATGACGATTTGTTCCTTGCCGTTCTTGAGCTCTTCGGTGTGCGCAGAGCCTTTGACGCGGACAATGCCGCGGCCAGTGCGCATGTATTGGTCGATGCCCTTGCGGCCGGCAATGGCGCCGCCAGTCGGAAAGTCGGGGCCGGGGAGGACCTTCATGATGTCGTCGATGTCGCAGTTGGGCGTATCGATGATCATGTTGATCGCGGCGGTCAGCTCGGTCAGGTTGTGCGGCGGAATGTTCGTCGTCATGCCGACGGCGATACCCGTGGAGCCGTTCATCAAAAGGTTGGGCAAACCACAAGGCACGACGGAGGGCTCGGTCGTTTCTTCGTTGTAGTTGGGGACGAAGTCGACGGTTTCCTTGTCGATGTCGCGCATCAGCTCTTCGGCGATGGCGGCCAGGCGGCTTTCGGTATAACGATAAGCAGCGGGCGGGTCGCCGTCGACAGAGCCGAAATTACCCTGTGGATCAATGAGCGGATAGCGCATGACCCAGTGCTGGCCCATACGGACGAGTGCGTCGTAAACGGATTGGTCACCGTGTGGGTGATATTTACCGAGCACTTCACCCACGACAGCGGCGCACTTACGGTGAGCGCGGTTGTGGGCGAGGCCGATCTGGTTCATCGCGTAGAGGATGCGGCGCTGAACGGGCTTCAGGCCGTCGCGTGCGTCAGGCAACGCGCGGGAGACAATGACCGACATCGAATAATCGATGTAGGCCGTCTCCATAATCTCGGTGATTGAACGGGCTTCGAGGCGTTCTTTATCAGTATACATGGGATTTCGTAAAAATTATGAATTATGAATTCTGAATGATGAAAAAACGAATTACGAAACAGGCCCGGAGACTCATTTCATAATTCATAATTCTGCATTCATCATTACTTACACATCCAGATAGCTGGTGTTCAGTGCGTTGTCTTCGATAAAGGCGCGGCGGGAGGGGACGTCTTCGCCCATGAGCATGGAGAAGGTTTCGTCGGCCTTCGCGGCGTCGGTTACGTCGACCTTGAGCAGTCGGCGCTTTTCCGGGTCCATCGTGGTTTCGTAGAGCTGCTTCGGGTTCATTTCACCAAGACCCTTATAGCGCTGGAGGGAGAGACCCTTGCGACCAAATTCACGAATGGCGGTCACCAATTCAAGGATGGTGGACATCTCGCGAACCGACTCGTTTTTCTGGCCTTTCTTTTCGGTCAGCGTGTAGCGCGGCTCTTCGGTCGGTGTGAACTGTGAGAGCTCAAGGCCAGTCTTGGACAGCTCACGAAGCACCTTGGCGATTTGTGGCGCCTCAAAGATTTCGTGAACGGAAATGCGTTGTTGGACAGTGATGCCATTGAGCTCCGTTTCGCGGACGACCATACCGGCAAACATGTCTTCGGTAATATCCTGCTCGACGTAAAAACGGCTGCGAGCTTCATCCCCCTTAAGGAAGACGAATTCCTCCTGATTGCCGGTGCGAATGCGCGCCATGTATTTGGGTAAATCCATGGTGGCGGAGTCGTGCTGGTCGAGGAACAGGTGAGCCGGGCAACCATAGCGGGTGACGCCGCGCAGCAGGTTTTCCATGCGCGAGAGTGTTTCCACCATCTTATCCACTTTGGAGGGAGAAAACTCGTGACCATCGCGCAGGCGGGTCAAGACGACGTCTTCACTGCCTTGATTGAGCAGGTATTTACCCATCTCCGCATCATTGTCGATGTACTGCTCCTTCTTACCGCGCTTGACTTTGTAGAGCGGTGGTTGGGCGATGTAAACGTAGCCAGCCTCCACGAGGGGGCGCATAAAGCGGTAGAAGAACGTCAGGTAAAGCGTCATGATGTGCGAGCCGTCGACGTCCGCGTCCGCCATCATGATGATCTTGTGGTAACGCACCTTGGAGATGTCGAATGCGCCGTCTCCATCGGTGCCGATGCCGGTGCCCAGCGCCGTGATGAGCAAGCGAATGTTCTTGTTGCCGAGCATCTTGTCGAGGCGGGCTTTTTCTACATTCAGCGGCTTGCCGAAGAGGGGGAGAATCGCCTGATAACGGCGGTCGCGGCCTTGCTTGGCGGAACCACCTGCAGAGTCACCCTCAACGATGAAAATCTCGCACAAGGACGGATCTTTCTCGGAGCAGTCGGCCAAATTACCGGGGAGACCGCCGCCGCTCATCACGCTCTTGCGAACGGTTTCGCGGGCCTTACGGGCGGCTTCACGGGCGCGGGCGGCGCTGGCGCACTTGTCGACAATGCGTTTGGCTTCCTTCGGGTTTTGGTCGAAGTAAAGCTTCAGCTTGTCGCCCATGACGCGCTGCACGACGCCATCGACTTCCTGGTTCAGAAGCTTATCCTTGGTCTGGTTGTTGAAGCTCGGGTTGAAGAGCTTCACGGAAATGACTGCGGTCAAACCTTCGCGGACGTCGTCACCCGAGATCTTCGGGTCCTTGTCCTTCACCAGCTTGTTGGCGTTGGCGTAGGTGTTGACCGCGCGGGTGAGGGCGGTGCGGAAACCGGAAAGGTGAGTGCCGCCGTCGCCGTTGAAAATCGAGTTTGCGTAGGGGTAAATCGCCTCGTTGTAAGAGTCGTTGTACTGGAGCGCAACGTCGACGGTGATGACGTCTTCAGGATCATCGTCCTTGGGGGCAATTTCACCGGTGAACTGGACGGGCTCAGAGGTCAGCGTCTGCTTGTTGCGGTTGAGCCAGGTGACGTATTGCGCCGCGCCTTGGTCGAACTTGAAGGTCTCACCGCGCTCATCGCGCTCGTCCTTGAAGTTGATGATGATGCCCGGGTTCAGGAACGCGAGCTCGCGCAAGCGCTTGGCTAGAATGTCATACTTATATTCGTGCTCGGTGACGAAGATTTCCAGGTCGCGCAGGAAGGTAATTTTCGTGCCAGTCTTTTGGCTCTTGCCGACGACGTGGAGCTTTTCCGTGACGTCGCCGCGGGAGAAGGAAATCTTGTGAATTTCGCCTTCGCGGCGGACTTCAGCTTCCATCCACTCCGAAACGGCGTTCACGCAACTGGCGCCCACGCCGTGGAGGCCGCCGGACACCTTGTAACCGCCCTGGCCAAACTTACCACCCGCGTGCAGGTCGGTGAGCACGAGCTCGACGCCGGACTTGCCGTGCTTGGTCATTTTGACCGGAATGCCGCGGCCATCATCCTCGACCGAGCACGAGCCGTCGTTGTGGATGGTGACGTCGATTTGCGTGCAATAGCCCGCCAGGTGTTCGTCGACAGAGTTGTCGACGATTTCGAATACGCAGTGGTGAAGTGCGCCGCCGTTGGTCACGTCGCCAATGTACATGCCTGGGCGCTTGCGCACTGCTTCGAGCCCTTCGAGCTTACTCAGCGAGTCTTCGGTGTATTCGGTGGGCTTTTTCTTTTTAGAGTCGGAGTTTTCTGATGCCATAAAATCTGTAGATTAGTAAGGGGTTTTTGGCCCTTCGCCAACTAAAAAAATGACCAATTCGACCACTAAATGTAGTTTTTAGGCCTTTTGCTGCCCCTACATCTAGCAGGAAGACCCCGGAAATGCCGACTTATTCACAATGCCTTAATAAAAGTCGAAAACCTCACTTTAAAAAATCCCTTTTAGCGACTTGTTTGGATTTCTGAATAAGCCAGCGAATTACCCCTAATTTGTAACTTGAATTAGCACTTCATTCGCGATGTGAATCAAGTGTCAGTGGCGCTGGTTAGATGGCAAAAGAGATCATGTGAATGGTTGAGCGTTTAAACAATATGTATTTTTCTATCCTTGCGGGCTGCTCTCGCCAGAGCTTGAATTTGGCTTAATGAAAAAGTGGCTTAATACCTACTCACGGATTGACGGTGGAAAGTTTCTGGTGGCCTACCTGATGTTGCTGGCAATTGCCGACCCGTATTGGTTTTGCCTGTTGCCGCTGCTCATTCTTTCCGGACCCATCAGACTCATTTGGAGCAAGCCAGTGAATCGCCGGAAGTGGAGGTTCGCAGTGCTGGCCTGTTTGTTGCTTTCAGCCGGCATCGCGTATTTCTGTGCGTTTCACCTCACCTATGTAAAGGATGGGCTGGTGTATTGCAGCCTGCCCGTCAGCTATTCTTTCGGTGAGATCGATCAAGATCCTTCCTATATGAATTGGGTTATGAGCCGGTGGATATCGGCGATCAACTTCTCGTCCGTCTTGGGATTGCTCATGCTACCGCTGACGATGGCTTCGTATGTGGAGACCAAATTACGCATTCGCAGCCTATGACGCCGCTGAGTGGGAGTCTGGCTACTGCTTTACCTTCACATCCAACTGCGGGAACGGAATATCCGCGCCGCAGCCCTTGATGGCCGCGTAGACCGCGCGGTTCACCTTGAAGCGCGTGGCGTGGTAAATCTTGGTCGGGACCCAGCAGCGGTAGGCGATGTTGACGGATGAGTCCGCAAATTCCTCGATGCCGACCTGGGCGGCGGTCGTTTGACTCACCTCAGGGATGCCCGCCAGGGCCTCGCTAACGGCGGCTATGGCCGCGTCAGGATCGCTTTCGTAGGAAATGCCGATCACGCCCTCAATGATGCGATTCTCGCGCGAATTGACGAAAATTTCGCCCATGATCTGCTTATTCGGGATCGTGATCACCTCGCCGTCCTCGTTTTCGAGCTGGGTGTAGGCTAGGCTGATGTCCTTCACGAGACCATACTGACTTTGGACGGTGAGGGTGTTGCCGACCACGAAAGGCCGCGTCAGGATGATCATGAGGCCAGCGCCGTAGTTGGAAATCGGCGCCTGGAAGGCCAAGGACGCGCCGAATGCGCTGGCCCCAATCAACGCCACGAGCGGCGCGATGTCATAAAATTTGGCGAAGGCGAACAGGCACGCCATCGTCAGGATGAGTAGCTTGACTAAGCCTGCAACAAACTTGGCCAGCGTGATGTCGGTGCCTCGCTTTTCAAAGCGCCGCATCAGGAAGCCATGCAGCCACTTGGCGATGTAGAATCCAATCGCGAGCACGATCAGCGCCGAGGCGATTTTGGCGCCGTTCTCGATGAGAAAAGCGACAACCATTTCGGTTGTCTTGCTGATTTGTTCGATTTCGTTGTCGATGGGTGTAGCCATGGTGATCGCTTTTCGTTGCCAAAGTTTGGTAACTAACTCAACTTTGGCAACGTTGAAGCTATCACTCAAAGTCGAATATGCCCTGCGCGTCCTGGCGCAGTTGGGTCGTTATCACGGGAGCCCTAAGCTGGCGCACATCGAGGACCTCGCCGACGCCGAAGAGGTGCCCTCGAATTACCTCGTGCAAATCTTAAACGAGCTGCGCAACGGTGGCGTGATCACCAGCCGTCGCGGCAAGCAGGGTGGCTATGCGTTGGCCAAAGAACCGGAGACGATCTCGCTTTTCGATGTGATGATGGTCATCGATCCGGGCTTGTTTTCCAATGCGCCATCGCGGGCTGGTCAGTCGGGGCCGCTCGTGGCGGAATCCTTGAATAAGATCGGCGCCGCATTCGAAGCCAGCGCCAAGGAATACACCATCCGCGACCTCATGCCCCGCGACGCCGGACCGATGTATTATATCTAAGCTGCGATTGGTCAGCTGTAACGCGATGATCATCGCCGTCGTCCCTGAGCCCGGAACTTGGGCCTTGTTCGCCGGCGCGATTGCTCTGGGCCTCGTCGTGTGGCAGCGTCGGGGGTGAGTGGGTCGGGGCAAGTAAACATCTGTTTTTCGTTGGGGGGGCTGAAAGCTCAGCGATTATCCCAAAGGTCGTTGTCGTTCAGCCAGTCTCGCAGGATCGAAACTCGCTTCTCCAAAAGATCCCCGAGGTCGGGAAGGTTGGAGCCATTTCCAATTTTGCATTCTGCAGGCTGTCGTCCCTCTTTCATTTCAGGAATGTAGCTATCCCAAGTCTTTAGTAGATCACGGAGAGCTTCACGTGGGTGACATTTTCCATTTTCGGAAACATAGTCTGTAGGGCAATCACCGGCGAACACCCACCATCCGATTTTTCCTTTCACCTTCTTGGATTCAACGCACCAAATTGCAAAATTGGGCGCCATATCGAAAGCAGGCCAAGGCGCTACTTGTGGGTCATCAATTCCCTGAGCCTCTAGATAGCTGATACAGCGATTGCGATTTAGGCTATTCCATTTACTAAATTCTTGATCGGTCATTGCGGTCGAGAGGAGTGTGTTGTTGTTCTGGGCCTACTTTGATCGGTTTGAGATTAAGTGCTCTAAGAAGTCTGAAAAATCTTCGAAGACCTTTGTGACTTCTTCGAACTCTGGTTCGGCGCCATGAACAATGACACCAAAATCCTCCTTCCTGAGTGACGCTGCATAAAACTGATATTCGCCATCTACTGAGAAATAAAATGGAAAGTATTCGCTCCAGAATCTTGTGATCTCAGTGGTCAGGTCTGTATCACCATCAGCAGCTTCTAAGGACATATTTTCCCATTCGTTCCAACTAAATGAGGCGTCGCTTGTTTCTGCAAAGTCAGCTTCACAGAGAAACCATGATTGTTCAGAAGGAGAGACACATTCAGAGATTCCACTTAGGAAATTCTCAATTGGTTTGGGGATCTCCTTGTACCTGTCTGCGACCTCGCCGTCGATAAACCTATTTCTATTTGTCCTCGGACGGATACGCCAACCAAGGGCGCTTAACGATTTATAGGCATCCTCGTAATGCATCTTCTAAGAATTAAATATCTCGTTGTATCAATGAGCTGCGGATCATTTCTCAGTGAGGTTGTTGGATAAAAATTACACTGTTTGAAGTCGGTCAGGGCGTCAAGGTTTGGGTATGCTTTAGCGTGTTTGTTAATGATGGTAGCCGATGGCTAATGCTTTGCATCTGTATGCAGTATTGCAGGAAATTTATCCGCTTAGTCCTGCCCCAACCATCCCCATGGTTCTGCTGCAAACAACCACTTGGCTGTGACCAAACCCTTACTACGTACGTGCGGAAACGTCGGCGATGCTCCGGGGAAGTGTCGGCGACGCTTCGTGCTACAGTCGGCGACTCTTGGTCGCGCAGTCGGCGATACTTAAGCGCCTCGGAGATCGTCTGGCGCGCCGACTTTTACGTTGGAAATACTGTCAGAAATGCTGCGTGGAGGCGACACAAAACGGCCAAATTCAACCCTCTGCCGCAGTTGGTATTTGCTTTGCTGGCTAACTGCGGTTTTTCGCGCGGAATTTTTTCCACATGACAAACATGAACAGCGGGGCGGCCATTAGCGCTGCTGAAACGGCGGGCTCCGGAACCGGAGTAAAATCAAATGTGCCCTCAAAACTGGTCACGTAATCGCGCTCAACTGAGCCTTCACCAAAGAAATCGTCGTTGTAGATGCCATATTCCCAAGCTAATTCATTTAGCGTAAACGAGATTGATATCTGCTCCATCTCCGCTGCGCTTCCGAGGATTGTAGATTCTAGGGCGGAAAAGTAAATGTATCCGCCATCAGCATCAACCGAATTGACTAATAGGGCGTACAGGCGGCCATTATTCCCATCCGTTAGGACGGCGTTGAAGGCGGTCCAATCGGGTTGTTCGCTGCCAACAACGATGGTTGACCCAAGGTCCAACTTATCCAGTGTGCCAAAGCTCAACGAAATGAGTTCCGATAAGTCGGGATCTTCAAAGTAATCAAAATCCATGTCAATATCCACGACTAAATACACCTCAATGTAGTTGGGGTTTAGCATTTCTTCGACAATATCGCCGGCGATTACGGGAATGGTATAGCTCATCTCACGAAAAATACTTAGGCTTAACTTTGAAGATGTAAAGTACGATTAAACGCTTATCATTACGGGTTGGCTTTTTTCGAATTAGTAGCAACAAAAAAACGGCCGAACACATCGTCCGGCCGCTTCTTTAATTTTTTAATTTGCTTACTTTAATCTCAATACACGTCCCGCTGGTAACGCTTGTCTTTTTGGAGCTGCTTGACGGCGGCTGCTGCGTCTTCGGGGGAGAGGCCGCCATGTTGTTGGTAAATCGAGATCAGCGCTTCGTTGACGTCGTGCGCCATGCGGGAGGCGTCGCCGCAGACGTAGAAGTGCGCGCCGTCCTGGAGCCAGGCGTAGACGTCCTTGCCTTCTTCGATCAGGCGCTGTTGCACGTAGATCTTCTCGGGCTGGTCGCGGGAGAACGCCGTGTTGAGCTTGGTCAGGACGCCATCCTTGAGGTAGTCCTGCCACTCGAGCTGGTAAAGGAAGTCGTAGGAGAAACGCTGGTCGCCAAAGAATAGCCAGTTCTTGCCCTTGGCGCCGTCGGCGGCGCGGTCTTCCACAAAGGAGCGGAATGGCGCGATGCCGGTGCCCGGGCCCACCATGATGATCGGCGTGTCGCCGCTGGCGGGCAGCTTGAAGTTCTTGTTGTGGTGCGTGTAAACGGGGAGCGTTTCGCCGATGGCCACGCGGTCAGCGAGGAAGGTCGAGGCAACGCCCTTGCGCTTGCGCCCGTAGGCGTCGTAGCGAACCGCGGCCACCGTGAGGTGGACTTCGTCTGGATGCGCCTTCATGCTGGAGGCGATCGAGTAAAGGCGCGGCGGCATCTTGCGGAGCAGGCCCACGAAATCCTTGGCGGACAGGCCGATCGGGTAGTCCGCGAGAAGGTCGCAGATCTGGCGGCCCCATAGGTAATTTTGCAGCTTTTCCTTGTCGTCGAGAAGGGCAGTGAGCTCGGCGCTTTTGGCCAACTCGTTGTACTTCTTAACGATGTTCTTGGTGAGGCCGGTGATGTCGTAGTACTGCGCGAGCACTTCGTTGAGGGGGCCTTCGCTGCCATCAGGCGCGGCCACGGCGTCGTCCGCCTTGAACTTGCCCGATGCGATCACGTGTTCAACGTCGTCCGGGCAGTTGGTCGGGATGACCGCCAACGCGTCGCCTGCGTCGTAGGTCAGGCCACTGCCGGCGAGGGACATTTCCAGGTGGATGGTTTCCTTGATGGAACCGCGGCCATTGAGGAGCACGCGCTCCAGGAGCTCGGACGGGAAAGGATTCTTCTTGCCGTATTCGATGGCCGGCGCGGCGGGGGCCAGGACGGCGGCGCCATTGGTCGCGGGAGCCGCCGGGGCAGCCAACTCGCTCAAATCGTGGAGTGCGCCATCGAGCCACTTCTTGAACGGGCCCTCGTAGTCGAGGTCGCAATCGGTGCGCGGGTGAAAGCGCTTGGCGCCGAGCTTTTCGAGGCGGGCGTCAAAGTCTTTGCCGGTCTGGCAGAACTTCTCGTAGGCGGTGTCGCCGAGTGCGAGCACGGAGAAGCGGGCGCCTTCGAGCTTGGGGGCCTTGTCGCCCATGACGAACTCGTAGAAGGGGACTGCGCGGTCCGGCGGCTCACCGTCGCCCCAGGTGCTGCAGATGACGAGGAGGTTCTTCTCCTTGGCGAAATCGCCCGTCTTGTAGTCGCCCATGTCGACGATCTTCGCCTTAAAGCCCTTGGCGGCGGCGGCCTTCTTGGCTTCTGCGGCGAGGGTCTCGGCGTTGCCGCTTTCGGTGCCGTAGAGGATCGTCAGCGGGATGCTGGATGGCGCGGCGGGGACTGGCGCGGCTTCGGCGGATGCGCCGCCTGAGGCTTGAGCGCCCGCGAGAAAACCACTCAGCCAAGTGACCTGCGGATCAGTCAGTGTCGGCAGGATTTGGTTAAGGGAATTGCGTTGCGGTTCGCTGAAAGGAGCGTGTGACGGGATTTTCATTGTGCGCAAAACTCATTAGTAAGGCTGCTCCCGCCGTTGAGTTCAAGTATTACTTCGACGTAATTAGCTGGGCTGATGGGCTCCCGCAGGCGCGCTAACGGGGCGTAACGTCAGGCATTACAAGAGTTTGCAGGGACTTGAGCTTAAATTTGCCGCCGCCGTAGAGGCGAAGCTTCGGGGGAATCTTCTCGCGATTGCACCACCATGCCGCGCCGAAACTTATTATGGTCAAAATCAGAGGCGCGAGGAATGCCCACTTGGTCTGTGGCGGGGTTACGTTGTCCAGCAGTTGAATTAATTCAGCAAGCGTCCAGAAGAGAGAGCAGACGCCGATAACCTGAGCGAGCGCTTCGCCGATTGCGAGTTTGAGGCGTCGTTTTTTGAAGTTATTGACCACTCCTGCGGGCATGCGGTGGACGGATAGAAATGTGATTTCAGTCGTTCGATCACCACGGGTAACGTAGCTATACAGAATACCAAAAATTCCAAAGAAAAACATGAACAGCTGATCGCCTTCGCCAGGCTTTTCTTCGTGTCGGGCGACCCATTTCGCCTGGCAAAGCATGCCGCTGCTTTCGGTTGACGTTTCGATATCCGCTGTCCTTTGCGCCACGTCAGCAAATTGACGCAAGGCATGGGGCTTGAAATGAAACTGCTTTGTCAGGCGCTTCATCAACTTGCCGCGGGTAAGCAGCGCTGAATATTCCGCAAAGCGTTCCTCTTCCCGGAGCGCCGCCGCGTCGATGACCTGCTGTGGGAGTTTGGTGGGAAGCTTGGAGGGCGGTTTCATCGTAACTTAAGGTTACGATAAACTATCATTGTTCCACCAGCGGATAGCAAGCCCGCACTGCTTCCGGGATTGGAATGGGGCGGCCGGTCTGGGCGTCGACGTACACCCAGTCCGTCTCGCCACGGGCAATCAGGGCGTCATCGCCCTCACGGTAAAAGTGATACCGGCGCCGTGAGCGCACTTTGGTGGCGTCGCACACCCAGGTTTGCGCACGGATGACATCGCCCTCGCGCGCGGGTTTTAAATACTCGATGTGATGTGAGCGGGCGACCCAGGAACCATCGGCGGCTTCCATCGCCGCGTAGCCGCCACAGGCGCGCGAATGGGCAATCGCCACATCTTGCATCCACTGCACGTAGACGACATTGTTCACGTGCTGCTGGCGGTCGATCATGTCCGCCGTCACGGGAAACTCGTGCGTGAAAACGCCTTCTGGGCTCGGTGTAGGCATCGGGTGCGATTAAAGCTCGTTGCCCTTTGTCTGCGCGCATCCTATCGGACGCAATGTTTTTAACTGCGCCGCCGAGCGATCAGGACAATGAAAGCCGCCAAGCCGCAAAGGACGGCGTAACTCGACTGCTCTGGCACGACCTCGATTTCCAAAGCGGTCCCATGGTAAAAGCCGCCGTAAACATCGACGCCATCGACCACCTGATCCGTGGTCTTGTTCATGAAAATCAACTCGGCTTCATAATCGCCCGCGCTTGCGAAGGGGAAATCGATCAGGCCGGTGGACTGGGCATCGCCGTCGTAGAGGCCGTAGAAGATCAACTGGTAGTCTGAATCGAACAGGGTGAGCAACACGTCGGTCACGGAGCCGCCCGGGTCATTCCAGTCAAAGCTGATTTGGCTCGTGGTGAAGGGGATCGACAGCTTGCCGTCGACAAAGCTGGAACCGGTGACGGAATCCAGAGCGGGAATGGCGTCTGGATAGGCGTCGGCATAGGTCGGGGAAACGCCGATGGCGACTTCTGCAGTGGTTGGCGTCCCGTTGCTCGTAATGGAGTAGGGGCCATTGGGGAAGCTGGCGTCCATGTCGTCCTGCTCCGAGAAAAGCTCGCTGTAAGACCAATTGTTGGCGACGCCGGTCATGGTTTCGGTTTCGGCGCCTCCGGCAACGCTGGGCGCCGCAGTGGCCCCGGTTTCCAGGGCCCCGGAATCAAAAAAGTAGGAGTAGGGTGTCGTGGAGCCGAAATCGCTTTGGAAAAATATTTGCGACTTCAGCGCCCAGGTGGAGTTGTCGTTCATCAGGTCCGCCTGGCTGCAGAGGGGGAGTAGGGCGATCAGCGAGAGGGTGGCGATTCTCATTCGTTTCGATTCTGTTAAGTTGGGATTCAGTAATCGAAATTAATATATTCGGTTCGGAACTGATGCAAGCTCCAAAAGCGAACTCGCAGCGAATACGCTTCGCTTACGGTCTAAAATTTAATCACCAGTTGGCCGGCTAATTGGTTCACGCCGTCCTGAAAATCGGCGAACTGGTGTTGATACTGATACTGGAGCTTGAGGAGCAAGTGGCGGTCAAAACGGTAGCCCACGGCGGCTTCGGCGCGGAGCATGTCGTTGTCCCAGCGCTGCTTGCCAGCGGGCGTGTCGATCTCGTTGTAAAACTGCATGCCATAGCGCAGGGCGCCGTAAAACTTGGGCGTGAACTTGTATTTGCCCTCCACGTAAAAACTATAGATCTGCGCGGGGTCGCTGACGTTGGGCACGTCGAACTCGGAAAACATCGCCTCGGCCCAGACTTGCCACGGTCCGCTGGCCCACGATGCGTCGAGCCCAACCGCGACTTGCTCGTAGTCGCCAATGCTCGTTCCGGGCGGCAGGGTTGATTGGGCGATGTCTTTTAAATATGCGCCAAATGAGCCCGACAGGCCAAAGCTCCATTCGGTGACCGGCGTCCAGCCAAGTCGACCGGTAAAGGTCGGGTCGCTCCAGTCGTAGTCGTCCCAGAGCGAGGGGCGCGAGGAGATGGCGCGGTTGGTGAACGAGGCGGCGAGGTCGAAGTCGCGCCAACTGCCAAAGCCCGCCGCGCCTTGGGTGTAAACCGGCGCCCAGATGATGGGCAGCCAGGTGTGGTTATTGGCGACCACGTTCCGACGATTGGCGAATGCGGTGGCGTTGGGCGGCGCGGCGTCATCGGTGACGCTGGTCGCCTGATAGTAGGGCAGGGGCGGCGAAATGAACGGGTTGTCCCACGAGCTTTGCCGTGGAATGTAGTTGCCGAAGATCGTCGCAAACCGCCCGATGCGCACATCGAGATTGCCCGGCACAATGACGGTGTCGAAGAACAACTCATCGATGCGGACCTGGTTGTCCATGTAGCCGGGGTCGATGCCGTCGTCCCAGCGAAATTTAATCGAGCCGGAGAGACGTTCGCCGAGCCAAGCGTCGGCGGTCAATGTAAGCCGCGGGCTGAAAAGCGTGTGGTCGGTGGGCGGATTGGGGAACACGAAACCAACCGGTTCTTCGTTAAAATAATAGCCCGAAATGTCGATCGACCCGCCACCTTGAATCGCGAAAAATCCGTCTTCAGTTTCGTAGAAGAGATTGTTGCTCAGTTCTTCCAGAGGGTTGACCAAGGCGCTGGCGTAGAATGGTATCAGGGCAACTGTAGTTAGTAGGCTGGCTTTCATTGAAGGTCGATTGGGGGGGCGGATTTATCGCAGCGATGTGGTGTCATGCATTATCTGGCACTAGCTCTATCATAGAGCAAAAGGTAGAAAATGTAGGTGCGATTTCTCTCCACATACACTCATTCTCTGACCAGTCAGATGCGATAACTCTAGGATCATCAGAACTCGTTCGATAATCTAGAGCTATACCTAGATCGTCACCGATGGATCTATTGACTGCGATCATAATCGACTTTTCGACATCAATCCAAGGCAAGTCGCGAACGTCTGAAAATGCTGAGCCTCGATATTCATGAAAAAAGCAGCTTTCTGTTTCATTATTATCCATCAGTGGACCGCTATTAAAATCCATCTGTTCTTTCGAATACAAGAAATCGATCGGCTCACCTAGAAATGGAACCAACTCTTTCAACTTATCGTCGCCTGGATGCTTCCACGCACCTTTTGAAATCAGATAAAGCAGTTGGGACGGCAGCTTGAGTGATTCCTCATTCATTATGATCAATCCACGGAAATGACTTTGAACACAGGCACGGGGTCTTTAAAACCTTTGAGCTGCACGCTGTCAATTTTCTCTACCACGGCAGTTTTGGGCAGGCGGTTGCGGATGGCTTGGTCGATGATGACTTCGCCGGGGCCGGCCTTGGAGCAGAGGCGGGCGGCGAGGTTTACGCGGTCGCCCAGCACGGTGTAATTCCGCCGTCGCTCGGAGCCCATGTAGCCGGCCACGACTTCGCCCGCGCCGATGCCGACGCCGATGTTGATCGGGCGCGCGACGTCGTCGTTGAGCTGCTTGCGCATCGCGCACATGGCGAGGCCGCAGCGCACGGCGTTCACCCAGTCATCACCGTAGGCGTGGGGCGCGCCGAAGAGCACCATGATCTCGTCGCCCACGTATTTATCGACAACGCCGTTGTGCTCTTGAGCCAGGTCGGCCATGACGCCCATGTGCGCGTTGACGAGGTCAACGACATCGCACGGGTTCATGCCATCGGTCAGCGGCGTGAACCCGCGGATGTCGCAAAAGAGCGTCGCCACTTCGCGCATTTCACCGCCGAGCTCGATCTTGCCTTCGAGCATTTCTTTGGCGACGGCGGGGTCGGTGACCATGTTGAGCGCCTGGTGAATTTTCTCCTTCTGCGCGAGCTCGCTGGCGGCGCTTTTGATGGTCGTGGAAAGCTGGCCCAACTCGTCGTTGCCGGGTGGTGGGCTGACGTCGAAATCGCCATGCCCGATCTGCCGCATAACGCCAACGAGTTTCTCGATGCGATGGGCGAAGCTTTGCGATACAAAGTAACTCAGCGCGAGGCCGAAGAGCAGCGCCGCGCCGAGGAACCAGACCGCAAGCTGACGAATGCGCTCCACCAGCGCTTCCAGACCCGCGAGCGAATAGAGCTGCACGCGCCAGGCGCCGGGCATGCCTTCGGTGGATTGCAGTTGGTAGGCGAAGACCAGGTAGTTCACGCCGCTGAGGCGGTATTCGGGCAAGTCGCCCTCGCGGCGGTTCTCAATGATGCGCGCGATGTCCGGGTCGGCATTGTCGGGAATGGACTGCGAGAAGAGATGCCCGTCGGCGAATATGCCGCTCTCAATCGTGGCGCTGTCGGTGTCGAGCATGTCGCTGCCGAGGTGTTGGCCGAGCACAATCCAGCCGACAAAATTGTGCTCCGCGATCTCGCCGCCCAGGTAAACCGGCGCGACGAGCAGCTCGTAAAGGCTAGGCTCACTGGCGGTGGGAAAACTGACGTAGCCGAGGCTGAAATAGTGGTCCAGGTCGGCATCCTCTGGCGGCATGACGAGACAGGGCGCAAGCAACTCCGCCACCGTTGCTTCGCTGACTCCGTTTACGGCGCCGGCGTTCATCTCAGGTGGAATCTGCATGACGCCCTCGGCGTTAAACAGTCGGAAAAACGCGCCCGTCATGCCGCCGGAATCCGAGCGCAGGGACGACTCCAGCTCCACGCTGAAGTCCAGGTAAGCGCGGTCAGCGGCGCCGGACATGAGGGCGGCTTGCGGGCGCACGGCGTACTGCGAGGCGCTGATGATGTCTTGCTCCAGCTTGCCGCGGCGGAGGTTAAATTGCTTTTCGAACGACTTGATCTGGTCGTTGAACCGCTCTGTGACAAACTCGCGGTAAGCGGCGTTGAAGCGCGCCTGCACAAGCGTAATCAGCCCAAGCGTCACCACGGCCACAATGCCGAGAATGGCCACCGTCAGCCGAAAGCTGAAGCGATGCCAGAGCGGCGGGCGGGAGAGGGTGGCGTCGGCGGGCATGCGAGTTTACGGCGCGACGGGCTCAACGGTCAGGGGTTCATCGCCAGCGGGCACGGTGATTGGCTGGCGGCTGCTTTTGCCCGGTCCGTACCAGACCACGAGCTCGTAATTGCCTGCGGGCGCGTTGGGCAGCGTGAATTTCCCCTCGCTGTCGGCAATGGCGAATACCGGCGTGTCGAGCACGAGAATCGTTGACCGCATGTGGCGGTGGATCTCGCAGAAAACAGCGATCTCCCCCGGCTTTTCAAAGACCACGGTGCCGGGCTCCTCGCCCTTGCGATAGCGGCCGAGATCGAAACTTTTTTCCGGCGAATAAGAAAAGACATTGTGGAACGTTTCGTCCTCATTGGGAAAGACGACCATCGCGCCCTTGGCGACCGGCATCACGCTGACCTCAAACTGCAACCCGCGCTGGATCAGCTCGCCGGACTTCGGCGCGTTGTCCCACAACTCCTGCGGGAACTCGCCCTCCAGGTAAACCACGGCTTGCGGCTCCGGCGGCGGGGCCACGGGCTCGGATGCGCCGCGCTGGTAGCGGTTGGCGGAGCGCTTGGCGCCGGGCAGCTCATCCACATCGATAACCCCCGTCACCGTGGCGGCGTGGGCGTGCATCGCGAGCAGGCAGGCGAGGGGGAGCAGCAAATGTTTCATGGCATTGATTTTAACGAAATAGAACGGGAGGACGCGTCGTTAATGCCGCACAATGTGGTCAAAATTGCGCCTGACGGCAATACCTGGTTCGCAGGAATGTTCGGCGCGTCGGCGCCCGTCTTCTGCTTGGACCCCAACGCTCAACGGACAGCGCAGACTCAAATGCACCCCAGTTCGTAAAGCCTGGCCAATAGACATTTGACACGCCGTCGCTGGCCGATTCGATCTGCCTACGGTGGAATCTACTATACATTTTCGTGTCTTGAGGACTATGGCGGCGCTCGTATTGGCGTTGACGGCAACCCCGATGTGGGCCGCAGATGCTGCGCCCGACCAGGATCAAAGCTGGATGCCGCCAGCGGCGCGCAACGATACCCAATACGACTGGATCGAGCTCAAGTCCGGCGAATGGCTCAAGGGCACGTTTTCCCACATGTATGAGGATTCGGTGGAGTTCGACAGCGACGTGCTGGACGACTTGACCATCGACTGGGACGACATCAAGCAAATCCGTTTTCATCAGCCGATGGGCGTGCGACTGGACAATCGCACCGTGCACTACGGAAAAGTCGAGATGGTCGACGGCGTCATCACGTTTGAAGAATCCGGCGAAACGGCGCCGCGCGACCAGGTGGTCTCCATCATCCCGCTCTATCACAAGGAGATCGACCGCTGGGAACTGGAGGCCAAGCTCGGGCTCGATTTCCAATCCGGCAACACCGACGAAACCCGCTACACTGCTACGATCAACGCCGAGCGCCGCACTGTGAGCACGCGTCTGAACCTGGATTACATCGGCAACTACACCAAGACCGATGGCGTTGAGTCCGCCAATAACCATCGCGCAGGCTCCAACTTCGACTACTTCTTTGATGAGCGCATGTTTATCCGCGTGATCGATATCGAGTATTACCGCGATAAATTTCAAAACATCGACACGCAGTTGACCGTCGGCGCCGGCATCGGTTACAAGGTCATCGACACCAAGAATCTGGACTGGGAAATCCAGGCCGGACCCGCTTACCAATATACGGAGTTCTCTCAGGTGCAGGCGGGCACCGGGAAAACCGCGCAAAGTCCGGCGGCCATCTTTTCTTCGAGCCTGGACTACGACATCACCGACGACCTTGAATACAAGCTCTCCTACCAGGGCGTTTTGACCAATGAAGAATCCGGCCTGTTCACCCAGCACATTGTCACCTCGCTGGATTATTCGCTCACCAGCATCTTCGACGTCTTTGTCATGCTTCAACTGGACCGCGTGCAGGACCCGCGTCAGCGCAGTGATGGCTCCACGCCGAAGAAAAACGACATTACGCTGTCCTTTGGCCTCGGGGTGGACTTGTAACGCCCCACTGGCGCCGCCGAATTTTTTTTGAAAAAATTTTCCCAGGCAGGGATTTGAGGCGCATTTGAGGCCAAAATACTTGTGGCTAAGCACGAGTGAAAGCCACTGAGTATTAGCCAGAGCCAGTGGCTAATAATTTTCGGCGCCAAAATCCCCGCGAAGGCGGCTCAAAGCAGCCAACTGAGCCAATCAAGCCAACTGAAGCAACTGAGCCAACTGAGCCATTTACGGATTCGGGAGTCTGCGGTATAATGATGAGCATAGTCAGGAAAGCTCCTGAATGTGAACCTCCCACCATCTATAAAACTCTATCGACTCATGAAAACCACATCCCCCCATCCCTCCGTTAAACGCCGCCAGGTCCTGGACGACACGCAATATTTTTGCTCGCCTCACGCCTCTGCGCATGGCCATGTTAATCCCGCTATGGCTTTAGAAAACACCCGAAAGCATTCCTCCATCGTTGTTGACGGCACTGATCGCGCCGCCGCACGCGCTATGCTGCGCGCCGTTGGCTTCGACGATGAGGACTTTAAGAAGCCGCAGGTTGCGGTGGCCAGCTCGCCCAGCGACATGACCCCCTGCAATGTTCACCTCGGCGAACTCTCCGACCACGCCCGCAAGGGGATCGACGCAGCTGGCGGCAAAGCCGTCTCCTTCAACACCATCACCGTCACCGACGGGATCAGCATGGGCACGAAGGGCATGCGCTACTCGCTCGTCTCGCGCGATGTGATTGCGGACTCCATTGAAACCGCCTGCGCGGCGGAAGGCTTTGACGGCCTTGTGGCCATCGGCGGCTGCGATAAGAACATGCCCGGCTGCATGATCGCCATTGCGCGCCTAAACCGCCCGGCAGTCTTTGTTTATGGCGGCACCATTCTCCCGGGCTTCCTGCCCTCCGACGAAAAGGAGTGCAACCCGATGGACGTCGTTTCCGTGTTCGAAGCCGTGGGTAAGCACGCCAAGGGCGAGCTGACTGACGAGCAACTGAAGGAAGTTGAAAAATACGCCATCCCTGGCCCGGGTTCCTGCGGCGGCATGTATACGGCCAACACCATGGCCAGCGCCATCGAAGCCCTCGGCATGAGCCTCCCCGGCAGCAGCGCCCAAGTCGCCGTCGGCGAAGCCAAACGCAAGGACTGCGAAAACGCTGGCGCCGCTGTTTGCAACATGCTCGCCAAGGGCATCAAGCCGCGCGACATCATGACGCGTGACGCGTTCATTAACTCGATCACCACCTGCCTCGCGCTCGGCGGCTCGACGAATTTAATTCTCCACATGCTCGCCATCGCCCACAGCGCCGAGGTCGAGCTGTCCATCGACGACTTCAAGGAAATCGGCGAACGCATCCCGCTGCTCGCCGACATGAAGCCCTACGGCAAATACAGCATGAGCCACCTGATCCGCATCGGCGGCATCCGCCCGATGATGAAGATGCTGCTCGACCGCGGCCTCCTCAACGGCGATTGCCTGACCGTGACCGGCGAGACCGTGGCCGAAAGCCTCAAGGACGTGAAACCTTACGGCGCTTACCCGTCTGAGCAGGACATCGTCCGCCCGTGGGATCAGCCGATGAAGTCCACCACGCACCTGCGCATCCTGCGCGGCAATCTTTGCCCCGGCGGCGCGGTGGGCAAAATCACCGGTAAGGAAGGCACGTATTTCAAGGGCGTGGCCAAGGTTTACGAAGGCGAAGAAGAAGCGCTGGTTGGCATCTTGAAGGGCGACGTTGTCAGCGGCGACGTGGTCGTGATCCGCAACGAAGGCCCCGTTGGCGGCCCCGGCATGCGCGAAATGCTTTCCCCGACTTCCGCTGTGGCCGGTCGCGGGCTGATCAAGGAAGTCGCGCTCATCACTGACGGACGTTTCTCCGGCGGCAGCCATGGTTTTGACGTGGGTCACATCACGCCGGAAGCCGCGAAGGGCGGCCCAATCGGCATTGTGAAGAACGGCGACATCATCGAGATCGACGCCGTGAAGAATCAGATGAACCTCCTCATCGACGACGCGGAATACGACGCCCGCATGGCCGCCTACACTCCCCCCCCTCCCAGCGAGACGCGCGGTGTGTTGGCCAAGTATGCGAAGCTCGTCGCCACCGCCTCCGAAGGCGCCGTAACCGACAAAAACCTGTAAGCTTTTAAATTAACCACGAAGGACACGAAGAGCACGAAGCCGAAAGGTTGGCTTTGACCTCACGCCAAGACCCGAAGACCCAAAGTTTTTAATTTCCTTTGCGCCTTCGCGAGAACAACAACTTTGCCTCTTCGCTTTCCGGTCTTCCCGATCTTCCTGTTTAAATCAAGTTCGCTGGCTTCGCGTTCTTCGTGTCCTTCGTGGTTTAAAAAATCCTGATCCAATGAGTAACGAAAATTTCATCTGGGGCGTCGCGACAGCCGCCCACCAAATCGAAGGCGCCTGGCTGGAAGGCGGCAAAGGCCTCAACACGTGGGATGTGTTTTCGCACACCCCGGGCAAGATCGCCAATGGCGACACCTCGGCCGTGGCCTGCGACCACTACCATCGCTACGAGGAGGACATCGAGCTAATGGCCCAGCTTGGCGTGAAAGGCTACCGCTTTTCCATCGCCTGGTCGCGCATCCTCCCCCAAGGCAAGGGCGCGGTGAACGAAGAGGGCATCGCGTTTTACAACAAGCTGATCGACGGCCTGCTCGCCAAGGGCATTACGCCGTTCATCACGCTTTACCACTGGGACCTCCCCGCCACGCTTCAGTTTGAAGACGATGGCTGGCTGAGCTACTCGACCGCCGAATACTTTGCCGAATACGCCGACGTCTGCTTCAAGGCCTTTGGCGACCGCGTGAAGCATTGGATGACCTTTAACGAAAACTGGTGCTCCGCGGTCCTCGGCCATGGCATCGGCTGCTTTGCGCCAGGGCGTGTTTCCCGCACCGAGCCCTATATCGCGGCGCACAACCTGTGCCTCGCGCACGGCCTCGCGGTGCAGAAGTTCCGCCAGGGCGGCGATTGGGGCGTGATCGGCATTGCCAACAATTGCGACTTCCGCGCACCGCTCACCGACAAGCCCGAAGACATCGCCGCCGCGCAAGAGGCGTTGGAGTTTTTCTTTGGTTGGTTGACTGATCCCGTCGTCTTCGGCGAATACCCGGCGATCATGGTGGAGCGCCTCGGCGACCGCTTGCCGAAGTTCACCCCCGAGCAAAAAGCAATGCTCAAGGGATCGTGCGACTTCCTCGGCCTCAACCACTACACGACGCACTACGCCTCCCGCGAAAAGCCTACAGCGAACCTGGTTGGCGGTGACGAAGGCAATGGCGGCATCGACGAGGATCAGCAGGTTTTCCTGAGCCGAGATCCCGACTGGCTGCAAACCAGCAACGGCTGGTTCGTCGTGCCGTGGGGCATTCGCAAGATGCTCAACTGGGTTTACGACCGCTACAACCAACTGCCGATTTACGTGACCGAGAACGGTTGCTGCGTTGCTGACAACGACGAGAAATCGGCGATCAGCGACAGCTTTCGCGCGGACTTTATCCGCGGCTACACTGAAGCCGTCGTGCAGGCGCGCGAGGAAGATGGCGTCGACGTGCGCGGCTACTTCGGCTGGACGCTCATGGACAACTTCGAGTGGGCCAAGGGCTACGAAATGCGCTTTGGCATGATCTTCTGCAACTTCGACACCCTGGAGCGCACGCCCAAGGAATCCTATTACGCCTACCAGGAGATCATCCGCAACAGTTGACCTCCCCCCCGGAGCGCGTCACGGCCACCCCGTGAAACCGATTGCAAAATCTTTATCGTGACGCGCTTCAGCCCATCTACACGTTAGCTTGATTGAGGGGCAATGTCAGTGAGCATTGCCCTTGCATCCCCCCATCATGAAAAAGCGTTCCCAACTCTACGCCGCCATTGCCGACAAGCTGGCTGCGACCTGTGACACAACGATCGACCCTGAAGGGCGCCAGCATGGCGACCCCGCCGCCCATGGCCCGCTGTGGGATGGCACCGTCTATTATTGCATTGGCGAAATGATGCGCGTGCGCGGGGTCCCCCCCCACGAGATTCAGGGGCGCGATTATGTGGCGATTGCGCAGGCGCTCATCTCGCGTTGGGAAGCGTTGGATGCGCTGAAGGGCTGCTTTGCCGCCATGGGCCTGGCGATGCTGGGTCCGGATGGCCCGGAGCATCCGATCCTCGGCGGATTGTCCGCCGAACAGCGGGCCAAGGTCGAGCAGACGCTCCGCGTGACCCAGGAGTTTCCACACAATTGGGAAGTCTTCAATGCAAGCCTGCGCGTGGCGCGGCACATCCTCTGGGGCGATGATCCCGCGCTGGCTTTACCGCATCTGCGCAAGCTCGTGAAGAAGTACGAGGAGTCCGGCTATTTCGACGATTCCGCCGCCAGCGGGGATTACAACAACTACGGCTTGATGACGATTAACTTCGCGCTGCGCCTGTCGGAGTTCCTCCCCCCCCACCATGCAGTGCGCGAAGAGATTGAGGCGCTCTTTCGTCCGCATGCATTGCGTTACTTCGAGTTGCTCAAGCTGTTCATCGGCCCGCGTGGGGAAGGGTGGTTCTTTGGTCGCAGCTCGGGCGTGCTGGGCCAGATGCAATGCCTGTCGTATCTGGAGCAATTGCTGAGCAAGGGCTGGTTTTCGGCTGATGACGCCGCTTGGGCGCGCCGCGCCTGCCGTTCGCTTTTGCAGTACATGGAAGATGTTTTTTGGGACGAGGAAGGGCAGTGGTTTTTGTTTCGCGACGATCATCGCCAGTGCTACGTCTACCGCACCACGCTCCCCATGAACTGGGATCTGTGGCGCTACTTCCTGCAGCTCGAAGCCTACGCCAAACTCGACGAAGAGCTGCCCCAGGATGCCCCCCCCAGCGTGCCCTGTGAGCCCGTGTGCCAAGAGGTCATTACCAATGCCGAGCGCCACACGACTTACCTCGTTTGGAGCGATGGCGAGATCAAGTGGCAAATGCCAGTTATGGGCGGCCCCAAGGTCATGGCGGGTGACAATTTGCCGCGGCCTTACCTCCCCGGTCTCTTCGAATGGGTGACTGGCATGGACGTCGTCCCCGCGCTTTGTCCGGAGTTCGTGTTCGACGGCGTGAAGGGCTGGCCTGCCTGGTGGCCTGCCTCGACCAAGCTGACTGCCGATGGCGATAACTGGCGCTACGTTGTGGAGTATCCATCGCTCTGCAACGCCGATGGCGAGGCGTTGAGCTGGCCCATCGCGATCACGGCTGAATACCATTTCGGTAAAGGCTTTTTCGAGCGCATTGACCACATCCATGTTCGCGATGATTTGACGCTGGACTCCATGCGCATCGAGGTTTTGCAAGGTGCGCCGCACCCGAAGTCGAGGCGTTACCCGACGGTCTATCCGCTTAACTCTGCGATGCAAAGTAACTTGCCTGGAGTCGCAACGAGCGAAGTCGATGTTTCAGCCGATCCGCGTTACCGCAACTACTATGCGCATCCGACCAAGAGCTACGTGCTCAGCGGTAAGGGTGTTGTGTTGGCGCCTGGTGAATACGAGCTGCGCACGCTAATTCGCTGGTAGCAAGATGGTGAGCGAAAATGTCAACTGAATGATCGTTGGCGTTATTCCACTGTGCGCCATAATCTGTTAGATTAAGGCATGCCCAAGAAATCCCCAGTGAAGAAATCGACCGCCAAGAAACGCTACGCCATCGTTGGAACAGGCAGTCGCTCATTCATGTTTGCTGAAGCGTTGCTGCGCACTTACCAGAGCACGAGCACGCTGGTCGCCATCTGCGATCTCAATGCGCAGCGTATGGCTTACCACAATAAGCGATACGTCGAAGAGTGGGGCTGCAAGCCCGTTAAAGCCTACGAATCAGCGGATTTCGATCAAATGATCGCCAAGGAAAGGCCGGATGTTGTCATTGTCACGACAATGGACCGGACGCATCATTTGTACATCATCCGCGCCATGGAGTTCGGCTGCGACGTCATCACCGAAAAGCCGATGACGACCGACGCTGAAAAATGCCAGGCGATCATCGATGCCGCCAAACGCACGGGGCGCAATGTGCGGGTGACGTTTAATTATCGCTATGCGCCATCGCGCAGTAAAGTGAAGGAACTGATCCAGTCCGGCGTGATCGGCGATGTCAAGTCGGTGCATTTTGAATGGCTGCTCGATACACGTCATGGCGCGGATTATTTCCGTCGTTGGCATCGTGATAAACGCAACTCCGGCGGCTTGATGGTTCATAAAGCGACGCATCACTTTGACTTGGTTAACTGGTGGTTGGGCAGCGAGCCGAAGGTCGTATTTGGGCTGGGACAACTCGGCTTTTATGGCCGAGCCAACGGCGAGAAATACGGTAACTACCGTCCATATTATCGCGCCAGTGGGTCGGAAGCGGCAAAGGATGATCCCTTCGCCAAGACAATGGATGACCACGCAAACTTGAAGGGACTGTATCTGGACGCCGAGCATCTCGACGGCTACATCCGCGACCAGAATGTCTTCGGCGACGGCATCAGTATAGAGGACACGATGAACGTGAATGTTCTCTACCAAAATGGCGCTCAGATGTCTTACTCGCTGACTGCCTTTTCGCCTTGGGAAGGCTACCGGGTCGCGTTCAATGGCACGAAGGGGCGCATTGAATTGGATGAGCTGGAGAGCTCTTACATCAGCGCGGGAGACAGCCATATTTCCGACGGCTGCACGCACAGCACGCGCCTTACGTTGATGCCTTTGTGGGAGAAACCCACCCATGTTGAGTTTCCCCAGGGCGAGGGTGGTCATGGCGGCGGCGACATTAATTTATTGGCGGATTTGTTCGCCCCTCAAAAGAGCAAGGACCCGCTGGGCCGCGCGGCTGGATTCCGCGATGGCGCGATGTCGATCCTGACAGGCATTGCCGCGAACCAGTCCTTCGCGACAGGGCAGGCAGTGCAGGTGAAAGACTTGGTGCAATTGGACTAGAGCACTTTTCATCTAGATTGGCCGATTCAGGTGGGGTAGAGATTGGATGCAGCGCAAGGCGGCTTTGATTGAGCGGGCTGGAAGCCCGTGATTGAAATGCCAACGCCGCGAACTTCCAATCTGGCCCCAAGCCCAAAACCGAGTGCTTTTCCGCGCCAGCGTTGTTGGCTTTTCGCTCACAGGCTTCCAGCCTGCGACGCTCAAGCCGCCTTGCTGAACACGAAAAATCACTGCGGCCTGAATCGGCCAATCTAGATGAAAAGTGCTCTAGCCAAGCTGGCTTGCAATGTGCTTGTGGGGAGCGCAGTTAGGCGACAAGCTGGCTACGCTACTTCATGCACGTTACCGGAAATAAAAAGTTGGGCCTTTTCATGGCCACGATGCTGGTCACCGTCAATATGGTGGGCACGGGTATTTTCCTGCTGCCGGTCACGATGGCCAGTGTGGGCAGTATTTCGATCTGGGGCTGGCTGGTGGCGGCGGTAGGCGCGGGCGCGTTGGGGCTGATGTTTGCCTACCTTGGCGCCACCGATCCTCAGCCAGGCGGTCCCTATGCCTATGCGCGTTCAACTTTTGGGCCATACCTTGGTTTTCAGACAAACTACGTTTACTGGACCGCAAATCTGGTTGGCAACATTGCCGTCGCAACGACCGTTACGAGTTACTTTACGGAGTTCATTCCCGTGCTCAAGTCACAGTGGATGGGGGCGGGATTTACGATTATCCTGATCTGGCTCGCGACCGCCTGTAACATTATTGGGCCGCGCTGCGTGGGCATTGTAACTGGTTGGACAACGGCTATCGCCATCATCCCCCTAACGGCGGTTGCAGTCTGCGGGTGGTATTGGTTCGAGCCTAAAATCTTCCTGGAGGGATGGAACCCCAACCACATCAGTAACATGGATGCGCTGGCGACGAGCGCGACGTTTGGCCTGTGGGCTTTCATTGGCATCGAGAGCGCATCGGTGGCGTCGGGCGTCATTGAGAATCCGAAAAAGAATGTCCCGCTGGCGACCTTACTGGGGCTCTTGATCGCCACGGCGCTTTACGTGAGCACTTGCACGGTTTTGATGGGTATTATTCCCGCCGAGCAGTTAGCCAAAAGCGATGCTCCATTCAGCATCGCGGTCAAGCAGGCAATTGGTCCGATTGGGGCGATGGTGATCGGTGTCGCCGCCATTTTAAAGGCGGGCGGGTCCTTGGTTGGCTGGACTTTGACCATCGCGCAATCGGCGGAATCCGCCGCCAAAGACGGGATCTTTCCCGGCATTTACGGGCGACCCAATCGCTTTGGCGTGCCGGTCTGGAACTTCATTATCTCTGCGGCGTTGATGAGCGTCATCGTGCTCTTAACGGCTTCGCCTTCCCTGACTCAGCAGTTTAACAAGATCATCGACACCGCTATTATTTTAACGCTCTTGCCGTATCTCTACTCGGCGGTTTCGTTCATGGCGAGCTGCCGGAATCGTGAGTTTAAGGGGTGGCGCGGCGTCGGCGCGTGGTTGGTCACCATACTCGCGATGAGCTATTGTCTGTTTGCCTTGGTCGGCTCAGAGAATGAGCTGGTGCACGATGCGATGTTCCTGCTGTTCCTCAGCGTGCCGATTTACTTGGCGTTCCTACCGCGTAAGGGGTGCTAAAAAACACTACCTAATTTTTATTCAACAGACTGGAGGGGTCGGCGAAGCTAGCGATTTGAATGCCCTGATAGTAGAGGAATACCGTAATGCCAATGAGCTCCTGTCGGCCGCTGCCGCCTTTGTATTTGATCCCGTCGATTTCCATCTCGGTCCGTGAGTTATAGAGAGACTCGGACCTTGTCTGGAATTCAACGTCTTGATTTGGTCTAATGTGGGTCGTATTGGAGGCGCCTCTTCCGAAACGCATGGGAGATCGATCATGGCTGGAAAGTGGCGTATCGACATGGCCTGTGGTGGAGATGTGATAGTGATATTGAACATGCACGCCAGGTAAGTCGCGGTTAGTCAAGTTCCTCAAGCGCAGGACGTAATGAAATGAACGGCTTTTCCCTTTGGTGTCGATATCAGTGTAGCTTTTAGTGTCGCCTATGACTTTACTCGCGGAAATGCTCACGAGCTGATTATTTGCCCCGAGGTCCTGCAATTCCCACCGGGTAAAGTAGGCCTGGTCTTCATCGGAGAAAAGGTCGATTGGAGCACGAAAGACGACGTAATCTTCACGCATGAGCCGAACGGTGTCTTCGGATATTTGCAGCACTTTGGCTTTGATCGTGACTCCTTCTTTGTTCTGGAGATTGACGAAACCATTTTCGTCGACCTCCTTGCCTAATGACTTCTGGGGGCGGTCAGGGGCGATGGCTATCGTTTCGGCATTCGTTGGAATCATCGCCCAGATTACCGAGAGCCAGATTATTAGAAATAATCGCATCGGAAGGCATCATAATATAAAATCTGAATCGGCAAAGCCTTTTCGTCATGCTTGGCATGGAATCCGATGCGAGCCCTGCGCATGCGGCTTATTTAAAAATCAGTTCCATCCGTTCCAGGCCAGCCCCAGTTGAATCCAGAGCGGGATCGTCAGAAGGCTGAGCAGGCAGGTCGGAATCACGGTGCGCAGGGCTATGTCGGTGCGACCGCCGTAAACGCTGGTCAGCACTACAGGGAATACGCCACATGGCATGACGGCATGGACTAGTGCGGCTTCGCGAAGG
Organism: Cerasicoccus frondis; assembly: GCA_031296915.1. Classification (GTDB taxonomy): domain Bacteria; phylum Verrucomicrobiota; class Verrucomicrobiia; order Opitutales; family Cerasicoccaceae; genus Cerasicoccus; species Cerasicoccus frondis. The sequence goes on along the minus strand of JAVDPC010000001.1, from coordinate 205,271 downwards.
GGGAGGGGTGCTGGGATCACGAGGTAGGCGGACACCAGGATCAGCGGTAAGATCGCCAGTCGCGTCACGCAGGCGCCGATTGCCACCGATGGGCGCGTAAAAACCGGTTCCCGCGACATGAGATCCCACATCGTGGCGCCGATCATCATCAGGCCGATGGGGATGGCGCAGCGTCCAAACAAATCAAGGCTTTTGCTGGCAAATTCCGGAATTACATCGGTGAGCCCAAGCAAGTTGACGGGGATTGCGAAGAGAATCGCCACGAGCGGGGGCGATATGATGCGCTTCAGACTGTTGCGGTTGAATTCACCGCTGACGATCAACACGCCGAGGCTCCACATCGCCAACTCCACCCCAACGCTGATGACCAAAAGCACGCCGGTCGTATCCAGGCCAAAAAGCGGTTCGCAGACCGGAATAGCGAAGTAACCGTAATTATAAATGCCGCCGGTAAAGCTGAAGGTCCGCCGCTCGGCATTATCTTTGATCCCGAACAACGGGCCAATGCCATAGAAGACCGCGTAGCCAATGACGACGAAGATGAAGCCGGTGAGCACCGCGCTGATGATCAGCCCCTCGGTGCGCAGCGATTCGTTGCGCGATACCATCCAAAACAGAAATGATGGATAGAGAATATTGACGACCAGCTTGAGCAGGGTTTTCTCACCTGCGTTGGTGATCCACTCTAGCTTACGCGCCAGCCCGCCAGCGCCCATGATCAGGAACACCGGAACGATTGCGAAAAACAAGTCCGTAAAATCGAGCAAGCCACTCACCCTGTGCAGGGATGAGTGGCTGTCGAAATAATTTTTCAGCCTGACGGCTGTAGATTAGCTGGCGGGGGCGGCTTCCTCGCCATCCAGTGCTTGGACAGCTTTCAGGATATCAGCGGGTTCGGCGCGCTTCTTGTAGTCGGCATCCACGAAATCCCAAGCAATGGTCCCATCCTGCTTGATCACGTAAGCGACTGTGAGCGGGAGTTCCTTGGATTCGCTGTCATTGTATTCTGAGAGGTGAAGACGGCTTTCGAGGATGTTATAAGTGTCGTCATCCAGTGAGTAAACGATGCCGTATTGATGGGCGACGGCGTTGCCGTTATCACTCAACACATGGAATTGCAGGTCGTTCTTTTCGGTGGTGGAAAGCGAATTGTCCGGCGTTTCCGGGCTGATGGCGACGAGCTGTGCGCCAGCTTCCTTGAGCTGTGGGAGGATGCCCTGCATGGCGTGAAGCTGCATGTTGCAGTAGGGGCACCAGCCGCCGCGATACCATACCAGGACAACGGGGCCTTCCTTGAGCAGATTAGAGAGGGACACTTCCTCGCCCTTGGCGTCGGGCAAAGTAAAGTCGGGCGCCTGGTCGCCGGTGTGCTTGGCCGACTCGACTGCGCCAGAATGCGCGACATGCTCGATGCCTTTTTTGAAGGTTTCCTTCATTGATTCTGGAGCGGTTGCCGCGAACTTGTTGGCTCGGTCATCCAGCTCTTTTTGCAGGCTGGGCACGTCTGCAGTCTTTGTTTCGGCCGAGCAGCAGGATGGTGCTGCGATTGCTTGGCTACTCGCGTAAATTAGGCCGAGGACGGCTGCGGCGACGACTTTGATCGTCAGGCATGGAGAAAACATTTTTAACATGGCGCAGTAGTCGATAGGAGATCAGTAAACCTTACGGTTTATTTTGAGAAAACTTCGAAAATCTTCTTAGCGAGCAGCTTCTTGCCGTCGGCAATGGAGCGCTCACGCGTGTAGTTGGCCGGGGCAAGGACGTCGCCAGTCGCTTTGTCAGGCAGCTTGATGCCGCTTTCGATGATGCCGGCCATGATTTTGGCTGGCTTGCCTTGGCGGGCGGTTTCCTTGAGAATGGAGCCCGGGCCCTTACCTTGGAGGGACGATGAGTCAAAGCGACCTTCGCCCGTCACTACCAGGTCTGCGGCGGAAATTTTCTTTTTCAGATCCAGCCAGGCCTCCACCAAGTCAAATCCGGGCACGAGTTGGGCGTCGCAGGCCACGCTGAGGCCAAAGGTAATGCCGCCAGCCGCGCCTGCGCCGGGCTGCATCATTTCGGTGCGCTCCTTGTCGAAAAAACCACAGAGCTTCTTTGCCATTTCGCCAAAGCCCTTTTCAAAGTTCGTCATGTCACTGGGCTTGAGGCCTTTCTGCGGGCCATAAACACTGACGGCGCCGTTTGGCCCAAGGAGTGGGTTTTGGACATCGCAAGCAATGTAAATGGGGGGGATGTGCGGCCAGATCTCGCCGCGCAGGCGGGATACACGATGCCAGTCGCGCGGGACGGCGTGGTCCATGAGGTCCATGCCTTCGTCGAGCAACTCCAGCCCAATCGCCTCCAAGGCGCCCAGGCCGAGGTCGATCGTCGCGCTGCCGCCTACGCCTAAAATAATGGCGCTGGCGCCAGCGTCCGCAGCTTCGGCGATGAGTTGTCCGGTGCCATACGAGGTGGCGATCCATGGGTCACGCGCAGGCTCCGGGATGGCTTCCAATCCACTGGCCTGGGCCATTTCAATGATGGCTATTTTGCCAAAGGAAGGCAGCCCCAGCATTTTCTTGACTGCGGCAGGGACCTTGGCGGCTTCCACGTAGCCCATTTCGGCGCGCATGGGCTCCAACTGAGGGCCGATGATGGGCTTGGTGACGATTTCGCCATAAAGAGCGCGCGTGAGTATCTGGCAAAAGCCTTCACCGCCGTCTGCGAGCGGAGCCACGGTCACCTCCCAACTGGGGCGGGCCTTCAGGAGGGCCTCCTGGGCAATGGCGCAGGCCTCGAAGGCGTTCATCGAGTCTTTAAATTTATCGAATGCGAACAGAATATGCATGGCGTGGCAGGCTCCGTTTGAGGGGGGTAGAAAACGGGTCTACAATCAACGAGTTCGGCCTATTCCTCCTCTTTGTCGCCAAAAAGGATGGTTTCGCTTTGGGCCAGAAATTGTTCACGTGCGCGAATGAGCTTTTCAGTTTTGGCGAGGGACTTCTCACGGGCGGCGAGTTCGTCTTCCTTCTCCTTGATTGCCGTGCGCATGTTTTCAAGCTCGCTGAGCTCTTCGGGGGAGAGGCCTTCGCCGCCACCACCGCCAGAGCCGCCGCCTTGCTTTTGCAGGTCTTCGCGCATTTGCTCGAGCTCGGTTTCGATTTCCTGCAGGCGCTGACCTTTTTCGAACAGGCTTTCCTCGCTTTCCTGCAGGAATAGTTCGCGCTCCTGGATGTTGGTTTCCATGCTCTGCAGCTCGGTCTCCTTCATCTCCAGCTCTTCCTTGAGGCGCTGAAGCTCAGCTTGCGCATCGGCTGAAAGTCCGCCGCCGCCTTGCTCCTTCTCGGCGCATTTGAGGGCTTCCATGCGCTCTTTCATGACGTTTTCCATCGTCTTCATGGCGCCTTCCTTCAGCTCAAGCTCGGTCAGCTTCTGCTTCAACTGCTTGTCCTGCTGTTTGCGTTGGGTGAGCTCGCTGCGCACCATTTCCAGTTCAGCGGCGAGTTGCTCGTTCTGCGCTCTGGTGTCTTCGAAACTATCGAGCTCATGCTGCAGACGCTCCATTTCCTCGATCAGATCTGGATTCGCCCCGTCGGCGGTGGCGACTTGCAGGCGCTGTTGGCGCTCCTGAATGCCCTTTTGCACGATCTCGATGAGTTCGTCTTCGTCGTAGGGCTTCTCGATGTAATCGTATGCGCCGAGTCGGAGAGCCTTGAGCACAAAATCACGGGATTCGGCGGCGGTCATCATAACTACGACAACGCGCTCATCCATCTTCTTGAGCTCGGAAAATAGCTCCAGGCCAGACATGCCGGGCATTTCAATATCGGTCAGCACCAGGTCGATCGTGTTGTTGCAGAAGACTTTAACCGCTGCTTCGCCGGAGAGCGCATGCAGCAGCTCAATCCCTGTCTCCTCAAAGACCAGATCGAGCATTTCATGCACGCCTTCAATGTCGTCGACTATTAATACCTGTGCCATTGCAGTAATTTCGTAATTGCCACACTAGGAAAACCTTCCCCCTGACGGCAAGCGTTATGATGAATCCCTTTTCACCGAAAAACACGAACTATTTACGGCGTTTGATGATCGGCGCGACGAAACTGGCGTTGGCCAGGAAGTTCAGGCCTTGAATCTGTAGCATTTGGCGGACCATGCGCATGGCGCCCATGATTGAGCCTTCGCCATAGATTTCCGGCTCCTTAATGCGCCGCAATATGAACAAACCGAGCAGGATGGCGGTTGGGCTGATGGCGAAGCCGATGCGGTAAACCATGAGCGTGGACCAGCCGTTTACCTCGCTTAGCTCGATAATTTGCCCCGCCAGGATGGGCGCCAGGCCCGAGGCGACGGACGTGATGGCCATATTGGCGCTGATGGCGGCGGCGCGGCCTTTTTCCGGGATGACTTTAAAGAGCAGATTGAAAAGCCCGAGCATGTAAGCGTTGCCGACCATGCCGCCCCAGAACCACATCGGGTAAAGCAGCCAAACAGAGCCCGGAGTCAGGATGCACCACAGGAAATTCTGCAATTGCCAGAGAAACATGCCGAGCAACATCACCGGAATGCAGCCGTGACGGTCGATCACCTTGCCCCAGAGGGGGAGGGTGAGGGCGCCGGAAAGCGTGGCTAGGATGTTCATGAGGGCGAACTGCCACGGCGCCACGGACAAGTGCTCGTAGACAAAGCGCGGGATGAACGGCCCAGTCAGGCTCATCCAGAAGCCGCACCAACTGGCGAAGACCAGCAGCCAAATGAATGTCTTGTGCTGGCGCAAACTGAGGAGGTCACGCATCCAACTGTCAGTAACCAGCGAAGTGTTGGCTTCCGGCGGGATGACGATCAAATGTTGCCAGAGGAGCGAGAAAAACCGGCAAACGAGCGCGAAGATGATCAGGGATTGGTAAGCCCAGATCGAATCGGAAAACCAGTTGAGCACGCCCATGGCCACGAGCATGAACACCACCGTCACAATGCTGATCAGGCGGTTGCGGTTGCCAAAGTAGGACCCGCGAACCTTGGTGGGCGTCCATTGCTGCACCCAGGCGGTCCAGCCCACGCCGATCAGCGATTGGCTGAGCGAGGCCAGCGCAAAGAAAATGAGAAACAGTTGTCCGGCGGCCTTGGGATCATCGGGCGGCAGGTAGCCGAGCACGGCGGTCATCACGGCCCAGAGGCCAAGGTTCATCCAGCCGGGGGCCAGCGCCAAGTCGCGCGCGTTCAGGTATTTCGCGACCACGGGCGTGAGCACGATCTGCAGCGCATTACTCCAAGCGGGCAGCGAGGCGATCAGGCCGTAGACGACTGGCGAAATTTCGTAATAGAGCGTCAGTAGGGCTGAGATGAGAAATCCCGCTGGCAGGCAGAGCAAAATCCAGGGGGTAGCCAACAGTCCTTCCAGAACGCCCAGGCGCAAATTACGTTGCTCCGTGGTTTCCATCGTTTCACCCGTTTCTCATTTTGCCAAATGCGTCAAGACTGTTGGCGCGCATACGCTAAGAAAAGTGGGTTGGTTAATGAGCTTCATTAAAGGATCGCCTGAGCAGGGTGGATAATGACGGCGAAGGTTATATCATTATCGCATAACCCTAAACTTGTTGCGCCATGATGAAAAAGTTGATGCTTCTGGCCGCATTGTGCGGTTGCCTGATGAACGGGTTGGCTACGGTCGCCGTTGCTGATGACGAGGTAAACCCCAACACCGTCACGAACCAGAAATTGCAGACCATCCGCATTCCCTACCTGAAATTTAAGGATGCGCCGCTATCGGAAGTCTTGAACTACATTGCCGCGGAATCCGTGAAGGAAGACCCGGGGCCGGTGGTGACGGGCATTGAGTTCATTTACATGCCGCCCAAGGGCGAGGAGCCGACGGTGAAGCTTTCGCTGCGCAACATTAAGGTCGGCATGGCGCTGGAAATTATCTGCGAGCAGACCGGCATGCAGTGGGATTTCAATAAGGGGCTGATCGTTCTGAAGGCAGATCCCAATCCCGGCAGTAAGACTGCCCCTGACCAGACGATGAAAACAGAGGTCTTCGATTTCAGCCGCCAAATGGTGAACCGCGCGAAGTATAGTCAGCCGCAGTCAGAGTAGTTGAAAGGCTTTGGGCTAGGTAGTGCGACGCCGGAAATGCATCGCAGCGCCCAACGAAAGTACGGCGATCCACACGGCGTAAGTAGATGGCTCAGGCACGTTGGGGATGACGAGTAGATCATCGCCGTCCGAGGAAGTGGCAAATATCAGGTCGTAAATATCGTCCAACTGATCATCGGAAAAATCGCCACTCAGTTCGATGACGGATTCCAGAAATATGCTGCTGCTGACTTCTGCGAGATAGAATTCGTAGTATTGCGTGCCATCGTCGACGCCGGAATCCACTTTCCATTTGAAGTGGTAACCTTCAGTTGTGATCGTGCCATCATCACCATAGGCAACTTCGAATTCCTCATAGTAATCACTGTACCCGCTGGTGACGCCGACATCATCGAGTGTGTAGCCGGTTGCCTTGGAAAAAAATGCCATTTGGCTGCCACCATAGCCGCTCTCGGTGGAAACTACGAGTCCATATCCACCTGCGTCGTCTGTGGGATCATATTTATAAAGTGAAGAAACTGAGGTGGCGTATGTGGATCCTGAATCAAAGATGATCTTGCTGCCTGATCCGAAGTCTGTATCGCTTGAACCGTCTAGCTCATCACCATGAAGTACATTCGAGATGGTATTCGTGGCGCCGGTTTCCCAAATATCAGTGTTAAAGGAATCAGCTGTCTCGGATGAGTCGAGAAAGGCTACTAGTCCATCTGAGGGAATTATGTAGGTAGTGAAGTTCGTGAGGGTGCCACTTCCACTAAAGAAATTGCCAGCGATGATGTCATCCACGGTTTGCTGCTTTCCATACATCGACAGGTATAAATTACTGTCGTATTCGATGATGTAGAAATAGGTATAGTGATTGGCCAGGCAGCTCGCAGCTCCCAGGAAATGGGCAATCGCGATTGAGTAGTAAGACCTTTTCATGATGTTTACCTAGCATTTGTTGGCGCGTTTATTGTGGGAACGAAGGAGCGTGGTTGTCACCACGGATAGGATGCCAAAACACAGGGCATAGGTGGATGGTTCTGGAATGCCGGGGAGCTCTATCAGGTCATCGCCGCCGCTCGATGTGCCGGTGGTGATGAGGGCGTAGATATCGTCCAAATCGTCGTCCTCAAACTCCCCGCTCACCGCCGCAAAGTACTCAACGATATCCCGGCTACCGGCATCAATGATATATATTTTGTAATGCTGTTCGACGGTGCCAAAAAAGTCTTCCATTGAGACTGAATATTCGTAGGCGTAGAAGGTCAGCGTGGCATCGTCGTCATAGGGAATGGTAAGCTCGGTAGTGGTGTAGAAAGTATCGCTCACATCCCAAAAGCCGACGTCATCCAGGGTGTAGCCAGTTGCTTTGGCGAAGAACGCCATGTTATCCTGCGCATAATCCGTCTGGGTTATGGCTATGGTATAGTTGAGATACGTATCGTCTGAAGGGGTGTAGTAGCCGTTGACTAAGGTGTATAGGCGGGAGCCAGAGGTCGAGTAAGTGGAGCCTGAGTCGAAGATAATGCTATCTGCAGTGCCTACGGGGATGCCGACAATATCGCCATTATCCAGGCTCGGATCTATTTCTTCCTCGATATCCAGACTGGTGTACCATTCATCCACGTCGTAGGAGTCATCGGTTTCTTGAGAGTCCAAAAAGCTGAACACGCCAGATGATGGGTAGAGCGCTGTTTGCAGGGTGCTGTTGGAGTAGGTGTCATTTTCCTTATTGAAGGCGCCGAACAGTCCATCATCGGTGCTTTGCCGACCATACATCGTCATGTAGAGGTTGCTATCGTACTCGATGACGTAGATGTTGGTGGTTTCGCTCGCCGAACAGATACTGACGACGGAAGTTAAGGTTAGGGCTAGTGTGAGAACTTTGCTTGTCATGTGTGCCTCCAGTCGTTTCGTGCGCGTTGGTGTGTTTCTATGGCCGCTGCGACTGATCGCCGAGCCATGTGCAGTAAAAGTAGGATTTATGCATAGCCGTATTATACACCATAGAGATGAAGATAAACTTAATGGTTTTTTGGGCTTGGCCCTAATGCGGGATTGTCTTGGTTGTCGGAGCATGAAATCAAAAGCTTGCTCGGAGCTCGGTCAGAATACTTTTCCTCGCATTTCCTTTGGGGCTTCGCGTCTTTGCGTGAGATTTAATAACGCATGAGTGGTTCACGCCAAGACCCGGAGACCCCAAGCCACTCTAATACAGAAAAGGTATTCCTATCGCTCTGAGGGATTGCCATCTGCCTGAAATTCACCTACAAACAATTCCACTCCTCCAACTTGCAAACGCAACCAGCAACCGGACCAGGAGAGATCGCTGACCCTTCATTCCGCGCCTTACCGCGCTCCATGACGGTCAGCTACTCTTGAAACTAGGTGGAATGGCTTGAAAGGGCCTAAGGTCTGGTTTGTGGGTGCCGTTTTGCCTTGTTTTGAATAAATTAACCACATTAACTATCGCTTAACTTTCGATATGGTAGGCTTAGGACCGAATACGAAAGGAAGCGGATATGAACATTAAATATTTTCCTATAGCCATACTGGGACTACTCGTCGCATTGCTGGCCTACCGCTCTTGGGTTGGGCCCAATTCGGAGGCGACTGAGTCCTCGATTCGGCGTTCCATTTCGAGCGAATCCCTGGCCCCTGTTAGTGCGACACAACACTTCGTGTATAAGAGCTCCGATCAGGCTGCCTAATTGGTTAGTCCTTGGTCATCGGGAACGCGCTGTATCGTTTAAAACATGACAAGTGCTCCTGACTAATCGGCCGGCATGATTTCGCTATAGATGGATCGATTGACTACTCTCAGGCGCTGGAGCTAAGACTCGGCTTGCATTCACAACGCGGCTTGTCACGTTGATGCGGAATGCGCCTGCTTCGCTTACACGCTGAAAATTTCCGCAACATCGCCCTGGCCGCTGTGGTGATGGAGGCGGATAGTGTGTTCCTGCTTGGGCCGAACGGGCAGGGGAAAAGCAACCTGCTCGAAGCAGCGGGACTCGTGACGGCCGCGCGATCGTTTCGCACCACCGAAACGCGGCCACTCATTCGGCAAAACCAGCAGCAAGGTCGCGTGTTTTTCCAACTGGATCATGAGCAGCGGGGCGAAACGGAAATAACGCTGACTTTGGCGAGTGGCGCGAAACAGATCGAAGTCGATGGTGAACGGGCGCCGCGACTGGCGGACTTTATCGGGCAATTTCCGACCGTCGTGTTTTCGGCGGAGGATATCCAGCTACTACGTGGATCGCCTGGGCTGAGGCGACGTGCGTTGGACCTGACCCTTGCCGCCACGGACCGGGATTACTTTACGGCGCTTTCACGCTATACGCGCGCTTTGCGGGACCGGAATAAACTCCTGAAGGATGAGGCGCCAGCGTCGTCGCGTCGACCGTTTGAGCGTCTATTGGCGGCGGAAGCGGTGAGGCTGATTGCGGCTCGGGCCAAAGGCGTAGAGCAGTTGTCGGCATCGCTGGTGGAGTGCTATTCCGAATTGTGCGGGGTGGATGAATCTCCGGCCCTGCAATACAAGGCGGACTGCCAGGCCGACACTGCGGAAGCATTCCTCAAAGTCCTGGAACAGAATACCCGCCGCGACGAGGCGATGGGGTCTACGCAGAAGGGGCCGCATCGTGATGATTTAGCGTTTAAGCTCAAGGGGCGGCAAGCGCGCGACTTTGCTTCAGATGGTCAGCAACGCGGGCTCGTGGTGGCGCTGCGGTTAGCGCAGTTGCGCTATTTTCAAGCGCAAACGGGCTTGGCCCCCGTGGTGCTCGCGGACGATGTGCTGGGCGAGCTTGATCCTGTGCGCCGGGCAGGCTTCTGGCGAGCGGTCGGGCCAGATTTGCAGGTTATCGCGACGGGCACTGAACCGCCTGAAGGCGATGCGCGTGAATGGAAGATTGTCCATGTAAAGGATGGAGCATTCAGCGAGGCGATGGAGGAAGCAAACTAATGGAATTTCTGGGCTTCACCATGCATGAGTGGCTGTTTGCGGCGTTGGGCGCGGCTTTGATTGGCCTTGCCAAAGGGGGATTGCCTGGCGCCGGCAATGTCAGCATTTGGATTTTTGCTGAAGTCTTTGGGGCCAAGGAATCCGTGGGCTATTTGCTGCCGGTATTGGTGTGCGGCGACATCGTGGCGATTATCATTTACCGTCGCAATGCAGAGTGGCCGTACGTGTGGCGGCTATTGCCACCCATGGCGATCGGCGTTGTGGCGGGGTGGATGCTTTTTCATCAAATTCCGGCCCAAGAGTTTAGGATAGTGATGGGCTTTCTGTTGCTGGTGATGACTGCGCTGCATTTTGGGCGTAAATGGATGCTGCGCAAACAGCAGGCAGGAGAGGACAAAGTGCCGCATAGCAAGTGGTTTATCTGGAGCACTGGCGTCGCAGGCGGCTTGGCCACGATGCTGGCCAATGCGGCTGGCCCGGTGGCGGCGTTTTACCTGATGGCGGTCAAGTTGCCGAAGTTTGCGTTCATCGGAACGACGGCGTGGCTATTCTTCATCATTAACCTGTTCAAGCTGCCGTTTCAGGCGGAGCTTGGGATGGTGAACATCACTTCGATCCGCGTTAGCCTGATTCTAGGCACGGTGGCGGCCTTGGCGTGCCTGGTGGCGCCCAGAATTGTAAAATACATCCCACAGAAGCAATTCGAGTGGCTGGTGTGGGGCGTGATTATCTTTGCGGGGCTTCGTTTAATTTTTTAGAAAAAATCTTTCGATCCATGCTTGACGAGCATGGTCTCAGATGTAGTTTACAGCGCTTACGTTAGGCCCATGGTGTAATGGTAGCACAGAGGTTTTTGGTACCTTTAGTTGGGGTTCGAGTCCCTGTGGGCCTGCCATCCAAAGCAAAGCTTTGGAAATGAGATGCGCGTGCATCTCACGCGGCGAGGACAGATATGCGCTCAACGCGCCGTCTCACCGCATCACTCGTTGATGATGCGATAAAAGACGACGCTCGAACTTTGTTCTGCCGGGGTATAGCTGTTGAGCGGAGGTGTGGCCAGTATGTTGGACTGGAGGTCGGTGAACGTTTCAAGGTCCGTTGAGTATTGCACCGTATAGGTCTCGTCCAGCTCGCTTGTCCAGGTAATGGTTGGGCTGGAACCGTCGAAAGCAATGGTGAGCATTTCAAAGACCGAGGCGCTGTCAGTTGGGTCGGTTCCTGCGCGGATTTCGTCCTCATTGGTCATGCCATCGGAGTCATCATCGTTGCTGGCTGCCAAGCCGGTCGTGCTGCCGGTGTATTGGTATTCCACCCAATCAGAAATGCCATCGTCGTCGGAGTCCGTCGCTGGCGCTTCAGCAGCTCCACGGACGCAGCGGACGTAGTTGTAGAACCTCATTGCATCGCCTTGCGGCGCGATGCTTGAATAGTAACCGTTGTCCTGAGCAACCACGTTATCGAGGGAAAAGACTTTCTCGTCACTACGCTGGGCACCAGCCCCATGGACATCCAACCAAGTGTTGTTCATGTAGCCCATCGCGCGGCCGAAGCAGACATAGACCGCGTAGTGGGCGCTGCCGCTCTCACTCATGTGAGTGGTGCTGCTCCAATACCAAGGGTAGTCGACTGCGTAATCTTCATTTAAGATCGAGGTGCAGTTGAAGACCGGATCAATGGCTGCCGAGGAAGTCGTATCTGGAGAGCGACTGTAATCCAGTATGCTTTGCAGCTCCTTGGCGTTGGGGAGTCGCCAGTCAGTGTAGCCGCCCAGTTCAAGATCTTCGGCATAGGCCAATGCATCTTCCCAGATCATGCCAGCTCCGCTGTCGTCCTGCTGCCACATGAGTCCCGTAGCGGAGTCAGTTACTGTGCCATCCCCGTTTTCGGTAAAGCTGTTCTGGCCATATCCCTCGCCTCCACGAACATAATACACATAGAAGTCGAGTACAAGCGGATATCCCTTAATGCGCCCATCGGCCATATTCAGTCCAAACACGCCTGTTTCGCCAGTTAAGATTTGCGCCACGGAAATAGACGTTGTGGCGAATTGAGAGTCGATAATGCGCTCGCCAGCGTCGGTGTCGCCGTAGCCATAGTCGAAATAGTCGGTATCAATGAAGGGCTGGGCGCTGCTGGCGTCGAGATCATCAGTTTTGATTTCCGTGCCCGCAAAATTCATCAGCGAATAGAGCTCTTTGATGGAGGGGAGGCGCCAGTCATTATAGCCGCCGAAGTTTTCGTCGTTCAGCGTCTCGGCGTAGGACAGTGCTTCAGATTGGGTAAGCTTGTCATCGACATTAATGACTCCATCTCCGTTCAGGTCGGGCGTTTGGGTCCAAGTCATGCCGGTAATGTTATCGTAAACCGTTAAGCCATCGTCGCTCAGTGTATAGCTTGTGCCGTAGCCAGTGTATTGCGCGTCCTGTCCTGCAAACGATTCACCAGGAGCGGGTTCACTGATTTCATCACTGGCGTCATAGCAGTCCACTTGATCGGTGTCGACGACTGCGTAAGTGAGGTATTGATAGACCGCAGCATCATAGTACCCGGTGCCGATGAATCCTGCATAGGTTGGGCTGTAGCGTTTGACGCGAAAATCTGACGAGCCTTCATCATAAGCCCAGACAGTCTCGCCATCCTCAGTAACTTCAAAGAAATAGCCAGCGGGTCCATTGCAGATCAGGGTATTCCCGTTGGAGAGGCGTTGAGCGCTGGAGGTGCTTGCCGCATAGAAATCGGTAGGTTCATCGGCCGTATAAGTCCAGGTGCTGTTTTCGGGATCATAGGTTCCCGTTACATCATTGAAGCTGTAGCTGCGGTCTGGATTGATCGGCGTGGTGATTTGATTGATCGATGAGTAATCACCATCTGGACGGCCTTTGCCGTTGTTGAAAATGAGTACGTCGTTCGCGCCGGGATAGCCTTCGGGTATCCACTCCGCGTCGTGTTGGACAAAGAGGATTTGGTCGTCGTCATCACCAGCGTCATAGGTTTGTGGATTCCCCCAGCGGTAAAGCAGGTCTCCGCCAATACCGAGATCGCCTCCTGAGTGGCTTGCGGCTTCCGCCGTAGTGGTGCTGTGGTCGATGATCCAAATCTCGCTAAAGTTATGCACGGAAAGAAGGATTTGATCCAACTCCTCATTGTAATCGACCGAATTGATGTGCAGCCAGTCGGCCTTGTCATTGAGGACGTAATTTAAGTCGATTAGCTCAGGATGATCCCCGACTGTTCCATAGTTGGCTTGGCTGGAATCGTAATCCTGGATGAGGTGATCCCATGCGCGCCATTCCCAGACGATGGTGGCGTCGGAATCGCCCGAAGGCTCCAGTTCGACAATCTTTTCGGACCAGAGTTCGCCTTCGCCAAGCACATCGGGATCACGCCCTGCCGCGATGGCGTCTGATTCGCTGATCAACTCCCACGAGATGAGGAGCACGTTGCCATTGGGCATGACTTCTATGTCGTGATGCTGGCAATACTCGTCACTGTAGTAATCATATTCCCAGATCAGGTTGCCATCCCAGTCATACTGTTCGACGCGGCCGCCTGAGCCGCCAGAATCGAAGTCTTCACTACTGACGTTGCAGGTGCGAATCAAGGAGCCGTCTTCCAGAAAATAGACGGATAGCCCCGGACGGTAGCTGCTGCTCCACGTGTTGATCAAGTTGCCGTCGTTGTCCATCAGGTAGGTGTCGGTATCGCCAATGGGGGCAAAGAGATTGTAGCCATCTTCTGCTTCACTCGACGTAAATGTGCCCGTACCCGTGACCGTGAACGCGTCATCAAGCGTAAAAGTAAGTGTGTTACCGCTGATTGTAAATACGACTTCAGCATCCAGCGCGCCGACTGTTGCGTCGTCCGGTATCGAGAATTCCGCAGTAACGACAGTCTGGGACTGATGCACTAACGAAGAGCCACTGATGCTGCCCAGCGTGACACTGGTCGGGGAAACATTGGATGGAGGAGGGGCAGGCGTATCGTCATCCAGGGTAAAGGTAACCGTGACGGTATCTCCTTGCGCGGCGGTATCGGGTGAAACGGTGAGGATTTGGTTTTGCGCGGACAGGGAGCCGCTGAGGCCAAATAAGGTGAGCGCGCTTGCGCACAGCAGTGAGCGCAGACGGCTGGGGGCCAGATGATTACTAGGGAGCATGGTATAATGGCTTTCCGGTTGATCGGTTTCAGCGCAATCGACACAGCAATCGCGACTACGGATACCCCCTTAAAAACTGCTCAGCGTAATTAGTTTCAGTCGCCGCAATATTATGAAACTCTTTTCATGTTCGCGTGCGTAAATCACGCCAGCTAGCCATGCCAACGACCCCAGTGAGGTCCATGTTACTCCGTATAACTTGCCTCAACGAGCAGGAAATACTGGTTCTCGCTGGTGGTGAAGTTGAAGGAAAATTCCCACAGGCCCGTTTCAACCTCAGTTGCGCTTGCAACGGTGAGCAGTGAGGGGTGGTCTGATTCCCATTCACCGCTGCCGCTGTTGTAGCTGAGTGACACATCAGTCCACGCGATTAGGTCATCTGAAACGTTGATTGTGATGGCCACATTGGGATCGTCCATACGCAAACGCAAGCCGCTCGCAGTTAGACCAGAAAAATCCCAGGAGAGTTCGAATGTATCGGCCGTTTGCGGGTCGAGCCCGAGCACATATTCAAGGAGATTGCTCAGCGTATCGTAGTCCGGATTAGCGGTCGGGGTGCGATCAGCCGGATTGGCCACATTGGCCGTCATCCAGTCTTCCAGTTGGTCGACAGCTGCGCTAAGTAATCCAGAAGTGCGAAAGTAACCGTTTGTCCCAACGATGTAGAGCTGGTCGTTGGCAAACGTTGATCCGCGCCGGGTAGCGGTTGAGTCAATTTCGAGCTGGGTGAAGCTTTCACCGTCTTCACTGAAGAGGTCAAAGTTCACCCAGGACCCGATGTCGAAATCGAAATCTCTCGCCGAAAAATAGAATAAGCCATCTGCATAGGAGCCCGTGCGTATGGAGCCATTCGTTAATGGTTCGTAGACGTACTGCCAGGTGGCGCCATCATCGGTCGAAACGCTGATGCCCTGGCTTCCAATATAAAGCGCGCCATTGAGCAGCGTGATGCTGTAGATCGTGTCGTTTTCATCGAAAGGAGTGTTGCCCGAAATATCCGTCCAATTCTGGCCGTCCGTCGAGCGGAGCAAAGTGCCTTCGTAGCCGCCGACAAAGAAGAAGCCATTCGCAAAGGTGACGGCGTTAAGGTCCACCGTGGTTTGTGCGGGGCTGATCGTAGTCCAACTGCCAGCCGAAGATTTATACAGGATGAAACCATCATCGCCAACCGCCACCCATACGTCGTTGCCGTAGGCAATGTCATTGAGCGGGGGGAGGGCAGCAGGTACGGTTTCAGAAGTCCAGGTCTGGCCATCATTGGAAACAGAAATGCTGCCGAACCACCCACCGTTGTAACTCTCTCCGGCGATTCGGAAAACGCCGTCGCCGCTCTCGATGCGGTAGTAGTAGCCATTCGTGCTGTGCGGCGTCCACGTTGTCCCATCGGTTGAACGATAGACGCTGTAAGGCAAGAGTATTAGGAACTGCGAGCCGTCGTAGAGAATGTCATACATGCTGGAGCTCGTGCCGATGTTTGGATAACTCCAGGGCTCGAGCGGTTCTTCGACGCTGATGTTGAGCGAGTCCTCGACGATGTTGCCCCGGGTGTCCGAGACGACAACCCGCAAGGTGTAGTCGCCACCGTAGACATAGTGTGTCGAAAAGGTTGAAGCGCCTGGCCGCAAGATGCCATCGCCGGTATCCCAGAAATAGTAAAGCGTATCGCCATCTGGATCACTGGCCGTGCAAGTGAAGGTCACATCGCTGCGTGCATGAATTTCTGCTGGGGCGGTGAGGTCGACGCTGGGTGCCTGGGAGTCCCTGAAGATGCTGGAAACCCAAAGAGTATGAGTCGATCCACCGGTTACAATGCGCCCATTGCCAAAAGCCGCATGACGTTGAGCGCTCGATGACGGGTTGGCGGCTT
Organism: Cerasicoccus frondis; assembly: GCA_031296915.1. Taxonomy (GTDB): domain Bacteria; phylum Verrucomicrobiota; class Verrucomicrobiia; order Opitutales; family Cerasicoccaceae; genus Cerasicoccus; species Cerasicoccus frondis. The sequence goes on along the minus strand of JAVDPC010000001.1, from coordinate 189,218 downwards.
CGCCAGTGCTTAGTGTTGCTTGATCGGTGATGGTGTAGAAATACTCCCATAGGCCAGATCGGTAATCCTCCTGAGATACGAAGAGAAATTCATCGCACACGCTGAATGCCAACACGCTTTGGTTAATGGATTCCGCATTCAGCTCAAGCGCCGTCCAACTGTCACCGCCATCATTTGAAATGGCGACGTCTTCTGATACTAGATAAAGCACGTCATCGACCAATTCGAAATCGGTGAAGTAGGCATAGCTGCCATAGGGGTTGGTGTCAGAGACATCCTGCCAACTGAGGCCGTCAGCGGATTTGAGCAAGGTGTTGCCGCTGCCGCAGACGAGGAAAGCTCCGTCGACGTAGATGATGTCTTCCAAATACTCCGTGCTCAGCCCATGGCTGATGTTGCTCCAGACCCCATTACTGTCACGGCGGATGATGGTTCCATCATAGCCAACCGCCACCCAGACGTCACTGCCATAGGCGGCGCCGCGTAGCTTGGGTAATCCGGCGGGAATCGATTCTTCGGTCCAGGTCAGGCTATCGTCGGAAAAGTAGATGCTTGGCGTTAAAGTCCAGTACTCATATACGATCGCACAGAATTGATCATTGCCCGTGGTGATGCGAACATCCTCCATGTTGGGCAGGCCTGAGATGCCGTCGTTGCTCCACGTCACGCCGTCTAAGGATCGATACAAGCCTCGGTAAAAACTGCCGAGCAGGAATTGTCCATCATGGTAGATGATATCTTTCGTAGTGTAACCAGAGCCTACGGTGGTCGAGGACCAGGGAGTGATCGGGTCGGCTACGGTGATTGCGAGTGTGTCACTGTCGACGCCGCCACGTCCGTCCGAGACGCTCAGACTCACCGTGAAATCGCCGCCTGCCGGATAGGTATGCTGCACACTGCTGCCGCTGCCGGTATTGCCGTCGCCAAAGTCCCAACTGTAGGTGAGGGTGTCGCCATCGATGTCGGAGCCGCTGCCCGTAAAGGTGATTGGCTCACGCGCTTGCGGCGAGCTGACGGGATCGATGCTGACGCTGGGCGCAGTGTTGCCCGGCACGCCGACGATGACGCGGACGTCAATCCACTCGCTGGCGCCCGAACCACCGCGAGCAGTTGGCGTTATGGAGACAAGTCCGGTAGGGTCCACGAAGGTGTCGCCGACTTCAAGGGGCGCATCAACTCGGTCGTTGTAACTGGAGGCGCTGGAGTCCGGCGTCATGTCGATGAGTCGCGCGCGGTCCGTCCGGTGCGCCCAAATGACGTAGGCGCCGTTGCTCAGGTAGCTGTTGCTGCTGAGGTTACGCCGATGCGAGATCCAGTATGTCTCGGATTCGTTGATTTGCACTTTAACCGCGAGCGTGGGATTCGCGTCTGCGTCGGGATCGTCGAAGCGATAAATGCGGATAGTCTGATCGGACAGGCTGTCCAATTCAACCACTTGGTCGTCAGTAACCCAATTCAGGCGGTTCTTGGCGAAGGCATGATAATCGCACTCATCCGGCCCGCTCCCCATGATGTCGAAAATATCGCCATACTCGTTGTGCTCGGGGGCGTCGTCAGAGGTGTCTTCACCGGGGGCGGGGACGATGGAGCCGTCGTCGGCATCCCACGAGCTCGCATGCCAAAGCCCGTAATTGTGCCCGAACTCGTGGATGTAGGTGCCGGTCGAACGGTCGCCATTGATCCAATGTTTGGAGCCACCGACTGAGGCGCGCCCGGACCAATCGCTGTAGATGTAATCGAACACAATGCCCACAATGTCATAGCTGTCTGGATTGTACCCTGCGCTCGTTGCGGCGGCAAGCGCGTCGTCATAAAGTAATTGGTAGTCTTCGGAATACGTGGTGCTGGGATTGGCCAGGGTGATGGCCGTTTCGTTAACGGTGATCGTCGAGAACGTTGTTTTGCCGTAGGAGTTGTTTTCGATCAGCGCTTGGCAATCGGTGAGCTTGGACACGACATCGGCGTAGCTGTCGACCGTTGAGTTGTCGGGGAAATTTATGCGGATGAACAGGATGTCCTTCGGAGTCTCGGACCACGTCGAGTCGGCATATTCCAGTGCTGCATAGAAACTCTGCTCGGAGTAATCACCGCCATCCATCAGCGCCATGGCAGCTGTCACTGCATTGGGGGTGATGCTCCGCTCTGCTTGCACGATGCGCTGGCTGAGATCTTCAGCGGAAATATGGTAGGCATCGACAAAACGGTCGCCTAGCAGGACATTGCCTGGCGCCGGTGAATCGAGTTCGAGAACATTGATGGCAGCCAGCCTTTCACTGCGCGACAATTCCTGAGCCGGGTCATTGACCAGCGCGGCGATGGCGCCAACGCGAATGCCCAGTACGGGCAGGCCTTTTTGCGAAGTCAGGCCCACCCGCGTAGAAGGCAGGTAAAGCGTTACTTGGAAGCCCGGCAGTTTGGCAAAGTATTGCGTGCTATGCTCATGATCTTCGTGATGGTCATGTGCGCCTGGATCGGCGCAAAAGGGCAGTGCGCTGATGTCGGCCTGCCCCGCGAACGGCAGCTCGATGATGTTGGCAATTTCCTCTGGCAGCGCTTCGTACTCGGCAAAGGAAAGCATCGCATCAATGGCGCGGTCGGGATCGTTTTGAATCCAGTTCAGCATTTGGGCGCGTCGGCTCTCTGCGATTTTCTGGCCTTCAGCCAGCAGTTGTGGCGTAGGCTGTTGGAGATAGTCAGCTTGCCACTCAGCGAAAGTTTTACTGGGGGGCGTCGTGTTTTCCGCAGCTGAATCAGCAGAGGTTGCCGGTTTCGGCGTTTTGGAGTGTTCGACCTGCGTCTCCGCCAGTGGCGTACTGGGTTGCGCATTGTTTTCGGAAGGCTGTGGTTTCCAGAGGGCGAAATAGGCAAGGGCTAAAATGGCTAACGCCGCTAGGACCAGGGACTTCCAAGGTTTCATATGAATACACCCTAAGATATCCAGTAATTCCGGGCGAATACTAAATGCTTAACCTTGAGGTTTTAACAATCTTTGAAAATAGGGTGTCTCCTTGTAAAAGCCTTATGCTGTGTTTCGAAAAAGCCTACTCGGTTGTTTTGAAAAAGCCTTATGCTATGTTGGGGAAACAACCGGTGCTATGTTGAGGCAACAACCGATGCTATGTTGGACCAACAACCGAGGCTGTGTTGCGCTAACATCCGCTCGGTTGTTTTGAAAAGACGTCTAGACTGTTTTGCCTTACTTCGCGGTCAGAACCGTGAGGATTGCCTTTTGGACGTGGAGGCGGTTTTCCGCTTCGTCGAAGACGATGGAGGCCGGGCTGTTGTAGACGTCTTCGCTGACCTCCTCGCCGAGGTGAGCGGGGAGGCAGTGCATGAAGTAGGCGTCCGGCTTGGCGACGGACATTACGTCGGCATTCACCTGATAAGGCTGGAGCATTTTCAGGCGGTCTTCCTTTTCGTCTTCCATGCCCATGCTGACCCACACGTCGGTGTAAACCACGTCGGCGTCCTTGGCGGCCTTCAGCGGATCGGTGGTGAACTGCTCCGTGAGCGGCTTGCCCTGAGAGGCGAGGTCGTCGATGACTTCCTGGCCGGGCGCGAGCTCTTGCGGTCCGCCGAGAGCGATGTCGATGCCCAGGTGCGCGCCAGCAAGGAGCCAGGAGTTGGCCATGTTGCAATTGGTGTCGCCCATGAAGGCGATCTTGCGGCCCTGCACGGCGCTCAGGTAGTCGCCATCGGTCACCTTTTCGGCGAGCGAGAAGATGTCCGTGAGGATCTGGCACGGGTGCGAGTAATCCGACAACGCATTGACGATCGGCATCGTGCCGAACTCCGCAAAGTCCTCGAGCAGCGAGTGCTCGTAGCAGCGAATGATCATGCCATGCAGGTAGCGCGACAGCACCTTTGCGGTGTCGGCCACGGTTTCGCCGCGGGAGATTTGCGTATTGCTCGCGCTGAGGATCACCGGATGCGCGCCAAGCTCATGCAAGCCGACTTCGAACGACACGCGTGTGCGGGTGCTGTTCTTGTAGAAGAGCATGCCCCAGCTTTGCCCGTCGAGGGGCTTCGGGGTGGCGGTGCGCTCGCGCTTGTATTGGGCAGCCAGCTTAAAAACCTCGCTGATTTCCTCGACGCTGAGGTCGGTAACTTTCAGGAAGTGCTTCATTACAACTCAGAGAATACCTTGAAGATAATGTCGGTCGCGGCCTGGAGGTCGTCCTCGGACGCGATGAGGGGTGGAAGTAAGCGCAGGACGTTGCCGCCGGCGGGGATGGTCACTAGGCCAGCTTCCCGCAGCTTCACGACGATGGGCCGTGGATCGGTTTTAAGCGCCAGGCCAACCATGTAGCCCCGGCCCCGGACTTCGTCCACGAGGTTCGGGTAAGACCGGATCAAGGTCTGTAGCCGGGCAATCCACGGCTCGGAAAACTTCTGCACGTGGCTGAGCAAGTCTTCGTCTTCAATGACGTCGAGCGTGGCCAGCGCCGCAGTGCAGGCGAGGGGACCGCCGCCAAATGTGGTGCCATGCGAGCCCGGTGTAAAGAGGCCCGCGTGCGCGTCGGCAATCCACACTGCGCCAATCGGGAAGCCGCCGCCGAGGCCCTTGGCCATGCCGATGGCGTCCGCCTTGATGCCAGCTTCTTCGAAGGCAAAGAACGTGCCGGACCGCGCGATGCCGCATTGGACTTCGTCGATCATGAGCAGCAGGTTGTGCTCGTCGCACAGCTTCCGCAGACCCTGAAGGAACTCTGGAGTGCACGCGTTGACGCCGCCTTCGCCCTGGATGGTTTCCACGAGGATGGCCGCAGTCTGCGCGTCAATCTTGTCCGCAAAGCTGTTCAGGTCGTTGAGCTTGCCGTGGGCAAAGCCGTCGAGCATCGGGCGGAAGCCGCCTTGAATCTTCTCCTGCGGAGTCGCCGCCATGCCGCCAAATGTCCGGCCGTGGAAGGCGTTCTCAGCAGTGATTACTTTGTAACGCAAAGCTTCCTGGCCTTCGCTGAGCTTCCGGCCGTGAAGGCGCGCCAGCTTGAGGAGGGCTTCATTGGCTTCGGCGCCGCTGTTGCAGAAAAACGCTTTGCCCGGGCCGGCCTTTTTCACGAGGCGTTCGGCGAGCAGACCTTGGGAATCGTGCGCATACAGGTTGCTGATGTGCGCGAGCTGGGCGACTTGCTTCTGGACGGCGTCGACCCAATGCGGGTGGCAGTGGCCGATGTTGGTCACGGCGATGCCGGAGCCAAAGTCGAGCAAGCGGCGGTTGGCGTCGTCGTACACATAGACGCCTTCACCCCGCACAAAAGTGGTGCTGGGCGGGCCGTAATTACCAAGAACGTATTGTTCGTAAAGTGATGTTGCAGTGGTCATTAGGGGAGTTAGCGGTTCACGATTTCGGTGCCGATGCCCCGATCCGTGAAGATTTCCAAAAGAATGCTGTGTGGCTGCCGGCCATCGACGAAGTGGACGCGATGGACGCCGTTGTGGAGCGCGTTGACGGCGCTGTCGACCTTGGGGATCATGCCCTTACCAATGGTGCCATCGGCCTTGAGGCCGGCGACTTCATCGACGTGCAGCGTGGAGATCAGCGAGCTTGGGTCGGAGGGATCGCTTAGGAGGCCGGGCACGTCGGACATGTAAACTAATCGTCGTGCTCGGAGGGCCCCGGCCACGGCCGCAGCGGCCACGTCGGCATTGGTGTTGTGCGGCTGGTCGTTGTCGTCAACGGCGACCGGGGAAATGATCGGCGTGTAGCCGTCGGTCAGGGCCTTCTTGATGAGCTTGGCCTTGACGAACTTGATGGAGCCCACGAAGCCGAGGTCGATCTCGTTGCCGTCAGCGTCTTCGGAGAGCATCTTTTCGCAGTTGAAAACGGAGTTACCGGGGATGCCGAGCGGACGTCCGTTCTTTTGCTGAACGAGCTCGCAGATGTCGAGGTTGACTTGGCCGTTGAGCACCTTGTCGACGATCTTCACCGCCTCGGCGTCAGTCACGCGCAGGCCGTTCTTGAAGACCGGTTCGAGGCCGGCTTCTTCCATGCCCCTGGTGATAGCCTTGCCGCCGCCATGGACGACGACCACCTTGATGCCAACTGCGGCGAGGAAAACGATGTCCGTCGCGACCCGCATCCGGGTTTCCGGATCTGGATCGTCCATGAAGCTGCCACCGTATTTGATGACGAAGATCGAGCCGCGGAAGCGCTGGATATAAGGGAGCGCTTCCAACAAGACTTTGGCCTTGGTGGTGATGTCGATTCCGTCGAGGGAGGGGGTTGCTGCGGTGGGAGCCATGGTGGTGTTATTCGGATTTATTAAAGTCAACGTAGCCGGTCGAGAGGTCCGTCGAAAGCAATTCGTAGGCCCCTTCGCCGACATTCAGGTTCAGCGTGATGGAAAATTCCTTATTCGCGACAATCGCCTTCCATTGCGCGAGGTTGTCATCCTGCGGCGTGCCCTGAAGCAGGGCGGGGACGTCGTTGTAGTGCAGGTCAACTTTGGCTTCGACGAGGCCCACCCGGGCGTAGCCTGCGGCGTCCATCAGCCGGCCCCAGTTGGGGTCGCTGCCGAACCAGGAGGTCTTGACCAGCAAGGAGTTGCCAATCGTCCGCGCCACCTTTTCGGCGGCTTGATCGGACGGCGCGCCCTTGATGTAGAGCCGGACAAACTTCGTAACCCGCTCGCCGTCGCCGACGATCTTTTCCGCGAGCTTTCGGCAGACGATGCCAACGGCTTGCTGGAACAGCGCGAGTAGTTCGGCCTGATCTTCGGTCACTTCGATGCCGCTCACGCCGTTGGCGAGCAGCAGCACGGTGTCGTTGGTGCTCATGTCACCGTCGACTGTAATTTGGTTGAATGATGTTTGGTTGGCGGTCGAGAGAACTTTCTGTAACAAGGGTTTCGCAACGGCGGCGTCGGTCGTGACGAAGGCAAGCATCGTGGCCATGTTGGGCTCGATCATGCCCGCGCCTTTGCCCATGCCGGCGACGGTGATCGTCTGGCCCTGCCAGTCAAACCGCGTGGTGACGGTCTTCGGCTTGGTGTCGGAGGTGAGGATCGCGTAGGCGGCCTTTTCACTTTGCGTCGCAGAGTCTTCCAGCGCCAAACCCGCATCAGCAATGCCCTTCCGTAGGTTGGCCATCGGCATCTGCCGACCAATCCGGCCGGTGGAGCAAACGAAGAACGAGCCCGCTGGCGCGCCAGCAGCTTGTTCGGCGAGGGCGATCATTTCCTTGGCGTCGGCCATGCCTTGAGCGCCGGTGCAGGCGTTGGCGTTGCCGCTGTTGGCGACGAAGCCGTGGATCGGAGCGCCGCTCTTTAAAACTTCCATGTCGAGGACGACGGGCGCGGCCTTGACGTCATTCGTGGTGAAAACGCCCGCGGCGGTGCACGGTGTTTTCGAATAGACGAGCGCGAGGTCGAGCCGCTCCTTCCCATTGCAGCGCACATCGCACGCTACGCCTGAGGCGACGAATCCAGGGGTGTCGCCGATGCCGGGGGAAGGGTTGGTGATTTGGATAGCGTCGCTCATGGTCGGATATTTAGAAAAGGCCAGCGGTTTCGGGATAGCCCAGCCAGAGGTTCATGAGTTGAACCGCTTGGCCGCTGGCGCCTTTAAGCAAATTGTCCTCGGCGCTCGTGATGACCACGTTGCCGGTCCGCGGGTCGTAGACGGCGGAGAAATCGATCCGCGACGTGCCGGTGACGTGGGCGGTGTCGGGCGTCTTGCCGCTGGGTAGCAGGGAGACGAGGGGCCGGTCGCCGTAGGCTTTTTCCCACTCGGCGTAGATGGGCTCGATGCCGGCTTGCTTCGCCTTGGCGACGATGGTCGTGGCGATGCCCCGCTTCATGGGGGCGAGGTGCGGCGTAAATTGGATGATCACCTGGTCGCCAGCGGCGGCGCTGAGCTGCTCCTCGATTTCGGAGAGGTGCCGGTGCTTCGGCACGCCGTAGGCCTTGGCGGACTCGTTCCGCTCGCAGTAAATGTAGTCTTCCGCCACCTTCTTGCCCGCGCCGCTGACACCGCTCATCGCGTTGACGATGATGCCGTCTTTTTCGAGCAGGCCTGCCTTGAGCAGGGGGGCGAGGGGGGTGATGACGCTGGTGGGGTAGCAACCCGGGCAGGCGATCATTTTGGCGTTTTCCCAACCGCTGCCATGCACCTCGGGGATGACGTAGGCGGCGTCCTTAAGTAGTTCCGGGGCAGGATGTTCCGCGCCGTAGAATTCCTTGTAGGTCTCGGTCGAGCTGAGCCGGAAGTCCGCGCTCAAGTCGAGCACCTTCTTGCCTGCGGCGACGAGGGCCTCTGCGTATTCGGCGGCCACGCCGTGGGGGAGGGCCAGGAAAAAGACGTCGATATCGTCCCGCGCGGCGAGGGCCTGGGGATCGGATTCCGTGAAAACAAAGTCTTTGGGCAGCAGGCCCCGGAACCGCGGCATGACTTCCACTACCGGCTTGCCCGCGAGGGACCGGGAGGTCACGGCGGTGAGGTTGGCGTAAGGGTGCCCGGCGATAAGCCGTACGATCTCTTCGCCGGAGTAACCGGCGGCGCCGACGATGCCTACATTGACTTGTTTCATAGCGGTGGTGGTGGTCGGTTAAATTGTCAGTGGTCGATGGTCAGTTTTCAATCATCAGTTGGAAATGAGTAGGAATTGAAAATCGAAAACCGACCTTTGATAATTGAAAAATCTTCGTAACGGTCGTGGTAAAAACGCAAAAACCCTCCCAGGCAACGGCCACAGAAGGGTTTCGAAAGTGAAGTAAACCTTCGCGGGTTGCGTTAGCGCTTGGAGAACTGGAAACGCTTGCGAGCGCCGGGTTGACCGGACTTCTTACGTTCCTTCATGCGCGGGTCACGGGTGATGAGACCAGCCTTCTTGAGGGTGGGGCGAAGCTCAGGATTGAACTTCTGGAGAGCGCGAGCGATGCCGTGCGCCATGGCGCCGGTTTGACCGGTCGGGCCGCCACCTTCTACGAGGATGACTACATCGAAGTCTGCCTTGGTCTCAGTGATGTCGAGGGGGCGTGCGACGCCGCGCTGCATCATCTCGGAGTAGCAGTAGTCTTCGAACTCACGGCCGTTGATGGTGATCTTGCCGCTGCCGCCCTGAATCAGGCGAACGCGTGCAGAGGAGGTCTTGCGACGGCCAACGGCGGTAAAAACTGTTTGAGTCTCGGTCATGGTAGGTAACTAAATTACTTGCTGAGCGGTTGCGGGTTTTGTGCAGCGTGCGGGTGCTCGGAACCAGCGTAAACTTTCAGCTTGCTCATCATGTGGCGAGCCAGCTTGTTGCGGGGGAGCATGCCCTTGACGGCATTTTCAATGAGGAAGGCTGGCTTCTTGGCGCGGAAGTGCGCAACATTGCGGCGGTATTCATTACCAACCCAGCCAGTGTGGAACATGTATTGTTTGTCCTCTTCCTTCTTGCCGGTCAGGACTACCTTCTCGGCATTGATGACCACTACATAGTCACCTGCATCGACGTGCGGCGTGAAGGTGGGCTTATGACGGCCGCGGATGATATTGGCGATCTCTACGGCGAGGCGGCCCAGGACTTTGCCCTCGGCGTCTACGAGCACCCACTTCTTGTCGGCGTCTGGTTTTGCTAAAGTTGTCTTCATCGAAAATAGGGAAAAGCGGAGAAAGTAGGCTAACCGGGCCCTCTGTCAACCACTTTTCTGATAGAATTTAGATTAATTTCAGCGTCCATGCGACTAGTCGTGAGCAGCCAGTGTTGGGCGCCTGATTGCGGAAGCGGCACACAGAAGGCAAATTGTGAATAACTTGCCAGCAAATTTTTTCATTAGTGGCGTTTTTTTCACCAAGAAGTAAATATGAGCGCTGTTATCTCTAAGGAAATGTAAAAGTTAGATCAGGCGCTGTCACACCTTGACCGACTGTAGGTGGGGGAATAATTGTCAGTGCCATCCAGATCTGCTGATTATGTGTTTTCGCTACTCCATGTTTCGCTCTCTGATGTTGGCCGTGCTCTTGGGCCAATCTTCAGCTTGGTCAAATCCGCCGCCGTCCGAGTGGCAAATCATTACTCCGGCTGGCGCGGGTGCGGTGACCGGCGGCGCATACTTTCCGTTGCAAAATGCTTTCGATGGCGAACCGACCTGGGATGGCGTTGCTGCGGAGGTTGGCGGGGCGGGCGGGGCTAACTCAGCGCCTGGCTACAACGACCGCTATGGCTACATTGATTTTGGGCCAGACTACGATGAGGTCCACATTATGGAGACGTGGACGCGCTACTGGACTTATTCCGGCGGCACGCACTTGGGCTACGTGCAGATGTGGTGGGACGATGATACCGACGCAGTCAATGATGACGGCGTGGTCGAAACGCGCCTCAATTTCAACAATGGCCAAGGCGTCCCCCACCTGAATGAAGTTCTCTGGTATCGTGATAAGCGGATCAACGATTTGGGCGGCGTTATCCCGCAGCGGCGGTACCTGATCATGCAGTTTTCTTCAGTCTACGATGGGCGGTCCTATGAGTATGCGATTGTCGGCTTTCTCTATGATGGGCTGGTTCCGCCGGAATATGCGGACCTGCCGCAGCTCACGCTGAACAATGACGAACTGGAGGAAAACGGTCCGTGGGAGCAGTTGGTGGGGACGTTGAGCTTGTCGGGCGGGGAAGTTGGCGAGACTTACACCGTGGAATTCGATAACTCCAGTGGCGACAATCAATACTTCCGCTTGGAGGGAATGGACCTCTGGGCCACGCGCTCCTTCGACTTTGAATCACAGGCGGGTTACAATCTGGATTTGCAAGTCGTGGACAGCGGGGGGGAAGTGACTGACATTCAGCTCGAAGTGCGTATTTTGGATCGCTCCGGAAAATGGGATACCAACGGTTATGCGGACGCCGAAGTTGCCGCTGCCTATCCCGAAGTGAACGAGGGCGATTTCATCATCTGGAGCGCCACGGATTCGAGCGGCCCGCATATCTATTATAATAGTGGCATTGCATTAACGCCGCCGAACAAGCTGCTCATCAAGGCTGGCATTTATAAAAAGATCAGCATCGATCTATCAGATGTGAACGGGACGAGCGCCAGCAATCGGGTGCCGATTACGAATTTTCTAGGGCAGGTTTATGCCAATCAGGTTGGGCTGCGTAATGGGCAGTTCTGGCGATTGACAGGGCAATACGATACCGCCAACGGCCTGGGCCATGAAGACTTCCCCGGCTGCGATACGGATGTCAGCTCGGTCGATTTCGGGTTCTCGCACCAGCGTTATGGTATTTGGGTGGCGAATGAGTGGGTCAATGAGAGCGATAGTTGCGTGTATGTGAATGGGCAGGCCTATGGCTGGGAGATTGATCACATCGAGGTGTCGGATGGCGGCTTTGCGGGCATGTTGCTCAAGCAGGACAGCGGTTCGTTCGACATGAACGAGGTCTACCTGCACCATCTATATATACACGACACCGGATCGGAAGGCATTTACCTGGGGTCCACGCAGGGTGACCCGCAGCATATGTTTCACGATTTGACGGTCGAAAATTGCCTCATCGTGCGGACCGGAACCGAGGCGATGCAACTCGGGCAGCTCGGTGCGAACTGTTTGATTCGCAACAATGTGCTCTGGGGCGCATTGGACTGGATGTCGCCGTTTCAGCGCTACCAGGACAACACCGCGCAAATCGGCACGCGGCAGGGCGGGGTGACGTTCCGTGGGAACGTGCTGCTAGCCTCGGCGGGTAACTTCTACAATGTGTCCAATGCCGCAAAGTCAGGCGTCACGCCAAATGGCGATCCGTTTCTCTTTGAAAACAATGTGCACTGGGCCAGCCGCAGTGGCAGCGGGGGGTATCAGTTTGCCAACACCGATGGCGTGACGCCTTGGATCTGGCGAGACAACTTCTTTGGCGGATTTGAATTTACCTACGACTTGGTGATTCCCTCGTCTTGGGATACGGGCAGCATACACCTGATTCCGACTGCGAGCGTCGATGTGACCGTGGAAAATACCGTTTACGACGACACGCGAAGCAGCGCCTATCTGCGTTGGGCCAGTGGCACGGCGAATATCATCGCGAGCAACAATGTGCAGAAAACGGTGCTGCCGCCAGCATTTCGTAATTTCCTGGGGTTGGGCGAGGTGGACGACTTTTTACGCTGGAGTCGTTGGTCGGCAACCATTGGTGAAGAGAATGGTTTTCCTGCCAGTGGCACCAACAAGGGCGATCCCATCACCTACGCGGTGGGCGACATCGTGCAGCACCATCAGAGTGGTGAAACGCGATTCTACCGTTGCTTGCAGGAGCATACCTTGCATGAGCCTGCCGCCGATGGCGATGCTTATTGGGAGCTGCTCACTTGGACGGACGGGGAGCGCACGCAATACATTCCGCCCGATGACGCGCGGCTAGCGGCGGGTAGTTTCTATGACCAACTGGGCATCGGACTCGGAGGCGAGTCGACCTATGACGCCGATAGCGATGGGCTGCCCGCGAGTTGGGAGCGGGAGTATGGCCTGAGCGATGCAAATGGAATTGCGAACTCGGGGCCCGATGGCGATCCCGATGGCGACGGTATGAGCAATTGGGATGAGTTCCTGTATGGCGCTGACCCGCTGAAGCCCGACTTGCCGCCTGCCATGGCGCTTCTATGGACCGGAGCAAGTTTCCAGGTCGATTGGACGCCGCCCAATGGTCGCTTGTGGAAACTGCAGATTAGCGAAAACCTCACGGGCTGGACCGACCTGACGGAGTTTGCGCAAGGCAGTCATGGCCCCATAAGCGAAACGGGACCCGTTTCCGGATCCCGTTTGTTAATTCGTGCGGTGGTTGAGGATGAGGCCGTTTTAGACCTGCTTCCGTAGCCTTAGCTGCCCGGCTGCTGAGGCGCGTTTTCCTGCGCGTAGCGGCCGACCGACTTGAATAAGGTGTCGAGGAAAGAGCCGACTGTCAGCACAAGCTGCTGCAGCTCGTCCTTGCTGAAGTAGACTTTCTCGCCTTCACGGAGGACTTTGCGCTGGTCGACGAGGCGCGCTTGGCCCGGTTGGCCTTCAGCGGGCGCCTGTAGGATTTCCACGGTCTTGAGGTCGAAGGCGAGTTCGCCGCTGTCATCAAGGTGGGCCTGTTGGATGATGCCGCTGTGCTGCATCATGGCCTGGATGGCAAAGCCGATCGAGATGATGGTGTCCTCCAGCTCGCAAAGGATGCCGTAATTTTCCTCAAGGGTGTTAAACTTGGCGTCGACTTGGGCCTGGGCAAATGCCTGCTGGGCCTGCTGCATGTTTTGCTGACCTTCCGGGGTTTGACCGAAGTCCTTCTGGGTCTTGATGGCGGCCAGGAACATGTGGAAATTGTTCAGGCCGGCAATGCAGAGGTTGATCATGTCGCCGAGGACATTGCGCATCATGATGTCGGCGGCAAAGGCCTGCATCTGCTCGAAATTCTGGTGCGCCGGGGGGGCGGGCATCATCTTGGTCGCGTGCGTGCGTGTATTGTAGGCCTCTTCTGTGACGCAATCGTGGGCAGCGAGATTGAAGGACAGCATGTCGTAGTGACGCTGCAATCCGCCCATCAATTGCTGGGCCATTTGTTGAAGATTGATCTGGCGGGGTTGACCGCCGGGTTGGTTGGGTTGCTCGGGATTCATGGTCGGAAAGATTTAACTACAGCGCCCGGTCACCGGGCGGGCAAGATTTTCTTCAGTGTTTGGCGGTTTACGATTGTGTGACGATATGGAGAGTTATTCGGAAAACAGTGATGAATGGATGGATGATTGGACAAATCTTATGAGCGCGCCTAATGGTGGCTAGTAGGGTATTTTTCGGAACTAAAGGTTGTTTCGCTGCGCGCTTTGATGCACGATAAGCTTTTCGAATCAAACCTAGCGTTCTTCATAATGTCACCCATCCTCGCGAACTCGGAACCCAAGACTAATCACAAGGCCCTGCTCAAGTGGGTCGATAAAATGATCGCCATGTGCCAGCCGGACAGTGTCCACTGGTGCACCGGATCGCAGGAGGAGGCGGATCAGCTTTTTGCCGAGATGATCGAGAAGGGGAGCTGCATTAAGCTCAACGAGGAGAAGCGCCCGAACAGCTACCTGTTCCGCTCCGATCCCCGCGACGTGGCGCGCGTCGAATCCCGCACGTTCATCTGCTCTTTTAACAAGCACGACGCCGGCCCCACCAACAATTGGGAAGAGCCGCGCAAGATGCGCCGCAAGATGAAGAAGCTGTTTGACGGCTGCATGAAGGGACGCACGATGTACGTGATCCCGTTCAGCATGGGCCCGATCGGCGGCAATATTTCACAGATCGGCGTGCAGGTGTCCGACTCGCCATATGTGGTGGTCAACATGCGCATCATGGCGCGCATGGGCGACGCCGCGCTCGAAGTGCTCGGCAAGGACGGCTTCTTCGTGCCGTGCTTGCACTCGGTGGGCATGCCGCTGGAGCCCGGCCAGAAGGACGTTGCCTGGCCCTGCGACCCGGACAACACCCACATTGTTCATTTCCCGGAGGAACGCACCATTGTTTCCTACGGCTCCGGCTACGGTGGCAACGCCTTGCTCGGCAAGAAGTGCTTTGCGCTCCGCATTGCGTCCACCATGGCGCGTGACGAAGGTTGGCTCGCCGAGCACATGCTGATCCTCGGCGTGGAAGAGCCCAACGGCAACAAAACCTACGTGACGGCGGCGTTCCCGAGCGCCTGTGGCAAAACGAATTTCGCGATGCTCATCCCGCCGGAAGGCATGAGCGACTACAAGGTGACCTGCGTCGGCGACGACATTGCCTGGCTCAAGCCTGGCCCCGACGGCCGCGTGTATGGCATCAACCCGGAGGCCGGCTTCTTTGGCGTGGCGCCCGGCACCTCGGCCGACACCAACCCGAACGCCATTGCCTCCTGCGCCAAGGACACGATCTTCACCAACGTGGCGTTGACCGACGACGGCGACATTTGGTGGGAGGGCATGACCAAGGAAAAGCCCGCGCACCTGATCGACTGGAAGGGCAAGGACTGGACGCCAGATTCGGACACGCCCGCTGCGCACCCGAACAGCCGGTTCACCGCGCCTGCCGCCAATTGCCCGGCCATTGATCCGGACTGGGAAAAGCCCGAAGGCGTGCCGATCAAGGCAATCATCTTTGGCGGCCGCCGCATGACGGATATTCCGCTCGTCTTCCAGTCCTTCAACTGGAGCCACGGCGTCTACCTCGGCGCCACGATGGGCAGCGAGCGCACCGCCGCCGCCGAAGGCAAGCAGGGCGAACTCCGCCGCGACCCGATGGCGATGTTGCCGTTCTGCGGTTACCACATGGGCGACTACTTCCGCCACTGGTTTAACTTCCAGAAGGGCCTCGACCAGACCCCGCGCATCTTCCACGTCAACTGGTTCCGCCGCGACGAAGACGGCAACTTCCTCTGGCCGGGCTACAGCGACAACATGCGCGTGCTCAAGTGGGTCGTCGACCGCTCCAGCGGCCAAAGCTTTGCCCAGGAAACGCCGCTTGGCTGGATGCCTCACTACGAGGACATCGACTGGCGCGGCATGGACTACAGCGAAGAGCAATTCAAGAAAGCGATGTCCTACGATCGCCAGCGCACCCGCATGTCCATCCTCCAGCACGAAGCGCTCTTCCTCCAGCTCTCCGACCACCTGCCCAAGGAGCTTATCTTCGAGCGCGAGCTGCTGATCAGCAGACTCTAAGCAACGGACTCACCGGATTGCGGAGCTAGTGCTCTGTGATCTGGTGGAACGTCGATGAGTGCTGGGACGGCGTTAGTCGTTCCTAGACACATCTGGTTAGAATCATTTACTTTTCCCCAAATCTAGAAACTTTCTGAACTCAAATTCAATATTTTTGAACTCTGAGTTGAGAGACTTTTTCAAATCCCCAATCTCTCTAGCAAGTCTTGAGCGTTCTTCACCAACCGGTAAATCTTTCATTTCGAATTGTTTAGTTTCTAAGTCTATTGCTCGCTCCCATATGGACTCTACTACTCGAGAAATTTTTTCATCAAAGAGAAAGCTTGCTCCCTGTATACCGGTCCGAAAATCAGCTTGAGCTTCCAATGTTGCTTTTCCTTCTCTCATGATTGAACCCAAGAACTCACTTACCGATTTAAATACAGCGAACCTTTTCTCGAAGAGCTCATGCCTCAATCGCAGTTTGTTTATTCGCATTTGTACTAATGCGATATAAACTCCTAGTAAGGCAATTACTGGAGTTACCAATGATAGCGATAGCTTAGTCCAATCCATTTATTTTTGATAACGTGGAGGTGATACGCGTAGGTCAGCGCGGAGCGATGGCCGGAGTTGTATGTGCCGCCTGGTTGGAAATATTCATTTTTTCCTATCGCACATCTTTGATGTTTGTTGGACTGACATCCATGTAAGGAAGGAAACGTTTTGAATAACCCTTCAGGAATACGAAGGAGCTAGGTGATCCGATCTTCTGAAAATGGTATGCTGCCCACTCTTCATTCATTCCCCAGTTTTCAATGGCTAGATCAATTTTTTCTTCATTCGTGAGGTTTAAGATTCTGACAAACGTATCATCGTAATCATCCCAATTTTTATGTTTTAGAACATCTTCGATATCGAGTTCGCCAATGTCGGTGAGCGACAAGATCGTGTATTCGCCATCTGTTTCGACCAAGAAGGTTTCTTTGTCAGATTTCGCTATTACTTGTGATTCTATCATTTTGATTCTTCCAACAGTATTTTTTAAGCGACGCGAACGTTCACTGAACAAGGGTGGTCTTGTTTCGGGTTATGCAGTGATAATAACAAAGGCGCCATGGATCGCGAGGCTTGTTGGAATGAGGGTTATGGGACGGGAGGGTTTAACACCGTTCCATCCAACGTGGTAAAGTACTTTACTGTTGTTTCCGGCAAAGATGACAAGAATGAAATATGAGTAACCGCAACAATTTAACACAGGATGCGGTTTCAAGTGCCTGTCGTGTCACCGCCAAAACCTACCCCGTGGTTCTGCCCCAACCCTCCCCATGGTTTAGGTGCGAACAAGCACTTGGTTGTGAGTAAACCCTTACTAGGCTTTGGTCGAAGCGTCGGCGACGCTCCCAGGAAGTGTCGGCGACACTTCGAGCTACAGTCGGCGACGCTGGGTCGCGCAGTCGGCGATACTTGGCCAGCTTTGGGGGCTTCTGGCGGGTCGACTTTTCATGCTGAAAGTATGCCGATCTTGTGCGCTGAAGGCGAACCAAAAAGGCGGAGTAAAAAGATTAAAGGTAAAAGGGGAGGCGGCTGGATTGCTTGGAGGGCTACGCTCCGTCGTAGCCGTTGTGGTAGAAGCGGCTTCCAGCCGCTTTGGTTTCAGTTGGATTGGGCAAAGCGGCAAGATGCCGCTTCTACGTTTGGTGAGGCAAACGCTGCGGAAGGACAGAGCAACTGTGTCTTAATCAAGGTCATAATTGATGTTTTTGACTATTGAGCTGAGGTGCAGGAGGAGCTTTCGCATGGCTGCGGTGATTGCGCATTGGAAGGGTTTGTTTCGCTCGTGCACCAAGCGACTGACATAAGCCTTGATGACGGGATTGTGGATGGCGGCGGTTCGAGCGGCCATGTAGAGACAGCGTCTGACTTTGGCTCGTCCGCCCTGGATGTAGCGCTTGCCTTGCTTCTTGCCGCTGTCGCGATTGTAGGGCGCTAGCCCTGCTAAGGCTGTGAGTGGGCCACGCTGCAGGAAACGTATTTCGCTCAGGTAGGCCAGGATGGTCCATGTGGTGACCGGGCCGACGCCGAGGACTGTTTGCATCGCCTTGGCTTCAAGGCGCATTTGCTGGTCAGCTTGGATGATGGTTTCAATGGCCTCGTCGACTTCGGCCAGTTGCTCTTTAAGCACGTCGATCATCGTCTGGATTTGGCGGGCGATGGGCGAGGCGGCCTTTTGCAGTCGGTTTTTCTCCCGTGTGAGCTGTTCACTTAGATGCGCCCGGCGATCCATCCAGCTGGCCAGTTCACGCTGGCTGGCCGAAGGCTCCGGTGTCGGATCCAAGCGCTTTTCCTCGGCAAACTTCAGGATCAAACGCGCATCAATCGGATCGCTTTTAGCTCGCAACCCTTCGCTCTGGGCAAAGCCGCGGAGACGCCTTGGGTTGAGCAGACAATGCGGGATGCCGCAGGATTGCAGCGCTTCGAGCAGGGGGCGCTCATAGCCGCCGGTGGCTTCCAGCGCCACGAGCGGGTTGGCCAAACGGGCAAGGCGTCCGGTGAGTTTTTTCAGAGACGCCGCATTGACGTCGACTTGCTCAGCGCCATCGGCGCTTTGCACTTGCAGGGTGTCCTTGGAGACATCGATGGCGATGTAGGTGTAGGCTTTGGTGGGCATGACTTTCAATCGGGCTTGTTGAGTTGAACTCGGCGTGCTAGCCTGTTCGGGCAACTGTTTGATATAGCGCCAAGTGGCCGAAGAGGATCACCGCTCCGTCATGAACTCCAAAGGTTCGAGCATCGCACCAGATCTCTCTAAGACCTGCTTCGGGACGGTTAGGCTCGTCCCGAAGCGCCTTGGCTGCTGCCAAGCATAAGCCCAGCAGACGCCATTTCGAGAGATTCCTCCGACGAGTTGTAAACTTACATTCTCGGAATCTCTCGAAAAATTGACGATACGTTGAACCTACAAGCGTCACCCCTCCTGCTCGGGTGGCACAGTTCCTGACTGCGGGTGCCTTTTAGGAGTCGGTTTGGAGCTCGGGGTAGGCTTCGACGATGTCGAGGTTTGCTTCGCTGAACAGTATCCAGGTGTCGCCGTCGCATTGCGGGTCCATGGAGCGGGCGATGTTCAGGCTGCTTTGGAGTTTCTTCAGGGAGGTGTCGAAGCGGCTCTTGGTGGTGTTGAATTCGGCAACGGCGTGTTTGCGCAGCGCGGTGGTGGTCCACGGCTCGATGCGCACGCATTCGTAGATTTGTTGGCAGAGCAGGGGAAGCTCGCTGACCGGCTTGAATGCCTGTGGGTAATGCGTGGTGCGCAGGTATTCGCGCTCCATGAGGACGGCGTCGCCGTTGGGCAGCTTGCCGTAGAATATCTCGTCGGGAAAGGTTTCCGGGATGCGCGTTTTCCAATCCCAGACGGCAACGACTCGCGGGCTCCATCCGCCGCCCTTGGGCTTATCGGCAGAGAGGTCGGTGTTGTCCCAGAGCGAAGGATGCGGAGACCCCTTGCTGCCAAACACCGTGACCACCTTATGCTTGAGCACAAACTCGGTCGCTTCTTCGAAGGTTTTCATGTTTTTAGACTGTTGTGGCAGTTATAGCCTATCTTGAAGGACTTTCTCACTATCGAGCATCTCTTGGTGATACTCTCTGTAATCTTTGAAGTAAGCTTCCTTTGTGCTGATTTGGTCTTGGTAATAGAAATTCAACTTATCCTTTGCCCAGAAACTATTATTCGGCCAAAGTGTCATGAACGATTGGGGATCGGCTTCCTTGATTATTCTGCTTAGATAAAATACTTTTTCGCGATCTTTGCTGAAGTGTTTCGAGAGCTTGTGCCACGTTTTAGCGTCTGCTCCATTCAAAGCATATCTCTCACGGAACACATTTTTATGGTCGCGGCCATAAGCGCCGTCGATGCTTACAAAGGTATCCCGATTTGCTCTCTTAACTATACAGGGCTTTCCGCTCGCAGAATTGCAGAACCATACTGAATTCTTATCCCTCCCGTAGCCTTTGTGGGAAATGGTGTTAAAGCCTGGGCCGTTGCAATAGATGCCAGAGTCGCAAGCTTCAAATGTCTCAGCATCGACTCCCTTTATTCGACCTTCGATGTAGAATACATCTAAACCATCAGTGGCGAATACTTCACTGAGAACCCGAAAGCTTTCGGCAGATACATTTCGAAGTTTGGAGCCCATGGCATAGACATGCTTTTCATCTATCGACCAAATGCGGCTTAGTTGTTTCATGTGCCTTAGGCTATTGCGCACAAATATTCTGGAAAGGTTAAATTATATTTTTCGATATCAATTTTAACACCTTCGTTGCCAGTTCGAATTACTTCGCGAATTGTGTGTGTTGGCCCCATGGTAAATCTCTCCGGTCCAGCCAGAGGCTGGTTAAACCGCGATGGGGGCTTTGATGCCTTTGTGGGGGTCGTAGCCGATGAGCTCGATGTCGTCGAAGTCGAAGTCTTCGAGCTTGGTGATGCTTGGGTTGAGCTTTACCTGGGGGAGGGGGCGCGTGTCGCGGGCGAGTTGTTTTTCCACTTGCTCGAAGTGGTTCTTATAGATGTGGAGGTCGCCGAAGGTGTGGATGAACTCCTTGGGCTGAAGGCCGGTTATCTGCGCGACCATGCAGGTGAGCAGGGCGTAGGAGGCGATGTTGAACGGGACGCCGAGGAAGAGGTCGGCGCTGCGCTGGTAGAGCTGGCAACTGAGACCGCCGTCTTCGGACACATAAAATTGGAATAGGGCGTGGCAGGGCGGGAGCGCCATTTTGCCTTCGCGGGCGTTGTCTTGCGGCGGGCGTGATTCGTCGGGCAGGTCGGCGGGGTTCCAGGCGCTGACAATGTGGCGGCGGGACTGCGGCTTTTTGCGGAGGCCTTCGACGAGCTCATCGAGCTGGTTGATGCGGCGTCCGTCGGCGGTTTGCCAATCGGTCCACTGAGCGCCGTAAACGCGGCCGAGGCTGCCGGTTTCGTCGGCCCACTCATCCCAGATGGAGACGCCGCGCTCCTGGAGCCACTTGACGTTGGTCTCGCCACGAAGGAACCAAAGCAGCTCGTATACAACGGACTTCCAGTGCACGCGCTTGGTGGTGACCATGGGGAAATCCGGCGAGAGCGAATACCGGGCCTGCGCGCCGAAAACGGATCGCGTGCCCACGCCGGTGCGGTCTCCGCGGTCTTCGCCGTTTTCCATTACGTGACGGAGCAGGTCCAAGTAAGTCTTCATGCGCTGCGACTATTTCGGGGCAGGGGCGGGGAGTCAAGTTTGGCGTGGACAAGAGGATGGGGACGGTGTTTGGCTGAATGTGATGGCACGTGTTGCGCAATATTTGGGGTTGCTGGTTGCTTTGCTGGCAGCCTTGTATTTTGGAGCATTTTTGGTGTTGGGGCACATGGCTTCGCGTTATCCAGCAGTGAATCGGTTTTACTCTGATTTTTACTATCCCATGCGCGAATGGAAGGAGCGCAGATACTTGGATGCGGTTTCTACGTATCGTGGGCAGTTTTATTTAGGTGAGGAATTTGGGAAAGGCAGTATTTCGACCGGACCAGGTAAAGGCGTGGGGTTTCTTGTGCCGGATGAGCTAGTGGACAAGGTTTACTCGATTGAAGAGCAGTCGACTGTCGAGGTGGAGATTGGAATGCAGTTAGATCGCGAGACGATTGGCGTTTATCATTATGAGCTCAGGGCAATTCGTGTAATGAGTGGCCCTGCTGGGCAAAAAGCGGCTCCTGGCGCTTAGTGAAAAATCGGTCAACGTGGTGCGTGCTCGTAAAAAGGGTTCTCAGATTTCGACTGATGTGATACACTAATGTGTTTATGACTTTTCACCGTGTGCATATCGTTTGGGCTGTAACTGTTCTTTTGTCCTTGGCGACGCTTGACGCCGCCCCGCGTCGGCTGGCCGACCTTGGTGGAACCAACAACCTGACAGACAAGAAGTTCGATGCTGGCAGCCTGTCTTCGCCACGCTCGGATGAGATGTTTGGCACGGACAAGGAGAAGGTGCGTTTTCAGGAGTGGCACGGGACGTATTCCAGCATTGGCGATAAGCGCATGAACAGCTTGCAGGGCCGAGGCGGAAAGGAATTCGCGACTTCGGAACTCTCCTATGACAATATTCCCCGCAAAGAGGCGCACATCACGTTGGATTCCGATGAGCGCAAAATGGCGAATGTGCAGAACTGGAACCGCTTGCGCGACAACGTGATGTCGCATAAATTTAGCGGCACGGAGCTGAATACGCCGGACGCCAAACATTTTTCGGAGATGGTGGATGAGGTTTCCCTGCGTGACATCAATCGCTACCAATTTTGGCAAAACAAGACGAGTGAAGGCATTCCAGTGCAGACCGCTGGTTCCACCGAGGGGCCACAACTCAGCTCCGAACAGCGCCGCGTGATGGCGCGCATTAAGGGCGACGAGACTGAGGTCGGTAGTTACCAGACGCTTGAAGGCCAGACAGTGAGCAAACAAACGGCTTCGTCCAAATCCCAGGCGAATGAGCCGGGCTTTTTCGAAAAGCTCTTTGACTGGTAGGGCTTGCCCCTCACTGAGTCTGGGCTTTTGATGCCTGAATGGCTGACCAGATTCCTGCTGCTGACCTGCCGTCCCATGTTACTTTTCCTCCGTACTGGGAGCATGTCGCGACCCATCGAGTAGGCCCATTCATCACCCGGGTCGTGCATCGCTTGCCAGATGGCTCGCTGCATGTGTGGTCTTCGAGGCGACACCGCAAACGCCGAGGCCCGGAGATGCATCCCAGCGAAAGTCCGTTGGCGCAGCGGGCAGATGGGCATCAGGTTGATCAGGTTAACCAAGCGGGGAGTCCGCATGCGTTGCGTTGGAAACTCTGGGGGTGGCGCTTGCGTAGTCTCTCCTGGTGGTTGGGCTGCATTTTTATCGTTGGCTCGCTTTGTTTCGTGGCGGGCACAGTGCCGATGGCTTATCCTGTGGTTTTGGATTGGTTGGGCATCAGGCCGTTTAACTACGCGCTGACTTGTTTCATTGGTTCGCTCTGGTTTACGATTGGCAGTTACTTGCTCTTGCTTGAGGCGCTGAATGCTGATCTTGACGCAACGGTGCAACTGAAGGCGCATGAGTTGGAGCGCTATGTAGAGCGAAAGCCGCAAGATCGGCGCGACCGGCGAATTCGCTGGATAGGCTTTGCGCCGAACCGACTGGATTTCTGGATTGCGTCCGTGCAATTGATCGGCGCCCTCACGTTTAACATCAACTGTGGGATGGGGCTGGTGGAAGGCATGAACTGGGTGTTTGCGGATATATTGGTTTGGACTCCCAGCACGGTGGCTTCGTGTTTTTTTGTGACTGCAAGTTATTTGGGACTGGTGGAGGTTTCCCACCGTAAGTGGGCGTGGCTCTGGTGGGACATAGCTTGGTGGATTAATTTTTTCAGCCTGCTTGGATCCTTTGGCTTTCTGACATCCAGCGTGGTTGGTTACTTTGGGCAAGGTCCGGTCGAACTTCCGCAGTGGTTTGGTAATTATTTCGCGTTAATGATGGGATCGTGGTTTTTTCTGTTTGGAACCTATTTGATGGTTCCTGAGTTGGTGATCGATGACGCGGGCTAAGTTTGATTGCGCATCGGCCAGTGAGTGTGAGTGTCGATTTCTTCAGCCAGCGTTGTGTGAATCCGATGGGGTTGGGCTGTAGCCCGTATTATAGAGGGTTTTTTAGGGCGCCTTGCACGGAATATTGGCATAGGGGAAGCGAGGCGTACTGAAGCACTTAAGCTAATACGCAGATCAACGATCGCTAATGAATGCCATCTTCTGCAATAAAGTGACGTTTTGCACTCATTTTGGGGTTGATTAGAAAAACGAATCCGCCTTCTATGCTTCCTTTCTTGCTCATGGCTGACTCGAATACGCATCGGAAAACCTTTTTACAGGCTCTTGTCGCGGCAGCGGCTGGTTTGTTTTTATTGCCCCGGAAATCGGGCGCAGCCCCTACGCGTGACCTAGCGTCGGCTGAACCCGAACGCGCGCGCTTCCCAGTGGAAGCTCGCAAAGCTCCTCGCGCAGTCGAGCGCATGAGCAGTTAGTCCGCGACTCTTTAGACGCAGATTCCGGTTCAAACAATGGCCAATATCTTTCCTAAATGGAGCAACACAGCGCCGATCAAAATAGTGATTTGCCTGTGCCTGGCAGTCGGCACCGTCGTGGCCGGCGTCACCTATTACGCAACGCCCAAGTATTTGCGCGTCGGTTATCAACCGATTCAGCCGGTGTCGTTCGAGCACTCGCTGCACGTTGATCAATTGGGGCTGGACTGCCGTTATTGCCATACCTTCGTGGACCGCTCGGAGCACTCAAATGTTCCAGCCGCATCTACTTGCATGAACTGCCACAGCCTCATCAAGACGGACAGCCCGAAGCTTGCGCCGATCCGCAACAGCTATGAGTCAGGCGAACCAGTGCCGTGGGTCAAGATACACCGCACGCCGGACTATGTATACTTTAACCACTCGGTGCACATCAACCGTGGCGTATCCTGTGTTCACTGCCACGGCCAGATCAACGAGATGGAGGAAGTTTACCACGCGAAGCCGCTCTCCATGTCCTTCTGCTTGGAGTGTCACCGCAATCCCGAAAACTTCATTCGTCCAGTCGACGAAGTCACTAACCTTAATTTCCGCTACGATAGCCGCGAGGAACAGATCGAGCAGGGCACGAAGTTCGTGCACGATTGGAAAGTTAACCCGCCACAGAGCTGTTCCGGTTGCCACCGATGAAGCGCAAATTCCACCATCCCGAGCCCACAGAACGCGAGCTGGCCGCGCCGAAATACTGGCGCAGCCCGGGCGAGCTGGCGAAAACACCCGAATTCCAGGAATGGCTCGAACGTGAGTTTCCTGAAGGCGCCACTGAGGCCAACGAAACAGATCGCCGCAGCTTCCTGAAGCTGATGGGCGCATCCGCTGGTCTTGCAGGCATTGGCCTTGCCGGTTGCCGCATGCCCACGCGCCACATCCTGCCGTATTCCAAGCAGCCTGAGCTGATGGTGCCCGGCGTGCCGATGTATTATGCGTCATCGTACCCCGGTTCGGCAGAGAATATTCCGTTGGTCGTAGAGACCAATGACGCCCGTCCCACCAAGATCGAAGGCAACCCTTCTGATCCTGGTTATGGCGGTGGATCAGACTCCTATGCCCAGGCCAGTGTGCTGGATCTTTACGATCCTGATCGGGTGCAAAAGTCTTTCGCCAAGGGTGGTAAGCCGATCGATCAGGCCCGTGTCCGTTCCATGCTAGCCGAGCTGCAAAAGAAGTATGCTGCGGCGAAAGGCAAGGGGCTTGCGGTTCTTGCTCGTCCATCCACTTCTGACACCCGTCGCCGCTTGGTGGCTTCGCTGAAGAAGCAATTCCCGGAAGCAGTCTGGGCTGAATACGAGCCAGTCGACACCTCGGCGCCAATCCGCGCCATGGCCAAGGTCATGGGACAGCCAGCGCGTCCATTCTACCAGCTCGACAAGGCGAAGCGCATTCTCGCGCTGGATAGCGATTTCCTCTCCACCGAGCCCGGTCAATTGCACTACAGCAAGGGTTTCGGCAAGAGCCGGAAGGTGACAAATTCTTCCGAAGCCGACCAGATGAACCGCCTCTATGCGGTTGAATCCAATTTCTCGCTAACTGGTGGTATGGCTGACCACCGTCTGCGCGCCGCTACCGCTCATATTCCGGCCTTCACTGCCGCGATCGCGGCTGAGCTGATGAGCCAAACCGGCGGCAGCAGCGCAATCGTCGCCAAGCTCAAGGACCAAGCCAAGGGCATTTCAGGCAACGAAAAGTGGATCAAGGAATGCGTCGCTGACTTGGCGGAGCATAAGGGTGAGTCACTGATCATCGCCGGACCGCATCTTCCTGAGGAAGTGCACGTTCTCGTCTATGCGATGAACGAAGCCCTTGGCGCCGATGGACACACGATCAAGTACATCGAGCAGCCTGAGTTGGTGGATGCGGGCATCGCCGACATCGTTGACGGGCTGAACGGCAAGTCCATCGAGACTTTGGTTATTTTGGGCGGTAATCCTGTTTATGACGCACCGGCGGATTTGAAGTTCGGCGAAGCGCTCAAGAACGCGGAAAACGTCATTCGCCATGGCTATTACGACGACGAAACGTCCGAGGCGTCCTCTGTTACCATCGCCGCCAATCACTACCTTGAAAGCTGGGGGGACGGGCGCGCCATTTGCGGTGACTACCTGCCGGTGCAGCCGATGATCCTTCCCCTGTTTGACGGGTTCTCGGAAGTCGAAGTCATTGCGCTCATGCAAGGTATCGATCCGGCAGGCGAGGGGTATGATCTCGTCAAGGAGACCTTTAGCCTAGTCACCGGAAAGACCGACACCATTACTTTCGAAAAGTGGCTCGCTGAAGGCGTTTGGTTGGATGCGCGTTATTCGACAGTAGGCGCAACTTCAGCTGGCAAAAAAGCTCTGGAGCTTGTTTCTGCCGCAACGATTTCGACGCCTGCTGTTACCGCAGAAGCGCTTGAGGTCCGCATCATTCCCAGCACGCATGCCTATGACGGCAGCTTCAACAACAATGGTTGGCTGATGGAGTGTCCGGATCCGATGACCAAGCTTACTTGGGACAACGCGATCATTATCAGCCCAAAGCTGGCGAAGAAGCATGGTATTTTGCCTCAGCAAACGTTGTTGAGTGATCCGCCCGCGCTCTTGGCGAAGCAGGCCATTAAGCCGAATGCCAACGACTTTAAAATCGGCAAGGAGCAAGCCCGTCTTGGCACGCTCGAGGTCGGCGGCCAAAAAGTTACTGGACCAATTCATGTGCTGCCCGGCTTGGCAGACAATACGGTGGTCGTATCCCTCGGCTTTGGCCGCAAGAAGACTGGTCGCATCGGCACAGATGTTTTTGCGCCGAACGTTGGCAAGGGCATTGGCTTTGACGCGTATCCGCTGACCACTACAGGTTCGATGGGACTGGCGACTGGCGTGAAAATCAGCGTCACTGACGAGCGTTACCAACTTGCGAACACCCAGGAACACTGGTCGATGGAAGGCCGCGCGATTATCCGCGAAGCCAACAACACCGAATACCAGGAAGATCCGGAATTCGTCAATAAGCTGGGGATGGAGTCTCACTCGCCGCCAGTTTATGGCACGGCGCGTAAGGATTCGCTTGCCGAAAAGGCGCTCGATATTCCACGTGGCGGCTCTCTCTACAAGACACCTGATTTCGGCAAACCAGCCCCCAATGTGGACGTCTGGAATTCGGAAGAAGGGCTTAAGCAATTTAAATCTCCACAGCAGTGGGGGATGAACATTGACCTCAACACCTGCACGGCTTGCAACGCTTGCGTTATCGCATGCCAATCGGAGAATAACATTCCGATCGTGGGTAAGGATCAGGTGCTCCGCGGCCGCGAAATGCACTGGATTCGTTTGGATCGTTACTTTGCGTCGGACCCAAGCTTGCCGAATACTGAGCTGCCGGAAGATCCCCAGGTCAATTTCATGAGCATGTCCTGCCAGCATTGTGAGCTGGCGCCATGTGAATCGGTTTGCCCGGTTAATGCAACGGTTCACGACGAGCAGGGGCTTAACACCATGGCATACAATCGCTGCGTTGGCACGCGATACTGCGCAAACAACTGCCCATATAAGGTCCGCCGCTTCAACTTCTTTGATTACAACAAGCGCGAGCGCAACAGCCTCTACGCTGGCCCACTTGGTCCCAACAAGTATAAGACTGAAGCCAGCCAACTGACGCGCATGCAGAAGAATCCGAACGTCACTGTCCGCATGCGCGGTGTGATGGAAAAGTGCACTTACTGCGTTCAGCGTATCGAATCGGCGAAGATTAACCAGCTCAACAAGGCTAAAGATTCATCCGACACCCACGTGCCGGATGGAACGATCAAGGTGGCCTGTCAGCAGGTTTGCCCGACCGACGCGATTACTTTTGGCGACATCAGCGACCCGAACAGCGCCGTTTCGAAGGCGAAGGAGTCAGACCGCAATTACGCGGTGCTCGGCTACCTGAACATTCGTCCGCGCACCACATACTTGGCCAAGCTGCGCAATCCGAATCCGAAGATGCCGAAGGCTGGCAAGCCGCTTTCGCGCCAGGAATACGATTACAAGAGTGGTCACGGTGCAGATCATGGCAGCCATGACAGTCACGACTCTCATGCAACCGAAGGCGGACACGATTCGCATGGCGATTCACACGCCCCGGCAGCCGAGTCTCACGACAGCCACAGCCACGAAGAACACACTCACTAACTCTTTCTAACCTGAAACCTTTACATCTGACCAAACCATGTCCGATTCCACCGCAGAATTGACCCTCAGCCCCGAAGCCGCGCGCCGTCGCGACGAGGTGCTGGCGAAGGTCAAGCCGGTCGAAGTGCCACGCCCCGAGCTGGTCACCGGCGATCGCGACTTCCATTGGGTCACCGAAAAGATTTGTGGCATTCCTGAGTCCAAAACCCCTCGCTGGTGGTGGATCATGTTTACGATTGCTGCAATGATGGCGACCTTCACCCTGTTCGGCTTGACATGGCTTGTGTCTTCCGGCGTCGGTGTTTGGGGTTTGGCCAATCCGGTTAACTGGGGTTGGGCGATTGTGAACTTCGTGTTCTGGATCGGTATCGGCCACGCTGGCACGCTGATCTCCGCTATTCTTTGTCTCTTGCGTCAAAAATGGCGCACATCGATTAACCGCGCTGCGGAAGCGATGACCATTTTCGCGGTGGTTTGCGCAGGTTTGTTCCCGCTCTTTCACGTTGGTCGTGTTTGGTTTGCCTGGTGGCTCTTCCCGCTGCCGAATAGTAACTGGATCTGGCCGCAGTTCCGCTCTCCGCTGGAATGGGACGTGTTTGCGGTTTCCACTTACGGAACGGTTTCGGTGCTCTTCTGGTACATGGGCTTGATCCCTGACCTCGGCACCATGCGTGACCGCGCCTTAAAGGGCGGACGTAAGATCAAGGCGCTGGCCTACGGCTTGTTCGCCATGGGATGGCGCAACAGCAACCGCCACTGGCGTAACTATGAAATGGCCTACTTGCTGCTGGCCGGTCTTTCGACGCCGCTCGTGCTCTCCGTGCACACCATCGTTTCGTTCGACTTCGCGGCTGCGAATTTGCCCGGTTGGCACACCACGATTTTCCCTCCATACTTCGTTGCGGGTGCTATTTTCTCCGGCTTCGGTATGGTGCTGACCCTGATGCTTCCAGTGCGCGCCATCTATGGTTTGCACGACCTGATTACGCAGTACCACATTGACTGCATGTGTAAGATCATCCTGGCGACTGGCTCCATGGTGGGTTACGCATACTCGATGGAGTTCTTCATCGCCTGGTATGGTGCGAACAACTTCGAAGTCTTTGCCTTCGTCAACCGCGCATTTGGTCAATATGCCTGGGCTTACTGGATCATGATCGGCTGTAACGTGATCTCGCCTCAGCTCTTCTGGTTCAAGAAGATCCGCGAAAACACCTGGCTGGTCTGGATCATTTGCGGATTTGTGAACGTGGGTATGTGGTTTGAGCGTTTTGTGATCACCGTTACCTCGTTGGCCAATGACTTCCTGCCGTCCAGCTGGGGTTACTACTCGCCCACCATCGTTGATATCTTTACGTTCTTTGGGACATTCGGACTGTTCTCGGTTCTGTTCCTCTTGTTCCTGCGCTTCCTGCCTATGATGCCCATGGGTGAAATCAAGGCGGTGATGAAGCAGGGCGATGGACACGGCCATGGAACTGGAACTCAAGGTCAAGGTTACGCGGAAGGAGGCCACCATTAATGAGCTCTAAAGCCACATATGCTCTGCTGGCCACGTTCAGCAAGACACCCGAATTTTTCACCGCAACCGCGAAAGTTCGCGATGCTGGATTCAAGAAATGGGACACGTTCACACCGTTCCCAGTGCACGGACTTGACGACCAGATGGGAGTTGGGCGTTCGAAAGTGCCTATTTTTACCCTGTGCGGCGGTCTCTTCGGCTTCTGCCTGGGCATGCTGATTACTTTCTACATGAACGGTTTTGACTACCCGCTGATCGTGGGCGGCAAGCCATACTGGAGCCCTGTGTTCCCGTTCCCCGTCATGTATGAGCTCACTATTCTCAATGCGGCGTTTGGCACGCTGGGCGGCATGTTCATCATGAACTTGCTACCCCGTCACAATCACCCGTTGTTTGAGTTTGAGGACTTCATTAAGTCCGGGGATGATACCTTCTTCATCGTAATCGAAAAGGCGGATCCGCAGTTCGATCTCGATAAAACCAAAGCTTTTCTAACTGAAATCGGGGCCGAAGAGGTCCACGTCGTCGAAGCTTAAAATGCGCATATTTCTGGCAGTCTGGTTATTTGTGGTCGTCGCAACGGTCTCCATTCTTGGATTCCGTGGCGAGAAGTTCCGCAAGCCTCCGATCTGGTTGTTCCCTGACATGGACATTCAGGCCAAGTATTTGCCCCAGGGGCAAAATGAATTCTTCGCCGACGAGCGTAATGATCGCCCGATGGTGCCGGGTGCGGTGCTCCGCGGCTACAACTGGGATGTGAAGGACGTCTTCGACGGCGAGTATGAATTCGCCAAGGCTGAGAACCCCAGTGCTTGGACTGGTCAAAGCGAAAGTGGGGACTTCGTAAAGGACATCCCAATTGAGGTTACTTACGACCTGGTTCAGCTGGGTCAGAAGAAATACACGATTTTCTGTCAACCATGTCACGGCAAAGTGGGTGATGGCAACGGCATCACCAAGAAGTATGGCATGGCTGCAACGCCAAGTTATCACGATGATCGTTTGCGCGACATGCCTGACGGCGAAATATTTAACACCATTACCCACGGTAAGAACACGATGTTCGCCTACGGTATGAAGCTGAACCCTGAAGAGCGTTGGGCGGTAGTTTCCTACGTCCGTGCGCTGCAACTGGCTCAAAATGCAACTGTGGAAGATGTTCCTGAGCAATACCGGAAGGAGCTTGGACTATGAGCGCTAACGCTACAACCGCTACCGCTAGCGTCGCCTCATCCTCAGGCGGCAAGAAAGACTTTTCGACCATTGCGCTGATCATCGGCGTGCTGGGCATTGTCATCGCACTCGTTGGCTTGGTGATGGACCTGAGCCATGGCCATGGTCGCGTGGGCCAAAGCTGGCTGATCGGCTTCGGTTTCTGGATGGCCATGCTGATTGGCATGCTCTTCCTGACTCAGCTGACCTACCTGTTTAATGCCGGATGGGCGGTTATTATTCGCCGTCAGTGGGAGAACGCCTTTGCCGCGTTCCCGTTCATGGCGCTCCTTATCATTCCTGTCGTCATTCTCCCTTTCTTTGTTGGAGATAACAGCTCTGGCGCCATCTGGAAGTGGATGGACCCGACCTATATGCTGCCGGGCATCCACGGCCACACTGTTGAGCATGATGCGCTTTACATTGCCAAGGCGCCATACCTGAATACGCCGTTTTTCATTGCGCGTTTGATCGCTTACTTCTTGGTTTTCTGTGGACTTGGCGCCTTGCTTCGCAAGCACTCCATCACCAATGACACGCACCCGGACCCGAAGCACTTCCTGGCTTGCCGTAAGATTTCCGCCGTTGGCATTTTCTTGACCGCTTTTGCCACGACCTTCATGGCCTTCGACTTGTTCATGAGCTTGAGCTACCACTGGTTCTCGACCATGTTCGGTGTTTGGTTCTTCGCAGCATCGATGCGCGCTGGCTTGGCTGGCTCCGTTCTTCTTTGCAACTTCGCTGCCTGCAAGGGGTGGCTGCAGGGCTTCTATAACAAGAACCACAACTACTTCTTGGGCTGTCTTTGCTTGGCGTTCACGGTGTTCTGGGCCTACATTAGCTTCTCGCAGTATTTCTTGATCTATAACGCGAACATTCCTGAAGAAACCTTCTGGTTTAACATACGCGAACTGAATCTTGACGGCAGCAAGAGCACTTGGTGGTGGGTGTCGATGGCTCTGATTTTCGGCCATTTCCTGATTCCGTTCCTGGTTTTGCTTTTCTATAAGACCAAGGTCATCCGCAGCCGCCTGATGGGCATCTGCACCTGGATCTTACTTTTCACGCTGCTGGATATGTATTGGAATATTCTGCCGAAGCAGAAGAACGCCGATAACATCCTCGGCTACGATGTGCAGCAATTTGTTCCCAACGGATGGGACCTCGCCGCAATCATCGGTTTTGGCGGTATTGTTATCTGGGCGACACTGCGCAGCGCCGCCAAGCATATGCCGATTCCTGTTAACGATCCCCGCATCAAGGAATCGCTCCACGCTCACCAGTAATTAATCAACGATCATGAGCGACGAACACGATTTACACGGAGCACCTGAGACCAGCCATTCGAACTTTACGCTGTCGGTTGTCGGCGCGTTGGGGACAATGCTGCTCTTTGGCCTGCTGATCTACATTGCCTACTATGTGCCTGCCAGCGATCGCGAACCGGCGGACGCCGAGATCGTGGCTCAACGAAAAGCCACTTTGGAGGAAATGCAAGCAACGGAAGCCAACACTGCTTCCAGCTACAAAATGCTCAATAAAGAGACCGGGCAGGTCCAAATACCCATCGACGAAGCCATGAAGCTCGTCGTTCCAAAGTTGAGTGGGGACAAAGAAGATAAATAAACCCTAATTGCCAATTGGCGTATACGAGTTGTCTAGATGTTTGAATGGAACCTATACCTGATGATTATCGCTGCTTTTGGCGGAGTGTTCTTCGCTTCAGCAGTGTGTGCATTGGTATGGGCCGCCAAAAACGGGCAACTTCGCAATTTTGAACAAGGCTCGCGCGTGGTTTTTGACGAAGAAGAACCTGAGGGTGTGCATACAGACTACTTTCCCGGCGAGGCCGCCGATGCCGCACGGAAGCTGCGTGAGGCTGAAAAGAGCTAAATAATGAGTCCACTTCTTTCATTTTTCAGCAATATCGATCCACAAAGGGAGACGCAGGTCTCGCCGAAGGTCGCGTTGAGCGAGGTGGACCAGCAGATGCGCGCGCCTGCCATCATGTTCACGACCTGTGCCGTGCTTTGGTTGTTGGTGGGGACATTCTTCGCCATCGTTGCGTCGTTCAAGTTGCATAGCCCAAATTTTCTGGCGGACTGGGAATTCCTGACCTTTGGTCGCGCACGTTCCGCCCACTTGAACGCGATGGCATACGGGTGGTCAAATAACGCAGTATTTGGTGTCGGCCTGTGGATTATGGCGCGTTTGTGTAAGGCGCATATTCGCTATTCCAGCATGTTGATCATTGCTGGTTTCTTTTGGAATCTGGCAGTCTTTGTGGGCATTGTTGGCATTCTCAGTGGTGGATTGACCTCTATTGAATGGCTTGAGATGCCGATGCAGGTTGCGCCGTTGCTGGCTTTCTCCTATGTGCTGATTGGCATGTGGGGAATTCTGATGTTCCGCTACCGTGAGCGTGGTCATGTTTATGTGTCACAATGGTACATTTTGGGCGCTTTGTTTTGGTTTCCCTGGCTTTATGTCGTGGCCCAAACCATGATTCTCTTTGAGCCCGCGCGCGGCACAATCCAAGCACTGACTAATTGGTGGTTCGCGCACAACGTGCTTGGTCTTTGGATGACACCCATGGGCTTGGCTACGATCTATTACCTGATGCCTAAGGTGTTGGGTCGCCCGATTTACAGCTACTATCTGTCGCTGCTCGGTTTTTGGTCACTCGCTCTATTTTACAACTGGGCTGGCGTGCACCACTTGATTGGTGGTCCCATCCCAGTATGGTTAATTTCCTGCGGCATCGTGGCCAGTGTGATGATGGTTATTCCTGTCGTGGTGACAGCGATCAACCACCACATGACTGCGGTCGGCAACGCCCGTGCGGTTTGGTGCAGCCCGACACTGCGCTTCATCGTTTTTGGCGCAATGAGTTATACGCTCGCCAGCTTCTTTGGGTCTTGGATGGCGCTACGTGATGTGAACGTTGTCACGCACTTCACGCAATTTACCGTAGGTCACGCTCACCATGGCGTTTATGCCTTCTTTGCGATGACGATGTTTGGAGGCATTTACTTCATGATGCCTCGCTTACTTGCTCGCGAATGGCCGTCGGCGAAATTGATCAAAGTGCACTTCTGGTGCTCCGGCCTTGGAATTGGCATCATGATTGTCGGCCTGCAATTGGGCGGTTGGATTCAAGGTTTGAACCTGAACAATCCAGACATTCCATTTACTAGTTCTGATCCGGAGGCGATTACGGTCATCAAGGCGCTTGTTCCTTGGCTGTTTTCCCGCTCAGTTTCGGGTATCTTGCTCACGATTGGTCACTTCGCGTTTTTTGTTAATTTCCTTTGGATGCTGATAGGCCCACGCGCTGTCCGCTACAAGGAAGGCCCGACGCTACTCGGTAAAGTTGAAGGGAAGGGCGCCTAAGCGATGAAAAATCTCCCACTGCTTTTCTTTGGAATTTTCTTCATGCTGGCCTTTTCCTGGTCTGGCTTGATCCTGAGCTCGGTTATTCAGTTTGGCGACCTTAAGCCAATCGCGTTGAACGAGGGTGAAACCCCGATGCCAATTGCCCGTGTGGGTGTTGCGCAGCAGGGAAAACAGATCTATATCAATCAAGGTTGTTTGTATTGCCACTCTCAGCAGGTGCGTCGTAAAGGTTTTGGCGCGGACTGGGAGCGTGGCTGGGGTGATCGACAAACTGTGCCTCGTGATTACATTTTGCAGGAACGCGTGCTCTTGGGAACAAGCCGAACCGGGCCGGATTTAATGACGATTGGCCAGCGCCAGCCGAGCGCCGATTGGCATCACCTGCATCTTTACAACCCGCAGATTACGTCACCAGGTTCGATCATGCCTCCATTCCGCTATCTGTATAAAACACAGAAAATAGGCGATGCTCCTTCACCGAATGCGTTGACCATACCAGACACCTTCCCTGAAGAGCAGCCACCGGAAGGCTATGAAATTGTGCCTACTGAACGTGCTAACCAACTGGTTGAATATCTGCTGAGCCTCAAGCTCGACTACGAACTTCCCGAATCCCGGTTTGCCCAATAACTCAATGAGCGACACCCAAAAAGAGCGTCTACCCGGAGACAGCGTTCCTTACGAGGACGATGATATTCACATCGTACACTCCCAGCTGTTACGTGAGAAAGACGAACCAAGTGAAGGTTTTTCCCCGGTGCCCATGTTGTTGCTCTTCCTCTTTGGAGGGTTGGTTTTTTGGGGTGGTGTTTACATTGCCAACTATTCTGCGGAATTTCGTTGGGACGTGTATAATCCACATTGGAAGCCAGGCATGACTGAGGCGGTTGCGGAGAAACCGCCATTGATGGTGACTGGTGAGCGACTCTTTAAGACCAATTGCCAAGCTTGCCACCAAGCGACTGGCGCTGGCGTTCCGGGGGCGTTTCCTCCGCTGGCTGGCTCTGCCTGGGTCGTTGGAGACGAGGCTCGTGTTGTGAAGATTGTCTTGCGTGGTCTTTCCGGACCAATCGAAGTCGAGGGTGGCTCTTACAATGGCAACATGCCGTCCTACGGTGAAAATGGCGCCGGTTGGAATGATTACCAGATTGCTTCGGTTGTTACGTATGTTCGCGCCTCTTGGGATAATGGAGCCTCTGAGGTTACCGAAGAAAGCGTTGCAGCGATTCGAGCTGAAGTTGCTGATAAGTCAGGCGCTTGGTCTGGCGAGGAAATCCTTGGCGCGCACCCACTATAGTCAATCGGAGACTCTGCTTAGTCGAGCTTTCGACGCATAGCCTTTTTTTCTCCCTGTTGTTTCTTCTTGTCGATACGACGCTTTTGCGAATTGCGGGTTGGCCGAGTAGGTCGACGTTTCTTTTGAACCTTCGTTGCTTCGAGGATTAAGTCGCGCAAGCGTTCCAGAGCTAACTCACGGTTCATCTCCAGCGAACGTGTCTCTTGCACCTTGATAACCACTTTGCCTGCTTCAGTGATGCGCTGGTCATTTCGCTGTAAAATTCGTTCTTTGTAGTAAGGTGGCAATGACGAGGCTTTAACATCAAAGAAAAGCTGAACTGCTGTTGAGGTCTTGTTGACATGCTGGCCGCCTGGACCTTGCGCCCTGACCATATTCCACTGGATTTCATGGGCGGGTATTTCAACTCTGGCGGATATTTTCAACATAGTGACGAAGTTACTGTCTGGGTTGCGATTGGCAAGGTTCGCTATACCGGCTGCACTGTGGGCGATTCAGGGAAGACGCTTAAAATTGTCGCAGGAGATACCAGTTGCTCCAGTAGAAGGTAACGAGCATAGCGTTTCATGCTGATAAAGTTGCGAGGAGTCAGGCACGCTTCCAATTGCTGGCTGGTTGCAGTGGTTTCGATTGCGTTACGTATGGCTTGATCCACTCCCAGCAATTCAAACAAGCCGACTCGACCAATTTCCGCAGGTACTTCCGGCGAGTTCAGTGAACCTCGACAGATGTTGCCGGTTACTTCTTCGAGCACATCGATTTGTAAGAGCCGCTTAATTTCTTCATCGCTCTCCTCCACCTTGATGAGCGCTTGAGGATTGAGTCGTGGCAGCAGCCGTTGGCTAATCACGCCATTCAGCGCAGTTGCGATCAAATATGGTTCGCCGCCCAGCTTGCGAAGCCGCGCAATGGATTCAGTCGCGCGTTTTGTGTGTAAGGAGGAGAGCACGTTGTGGCCGGTGATCGCAGCCTCCAGTGCAATGGAGGCTGATGCTTCGTCCCGTATTTCGCCGATTAAGATCACGTCTGGGTCTTGGCGTAGCAGTCCACGCAGGACAGCTGGGAAGTTCAGACCAACTGTAGGGAGGATCTGGGTCTGTGTTGCGAAATTGAGACGCTGGTCGATGGGGTCCTCTGCGCTCACAATATTGAGGAGTCTGTTCTGCTCCCAGATTGTGCGCAGTCCGGCATAAAGCGTGGTTGTTTTCCCTGATCCAGTTGGGCCCGTAACAAGTGTGAGGCCTGCGGCTCGTGTGAAGAACTCGGTCGCCATGGCGTAGACGGGTTCACTTGATATTATCTGATTCAAGTGATGTAGCTGTGCGCGTGGATCAAGCAAACGGACAACTGCTTTTTCGCCGTATTGAGTGGGCATCAGCGAAAGCCGTGCATCGATTTCCAGATCGTCTGCTTGGATGACGAAATTGCCGTCTTGAGGTAGTCGGCGCTCAGCGATGTCGAGGTTGCCCAAGACTTTGATCATCGAGGTTACTTGGCGGATGAGTTTGTGGGGCACGTCATCACGGACCGGGAGGAGGCGCCCATCTACACGCGCCCGAATTTCCAAATGATTGCGCTTGGGCTCAAAGTGGACATCGCTGGCCTTGAGGTCGATGGCCTCTCGCAATGCTTCGCGTAAAACCTTGGCTGCATCGTTATCTGTGATATCTATCAGTTGCCCATCAGGGCCGCGAAAGTCTAATTTTACGCTGGTTGGCTTCTTTGTGCGGTAACCATGTTTCGCGGCCATGCGCGCAGTAAAGGTGGCCATATCGTCTGCGTTCGTTGCGGCGAATTCTGGTTTTAGCGGTCTTAAGGCCTGTTCGAGGAAGTTGCGCTTCTGTGTGTCTTCGGGATTTACCATGACCACGGTTACCAAGTCTCCCTCGCGATCGATCGCGACGGCTTGGCAAACGTTGGAAACTTCGTCTGGTATCAAGCGAAGGACACCAGGCTCTGGGTTCGCGTCGGTGAGCCTGATGAACGCGATGGTGGAACGTTGGCGGGCACTTTTTTGAATGTAGCCCGTGAGCGCCTGGCATAGTTTAAGCGTCAGTTCGGGCGAGCGTTTGCACTGCTCTAAAAATATGTCGCGAGGTAGTGAAAGGAGTTTGCCGTTCGTCTTGGCGCGTACGGATGCGGTGCGCTTCTTGCCAGAAATGAGTGCGATTTCGCCAAAGTATGCGCCTGGCTCCAGGAGTCCGATTTCTTTTTCAAAGCCCAGTGATTTCTGGCTCAGGAATACCTCAAACTCGCCTTCGATAATGAAGTGCATTTCGTCGCCCTCACCATGTTGCTCGACGACTAGTTCGCCAGCTTGAACACTGATTTGTCGGCAGCCTAGGCTAAGCGCTGTAATCTCAGAGTCGTCTAAATCACGGAACAAGCGGACATTGCGAAGCCGTTGCTTTTTCTCATCTGGGGTCATGCTTTCGCACTATAAGTTTCCGCGAGTGTTGCGCAAAGCAAAAGGAATTCATTTTTCCTGTTTGAGATGCCGCAGATTGAGTCTTGATTTATCTGACGAAGTTCCCAGTATGAAATATGAATTCTATATATAGAACATGGAGTTGATCGTTGAAACACCTCGTAAAGCTGATCCGGCGCCGGCATTGACGCGTGGTTTAGAGCTGCTCTCATTGATTTGTCGAGATGGGCAGATTTCACTGGAGGCGCTGGTGAGAAAAACTGCATGGCCGAAATCCTCTGTTTGGCGTTACTTGCAGGCTCTGGAGGCCTTTGGCGCAGTACAGCAAGATGCGACCACTAAACTTTGGGGGGCGCGGCTCACTTTGCGTCCTGTCGATGTTGCCTCGTCGGCCGCCATGATTGATGCGAAAAAGCTGTTACCTCAATTGGCGACCAGCGTTCATTGCTGCACGGAACTTTACAGCGTAGAAGGAAGAAGAATTTGCCTAATTGATAGAGCGGAACCTGATGATGAACTGGTGGCGTTGCGCGCACGTATTGGCTTTGAGCGGGAGTTGAGCGAACTGGATTCTACAGCGCTGATATTCTTTGCATTTCAAGATGAGTTTCAACCGTTGGCCAAATCGTGGATCTGGCGTGAAGGTCGCCGTCATAAGCTCGGGCAGCGCATTGTCCAAATGCGTATTCAGGAAGCGCGTGAGTGTGGTTGGGCGCTGGATTGTGATTTCAACGAGAATGGTTTCCGCCGCTTTTCACGACCCGTCCTCGAAGGCCAGAAGCTGACTGGCATCCTCTCTATTGTGCAACGGCAGACGCCATTGGCGGAGAGAGAAAAAGTAGCAATTATCAAACACCTAAAAACAACCCTGTAAGCATGAATATCCTCTACATCGATATCGACTCGCTGCGGCCTGACCATCTCGGCTGCTATGGTTACCACCGTAAAACCAGCCCCAACATTGACGCTTTGGCTGCCGAAGGACTGCGTTTCACCAACTGCTACGCGCCAGATGTGCCTTGTCTACCAAGTCGCACGGCGATGACTACGGGCCGATTTGGTATTCATACGGGAGTCATTAACCATGGCGGCGTTGCCTCGCAGCCTTTCCTTTGGGGCGAACAGCGTGGCTTTAGTTGCAACATGACCGACCCCAATTGGGCTAAACAATTTCAAGACAAGGGCTACCACACCGTGGCGTTTAGTCCCTTCGCGCAACGCCATGGAGCCTGGCACTGGTACGCCGGTTTCATGGAAATCCACAATACTGGCGGCAATGGTCAGGAAACTGCGGATGCAATCGCACCGCAAGTAACCGATTGGTTGGAGCGTAAGGGAGGAGACGAGAAACCTTTCTTCATGTGGCTCAACGTTTGGGACCCCCACACTCCGTATCGCACGCCTTTGGATTTTGGCAACCCATTTGAAAACGATCCCATACCGGACTGGTATACCGAGGAAACGCGTCAGTTGCATTGGACGCAGCCAGGGCCACACTCAGCGCAAGAGGTAAATGAGTTTGTCCCTCTTCCAAAATGGATGGAGAGACACGTAACTCCCTCGGTTGTGGAGCGTCAGCCGGTTTCCATTTCTAGCATGGAGCAAGCTAAGCGCATGTTCGATGGCTACGACTGTGGTGTCGCTTACGCCGACTACTATGTGGGCCAAATTATCCAGTCCCTGAAGGATCAGGGCTTGTATGAAAATACCGCCATCATCATCTCGGCTGACCATGGTGAAAACCTCGGCGAGCTGAACGTCTACGGCGACCACCAGACCGCCGACCAGTTTACCTGCAACATTCCGATGATCGTGCGCTGGCCGGGCGTTACGGACAGCCGTGCAGGCGAGTCCGATGATCGCCTCTTGTATTCGCTCGATATGGCCGCGACGTCGCTTGAGCTTTCCGGCATGGAAGTGCCAGACGTTTGGGACGGACAAGGTTTTGCGCAGAACCTGAGCGAGCCGAACAAGGCGCACCGCGAGCACTTGGTTACCTCGCAGGCAGCTTGGTGCTGTCAGCGTGCGGCGCGTTGGGATGACTACATCTGCATCGAGACTTACCATGACTCCTGGCATGACTACCCGGACCTGATGGTGTTCGACTTGGCCAACGATCCGCATGAGCAAAACAATCTCGCGAAATCCAATCCGGAGCTTGCGGCGAAGGGTAAGGCGATGATCGCCAAGTGGAAGCAGGAGATGATGGAGAAGTCCCGCTACGACGTTGACCCGATGGATACCGTGCTCAGTGAGGGTGGTTCCCTGCATTCTAAGACAGACCCCGTCACTTACCTAAAGCGTCTACGGGAAACAGGCCGCAGTGAGGCGGCAGATCGCTTAGCAGCCAAACATGGTGTGCAAGATACAACGCCTACCGCATAAGCTTTCTACCGCAAAGTAACTTTGCGAAACAAAGCGCCCGGGTGAATGACCCGGGCGCTTTGATGTTTATCTGAAAAGTTGGACTACGCTTCAGCCGCCTTGGCGAGCGCTTCCTTCACTTGTTGGGTGATGCCGGACCAATCCTTGTTGGCGATTTGATCTTTGGTCGCGAGCCAGGAGCCACCGATGGCGAAGACTTCCTTCATCGATAGATACTCCAGCATGTTGTCGAGCGATACGCCGCCTGTTGGGCAGAATTTAATGCCGAGATTTCCGTAGGGAGCCGACATCGCCTTGAGCAGCTTGGGGCCGCCAGCCGCGCCTGCCGGGAAGAACTTCAGCCGCTCACATCCAGCCTTGTAAGCTGCTTGAATGTCCGACGGCGTCATGATGCCGGGGATGAACGGGACGTTCTTGCCCTTGAAGTAGGCGATGGTCTCCGGATCGGTGCCCGGCGCGAGGCCGAACTTGCTGCCCGCGTTAATCGCACGCTGGGCCTGCTCGTGGGTGACGACGGTGCCGGCGCCAACGAGCATTTCCGGAAACTTGTTCGCGATGCGCTCAATGGCGTCTGCCGCCGCCGCAGTGCGGAAGGTGACCTCGATAATGTTCAGGCCGCCGTTGAGCAGAGCTTCGGCAAGGGGTTCGGCGTCGTCAGCATGATCGATGACGATGACCGGAATGACAGGGAATTGTTCTAGATTTACCATGGCTTTAATCTTTCCATATTAAAGACGTGGCATCGTCAAGGCGCCGTCAATCATGATTACCTGACCGGTCGAGTAGGGGAAGTCGCCCTTGGCGAGCGAACCCACAGCCTTGCCGATGTCTTCCGGGAAGCCCCAACGCTTGGTCACGCAAAGGCCATCGCCGATCAACTTGTCATACTTGTCGGTGACGCCGCTGGTCATGTCTGTCTTGATGACGCCCGGGCGAATTTCGTAAACCGGGATGTCATACTCGCCGAGGCGCGCGGCAAACAACTGGGACATCATGGCGATGCCAGCCTTGGAGACGCAGTATTCGCCGCGGTTGGTCGATACGACGGTTGCCGAGATCGAGCCGACGTTGATGATCGTGAAGAACTCGTCCGCGTTGGCGGCCTTTTGCTCGATCATCCAATTGGCCGCACTTTGCGATAGAAAGTAAGGCCCCTTGACGTTGGTGCCAACGACGTAGTCGAAGCTTTCCTCGGTGGCTTCCAGGATGTCCTTACGTTCCTTGGGCGCGACGCCTGCGTTGTTCACGAGGACGTTGAGCTTGCCGAAGCGTTCCTTGATCTTGCCAAGCATCGCAGCGCGGGCATCGGCGGAACCGATGTCACCCTGGCAATAAAGCACCTCAGCGCCGAGCGCCTTGAGCTTTTCGATTGGCTCCGAAACAGCGGATTCGTCGCGCATCCCGTTGATGGCGACATTGAATCCCAATTCCGCCAGCTTGGCGGCACAGCCGAAGCCAATGCCACGCGAACCACCGGTCACCAGTGCGACGGGTTTTGAAGATTTTTCATTACTCATTTGAAATTGGTCATTTGTCATTTTTCGAACGCAGGGTTTTTATCGAG
The DNA here is from genome assembly GCA_031296915.1 of Cerasicoccus frondis. Taxonomy (GTDB): domain Bacteria; phylum Verrucomicrobiota; class Verrucomicrobiia; order Opitutales; family Cerasicoccaceae; genus Cerasicoccus; species Cerasicoccus frondis. The sequence continues at coordinate 147,525 of JAVDPC010000001.1, read as the reverse complement.
GCTTGGATGATACGGGAAAGCTCGTGCGCTTCGGTAGTTATTGGTTGTAGTCGATCTGCGGAAAGTAGTTCAGCTCGTTCGATTATTCTAAGCCACACCTTGGATTCATTAAGCTCTTTTTGAACGATGCCCAGCTTGTGAATGAAATCTGCCCGACTTTCAGCGCCCCTAGCTTCTGCATAATTTGGCGCTGGAGAAGTGCCTGAGCGCATCAATTGTTTTGCAATGTGTATTCCGACTTCATCTCTTGGTAGCGCCTTGGTCAGGCGAATAATACGCACCGCAAAGTCAATTAGTCGTTCCTCGATTTGATCCGCAAGTTTCTGGTCCTTAGCCATTCTTCAATTGGAAATGAAAAATGACTAATGACCAATGAAAAATGCGAAGCTAATTTAGGCCTTCAGTTCCGGCAGCTCCAGCCACTTGCGCTCTTCCGAGCTCTTGAGGCCGTACTCGGCGAGCTGTACGCCCTTGGCGCCTTCGAGCAGGTTCCAGCGGAACGGCTCGTCGAGCACGACGTGGCGAAGGAACATTTCCCACTGAATCTTGAAAGCGTTGTCGTAGGTTTCCTGTTCTGGAACCTTCTGCCAGCCGTCAAAGAAGTTGATCGGGTTTTCGATGTCGGGATTCCAGACCGGGCGGGGCGTGTTGCCATAGTGCTGGGTCCACACGTCGCGCAGGCCGACGATGGCGCTGCCCTTGGTGCCGTCGATCTGCATGGTCAGCAGGTCGTCGCGGCGGACGCGGACATTCCAGGAAGAGTTGAAGTGGCAGACGACGCCGTTTTCCAGTTCGAAGGTCGAGTAGGCGGAGTCGTCAGCGGTGCACTTGTAGGGCTTGCCTTCTTCGTCGATACGCTCGGGAATGTGGGTTGCGGCGAGGCAGGACACGGCCTTGACCGGGCCAAAGAGGTTGTCGATCACGTAGCGCCAGTGGCAGAGCATGTCGATGATCATGCCGCCGCCGTCTTCTTTGCGGTAGTTCCAGGAGGGGCGCTGCGGCGGCACCGTGTGGCCTTCAAAGACCCAGTAACCGAACTCGCCACGGACAGACATGATGTCGCCGAAGAATCCGTTTTCCATGAGGCGCTTGGCCTTCACGAGGCCGGGCAGCCAGAGCTTGTCTTGAACCACGCCATTCTTTACGCCAGCGTCGCGGCAAATTTCGTAAAGCTTGTGCGCGTCCTCGGTGGTGATGGCGGTCGGCTTTTCGCAGTAAACGTGCTTGCCTGCGGCAGCGGCTTGCTTGACGGCGTCGAAGCGGCGCAGCGTGCTTTGTGCATCGAAGTAAATCGGGTAAGCCGGATCGTTCATTACGCTGTCCAAGTCGGTCGTGTACTTGGTGACCGAGGTCTTCTCGATGAGCGCCTTGAGCTTGGTTTCGTTACGGCCGACGAGGATCGGATCGGGCATGATGACTTCGGTCGGGGAGACCTTAACGCCGCCTTGCTTGATGATCGCGTCGATGGAACGAAGCAGATGCTGATTGGTGCCCATGCGTCCCGTGACGCCGTTCATGATGATGCCGATGTGGTGAGTTTTCATAATAAGTTGGAAGGTTTGGAGGTTGGGAAGTTGGAAGGTTTAGACGTGGGTTTTGTAAGCGGTGATGATTTTTTCGAGATACTCGTCCTGGTCAGTTGCCCAGTGGCGAGTGGAGAAAACTTCGACTTCGATCGGGCCGTCGAAGCCAGTCGCGTCGACGAGTTCGCGGATGCCGCGGTTGTCGATGCAGCCTTCGCCCATGAGGCCGCGGTCGTTGAGCATGTCGGCGGTGGGGGTCATCCAATCGCAAACATGGAAACCGATGATACGCTTGCCCGCGCGCTTGATTTCCTGCTCCAGCTGCGGGTCCCACCAGATGTGGTAAACGTCGGCGGCGATGCCGACCCACTCGTCGCCTAGTTGGTCGATCATGTCGTTGCACTGGCCGATGGTGTTCACGGCGCTGCGGCAGTCGGCATACATCGGGTGCAGGGGCTCGATGGAAAGCTTTACGCCGACCTTGCTAGCGTGGTCGATCAGTGAGGCGATGCCATCGGTGATTTGCTTGCGTGACTCTGTGATGCAAAGTTCGGGCTTGGCGCCACAGACTAAAACAACTTGCGGTGCGCCAACGGCAGCGGCTTCGTCGAGCGCCTTGATATTGTCATCGAACGCGGCCTGCTTTTCGGCTTCGTTGAGATACGGGTAAAAGCCGCTGCGGACGAGGGACACCGCCTTGAGGCCGTGGTCGTCGAGCATCTTCTTGGATTCGGCCAGTGGACGGCCTTCGAGCCACTGACGCCAGAGCCCAACGCCGGGCACGCCGACGGCGGAATATTTGGCGCAAGCTGTGGGGAGGTCCCAGGGCTTGGTGGTCATCGTGTGAATGGCGAGTCGGTCGAGGTTTTCCATGCAAGTTGCGAGTTGTGAGTTACGAGTTCGCGAGTTGGTAGTTAAGCGTCGGCGATGAGCTGCTTGAGGACTTTGGCGTCGGCGCGGTATTGGTCAGGCGTGTCACCGGCGACGAATTCTGTGATGACGTAGCGGTCGCCGTCGGCTTGTTGGATGAGCTTCAGATATTCGGTCCACGGCGCGATGCCGTCGGCCAGTGGACGCTTGTCGTTCCAGCCGCCGGGCCCCCAGTGGAAGCAATGCACGTGCGCCATGACGGGGAGGGCGGCCTTGAGTTGGACGAGGTCGTCTTCCAGCGTGCCACCGGAACGCGGCTGCCAATAGAGCTTTAGCTCGTCGCGATCAACTTCCTTGAGCAGCTGATGCGCGGACGCCTGCGTGTCGGTTAGCGTGTTGCCATGGTATTCCAGTGCAACGGTGACACCCGCAACCGTGGCCATATCCACCGCCTTGCGCAGGGACTCAATGACCTCGGCGCGGTAGGCGTCATCGGCGACATCGGACCCCTTGCGGCCAGCCCAAACGCGGACCACCGTGGCCCCCAGGGCTTGCGCGGTGGCAAGGTCGTCATCGAACAACCCGGCCTCGATGTCGCAGCGGTAATACGAGCCGAAGGACGGGCAGTCGATGCCAGCGGCATCGCACTTAGCCTTGATTTCCTTTGCAACGCAAAGTTCGCCGGGCTTGGCGTGGACGTCGCCCCCCCACTCAATGCCGTCGATGCCGCACTCCTTGACGAGTGCAATGATTTCATCGACGGGTAGCGGGCGGAAGGTGATGGAGGTGAGGCCGGTTTTAAGCATGACTGCGGTGTTGAAGTTGGGAGGTGTGGAGGTGTTGAAGTTAATAGTGGAATCAACTTCCACACCCCAACACCTCAGCACGTCTACACTTTCTTAAGCGAAGAACGTGTAATACGGCTTGTCGTTGATGAGGCGCTGCAGGTAAACCGCCAGCTCCATCGCGTGGTAGTCGCCCCACATGGAGGACTCGCCGTAGGCCGCCTTGCCGGCTTCGGGCTTGTGGTCCCAACCGTTGGGCTCGTGGTAAATGGAGTGCAGCAGGAGGCCGTGGTGCTTCGGGTCGGTGGAGAGATACGGCTCGCTGAAGAGGCTGGACGCCATCTTGATGCCGGCCTTCGTGTATTTCTCGGCAGCGGCGGTGTCGCCCTTGGCTTCGAAGTATTTGCCGAGGCGGAACATGCCTTGCGCGCTGATTGCGGCGGCGGAGCTGTCGACGGGCTCGTAGGCGTTGTAAGGATCGGCTGGGCGGTCCATGTAGTCGCCGAGCAGGTGGAGCTTTGGCGCGCCGGTGTCCCAGTAAGGGATGCCGCAGACGGGTGAATTTTCGATGCAGTGGTCGGCCGTGGCGGTGGCGCCCTTGAGCATCATGGCTTCGATCTGCGCGCGGCCGCCGAAGGGCTCCAGCTCTGCATCGGAAAGTTCGGCCAGCAGCTCCAGCTCTTCGGCGAAGCCGACGATGGCCCAGGCCTGACCACGGGTCCAGGTGGAGAACCCGGTGTAGCCCTGCTGGCTGTTCGGGCAGCGGTAGGCGCCATCCTTGGTGTTGAACACGGCTTCGTGCGTGGTGCGTCCGCGCTCGTCGTAGCTGTCGCGGCCTTCACCGTAGAACACCGAATACTTCGCGGTGGAGTCGATGTGCTGCAGCGCGCGGTCGAGGAGGGAAATCGCCTTGTCGCCTTCGCCCATGAGGACGTGGCCAAGGCGGTGCGCCACCATTAAAATGCGGCAGCTGCGGATCGTATCGACAAACAGCGAGTGCGGTCCGTTGAAAGAGTGAATGAAGCCGCCGCCTTGGCGCTCGGTCCAGCGGGCAGCCTGGACGGCGCCGGAGACCTTGATCGCGAGCTCATAAAAATTCTTTTCCCACTCGTTCTCCGGGATGCGGCCTTCGAGCATGAGGCGGCGCAGGTTGCCGTAGGTCGAGAGGTTGTTAAAGCCGTGGTCGTGAACGCCGATGTGGCTCACGTGGTTGGCCATCTTGGCGACGGTGCGGTCGCGGCCAGACTTGAGGCTTTCTTCGTCGCCGGTGGCGTCAAAGTGGAGCACGGAAATGCCGTAGCGGAAACCTTCGGTCCACTCGGTCCAGCCGCGGGTGGTGTATTTGCCCTCAACGGTGAAAACGGGCGAGCCTTTGGCGTCGTCGTATTCGGCGTCGATGGCGGCGATCTTGGTCTTGGCCAAGTCGAAGAATTGGTTGAGCTGCGGCTCGAGGGACTTCAGTTCGGGAGCGGAGTTTAGGTCGATCATTGTCGGTAAGGTGTGGAGGTTTTGAAGTGTTGAGGTGGGGAGGTGATGGCCGCGAAAAGGCGCAAAAAACTCAAAATTGAAGGTGGAAAGTTTTGTGTGTTTTGTGCTTCTTCGCGGCTATTCTTAAAAGCGGTGGGATTTGTTGAGGTGGATGATGGTGATTTCGCTGTCGTCGAGGATCTCGTAGGTGTGCTCCAGAGCGGCGTCGAATTTGAGCGCTTGGCCGGGCTCAAGGAGGTGCTTCTCGCGGGGGAGGTTGATCTGCAACTTGCCGGACTTGAGCCAGCAGATTTCAAAGTCGTCGCCGTGGGCCTCGGGCTTGGAAAGCTGTGCGCCGGCCTTGGCGGTGGCGTGGTAGCACTGGATACCCTTGAAGTCGACGCGGTCGAAGTCGAAGGGGCCGGAAATGTAGCTCTCCTGATCCTTCTTCGTGGCGGAGCAGGATTCGGCGAGGTTGAGCAGGTCTGTCGCGGAGAGGCCAAACACCCGCGCGAGGCGGTACAGGGTGTCCAGCTCGATCATGTTCTGGTTACGCTCTAGCTTGGACAGACCGGCAATGGTGATGCCGCAGAGCTTGGAAACGTCCTCCAGCGTCATGCCGGCGCGCTTGCGCATATCGCGGACGACGGAGAAATCGAGGGTGGTTTCGTTAGAGGCCATGGTAAATGCAACTAAGGAGTAAAAAAGCAGCTTAAATTTATTTTTCAAGCTAAATAATGAGCCGTTTTTGCGCGCAACGAAAATATTCGGCTGTTTTTAGTGCCCACGAGTAAATCCATGCGACGGATCGCCGGTGGTCCATCTCACACCAGAGCAGGGAGGTGTGCTCAAAGTCAGTCGGTGGTTGGTTTGGCACAACTAACTGTGTTGCAATAACCTACGCCCGGTTGTCGGTCATTACGTCCGTGGACGTAAGGGGTCTACGTCCCGGGACGTAACTATGCTACGCCCACCGACGTATGACGGCTACGTCCATGGACGTAGCATGCAACATAGCAGGGGATGTCACTGCGACATCCGGACGTAAGTTAACCCAACAACCGGTTGGGTATGGGCCACAAGGCTGTCCGTTATTGATTGGACAGCCTTAGCCTTAGCGTGCCTGCAAGCGGACTTTGCCCAGCTCGACTTTGCGCGATTCGTCCATCACGAACGTTACGTGCTTGAGCGGGACGTCCTCATCGGCCTGGACGAGGATATTGGGCTTGTTTTCCTGACGCGCGGCCTCCCAGCTCTTATACATACGTTTCCTTGGTCGCACATCAGCTTACGCTGCGCATCCGACCATGCGGCGCTCCCAGCGCTTCGTGGCTGCGCGTGGCGCCAGGCCCAGCCAAAGTAGCTATCGAGCAAGTAGCAGGCAAGAAACAGGTCCGCCGCGCCAACGAAGATCCCGTTGTCGAATAAATTGCAGGTAGGACTCGGAGAGGTAGAGATCGGGCATCCCACTATTCGATGCGGTGGCGAGTGCGAATGTAAGGATAGCTAGTTATATATCGAGTTTTTACGTTGATATAGGCTAAGAATGTTATTGTATTGAAAACGTATAAAATATTAATTTGTTATTAATCATGAAAGCCATCTCAACGATTTTACGTAAGGAACTATTTATTGGAGTAGTTGCCTTTTTCACGCTGAATACTCATGCTGACACCACTATTGGAAACGATACGGAAGCGACTATTATCAAAGGCACTTCGATAACTTTTGAAGGTCCGGCGGTTGCGGATCTTGGTGTTGAGCATCAGAAGGAGGCTTTTTCGCTAAGTGGCAGCTCCAGCACGTATTATCCGGTCTACTTTGAAATGTCTGGCAACGGAGGAAGTCCGAATAATCGGCCCATTCAGGAATTAATCATTTCACAAACTGGCGCTGCTTCTAACTCACCGGAATTTAGATTGATAGCGCAATTTCGTTTCCAACCACACGGTTGGGGACATGGGCCGCGCTTTGCTGAGATGTTTATCAAAACTAAGAGCACCAACACTGCTACCGATTACTTGGTCGCCGATTTTCAGGAAACAACGTATGCAGCTGGTATTGTTGTTTGGTTACAAGGAGGCCGAAGCTATAGTTTCTCGAGCCCAACCTACATCACCGAATACATTGAAAATTCTGATGGCGCTCTTGGTGGCACTACTGGCGAGATCATTATCGATAATGGAGAGACATATTCTCCTCGGACGGATGTTGCAGATGGGATTATCAACAATGGACGGGTTTACCGCACGCCAATCTCGTTTCAGGATTCTTCTGGAAATCCTTCTGTAATCATAGACCCAGAGACGGGAATTATTACCGCAAGCGAAGTCATTATTGATGGCCCTGATAATAAATTTGTATTTCAGGACTCCTCAGCCACAGGCAATGCCTCAATCGAAGTTGGAAGCGGTAATCCAATTATTCAGATTACTGGCACCAATTTGGCCTTTGGCCATAACGCGGGCAATGCATCGGTAGTCACTGGAACTGGTAATGTTTCATTGGGCAGCAATGCTGGTTCTAATTTTGGAACAAATTCAAGTGACGTCGCAATTGGTTTAAACAGTCAATCTGTGAGGACATCTGGTGGTGGGAATGTTGCCATTGGCGTTGACTCAATGAAAGATGCGGACATCGGATCAGACAGCGTGGCGATTGGCGATCGTACGCTGCGTTTCTATGAGGGCGACTTTTCTGTGGCCATTGGGCATGTGGCGCTATCAAACTACGTAGGCCCAAGTGATTTCCTTGTAGCATTAGGTAAAGATGCAATGGCCATGAGTGGTACGGGCACGAATCCCGATCCTGCCGGTAGCCCATTGACTCCTGGAGCTCTGAATGCGAGTGCAGCTTTGGGATATCGCGCGCTATGGCATATTAATGATGGATTGCAGAACACTGCAGTTGGAAGTAATGCTGGGGTTAATTTTACTAGCGGAAATTACAATGCATTTATGGGGAATCACTCTGGTGCTACCCTCTATACAGGAGGTCATAATACTTTTATTGGCCCTTTTTCTGCGTCTAATCTTACGACGGGCAGCCGAAATATTGCTATTGGTGAGAATACGATTATGCCCGATTCTGAAGGTAGCGATCAGCTAAACATTGGAAATACGATTTACGGGGATTTGGCCAACGGACAAATCGGTATCGGCGTTACAGATCCAGTTTCAGCGCTTCAAGTTGCAGGAAATGTTAATGTGGGGTATTCTGGTGAGAACATTGATCGTTCAATACTCATTCACGGTAGTGCTGGGGGAAAAACTGGGGTGATCGAAATGAAAGCTGCAGAGTTTACTATCAGAGGTTCAGTCTCATATCAGAAGTTGAGATTAGGAGGTGATAACAGCGTATTTAATAACATCTATTTTGATATAACAGGCGATAATCCGACTAATCTTGGAGAATACAAGTTTAGGGCCAATGGAACCGATTTACTGGTGCTTGATGGAGATACTGGTAACATGGATGTGAGCGGCAAACTCACCGCCAGTGATCTCGAAGTAGCGGGAGCTATTACGCTTGCACAACCAGCCGGAGATATATCGATGGGTGTATTTGGTGCGCAGTAAATTCAAGGGTCCCAATCACGCTTCCCAAGCTTCCACTTCTTCCAGCCAGAGCTTGCTGACGGCGTCGCTGGGCATGCGCCAGTCGCCGCGGGGGGAGAGGGAGACGGTGCCGACCTTGGGGCCGTCGGGGACGCAGCTACGCTTGAATTGTTGCGAGAAGAAGCGCCAGTAGAAGGTCCGCAGCCAGTGCTTAATCGTGGCTAAGTCATAGGCGCCGTCGAAGGCGTGCGTGGCCAGGAAGAGCACCTTGCTCGGGCGGTAGCCGAAGCGCGTGATGTAATACAGGAAGAAGTCGTGGAGCTCGTAGGGGCCGACGCTTTCCTCAGTCTTTTGGGCGAGCTGGCCTTCGTCGTCGAGCGGCAGGAGCTCGGGCGTGATCGGTGTGTCGGCGATGTCGTGGAGCAGGTCCTTGGCGACGTCTGCGTAGCGCTGGTCTGCGCACCAGTCGACGATGTAGCGGACGAGGGTCTTGGGCACGCCGATGTTCACGTGATACATCGAAATGTGGTCGCCGGCGTAGGTGCACCAACCGAGCGCGGCCTCGGAGAGATCGCCTGTGCCGAGGACGAAGCCGCCGACCTGGTTCGCCACGTCCATCAGGATTTGCGTGCGCTCGCGGGCCTGGGTGTTTTCGTAAACGACGTTGTGCTCGGACTCGTCGTGGCCGATGTCGGCAAAGTGTTGGCGGCAGGCGGCGTCGATGGAAATGGTGCGCAGCTCGGCGCCGAGGACTTCGATCAGCTGGGTGGCGTTGTTCTTGGTGCGCGTGGTGGTGCCAAAGCCCGGCATGGTGATCGAGACAATGCCGCTGCGGTCGAGGCCGAGCTTGTCAAAGGCGTCGACGGCCACGAGGAGCGCGAGCGTCGAGTCGAGCCCGCCGGAGATGCCGACCACGAGCTTTTTCGCGCCGGTGTGGCGGAGGCGCTTGGCGAGGCCGGTGGACTGGATGGCGAAGATTTCCTGGCAGCGGTCGGCGCGGCGCGCGAGGTCGCTGGGCACGAAGGGGTGGCGTTTCACGCGGCGCTGGAGGGGCAGGGGGCTGTCGCCGTCAAACGGCGCGGCGCGGATCACGCGGTATTCACTGCCGACGAGGCTCTCGGTGAAGCTGCTGTTGCGCAGGCGGTCCTGGTTGAGGTGGTCGAGGTCGATGTCGGCGACCAAACTTTGCGTTGCAAAGTTAAAGCGCTCGGTTTCGCCGAGCAGGTGGCCGCCTTCGGCAATGAGGCAATGGCCGCTGTAAACGACGTCGGTGCTCGACTCGCCGGGGCCGGCGCTCGAATAAAGGTAGGCGCTGTAGGTGCGCGCGGATTGCTGCGCCACGAGGCTGCGGCGGTAGTCGGCCTTGCCGAGTAGCTCATTGCTCGCCGAAGGGTTGACGATCACGTTGGCGCCCGCGAGGGCGAGCTTGCTGCTGGGCGGCTGAACGCTCCACAGGTCTTCGCAAATTTCGACGCCGACCACGCATGGCGTTTCGCCGCCTAGGTCGAAGAGCAGGTCTACGCCGAAGGGCACGTCGTCGCCCTCGATTTCCACGATGTCGGCCAGCGTCTCGGTGGCCGCGGCAAACCAGCGTTGCTCGTAGAACTCGCCGTAGTTCGGCAAATGGGTCTTGGGCACGAGGCCGAGTATTTCCCCGCCGGCAATGACGGCCGCCACGTTGTAGAGGCGGTTCTGGCTGGCGATGGGCAGGCCGACGACGATGGCAGTGGGCAGCTTGACGCTTTCGGCGCGGAGGTGGCTCAGGGCCTTGAGCGCGGCGGCGCGGAGGGCGGAGTCGTAGAACAGATCGGCGCAGGTGTAGCCCGTGAGGCAGAGCTCGGGGAACACGGCGAGGCGCACGCCGGAGTCGGCCAGCTGACGCCATTCGGCGATGATGGCGTCGCGGTTAAAGGTGACGTCGGCCACGCGCAGCTCGGGCGAGACGGTGGCGACGCGACAAAATCCATGCTTTTCTAGTTGGTTGGACACTGTTATAGCTGGCTGTAAATTAATTGATGAAGTTACTCAAAAAACACGGAAATTCGGTGTTTGTCCATAGTCTGTGGCGGACGGCGAACACATATTTTCTGGGTAAATTCTCGGGTTTGGATGAGACGATGGTATTCGCCGAACCCTTTAATTATCAACTGTCTATTGTCGACGAATCGATCTGCGCTGCAAGCGAAGATGATGGCGTAGGGCTGAGCGCTTATCGAGGGCTCGTGGATGCGCGGTCCAAGATTGGCGGCGTGGGCATTCAGTTTTATGACATCCGCTACGCGCTCAACTTCTGGTTTGATCATAAAGACCACGGGCAATTGCGCTACATTCAGAGCCTGATCGATTACGCTGCGGACAGGGATAAAGCGGCAGTGCTGGGCTTTGTGCGTTCACTGGGTCGATTGCCGCTTTTGCGTGAAATGAGCGGGGTCCACATTATGCTGATGCGTGATCCGTTTGACCTCTTTTGGTCGAATTACTTAAAGCTGCGCGATGAAGACACCTCGTTTTTCGCCCTGCAATACGTGATGCTGGCGACGCTTTGCCGCGAAGTTCCCGCTCTTGAAGCCCTGGCAATGAAGCATAATTTGCCGAAGCTAAAAATTAAGGGAGCGCACGACACTTTTACGGAAGCATATGCGCAAATGCGTTCTATTTGCTCAGATAATATCGAGCTGTTGCGTGAGTCCTTTATTCTGGTTTACCTGCTGTCTTATGGCGCGGCGATGACGCATGCGGATCTTGTGATCAACGTGGATCGCCTGTCGGTTGACGCTGCTTATCAGGCGCGCCTCAGTGAGCTGATAGCGGACCGGACGGGGCATGAACTCGATTTCAGCGACTGTGCTTGCACCCGCTACGCTGAGCCCGGCCCGCGCATGGAGTTTTACGAAACCTACCGAGCCGAACAATGCACGCTGGAGGACTCCAAGCAGGCGCGTTGGCTCAGCGGCGGACGGTTGATTGATTCGCTGTTGGCGTAGGGGCAGGCGAATTATTTAACCACGAAGAGCACGAAGGACACGAAGTTGGATATTGGTTTTCTACCACAGAGACGTGGAGAAGCAGAGGAAGAATTAAAAAACACCGCATCTTTGCGCCACTGTGGGAAACTATTTTTCGTCCTGTAGGGGCTTCGGGTCCTTCGTGCACTTCGTGGTTAAACAGCGTTTGGCTGGAAATTGGATTTTTGCTCATTGGAGAGGTTTTCCTTGGCCTTGGGGCGGGGATGCCTGAGACTGCCTTGCTGAATGATATCCTTTCGGGAAAATGCGGAGGCGCCCAGCGCTGCTGAATACGCGGGGGCGCTGGTCAAGGCCTGCGACCATGTGTTTGCGCCCGATGGTTGGCTTGCTGAGAATCTCGATCTGGAGCATCGTCCACAACAGGAGGCCATGGCGCAGGCGGTCATTCGGAACTTTATCAGCAACCGCTCACTGCTTTTCGAAGCGGGGACGGGCGTGGGGAAATCCATGGCCTACCTCGTGCCGGGCATCATGCGCGCAGTGCTGGCGAAGCGGCCGTTTTTGGTGTCCACGCACACGATCGCGCTGCAGCAGCAGTTGCTGAACAGCGACATCCCGCTCGTGCGTTATCTGTTTCAGCAGACGCCCGAGTTGGCGGACTACCGGAATTTCAAAGCGACGCTGCTCGTGGGGCGGGGCAATTACCTGTGTGGGCATCGCTTGGCGCGGGCCATCGCCACGAAGAGCGATTTGTTTGGCGGACCGCAGGTGGAGGACCTGCAGCGCATCGCGGAGTGGTCGACCGTGACCAAGGCCGGGCTGCGCGACGAGCTAACCCCGACGCCGGACCCTGAAGTCTGGGAGTGGGTGAACGCCGATTCCTCCTCATGCAACAAGAAGAATTGTACGCCCGACACCTGCTTTTATCGCAAGGCACAGCAGGCGCGGCGCGAGTCGCAGCTCGTGGTGATGAACCATAGCTTGCTGTTCAGCCTGATTGCTGCAGGTCTGGCTCCGGGGGATGGTGTGGGCGTACTCTATCCTGAGGATTATCTGGTGCTCGATGAGGCGCACACCGTGCCCAGTATCGCGACGGATCACTACGGGCTGGGGATTAGCAGCTACGGCATCGACCGTGCGCTGAAGCTGCTCTACAATCCTACCCGCAAAAAGGGCAAGGGTTTGCTATCGAAGGTGGGGACTACTCAAGAGCAACGCGCTGTGACCGAGGCTTTGGAGGCGAGTGAAGGGTTTTTCAATGACCTGCGTTCGCGCTTACTGCGCCGCCGGGACATTGTGCGCTTGCATGAGCCGAATTGGGCGGAGCCGGTGCTGCATCGACCGTTGGGACGAGTCGTTGATCGTCTGGGCATGCTTCGTGCGAACGTCAAAGACGACAACTTGAAGGACGAACTGGGCGACCACCGTCGCCGTCTACACGAAATGTTGACGGGTATGCAGCACGCGCTGGAGCTGAAGCACAGCGAGCATCATGTCTACTGGCTCGAATTGGCAGGGCGGAAAAAGAGCATCGTGCAGATCCGTTCGGCGCCGCTTGATGTAGCTGAAGCATTACGGAAGACGTTGTTTGATCGTGGGACTTCGGTCGTGATGACCAGCGCGACCCTAGCCAGTGGCGGTGACATGAGCCCTTTTGCGCGCCGTGCGGGCGCGGATACCGAGGATTTTTCAGTCGAAAGTTCGCCCTTTGACTTTGAGAGCAAACTTCAGATTTACATCGCCGAAGACGCACCCACGCCAAGTCGAGGTGAAGGCTCGTTGGATCATAAGTTCATGCAGGAAAACATAGCCGCGTGTGTGGACCGTGTTGTAGGAGGCACGCTAGTTTTGTTCACGAGCTACGCGGATTTACGCGCGATGGGCGACGCGCTGGGGCGGCATTTTCACAAAGCTGGCCGGGAACTGCTGATGCAAGGGCAGGGGCTTTCGCGAGCGGAGATTAAGGAGCGGTTCATGGAGGCGGGCAATGCGGTTCTTTTCGGAACGGAGAGTTTCTGGACGGGCTTTGATGCGCCGGGGGACGCGTTGTCACAGGTCATCATTACGCGCCTACCGTTTGACGTGCCGACGCATCCGGTGTTGGAAGCGCGCGCAGAGTGGATTCGGGAGCGTGGGGGCAGTCCGTTTGCTGAAATGACCTTACCCGATGCGATCATGCGCTTTCGCCAAGGGGTGGGGCGACTTTTGCGGAAAAAGACTGATCGTGGGCGGCTAATTATTCTCGATAGTCGGATATTGCATAAGGAGTATGGCCGATATTTCCTAGGCGCCTTGCCTAAACGTGAATACGTGCGTTATTCGCGCGAAACCCGGGATGATTTGCTAAAAATCTCGTAACACCCTTATTAAAGATGTGTAATCTCAACATTAGAAACTTCAGCGGCTTTACATTTGGTCGATAATCGTCTATAAGATTGATTTTAAACACATTGTGCGACCACTGCTGCCCGTGTTTTAACTATGTCTACATCTGTATCCAGCTTTTCTATTCGTGCGTTTGGGCAGACCGATCAAGGTCTCATGCGTAGTGAAAATGAAGACAGTTATTATGTATCAGAGGCGCATCAATTGTTTGCAGTTGCGGATGGATTGGGCGGTTTACCCGAGGGCTCAGTAGCGTCTGGTCTCGCGACGAGGGTGATCGATGAGTTTCTCGCGGACTTGGCTCCGGGCGAGGCCGTTGATTACGCGCGTCTGTTTGAGAAGGTGAATACGCGCGTTTTTGAAAAGGGCCGTACAATCAGCGCCGATATGGGCATTGGCACCACGCTGACTATTGCACAGTTCCTCCAGGATCGTTTTCGCATCGGCCACGTGGGCGATACCGGTCTCGTTGTCTTTGGCCCGGATTCCTGGCGTCAAGTAACACGTGACCACACGATGGCCCAGGATATGTTGGACCGTCTACGGCCCGGCGAGCATGCGTATATCCCGGAATATTTCTCGCATACGTTGACGCGTTGCATTGGTCAACTGGCGACGATCAAGGTCGATACCTATGAGGACATCATTACGCCTGGTGAACGCGCGTTACTTTTCTCAGATGGTGTAACCAAGACCATGGAAATGGACGAAGTACATGAGAAGATTCTGAAATCCGCCTCGCCGAAAGAGCTGGTTAACGAAATCATCGAGACCGCTAATTATCGCGGAGGCCCGGACAATGTCACTGCGATTGCGGTCTACTTCGACGAGTAAGCTAAAGTAGCACTGGCGTCTCGCCTGTGTTGTTTCAATAAGCTGGAGTCGGGGTAAGTCAGGTGAGACGCCTGTGCTACGACAACAAAAAGGCGGCCCCACTGGAGCCGCCTTTTAAAGTAACCGGATACTCGGATTAGGAGCCGGGATTAACTTCGATCATTTCGACTTCGAAGATCAAAGTGCCGTTCGGCGGGATCTGGCTGCCTTGTGGCGGGCGTGGGCCATAGCCTAGGTTACCAGGAATGTAGAGCTTCACTTTGCCGCCTGCACCCACGAGGCGAACACCTTCGCCGAAGCCAGGCACAACGCCAGCAACCGGGAACGTAGCGGGTTGACCGCGCTTGTAAGAGCTATCGAATACAGTGCCATCGATCAAGCTGCCCTTGTAGTTGACTTTCACTGAGTCAGCTTCACCTGCTTTAGTGGCGTCGCCTTCCTCGATGATTTCGTAGTAGAGGCCGCTTGGGCTTTGCTTGACATTCGGGTTCTTCGCCAATTCTTCAAAAAAGCTCTTTGTTTCAGCTTCTTGAATGCTGTTGAAGCGCGTTTGCAGGTATTGCTGCACTTGCATGGCGGCGGCTTGCTTGTCTTCCGGGCCTCCTTCGTTATTGAGCGCATTTTTGACGCCAGTGAGGAATGCTTCCTTCTCGGAGTCATTCAGTTCCAGCTTCTGCGTGCTTTCAGCGACGAACCAGCCAAAGTTTTCCAGAGTTTCCATATTATCATTGCTTGCTGCGTCCTCTGCCATTGCGAATAGGGGCAAAGAGAGCAGGGTGGCGGCTGCGAGGGGACGTAGGTGCTTTAGTATCATAAGCGGGCGATATTTGTTAATACGGCGGGGAGGTCAATGGAATTCCCCTGTCCGTTTTCGGGTTAATTGTAGGGGTAAGAGAGGCGACAGGCTGTTTTGTTCCCGGAAAAATCTATCTGACGAGGTCCAACATCGCTTCGTAATCAAGCTCATTCAGGCGGTAAACCTGCATGTGGGCCGCGCCTAAATCTTCGATTGGGTTCGTGGTCGCGACAGCGACGACTTTCATGCCGCCGCGGAGGCCGGCCTCGATGCCGTAGTGGGCGTCTTCAAAGACCAGGCAGTGTGCGGGGTCACGTTTGATTTTCTGTGCTCCTAGGAGGAACACTTCAGGGTCTGGCTTGCCGTGCGTGACGTCTTCTGCGGAGACAATCCCGTCGAAATACTCACGCACGCCGAGCGCGTCCATGATGGTTTCTACGTTGATGCGGGGCGTGGAGGTGCCGACGACGCAGGGAATTTCCTGTTCATTGAGGAATTTGAGCAGTGCGTGGACGCCGGGCAGGGCTTCGATGCCTTCCCTTTTAATGATTTCCCGGTAGAGTTCTTCTTTGCGGAAGCTAAGAGCTTTGATTTCGTCCGTATCTTGTGTCCAATTCAGCAAATTGGGGATGATGTATTCGTTTTTCCGCCCAAAACCCTTTTTGAAATGATCTTCGGGTAGGAAGAATTCTTTTTCTGCCGCCAGGAGTTCCCAGCTACGCTCATGCGCCGATGAGGAATCAATCACCACGCCGTCCCAATCAAAGATCGCTCCAATATTCATGGTCAATGAGCTAGCAACGCCAGTGGCAAAGCGCTACCTAAAAACGGTCGCGTGTTAAATTACCCGGCAATATGGCTGAGTAAAGCTGTTGGCAGGTGGGGATGCCTGCTGACCGCTTATTCGGAATAGGACAGGTTTAGCTTGAGGAAGAGTTGTGTGTCGTCGTCATTTATAGGTACGCGTGCGGTGCGCAGGATATAGCTGCCCATATCGACGTCTGCTTCATAATAGACATCGAGGTCATACCAATTTTCCATATCAACTGACCAGACAACTTGGTCGGCCACGTCTACGACTCCCTTGCTGACCTTGTATTGCATCAGCATGTCCGTGTAGCCAAGGATACTGGGATCGGGCGCAATGCCTACGAGTTCGAAGGCCGTATTACTGCCAGGATTGCCCACAGTGGGATTATAGCCATGGAAATACTCCTCCAAATTGGTGAAGTGGTCCGAGTCTTGGTCAGCCGATGGGTGGATTTCAGTTAGACCTGGGTATAGCCCTAGCCAATCCAGATAAGTCCTGGTGCTCCCTGCTCCACCACCGGAGATCGGCGACACCGCATAAAAGGCTTTGAGCGGTTCAGGATTAAAGGCGATCGTCGCATTGCCAGTTTCAGACGAAGTGATCGTGCCGCCAGATACGGAGACTGGCCCACTGCTGCCATGCAGTGTGGAGTCGCTGGAAAACTGATATCCATTGGTTTCGGTGATTAATGGAATCGACAGGATGTTCTGAAAGGCAGTCTGGGAAGTTCCACCTGCGGTTGAGGAATAGGTGACCTTCAGTGCGTATTGATTATTGTCGCCGATGACGCCAGTCAGCTCCGTGTCAGTCCAGCTGGTAGCCTTGGGGCCACTGTTCTGGTAGTTCATCGTGCCTGCCACGCTGCCGGTAGCGTCGGTCACCGTTGCAGATACGTAAGAGAAGTCATCGGGTGGGGAAATGGTCACCAATGGGCCCGTGTAGCCGCTTCCGGTGTTTTGCATAGTAACGCCCGTAAGCGCCCCGGTCGAAGTTATCGAATTCGGGTCGATCACAGCCACCGCGCCGTTCCCATAGGGGCTTTGAATAGTGATGGTCAAGTCCTGTGTCGTCGTGTAACCTGCTCCAGCATCCGTTAGCAGCACTTCGGCGAGAACCCCGCCCACGACAACGGGCACCGCAGTTGCTTGAACAGAGGTGATGCCGCTAATGCCAGCAGGTGTAGGCATTTCAACTTTCGGCAGTGAGTAGCCACTGCCTCCGCTGACTTTGGTGTAGCCGATCACACTGCCATTGGCAATGTTGGCGGTGTAGCTGGCGCCACTACCAAGGGACTGAGTCACGCTCTGGGTTGGCGAGCTTGTGTAGCCACTGCCGGGGACGGTTATTATCGGGATGTTGAGGGCGCCGCCGTTGACGCTGTAGTAAACTTTGCCATTCCCGCCAAAATCGGCAGACGGGTTGTCCAGATAGCCGGACCCCTGGTCGGTTATTAAAACGCCGAGAATGTTCTTTTCCGAGTCCACTACCAATGTGCCACTAGCGCTGGTGTTACTTTGGCCGCCAGAACCTTGGCTGATGGTCACCGTCGTGCCGTTGGTATAGTTAGTTGGATCGGGATTCGTGGGGCTTTGAGTATATACCCCTAAAACTTTGCCGCCCTCAATGACCGGCAGCAGCGTTGCGACGTCCACCCCTCCGATTTGGGCCGTGGCTGAAGTGTAACCGGAACCGGGCGAGGTCGCGGGCGCTGCGGCGATGACGCCATTGCCGACGGACAAGGTGGCGCTGGTGGTCGTTGGTAGCGTTGTCGTTCCATCTTTGAAGCTTACGGTAGGCACGCTTGATGGATTAAATGGACCGCCATTGGTTACGAAGACATAAGCGCTGATCTGTCCATTGGCGACCAACGGCTGGATTGAATAGCCTGCGGCGGTCGTGTCGCTAATGACAACGGTGGGAATCGTTGTTAGTTGAGTCGTGAAAACGGGCAGAGATAAACCAGAAATGTAAGCGTCGCTGCTGGGCGTGCCATAGCTGTTTACGGTCGCCGTCGCCGTGCCGCCGCTGGCGCCGCCGGAAATAGTGACAGTGGGCGCCGTTTGATAGCCGAATCCGGCGCTGGTTGGGAATATCGAGTCGATTTCACCAGCGTCTGACACCGTTAGCCCGGCAGTTGCCATGGCGGTGGGAATCCAGCTGAAATTCTGTTGAAAGGTGACGGTGCTGCTGGTCGTCGCTTCAGTGCTGGAGGTTCCGGTCAATGTGCTGGCTTGGATTGCTTGAGCAGGAGTAAAAACAGTTTTGCTGCTGTCACTTGTCTGCTTCCCGAGGGCTGAGACTTCGATGGTGTAAGTCCAGTCTGAAACCAAAGGGGACGTAATGCTGGTGGATATGACTGCTCCATTGCCCACCCGGCTGGCGATTTGCACCGTGGGTTCGCTCTCATAGCTGCTGCCTCCGTGGATGAGGTTCACGCCCACGATTACGCCGTCCACAATGACTGGCTCAGCAAGGGCGCCATTGCCGCCTCCACCACTGACAGTGATTTGAGTGCTGCTGGGATCATAACCGGAACCGCCATTGACGACTTCAAAAGAGGACACCTGTTTGCCGAGCGTGTAACTCGTGGCCGTGCTGGCGAGGGTCACGTCATCAATGCCTTGCGGGTATTTTACGGAAACCTTGTAGCCCGTTACTGTGTAGTTGGTCGTGTGGGGCACTGCGTTCCATTGGATTGCGATAGTGTCGTCGGTGGTGGAGGTCACCCATGGTTTGGGTGAGTCGAGGCGCTCATCCGGCAGAATCGTGATGCGCATGATGTATGTTTTATCCGTGGGCAAGGTCAGCAGGGGGGAGGGACCGCTGCGGTCACTGAAGGCAAATCCATAAGCGTCGCTGCTGTTATACATGATGGCCGCCCACGGATTATAGTACCCATCATTGGAGGTCAGTTTACCCGTTGTGGTCGAGGGAGACGGAGTGCTGGTCCGTGCGCCCCCGAAAGGATAGGCAATGGGCGCTGCGGAGTACCAGCGAACGCTGGTGTCGTCCCAGACCCCATTGAGGTACCCGAAATTTAAAGCGGCCAGGACATCGCGAACGATTGCGCCGTAGACAATGTTGGTGTCTTTGTTCAGGTCCGAGTTGCTGATGCCTGCAACGGAAAATGATTCGCTGCTGAGCGTCGCGCCGTAGATGAAGAAATCACCACTTTGCTTGTTTTTCCCCTGAGAAGGGCCGCTTTGATAGACAGGCGGGGTAATTTCGACAGTGGTCCCGTCCGGGTAACCCGTTCCACCGCCACTGACGGAGATGCTGCTAACTGCGCCATTGCTAACAGTTGCAGTCGCGGTAGCGGCCGATACGCCAGCAGTGTCTGCGATAGTGATGATCGGAGAGGAAAAACCTGAGCCGCCATCAATTACGTTAACGCCAGTGACTTTACCGCTGGTTGCGTCCACCACCAGTTCACAGGATGCGTCTGTGCCGCTAGAAGGGCTGATGGTAAAGGTCGCGCCATAATCGCTGCTGGTGTAACCTGTGCCTCCACTGGTAATGTAAAAATAGCCCAAGCTGCCATCGGCAGTTGCAGAAGCGACTGCTGTAGCGGTTGTCCCGCTGCCGGACGATGGTGCTGGCAGAGAAATCGATGGCATGCTGTATGTCGCATTGGCATTGTTGTTTGCAGTGATGCTTTGGATCGCACCTCCATCTTCAGTGAGGGTTGCTGTGCCGGTTGCCTGGTCTTTGGCGGCTACGCCGGATTGAACGAACTCAATGGTCAGGTTTTCTGACTTGGTGTAACCTTCACCGCCATTGATGAGGTACACATTAGAAATGCTGCCGCTCGTTACATCGGCGACCGCAATGGCGCCACTGCCGCGAGGATACTGGAAACTCACGGTAGGCGGCGAAGAAGTGTCATAGCCTGCGCCGTTATTAGTGATGTCGACTGACTGAATCACGCCTCCGCTCACCGAGGCCGTACCTTGGGCTTGCAGGATGTTAGGAAAATTGACCGTGACCTTGGCGTTCGATGGAATAGAAAACGAGAAAGGCGCCCCATCATGTGTGCCAGACACGACTGAAGGCGCGGGATAGGTGATGCCAGGATTGTCCGTATCGCCTAATATTGCTTGATAGCCACCGTTGCCATCTGACTGAATTTTACACGGATAGAAGTAGTTGCTGCCATTGGCGTTGCTGCTGACGGTGAAGGTGTAGCTGCTGTCCGAAAGCTCTTTCAAGTAGCTGAGAAAGCTCGGGTAGGGGGCGGGAGCGCCAGCTTTGCTCGCCACCTGATTGGGGCCCAAGGCTCGCACAAACTCAGACATGCCATCCGTGGAGGCCCAGCCGGGCTCCGGCAAGTTATCGTTGCCCAGTTTAAAGAGCGCGTTCTCAGCGCCGTAAGTGGCGAAGTCCTGAAGAATCGATTCAGTCGATTTATAATATGTGCGCGTCCCCAGCACCTCGTTGGTGTCGGGGTCGATTAACTCCAGTTGCATCGGCATACTGAAGGCGTCGATGCTGGTTAAGTCTGCGCCGCTAACGATGGCTGTATTGTAGGTAAACTCACACAGATCGAAGCGGAAATTGCTGGTGACGTCGCTGGGGTTGGCGTTGTTAATATAGGTATACGGCAATTCGCCTGAACCATCATTGAAAAACGTATAAAAGCCGCCTGAGCCAATCGAGATGATGTCGAATCCGTAAACGGTTCGGCTCTCCCCGGTAAACTGAGAGGTGATTGTTTTATTGCTGCCGCTATCCTGAATGACTGGCAGGAAGTCGACTGGGAGTGGCGTTACCGCGTTGGTCGCGTTGTCCGCATGCGCGATGGCCAATTGGCCTCCATCGACGGTGACGTTCAGGGCGTCGCCATTGGCCTCCTTGCCAACGAGCATGACGTAGGGAGGGTGCGTAAAGCCGGTATCGTTAACAACTTCGACTTGTAGGTGGGTCACAGCGGTTGTTGCTGCATTTGCTAATGTGCTGATGGCGCCGATGGCGGCAAGCAGGCTCATGCGTTGAGTAGAAAAGTGCATGTACGTCTATGAGTAGGGTTTCGTTATGCCGTAAGCTATGCTGAGGTGGCCATTATCGTAATTAAGACGCGTGAGAACAAGGAATATTCCCTAGTCGTGTCTCGGGCATACCTCAAAATCGATGAATATTAGTGCGCTTAATCCCCCGATGGCGGGCCATGAAATGTGCACTAAGCCTTGAAGTGCTGGAAAGCGCTCAGGTCGATCAATTGACCAGTTGCGGCGTTCAGCAGCTTCCTGTTCTGGTCATCGGAGGCTTCGGCCAAAGTTCCGATCAAAGTCAGAGGAATGTCGTGAGCCTTCGCCCACTCACCAATCATCAGCGCCGGATCGACTTCACGGTCAAGGATGATGAGTAACTCGTAGTCCTCACCATCACATAGCGCGTGCTCCAGTGCGGACTTTCCGGATACTGCCGCCAAGTTTTTTGCCGCCGAGCTAATCGGGAGCTCATCCAGTTTGAGCAAGGCGCAGGCCCCATTGGGTAACAGTGCTGGCAAATCTTTTGCCAAACCGTCGGTCACGTCGATCATGGCCTTGACGACATTCTGTTCGCCGAACCATTGCCCTTCACGAAGCCGCGGCAGAAAAGTCTTCTCCTTGCCATGCCTGGTGCCGCCCAGCTCGCCAGTGACCAGAATGTGATCCCCAGCTTGCTGCCCGCCCTGTCGGCGGATTGCACGTGTGGCGCTGCCCATCAAGGTCAGGTGCGAGCCAAAGAAATCACGGGCGCCGCCGCGGGTTACATCACCGCCAACGATCAGGAAATAGTTGTGAATCGCCGTTTCGCGAATGCCGACGTAAAAACGCTCCAGCCAGCTAACGCTCACATTATCAGCCAGCGTCAGGGCGATGACGGCGCCAGCGGGCGCGCCACCCATGGCGGCAATGTCGCTCAAATTGCGTTTGACGAGTTTGGCGCCGGCTTCTTCGGGGGTGAAGGTGTCATCGAAATGCTCATTCCAGATCAGCGCGTCAACGGTGGTAATGATCGTGCCAACGTCGCCGGAATCCATCACCGCGCAATCATCGCCAATGCCGAAGGGGGGGGGAGGCGAGATCGGCTCCATCCACTCGGTGATTTTTTCGATCAGGCGCACTTCGCCCAAATGGGCGATCTGATCTTCAGGTTGTTCGGTAAATGGTGTCACGTGCGTAGTTAGGAAATGGCGTCCAGATCTGGGGCGAGAAAGATGATCATAATCGTATTCGCATTAAAGACTGCGTGCAGGCAAATGGGCACCAGTATGTTTGCGTTTTTTTCATATGCCCAACACAAGATCATGCCAAGCAGGAATAATGGCGCCGCGGCGAGCCAATTGAAGTGGATCAGCGAAAAGATGCCCGCGCTGACCACCATGGCGACCACCATGGGCATCCGCCCCTTGAGGTAGCGATAGATGAACCCACGAAAAAGTAACTCTTCACTGATGGGCGCCACGATTACTGCCAGCGCGATGAGGCTCAGTGTCGCGAATGAAGTTTCGCTACTCGTAAACAAATCAACTTGCGCCTGTCGCTCCAGCGAAAAATTGAAGCCATGTTCATTGAGCAAGATCAGCACTTGCTCCCAACCGGTGCTCGCTAGCCCAATGATTGGGAACGCGGCCAGAAACATGATCACGGCACGCAGCAGCGCTTGGTGAAAAGGCAATTGGTTGACGATTAATGTGAGCGGCGTTTCGACTAGCTTGATCTCATTCCACTCGCGAAGCGGCCGGTAAAACAAGAGCGCCATCAGCAGGAGAATCGAGCCATGTGCGGCGTAGCCGATGGCTGTAACACGCCAAGGGTCGAGTGCTGGGTTATTTGCCCAGTCTTTGGTCGCTTCGGCGGCGATCAGGCTGCTCATGAAATACAAGGCAATCGCCAGAGCAAGCAGCTCTAGGAACTTGATGAACGTGATATTCCAAGCGAGCAGGGGAGGCTGCCGGTAAGTTCCCAGGTCCCGCACCTCTTTGATCAGACAGGCAATGCCAGCTAAAAAAAGGAAAATAAGGTATGGGGTGATGAGCGATTCCACTGCTTAGTCGGCAAGTGAATATGCCAGGCGTCCTTCCGAGTAGGTCGCTTGGACTGCGCCGCGTAGGGTCAGGCCCAGCCAAGGAGAATTATGCGACAGACTGGCCAAGTTCTGCCGCGAAACTTCCCAGGTCTCCTCCGGGTTGAAAATGGTGATGTCCGCAGGAGCGCCGACGCTCAAAGTGCCACGGTCGAGCCCGAGAATGTTGGCAGGCTTGCAGGTCATCAGGGCAATCAACTTTGGCAGGTCGAGGAGTTGAGAGCGCACCAGCGTATCCAGGCAAACGGAGAGCGCAGTTTCGAGGCCATTCATGCCAAAGGGCGCGTAGTCGAATTCTTTATCCTTTTCGATCTCGGTGTGAGGCGCATGCGCCGTGGAAATGCAGTCGATCGTGCCGTCCTGCAGCCCCTCGATGAGCGCCTGGCGATCCATTTCGGTCCGCAGTGGCGGGACTACCTTAAAGTGGGTGCTGTAATCTTTGAGCGCTGCTTCGGTAAGCGATAAGTGATGTGGCGTCGCCTCGCAGGTTATCTTCAATCCGCGTTGTTTGGCGCGGCGAATAATGTCCACCGAATAGCCTGATGAAATGTGCTGCAAATGGATATGCGCGCCATAATGCGCGGCCAAAACGACGTTGCGCGAGACCATGATGTCTTCGGCTGCCCGTGGCATGCCGCGCAAACCGAGTCGGAGCGACCAGACGCCTTCGTTCATGACGCAACCATCGGTCTGGGTAATGTCTTCGCAGTGATCCATCACAACCAAGCCAAACATCGCGGCATACTCCACGCCGCGCCGCATGATTTCGTTGTTCTGAACGCAATGGCCACCGTCGGTAATCGCCACAGCGCCAGCGCTTTTTAACGAACCGATTGGCGCAAGCGCCTTACCTTCGCGATTCTGAGTCAGGCAGCCTGTGGGCAGCACGTTGATGACTGCGTCCCGGTGAATCAGGTCCACTACCTGACGAATGGCGCCAACGGTGTCCGTTGGCGGCTTGGTGTTCGACATGGCGACGACGGTGGTGAAGCCACCCTTGGCCGCCGCGCGGCTGCCGGAGGCAATCGTTTCCTTGTGCCGGTCTCCAGGCTCACGTAGGTGGCAATGCAGATCAACGAAACCGGGGCAAACCACGCAGTCTTTGGCGTCGTAGACTGTGGCGTCGTCCTTCTGTTGCTGGCTCAGCGAGTCGACGATTTTGCCGTCCACGGCGTAGACGTCGCCTTGGGCGTCGCGGTTGTTGGCGGGGTCGATGACGCGACCGTTTTTGATCCAAAGTATGCTCATGCGGAACGTTTTTTCGCTGCGTAGGAGGCGCAAAGGTAAAGCACGGCCATGCGGACAACGATGCCGTTGGTGACTTGTTCGAGGATGACGGACCGGCCTGAATCGGCGAGCTTGGAGTCTAGCTCGACACCGCGATTGATCGGCCCTGGGTGCATGATGATGGCGTCATCTTTAAGCCATTTTTCTCGCTTTTCATTCAGGCCAAACATACTCGTGTACTCGCCCAGAGATGGGAAGTGGGTGGAAGACTGGCGCTCGTGCTGAATGCGCAGAAGCATGACCGCATCGGCGTCGTGCAGGGCTTCCTTCAGATCGTGGATCACCTTGACTCCGAAGTGTTCGAAATCGTGAGGCACTAGAGTGGAAGGGCCCGCCAGCGTGACTTCAACCCCCAGCTTGCGCAGCGCCCAGATGTTGGACCTCGCCACGCGGCTGAAGAGGATGTCGCCCAAAATCGTGACTTTTTTGCCCGTCAGGTCTTTGCCCAGTTTTTCGCGTAAGGTAAAGGTATCCAGAAGAGCCTGTGTCGGGTGCTCGTGAGCGCCGTCGCCCGCATTGATGACCGGGATGTCGATCTGGCGTGATAGGTAGCGCGCCGAACCAGCGGCGGAGTGCCGCATAATGATGATATCGGCGCTGAGCGCTTCGATATTCTTGGCGGTGTCACGCAGGCTTTCACCTTTTACGAGGCTGCTGGCGTTGCCTGAAACGGTGAGCACATCGGCGCTCAGGCGGGTTGCGGCGACTTCGAAAGCCAAGCGCGTGCGGGTGCTCGGCTCCATGAAGAGATTGACGACTGTGTAACCGCGCAGCGTAGGCAGCTTCTTTTGGGAGCGGTTGAGCGTCGCCTTAAATTCTTCGGCCTTGGTGTAAATAATTTCGAGTTCCTCGCGGCTGAGCTCTTCAATTCCCACGAGGTCCTTGCGTTTCCACTCTGCTTCAGTGCTCATTGTTTGGGGGAAATAGTAATGCGATTGCGTGAATGATCCATTGGGTCGAGTTCGACGGAGACGCTTTGTGAGCCGTCGACGGTTTCGCAAAAGCCAGTGCTGTCAGTTTGAATCGGCAACTTGCGGCCACCGCGATCAAACAGAGCGACCAGGCGCACGCAGTCGGGGCGCCCTACATCGAATAATTCCGCCAGCGCCGCCCGCACGGAGCGGCCAGAGAATATGACATCGTCCGCCAGGAGCACCGTTTTGCCCTTGAGTTCGAAGGGCATGTTGGTGCGGTATTTTTCCGTGGGAATGGGATTAGTCGCCAAATCGTCTCGCTGAAAGGTAATGTTTAGCTGCCCAAATGGAATTTGCGCCCCATAGCGCTCGCTCAGACGTCGTGCGATTATTTCGCCGAAGGGGACGCCGCCATTGGCGATGCCGGCTACGATCAGGTCGCTCGGAGAGGGCGTGAAGGCCACAATGTCATCGACAACGCGCTCGATGGCGGCGTCGATCTTTTCCGGGCCGATGCAAACTTGGGTTTCCATTGGCGGCGAAGTTTGCAATGCCCCTAAGCGACGCGCAATGGTTTTTCGCACTAACTGACGAGAATATAGCGATCAATTTCGTCCAAGTAACATGCGCAATCGATTTGATACGTTTCAAGGGCTCCAACAGTAAGCAACAGGCACCTTTGGGGATAATGAATCGTCGTCGCCAATTAGGATTTCAAATGCCTGCTTATCCTGGCTGAACACAGAATTCAGGGCTTCCAGAAGCATTTCAGGACGCTCATAAGTCGGTATGCAAACGCTGATTTTCATCTAGTGGTTAGGGTCCCAATGCTCTATGCGTATTAGGTAGTTTTGGAGCGTTGCAAAATCAGGTTTGCACGGCAATGAATAATTAATGGCAGGGCAAAATCATTTGCTGATCGACGGCTACAATGTGATTCATCAGTGGCCTGAGTTTGCCGACCGCTTTAAGCGTGACCCAGCGGGCACCTGTGACCACTTGGTGGAATCGGTGCGTGTGATCCACGACGTGGACAACTACCGCGTGACGATTGTTTTCGATGGGCGTGGGGCGATGGTTGATGTGCAATTCCCCGGTGAAATCTCCACTTTTGCCGTGCTGTATTCGCCCAGTGATCTCTCGGCCGACGGTCTGATTGAGCAGATCGTGAAAAACGCCAAGAACCCGAAAACATGCACGGTGGTCAGCCGGGACAACTTGATCGCAGAATCCATTCGCGCCAGTGGAGGCTTTGCGATTCGTCCGGAGGAGCTGCTGGACTGGGTGCGACGCTGTGAGTCGCGCAGCCAACAGACTATCCGCCAGCGGCAGAAGCAGGTGAAGCAGCAGTGGAAGGAAACGAGCCCCTGGGATGCGCTTGATGGGCTGAAGTGAGCTTTGAGCTTTTCTTGCAGGCGCGCTTCGTTCAAAGATGCGGTTATGTCTACCGAGCCTGTTCAAATCGTCTGCCCAAGTTGCAACGCGATCAATCGCGCGCCTCAGGAGAAATTGGCCGCCGGTCCCAAATGTGGCAAATGCCAGGCGCCGCTTTTACCGGGAAAGCCAATTAACGCGACTGACGCAACATTCGGTCGCTATCTGGGCAAGTCTGGCCTGCCGGTAGTCGTGGATTTCTGGGCCGATTGGTGTGGCCCGTGCCAAATGTTTGCGCCGGACTATGCGGCGGTTGCAGCAGAAATGGCGACGGAGGCTGTATTCTTGAAGGTGGACACCGAGGCATGTCCGCAGACTGCCAGCCTGTTTCAGATTCGCTCGATTCCGACATTAATGCTTTTCTCGGGAGGCAACTTCGTCACCAAGCAACAGGGGGCGCTGCCCAAAGCGCAGTTCATTCAGTGGCTTCGCGGTCATACTTCTGGACGATAGCTCCTGAAATGCGTACACAAAAAACGGGTGGGTTGACGGCCCGCCCGTGTTTCCGCTAACTGAACTGAACCTTATTGAGGTCAGCCTTTGTTGTCTTTACTCCAGAAGAAGCACGTCCCCTTGGTCTCCAGTTGGAATACGGCGGCCTTGTAGAGGGGGAGGATGATGTGGTTAACGATCGCGAGTAGGTCCTCTTTGTTGTCGGCTTCTACTTCATAGGTTTCAATGTCGATGGTGGCGTTGCGTGGCTTGAAGTTGTCTGCAAGCAGCGTCCAGCGTGCATTGAAATCATCGGGTTCGCTGATTACGATGTTCAGCGGCACATTTGCTTCGTCGCACTTGGTGATGGGCCATTCGCCTAGATCGTCAACGCGGTCAACGATTTCAGCGAGTTCGGGTGACGTCTTGGGCTTGGGGGCCTGACGGGCTTTTGGTGTCTCGAGTGTTGCTGGCATGGTCTTGTTTGGTTTAGTTAGTTAACGGCGCTCAGCCGACAGGTATACAATCGTATGAAAGTGCTTCTGCGTCAAATGATTTTTGGTCAATTTTACGTGAAAAACTAGTAGCTAGGCCCTAAATATAGTAAATTCGTAAATGCCTAAGTCAATATGTTGTGGTATTAAGCACCCAACATGCCATTAGTGCACTATTTTAAAAATCAGTGCTATTCTGCACATTTTTCGAGTGGATGAGCCAATTTTTAGCGCTTTATCTGCTCAATTTGTGACTGAACGCTTGTGCTGGATGCGAAGGGCGCTATGGTGAGCGCATATTGCTATGAGTGAAGCCCTCGAAGCTGCGAAACAGGATTTTAAAATTAAGGTGCTGATGGTCGATGACCAGGGCATGGTTTGTGAGGCGGTGCGCCGGATGCTGGTGGACGAGCCGGGCATCGAATTCCACTCCACGACCGAGCCAACGAAAGCCATCGAGTCCGCCTTGCACATTCAACCTACGGTCATTCTGCAAGACCTGGTGATGCCAGACGTAGATGGTTTGACGTTGGTTAAATTTTACCGTGGCAAACCCGAGCTTCGCGACGTGCCAATCATCGTTCTATCTTCCAAGGAGGAAGCCGAAACGAAAAAGAAGGCCTTCGAACTCGGAGCGAACGATTACATGGTCAAGCTTCCCGACAAGCTGGAAGTTATTGCCCGCATTCGCTATCACTCTACGGGGTACATCCGCCTCTTGGAGCGTAATGCAGCGCAGGCCGCCTTGCAGGCTGAGCTGGATGAAGCTGCCCGCTACGTACAGTCTCTTTTTCCCGCCAAGCACGAAGACGACATCGTCAAGACAGACTGGGTGTTCATTGCGTCAACGGATCTTGCGGGCGACACCTTTGGTTACCACTGGCTCGACGACGAGCACTTCGCCATTTACCTCCTCGACGTTTGTGGCCATGGGGTAGGGGCGGCCTTACACTCCGTTTCGGCGATTAATGTCATGCGCGCTATGTCTTTGCCGGGAGTGGATTTCCATGATCCCGGCGCCGTGTTGGGCGGCCTCAATGAGGCTTTTGACATGGAGAAGCACAACGACATGTACTTCACCATGTGGTACGGCGTCTATAATAAGAGCACACGCGAAATGGTCTATAGCTCCGGCGGACACCCTGCGTCGGTCCTCGTTCGCGAGGGAGCAGAGCACCAGCGCCTGTCGACGCCAGGGATGATTGTCGGCGGTATGCCGGGCCTGACCTACATGACGGAAACCGTGAAAATCGAGCCCGGCGACAAACTGTATGTCTTCAGTGACGGCGTCTACGAAGTGGATTACAAGGATGGATCTGGCATGATGACTGACGACGAGTTTGCCATCGAGCTCGACAAGCCAGCTGGGGGCAAGTCCAAGGTTCAGGCCATGGTCGACTGGGTGCGCGCGGCGCAAGGTCGGGACGCCTTTGAAGACGATTACTCCCTCGTCGAAGTCATTTTCAAGTAAACGCCATCTCTCGACAACCCTGACACCTGCTGATGCATTTTACTTATCACAATGATTTGTCTGAGCTGGAAAAGCTGGCTGCAGACCTCGAAACTTTCGGCGACGAACACATGGTCAACCCGGCCGTGGTGCACGCCTTTAACCTGTGCCTGGACGAGATCCTGACCAACATCATTTCCTATGGATTTGAAGACGGTTCGGATCACCGTGTCGATCTCGATATCGAGATGCAAGACGACTTAGTCGTCGCAAAGATGACCGATAACGGGAAGGAATTCAACCCATTGACAGACGCCAAAGACCCGGATTTGGACGCGGCGATTGAAGACCGCGAAATTGGCGGCTTGGGCATTTTCTTTCTCAAGCAAATGATGGATGAGCTGGAATACGAACACGTCAATGGTTGCAATTGCCTGACGATGAAAAAGAAAAACGTCGCTCTACCCCTCGACGATTAATCATGTCTTTGTTGGATCTCAAAAACCGGCGCTACCTCGTGTTCGGCGTCGCCAATCGTAAGAGCGTGGCTTGGGCCATTGGCAAATCCCTGGAGGAGGAAGGGGCGGAAGTCGTTTACTCGGTTCGTTCCGAGTCGCGCAAGGAGTCCCTCGCCAAGCTGATGGCCGACCGCTCGGTTCACCTTTGTGATGTTGAGCGGGGGGAGGAAATTGCTGCGCTGGCTGAAGCCTTGAAGGAAGGGGGGGGGGCGCCGTTCGACGGCATCGTCCATTCCATTGCCTTTGCGAATTACAATAAGGGCATTCGCCCGTTTCACGAAACGGATCGTGAAGATTTCCTGCAGGCTACCGCGATTTCCAGTTTTTCGTTGGTGGAGATTGCCCGCGCGTTTAAGCCATTGCTCAAGCCGGATGCCTCAGTGGTGTCCATCGGCATATCCAGCCAGGTTTTGGCGGAGAATTACGGCTACATGTCGCCCATTAAGGCGGCGCTCGAAAGCACTTCGCGCTTTTTGGCGAAGTCCTTCAGCGCAGATTCACAAGTCCGCTTTAACACCGTCAACGCCGGGCCGCTCAAGACGAGCGCCAGTGCTGGCATACCCGGATACTTGGAGAATTATCTCTACGCTGAAAAGCTCACTTTGCGCGGCAAAGCAATCACCACGCAGGAAGTGGCGAATACCGCCGTGTTCCTGCTCAGCCCAATGAGCAGTGGCATCAACGCGCAGGGGATTGTTGTCAATCAAGGCATGGACTTGAACTACTTCCAGAAGGATGTTGTTCAGGCTTCAACGCGATTGGATTGACGCCAAGGACGACACCTTACCGGTCTAGTTTCGCAATGATGCCCGCGATGACCCGATCTGCGGCGCCTCTGTTTTTCGTGTGCCAGCGTTGGGCGGATTCTGTCATGGCTTTACGCTCTGCGGGCTCGTAGAGCAGCGTGAGAATCTTCTGCTTGGCGTCGTCAGCATCTACTGCCCGACGTGCAGCCGACTCCGCTTCCAGTGACTGACAGACTCGGCGGAAATTGCCCATTCCCGGACCGTAAACGATGGGGAGACCCAATGCAGCGGCCTCAATGGGCGTCTGGCCCTCGGTATGCGGGGGCAGGCTTTTGCCGATGAATGCAACGTCTGCCGCCTGGCTTAGCATCGCCAATTCGCCAGTCGTGTCGCCCACGTAGATATCCAACGACTCGGGCGCATCCTTTGTCTCAGTGCGGAAAGCGAATGAAAATGCGAACTGCTCCAAGTCGCGGCGTATTTCTTTCCGGCGCTCAGCGTGACGTGGGATGATGAGCAGGCGGGTGTTAGGATTGGTTTTCCTAATTTCCTGTAATGCTTGCGCCAGCATGATTTCCTCGCCTGGCCAGGTGGATGAGCCGAGTAGAATTAGCGCATCGGCAGGGAATCCCAATTCCATGCGCAGCTTTTGGAGCTCGGCTTCATTGAGGAGTGGTTTGACTTGAACGTCGAACTTGATGTTGCCGGTCGTTTCGAGCCTCGATTCCTGAACGCCCAATTGGGCAAAGCGATCAGCGTCCTGACTTGAGCCAGCGTAGACCGTGTCCAATTGCGTAAAAACCCATTGAGCGAGGCCGCTGACTTTTTGGTAACGCTTGAATGAGCGGTCGGACATACGGCCGTTGATGAGCATCACTGGCACATTTCGCTTTTGTGCTTGTTGTAAATGCTCCGGCCACAAGTCACCTTCCATTAGGATGGCGAGATCGGGATCTATACGCCGCCAACTTTTTTTTGAAAAAAGAAACCAATCGATGGGAAATAGGCCAACCTGTAGGCAACTCTTACCGTAGTGTTCACGGGCTAGTTGGTAGCCAGTACTCGTGGTCGTCGTGAGGACAAGCTCGATGTCGGCGCGCTGGCTAAGCCCATCGATAATCGGTTGCATGGCGCGAATTTCCCCCACACTGACGGCTTGTATCCAGATGCGTTTGACGCCGGGATCAGGCCGAGGGAGGGGGGGGATGGCTCCGAAGCGATGACGCAAATCCTTCCCATACCCGCCGCGCTTAAGCATGCGCGCGCCATAATACGGCAGCGCCAGCAGCAGCATGAAAGGGAAAAGTATGCGGTAAAGGATGATCATCGTTACGGTAAAAGACGCTAAAAGGGGAACTTGATAACGTCCTGGGCGTCAAAGGAAACACAAACTTTTTGGCCTTGGCTTGTGATCCAGGTCTGTGCGTGAATATTTCCTTTATGCCAATTCTCAAAAATCCCATTCTCGTTGCCTTAATTGGCTGGTGCGCCTTGAGCATTGGTCTGATCGCCGATGAACCGCAAGCCAGCGATTTGCCTGCCGATCAGGCTGTAACCTTTGGTCAGTTGGACAACGGCCTGAAATACGCGATCATGCCTAATAACGAACCGCCTGGCCGCGTGAGCTTGCGGCTCTTGGTTGAGGCCGGTTCGTTGCAGGAGACGGAGTCACAGCGTGGTTTGGCCCACTTCCTGGAGCACATGGCTTTTAACGGTTCTGAGCACTATCCGCCCGGGGAACTGATCGAATACCTGCAGCGCCTGGGGATGAGCTTTGGCGCCGACACCAACGCGCACACCGGCTTTGACGAAACGGTCTATAAGCTTGAGCTGCCGGAAAACACGCCTGAGCTCTTCCACGAAGGCATGCAGGTTTTGCGCGACTACGCTGGCAGTCTGTTGCTTCGCGAACAGGAGATCGATCAGGAGCGCGGCGTTATTTTAAGCGAAAAGCGCGATCGCGATTCGGTCGACTACCGTACTTTTATCGCGTATTGGGAGTTCTTGTTCCCCAAGGCGCGCATGCCGCAGCGTTTTCCAATCGGCCTGGAGGAAGTGATTAAGGAAGCCCCGCGCGCGGAATTCGTGTCATTTTATGAAACCTGGTATCGCCCCGATAATATGGCGGTTGTCGTAGTGGGTGATGTGGAGGTTGAAAAAACCGCTCAAGCCATTCAGGCGATGTTCGGCGACCTCGTTAACCCCAAGTCGAGTCTTCCTGAGATTGACATGGGCGAGCTCACCACGCCGGAGCTTGAGGTGTTGCTGCATTCCGAGGCGGAAGCGACATCCACCGAAGTCTCCCTGATGACGCTGCGTGCCTATCACGGTGATCCCGACAGCCGTGCGGTGCGGGTCCGGGATTTAATCACCAGCGCCGCTAATCGCATTATCACGCGACGCTTGGAAATTCTGGCTAAAAAGGAGAACGCGCCCTTCACCTCTGGCAGCGCCTACTCGTGGGATTACCTGGACTATTTTGAAATCGGCGGCCTCGACCTGACCTGCAAGCCAGAGCAATGGAAAGACGCCGTAACCGTCATTGAGCAAGAGTTGCGGCGTGCGCTTGAGCATGGCTTTACCGACGCCGAAGTCGCCGAAGTGAAGGCCAAGATCATCAACGATTACCAGGAGGCCGTTAAAGCGGCGCCGACGCGAAAGTCACGTGACCTCTCTGCCGGACTGGTGCGCAGTTTATCGCGTGCACAGGTTTTTACGTCGCCAGAAACGGATCTCTCCATTGCTGAAGAAGCAATGGCGCAGCTTACGCCAGCTACAGCGCAGTCCGCTTTGGAAAAACTCTGGGATGGTGGTGGCCGCTTCCTATTTGTCAGCGGCAACCTCGAGCTGGATGACGCGAATACACAGTTGAAGGATGCTTTCGCCTCAAGCGCGCAAACTGCTGTCGAAGCACCTGCTGTCGGTGAAGAATTATCTTGGCCGTACACCGACTTTGGTGAACCTGGCGAGGTCGTGAAAAAGGAATTCATTAAAGACCTCGGCATCTGGCAGGTCGTCTTCGCCAACAATGTCCGCTTTAATTTTAAGCAAACGGACTTTGAGGCAAACTCGGTCGGCGTGCTAGCTCGATTTGGCGGTGGCGAAATGTCCATGAAGCCCGAGCAAAAGGGCATCGCCACGTTTGCGAATATGGCGTTTTCCGCAGGTGGACTGATGGACCTCTCAGTCGATGAAATGGAGCGGGTGCTCGCCGGGCAATCCGTCGGCGGCGCTTTCTCTGTGGGTGAGGAAAACTTCACCCTCGCCGGCGGCACCACGCCCAAAGATTTGGAGCGTCAGTTGCAGTTGCTCACCGCTTACTTGACTGCGCCGGGCTATCGGGAAGAAGCCGCGCGTCAGGCGCGCAAGGCATACGACGAAATGTCCATTGAAATGGCGCGCACTGTCGAAGGCGTATGGAGCGATCAAGTCGGGAAGTTCATTGCTGGAGGTAATTTCCGTTTTGGCTTTCCAACCGAAAGTGACTTTGCATCGCAGAGTATGGAAAAGCTGCGTGAATGGTTGGAGCCCGCGCTGACGAAGTCCTACCTCGAAGTCAGCATCGTCGGCGATGTCGATTTTGAGACAGCGCTGCCCCTCGTCCAGAAAACAGTCGGCGCATTGCCCGAGCGGGAGGCCAAACAGGATCTCTACAAGTCCGAGCGCACCGGCGTCAATTTTCCAACGACAACCGATCAGCAGGTCTATACATTCGACTCCGATATTCCGCGCGCAATGGCGACGGTCTACTGGCCCACAACGGATTTCTGGGACATCAAGCGGACTCGCCGTCTCAATGTATTGGCCAGCGTATTTCGGGACCGCTTGCGCCTCGAAGTGCGCGAAAAGCTGGGGGAAGGTTACAGCCCCTATGCACGCAATAGTTCGAGCGAAATTTACGATAACTATGGCTATCTCTTTGGCCTGAACTTTGCGGATCCAAATAAAGTGGAGACTGTGGTCGACATCATCCGCGAGCTCGGGGTCGATCTGGGCAAGGGCAATGTCACGGAGGATGAGCTTCAGCGCTCGGTGTTGCCGATGGAGAAATATGTCGAAGAATACGTTCGCAAAAACAGCTACTGGCTCAGCCGGGTGCTTGCGGGCTCCACGGTCTATCCTCAGCAATTCGATTGGGCGCGGACATTGGCCACTGACTACAGCACAATCAAACTTGATGAAATCAACGAGCTGGCGTCGGAATTCCTCGGTGCTGGGCCTGGGCTCCCGATCATAATTAAGCCCGCCTCCGCCGCACCGGCTGGCGCTGAGTAGTGAATCGCATGGTTGCCATTTCCCTTTAAACCAGTTCGCTTATTGGTGTTATGGCTGACGAATTGCCCAATAGCTGTTGCCACACCGATGCCGCGCCCGGGGTAACGGAGGATGAGCGCGCGTGGACGATGACTTGGCTTAAGGTCGGCATCGCCGCCGTGATGGCCGGGCAGGGAATGATCTTTGGGCTCGGCCTGAACACTTCGGAAACACCACTCACGCGCGAGCAGGCCATCTACTGGGTATTGCATGGCGGGTTACTGATCTCCGCATTGGTCGTGTTGGTGCTCTTGGCGCCTCCTCTAATCCGGAATACATGGGCTGCCTTGCGCGAGCGGCGCATCACGGTGGAGGCCTTGTTCCTGATCAGCGCGCTTGGAGCGCTTGGCGCATCACTCACCGCAACATTGACTGGCGAAGGCTCTGTTTATTACGAGGTCGTCGCCATCGTGCTCGCAATTTACACCGTTGGCAAAACCCTGGGTTCGCGCTCTCGGGAGCGTGCGTTGGATGCCGTGCGCGAATTGCGTGACGCCTTCGATTTCGCCTATTTGGAGACCTGTTGCGGGCAGCGACGACGCATTCCGGTGGCCGAGCTCGCAGCAGATTCTGCGATCTCGGTTGCGCCTGGTGAGCCGATTCCCGTTGATGGCGTGATTCGCTCCGGAATTGGTGACGTCACTGACACCGCCGTAACGGGAGAACTGACGCCAACGCGACGTCAGCCTGGCGATCAAGTGTGGGCTGGATCATATTCGGTGGATGGCGCCTTTGTGATCGAGCCACGAGCGCTGCTGGGCGAGCGTCGGATCGATGGTGTGCTTGAGGCTGTTGAGCAGGCCCGCTTAAAGCCATCAGAGTTACAAGTTCAGGCGGATAAATTGATGCGCTGGTTCGTGCCAAGCGTCATTGCCATCGCGTCGTTTACGTTTATCGGTTGGGCCGCCGTCGGGCCATGGACGACGGCCTTGTTTAACGCCATGGCTGTGCTGTTGGTGGCGTGCCCCTGCGCTCTTGGGCTGGCAACACCGATTGCGGTGTGGAGCCAGTTGCTGCAATTCTCACGGCTTGGTCTCACGGTGCGGACTGGAGATTTTGGCGATCAACTCGCCCAGGCAGATCGGATCGTTTTTGATAAAACCGGCACCCTTAGCTTTGAGTCGTTGAAGGTGGAAGATATTGAAGTGTCGCCCGACTTTGCATCGCAAAGTAATGAGCTGCTGGCTGCAGTGCGTGATGTGGAAAGCCTGAGCCCGCATCCGGTGGCGCGTGCGCTTGCGCAAATCGAAGCGCCCGCATTGGACGTAGAACCCTTGGAGATCACTCAGCATCCCGGGCGCGGCGTCGATGCGCAAGTGCGTTTGCTAGGTGGTTCTGTTACGGCGCTGCGTATCGGTTCGCGCGACTTCGTAGAAGAGACTTTGGGTGGCGGATTGCTAACGCGCACGCGCAGCGCCAACAGTAAGCGCGAAGTCTTGGTGAGTGTAAATGGTCAGTGGGCCTTGGCTTTTGACCTAAGCGAACAACTGCGTCCAGATCTCGAACCCGCTTTGACGTCGTTACGATCACAGGGAGTTGCTCTGTCTATATTGACCGGTGACCCGGAACCCGTTCAACGTGAGTTGGCTGGCGTTGAGATCGACTTTGGGCTGAGTCCAGAGGAAAAGCTTGCGCGTGTGCGAGCCTGGCAAGCAAGCGGGGAGCGCGTGGTGTTTGTGGGGGACGGCTTGAATGACGCTGCCGCCATGAGTCATGCGGACGCCTCCATTGCGATGGGGCAGGGGGCGGACCTGAGTCGCGCGACATCCCCTGCGGTGCTGATGGGAGACTCGTTGACGCCGATTGCGCGTGGCCTGACTTTGTCTCGCAAAGTTCGCCGCGCGGTACGCGGCAATTTGTTATTTGCTGGCGCATACAATTTTCTGGGAATGGGTTTGGCGGCGGCTGGTATATTGCACCCTGTCGTCGCTGCGCTGCTGATGCTGTTTTCCAGTGTTGGCGTTTCGGTGAGGGCGGCGCGCAGCGCCCGCATGGAGCCTGTTGCCGCCGCAGCACAATAGGCATTGCGCGCGAACGTTATTCCGATAAGCTAATCTTTTTCTTACATGAGCCAATTAGTCCCCCCCGCAAGCGAAGAGCAGCCAGTCAGCGAAACCGCCGAGCCAGACACCACGCCCTGGATCGGCGTTGACTTGGATGGCACGCTTGCGAAATTCAATTCGTGGCGCGGCATAGGCCACATCGGCAAGCCGATCAAGGACATGATGGAACGCGTGCGGCGTTGGCGGGCAGAGGGCCGAAAGGTGAAGATCTTCACGGCGCGCGCCGCCCATGAGGAATACTTGCCGCCCATTCGTAAGTGGCTCAAGAAACACAAGCTTGAAGACATGGAAATCACGAACGAGCTCGACCCTTACGTGATCGAAATCTGGGACGACCGCGCGATTCAGGTGATCTCGAATACCGGTCAGATTTGTCGCCATCCTTCAGTGACCGCCCGGCCCAAGGCCCCATTACTTGAAGAGGCTTTTCCTCATGAGGGACGCCCGACACTGAGCTTCATGTGAAGCAAGGAAACTGGTTACAGTAGAATTTGTTTGAACCGCTTGAGCTTGGTTATTGATTTAAGGGATGACCAGTTCCGCTCGCCCCAATATCATTCTCATTAATTGCGACGATCTCGGCTATGGAGATCTTGGCTGCTACGGTTCTACGGTGAATCGCACGCCTGCTTTGGATCAGATGGCGGCAGAGGGCTTACGTTTTACTGATTTCTACATGGCTTCACCGGTCTGTTCGCCATCGCGTGGGGCGATGATGACTGGATGCTATCCGCCGCGCATTGGCTTTGGCGAATTCAATGGTCGGCCAGTATTATTCCCAGGTGATGACTGTGGGCTTAACCCGGACGAAATGACCATCGCCAAGGCGCTTAAGCAAAGTGGTTACAAAACGAAGATGGTGGGCAAGTGGCACTGTGGCGATCAGCCCGAATTTTTACCCACCGAGCACGGTTTCGATAGCTACTTTGGCATCCCCTACAGTAATGATATGGGACGCCAGTTCGAGGATGACAAGTATCCGCCGTTACCTCTGATTCGCGATCAGGAGGTCATACAAGAGCAGCCGGATCAAGCGGGTATTACGGAGCGTTACGTTGAGGAGTCTGTTCGTTTCTTGCGTGAAAATAAGGATGAGCCGTTCTTTCTTTATTTCGCCCACATGTATGTCCATGTGCCGATTTACGCGCCCGAAAAGTTCATGCGCGAGTCGCAGAATGGGCGTTATGGCGCCGGCGTCGAAATGATCGATTGGGCAACCGCCGCAATTCTCGATGAACTAAAGCAGTTGGGCATCGACGAGAATACCCTGGTCATCTTTACCAGCGACAACGGTTCACGCGCTCGAGGCGAGGGCGGCAGCAATGGGCCTTTGCGTGGGCATAAAGGGCAAACTTGGGATGGGGGACAACGCGTGCCTTGTTTGATGCGTTGGCCCAAGGGCATTCCAGGCGGCCAGACCACGAGTGGCCTCGCGACATCGATGGACTTCCTGCCAACGCTTGCTAAACTTTGCGATGCAAAGCTTGCAGAAGGTCGGATGATCGATGGCAAAGATATCTCGGTTTTATTGGCGGACGCCACTGCGGACTCGCCGAATGAGGTGTTCTTTTATTACTGGAAAAATCGCATCGAGGCGGTGCGCGATCACGAATGGAAACTGCATTTCTGTAAGCGAGATGAAGAAGGCGCGGTAGTAGAACTCTATAACCTCATCGAAGACATTGGCGAAACGACCAATGTCTTCGATGAGCACCCAGACATCGTCGCCTCACTCATGGCGAAAGTAGAGGCTTGCCGTGAAGACATCGGCGACAGTGAACTGGGCATCATTGGCGCCAACTGCCGCCGCATCGGTCGCGTCGACAACCCGGACACGCTCACGCATTACGATCCGTCACACCCTTACATCGTTGCAATGTATGATTTGAAGCAGCGCGGGTAGAAGGCAAGAGCTTCGGCATCTGCTCGGGGCTAGCGACCACGAACTCCGAATTTTTTCTCAGCGTGATTCGCTGGACTTGGAGCACGGTGAATAGGCCCTAGCTTCAGTGGACTGGTGCGGGTGCAAAACAAACTTTATGAGTTTCTCTGGGTTCACCCGCAGTATAAGGGTGAGTATTAAGGCGCTCGGTTGGCCTCAAAAAAGGCACATGGTCGTTTTCAAAAACAACCGCTCGGTTGTTGTGCAAACATAGCATAAGGCTTTTTAGCGAAGCGCCTAGATTGGTGGGCTAGCCTGGATAGCGTCTGAGAAGCTTGTTGCTTGCTTCACCTTTCTGCCTGTAGCGGCTGATCCTAAAGGCGGTTCTTCAACCAACTGAGGAACGCGGGCCCCCAAGGGTGATTATGAGCCAGTCCAATGCCGTGGCCGCCTTTTTCGTAGATGTGTAACTCGGCGGGGACGTTGTTTCTGCGCAACGCCTGGTAAAAGGTAATGCTGTGCTCGGGCACAACCACCATGTCTTCGCTGGTGTGGACCATGAAACAAGGCGGCGTGGTTTCATTCACTTGGCGCTCTGGTGAAAGTGCGGCGACAAGCTCCATATCCTCCGCCTTATCTCCCAATAAATTTTGGCGGGAACCGAGGTGAGCGTAGGGTTCAAAAATGGAGACGACGGCGTAAATAGGAGCCGCAAAATCCGGGCGGGAACCGAGCTGATCGATTTCGTCGTCGACCATGCCTTCCTTGATTGGTTTCATCGTGGCGGCGCAGGCAGTCAGGTGTCCACCGGCGGAGAAACCCATGATGCCGACTTGCGTCTGATCGACACCCCATTCTGCGGCGTGGTAACGCACCATGCGGATCGCGCGCTGAGCATCGATCAGTGGCACAGGATGCCGGTAAGGCGAATAACGATACTCCAAAACGGCGGCTAAGACGCCTTGGCTGCTCAGAAAGCGCGCCACGCGATGGCCTTCGTGAGCAATGGCCAGATGCCCATAACCGCCGCCCGGGCAGACGACCATCGCTTGACCGGTGCGGTGTTCCTGACTGGGCAAATAAACCGTGAGGCGGGGCAATCCGGGGAGGGCCTCATCCGCAAAGGGAATGTCTTTTTCCCAGAGCGGAATGGTAACGGGTAAGCCCGTTTGGAGGATGTCGTGCATGCTATTTGGGGGCGTACTCGTCTTGGGTCTCTGCGATTGCCTGCAGGACGAAATCATGGATGTGGAGATTGGTGGCGACGACGCCCTGATTGAGGCTCAGGGTTTGGCCTTGGCCGAAATCGAGTGGTTGGCCATTAATATCCGTCACCCGTCCGCCCGCTTCCTGAACGGCGAGCATGCCTGCCGCGTGATCCCAGATCTTCTCCTGGTAGCCGGGCCGGGTCGGTAGGCGTAAATAGACGGAGGCGTCACCACGGGCGACTGCGGCGTATTTGCACTGGCTGTCCATGCGGACGGATTCCGTTGTAACGCCAAGCTTTTCGGCGATCGCTGCGGCCCAGTCGTGCTTAGAGTGTCCACTTTCGACGGACTCGCAAATCGTCGCCAGAGCTGGGTTAAAATTATCATCCACGACCGCGCCGGAAATCATTTTGCCAGCCATGTCGTAGATTTCGGCGCCATGGCCTTTTCTTGAAACCAACAGGCAGCCAACTTGGCCATGTGGCATGTCGAGAATCTGGGGCAGGGCGGGACAGCCGAGCACACTCAAGACAACTTGACCGTCTTCGATGAGCGCCAGAGCCACGGCATACTGATCTTTCCGGAGAAAACCTTTGGTGCCGTCAATCGGGTCCAGCGTCCAAAAACGTCCGTCCTTGCCGCCATAGTTGCCTCGGTCAATCGCCTTGATGACGCTGCCTTCGTTCGCAGTTGGGTCAATGGCCTGCACTTCTGCGACAACCTTAGCCCGTAGCTCAGCCTGGGCGTCGCCAGACAGCTCAGTGGCGTCTTCCTCGGCAACCACAGGGTCGTTTGGAAAATGCTTGGCCAGGTGGGCTAGCACGATGGCTTGGGAGCCGTAGTCGGCAATCGTTACCGGAGAGCGGTCTTCCTTTTGCGCGGAATCGCCAGCGCCAAGCTTTTGGCGGACATTCTCGCAGAGCTCGCTGGCCGCAATGACGGCCTCAATGGCGGCCGCTTTTTCTTCGTTCCAAATTTTC
The DNA here is from genome assembly GCA_031296915.1 of Cerasicoccus frondis. GTDB lineage: Bacteria > Verrucomicrobiota > Verrucomicrobiia > Opitutales > Cerasicoccaceae > Cerasicoccus > Cerasicoccus frondis. The sequence goes on along the minus strand of JAVDPC010000001.1, from coordinate 106,741 downwards.
ATAGCAGAGTTATTTGCTGACGTAGCTTACGCCCAAAGACCGCAATGAAAACCTTAAATCAGTAAGAATTTACTTCGCTGTTTCGACGAAGCGGCTTTCGCGAATAACCGTGACCCTGATCGTACCGGGATATTGCAGCTCTTCTTCGATACGACGGCGAATGCTCCGGGCCAGCCGACGGGCTTCCTGGTCGTCCATCCGGTCCGGCTCTACGATGACTCGGATTTCCTTGCCCGCCTGCACGGCGTAGGCTTCCGAGACGCCTCCCATGTCACGGGCGATGTCTTCGAGGCTACGGACGCGCTGCAGATAGCCCTCCAATGCATTGGCGCGCGCGCCTGGGCGGCTGGCTGAAAGTGAGTCCGCTACACGCAGCAGGCCCGCATATACGCTGGTCGGCGCGATTTCATCATGCGATGCGGCCACGGCGTTGACGACGCGCTCGTCTTCGCCATAGCGCTTGAGCAGCATGGCGGCGCTGGAGGCGTGGCTGCCTTCATAGTCGTGGTCAATCGCCTTGCCCAGGTCATGGAACAAGCCGCAGCGCTTCGCAATATCGGGGTCCAGGCCAAGCTCGGACGCCAGCAGCGAGCAGAAATACGCCACTTCGATTGAGTGCTCCAGCGTGTTTTGATTGTTGGAAAGCCGGTAGTGCAGCTTACCCAGCAAGGAAACGATTTCCGGATGCACGCCATGAAGACGCAGCTTGAGCAGCGAGCGTTCGCCGAGCTCGATGACGCTGTCTTTGAGCTCATCGCGAACTTGGGTCACGGTGTCTTCGATGGAAACCGGGTGGATGCGGCCGTCCTTAATGAGGCGCTCCAGAGCGATGCGGGCAATTTCGCGACGAACGGGATCAAACGACGAAACGAGCAGGGTGCCGGGTGTTTCATCGATCATCAGGGTAACGCCGGTGCAGGACTCGATGGCGCGAATGTTGCGGCCTTCGCGCCCAATCAGGCGGCCCTTCATGTCTTCATTGGGCAGGTCGACGAGGGTGGCGCTGATCTCATTCGGCGGCGTAGCCGTGATGCGCTGCATGACGTCGATTAAAATTCTTTGCGCTTCACGGCGGTAAGCCTGCTCACTTTCCAGCATTACTTCGCGTTTGATTTCCTGCACGGCCTCATCATCACTCGAACGAACTTCCTCGCGCCAGGCTTCCTCCGCTTGCTCTTTCGTCAGGCCGTTGATTTTACGCAGGCGATAACGGTAAGCGTCGCGATAGCGCTTCACGCGGCGCATTTCTTCGGCTAATCGTTTGCTGGAAGCAACTTGCCGGTCTTCACGATTGATGACCTGCGTTTCTTTTTCGAGCGTGGCGTTATCGCGATCGCGCAGCTCATTTTCGCGCTGTCGCAACTGGTCTTCGCGCTCGATGATCTCCTTTTCCAGATCCTTGCGGCGGACCTGTTGTTCTTCGAGCAGCTCTAGTTTCGTGAGGCGGGTGGATTCCTGAGCGTCGCGCTCGACTTTTGCCAGCTTCTCTTGGTTTTGCTGCCGTTCGCGTTTCAGTTTTTGGCCGAGCAAAGCCCAAATCAAGCCACCAAAAACGAGCGCTCCTAGTAGGAACGCAAAAAAAATCTGCGAAGTTAGATCAAACATGCGAGGTTTGCCAGCAAACCTGCGGGGATGGGACGTGCAAGGGGTAATCGCAAAGTTGTGACATAATTTTATCAATAGCAAGCAAGATTCGCGAAGAACCCACTGACCAATGAATTAGGCTCATGCTCTTGCTCATTGGGTCGTTCGCTAAGGGGCCCCTTGGACTTGGATACTGAGAAGCGTAGCATGGTCTGAAAACGTTTATTCGGCGCCTTCGGTGGTGGATTCCAGGCCCAACGCCTGGGCGAGGATGCGGCGCTCTTCGGAGGGCAGATCAAGGAGTGCGGATTCATCTTCGCCCTCGACGAAGTAGTTGATCGCGGTGTGCAGCAGGCGGGCGGGGAGTTCTAGTTCCGGATGAATCTTTGCCCGCTCAGCCCAAAGGGCATGCCATGCTGACAGCCCCTTCGGGGAGAGGCTGGATTGGCGCAGTCCAGCGAGGCTATCCACCAAGCCCGCCGCGAATTCCGTAACCGCCTCATGCTCAGCGTAGACGCCGAGCAGCATATCCAATCGCGGCGCCCAGGCGTCGGCGTGTTGACCAGAGTTCAAGACAGCGCCGATGTATTGAGGAATCGGGCCCAGATAGGAAGATTCAGCAGGCTCTCTCTTAGAAAATCCGGATATCAAGTGCTCTTCTGCTTCGGCCCAGTGGCCACGCTGCATTTCGAGGTTAGCGATACGGAAATGGGCATTTGAAACGATCGCTTGAGGCACATGGTTGAGGGTGGTTACAGCAGTATAATCAGTATTCGCCGCCTCACGGTCGCCGCGCTCTTCATGAGCAAAACCACGGTTTACTAGCGTCTTGGCAACCAGTTCGGCGGGGGTGTTTTCGCGGTTGATCACCGTGGTGTAGTCGGCAATTGTCGCCTTGATCTCTCCCCGCCATCTGTAGGTGGCACCGCGGTTAAATAGCGCTATGGCGAGCTGCTCGGCGGGGGCATCTTCGCGATTGATCACGGCGGTGTAGTCGGCAATCGCCGCTTCGATATCGCCACCCTGTCCGTGGGTGAAGCCTCGGTTGACTAGCGCTAAGGCGAGTTGCTCGACGGGAGCGTCTTCAAGGTGGATCACCGCGGTGTAGTCGGCAATCGCCGCTTCGGTATCTCCTCGTTTTCTATGGGCAACACCGCGGTTAAACAACGCCAAGGCGAGCTGTTCGGCTGGGGCGTCTTCGCGATTGATTACCGTGGTGTAGTCGGCAATTTCCGCTTCGATATCGCCAACCTGTCCATGGGCGACACCTCGATTGACCAGCGCCAAAGCGAGTTGTTTGGCTGGGGCGTCTTCGTGGTTGATCACGGCGGTGTAGTCGGCCATTTCCGCTTCGATATCGCCGCGCTGTCCATGGGCTATGCCGCGGTTGAATAGCGCCTTGAAGAGCTGTTTGACTGAAGCGTCTTCGTGGTTGATTGCGGCGGTGTAGTCGGCAAGCGCCGCTTCGATGTCGCCCCGCTGTCCATAGGCTAGGCCGCGGTTAAATAGCGCCCAGACGAGCTGTATAGCGGGGGCGTTCTTACGTTTGATCAAGACGGTAAATTCATGAATGGCTTCGTTGAGCCTAGTCGCGTGGGCTAGGGCAACTCCGTAATTAATCATGTCTTGCGCATCGTCGGACTCGTCCTTGACGTCACGAAGGAGATCTAATTGCTCTTCGTCGCATTGGGTGAGGTCGATCCCATCAGCTTCGTCCCGAAACAGTTGCAAGCGAAGATTTCCAGTTGCCTCAAAGTGTTCGTAAGCCTCACTGAGATACATGCGGGTGATCGCGGCTTCATGGGGCGCCGCTTGAAGCCGGTCTTTCAGCTCTTCTTGGTCGTACCAGACTCGGAGGAAATCGACGAGAATACGGAGTGGGGTGCGGCCCTTGGCCTCCTTGACCTCGTGGCTGAGCCGCATGAGTGGTTCGGCGAGTTCGTAGAGCGATTCTTTTCCGCGTTTCCGGCTTTGGACGTATCCCATCCGTCGCAGGCTGACCAGTTGGCTGGAGATGGTCTGGGAACTGGAGAAGAGCTGCCGGGAGATCGCCTTGACCGGCTGAGGTTTGGCAATGGTGCACAGGAACTCAACGATCTTGCGCTGCAAGGTCGGGAGCCAGCGCAGGCGTTCCTGGTAGTAGGGGGTGAGTTGTTCGTCGACGAGCTCCTCGAATGGCCTGACGAGCTCCTCGAGTGTCTTCCGGTTGATGAATTCGGAGAGGATGATGAAGAGGCGTTGGTTGCCGCCGGTCAGGTGGTGCAGCGCCCGGATGCGCGCCCGGCCTCGTGGCGAGGCGATGAAGACGGCCAGCTCAGCGTCGTCCTTTTCTCGAGCGACCTTGACGAGGAGCTCGGTGGCGTGTTCGACCGAGAAGGGCTTGAGGTGATGCACATCGAAGAAGCCGAAAAACGGGGCGTCGCGGTCCGAGACCCCATCAAAGAGCCGTTGGGCGGTGGCGACCGTGCAGAAGTGCGGGTGATTCTGGATCAAGGCCCGCCAGCGTTTTTGCTCCACATCGTTGAACTCGGCGAAAATCGCATCCAGGTTCTCGACGAGGATGAGCAGGGTGTGCTCCGCGAGTTGTTTCAGGACGAGTTTGGTAATGGCGTCGCTTGCTGCATTGACATCAGAGAGATCGTAAATGGCCTCCGTGGAGTCCGCCGGGAATTCCTGCGGATATTCCCGCGCCAAAGCGCGGTGAACGCGGAGGAGGAGTGATAGCAGCGTGTCGCTGGTTTCGTCCTCATTGAGCCACGCAATGCGCAGCTTTTTCATGACCTCGCCCATGCCGCTGATCCGGTGATGGACCAGGGTGATCAAGTGGGTTTTCCCACTGCCCCGGGGCCCGACAAAAAGGAGGTGATGCTTGTTCTTGGTCAGGCTGCTGTCGTGAACCGCGTCTACGGCTTTGGAGATCAGTTCCTCCCGCGCTACCGTAATTGCTTCGAGCGCGGACGGGTCGGACCAGTTGGGGGAAAATCGGGAAATGCGTGGCATGCTAGGAAACTTGTGGGTTCAACAGGTCGCGGTCGATTGCCCACCAGCGACGGACGATCTCGAGCCGGAACACGTAGCCGCCATTGGCGTCACGTGTCAGGTAGTGATCGGCCAGGAGCAGTTTGAGCAGGCCTCGGATCTGTTCGTCGTCGGCGCCTGCAACGATCGATTTGGCTTCGTTCGCTAGTTCACGAAAGGGTCGGGGAGCCTGCGATACCGCGAGGGAATCGAGCAACGCGAGCACAACCGCTTCGTCGTTTCCCTCCGGATAGTATTTGGGAATCCGGTTGCGGTAATGAGCGAGGTCCCAGTCGCTGTTGGCATCGATCAGTTCATTGACGAGGCAAGCATCCAGTGAGTCGGGCGTCGCGCCTTGGCTTTTCGGTATCCGGGCAATGAGCCGGTGAATGTAGAAGGGGACGTCGCCAGTGAGCGAGGCGATCGATTCCGCGGCCAGGTCGGGGTCGTCGGTCTTTAGCTTGGCGCCTAGGATGAGCTCCCTCGCGAGATCGACGGCTTCGGGGTGATTCAATGGGCCGGGCGCCACCCGCTCAAAGGTGTTCAGCGGGGAGTTGTTGTAGCCTTCTTTCCGGAGTTGGGAGAGCACATGATGAATGCCGATGGACCCAGTAAAAAGAAAGCGGATGCTGGGGTAATCCTGGCTGAGAGAGCGTAAGGTATCGAGCACTTCCATGGCGCGTTCGGCGCCTTCTGCAACACGAATGTTGTCGAGGAGGAAGGGGACCTCATCCCAGAAAAATACGACGCGTTCATTGAGGGTCTGATGTTCCTCATGAAGGTCGGCAATGGTACGGGTAAGGGTTTCCTTCCAAGGCGCAGCAGAACCATCCTTGAGCTTAATTACGCCAGCAACTTCGTCTATTCCTCCTACTAATTGCTCCATTCTCCGCAATGCTCTCTTTTTCTTGCTTAATAGTGCGTGGGCATCTCGATAGACCTGCGATGCGAATTCCGCCCCGGTTCGCAGGCCACCCAAGTCGCGTTTCAGGACCAGCCATCCTGCTGGGGGATGTGCCGCCATCTTATTCAGGATCATCGTCTTTCCAATGCGACGAAGGTCATTCATGTAGATGTTACGCCCTTCGAGAATCTCCCAAAGCTCATCAATGAGCTCGTCGCGCCCAACGATATCATCCGGATCCAATTGACCACCAGGGTTTGGTTTCATGGAATCATACTTACGTTAAATTTAACGTGCGTCAAGAAAAACGTATGTTCTAGGGTGGGCATCGCGTCAGAGCGGTTACGTTGTGAAGCAAATCAGTAGACGCTCCCCCCCCCCTGATGGACTGGCGCCAAAATTGTACAGGGTCAAACCAGGAGCTTAATTGCTCCCAGCTTGGAGCGTGAAATGCTTTCCGGCGACTTAGCCTTTTGTCTTAGCGACCATGTCGTAGAAGTTGGCGAACAGTGGGTCGGCGTCATTCGGGCCGGGTGCTGCCTCCGGGTGATACTGCACGCTGAAGACCGGCAGATCCTTGTGGCGTAGACCTTCCACGGTGTCGTCATTCAGGTTGATTTCCGTCACGACAGCGCCACGGGCTTCCAGGTCTTCGCGCTTGGCGGCGAAGCCATGGTTTTGTGCGGTGATGGCGACTGCGCCGGTTTCTAAATTCTTGACTGGCTGATTGCCGCCGCGATGGCCGAATTTCAGCTTGTAGGTCGGGGCGCCGAGGGCATGTGTGATGACCTGATGCCCGAAGCAAATGCCAAACGTCGGGTAGTCTTCCATGACGTTGGCGACCGTCTTGTGCGCGTAGGTTACGGCGGCAGGATCGCCTGGGCCATTGCTGAGGAATAGGCCATCCGGGTTGAGTTCGCGGATCTGCTCCGGAGAGGCGTCCGCAGGCAGCACCCAGACATCGAAGCCATGCATCCGCAGCTTGCGGAAAATGGAGCGTTTGGCGCCGAAGTCCAACGCTGCAACCTTGAAGATTTTTTCTTGATGCGGGTCCGGGTAAAGCGTGGTGCCGGGGACAGTGAACGGGCTGCGGTCCACATTGGGCTCAAACTGGTAAGCTTCCTTGGAGGTCACCGCCTTCACGTAATCCACGCCAACCAGACCGGTCCACTCGCGGGCGCGCTCGACGGCTTCACCGTCGGTCAGTCCCTCGGTGGAGAGGCATGCGTTCATGGCGCCGGCTACCCGGAGGCGCTTGGTGATGGCGCGGGTGTCGACGCCGGAAAGACCGGGAATGTTATGGCGCGTCAGGTAGTCGGGTAGGGATTCCACACTGCGCCAATTACTGACCACCGGGCTCAAATCGCGCACAACGAAGCCGGACGCCTTCGGGCCGTCCGATTCCTCATCGTCGGGATTGATCCCGTAATTGCCGATCTGCACGGCGGTCATGGTGACGATTTGCGCAAAATAGGAGGGATCCGTGAGGATTTCCTGATAGCCGGTCATCGATGTGTTGAACACGGCTTCGCCCACTACGGTGCGGGCGGCTCCAAATGCGCGGCCCCGGTAGACGGTGCCGTCTTCCAGGGCGAGAACTGCGGGCTGCGGGTCGCTTGACATTAACCGGCAGACACAAGACAGGCCCCGCCCATCCCGCAAGCGGAAAAACGGATTTTTCGTCGCTTTGCTAAAAAATGACGAAATCCCCTGGTCGTTTGACGAATAGGCGAACGCTCATTCAGTGCCCAATATGAGCCGCCTCTTCATAAATCCGCCTGACGATATCCATTTATCGCAGCGATTCGACGTGGAGTCACAAACGGAGACGCCGTTTAGACCGAAAAAATACCTCAAGGCGCCCCAAAACCTGTGCCAGTTGCTTGATCGGCTGGAAGATAACGCCAGCGGATGTGAGCGGGTGACGCTCGACACCATGTTCAACGCTGTAGGACGCCGGTCATTTGGCGCATTAATTCTTTTGCCTGGCTTGATCGCCATGTCGCCGCTGAGCGGCATTCCCACGCTGCCTTCAATTCTCGGGCTGCTCATTGTACTGATCGCAGGTCAATTGCTCGTTGGGCGATCTCATTTTTGGCTGCCCGACGCGATTCTCCAGCGTTCTGTCGACTGCGATAAATTTCTACGGGGAATCAGCGCCATAAGGCCGATTGCGCGCTTTGTTGACCGACTGATTGGCCCGCGCTTGATGCTGCTCACTCGCGGCGTGAGCGTATATGTCATTGCCCTGATCTGCGTGGTGATTGGCGCGACGATGCCACCGCTGGAGATTGTGCCGTTCCTGGCCACCACGGCTGGCGCCGCGCTCACGGTATTTTCACTTTCGTTGATCGCGAGGGATGGCCTGCTTGCCCTGATTGGCTTCGGCTTCACCGGCGGCGCGCTCTACTTGATCGTGACTCAGTGGCCTTTTTAGGCTGGGAGGTGATAGGGAGAGCATTGCCTAACGCTACCGGTTCGGATCATTTTCCGATCGTGGTTGATTTCCTGATGCGGAGGCCGTAGGCATGATTGTTTGCGCGGCATGGAACCCATTGAATTTTACAATCGCTACACTGGAGAAATTGAGACCGAGCAGGTTTTTGGCGAGGCCTGGCTGGCTTGGGCCTACGGCACTCCGCTGGGGAAATTAACCGTCGAACTTGCCGCCAAGCGCGCGCTCTTTTCCCGATGGTACGGCTGGAAAATGGGGCGCAAGGCGAGCACCGCCAAAGTTGTGCCGTTCATTCAGGAGTATGGTCTGGATATCGCCGAGTTTCTGCGCCCGCCGGACTACTTTGAGTGCTTCAATGATTTCTTTACGCGTCAGCTCAAGCCCGAGGCGCGGCCCATTGATGTTGATCCCGAAAGCGTGGTTTTTCCCGCTGATGGTCGGCATTTGGGTTGGCAGGATTCATCGCAGATCGATCAGGTATTTGTGAAGGGGCAAAGCTTCGATCTCAATGCCTTGCTGGGTAGCGCATCGCTGGGGCAGCAGTTTCGGGGGGGAGCATTGGTGCTTTCCCGCCTTTGCCCCACGGATTACCACCGCTTTCATTTTCCCGCCGCCGGCGTCCCGGGGACCCCGCGTGAAACCCCACGCGAGATTTGCGGACCGTTGTATTCGGTCAATCCGGTCGCGCTGCGCCAGCGCATCGATATCTTTTGGACTAACAAGCGCGTGGTGACCATCCACCACAGCGATAGCTTTGGCGATATGGCGCTGATTGAAGTCGGCGCCACCTGTGTGGGCACGATCCAGCAAACCCACGTATCTGGCCAGTGGACCGAAAAGGGGGGGGAGAAGGGCTACTTCGCTTTTGGCGGATCAAGCACGATCACGCTTTTTGAGCCCGGAGCCGTCGCCCTTGATGCGGACTTGATCGAACACACGGCTGCAGGACGCGAACTTTACGCGCGCATGGGTGATCATCTGGGCAAAAGATAAGAGTAAGGTCGTTTTCCTGATGAAATAGTTGGGGGCATTCCACTATTTAGTGGGAATATTTTGTCTGGAAAGGCGTCATACCTTTACTATGCAAAAGTATGTCACCCTGTCTTCTTTACGCCGGGAAATGGAGTTTCATAATCGGCGAGATTGTTGGCGATTGGCCCGAGATGGCCAAGTGATTCAACGCCCCATGTCCTTATCTTTAATCGAGGAGTCGGTGAAATGGGACCACGATGCCGTTTACTGCATCCGCCATGCAGATGAGCCGGATGAGCCCGTTTCCAAATGGCGTAAAATCGCCCAACGCAGTGGCCCAGCGATGCCGTCAAAAGGCCACACGAGCTTCTTTCGCGCACCGAAACCACCCACGCCGCCAGCCAAAACCAATAATAGCCCAACCGCCAGTCAGGAGCTGGAGCGACGCATAACAGCTTGTGAAGCGCATTACGCCTCGATCATTGAAAGCATTCAACGCATGCAGCAGGACATTGCATCGATGCGCGAATTCGCCGTCATGAAAAGCGATTTGGAGGACGTCCGCAAACAGCTGGATGATGTCACGGATTTCGTCGAACGTCGGCATTATGACCTCTCAGGCGTGCGAATGGAGGTTATTGGCGCGGCCTAGAGCACTTGTCATCTAGATAGGCCGATCAGGCCGCAGTGATTTTTCGTGTCCAGCAAGGCGGCTTGAGCGTCACAGGCTGGAAGCCTGTGAGCGAAAAGCCAACAACGCTGGCGCGGAAAAGCACTCGGTTTTGGGCTTGGGGCCAGATTGGAAGTTCGCGGCGTTGGCATTTCAATCACGGGCTTCCAGCCCGCTCAATCAAAGCCGCCTTGCGCTGCATCCAATCTCTACCCCACCTGACTCGGCCAATCTAGATGAAAAGTGCTCTAGACATTTTGGTCAGAGAATTGATCATCTATCGGATACTGAGTTGGCGGGCTTCGGCGTATTGCGTCGGAGCCCGCATTTACTTGCCCGCAAGTTCCCTGGAGGTCAGGTAGAGACGCTCAGCCAGACGCAGTATCTTCTTGCGATAGAGAATGGCGTCGCGCCATTGGTCCGGTATGCCGCTGATGCCATAATATGCTCCGGCGAGCTGGCCGTAAACGGCGGCGGTGGTGTCGGCGTCTTCACCCAGATTAACCGCTGCCAGAACGCCGTCGGCAAAATTGTCTGTGCTGGCGAAAGCCCACAAGGCGGCTTCCAGGCAGGAAACGACATCTCCTCGGCCACGAATGGCGGGGGGGGCCTTTTCCCAATAAGATCCGCGCGCCACGGTTTCTATTTCGCCCGTCAGCGGCTGGCAGAGCCAAACGCCACGCACTGGCGCGTAGCCCGGCAGGAGAAGCTCTTCCTTGTCCACACCGTGGACAGCGCCAACGATCAATGCGGCAAAATAACGGCATGCGTCGATGCAAAGGCGAGTCGCATGGGTCAGGCGGCTACTTTCCCCGGCAAATTCCAAGGCTTCCCTCGGTGTTTCGGCGTAAAACAACGGTACCGGCGCCAGTCGCATCAGTGAGCCGTTGCTGGAACTGCCTTCGCTGGACAATCCGGCAAAGGGCGCTCCCTCAGCTTCGTAATATTCAATTGCGGCCTTGGTCGTGGAGCCAATGCCGAAAGCGGCTTCGCGGCAGCTCCAGTAACCGGCGCGCCACCATTGCCGAATGCGGTCCATGGCGTCAGGCGCGTCAAACCCGCCTTTGGCGACAAGGCTTTCGGCCAGGCACATCGCCAGTGCGGTGTCATCGGTCCATTCGCCGGGTTCGATTTTATGAAAACCGCCAGCGGCGAAATTCGAAACCGGGGGGAACATGCCGGGGGCAAGACCTTCTACTGGGGCGCCCATGGCGTCGCCAATCGCCAAACCCAACAAGCTTCCGTAATAGCGTTCCAATGGGTCCATCTCTCGCGACATGCCCGAAGACTAAGCTAGCCGCGCGCCAATTCAAGGCCGGAAATCGAAGAAGTGTCCGCTCGCCGAGACGCGTCAGCGCAGGCCCGGGGGGAGGGTGGAGGCATTGGCTTGTATGCGCTGCTGGTAGGCGCGGTAATCTGTCTCCGAAAATTTCGAACCCAGCGTGACTTTTGTCGTCGTACTGGCCGTTGGCGCGATGACGGCGTATTGGCGATTAACCATCGCGCCGATGACATCCCCGGTTTGCGAGAACACGAGGTCTCCTTCGCGGGGGTTGAACTCGCCAAACAGCTCACTGAAAATCGACGTATCCATGTCCAGATACTCTGGGTGGTCGGGGACGACCTTAAAGCCGACCTCGCCGTATTTTCCCTGGTTGCTGACAAGAACTGCCTGCGGAAATTTCAGCGGTTCCTTGGCTAAATTGAAGGCAGTGACCCCCCATGTCTCGGGGAAATTTCCCGGCAATCGTAGGGCGAGGATGCGCGGATCGGCGGCTAGGGCATTCAGGGTTTCAAAGCGGCCAACTTTGCCGCCAAAGCGAATCGTACCTGTCACCGCTTTGAGCCCGCTCTTGGTGAAGGGTGTTTTGTTGGCCGGTATCAGGGCGTAAATATTGGCCCCGTCGCGAATCAGGATAGTGTCGAGTGTGTATTTTTCCGAGGTCGCGCCAAAGACCCCTGATTCGGTGGCGTCGAACTGAATGTTGATACGGTTCTTCTGATAACGGTCAAAAATGGTGTTCATTGACAGCGGTTGCGCGCGCTTCACTTCCTCGCGAATTTGGTCAGTCGACTCAGCCAATTGGCCCACGCCTTGCGCCAGCGTTTGCGTTGTTTCCTGGAGCGATTGCTTTTCCTGCCGGGTAATCTCGATATCGCGCTGGGCGAGGGCGAGTTGCTCTGCCTTGGTCCGCGCCTCTGCCTTGGTCACTTCCAGTTCTGTGGTCAAAGTCTGCTTTTCCAGCTCAGCGGTTTTGACCTCCGAGGCAAGCCGCTCGCGCTCTGCGGCGAGCTCTGCGGCCAACGTCGCCTTTTGCTCCAGTTCGGATTGCAGCGAACGCAGGCGCTCAGTTGAAGTCGCGGCGGTTTCTTTGACTTCGGCCAAAGTCTTGGCCAGCTCAACCCGATCTTGCTCGGCGGCGGCGAGCTTTTCCTGGGCGAGTTTACTTTGTTCGGCGAGCTTGGCTCTTTCCGCTTCGGCGGTGGCGTTTTGAGCGGCAAGCTCCTCGCGCTGTTTTTCGAGTCGCGCTTTTTCTGCGGCGAGTTGCTCAGCGGTCTGCTGAGTTTCTTCGAGCTTGGCCTCACGCTCGGCAAGCGCTTTGGCGCGGGCTTCAAGCTGCTCCTGGGTTTCCGCCAGCTCCGTGGAAAGCTCATCACGGTTCACCTGCTCGGCGTCGAGGGACATTTTCAAGACATCGATGAGGTCTTGATTCGCCACGGCGTCCTGCTCAATCGTCTGCTCGGCCTCGGTCGCTGTCTGGTCCGCAGGCTCGTCAAAGCGCGCCAGCGCCAGCAAGCTGAGCAGCAGGAAATCGCAAATGACGAGAAGGAGAGAACGGTTCATGGTTTTAAGTTAAGGTGTATGCAGCCTTACTGACAACGCAATCGTGGAATCGGCTTCCTCGGATTACTATCGCTGTTGGCGAGTGACGTTTTTGCTAATATGGCCAGCGCATCAGAGTTTCTGCTTTCCGTCGGGCCCAATTAGCGGCATTAATGCTCATTCGCTCGAGGTGGGTTATTGACATGCTAGAATGAAATCTCTCATATTCTTTCAAAACCTCTCAACCCGATCTCGGCTATGAGCGCTTACGTTCTCTATAAAAACAACCCTTATCGCACTAAAAGCATGAGCAAGAAACCCATCCGTGTCGCCGTAACGGGCGCAGCCGGCAACATCGGCTATGCACTCCTATTCCGTATCGCATCCGGCCAAATGTTTGGCCCGGACCAGCCCGTCGCGCTAAACCTCATTGAGATCGAACCCGGCATGAACGCCCTCCGCGGCGTCGCCATGGAACTGGATGACTGCGCCTTCCCGCTGCTCACCGAGATCGTGCAGACCTCGGACCTGAACGTTGGCTTCAAGGATGTAAACTGGGCGCTGCTCGTTGGCTCGGTGCCGCGCAAGCAAGGCATGGAGCGCGCTGACTTGCTCGGCATCAACGGCAAAATCTTCGTTGGCCAGGGTAAGGCAATCAACGACAATGCAGCGGACGACGTGCGCATCGTCGTTGTGGGCAACCCCTGCAACACCAATTGCCTGATCGCCCAAAAGCACGCGCCGAAGATCCCGGCTGACCGCTGGTTCGCAATGACTCGCCTGGACGAAAACCGCGCCATGACACAGCTTGCGCAAAAGGCTGGCGTTCAGGTGAAGGAAATTTCCAACCTTGCGATTTGGGGCAACCACTCGCCGACGATGTTCCCGGACTTTTACAATGCCAAGATCGGGGGCAAGCCCGTCACGGAAGTCATCACCGACGAAGCCTGGCTCAAGGAAACCTTCGTGCCGAAGGTCGGCAAACGCGGCGCCGAGATCATCGCTGCTCGTGGCGCTTCCTCCGCTGCTTCCGCTGCGAATGCCGTGGTCGACACTGTGGTTAGCTTGACTACGCCGACTGCGCCGGGCGATTTTCACAGTGTTTGCGTGCTTTCCAGCGGCGAATACGGCGTGCCGGAAGGCATCATCACCTCGTTGCCGATCAAGAGCGACGGCTCGAAGTGGGAAGTCGTTAAGGGCATCCAGCTCAACGAATACGCCAAGGAGCAGATCGCCAAGTCCAACCAGGAACTGCTCGACGAACGCGAAATGGCGTTGGCCGGTCTCCAAGGCTAAGCAAAACAACTTTGCAAGACAAAGCCCGGCCAATGCGGTCGGGCTTTTTTGTTTCGCCAAATCCCATCCTCCGTGGCATACCAAGAACCTGATCAGCGTGAAAGCAGAGCACGACATCGGCATCTACATCCTCACTTATCCGGGTGATTTTTATATGGCGCAGGCGCTCATCGAAAGCCTGCGTTACTTTAGCCCGGGAACGCCCATCCAGATCATTCCGGGGGATGGCTTTGTCCGCAGGCAATCGCCCTTTGGCGACGTTCCGATCATGGAGGAACCAGGCGGCTTTTGGAGCGAGCTGCGGGCGATCGATAAGAAGTTCTGGGCTTTCGCCGGGCCCTTTGAGCGGTTCCTTTACCTGGATGCCGACATCCTCTGTTTGAAACCTTTGGAGCCTTTCTGGGAACGGCTGCGCGCCGCTAGCGACGAGAAATTTCTGTTCGCGAATCTTTACTATGACGTCGCTGAATGGCAGGCGGTTATGGCTAATCCCGGAGACCCGCGCCATGCGGATTGGCGAGCTTGGGTGGCGCGCGGGATGGGCAACCCTGAGCAGGCGATGGACTTTGATCCAAGCTACGACCCTTACGCGCGCAGTCCGTTCAACGCCGGTATTTTCGCCGCTTCGAAAGCCGCGATTACCGAAAAGATGCTGCGCGAGCAATATGAGGCCGAGGTGCGTTATTACCGCGAAGTGCTGGGCAAAGAATACGCCTGGCGCGCGAACGATGTCTTCTATGCCGATCAGGGGCGGCTGAACTACTACGTGGATAAATTCAACATTGCTTTGCATCCGCTGGGCAAGGAAGGCGGCGACTTATGGTCAGGCGACTTCGATGCGCAAATCGACCTCGATGCCGTGCTCGCTCGACGCTGCGAGCATGCATTCATTCATTGGGCGGGGCGTCGGCGTCCGTCGCCATCATACTTTTCGCAAGGACCGCTCTACCGCTTCATCGCCAACACGGAGACTGACGGACATTTGGTCGCTGCTGGGCAGCAGCGTTTTCAGGACGTAGTGGGCAATGACGTGTATCGACATTTCGCCAAGCAGGCTGGCGTGAACATGAGCTTGGGGACTCGTTTGCGGCACACTTGGCCGGATGCGGTTCGCTTGGCCAAGTATCATTGGTGGGAGCTTAAAAAGCCGTTCGTGAAAAGAACTGGTCGGTAGTTCGAGTTAAGGGGTAATTGCGCGGATGACTTTTGCCGGGACTCCTGCAACGACGGTCCTTGAAGGCACGTCTTTTGTGACCACAGCCCCAGCGCCAATTACGGCGGCATCGCCGATTTTGACGCCCGGGTTGATGATCGCGCCAGCGCCGATCCAACAGTTGTCTCCAATGGTGATGGGCGAGCCGAATTCGAGACCGCTGTTGCGTTCGGTGGGATCGAGCGGGTGGGTGGCCGTCAGGATTTGTACGCGCGGCGCGCACATGCAGTTCTTGCCAATGTGCACTTCGCAAACGTCGAGGATGATGAGGTCGAAGTTGGCGTAAAAATCTTCACCCAGGTAAATGTTGCTGCCGTAGTCGCAGCGAAAGTTCGGCTCAATGTTGAAGCGCTCGCCCGTTGCGCCCAATAATTGGCGTATGGTCTCCTCGCGCTGGCTGAGCTCCTCGGGCGGTAGGAGATTGTAGCGGTGGCAGAGTTGGCGAGCGCGCAATCTTGCCGCGGCCAGTTCGGGGTCAGCCGGCGCATACAGTTCACCGGCGAGCATCTTTTCTTTCTCGGTAAGCATTGTGCTCATAAAACAAAAACAGCGCCGGTAGGTTCCGACGCTGTTTGATTAAAAGGGTGAAGCTTGCCTACTTTTTGAAGTGCTCGAAGCCGGGGCCGCTGGTGTCCATCTCGCCTTCGAAGAAGCCGTGGAGCTGGCGAATACGCGTCGGGTGACGCATCTTGCGCAGGGCCTTGGCTTCGATTTGGCGGATACGTTCGCGGGTGACCTTGAACTGGCGACCGACTTCTTCCAGCGTGCGGCTGTAGCCGTCAACGAGACCGAAGCGGAGCGAAAGTACGCGGCGTTCGCGCTCGGTCAAGGAGTCGAGGACGTCCATGATCTTCTCACGCAGAAGCGAGTAGGCGGTCATGTCGTAAGGGTTTTCCGCGCCCTTGTCTTCGATGAAGTCACCGAAGTTGGTGTCGTCGGAATCACCTACCGGGCTTTGCAGCGAGATCGGCTGCTGGGCCATCTTCATGATCGCTTGCACGCGCTCGACCGGCAGGTCCATTTCGTCGGCGACTTCTTCCGGGGTCGGCTCGTGGCCGAGTTCCTGAAGGAGCTGCTTCTGCACCTGCATGACCTTGTTCAAGGTCTCGATCATGTGCACCGGAATACGGATCGTGCGGGCTTGGTCAGCAATGGAGCGGGTGATCGCCTGGCGAATCCACCACGTGGCGTAAGTGGAGAACTTATAACCGCGGCGGTACTCGAACTTTTCAACCGCCTTCATGAGGCCCATGTTGCCTTCCTGGATCAGGTCGAGGAAAGAGAGGCCGCGGTTGGTGTATTTCTTGGCGATCGAGATCACGAGGCGGAGGTTGGCTTCGACCATTTCGGTCTTGGCGCGGTGGGCCTCACGCATGTTGCGGCGCACGTCGCGGATGAGCTCCAGCATCTCGGCGGCGTCCAAACGATACATCTGGGTGATGTCGTTGAGGCGCAGCTTGATGGTGGCCGGGTCGTGCTTCTTGTGCTTGCGCTGCTGGACCTTCTTGGAAATTTCGAGGTGATCGAGGTGGTCCTCAATCTCACGCAGGGTGGGGGAGAGGTTGTCCAGGAACTCTTCGAAGACCTTCATCTTGAAGCAGAACTTCTTGAAGATCGGCTTGAGCTGGCCTTCGTACTTTTTGAAACGGGTGACGGCGCGCTTTTCGTTGGCGGACTCGTCGTCGTGCTTCTGAATGTCGGCCCAGGCCTTTTCGCAACGGGCTTCGATGTCTTCGGACTTCTCGATGAGCTGCGGCAGGGACTTAAAATACGCTTCTCGGCTTTCGATCTTCTTATCGAGGACGACGCGGTCAAAACGCTCTTCGCGGTCGATGAGCTTTTTGGCGAGGTCGATCTGGTAAGTGGTCGTGAGGCCAACGGAGAACAGCAGGTCCATCGCCTTGGACTCGGCCTTCTCGATGCGCTTGGAAATGGAGACTTCCTGCTCGCGGGTCAGCAGCGGCACCTGGCCCATCTGCTTGAGGTACATGCGAACCGGGTCATCGAGGATGTCCTGGTTGGCCTGGCGGCTTTCCTCTTCTTCCTCTTCTTCAAGGCGGGCCTTGTAGTTTTCGACTTCTTCGTTGTCGAGGATGTCGATCTCGAGGTTTTCGAGGATGGAGATGACGTTCTCGATCTCTTCCGGATTGTTGATGCTTTCCGGAAGGGCGTCGTTGATGTTCTGCACCGTCAGGTAGCCCTGCTCCTTGGAGGTGCGGATCAAGATGCGGATCTTGTCGTTGAGGTGCGCGGTGGCTTCCGCAGCGGCCTCAGGCGACTTCGTTCCGTCTGATTTTTTGGTGGCGCCGGTCGCCTTGGTCTTCTTGGCGGGATCGGTAACCTCCTGCGCCTTGGCGGCAGCTTTTACCTTCGCCTTGGTGGCGGAGGCAGTCTGCGGCTTGGTGGATTTAGTGCTACGGCTTTTTGCGGTCTTTTTAGCTTTGGACGGCATGTTGTTGCTGGGTGGACTTACTTAGGTGGGCAATTCTATGGTGGGCGGGTGAAGCTTGAGTCGGCGGAGGCGAATACGCTCCTGATGCAACGCTCGCGTCTCCTCGGGGGGGGAGGCGTTCGCGTTTAAAATACGCTCTTCCAGGTTTTGTTGCGCGCGGCGCAGGTAGAGCTCGAATAAGCGGCGAATGCACTCGTTGATTGCTTGAACCGGGTCATCAAAGTTGAGCTCACGCGTGAGCAATTGGTAAATGTAATTTCGTTCGTCCTCATTTTCAAGCAGCGGTTCCAGTGTTTCGACGCCTTCCCATTGATCATTCTCTGCTTCGGCCAGGACAACGCCAAGCAGCCTCCCGTCCTGACGAGAGGCATCAAGCCATTCATGGTCAATGGTTTGTGCATAAAACTGGGCCAGATCTGGCCGATGTAAAGCGATGAACAATAGCACCGACTCGGCGCTTGTCAATTTTTCAGTGGACTTGTTTTCAGGTTGCGGTGGAGGCGGGGGCGCCCCTGCCGCGCGTTGATCGCGTTTGCGGTGGCTACGGAAATCCGTCTCCAGCGCGGTGCGGTCAGTTCTGGTTAGATGCGCTAGCTCATCCAGATATTCCCCGCGTACAACGGCAGAATCGCAGCCGGATAAAGCGCTAAACATCGTTTCGAGCACGGCGGCCTTATCCCGGGGGGTGGCTTGTCCCGGGTTGGGCATCAGCGAATTGACCGCAAAACGGATGGCGGTCAGGCGATTTTCACGGAGCTCATCGAGGGCTCCGGCGCCTTTTTCGCACAGGAGATCGTCGGGGTCCAGGCCGGGGGGGAGGGGGAGGAAGTGGACTTCAAGCCCGGCGGCGAGGGCGAGGGGGAGCATGCGCATGGCGGCTTTTTGGCCGGCGCGGTCGCCATCGAGCAGGACTTCAACCTTGGGCGTGTATTTGCGCAGCAGAGAAAGCTGGTTTTCGGTGATCGCCGTGCCCTGCGGCGCGACGGCTTCGTGGACGCCCTGTTGGAAGCAGCGCAGGCAGTCGAGCTGTCCTTCGACGAGGACGAATGGCTTGGTTTCGTCGATGTGCTTGCGTGCGTGATCGAGGCCAAAGAGCACATTGGACTTCGAAAACAGCGGCGTCTCGGGCGAATTGACGTACTTCGCCTCCTTGGAATTGTCGTCGTCGGGGACGAGCTCGGTCTGACGCGCGGTGAACGCGATCACGCGCCCCTGAATGTCGCGAATGGGGATCATGAGGCGGCCTCGGAAGCGCGGGCGGGCGCGGGAGGCGTCACGGGCATTGTCGTAAATATACAACAAGCCGCAGGCCTTGAGCGCATCGATGGAAAAGCCTTTGCCGACAATGTATTTGACGAAGCCTTCGCCGGAGGAGGGGGCCAGGCCGATTTTGAATTCGTCCGCGAGCTCCAGTGGGAATTTCCGCTTCTCCGTCCAGTAGTTGCGGATGAACTCGGCCTCGGGGTGCTCGGCGTGAAAGGCGCGGTGAAAATAATCCGTGGCGACTTCGTGGATTTGGAACAGCTCTTTGCGCAAGGAGGCGCGTTCGGGCGTCATGCCGTCGCTGTCATACTCCAGGGGGACGTTGTAGCGTTCGGCCAGGAACTCGATCGATTCGTTGAAGCCGAGGTTCTCCTTGAGCATGACGAAGCGAAATAGATCGCCCGCATTGCCGCTGGAGTAGTCGTGGAAGACGTTCTTTTCGGGGTGGACGTAAAAGCTCGGCGTTTTCTCGGTGTTAAAAGGCGACAAGCCGCGCCACTGCGCGCCAGCGCGCTTCATTTGTGTGTACAGCCCCGCAACGTCCACCAAGCTGACCTGCTGGCGGATGGTTTCGATGCAATTGCGGGAGATTCTCGGCATAACGGGTAAAGATGGCAAATATCGCTTCGAGCGCCAAGCACGCACGGAAGTTTTTTTAATGGTTGGGGATATTATCGGGAATTTGGTTGGCTGGGGGGAGGGCTTGGGCTTGGCATTGTGCTGGCAGGCGTTAGTGGTTGAGTCAATCACACTGCTATGATCAAAAAAATCGCGAAGCTGCTCGCCCCCAGTAAGTTATTGGAAGAATTTCGCCAGGTGCGGCATTTCTACCGCTACGCGCGCTACGATCCGTTTCGCGGGTTTCCCTCGCAGGCCAAAACTTTTCAGGCGCTGAGGGACTTGGGCTGGCGGCCAGGCTGCTGCATCGATGTCGGCGCTTATGAAGGCAAGTGGGCGGAGTTCTTTGTTGGCTGTTTCCCGGATTCGCACGTGCTAATGGTGGAGGGGCAGCCAGGAATGTCCGCGCAGATCGACAAGGTCGTGGCGGAGCATCCAGATCACTTTGGCTACGAGATCGCACTGCTGGGGGCGGAGGATGGCGCCGAGGTTGTTTTCCACGAAATGAAAACCGGGAGCTCGGTGTTTGAGGAAAATAGCAGCGTGGCCCGCAATTCGGTGAAACGCTCATTGACGACTTTGGATACATTGCTCGAACGACACCCCGACTTCCAGCAAGCGCAGTGCCTAAAGCTGGATACGCAGGGCTATGAGCTGGAAGTGCTCCGGGGGGCGGCCCGACTGTTAAGGCAGGTGGAGGTGGTGTTGATGGAAGTTTCATTGGTGGCGGTGAATCAAAATGCCCCGCTTTTGGCGGAGGTCGTGGCGTTTATGGATGAGCGAGGGTTCAAGGTGTTTGATTTTTGCAGTCAGATTCGACGAAAGGACAAAGTGCTTTGGCAGACGGACCTTTTGTTTATTCGAAAGGGTTCGGCGCTGGAGCCGGAGGCGCGCCTGACGGAGATAAATTGGTGATTTAACTGCCAGAGGGGAGGGGGGGGCTGAATGTGAATTTGAGCCGTGGATTGCGGGATTTGGGCGCAAAGAGAGGCACGCGACGCTTTGTTGGGAGCATTGCGGAGGAGCTGGCGCAAGCCAGTGGCGGCAACGTTTCGGGTGAAACAATGCAATGATTGACTAGGTAGTGTTTGGATTCGGGGCGATGCTGGGGGAGCGGCGATCATGGCCGGCCGGATTTAATCCCGCACAGCGGGACCAGCAACGCGCTCGCGAATGGCGCGCTAGGCATAGGAGGAAGCGGGCTAACGGACGCTACGGCGGCCGCCCGCCAAGGGAATGTTGGCGATAATGAGATGGCATGATGTGAACAATATAGCATTGTCCGGCGGCGTCAATAGGTTTGTGGTAAAATGTTCACTTTTTTATGCTCATGGACTGTCCCTTTGCAACACTCCCGAAACGACGTTTTTGTTGGTTGACGCATGTTGGGCGTCACCTTTTCATACGAAAATGTATTTCCGCCCACTCTCTTATTTACTCGTATGGCTGTTGTGTAGTCAGGCGGGCGCGGTGCTCAATTTCACGCTCTATCAGTACGCCACGGATGTTGTGCTGGAGGTTGAGGGGAGCGTCAATTTAAGCGGTCTGGATTTTGAGGCAGTCGGTGTGATTAGCGCCTCGATCAATCCTGGCGAAGGCTCTCTCGGCGCCACGAGTGGCGCGGTCTGGGGCTATTCCGGGATGACGGGGCCTGACAACTTCGGCTCCGGAACGTCCATTGGCGCAACGAATTTCGATGGTGATGTGGTGGGCATTCTGGGCGGCTATGGCTTACTCGTTCCAGAAAACTACGACAGTGGCGATCCAATCGCCGCGCAGGCAGTCTGGGAGTTAACGACTTTGGCCGAATTAGGCGTAACGCCGGGAACCTATGAATACACATGGTCGGGCGATTCGGTCATCCTGACGATTGTCCCCGAGCCAGCTTACTCCGGGTTGGGAATCGGCTTCGCTATGGCGGGTTTGTTGATTTGGCGCTGTCGGCGTAAGGTGGGGGAGTATTCAGCGTAATCGTTGGCATCGCGCATTTCTTTCTTTTAAAGCTAAGGAGCATGACCTGTACTAGTGGAAATCTCTGGTTGCGTCATGATAAGATACCTCCTGTTTACACTCTCGACTTTATTGTGCTGGAATGCGCTGTGTGCCCGCACGTGGACGGACGCGCAGGGGCGCACATTTGACGGCGAATATATCAGCGCCGATGTCGACGAAGTGCGCGTGCGGCGAGGCGTTGATGGCATGGTGTTTCGTTTGCCGATTGCTCAACTATCACAGCAGGATCAGGATTTCGTTTACGAAAAATTGGGACTGCATTGGCTAAAGATCGATTCCATGAAGGGAAAGGGCGCCTTTCGCGGGGTCATTGACGCCTATTGGGTCGCCCATGAAGACCGGATAACGATTACCGTGCGCACTTGGAGTGTCCGCTTTCCGGGTGGCCAGCACAGCGATGAAACGTTGGTGGCGGTTTACTTTGCCTTCGCCGCCTACCGTTACGGACATTGGACGACCGTCGAGGAATCCGAGCGTGTGAAGCTCGATCTTCGCAACCATACAGGTGAACTGCTTATGCTCAAGGACCTGAACTTCACGCTGGATCTGAATGATCCTCAGCGTAAAGGCTATGCATTAGACGAGCTCTGCCTGGTGGCAAATTACATCGGTGATGACAATGGGCAGGAGTTCTTCAACTCCGATTACGCGGACACCTATGCTTTTTCCGGCAAGCCCCGGAAATGATAGCGTTGTTTTCCCAGCTGTCGGAACGCGCATCAGGATGGAGCATGACTATTAGTAGCCCGCCTACTGGTCCGGCTTGGATTTTGATTTTGCCGCTGATGGAGTTTGATTGGCAGGATGACTAATTATCAACCGCCCGTCTTACTCGACTCACTCCGTCCACTGCGTTCGGTTTTTCTGATACTCGCCATACTTGGCTTCTGTCTGATCAATGGCCCATTTCTCTATGTCGCGCTCTTTGATCGGGCGACTTATGACGCGGGCATGAGCAATGGCCTGGCTCAAATCTTCATGGCTGAGGCGTTCTTGCTGATGTTTTTCTTTGCCTTCCTGATGGCCAAACTTGGCCTGAAAAAGCCGGGCTGGGTATTTTTTATCGTGATGTCATTACTTGGCAGCATGGCCTTCAGCATTCCGCTGCAGATCTACCTTTGGCTACGACCACGAAATGCCTGATTAAAAGAGTCCGCGCGTTTTTCCTTTAATCTTTTTCCTTTAATCTTTTTCCTCTTCCTATGCGTGCGCAGTTGGAAGCAGTCATTGATGAGCTCAAGCGCTGGCGGGATGCCGGTCAGGGGGCCGTTTATTTGCAGCCAGGCACGATGGAGGCCATCAACGCCAAGGTGGAGGCCATTCGGGCTGCGGCGCCGCCGGAATCCCTGCCAGAAAACCAACGACGCGAGATTGAGCCTGCCTTTGAGGGGCGGCATGCGCCGGGCCGTCGCCCCCGGATCAAACAGGATGCCGACCTGATTAAGAATTTCATCGCTGAGGCGGAGAAATCTCCTGGCTCAGCGCCAGTCAAAAAGAAGGCCGCCAAGAAAACCGTGCAAAAGGGACAGGGCTTGCCGCCGGGCGTGAAGGAAATCCCTGCGCCCTCGGCCTTTGAGTTGCCCGAGGGCGACAAGCAGGCGCAGTGGGATTGGCTCCGTGAAAAGGTCTTGGCGGACGAAGTTTGCAACGAGCACCTGCGCCCGGGCAAAAAGGTCGTCTTCGGCGTTGGCAATATTGATGCGGATATTTTCTTCTGCGGCGAAGCGCCGGGCGAGGACGAGGAAATCCAGGGCGAGCCGTTTGTTGGCAAGGCCGGGCAACTGCTCGATAAGATCATCGGCGCCATGGGCGTGAAGCGCGAGCAGACCTACATTGGCAACATCATGAACTGGCGGCCCGAGCACGATAAGCCCTATGGCAACCGCGCCCCCGTCGAAGCCGAGATCAATTACTGCCTGCCGTACCTGATCGGCCAACTGGAGATCGTGAAGCCCAAGGTGATCGTGGCCCTCGGCCTAACTGCAGCCAACGGTTTGCTGGGCTACGACCCCGACCGCCGCATGGGCAAAGTTCGCGGGCAGTGGCTGGAGTTTTCCGGCGTGCCGCTGATCATTACCTACCACCCTAGTTACCTGCTCCGCAACCAGACCAACCAAGCCAAGCGCCTCGTGTGGGAGGACATGCTCCTGGCGATGGAAAAGGTCGGCCTGCCGATCTCGGAGAAGCAGCGCGGGTTCTTTCAGAGCTGATTGATCAGCTTATTCCACTGCGTATTCGGCAGCATTCTTTACCCGGCTCCAGATGGCAGATGGATTGGCTACGGGCTCGCCGGTTTGTGGATTGGTGCTGAACGTTTTTAAATCCATGGCGCCCCATTCAAGGACGACATTGAACACGCCGCGATCACCCTCGACGCCTTCCAACTGAATTTCACTCACGTAAACCAGCAGAAGCTTCAGCTCCAGGAATACTTCCAAATTAGAGGTAGTGTTGCTGGAGTCATTGTCACGAACGCCTCTCAAGATGACTTCAGGGATATGGGTGCCGCGCAACATGTTTTGAAACAGACCGGGCAGGGCTTTGCTATCGGTTTGAATCAGCAGATAAATAGGCTCCAGGGCAACCTTGCCAATTGGACTTCCGCTGGCCGCTGCGCCGATATCGACCGGCAAATTCCCGCCAAAGTTAAATGTGGTGACCTCAACCTGTCCTTCATAGTCTGCGGCGGTCACCGATCCCTGGACGGTGTCAGTTGGGAACTCCAGATAGTAGCTGATGCTTTGCGCGCTGAGCGCCGGGCATAGCAGGCCGAGGAGGAGGGCGGATAGTGGAAGTGCTTTGCGAATATTCATGAGCATAATGATTAGTTGGAAATGGGTGGCAGGTATTCGATGATGATGCGACCGAAGCGGGTGGGGCCAGGGGATGGATCATCCACAGCGAAAATGGCGCGTCCGCTGTCGGACTCATCCCGATAGGCGATGCCGATGTCGGAAACGCGGTCCCATTGGACCATGTCGTTGGAGAATTCGGCGTGGTAAAGGACGGGCGCGTCCGTGCGGGCGCCCAGCGCGATGCGCAGCGCATTGCCCTGCAGAAAACCGTTGGGCGCAAACGCGAAGTCCTGCGGCTCGCGGTTTTCGCGGGTCGGATCATGGCCGTAGGCGAACTCCTCGAGGAGGGTCAGGCCATCGCCGTCCTGATCGCTGTCGAGTTCGGCATTTTCGCCGACCAAACCCATGGCCGCAACCCATTCCAGGAATGCGAGGCGCTGAATGTGGCTAATGCGGACAGAGAGCGGGCCGCCCTCGGCGACTGGGATTGCTTTGGAGAAGAAGACATAGCGGGCCCTCGGGGGAACGGTGACAATGGATTGGTCGCCGATGAGGAAATCTTGCGCGATGTTCGTTGGCGTGCTGATGGTTGAGTCCTCACCCTGGACAAAGGAGGTGTAGAAGCCGACGCCAGCGGCGATGGCCGTGGGCAGGCGTTGAAACTGATCACTGGGCCGCAGCTCTTCGGTCGACATGAACACGCCGAGCAGATTGTTCAGCCGATCATTGTAGAGCGATACGCCCAGGCGCTCAAAGAGCAGGATGTCACCCGCCCGCAGAGCTGGAAAATAATCGAGCAGGTCATGGGCGTTTTCGTGGTCTTCCGTGGCGGTCAAGGTGGTGTTGGTTCGGTAGCGTGCGCCGAGTCCTTTGTGCAGATAGGTGTCGGTGGGGGAGATTTCCACTGTTTCGGAACTGACAATTGGCAGCTCGGGCAAGGGCAGGGTCTCGGGCTTGAATTGAAACTCCAGATCGCCAATGAAAAACGGCACGCGCTGCTGTGTCGTTTGGTCAACCGCGTAGATCAGGATCAGGAAAAGCTGTGAGTCTGGGTCGATGCCGCCGACGTAAACCGGTTCGCCATCGCTGAAAACATTGGTGCGGTAAACGAATTGGTAAGAGGGGCTGAAGAATTCGATGACAAAGCGGGTGCTGCCGACCGTAGCTGGCTCCATGACGGCGCCAAAGCCCTGGACTGCACTGGAAAGGTTGAGCTGAAAGCTGCTCTGGGAGCCGTTGACCACATAGACGCCGGGTAGCGGCGCATCGGAGCGGTCAATGAGTTGTGGGACGTCGCCTCCGTTGGCGGGAATGGTGACGGTTGGCCCGCCTATGTCGGTGGGAAAGGGCTCAGTGAGCGGCAACGTTTGGCTGGGAGGCTCTGTCAGGTAGTCCGCCCAGATTATCACGCTGTCCGAGCGCAGGTTATTGATGTTGGAGACTGCAAACGGCTTGCCGAAGCACTGGCATGATAATGCCAGGAACAGCATTATCCCCAAAAAACGCGGACCAAAAACGCGGTGGGAAATCATAGAGTAGTGTTAGCGAGTAGTTAGTTACTTTATACCTTAGCTAGGTTTTGGCTAATCACGAGCTTTTTCACGCGCAAAATGTATAGTATGATTGACAATCATAGGCTTGATTGAGTTAGTCGTGATATCTACATGAAGTCCCCTTGCTTGTTCATTTTGCTCCTGCTTGTAATCCCCGCCTCGATGAATGCCCAAAGCTTTCAACGTTCAGATGTGCAAACGGAGATCAGTGAGCAAGGCTGTCAGGTGGATCGTTTTACGCTCTACTCCCGATCGATGGAGCGGGACATCAAGGTGGTCGTTGTTCTGCCACCGGTCTATAATCGCGAGCCCGCTGCGCGCTTTCCGATCCTCTATACGCTGCATGGCTACGGTGCGCCCTACGACACCTGGGCGGTGATGTCGAAGCTGCAAAAGGAGCTCAAGACCAAGCCATTCATTTACACCTGTTTCGACGGTGATGTCGGCTCGTATTACATCGATTCGTTTTATCCAGCGAAAACAGCGCGCAATCAGGAAGCGCGTGCGGACGAGACGCCGAAGAAATCGCTGTTCAAAACGTTTTTCTTCGACGAGTTTATGCCCGCAATCGACGAATGGTATCGCGTTAATCCGGACAAGCGCGCGGTCACTGGTTTTTCGATGGGCGGCTGTGGCGCAATGAGCTTTATGCTCGAAAAACCGGCTCAATTTTCCTCGGTCAGTGGGCTGTCTTCCACGTATTTTGACTACATGGACCCCCATGCGAAATCGACAAGGATCATGCTCGAATACCTTGGGCCACAGAATGAGTTTCCCGAGCGCTATGCTGCGCACGACCACTATCAGCGGATAGAGAAGCATCTGGCTGCCGGTGGAACGTATCCGCCGATTTATCAGCACATTGGGACGGAGGATTTCCTGCTGGAGCAAAATCACAAGTTCCGCGACTACGCCGAGGCGCAAGGGCTCGACCTGACTTACATGGAATCACCCGGTGGGCATGACTGGAAATTCTGGCATCCGGCCAGTGTCGGCGTCGCCGAGTTTCACTGGGCGCATTGGCAGGACTGAGCCCTTGGACCTGCTACTCAGCGGTAGCAGGAAAGTAGACGTGGGCTGGTTTCGGTGGGGAATTCGCCGTCGTTCCACTCTACCTGGGCAAAGGCGCCATCGACTTCGGTGAGCCAGCGGGTAATCATGCGCTCCTCGTCGTGACCGCCCTCGTGGCCGCGATAGATTAGCACGGACAGGAGCCCGCCGGGCGCCAGTAGCCTGATCGATGTATCCAACGCCATGCGGGTCGACTCTGCCTGCGTGATGACTTCTTTGTCCGAGCCTGGCAAGTAGCCGAGGTTGAACACAATGGCCTTCACGCGGTGGAGCCAATTTCCGGGCAGCACTTCGAGCATGTCGGCGTGGTCCGCCTGAATCAGCTTAACTTGCTCCGTTTGCTGGGCGTCTGTCAGGCGCTGCGCGGTAGTCTTTAGGGCGGCATTTTGTCGGTCGATGCCGAGCACCAGTCCGGTTTTGCCGACTTTCTGGGCGAGGAAAAGCGTGTCGTGGCCGTTGCCGGCAGTGGCGTCGATGGCGTAGTCCCCAGGTTGCAAGACTGCGTCCAGTTGCTCGTGCACGATGTGGGTGAGGCGAGGCATGGTAATCATTTTTTCTTCTTGTAGGGCGGCCTTTGGCGGAAGTCGCATTCTTCCGGCAGCGGGGCGCCGTTGATCAAGTTTTCCGTAAACTGAAGGGCCAACCAGGGGACAAACACGTTGCCCTTGGAGCCGAAGCCATTGAACACGCCGAGGCGTGGATGCTCTGGATGAAAGCCTGCGCGTGGCACGTGATCTCCGGTGGAGCAGCGCACCCCAGCGCGTCGGTTAACGACCGTTAGGCGATGCTCGGGCAGGGTGGCTGCGACTTTGCTCAGGATTTCCTCACAGCCTTCGTCGGTCGTTTCGAAATCCGTCTGACCACGCCCATAAGTGGAGCCGCACCAAGCTGTGCCGTCGGGTTGCGGGATGATCCACTTGCTGCGGTTGATCGGGTGTGTGGGAAATGCCTGATCGGACGACACCGTCAGGATTTGGCCTTTGTTGGGCTGGAAATTGAAGTCTTTAAACCAAGGGTTTTCCAGAATGCGGAACCCCTCGGCGAAGATGATGCGCTCGGCGGATTCGTCGCGCCAGCGGACGCCATTATCGGTCAATTCCAGCTCCTCGTAAACAAACTCTGCGGCGCAAAGCATGCCTGCGGAATCAAAATGATCCCGCAAACAATCCAGCAACGGATTCATCTCGACGTAGCCGCTGCGAAAAATCTTCAGGCCGCCGAATTCGTCGCTGAGAGGCGCGTTGGAGCCGGGTGGTTCGAAAGAGCCGAGGAATGGCTGAAATCGCTCATCCGCCTGCCGTTGCTCGAGGAAGGCGGCTTCCTTCTCGTTGTTCACCAAGCGGAGGATGGGCGTCTGGTGGAAAAAGGTCCGCCCAAATTCATGTTCCATCCGGGCGAAGAAATCCAGCGTGGCGGGCAGGCAGTCTTCGATGCGCCAGGCAAGGTTGAGCCGTTGCCCCTGGACTGGGTTGACCATGCCTGCCGCGACGCGCGAGGAACTGGTCCGATGCCCGTTATCGATGATGCGCACGTGGTGGCCACGCTGAGCGAGTTCCCACGCGAGAACGCTGCCAGCCAAGCCTTGGCCGACGATTAGGGTTTGAGTCATTGGGATTTTGAAAGTCTCTTGCCGAGCCCTCAGCTAGGGTCATTCCTGGACTGAGGGCAGGGCGAAAGACGGGGGCTGATGCTTACTGATAGAGGTAAGGATCAGCGCCAATGGTGCCTTCGAGCTGCTTGACGCGGCCTTCCGCGCGGAAGACGCCCAGCGTTTCGATGGCGTGTTGCAGGCGTGCGTTGAGCTCCGTGCATGCCTCGGATTGGTTGTGAGGGCAGAGTTTTTCGATCTCGGCCTTCAAGTAAGATTCGTGGCGCTCCCAGAGCTTGACCTCGACGTCCTTGCGCTGTTTCAGGCGGGCCTGATACCAGTCGCTCTCCATGAGCGCCTTGCGCGAGAAGAGGTTGCGGATATCCGGATCGGATAGGCCTTTGCCCTCGAATTCACCGTCCCTCATGATGTGAAGGAGGGCTTTGAGTGGTGGGCAGGCGCCTTCGATGGAGCCGTCCTCAAAGTAGAGTTCGGCGACGCGCTTGTGGACGCCCAAGATGTTGTCCATGCCGTCGGCGTAAACGTCGAGGCCTTGCAATTCGGGCTTGAGCATTTCATCGGTCAGCACTGCGGCCGGGTTGCCGAAGACGCGGCCAAAATAATGGCGCACAAAGCGGTCCGTAATGCGGTAACCGAGGATGCTGGACTTAATCGTTTTGCCTTCGAACTCGACGTCCGGCACCGGCTCAAGCATGCCGTCTTCGATCAAGGCTTCCGGGTCGCGTTCGCGTGGCTTCATGCGGCTCCAGACTTCGGGCACGAGCAGTGAAATGTCGTGGTCAACGCGGTTCTTCGGGCCAACGTATCCGGCGGCGGTGATGAACGGCTGATAGCCGGTGAGGATGAAGGAAACGAGCGCGTTGTTCAGGTCGACAATCGGAGGCAGGCAGTTGAAGGGGCCCTTGGTCAAGGCGCCTTCGGAACCGGCTCCAGTTGTTGACGGGCTCTTGCCAGTCATCGAGGAGATGACTTCCATGAAGAACTCCGGCAGCGGCAGGAAGTGAATCGGGTTGAACACGGCCAGCGAACGAATGCCTGGCTCCGGTGGATTGTTGCGGCGGCCCGGCAGTACGGCGTTGACCGGCATGGGGATTTGCTTGCCGTTTTCGATCCGACGGAACAGGCGCACGCCGATGTTGCCAAGGTAGAAATGGCGCGGATCGACCAAATCGTCGCGGTCCTGCAGGTAGCGTGGGTTCTTGGTCGGCTTACCGTCGACTAGGCGCGGGTTGGAGTTGACGACCATGTATTGGCTGCGCTCGTCGGCGAGGAATTCCTTCATTGCCGTTTGCATCGGCTCGGTGAATTGCTCGAAGCGAATCGCGTCTTCGGTCATGTCCTGCACGAATGCGCGGCTCAAGCCCTCGTAGTTCGAGAAGAAGTTGCCGGCCTTGGACATGTCGAGCTCGGTGCGCTTGTCATAACCACGGGTAATGGCGTCATCCGGACGCTGGAACAGGCGGAACTCGCAGTTTTCGATGAACTTGACGGACGAGTTATTGTAACGCGTGTTCAGGTTCTCGATTTTGTCTGCGGGCATGACCACTGCGGCGGAAATGTCGTCTTCGGTCTGGAGCTTGGCGGCGGGGTGGAAGTCCTTGCGGAGCCCAAAGATACGCCACGAACCATCGGCATTGTAGCCTACGCGCAGGTATTGCGTGATGAGGCGCATATCCTTGTATTTGAGCCAATTGCCGGAGGAACCATTGACCGAGTCCACGCTGAAGCGGCTGCGCCATTCGCCTTCCCAGTCTTCTTTATAGAAGCGCTTGAGGATGAAGACGAGCTCCTTGATGTAGAAGGGAATCTCGCGGAGCCACTCGTTGTAATCGTCGGTGTATTCCGGCGCGGGGGTCAGCAGTTTGATGACCGAGCCAAGCGTGCGCTCTGGGCCGAGGATTTTGCGGCCATGCTCGCGATTCTTGGAATCGTCCTTGAAGCGCATGCCGTATTCCTTGCTGATGATTTCCTCCACGCGGTCGAAGTCGGCCTCGAAGTCAGCCACGATCACCGGCGCGTAAATAATCGCGTCAGAAATGGACTTGGAAATTTCGGATTTACCGCCGCCCGATACGGTGCAGGGCTTGTGGCAGAAAGTGCCTTCGGCGGAGGTGCCCACTAAACGCCAACGACGGCCTTCGGTTGCGGGACGCAGCATCTCAATCTTGTATCCGGAAGGCAGGACGTAAGTGACATGAGGTTTCAGGCGCATGCAGACGCGGCCGTCTTCCTTGCCCCAGCAAACGGTTTGTTCAGCCAGGGAAATCTCGGTGTCTTCGGGCACGTAATGGATGTCCGGATACTCCTTGTCGACGGCGTAACCTTCGGGTTGACGAATGACCTTGTCGCCGAGGAGCTGCATTGCCTGCTCAAAGGTGTGGTCGAGCTCGGGGATGAACTTCGCCAGTCGAAATTCTTCACCAAGGTCATAGCTGGGGAAGGCGATGGCGCCGCCTGCGTGCTCTTCTTCGGCCAGACCATAAAGGTTGGCGGCAAAGCTGATCTGCGTCTTCACCTCCTTTTTGCAGTAGCCGAAGTAATTGTCCGCAATGATGGTGATGACCACGCCGGAGGCATCGCGGCAAGTCAGCTTGAAGGCGCCGCCGTCATTATAGAGTTCATCTTCCTTTTCCCAGCACATGCCGTCGCGCTTTTGCAGGTCGGTTGCCTCTTCGATGTGGGGCAGGCCGAGTTCGCGCTTGGTGAGGGTAATCAGGTGTGGTGCGAGGATTACGCAGCCAGTATGGCCAGTCCAATGGCGAACATCGAGCGCGGCGTCATTTTCCGGCAGGAATGGGTCGCCGGCATTGCCGAAAATGGATTCCACGAAGTCGAGGTTGGCGACCATGTTGCCCGGGGCGAAGAAGCGGACTTCGTAGCGCTTTTCCGAGATGATGCCTTCGACGCCGGGGCAAACGACCGGACGCATGAGCAGCGAGGTCCAAACTTCGGCTGGCTTGTCCAGCGAGGACGTGAAGGGAAGCTGTTTAAGCGCTGAAGGCGGCTTGAGCGCCGCAGTCAACATGCGGGCGAAGGTGACCTTGGGGACGGACTTTTTGTCGGCTGGAATGGGCAGGCCGCCTTCGGTTACGTGGAAGACGCCTTTGGTGGTGCGGCGATCATTCTTCGGGTTGTGCAGCACGCCATTGTGGACGCGGTAGCTATTAATGATGTCTGAGGCGAAGTCTTCCTTGTCCGGCGGGATCGACAGCACGCGGGCGAGGCCATGGCGGTCCAGGCAAAGGGTGTTGGAGGGCAGGCGTGGGCGCGGCTCCTCGGCTGGCAGGTCTTCCAAATACTTGTCGATAAAGTCCTGCGCGCGCTGATCAACTGGGCTCAGGTGGCCGGAAAGCAGGCGCGATTGCTCCTGATACTCAGCCAGGATGCCCTTGGCCAGGCGCATGAACGGGTAATTCGACAAATCGCCAACGATTGGCTGCTTGAGCGCGGCGAGCTTCAGATTGGCGTACTCAATCAGGAAGGGGTCGCGAGAAATGGCGCGGCGTTCTTCATTCGGTAATAGTCCGATAGCGGTTTCCAAGTTCATTAGGCAGCTAGGTTGGTGGTTTCTTCGGTTACAGTGAAAGTCTTCGTCGACAGAGCAAAAACAGGGCCAAGTATCAGCACAATGATATTCGAAATTGCTTCAGAATTTTTGCTTTTGCATAAGCTAAAGTAATGCATTAAATGCATAGAATTAGGTAAATTGAGTTCATGTCAACCTTTCCCGACGAGAATTTCTGAATTAATTGCGCTTGACGAATTTGTATTTTCGGTAAATATTGAAAATGAAGAATGAAAAAAGAAGAGACAGTCGTAACAGAACTTGAACAGGCTCGCGAAGACTTCATCCGCCAATGGGGCGCGATGGGCAGCGCCTGGGGTATTAATCGCACGATGGCGATGATTCATGCGACGCTCATGACCAGCACGGGGCCGATGAATACGGACCAGATTATGGAATTGCTCCAGATCAGCCGTGGCAACGCCAACGCCAATCTGCGCGAATTGGTAGGGTGGGGCTTGCTGCGCCCCACCGCGCTCAAGGGCGAGCGCAAAGACTATTATGAGGCGGAGAAAGACGTCTGGAAGATGTTTTGCGCGATTACACGCGAGCGCAAGCGCCGGGAGATTGAGCCCGCGATGGCGGTGCTCGATGACTGCGCGGCACGCACCAGCAAGCTCCCCGGAGCCGAGGCCAAAGAGTTTTCCCAAATGATGAAAGATCTCGGAGAATTCGTTTCCGTCGCGTCTTCCGTAATGGATCGTATTTCTCGATCTGAGCGCAGTAAAGTCGTTCCCACCGCCCTGAAGTTCTTCGGATAAGGGTTAAAGCATCAACATTCTATTGAAATCAACGTCATGAATATAATTTTCAAAATTAATCGAAAATACGAAAACAATGAACGCCCATTGGATCGCGCCATCGGCATTGCGCCAGTCGCGAATCGTAAGCGTCGACGTCGTCTTGGGCATGCTCTGGGCTACTTCAACGGCGACAACTGGGTAACCTTTTATTTGAACTTAATTTTCAGATAATCCTGAAAATATAGAACTAAAATTTTGGAGGAAAAGATGAAAGACAATTTTGATATTTTGGACCTACGAGCCCGCCGCATTGCACTGACAATGGCCATTGCGAACACTTTGCTGGGGATCGCGATTGTGGTTCATGCGCTCTACCTGGTGGCAACGCTGGTCTTAGCGATTGTGCCGATCATGGGTTATGGGATGCTGATCGGCTATTGGCAGCGCTTCGCTCATAAGGGTGCGCCACGGAACTGGCTGTGGATCAACACGATCTGGTTTAATCTAATCCCGCTCTTGCTGCCACTGTTAGCGCCGGAGCTGTTCGGTGAGCCATGGCTTTACGCTGTGCTTGCCTGGAACGGATTGATGGTCACCGGCGCCTATTTTGCAAAGAAATGGGACGCCAGATTAATCACGCTGCTGACCGCGCCCAAAGCCGGTTGGCTGGAACGCATCGAGGAGGAACTACCGGCATGAGAGCGCTTCCAGGCATGCTGTTGCTGATGGTCGGCGCGGCCTACATGGCCTTTCCAACGATTCTCGTCACCGGGGCCGCGCAATTGCTCTTTCTCGGCATTGCTGGTCTCGGGCTGCTTCCGGTTGGTTTCTTGATCGGAGCCCTGCTGATGATGGCGGGCGCCCGAGCGTTGAAGACCAGATGAAGCAAAAACCAAACGCTTAACGAATACTCGCCATGCTACTGAAACTAACCGAACCACCCCGCCACAATGCGCCTCCTCACGAGCGCGCGGTGGAAACCATGAACGCAGAAGGCGGCCCGCTGATGTATGCTGGCTGGCGTGACGTGTTGATGCTGCATTTTATCATCGAGCCGGAGGAGTTGCAGCCTCACACGCCGTTTCCACTGGATTTGTTCGAAGGACAAGCGGTGATTACGCTGGTCTTTTTCCAGATGACAGATTTGCGACTGGCGCGTTGGCCAAACTTGCCGCATTGGCTGCTCAAGCCTGGCGAGCACATCTTCCTGAATGTGCGAACTTACGTACGCGTAAATGGCGAACCCGGCATTCATTTCTTGCGGGAATATGTGCCCAAGCTTCTGGCCCGGATTGCGGGCCCGATTACCTATGGATTGCCCTATAAGTGGACCACGATGCATTATGCGCACGAGCAGCATAACCGTCGATTTCAAGGCGAACTGGCTCGCGGCGGCATCGCAATTGTCGCCGACTATGCGTTCGCGCCGGACCCTGCTGACGAGGACGGCTTCAACGAATTTGTCTTGGAGCGGTATATTGCTTTCAATCGCCGGTTGAGGCAGACACTGCGTTTTCGCGTTAAGCACCTGCCGTGGCAAATGCATCGGGCGCGGCTAAACGTTTGGCGTGATGACTTGTTGCGCGCGGCGCTGCCTTTTTGGACAAAAACAGAGTTTGTACGGGCCCACTTCACGCCTGGATTTCCCGACGTTGGAATGGGGAAGCCGCAACGCATCGCAGCCTGACTTTGTTAGATAAAAACAACTGAACTAAGCTTTGCATAACACCGAAGAACCATGAATACGACACTGACCACAAATTTGCTTTATGTCGCGGGAACGGGGCAAATCTTCATCGCCCTGATCTATGAATGGGTGCGCCGCATTCTGTATTGGGATGCAGGCATTGCCGCGATGCCGACTAGGCTGAATCAGCAAATTGCGCACACCTACAGCCGCTACATCCAAGCCTTGAATTTCTTCTTTGGCGCCATCACCATCTTATTTGCAGACGCTTTTTTGCAAGAACCCCGCTTGGGCGCTGCGTTGGCGGGTCTGTTGACACTCTATTGGGGTATTCGAACAGTCATTGCGCTGACTTATTACGACATTGGTCCAATCGTTAAGCAACGGACGTTATTCCGCTATGGGAATTATGGCTTTAACTTGTTGTTTGCCATGCTGGCGGCGATCTACGGTTGGACAGTCGTAAATGCATGGTTCATTCTGAAATTGCAGTGAATTTTACCGGTTGCCTTGTGTAAACTGACTCCTACGTTAGGGTATAGTTTCTATGATTGATCGTCGCTCTCAGGGACTATTGACACTCCATGGATGCGTGGTAATCGCGGTGCTTAATGCGCTGTTCGTCTGCCAGGCAGTTATTGGCGTCGAATATACGGAACGCTATAACTATGAGCTGATTAACTTCCCGCTCTACTTGATGGGGATTACCGCCAGCGGCATTATTTTTTTCCAGTTCTACACGCTGTTGGCGCCTGGATTGTTCCGCCGACATCAGGCGCGGATATTTCAAGTGACGAATCTGCAAACGGCCGTGTTGCTGGTCATGATGTTTGGCATTATTTTCGCAACGAAAGACAAGGGGATTTCCCGTATCTTCGTAGGCGCCTACCTCGTTTTCAGTTACTTGCTGCTGTTTGCGCTCAATTCTATGCTTCCGCGCATCATCTCTCAGCTTCTGTTTAAGCGTGGCAACACGCGCCGCTGCCTCGTGGTGGGCAGCAGGCAGAACTTTGACCGCATGAGCGAGTGGATTGAGGGGAAGAAATCACTGGGTGTTGAGCTAATCGGCCTGGTGGACACTGCGGTGGAGCCAAGTGCGGAAGTCGCCGAGGGCTTTGTGGGTAATGTTGGGCAATTGGAGGAGCTGGTCTCGAAGTATTACGTGAATCAGCTAATCCTATTGGAGACCAAGCAGTCCAAACTCTGGGTCCAAAAAATCATGGGTGTGGCGGAAGAGCAGGGCTGTCAGGTGCTCATTTACAATCCCTGGGCCGAATTCTTCGAGCAGCCGTTGACCTCGGTCAAGGACGGGCCGCACACTTTTTTCATTCCCCGCGAAGAACCGCTGGAGAATCCCTTTAACCGCATAGTGAAGCGTGCGCTGGATCTGATCATCGCGACGCCGGTCCTGCTCCTCATCCTGCCGCCACTGATCTTATGGGTGCGCAGTCGTCAGCGTAAGGAGTCGCCGGGCTCCGTCTTTTTCCGCCAGGAGCGTCGCGGCTACAATAAGACCATTTTCACGATCTATAAATTTCGCAGCATGCATGTGAAAAACGACGATGAAGCGCGCCAGGCCAGCAGGGGAGACCCGCGCGTTTTTGCGTTTGGCCAATTTCTTCGGCGGACCAGCTTGGATGAGTTGCCGCAATTTTGGAACGTATTCAAGGGCGAGATGAGCATTGTCGGCCCCCGCCCGCATTTGCCGCAACATGACAAGCTATTTGGCGAAGCGGTCCGCATCTACCCTCAGCGCCATTTCGTGAAGCCAGGCATCACTGGACTGGCGCAGTGTAACGGCTTTCGGGGAGAAATTACCCAACCGGACATGATTCGCGACCGGGTGCAATACGACCTGGAGTACATCACGGAGTGGTCACTCTGGCTGGATTTGGAAATCATGGCCCAGACGTGCAGGATTCTGCTCCATCCCGACGAGAAAGCTTACTGATCAACCGCTTCGGCCAGCTCGACCAATGCTTTGGCGAGCTCGGGGGAGATTTCTGCCGATTCGATGGCGCCGGTATCTGGGTTTCGTTTAGCGAAAACGGTGGTCATTGAGGCCGTGGCGACATGGACTGGCGCATCTTCCCCTAGGCGATAAATGCGGAAAGCATACTCCACAGCGCGGATTTTTACCTGCTTAACCGTGAGTTGCACCTCGACAATGTCTCGAAAATGCACGGGTGCATGAAACTCTGCGCTCACGCGAACGCGCGGCCAGCCGGCCGTGACGCCGTTCTCGCTCTCAATCATTGGCGCGCCCAGGGACTCGAACAGTTCAGCTTCGGCGGCCTCCATCCAGCAGAAGAAATTCGTAAAATGCGCAATGCCAGCCATATCGGTTTCACTGAATTCGACTTTCTTCTGAAAGGTAATGGATGCGCTCATACCGTTAGTGTGGCGTAAAGTTTTTACTGCACAATGGAAATTCCCCTTTAATTTAACGGGGAAAAGCCGATTAAATAGGTATGCAAGATAGTGATAAAGGCAGTGAACGAGTAACGCCATACATCCTCCAAGGCATTGCTTTGGCTGTAATCGCGGTTATCTTACTGGCGTTGATGCCAGGCTGATTTTTCCATTGCCTAGTTCTGTTAGTTGATTTTCGCTAGTAGCACAATTGGGGAGCCCGGCGCGACGGGCTGAGATGGCAGGGCGAGCGCCCGCCGAACCCTTGGAACCTGATGCGGGTAATGCCGCCGAAGGGAAAAATTATGGAACTCACTCTGCGACAATCGACCCATTGCGAATCGGCGACGTGCCGGGGCGTAGCGTTGTCGTCCAACGAAACTTGCAACCGGCTTTAATTACGATGAGCGAAAATAACGGCGCCGCCAAAACTTCTCTGTTCCCGAACTCTCAGCGCGTCTATGTGACGGGCTCCCGCGAAGACATCCGCGTGCCGATGCGCGAGATCACCCTCAGCGACACCAAGCGCCCCGACGGCTCCACCGAGCCCAATGCGCCCGTCCGCATCTATGACACCTCCGGCCCTTGGGGGGACCCCGATTTCCATGGCGACGTGACCCAGGGCCTGCCAATCGTGCGCCAAAAGTGGATCACGGAGCGCGGCGACGTTGAGGAAATCGAAGGCCGCGAATTCCGCCCGATTGACGACGGTTACCTGTCCGAAAAGCACCGCGAGCGCGCCGAAAAGGAAGGCGCCCGCAACCGCATCGAATACTTTGCCCGCGGCAGCCGCAAGGTGCTCCGCGCCAAGCCGGGCGTGAAGTCCGTCAGCCAGTTGCATTATGCGCGCCAGGGCATCATTACGCCCGAGATGGAATACATTGCCATCCGCGAAAACATGAAGCGCCAGCAGTTGCGCGAGGAGATGATGTCGTCCGCCGAATGCGCTGGCCTGCCGTCCACCGACCTTCGCAAGCAGCACCCGGGCGAAGGCTTTGGCTGCTCGATCCCAGAAGAGATCACTGCTGAATTTGTCCGCGACGAAGTGGCCCGCGGCCGCGCAATTATCCCGGCCAACATCAACCACCCGGAGCTCGAGCCGATGATCATTGGGCGGAACTTCCTGGTGAAGATCAACACCAACATCGGCAACAGCGCCGTGGCTTCCTCGATCGAAGAAGAAGTCGAGAAGATGCGTTGGTCGGTCAAGTGGGGCGGTGACACGCTGATGGATCTTTCCACCGGCAAAAACATTCACCAGACCCGCGAGTGGATCCTGCGCAATTGCCCGGTGCCGGTCGGCACAGTGCCGATTTATCAGGCGCTGGAAAAGGTCAACGGCAAGGCCGAGGACCTGACTTGGGAAATTTACAAAGATACCCTCATCGAACAAGCGGAGCAGGGCGTTGACTACTTTACGATCCACGCCGGCGTGCTCCTGCGCTACGTACCACTGACCGCCCGCCGTATGACGGGCATCGTGTCGCGCGGTGGCTCGATCATGGCCAAGTGGTGCCTCTCGCATCACAAGGAAAACTTCCTCTACACGCACTGGGACGAGATTTGCGAAATCTGCGCCGCCTACGATGTGTCGTTCTCCATCGGCGACGGCTTGCGTCCAGGCTCCATTGCCGACGCCAACGACGCCGCGCAGTTCGGCGAGCTGAAGACCCAGGGCGAGCTCACCGAGCGCGCTTGGGAATACGGCGTGCAGGTCATGAACGAAGGCCCTGGCCACGTGCCGATGCACATGATCAAGGAGAACATGGAAAAGCAGCTGGAGTGGTGCCACGAAGCGCCGTTCTATACGCTCGGGCCGCTAACCACCGACGTCGCTCCGGGCTACGACCACATTACCTCGGGTATTGGCGCGGCGATGATTGGCTGGTACGGCTGTGCGATGCTTTGCTACGTGACTCCGAAGGAGCACCTCGGCTTGCCGGACAAGGACGACGTCCGCGAAGGCGTGATCACCTACAAGATCGCCGCCCACGCTGCCGACCTCGCCAAGGGACACCCAGCGGCCCAATTCCGCGATAACGCACTCTCCAAGGCCCGCTTTGAATTTCGTTGGGAAGACCAGTTCAACCTCTCACTCGACCCGGAAAAGGCCAGAGATTACCACGACGCCACTTTGCCGATGGAAGGCGCCAAGACTGCGCACTTCTGCTCGATGTGTGGCCCGAACTTCTGCTCGATGAAAATCACGCAGGACGTCCGCGACTACGCCGACAAGCAAGGCCTCTCCGAACAGGAAGCCCTCGAACAAGGCATGCAGGAAAAAGCCAAGCAATTCTCCGAAAGCGGCGCCGAAATCTACCAGTAGGCAGCGTCCCGGCAACGTCCGGTTGCATCGAAAGATTTTGCTGCGCAAAATGGCTGTGAGGCAGGCTTCGGTTGGATCATTGCGCCAACCGAAGCAGCAGCTGTATTGGATGAAAAGTGCTCTAATAGGCGCGTTGGAGGTCGGAATTGGGGTTCCATGGGCCGTTCCAATCAATGTCACCGAACCAACCAACGCTATGTGGGGAGTTATCGTCCGAATAGACATTGTGTTCAGTTGAAACATCATTTTGTTCCTCGAAGGTGACGTGCCCATCGCCCCAAGCCACGATTGCCTGGCCGCGAAAGCGAAAATGGCAGGTTGGGGTGGCGATTTCGCCGAGATTGCCGTTTTGCAAATGTCGGTAGGGCACAGCGTTGCCGGTTTCCACGACACCGCCGCCTTTGACAATCGCGGTGGAAGTAAACATGACCGTGTTCGTGGCGTTTTCGATTCGGGACGGCAGGTTTCCACGGCAATACCAGGGAATGTAATCGTCGCGGCTTGCGCCGACTGCGACGGGGGCGTTCCAGAGATCGGCGCGCGCGCCATAGTAGGTGGCATTGTAGCCGTAACCGCCAGTGCCTTCGTCAAAATGATCGCCCGCGCTCGCTTCCAAAATGTCGGCAAAGACCGGGCAGATGCGCACTTGGCCTCCGTCAAGATAAGGGCTTAAATAACCGTCAGTTCCATCAAACTTGCTTCCATATCGCTTGCCATGCCAGTGAACTACATCACGGAAATCTGCATTGGGCGCAAAGCTTCCATTATCATTGGCGTAGAGTAAATTTGCGGAGGCAAGCTCACGAATATTGCTGGCCGACTCTGTTTTCTGCGCGGCAAAACGCGCCTCGCCTACGGCCATGGCCACCAATCCAGATAGTATGCCAATCACCGCTACGGATGTCAGCAGCTCAATCAGGGTAAAGGCCGGTTGGCGTCGGGACGTCATTCAATTGGCTCCAATTTGAGTCGGAAGAAGCGCCCGCCTGCACCAGCTCCAGGCATCACGACTTCCAGGTAAACATCTTGTAAGACCCCAAGACTGGCTTGCGGGGACTGGTTGATCGTTTGGTAAGCTGCAATCACGGTGTCGTCGAAATTCACAGCAGTCAACGGGCCAAAGCGAGCGGCTTCAATCCAGCTCTCTGCATCGAGATTCGCCAGTTGAGTTTCAACGACATAGATGACGTCTGCGTTTCGTTCGTCACGTGGGAAAACAAAGTGGAGGACGCCATCTTCAGCTTGCTCGATTCGCGTAACGGCATAGCCATCGGTTGTTTCGGGATCAAGCCGGAAGGCGTATTCAGCAAAATTGTTCCAACCGTCACCGTCGGGGTCTTCGCTGGCGATGAGTCCGCGGCCGTCGTTCCACTCATCATAGGTCAATGCTTGGCCAATGGCGCCGAGGGCCTCGATGTCTGCGCCACCGCTCCCCCAAGTCACCCAGCCATCGTAGATCGGGTTGCCCAAGCTATCGAGGAAATCACCGCTGCCGGGCACGTCCACCAACTTAATATGGGTGATCGCATTGATATCCAACTTGCCTTCGGCGACTAGCTCGTGATCGGCGAGCTCGGACAAGTCAAACGGCGTGCCCCAGCTATTGCCATAGGCATTTACATGCTTGCCTGCTAGGTTATAGACGTTTCGCGCATCGATGGTTCCGTAGGCGCCGACGGCTGACTCCGTTAGCGAGACACTGGGGAAACGGGCGAAATCTACGCCATTACTGGATACTTCGACGTAAGCCAGTTCCGCCCACACGCCGCCAATACCAGTACCGCCAGTATTATAGTTGGAGATGAATCCGTTTTCAAAGACAGCGAAATCGGCCCCAGTGAAATCCCGGATCGGCTCGCTAAAGCTCACGATCAAGGAGCCCGGTTCAAAATTAGCGCTAATGGCCTCGGCGTCGAGATCTCCCAGGGATGCGATGGCGAAATTGTCGCCCGTCACGGGGCCCAGTGTTTCGCCTGAAAATTGCCAAAACGGATCCACGACGGTTGTGCCGTCGGTGTGCGTGCCGAGGGCGGGGGAGTAGTTGACCACATCGTCCGCCCAGTTCAGGAAAATTGGATTCACGTAGGTTTCACCATTTGGGTTTTCATAGCCCGGCAGGTCGACCTTGCCTTCACCTCCAGGCCCAGTGAAGCCTGGTATCGGCGCATCGTATGGGTTGCTGTTGTCGTCAAGCCCAAGCGAATAGGGCTGAGCCGCCAAAGGCGCGCCCAACCCTATAAACAAGACTATGTGATAAAAGGTCTGCATCACGTTAACCATTTCTATCGTCCTACATACTAGTAGCAGAAGCACTACTTTTCTTGCGCTTTCGGCAGTAAACCAATCCGAATACCGATAAGCCGCCCACCAGTGCGTAATGCGCAGGTTCTGGCACCTGCATGGTGACTTCGATTATCGAGCCATAGGGTGAAAAGTAGAGTGGGTCGCCCTCGGTGAAATCACCTTCGATTGAAATGGGGCCATACCATCCATAGATGCCATCATCGGCGCTGCTCACAATGGTTTGATAGCCATCGGGAGAAGAGTCATCCACCATTCCCAGGATCGAAGACGAACCATTGGTAGTGAAAAATACATTACCCGCATCATCAACTGCGACCCCATTGCTGGTGCCTGGAAGCTGAAGAATAACTTCGGCATTGGCTAGTGTGAGGAAGGTGTCTTCTGCCCCGCCGGCTAAGTCGTTGAAGACGTTGGCGACGTCAGCTGCATCCCAGCGATAGAGGATGTTGTTGCTGGCTATCGCGTAATCGAACCTTGCATAGTATATGTCTCCGTTGGGTGCGATTGCCATGTAGGAAGAGTTGCCTCCAGTCTCGATGAGCGCGTCGTGCAAGCCGTCTTCACTGAAGCCAAAAATGAACGTGGACTGCCCATAGCCACCATTCCAAGGTTCACCCAAGCCGCTAACGTACAGCGTGTTATTATAGGTGGCGCCGCCGTAGGCATTGGTCATCTGCACACCGTCGCTCCAAGTGCTGGTCGAGGTGTTGTAGCTGTATATGTAGCTGTTGCCACCGTCCAAATAGGTTGCTCCGTAAAACATGCCTGATGCCGAGTCGTATATGCCAAATGGATCGCCAAACCCATTCGTCAATGCTCCATCTGGCTTGCCGATCGTGTTGGTCACGCCGGTGGCGACATCGTAGGTCGAGTAGCCTTGGCTGCCAGTCCAGTAGTGGATCAAGCCGCTACTGTAGGTGAATTGTCCATCAGCGCTTACGGATAGGCTTTGTGTGCTAATGAGACCGAAGGCCGATGATGATGATGCGGCTAGCGCTGCAGTAGCGGCAAAGAAGCGGCGTGACTTATTGAAGTTGAATGGGTGTAGATGTTTCATTGCTTTCATAATGGCAGTATTGTGCCAATAAGAAAAGATTCTGAACCTCATACGGCTAAGTCAACTTAGAATCATTGCGTTAGGCGCCCCTGCTGGAAATCAGTAGAACTGAATTAACGGTGCGTAGTTTTACTTATACAAAATTCTCTCAGAATAAGGAGTCGACTGGTGGCTCATTGAGCTTTACTGCCTGGCGCTGGTAAAAATCGCACGACCAATAAACAGACGAGGATCGATTCGATGACAAAAAACGAATACTCTTCGAAGGGGATATGTCCCAGCCAGGTTAGACCTTGTGGATTCTCCGGGCCAATGGCCATGCTACTGGCAGGGTAGCCCAGGCTGACGTCATCGCCAAACCCCCATACGCCAAGCCATACCGCATAGTTATCCCAGGGCGTGGTGAAGATAAAGGCAACGAGGCAGACGATCCCCATGCAAACCCAGTGCGCCCGCCGCAAACGAGGCCAGTTCCAGGCGAAGAGCGCCGCCACGAGCGGCAGGGTGAAGATTAAGTGGTAACTCCAGTAGGTCATGTTGGCGAGCCTGAGCCAAGAGAATGTTGCACCCTTTGTCGATGTAATGTGGGCGTCCTGGCAATTTGCGCATCAAAAACCTTGCCTTGCAAGGGCTTAACGGTGATGTTTGAGCGTGTTCTGCTATGGCTACTGGTGAACCAAAGATACGCGTCGAGCATCTGGATATGGCTTATGGAAGCTTTGTCGTGATGAACGATCTCAACTTCGAGGTCAACAAAGGCGAGGTGTTCATCATCATGGGTGGTTCTGGCTGTGGCAAGAGCACGCTGCTCAAGCACCTGATCGGCATCAAGGAACCTGCACGCGGAGAAATTTTCTACGATGGCGCCAACTTCACCTCAGCCGATGATGATGTGAAGAAAGAAATGCTCAAGGGCTTTGGCGTGACTTACCAAGGGGGAGCTCTCTGGAGTTCGATGACGTTGGCGGAAAATGTGGGTTTGCCTCTGGGCGAATACACGAATCTGAAGCCCAAAGAAATCCGCGAAGTCGCCAGTTATAAGCTATCGCTCGTTGGTTTGCGCGGGTTTGAAGACTTCTACCCTTCGGAGATTTCCGGCGGCATGTGCAAGCGCGCAGGGCTGGCGCGCGCAATGGCGCTCGATCCGGACGTTTTGTTTTTTGACGAACCATCTGCTGGCTTGGACCCGATTAGTTCACGTTTGTTGGACGACTTGATCCTTGAGTTGCGCGACTCTCTGGGCGCCACGTTTGTCGTGGTGACGCATGAGCTGGCCAGCATCTTTGCCATCGCTGATCGCGCGATCTTCCTCGACGCCAAAACGCGCTATCAGCTTGAGGTGGGAAATCCCAATGAGATGCGAGATCACAGCGAATTTGAAACGGTTCGCAATTTCCTGCTGAGAGGGGAGCTGGAGAATTCGGGCGCCGCTGTATAGATGAGATATTTTTCATGAAAATCTTTGCCAATCAACGCACGATCATTAATTACCTATCCATCTTTCTATGAGCAAGAAAGCT
Organism: Cerasicoccus frondis; assembly: GCA_031296915.1. Classification (GTDB taxonomy): domain Bacteria; phylum Verrucomicrobiota; class Verrucomicrobiia; order Opitutales; family Cerasicoccaceae; genus Cerasicoccus; species Cerasicoccus frondis. The sequence continues at coordinate 62,817 of JAVDPC010000001.1, read as the reverse complement.
AACCCGGCAGTAATCGGAGGATTCGTTATCACGGCTATCGTTTTCGCGATTGCGGCGGTGGTGGTGTTTGGCTCAGGGAGTTTCTTTAAGCAACAGGCGGAGTTCGTCCTTTATTTTGACGACTCGGTCAATGGCTTGGCCATCGGCGCTCCCGTTAAGTTCAAGGGCGTGCCGATCGGACAGGTTAAAGACATCCTCATCCGCTTTAATCAAAAGGATAGCTCGGACGACAGCATACCCGTCATCATCGAAATCGACTTGAGCCGTTTACGGACGAATCTCGGCGTGGATGTCGATTTGGGTGACCCTGAGGTGTTAAAAGGGCAGGTGAACGACGGGTTGCGCGGAACGCTTCAGCAGGCCAGCTTTGTAACCGGTCTTTTGTTTGTGGAATTGAATTACGTCAACCCGGCTCCCCCCCCTCGGTACCGACAAGAGGGTGGTCTCGATGAAGAGTATCTTGAAATTCCCACGCTGCAATCGGGCCTCACTGAGATCATCAAGAAGGTCTCCTCGATGGTGAACCAGATATCGCAAATTGATTTTCGCGGACTTGGCATCAAGCTCAACGCGACCTTGGACAAACTGGATCGCGGCATAGGCCAAGTTGATTTCAAGGGCATTAGCGACCAAACCAAGCAAACCCTGAAGTCAATTGAAGATTTAGCGGATAATCCTGACCTGAAGAAAGCCTTTACCAGTCTCGATAAGACACTGGACGACCTGCAGGTGCTAATCAACAACCTGGACGGAGATGTCAGCGAGTTGGTGGCGGATATCCGGGTAACGCTCACCAGCGCACGTGGCACCTTGGATAAATTTAGTGTGCTGGCGACGGATGCAGACGGTATGGTCGCGCCGGACTCCAAGACGCGGTACGAGCTGAACAGTGCCTTGTCTGAATTTGCTGGCGCCATGCGTTCACTGCGCGTGCTACTTGATTATTTGGAGCAGAATCCAAGCGCAGTCCTTACCGGCAAGCAGGAGAATTAAGCATATGAGAGAGTTATTCTTTAAGTTCGCACTCCCAGTCATCGCTCTAGGTCTGCTATTCACCCAGCAGGGGTGCAGCTTGGGTAAGCAATCAACGCCATCCAAGTTCTACGTTTTAACTTCCTTGCCTCAGGCTACGGAGCCGCTTCCCGTTTTTCAGGATTCGCCACCCGATGTCGGCGTCGCTCAAATTGAGATTCCTAAGTATCTTGACCGCCCGCAAATGGCGTATCGCGTTAATACCAACGAAGTCAGGTTCAATGAGTTTGCTCGTTGGGCTGAGCCAATCGGCTCCGGCGTTACCCGTGTGACGCGTGAAAACCTGACTCAATTGCTTGGCCCAGGGAAAGTTGCCGCATTCCCCTGGATGCAGCCATTTCCTCGCAAATACATGATCAGCGCTGTAGTGACTGATTTTTGTGCGAACGACGAAGGCGTCGCGGAATTAAGAATCATCTACCGTATCGCAGATCGCAAAAATGATGAAACCTTCTTGATCAGCGAGGCCACATATACGGATTCATCAGGATCAACGCTATCCACCACCAATGCAGTCAATGCACTGAGTGATACGCTGACGCAGTTTTCCTATGCTGCTGCCAAGGATATCGCCAAAGTTGACGCCGAGCAATTGGCCAAAAGCAGTAGCGCGCCTAGCAACTAAAGCACTCGGTTCGAGCTTTGGAGCCAGATCGGAAGTTTGCTACGTTGGCATTTCAATTACGGGCTTTCAGCCCGCTCAATCAAGGCCGCCTTGCGCTGCATCCAATCTTATCCCCACCTGATTCGGCCAATCTAGGTGAAAAGTGCTCTAGATTTTCAGGGTGATCGCGATGGGGCAGTGATCGCTGCCCATTACGTCACTGAGAATTTCAGTCTTTTCGATGTTCGGCGCCAAGCGTTTCGACACCAGGAAGTAGTCAATTCTCCAGCCGACATTCCGCCCCCTGGCTCCGCCTCGATAGCTCCACCAAGTGTAGTGGTCGGGTTCGCCTACATGTTGCGCCCGGAAAATATCAACGAGCCCTGCATCTAAATGTTTGGTGAATTGTTCGCGCTCTTCATCGGTGAAGCCAGCTGTGCGACGGTTGGCTTTAGGGCGCGCGATGTCGATTTCCTGGTGCGCGACATTGAAATCGCCACACACGATCACCGGCTTTTTTGCATCTAACTCCTTTAAGTAATCGCGGAAGGCGGGGTCGAACTCGGTAGTCCGGTAAGGCAATCGGCGCAGCTCATCCTGTGAGTTCGGCACGTAGACATTGACCAGGTAAAAAGCCTCGTATTCAAGCGTCAGCACTCGGCCTTCTCTTGGGTGGTCGGGCAGTCCCGTTGTTTCATCCAGAAATGGCAGCTTAGAGAAAGTTGCTGTGCCTGAGTAGCCCGCACGGTCAGCGCTGTGGTAGCACTGTTGTTGAAAGGGCATCTCCAGTTTCGGTATCTGATGCTCACTCGCCTTGATTTCCTGCAAGCAGACAATGTCTGGACCACGCTTGGCGATGAAATCCAGAAAACCCTTCTTCAGAACCGCGCGCAAGCCGTTCACATTCCACGAAATAATGTCTATTGTTTGACTCATATGATCAAAATTGGGGCAAAATTTGATCAATCAGTTTCAATAAGCGAGGAATTAACCGAAAACCGGGGTAACTTTTCCAGTTGGCTAGATTCATTGGCGCCATGAAGGAAATCAATGGACCTCGCGTCGCCAGAACCGACGCCAGTATGGGATGGCTATAGAAAGCTCTGTCCATGTCGAGCAGCTAGCAATCTAAGTCATGTATGAATTTAGCTCATGTATGTAATTACTTTTAATCACTGGCATAAATGACACATTCAGCATCTTTGGCACGGTCGGAGCTTAAATGGCATGCGAAAGGTCATTTCTGAACAATCTTTACAACTTACTAACTGAAAATGAAAAACACACTGAAACAACTCACTACTCTGGCGTTACTTGGCGTTACTACGGCCACAGCTGATGTCATTGACTTTGGCGAAGCGCCTGAAAAATGGGAAAACGCCAAGCCAAACACCGAACTTGGGCAGGAAATCCTTGGCTACGCCGGGGAGCCGGCTACGCAAGGTCGCTTGCTGTTTAATCAAAGATTGCGCTACGAGTATGCGGACGTTCAGGGGCCGCTCTCTTCGTCTAACGCATTAACTTTACGCACGCGCATCGGCTACGAGACGCCCAAGCTTTATGGCATGTATTTGCTGGGCGAGTTCGAAAACACCTGGGCGATTAACTATTCTGACTACCAGGCCTTTCCGGGGCCAGGCACCCAAACGCTGATTCCAGACCCACGCAACAATGAGCTGAATCAACTTTTCTTCGGTTTTGCCGGCTGGAACAGTGACTTTAAAGGTGGGCGACAGGAGATCAATTTAGACAACCAACGCTACGTAGGCGCAGTTGCCTGGCGTCAGAACGAGCAGACGTTTGACGCGCTTCGCTTTCAAACTGAGATCATCCAAGACACTTGGTTTTCCTATGCCTGGGATTGGCGAGTAAATCGCATTTTTGGGGTGTATGCTCCGACCGCGAACCTTGAGCGTTTTCACTCGAACAACCACTTCTTTAACGTTCATTACAAGGGCGTGCCCTATGGAACGCTGGCGGCATATTTCTACTATCTGGATCTGGATGGCGCTGCAGCTGCTTCCGGCAACACCTTCGGCCTCTATTATGACGGCAAGGTAGAGCTAAGCGATGGCCTGAGCATGCCTTTCCGGGCTGAGTACGGCTTCCAAACCGAGAATTCTGCCTCAGGCGCAAATTCTGACTTCTGGTTGAATTACTTCCACACGGTTCTTGGATTGAACTATGAAGGTTACGAAGCCGGGTTCGGATTTGAAAACCTGGGCGGCAACGGCACGCGTTCGTTCCAAACACCTCTCGCCACGCTCCATAAGTTCAACGGTTGGGCCGACGTGTTCCTAAACACGCCAGCCGCTGGCTTGCAGGATTTCTACATTTATTACAAGGCCAAGCTTCCCTACAAGTTCGGTCTGACTGGCGCCGTGCACTACTTCACTGCGGAAAGCGCTAATAACACTTATGGTAAGGAGTTCGACATTGGGCTTTCACGCCCGATCACGGACAACCTTACCGCATTGGTTAAGTTTGCCTACTATGATGGTCATGGTGGCCCATCAGTTCCTCTCGGGGCTGACGTCACCAAGCTTTGGGTCCAAATCGACTTCAAGCTCTAGTTTAGGTTTGCTATAGGTTAGAGAGAGGCTGTCGGCGAGGAATACTTGTCGACAGCTTTTTTCTGTAGTTGAATCATCATTAGCGATAAGTATCGTTTCTCAATGCTATCCGAGCGCACCATGGTGAAGGTTATGGCCATCTGGATTTCGCCTGGTCATGACTTCCGCGGGCGTCATGGGCTTGGGCGTGAGGACCACGGAGTCGTGAAAGCAGACTTCATCGATTGCCACGCAGGCAAGGGAATCGCAGGTGACCGCTACTACGACTACAAGCCGGATTATAAAGGGCAGTTGACTTTTTTTGATGAGGCCGTCGCCCGTAAATTGGAGCTGGCGTTTCAGTTACCCACATTGGATAGATCGCTTTTTCGTCGCAATGTGCTCTTAAACGGAGTCGACCTCAATTCGCTCATCGGTAGGGAATTCCGCATGGGTGACGTAGTTTTCTCGGGCAGCGAAGAATGTAGCCCCTGCTATTGGATGGACGAGGCTGTTACGCCAGGAGCGTTTGAGTGGTTGAAGGGGCGGGGAGGTCTCCGTGTCCGTATCTTGGAATCCGGAAAACTATCGCTGGGCGAACAGACGTTGGAGGTGTTGTCATGAGCGATCTAATCAGCGTCACCACTGCCGACGAATTGATTGCCAGCTTCGGCGACCAAAGTCCCGCCATTAGTTGCCCGCTGGGAAAAGCAGCGGGGCGCATTCTACGGGAAAATATTTATGCCGATCGTCCGCTTCCACCGTTCGACCGGGTGATGATGGATGGCTATGCGGTTCGATTTGATGATGTGGCGCCGACGACAGGAAAATTCTTAGTCTGTGGTCAGCAAATGGCTGGTGATCGCGCATGCGGGCTGCCTGATAAATCTGGAGCGGCGATTGAAATCATGACCGGGGCCAGTTTACCTGTGGGCGCCGATGCAGTCATCCCCTACGAAGACACGGAACGCGAAGGCGAAATCTTCACCTTAACCGCCAAAGATGACATCGAGCGTGGGCAATATATCCATCGTCAAGGCACAGACTTTGCAGCGCAAAGTTTACTCGTTTCTGCAGGTTCACCATTAGGCCCCGTAGAGTTGGGCGTTGCCGCGTCCTGTGGATATGCCGAAGTAAAGGTGAGCGCACGTCCGCGGATCGCGGTCGTGGGTACGGGAGATGAGCTTGTTCCCATCACTTCGACGCCATTACCACACCAGATACGCGCGTCCAATGCGACTACGCTGGAGTCTGCCCTTGGGCTGGCCCGTTTTCACGTCGGAGAAGTTGATCACTGGCCCGACGATGAGACTGTAGGCAAAGCTCGATTGCAGGATTTACTGGCGCGATCCGATGTGCTGGTTATTGCGGGAGCCGTTTCCAAGGGGCAGCGGGATTGGATACCCATGGCGCTGGATGACGTTGCCGGTTGCGTCTTCCACGGTGTCCGTCAGCGCCCTGGAAAGCCAATGGGTTTGTGGCGAACCCCTGACGGAAAAATGATCTTCGCACTGCCAGGAAATCCCGTCTCTGCGTTAGTCGGCCTGCACCGTTACATACTGCCATATTTACGTCAACGGGATGGGCAGGCGGCAACAGCGCAGTCAGTCGCTATTGCGGAAGATGTCTCATTTGCACGACCGATGACCTGGTTTTTGCCGGTGACGCTCCGCAGTGACGGAAGTGCGGAACCACGCCCCGTCAACAATTCCGGTGACTACGCTAGACTCTGTGGCGCAGATGGTTTTATTGAGCTGCCTGAAAACGCTTCACGATGGACAGCAGGAACTAGAGTCACATTCTACAAGTGGTCAGTATGAGTAAAAGTTTAACGCATTTAGATGAGTCAGCCCGGCCGAGAATGGTCGATGTCAGCGCTAAGGCTGTTTCCACACGAGAGGCAGTTGCCGAAGCCATTGTCCTGTTTCCGCCAGATGCTTGGGCCTACTTGTGCGAAAACGGGTTCACGTCGAAGAAAGGATCGATTCTGGATGTCGCCAGAGTTGCTGGCGTCATGGGTGTTAAGCAGACGAGCCAATGGATTCCATTTTGCCATCCGCTGCCTATCGACGGTTGCTCCTTTACGATTGAGCCCGATGTTGATGAAGCGATGCTGATCATACACTGCAAGGTCAAGACGACGGGAAAGACTGGAGTCGAAATGGAAGCGCTGACCGGAGCCTCTGCAGCCGCACTAACGATCTATGATATGACGAAGGCCTTGGGGCACGGCATTGAAATTAGGCAAACGCGCTTGCTCAGTAAAACGGGCGGCAAAAAGGATTTCCAAGCTGATGCCTGAACTTCCGGAACACAGCCCGACTCTCGGCTTGGTGCTCGCTGGCGGACAAAGTCGCCGCATGGGGCGGGACAAATCGAGTTTGCACTGGGGAGGCCAGGCGCTTTGGCGCAAACAGGCTGAGCTGCTTCGTTTCGTTGGATTGGAGGTGGCGGTGTCTATTCGTCCCAATCAAGTACTGACAGAGGAAAATGGAATCAGCGTAAAGCACATTGAAGATTGTTTCGCTGATGCAGGGCCGCTTTCGGGTTGGCTCAGCGCATGGCGACAGTACCCGGATCATGCGCTGCTCGTTGTCGCATGCGATCTGCCACTATTGGATAGCGGTACGCTGCTTGAGTTGATTGCTCAGCGAGCTGCGGGCCACTTAGCGACGGCATACCGCAGTGCAAGTGATGGACTGCCGGAGCCAATGTGCGCACTTTACGAGCCTGCGGCTAAACCTGTATTTGAAGCTGCGCTTGCTGCTGATCGACGCTGTCCCAGAAAGCTTTTGATCGAAGGGCAAGGCCGAGTTAAGCTTTTGGACTTAGCCAATCGATTGGCGTTGGAAAACGCCAACACGCCGGAAGAGTTCGCGCGTTTGGAAAAGCTTGCTGGAACGGAGGCCCTGCAATGAAGACGGTAACGCTTATGTATTTTGCCCAACTAGGCGCGCAAGCCGGTTGTTCGGAGGAGCAGTTTAAAACTTCTGCGCAAACCTGCACCGAGCTTTTTGGAGAATTGAAGCATAGACACGGCTGGCAGTTGCCAGTTGATCGCGTGCGGTTTGCATGTAATGATGCGTTTTGTGCTGGCGGTGACGCCTTTAGCGATGGTGATGTGTTGGCCATCATGCCACCCATGTCCGGAGGTTAATTGATGTTTACTCTGTCAAACAAAGTAATCGAGCATGAGGTTTTGCGAGGCAGCTTACTGCGTCATGACGCCGGCGGCTTCTGTGCTTTCGAAGGTTGGGTGCGCAATCACCACCTCGGCAGAGATGTTGAGCGCTTAGAGTATCAGGCATACGCCAAGCTAGCTCAAACCCAAGGCGAGGCGGTGCTCAAACTGGCGCATGATCAGTATGACCTCCTTGATTTAAGAGCCGAGCACCGGATCGGAGCGTTGATTCCGGGAGACCTGGCGGTTTGGGTTGGCGTGTGCTCAGTGCATCGCGATCAGGCCTTTGAGGCTTGCCGTTTTATCATCGACGAAATCAAAGCAACAGTTCCCATCTGGAAGCATGAGTACTACGTGGATGGATCCGATGAGTGGGTCGATCCCACCGCGTGCCATTGCGATCATCGACACTTAAACCACGACCACAAGCACCGGCATGCTTAGTCCGTCCAGTCAGCTTACTTTGCCTGAGAAAGTAGCTTTGCAGAGCAAAGTTATCTCAGAAGGCAATGTTGCCGACCTTCGTGGACGCATGCTTAAGGACTTGCGCCTGTCGATTATTGATCGCTGCAACCTGCGTTGTCAGTATTGTTTGCCGGCTGAATTATTTGGTGAAGACTTTCGTTTTCGTTCCATCCGTGAATTATTGTCCTATGACCAACTGGCGCAAATCGCCGATGCGTTTGTGAAACTTGGCGTGGAGAAAATCAGGCTGACGGGAGGCGAGCCGCTCCTGCGGCCACAGATTGCGGACTTTGTTGCCAGGCTTAAATCAGAGCATCCTGCGGTTGACCTAGCGTTGACGACCAATGGCATGCGATTGAAGGCGATGGCTCCCGAGTTGCGGCAAGCTGGCTTAGACCGAGTGAACATCAGCCTTGATGCATTGGACCCGATTGTTGCCGCCAAGATGGCGGGGCGGCATTATAATCCCTGGACTATCATTGAGGCCGCCATTTCCGCTCGAGAAGCAGGACTTGGCGTGAAGCTGAATGCTGTCATCAAGCGTGGCGTCAACGACTCGGAAATCTTGCCACTGGCCAAAATGGCTCGGACGCATGGATTCGCGCTACGTTACATTGAGTATATGGATGTGGGCGCCACCAATGGTTGGCGGAAGGAAGATGTCGTGACTGGCGCAGAAATTCGAAGGCTGCTCACTCAATTAGCTGAGCTTGAGCCAATGCGCCCCGCAGTATTTGGCGAAGTCGCTCGACGGTATCGGTATCTGGATAGCGGCCTGGAAGTTGGTTTCATCGAATCGATCAGCCAACCGTTTTGTGGGAGTTGTACCCGGGCAAGGGTATCCGCCATGGGCGAACTCTATACCTGCCTGTTTGCGAATCGCGGCATTTCGCTAAAGCCGCATTTCGCTGACGACAATTTTGCCGAAGCCGTGCGTAACATTTGGCTGCGACGCAAAGATAATTACTCGGAGTTGCGACGCATCAAGCCTCACGGACTTGGTCCGGATGAATCACCGGCTGAAATGTGGAAACTGGGCGGATAATTGGGAGTTATGGCGACGCAGACTAGCAAAGGGCACCCGCTTTGGCGTTTTGATCGACAAGCATTGCGCAGGACACGATGCCCATCATTGATTGGTGTTGATGAGGCGGGTAGGGGGGCATTGGCTGGTCCGGTGGTTGCAGCGGTTGCTTATATTCCCGCTGCTAGTTATGAGCACCCTGGTTTTCGGCGATTGAGTCGGGAAATTAACGACTCCAAGCAGCTCAAAGCCGATCAACGTGAAGCTCAGTTGCAAGTGATTGAAGCCTGGCGTGCGGATAAGTTAGTTGCCGTTTTTCCCGGAGTCGCAAACGTGCAGGAGATTGAAACGCTCAATATCTTGGGCGCTACTCGATTAGCCATGCAGCGTGCGTTGGAAGCCTTGAAAGTGGATTTGCTCTCGGCGAATTCTGCTGGTGGGGATCTGCTTGGCAATGACGTGAATCAGAGCGCGTATCCCAGGATTTTAGTCGATGGGAAGCCACTGAAGCCTTTTCCTTGGATGCATGAGTCTGTCGTCGGTGGGGATGGCAAAAGCCTGGCCATCGCGATGGCGTCCATCTTCGCGAAGGTGACTCGTGATCGTCTGATGGTTGAACTGCACGAGACGGACTCACGTTACCACTTCGATCAGCATAAAGGTTATGGGGCTCCAAAGCATGTCCAGGCATTGCGAGAGCACGGGCCAACTTTGCATCACCGTAAGCTATTCTTGCGGAAGCTGGAATTGCCCGTGACTCAATACAATCAAGGCGAGCTGTTTTAGACTTTGCGCGAAGTCAGAAGTTTGCGTAGGTTGTCACGTTTCAATCCCAGCTTACCATGATATCCAGAAATGTATTATTGGGCGTGAACATCGACCACAGCGCCACGGTCAGGCAAGCGCGTTATCGCGATAACTCGTTGGATCGTGGACGGATGGTTGAGCCTGATCCTGTAGATTTTGCTTTGGCTGCGCAGCGCGCTGGCGCAGACGCCATTACGCTCCATCTGCGCGAAGACAGGCGACATATTCAGGACAGCGACGTCTACCGTATGATCGAAATGATTCAGGTTCCGATGAATCTGGAAATGGCGGCGACCGAAGAGATGGCGAAGATTGCGGCAGAGGTAAAGCCTGCGGTTGTGCTTCTGGTGCCGGAGAGTCGGGAGGAAGTCACGACCGAGGGCGGGCTGGACGTCGTCAAACACCGCAGTCGAGTCAAAGACGTTATCGCGGAGATGAAAGCAAACGGCATTGCCACGAGCCTGTTTATTGACCCTGAGTTTGCGCAGATTGATCTATCGGCTGAGCTTGAGGCTGAGTATGTTGAGCTTCATACGGGAGCCTTTGCTAATGAATATTATGGCCCTCAAATGGAGATGGAGCTAACCAAGCTCAAACATGGCGCAGTCCGGGCGCACGACGCAGGCATCAAGGTCAATGCAGGGCATGGGATTAACTATACGAACATTCGCCATGCCCGGGAAATCCCTTGGCTTCATGAAATGAACATTGGCCACAGTATCGTGAGCCGATCTTTATTCGTTGGCGTAGATGAGGCGGTTCGCGACATGAAAGCCAAAATGAACGGCATTTTTCGGTGATGATTGACCCATCCCGCATTCGAGGGGCCGTAATCGGCATTGGCTGCGACCTGGTGGATATTGAGCGAGTCCGCGAAATGCATGAGCGTCATGGAGAGCGTTGCTTACAGCGAATTTACTCTCCGGAAGAGCAGGCTTATTGCCTTAAAATGCGCAACCCATATCCGTCGTTGGCAGCTCGTTTTGCGGCGAAGGAAGCCGTGTCGAAAGCTTTTGGCACTGGCATCGGCAAAGAGTTTGGTTTGCTGTCTTTGAGTGTTGGAAAAGGCGAGCAGGGGGAACCGATAGCCATCCTGGATGAGCAGGGGGAAGCTTTGCTGCGCAAAGTTGGCGGAACAGACATCCTGTTGTCCCTGTCGCACACGTCCACGCAAGCAATGGCGTTTGCTGTGATTGTCTGTAAAGATCGTTAAACCATGATTTATGCGCACCCCATTCTGACTTGCGAAGAGTCCATTGCTTTGGAGAAGCATTTGCTTACCGGAAAAGAAGCGGAATGGACGGCGATGAATAAGGCGGGGCGCACGCTTGGCCGCGCGGTATTGGATGACTTTTGTGAAGTGGCGCATCCGCATTCCCACCAACATCGCAGGCCGCGTGTGTTGGTGATTGTGGGCAAAGGTCACAATGGTGGCGACGCCTTACTGGCTGCAGATGAAATTTCCCAACTGCGGCCTGAAGCCGAAATTTTCATCCTGCCTTTGGTGGAAAAGAAGGAGTGTCGCACGTTGACACAACGGGCATGGGATAACCTCGAAGGAGCCGGCAAAGCCCAAGTGATCCCGCAATTGAAAATCACTAACCTGGACTTTGAAATCTGCATAGACGGTCTGTTGGGCATGCAGTTCAAGCCTCCGCTCAGGGACAGCGCCAAGCAACTGCTCACCGCCATCAACGGGCATGCGTCCATACTTTTCCGCGTTGCAGTAGACTTGCCCAGTGGGCTGGGGGACCCGGATGCTTTTCAAGCAGACGCAACTTATGCGACCGGGATCCTCAAGTCGCCGACGATCAACTTTAGTCAGGCAGATAAAGTTGGGCGGTTGCGCTACCTGGATATTGGCTTTTTCGAAGAATTGTATCTTGGACCGCAGGAAGCAGGCGAAGATGTGCTGACGCCTCAGGTCCTTGCTCCTTTGCGCAATTGGCGCTCTCCGCATGCGGATAAACGCCAATTCGGGCATTTGTTCATCGTTGCCGGATCTCGTTCAATGCCTGGCGCTCTGCTGATGAATGCGATGGCGGCGCTCCGCAGTGGAGTAGGCTTAGTGACGGCGTTTGCTCCTGAGAGCGTGGCGGCGCAGTTTGCGGCTCAGTTGCCAGAAGTTATGTGGGTTCCCTGGCCGGAAACGCCAGATGGCGGCTTGGCGCTCGAAGGTTGGCATTTGCTACGTGAGAAATTGCCCCGGGCCACAGCGCTGCTGTGTGGTTCAGGCATCGGACAGGATCCTGAAACGCTGAAATTGATCGAGGAGATCGTCGCCGAGACGCAGACACCGATGGTGCTCGATGCGGATGCCCTGGTCCCAGCTGTTCTTGATGCAGCCGCGGCACGTGGTCCGAACAAGGGTTCAGTGATCATTACCCCGCATGCCGGTGAGTTTAAGCGACTCAGTGGGCAGGACCATGCCCGCTATGACCGCGAATCCCTCACCTGGTATGCGCATAAGCATGACGTCATTACCGTTTATAAAGGGCCGTTGACCCGCGTTACCGATGGACGCTTTGTGCATGCTTCGCCGTTTGGCGGGCCTGTTTTGGCGAGAGGCGGCAGTGGCGATTTACTTGGGGGCTTAATCGGTGGTCTGTTGGCGCAATGGCCAGGTGAAGCCTTTCAAGCTGCGAGCGCTGGAGTGGTGTGGCATGGCATGGCGGCCGATATGCTAGCCCGGGAGCGTGGGGCGGTGTCAGTGGCGACGACGGATTTATTGTCCTACCTTGCCCCTGTTTTACGTTTGGCATAGCGCCAGTTTCTCGAAAGTATTTTGGCAATGAGGAAATATTCCGTATCCATTGTTTTACTGGTCTTATGCCTTGGGCTCTGGCTTTCGTCATCCGGCTGCGCTAGTAGCAAGCAATCAGCAACAGTCCAGGGGGAATACACTCTGAGTTCGATTAACGGCAAAAATCCGGAACTGGATAACGTAACGCTGAAGCTGACGAACAAAGACATCTACGGAAATGGCCCCATCAACCTTTGGCAGGCCTCATTTGAATACGGCAAAGTTGGTCCAATGATCGTGACTCGCCGGGGCGGTCCACCACACGAAATGCAATTTGAGAGCAATCTCCTGTCTTCTCTGGAGGGCTCAACTTTGGAGACAGTGGAAGACGAACTGATTTTCAGCAAGTCCGGGTCGAAGATCATTTTCATTAAGACCGAGTAGGCCTGTTGTGAGCACGCCCGCATCATTAACGAAATCCCAGGCGCTGCTTGCGTTGAACGGCCTGCCACGCCTTGGCCCCGTAACCTTGCGCCGTTTGCTCAATGAATTTAAGGATGACCCGATAGCCATTCTATCCGCCAGCAAATCAGCCTTGTTGCGGGTGGAGCGAATTGGGCAAGATACGGCGGAGGTTATCCAAAACTGGGAAAAGCATTTCGATTTGGCGCGGGAGGAAAAACGCCTCGCCAAAGCAGGGGCGTCTTTCGTCGCCATTACCGATCCGGATTATCCCAAGCCGCTCAAGAAAATTTACGATCCGCCCCTCGGTCTCTACATGATTGGTCCATTGCGTCCGGCAGTCAAAACCGTCGCAATTGTGGGTAGCCGCCGCACTACGTTGTATGGGCAAAGTGTGGCCAAGCGATTAGCTCGGGACCTCGTTGGCATGGGGTTTTGCGTGGCCAGCGGTCTAGCGCGAGGCATTGACACCGAGGCGCATCACGGGGCCGTGGAGGCTGGCGGCGACACCGCTGCGGTTCTCGGCTGTGGCGTGGACATCGTTTACCCGCCAGAGAACATTGAGCTCTATAAGGCAATAGGAGAACGCGGCGTACTGATCAGCGAGTTGCCTTTTGGCACGCGTGCGAGCAAGACCACGTTCCCCATGCGCAACCGCCTGATTGCGGGCATGTCGGCCGCCATCATCGTCGTTGAGTCTGATAAAAGCGGCGGCAGCATGATCACCGCGCGCTTTGCGATGGAGCAAAATCGGCCGGTTTTTGCTGTTCCAGGGCGAATAGATCAGCCAAGTAGTGCAGGTTGCCACCAGTTAATCCGGGATGGGGCTGTGCTATTGACCAGTATCGACGACTTAATCAATGAACTTGCCTACGGAGGCGCCAAGCAGACTGAACTCGAACTTGGCGGTGAGGACGGTCAAAGCATCACCATGAGCGACGATCAGCGTTCCGACATCTTGAAAGACCTCAACAATGACGAGCGGGCTGTTTTCGAACATCTCTTAGATGGGGCAGCGTTGACGCGCGACGTTCTGGCCGAAAAAAGCGGCCTGCCTGTTTCCGCAGTCTCGGCGACCCTGCTGATGCTGGAGTTGAAGCGGCGGGTCGGAAAACGGGCCGACGGAAGCTACGAACGCCGGAATTAACCGATGCGTATCCTGGTTATCAAACCGTCCTCATTGGGCGATATCATTCATGGCTTGCAGGTCGTCGAGTCGATCCGCCTCCAGTTGGAGGACGTTCAAATCGACTGGGTGGCGCGTGATGTTTTTGCGCCACTGGTGGAGGCGTGCAATACGGTGGATCGGGTGCTGCCGTTTTATCGCTCTGCCGGCATCGGAGCCTTTGGGCAGCTACTGGCAGATATACGCGATACGCACTATGATTGGGTGCTGGACATGCAGGGGCTTGCGCGCAGTGGCCTGATGACCGCCTTTTCCAAGACGCCGCGTAAGCGTCGTGTTGGGCGGTCTGACGCCAGAGAGGGAAGTCGTTGGGCCTATGGGAAATTCGCCAAAGCGCCAGAAGGAGGCTCGCGTCATGCGGTCGATATTTTGCGTGAATTTATGCCAGCCATGGGACTGCAGAATCAACTCTTAGGTCACCTGTCTTTTGCCTCGCCGAAGCAAGGCGCCTTGGAGTTGCCTACCGATTACTTGCTACTGTTTCCTGGCAGTAGACGTGCCGAGAAAGAGTGGCCGGGCTTTACTGATTTAACCGAACTTCTGCTCGAAAAAACAGATGCGCCGATCATTTGGGGTGGAGATGTTGCGGCCGACGGTCGTGACGTGTGGCCTAAGGATCGTTTTTTCAATTTTACCGCCAAAACTGCATTGGATGTGCTGCCGTTACTCGTGGGTAAAGCCAAATTAGTCATCTGCAATGACAGTGGCCCCATGCACTTAGCGGCTGCAATGGGTAAGCCGGTTTGGGGTATCTTTGGCCCGACGCCACCGGAATTGTATGGGCCGTACCCGCTCAGCGCCCCCCAGAATCACGTAGTTTCAGCGCCAAATGGAGTATTGGCGGACTTAAAGGCAAACCAGATGCTTGCGGACATCTTAAGTCACATTCAGTAGACTAAATCAACCTCCTCGCTTGAACTTTGGGCAGAGCGCCTTCAAGTTTGGTGGAATGAATGTCATTTGGCGCGTTTCGAAATATCTTTTTCGCTATCCGATCTTGTTTACCCTGACGATTGGTTTGGCGGTGACCATGACCGGTCTGCAAATCTGGATACCCAAGCAAATCCAGATAATCCTGAAGGGCGTTGAAGACGAGGGCACGCTCAATCAGCTCTGGTTCGGCGCGGCCATCATAGCCTTGCTGTATTTCGGCAGCGAACTCGCCAATGGCCTGCGCATTACGCTGAATAACCTTCTGGAGCAGCGCGTGCTCAAGGACATGCGCATGCAAATTCATTCGAAATTGCTGCGTTTGCCGGTGTCTTTCTATGATCAGCGCAAAAGCGGTGAAATTTCGTCTCGGGTCATCGAGGACGTGAACAATGTCGAGCGTGCGCTGTTGGACGGAACCGAGATCGGGACCCGCGCACTGGTGATGCTCATTGGGGTGACGGTGGTTCTCTTTCGTGAGAATGCCTTTTTAGCCTGGTTCGTCTTTTTGCCGGTGCCGATCTTATTGGTGGCGGGTTATTTTTACGCCAAAAAAGGTCGCAAATACTGGAAACCGGTCCGTGAGGCATCGGGTGATCTGAACAGCCTTTTGGTCGAGGATATCCAGGGAAATCGCCTGATACAGACTTTTGGCCTGCAAAAGCGAGAAACGCAACGCTTTGACAAGCGGGCGGAAACTCTGAGAACACGTCTGCTTTCAGCAATGTTTCGCTGGGCTGCATATAATCCGGCGACTAATTTCATTACCAATCTGGGCTCTGTTAGTGTGATTGGAGTCGGGGGGTACCTTATTTTGTCGGGAAGTAGTGACTTCGGCTTTCCAGACATGGTGATGTTCCTGATTTTCGCGAACATGATTTACATGCCTATTGGGCAGCTCCATCAGCTCAATCACCTATTGGTTGCTGGGAAGGCCAGCGGTGAGCGTGTTTTCGAAATCCTTGATGCGCCGATTGAGGTGGAAGACCCTGACCAGCCTAAAGCGTTTCCTTCTGGATTGCTGGAAATCGATTTCCGCAATGTCACCTTTCAATATCCAGAGCGTCCTGCCGTCCTGGCAAATTTTAATTTAACCATCGAACCGGGTAAGGTTACGGCCTTGGTCGGCCATACTGGCGCGGGCAAAAGCACGATCGCAAACCTGGCGATGCGCTCTTATGATGCAACTGAGGGCACGGTGATGATCAACGGGCTGGATATTCGCGAGTTTGCGCTTAGTGACTTGCATCAGCAAATCGGGCACGTTGCGCAAGATCCATTTCTTTTCGAGGGCACCGTGCGGGAGAATCTCTTGCTTGCAAAGGAAGATGCGACGGATGAGGAGATCGAACGGGCGCTTCGTGGTTCATCCGCATGGGAATTCGTTCAAAAGATGCCCGAGCAAGTGGACACCAATATCGGCGAAAAAGGCATTCGCCTGTCACAGGGCGAAAAGCAGCGGCTGACCATTGCACGCGTGTTGCTGAAAAACCCACCGATGGTCATCCTGGATGAAGCGACTGCGAGCGTTGATACCATTACTGAGCGGCAGATACAGCAAGCTCTCGAAAACTTGATGAGCGAGCGCACCGTATTGGTCATTGCCCACCGCCTGTCGACGATACGAAAGGCGGACAAAATCGTGGTGCTGGAAAATGGCGGCATCCTCGAGCAAGGCACGCATGATGAGCTGTTGCTCAACGAAGGCCGTTACGCGAACCTGTGGCTGCACCAGGTGGATGTCATCCAAGAGTATGAAGACGAAGAGTTCGCCCGCAGTAAGGTAGAAACGAGCGCAAAATAGTTTTTTTGACTGTCTCTCAGCGCACAAAGCGCGATCAAGCATGTCCTGAGATTGCCAAAGTAGGTTTTAAGTCATATTAATAAGAAACTTTTCCATGAAAGATTTATTCAAAATCGTCCTCGGAAGCCTGGCGGCGCAGGCAATTGTAGCATCCGTTTTTTTACTGGGCAGTATTGCGTTTTTATTTCTGCTCCTGATGAGTGGTTCAAGCAAGCCGGTCGAAATAAAGGACAACACGGTATTGGTTGTCGACCTCTGGGCCAATATCAGCGATGCGCCGCAGAGCGAAACCTTAAACGAGGCAATCAGCCAAGCCATGGAGGGTAGCTACATTCCTAATTACTACCTCCTGGAGCTCATCGATGCGCTGGAGACTGCTGCTGATGACGACCAGATCGACGCCATTTTTCTCCATGGAAATTTGCTGCCGGTAGGCTATGGCTCTGGTTTAGCGGTCTTGACCGAGGTGCGGGAAGCGCTGCAGGAGTTTAAAAACTCGGGTAAGCCAGTCTATGCGTATGTTGTCGACCCTAGCTTGAAGGATTATTACCTGATGTCAGTGGCAGACGAAATATACATGAATCCCTTTGGCTTAATCAGCCTGAACGGACTTTCCGCCGAAGGTGTTTATTTGGGGGATGCTTTGAAAAAATATGGCGTTGGAGTACAGGCGACCAAAGTCGGGAAGTATAAGTCGGCAGTGGAAATGTTTACGGGCAACCAAATGAGTCCAGCGGATCGTGAGCAGTTGACAGAGCTCATTGATGATCTCTGGCAGACAATTATCACAGATATCTCGACTGCACGTGGGGCCAGTAAATCACAGATACTTCAAGAGTCGAATAGCCAAGGTTTCTTTATCGCCAATCAGGCGAAAGAGATCGGGCTGGTTGATCATGTCGGCTACTTCGATGAGGTCATCGAAATGCTCAAAACGACCTATGAGACTGATCACGAGAACGAGACATTTCGCCAGATTGCGATGAGCGACTACATTACACGTCACGGCTTTCGCTCGGAGGGAGTTCCGCTTTGGAATACGAGCCCGCAGGTCGCCGTTGTTTACGCCGAAGGAGAAATCGTGGATGGAGAGGGTTACCCAGATCAGGTTGGCGGCGACCGGCTCTCTCGCTGGATCCGCGAACTGCGCAATGACGATAACGTGGCGGCCATTGTTTTGAGGGTTAACAGCCCAGGTGGCAGCGCTGTCGCCTCTGAACTCATTCAAAGGGAGATTCGAGAAGCGCGCAAAGAGAAGACCGTGGTTGTTTCGATGGGCTCCATGGCGGCAAGCGGAGGTTATTGGATCTCGGCTTATTCCGACCAAATTTTTGCCGAGCCGGCCACGATTACCGGGTCGATTGGCGTCTTTGGTCTGGTGCCGAATTTCAAAGCGCTCGCCAATGAGCATGGCGTCACTTTCGATGGGGTGAAAACCAGCACTTACGCGGATCTATTTACGATTTCCCGCCCGAAAACAGATGATGAAATGGCGCTAATCCAACAGTTTACCGACCACTTATACGATGAATTTATCATGAAGGTGTCAGAGGGCAGGGGGCTGCCGTTGGAAGAAGTCAGCAAAATCGCCCAAGGCCGAGTCTGGAGTGGAGAAGATGCGCTGAATATCGGCTTAGTTGACCAGATTGGCGGACTCACAGACGCGATTCATTTCGCAGTCTCCGCAGCAGGCATTGAAGATAATTGGTCCGTAACCCAAGTGCCAGAGCCGCGAAAACTAGCGGACGCCATTGCTGATATATTGAGCGAAACGCCTGGCGCCCCGCCCGTGGTAAAAGCGCCTGAAGACCTGGTGTCCGCAACCATGCGGCGTCTGAACAAAGAACTGAAGTCTCTGCGTTCGCTTAATGATCCCCGCAATGTCTACGCGCGGGTGCCATTTTCCATCGAAATCCAATAGCCAATTTGGCAACTCCGCCGATTAAGCAACCACACTAAGCGCCTACTTCTTGGCCTGGGGGGGGATGCTCTCAGCAGAAGCAGGTTCAATTGTCAGGCTGCCAATCTCGATGGAAGCATCGCCGTTTTTAGCAATTGCGCGAATGCTGTAAACACCCTCTGAGTTTTCGACTGGAGTTGTCGGGGAAACTCGCCATTCAGCATTGGCCATATCCACTAGTTGCACATCTTCATTGGCGAGAGGCAATGCTTGGGAAATGAACTCGTAGTCATCTACATGTATGTTCTGCTCACGCATCAGCGCGTTGTTGAGCAAAATTGCGGCACGCTGATCGTAGCCATCGATTTGCCCAACGTAGTTTACGTCAAAAAAGTAGTTGGCTTTGGCAGTTCCCAATCGGCCGAGGAAATTTGTCTTATCGTCGAGGGTTAAAGACAGTCCGGCTGGTTTTGCATTGTTCGAGGCAGACTGCGTTTCGCTCTCGGAACCGGCGCCCTCAGATACGGTTGGGTCTACTGTGGTGAGCAGTTCCTCGCTCTTAATTCCGAGCGTTTCCGGGGTGTCAGCATTGATCGGGAAGCGCAAGATGGCTTGATCGATTAACACACCAGTCTTGAGATCAAAAGAATTGAGCGCGTAGAGCCCATGCTTGGCTTCAGCGTCAAAAATGATTTCTACGATCAGCAGGGCGGGTTTGAAGCGTTTAACAGTGTCCTCTCGTGAATCAAACAGAACTTTCGGCTTACTCTTATCTACATCCAGGCTGAATTCTGTAACCTCTTCAACGTATGTATAGCGGTTCCCGTCCAGATTGGCAATGGTGTCGCTGAGCGACTGACTAAGGGGGGCGGCTTTGGCATAGGCGCCATTATTTAGGACAAAGGCTCCAGCAAAGAGAATTTTGGTGTAATTATCATTCCACAACTTATAGAGCATGGCCTCAGTTGGCTGTTGGATCGCCTCTTCCAATGCAGCGCCGCTGATCGTCATGTTGATAGACTGAGAATCAAACTGGGCTTGGTAATTCTTGTATGCTTCGTAAGTTTTAATGCGAAGCTGTCCCTGCTCCTCCAAATAAGCTTCCAGTTGCGCTTTACCCTCATCGATTTTTTCTTTGCCTTTCTTACGGTCGGCGTCGGTTTGTTGTTTGGGGACAAATTGGCTGTACTCTTTGGCTGCAAGCCATTCGCCTGATTCGATATCGGCCTTGGCTTGAGCGATGCCACGTTCGACGCGTCGCCATTCTCGCAGCATATCTGGTGACATGAACTGGACTAACGTTTCGTCGGGAACATCCACCGTTACGGCTGGGGCTTCCTTTTTTTTAGCCGCAGCAAATGCTGATGGAGTGCAGAACGAAATCGAGAAAATCACACATGCCAACACAGAGGCCAGCCGGTGTAACGCAGATATGGTATTGGGCATAACGAGAATTTTAATTCAATGCAGAAAAGTGACAAATATATGTCCGGAGTTAAAAGCTACAAGTTTTTTAGCCACATATCACTTACCTTAAATATTTTAATTATAATCGCAAGGAGGAGGTCTAAATTGCCCAGTGGCTGAGGTTTGACATTTCACGCCAACTGATGAATCTGGATGCATGATTAACGACACTTTATACTTAATGCGTGATTGCCCTGCCACCCTGATTCCTGCTGGTGACGCTGTCACCTTGGCAAAAGGCAGCCCGGTAAACGTGAACCAGGCTTTAGGCGGCTCAGTTACGGTCACCGCGCCCAACGGCATGTTCCGCATAGCCAGAGAGAATTTCGCCGCTCTTGGCGCTGAGGCTGAGGAATGGCTCATGAGCGAATTGGGGGGAGAGTCGGCCGATGAGGAACTGGACGGCCCCTTCAGTGAGGACCACGTCTGGGCTGTTTTACGCAACTGTTTTGACCCGGAAATCCCTGTCAATATCGTCGATTTAGGCCTCATTTATGACCTGAAAGTTGAAGACGCTGATTCTGGCAAGCACACCATTTCGGTCCAAATGACGCTGACGGCGCAAGGCTGCGGCATGGGCCCCGTAATTGCCGCAGACGCCAAGGAAAAAATCGAAAGCTTGCCGGACGTCGAGTTTGCAGAGGTGAACATTGTTTGGGATCCACCGTGGAATCCCAAGATGATTTCCGAGGCGGGCAAAATGAAGCTTGGCCTAAAGTAAATGTTCCGCATGACGCTTCTGGTGGTGGGGAAAATGAAAAACACCCACCTGCGCGCATTGTGTGATGATTTCACTGCGCGCCTTCAGCGCCAGGGGCGGCTGGATATCATTGAGTTTAAAGATTCAGACCCTGAGTCCGAAGGAGCGCGTCTGGTGGCTGCCCTCGAAGCAAAAGCCGATGCGTCTGCTTGGGTGCTTGCCGAAGAGGGCAAGACGATGGGCTCCGCTCAATTGGCGGCGCGCATTCAGGAGCAAATGGGACGTGAACTGGTTTTCGTTATCGGCGGACCCTATGGCTTGTCAAAGGCAGTCAAACAACGCGCTAACCGATTATTCGCACTCTCGCCGATGACCTTTACGCACGAGATGGCGCGCTACCTACTGCTTGAGCAACTCTACCGTGGCGTTTCAATCAACAGCGGCTCAAAATACCATCATGAGTAGCAGGCAACGCCGTCAGAATCCAAATCCCATTTGTGACGGCGGCTCCGGAGGCAGTTCGGTCGGCATTACACACTCTGGCAAATCATTTTGAACGCGATTGACTAAGGGGGTAACGGGCTCATGGACGAAGAAATCTTCCGGTGGCGCGCGGAGTAAATCTGCTACTTCTCCGCTGCGCTGTATCGCTGGGTCTAGCCAGCGATCATAGTCTTGGGGAGCGATGATCACTGGCATGCGAGCATGGATAGGTTTCATGAATTGATTGGCCGCGGTGGTGAGTATGGTGGCCGATTCGATCTCAGACCCGTCCGGTGAACCCCAGTGATCAAAGAGGCCGGCAAAGCAAAATGGCTCGAAATTCGGGCGTCGGATGTAAAATGGCTGTTTCTGGCCTGATCGACCTTTCCACTCGAAGAAGCCGTCAGCAGGAATCAAACAGCGATGATGACGCATCGGTCCGCGAAAGGCAGGTTTAACGGCAGCTGTTTCTGAGCGCGCATTGAGCAGCTTCGTGGAAATCGAGGGCTCTTTGGCCCAAAAGGGAACGAGCCCCCAGTTGAAAATCGCCACTTCTCGCTCCCGGGACTGTTCGTTGGCTCGAATCGCGGCAATCGGTTGGGTGGGGGCGATATTGTAACGAGCCTTTAGGCCTGCCAATTGCTGCATTTTCAGCATTTTGGTGAGCGCGGCTTCCACTTTGATCAATGTGTAACGACAGCACATGGTTTGATTAAACGGTTAAGGTATCCCTGAAATAGTCCGTAGACTAAAGCGTGGAGAAGTCGCTCGCTACTTGCAATTATTTCAATATGCCCACTAATTGACTAATTGCTTGCCCGAACTACTCATGGAACTCACTGCATTTACGGACTATTCTCTGCGCGTTTTAATGTATTTGGCGCGTGAAGATGGGTTGCAATCATCGATTGATGAATTAGCCGAATATTACAATGTTTCGCGGCACCATATTGCGAAAATTACCGGGCACTTGGCTAAAGCTGGCTATCTCAAGAATTCGCGGGGGAAGAACGGCGGTGTTTCCTTGGCCATGCGTCCTGCTGAGATCAATTTGGCCGAAGTTGTCCGTTGCACAGAGCCACATTTCAACTTGGTTGAGTGTTTCGCTGGCGAGCAAAGCAACTGCCTATTGAATAATTGTTGCCGGTTGAAAGGCATCTTGTATGGCGCTCGTGCACAATTTTTTCAACACCTGCAAAAATATACGCTCGAAGATGCGATAGCTGGTGGCTGGCCAAAGACCGAGCTCGAAGGGCAGTCGGCCTGAAGCAGGGCTTATACGCCCCATTAATGCTATGGCATGAGGTGGATTCATGCCTGGGATGCATTAAAAGCAGCCTTAAAAAACGTCAGTAACAGTGCGTTGGTTTTAAAATGGCATTCTGAGTGCTATTTTAACAATTAGCCATTTCTTGCGGCTAACTAAAATCTGACGTACCATGAAAAAAACGATAATGACTATCGCGCTCGGCGCGACAGCACTGGGTTGCTGGTTGGTGACCGGTTGCTCCAAGACAGAAGCCGTAGAGGCAGCGCCTCCCGGAGTTTCTTACGAAAAAATGACGGACGCACTGCATATGGTGCTTGAAAACGACCGTACGGTCTACACGCAAAAAGTTGTTAACCGACTGGTTAAAGAAGACAAAGTAATCAAGGCCAGTGAACACTGGACCGAGGACCAGGCTCTGCCACTGCCAGCACAAATGTTTCGCATGGGCGCAGAGCTCACCGCGAGTAAGGATGCCTGGTTTAGCTATTCACTTCAGTCGCTTTGGCCGATAAATAAGTCCAACGCGGCGGGCCAAACTGAAGTTGAAAAGAAGGGCTTGGAATTCGTTGCCGCGAACGGAGGCTCTGCACCTTACTACAGTCAGGAAACGCTCGGTGGGCAGAAGTACTTCACCGCCGTCTATGCAGATGTCGCGGTGGCGCCCGTTTGCGTATCTTGCCACAACGAGCACAAAGACAGCCCCAAAACCGACTTCAAGCTCGGTGACGTGATGGGCGGCGTTGTGATTCGCGTCCCCATGGATTCCTAATCCCGCCGGACATGAGCTTTGTGCAGCAAAGTGCATGGTCTGCTGTATGTCTGCTGGCCTGCCTGCTCCTTGTGAGCGGGTGTGGCCAGGAGGCAAAGCCAGTTGCGGTATCAGAACCCAAGGCGGAAAAACCTAAGCTTTTCGACCCAATGGCGCTCAAGCTAAGTGATCCCGCCTTGATCGAAGGTCGTGAGCTCTGGGTTCCGCGCTGTGGCCAATGCCACATTAGCGGACTTGGCGGAGCGCCTAAAATAGGCGACCAGAAGGCATGGGCGCCTCGGATAGCACAGGGAAAAGAAATCCTCTATCAGCACGCAATTAACGGATTTTCCGGGCCACAGATGCTCGTGATGCCCGCTAAAGGCGGCTTTACCGAATTAACCGACGAACAAATTAAGCTGTGTGTGGATTTTGTGGTTCATGCCAGCCAGTAACCAAACCGAACAACGATAGCATTACCAATGAGCACATTATACGATAAACTCGGCGGGGAGCCCGCCATAGACGCCGCAGTCGACATTTTTTACGTGAAGGTCCTCGCCGATGATCGCATCAAACACTTCTTTGTGGGGATCGACATGGACAAGATGCGCGATCACCAAAAGAAGTTTCTCACCTTTGCTTTTGGCGGTCCCAGTCAATACTCTGGCCGTAGTATGGGTCCGGCGCACGCGCACTTGGTCAAGGAAATGGGCCTGAACGACACCCACTTTGACGCAGTGGTTGAAAACCTTGGCGCCACTTTGACTGAGCTGGGCGTGCCCAGCGACCTCATCGCCGAGGCGGCTGGCATTGCCGAAAGCGTCCGTGCTGATGTTTTAGGCAAAGCAATTGCTTAACCATTTAACCGACTTTTCCCGCCGCACCCTCAACGCCATGAATGGTTGCGGTTGGTAAATGTAGTCAGCATCAGGCCTGGAGCGTTCATGCGCTCCGGGTCATGGATGTGGTAGGCGATGCACTCTCAGCACAACACGGCAGCCATCAAATGACCGCACCGGCAATCCTGCGATTTTGGCGACATCACGATGCGCACTCATAAAACAGATGAGTCGCCGATTGCGATCATCGGCAATGGCATGGCTGGTTGGCGTCTTTGCCAACAGCTCGTTGAACGCGGGGTAAATAAAAAGCGTCCGATCATCATATTTGGCGAAGAGCCACGCCCGGCTTATGATCGAGTCAACCTGACCAAAGCTTTCTACCTCGATGACCCTGATGAGCTCCTGCTCGCCAAAGCGGATTGGTACGCAGCGAATGGCATCGAACGCCGCCCAACAAAGTTTATCATCGAGATCGATGCCGCTGCGAAAACGCTGATAGATCAGGATGGGGCAAAGACAGCCTACGGAGATTGCGTTCTGGCTACTGGCAGTCGTCCATTTATTCCGGAGATCGAGGGCGTCCGATCTCCGAATGTCTTTGTCTACCGGACGCTGGAGGATGTCCAAAAGATTAAAGCTTCGGCCAAGCAAGGGCAGCGATGCCTTGTTGTTGGCGGTGGACTACTGGGCTTGGAAGCAGCGGACACCATGCGTCGCATGGGGCTGGAAACCTGCATCGTGCACAGCGCCAATTGCTTAATGAGCCGTCAGTTGACGCCAGACAGCTCCAGCTATTTGCTACGCGAAGTCGCTCAACGCGGCATCAGTGTCCGCCTCACAACGCGGACCCAGAAGATCGAACCGGAGGCGGGCCGGCTCCGCGTCTTGTTTGATCAGGGAGACCCGCAGACAGTCGATTTGGTGGTGCTGGCGGCGGGCATACGGCCCCGCGATGAGCTGGCGGTTCAGGCCGACTTGCCCACGGGCGTTCGGAGCGGTGGGGTGATCATCGACGATGAATTGCGCACCAATAATCCCAGCATCTATGCCATTGGCGAATGTGTTTCGCACCATGGGGTGGTGTATGGGATCGTGGCGCCGGCATACCAGCAGGCCGATGTGCTCGCCGCGCGCTTTGCTGGTAAAAACGAATACTACCGCGGCAGTGATCAGTCCTGTCGCCTGAAGTTGCTGGGCGTCGAAGTCAGCGTGTTCGGCGACTTCATGGGCGAGGGCACTACCCATATTTATCGTGGGGAGAACGTTTATCGCGCCATTGTCACTCGGCTTGGGCACATTGTTGGGGCGACCATCGTGGGGCCGTGGGACAAAACCATGCTCGTTGAGCGCGCCGTTCGCGAAAAGCGCTCTAATTCCCAGCGCGTGGCGGAAGCGTTTGTCCGAGATGGTGATATTTTCACCGATTCGTCCGAGCAATCGGTGCTCAATTGGCCGGATAGCGCCTTGGTCTGTCACTGCACGAATACCAACTGCGGCGTCCTGCGCAAAGCCGTGGCGGGCGGTTGCTCCACGGTCAAGGAACTCGGTGCGCAAACTGGCGCGGGTCGCGTTTGCGGCTCCTGTTTGCCGCAGTTGGCAGAGTTTGTCGGCGAAGACGCCCAGGCCATTGCCGCTGCTGGCTCCCCCCGGGGGAGATGGTTGCTGATCATCTCAGCGGTTTTGGGGGCGATCCTCGCTCTGGCTTTCATGTGCATTCCGGGGCTACCTGCCTCCGATACAGTGCAAAGCAGCTACTACCAGCTAACCCGAATCTGGACCGACTCGCTAACCAAGCAAATTTCAGGCTATACGCTGGCGGGAATATCCGCCATTGCGCTTCTGCTTTCGGCGCGGAAGCGGATTAAATTCCTGTCCTTTGGCAACTACGGTTTTTGGCGTGCGGCGCATTCCTGGCTGGGGGTAACGACCATTGTCGTACTGTTTTTCCACACCGGCCTACATCTCGGTGAAAACCTCAACCTCTGGCTGATGATTTGTTTCCTTGGCCTGAATCTCGCCGGGGCGCTTGCTGCAATCGCAGTCGCGGCTGAAAAGCGATTTGACGGCTATTTGGGCATGCGCATGCGGCGCTGGGCGCTCAAGTCGCACCTCCTGTTTTTCGCACCGTATCCCGTGTTGCTCGGGTTTCACATTGCCAAGGTTTATATCTACTGATGCAGACTTTTCTCAAAGGCAATTGGTATTGGATACTCGGCGTTCTTGCGCTCAGCGGTTACCTGGGCTTTGCGCTGCAAGGCGGGCATGAGCAGGTATTGATGCCTGGCGTCACGACGCACGGCCACTACCAGATCGAACTCGATTGTGCGGCCTGTCACACGCCAAATATGGGCGTCAAGCAGGAGTCCTGTAACGAATGCCATGCCGAGGAATTAGAGCGCGTCGACGACTCGCATCCGGTGATCAAGTTTAGGGACCCGCGCAACGCCGAGCGCTTGGCGCACCTCGATGCCCGCTACTGCATCACATGCCACCGAGAGCACCAACCGGAATTAACGGGTGAAATGGGGCTCACGCTGCCGACCGATTACTGCTACCATTGCCACGAAAACATTGCTGAAGAACGTCCCACCCACCAAGGCATGGGATTCGACACCTGTGCGACGGCCGGTTGCCACAATTTCCATGACAACACCGGGCTTTACGAACGGTTTCTCGTCGATCATTTGGATGAACCCGACTTCAAGCCCGAGGCTTATCAGCGTGTGCGAGATTATTACATGGCGCACTATGGCGATCGCAGCGAAGCGCTGGAAGCGGCGAGGGCGGAATACCCCCATGAGCTCAAGGTCAGCCAGGAAATTCTCCACGACTGGTCGGCCACCTCGCACGCCGCCGCTGGGGTCAATTGCCGAGCCTGTCATGACATGCCCAACGCCGAGACCGGCGCCATGGTCTGGGTCGACAAGCCCAACTACGAGTCTTGCCAGAAATGCCACGACTACGAAGTGAAAGGCTTTCTGGAAGGACGGCACGGTATGCGACTGGCCCGTGGTTTGAGTCCGATGACGCCAGGCATGGCGCGCCTGCCGATGAAGTCTGAGGCCGCGCATTTTGAACTCTCCTGCATGTCTTGCCACAGCAGCCATGAGTTCAATACGACGTTTGCCGCCGTGGACGCCTGCTTGCAGTGCCACAATGACGACCATTCACTTGCCTACAAGGAATCGCCGCATTTCGATCTATTCACGCAAGCCAAGGAAGGGCTTCGCACGCCTAATGAAGCGGTGTCCTGCGCCACCTGCCACTTGCCCCGTGTTGAAGTGTCTAAATTCGGCGAGACACTGGTGCGCGTCGACCACAACCAGAACAACAGCCTGCGCCCGAACGATAAAATGGTCCGCGCCGCCTGCATCAACTGCCACGGATTGCAATTCTCGCTCAACGCACTGTCAGACCAGAAACTCATCCGCAACAACTTCAACGGGCAACCGGAAGTCTTTGTGGAAAGCCTGGAAATGGCGCGCGAAGAAAAGGAACGCACGGAGGCTAGCCGTCGCTAGCCGGTGATTGAAATGCCAACGCAGCGAACTTCTAATCTGGCCACAAGGCTCCAACCGAGTGTTTTTCCGCACCAGCAGCGTTGGCTTTTCGCTCAGAGGCTTCCAGCCTACCGCGCTCAAGCCGCCTTGCTGGACGCGAAAAATCACTGCGGCCTGATCGGCCAAGTTCGATGAAAAGTGCTCTCTAGCCCTTGTATTTCTTTAGGGCGAGTGTGACATTGGCGCCGCCAAAGCCGCTGCTGTTTTTCAGGGCGATATCGGGCGCTCGGTCAAGATTTTCGGTGAGGATGTCCACGTCCTCGATCTTCGGGTCGACTTCGGTGATATTCGCCGAGCCGAGGGTGAAGTTTTCATGCATCGATATCGCGGTGAAGCCAGCCTCCATCACACTGGCCAGCGACAATCCGTGGCCGGTCAGGGCTTTGGTGCTGCTGACTTTGGGGCGATCATTCGGGAAAGCCTTACGCAAGGCCTGAACCTCCGACAAGTCGCCAATCGAAGTGGATGTCGCGTGCGCATTGACGTAGTTGACGTCGCTAGGGTTGATTTGCGCACTGCGCATGGCAATGTTCATGGCCTCGGCCAGGCCATGACCTTCCGGGTGAGAAATCGCCACATTATAGCCATCCGAAGACTGTCCCCAGCCGATCATTTCGGCGTAGATTTTGGCGCCGCGCGCCTTGGCGGTTTCGAGCTCTTCGAGCACCATGACCACGCCGCCGCCGGTGCCAACGAAGCCGTTGCGATCCTTGTCGAATGGACGGGAGGCAATGTCGGGATCAGTCGTCAGCGAGAGTGCGCGCATGCCGGCGAAAGGCAGGATTGCCTCGCGATTGCCGTCTTCGGCGCCGACGACAAACATGCGCTTCTGCCGTCCTAGGGCGATTTCATCGTAAGCAAAACCAGCGGCATGACCCGAGGATGCGCAAGCTGAAGCAAACCCGCACGAGGAGCCCAATATCTGGAAGCTCGCCACCATGTTGAACGACAGGGCGCCGACCACTGAGGAAACGACTGCCATTGGGGAAACGCGGTTTACGCCCACCTGATTCATGCGGGCAATGTTGTAATGCATGCCGCGAGCGGAACCAGCGGAAGCCGTGAACATGCCAGTCTCGCGGTTGGAAATTTCCTCTTCGCTCAAGCCCGCGTCCTCGATGGCCTGCAACAACGCACAATGCGCATAAAGCACGTGCGGCGACATGCTGCGCAGGTGTTCGCGGCGGATTTTGTAAGGCTTGGGAATGGTCCAGTCCTCGACGTCCATGGAGGAGCAGTCAAAGTCCTTGATCGTGCCCAGCAAGTGGACGGGGTCCTTTTCCAGAAACTCGTCGGTAAGGGCGATGCCGTGCTTAAGCCCCTTGAGGCTGTCGGTCACGGTGGCGCGATCATTTCCAATGCTGGTGATAAAACCCAGCCCTGTAATGGCTACTCTTGGCATGGTCGTGGAATATGGACGGCGTTTGGCCGCCTGACAATGGCTCTTTTTAAAGGAGAGACTTGAGGAGCGGAATTATTCCGCCAACTGAAGCGCTTATTTACCCGGCGTAATCAAACTTGAGCGAGATTTCCTCGGCAAAAACCGCCTTTTCGCCGTTGACGAGAATTTTGCCTTCAAAGGTCGCTCCTGGATGGCGGATGCGACGCGCTTTGACCTGCATTTCCAGCTTATCGCCGGGCTTGCACACACGGGAACAGCGCACGCCGTCGCACGCGGTAAACAGGATGCGGCCCGGATCGACTTTAGCCGTCAGGGATTCATCTTCGGCCAATAGCAGGTAAACCACCGCCAATTGCCCCAAGGCCTCCAACATGATGGACGCCGGGAAAACTGGGTTGCCTTTGAAGTGGCCGCGTAGGAAATCCTCCTGGCCGGTTATTTGATAGCTGCCAGAAATCTGCCGCCCCTCAACGGTGGCCTCTTCGACAAAGAGAAATGGATCGGCGTGGGGCAGGGTCTCTGCAATGACACGCGCGTCAATAGTAGTCGGCATGGGACGGCTTAGGCGGAGAGCTTGCGCTTCACGAATTCCTTGACGTCGCCAATGGTCTTCAGGTCGCCGAGTTCTTCGTTGTCGATGGTGATGTCGAGCGACTCCTCAACGAGCATGACAACGTCCACCATCGTTAGCGAATCAAGGCCTAGATCGTCCATGATCTGCAAATCGTCTGAGCCCTCTTCCTTCAGTTTCGGGCGGACATCTGGTTCACAGAAGCGCTGAATGATGCCGATGATAACCACCGGAGCCATGCTGAGATCCCCTTGGTTGCGGAAGGCAATAGCTGCCTCAATCGTCTCTGGCGTGCAACGCTTCAGGGAATCGCGCAGGGTTTCTTCTTGTTCGGGAGTAAGCGGATTGTTCGGTGCGGAACTCATAAGCCGCATTGATAAAGTGGGCCTGTCCCCCTTTTGTAAATCCTAATTTTAAACAGGTTTGTTCTGAACACTCTCAGGAAGTCCGGGTCCAAAAGCCGAGCGATTTGCTATTGCCCTCATCCTTGGGGAGTCTTTTCCTCAGCCTCTTTCTCTTCCATGGCGAAACCCGAAACCCAGTCCCCCGAAAAACCGCTCGGCCTCATGGCCGAACTGAAGCGCCTCGACCCCATGGTGCGCTACAGCCTCATGATCGTAGTCGCTATGGCGGGTATTGTGGTGTTTGATCAGTACTTCTATTGGTCGACAGTCCCGGATTACAGTTTCGGCTATCTGGTGCCATTTTTCGCCGCTTATGTGGTTTATGACCGTTGGCCGAAAATCCAGAAATATCTGACTGGAGAAGCAGGTGAGGCCAAGGGCGCCACCACTGATTTTCTGGCCATTTTCTTTAATGCCTGTTTCGCGCTGGGTTTGCTGGCGTCGCTCTTTGTGTTTCTGGTCGGCGCGATGGTTCGCGCAGGGCAGGGGCCTTCCAATCAGGGGAGCCTCGCTTTAGCAGCCGGATTTGGTGGAATTGTCCTGGGCTTTGCCTACCTCGTGAGCGACCGCGACGCCAACGGCGCCCGCTACGACCTGAAGCACCGCTTGAGCTTCACCATGTGGTTCCTGTTTCCGGCGTGGGTGTGGCTAATTTCCGCCCCCATGGTGATGTATCTGGACTCGACCGTGAAGCTCTACCTGCTGGAGTGGGTCACCATCATCGTCTACCACGTCTTCGATTTCCTCGGCTTCTCGCTGGTGCGGGAGGGCAATGTGCTGCTCATGCCCAAGGGCCGGGTGGGGGTTGCGGACGCTTGTTCCGGCGTGCGCTCCCTGACAGGCTGTATTTTTGCGGGCACGTTCCTGGCGGCTGTTTTCCTGGATAAGTTTTGGAAAAAGCTGCTGTTGTTCGTCGCTGCCTGCGTGTTGGCGTTCATCATGAACATTTTCCGCAGTCTGTTCCTGACAGCCTGGGCCTATCACTATGGCGCGGGCGCCATTGATGAAGACGTGCCTGTCATTGGCATGTCGGTGCACGACATTGCGGGCTTCTCCGTATTGGGGCTAACGGTTGTTTTCCTGCTCGCGCTGCTCCCCATCTTCACCATAACTTTTGAAGACGAAGATGATGATCAAGGCGACGATGGATCGTTGCCCGATGCCGAAGCTGCTACACATTGATAGACTGACACATGGAGAATCGCCGACTGAAAATACTACAGGTCGCGCCTGAGCTGGCGCCATATGCCAAAGTCGGAGGGCTGGCCGATGTGGCCGGAGCAATTACCAAGGAGATGAGCCGATGCGGGCATGAGGTGAAAACCCTTTGTCCAAAATACGGAATCCTCGACGCCGAAAAGGAAGGTTGGGAAAAACTACCCGTCGCCTTTGGCGTACATCTCGGTTGGGGGCGCAGTGAATACGCTCAGCTTTGGAAAACCACTTACCCGCAGTCCAAGGCTGAGGTCTACTTCATTGAGCACAATCAGTATTACGGCGGCGGCATTTACGACGGCGGCTCCAGCAACCCAGAGCGCTTCACGTTCCTCTGCCGTGCGGCGATTGATTTCTGCCACGCTTTCCAATGGTGGCCCGATGTGATTCATTGCCACGATTGGGGCGTTGGGCTGCTCCCGGTCTACCTCAACACTACCGAGGCGCAGACG
Source organism: Cerasicoccus frondis (assembly GCA_031296915.1). Lineage (GTDB taxonomy): Bacteria > Verrucomicrobiota > Verrucomicrobiia > Opitutales > Cerasicoccaceae > Cerasicoccus > Cerasicoccus frondis. The sequence continues at coordinate 31,010 of JAVDPC010000001.1, read as the reverse complement.
CCGCTGCATCACGCCGCCAGCGTGTTCACGATTCATAATCTGCAGCATCAGGGCCGCGCAGGACGTGAATTACTGGACTTTGCCGGGCTTCCGCAGGCGCTTTTCACCCCCGACAATTTGGAGCATCAGGGCGCGGTCAATATGATGAAGGCGGCGCTGTATCACTCGACCAAATTGACGACGGTTAGCCCGCATTATTCGCGTGAAATTCAAGGCCCGGAGTACGGTTGCGGTCTCGACAGCGTGCTGCGTTACCGTTCGGCGGACTTAATCGGGCTGCTCAACGGCATCGACACTGACGCCTGGAATCCCAAGACGGATCCATTCATTCCGGCCAATTTTTCGCCCCGGAAGATGCAGGGCAAAGACATTTGCAAGAAGGCCCTGCAGGAAGCCTTTGGGCTCGAAGTGAATCCCGATGTGCCGATCTTTTCCGCCATTGCCCGCCTCTATGACCAAAAGGGCTTGGATATGTTCGCCGAGATCATTCCCGGCCTCATGAACGACATGAAATTGCAGGTCGTCATGCTGGGCTCGGGCGACCCGGCCCTGGAGCGCTGGTTCAATGAGCTGGCCGGACGTTATCCCGGGCGGATGGGCGTCTACATTGGCTACAACAACGAGCGTTCCCACCTGATCGAGGCAGGCAGCGACTTCTTTGTTATGCCGAGCCGGTTCGAGCCTTGCGGGCTGAACCAAATGTATTCCATGGCCTACGGCACGCTGCCAATCGTCCGCGAAACTGGTGGGCTGGTCGACAGTGTGCAGCAGTACGCGCCGGGGCGCGGCGAGGGCACGGGCTTCCGTTTCCATGAGTGCAGTCCTCACGCGCTGTATTACACCATTGGTTGGGCGAACGCGACGTGGTGGGACCACCCGGACGAAATCAAGAAGCTCCGCCACAATGCAATGACGCAGGATCTCGGCTGGGCGCAGTCCGCCGCGAAATACGAGGAAGTCTTCCAATGGGCAGTCCAAACAAGACTGCGCGGCCTGGGCTTGAAATCCGGCCTTACCCTGACTCCCTGGAAAACGCCCGTCTGAGCGCAGAATGCCGGGCGTGGAGTGCGGCATTGAGAAACCGCTTTCAAGCTACGCTGTTTCACATTTTAGTCATTTCCGCGAAGCCATCTGCATCAGGCTGCCGTCATTTGCCACAGGAACCATTCCACATCCCTAAAATCCACATTCCTCATTGATGGGGGGGGGGGGGATGTCTGCAAGAAATTCGAACTGTCAGAGAACAAGATTCCCGCCCGCTAGCGGAAATTTCCGCACGGGTAGGGTGAACTGCGAAATCGGCGCTTCGCAGGCCTGACGCCGAGCGGCGCAATGCCCGGCGTCTTTACGTCGCTGCTCTGGACGGCAAACTGGCATAAGACTCATCCATCGCGGCCTGAATTAAAACCGTACGGCATCCACTCATTTTGCGCAGCAAAATCCATGGATGAAACCGCAGGTTTCCCTGGGAGCGTCGCGGTTCGGTCGTTTTACACCCAACCAAACCGCGAATGAGCTCCGTTGCAACGGGAGCCGTGATCGAGTCGTCTGAATGCCTCAGCAGCAGCGACTGGACTGGTTAGCGCAGCGCTAATCGTCGGGCCGACGGGCACAAAATGGTGAATATGATAACATGGCGGTTTAGTGTTTTTATGTTCGATTTTAAGTGAACGCGCATATACTAACCATTAGGAGGGTAAACGCCAGCAAAAACAGTGAACGCGCGAATATTAATAGTGAGTAGCTCTGACTCATAATTCACGTTGGTAATCAATGGGTTAAGGGAGCATCAGGCTGCGGCATACTCAAGTAGAAGCGGCATCTTGCCGCTTTAGTTTCAACTGGATTGGGTAAAAGCGACTGGAAGTCGCTTCCACGGCGGTGAGGCAACGCAGCGACTTGTCCCGTTGAGCGGGACTGCGCCCTACCTTTTGTCAGTTGGATTCGCCATTTGCCCATTGGCCAAATCTTTGGATGCAACGGCACGTTGCCCGGATGCAAGGCATCCGACGGTGCAGCGGGACGCTGCCTCAGTTGAGGGCGGCGCGGATGAGTTCTTCGGTGGTGGCGGAATCGCCGAGCTTGCCCGCTGCCTTGCGGACGGATTTATCCGCCGTGTCGGCCTTGTAGCCCAGGGCGATCAGTGCGGCAACTGCATCCATGATGGTCGTGGAGGCTACTGGCTCGTTGGAGACTGCGCCTGGCGCGGCCGAAGGCGTCGACGGCGAACCGATCACGCCAACCTTGTCCTTAAGCTCCACAATGAGGCGCTCAGCGGTTTTCTTACCAATGCCTGGGCACTTCGAAAGCAGCGCCACGTCGCCATTGGCGATGGTTTGCCGCAGCATCGGCACGCTGAGCTTACTCAAAATGCTAATCGCCGTCTTTGGGCCGATGCCGGACACTTTCTCCATCAGCAGGCGGAAGAAATCGCGCTCATCGGTGCTGGCAAAGCCATAGAGCGAGGCCGAATCCTCGCGGTAAACGGCCACGGTCCAAATCTTGGTTTCCTGGCCGATGGCGGGCAGCTTTTCGGCGGTGGTCACGGGGACCATCACGTAATACCCGACGCCATTCACGTCGATAATAGCGCTCAGCGGCGTCGCATCCGCAACTTTCCCTTGGAGGTAGGCAATCATTGTCTGTAATTGCCGCAAATAGGCGTGGAAGACACAAAGCAAAAGTTGCAGGCAAAAGGAATATCGCTTGCTCGCATACACTTGCCAACAGACGAAAAGTGAGTTAGTTAGATTATACCACATGACACAGCAACTCACTGAGCGCGAATTGTGGAATCAGCGTCGCAAGCAGAAGGAAGCGTTTTTCGTAATCCTGATGATTGCATGCCTCACGCCGTGGATTGCCTATACGATTGGGGTCGCGGTGTGGTGCCTGTTACAGTTCTTAAATTAACCCTGCACGCCGAGCAGCGATGCCAAGGTCATTGTATAAGGAGCAGAAAAGACTTCGCCATTCATCATCCTGCCGCACATCGCGGTGGCGGGGGTAAGTATTAGTGGGACGCTTTGTGGATGATGATGTATTAAAAAAGCCTATTCTGCGTATTCTTGCAAAGCTTGCTTTAGGAGGTTGCTCAGAAATTCTTCCCGAGAAAGTAAGCTGCGACACTGATCCAGCTTTGCGATGTCGCGCGCATCGAAAGCGGTAGACGTATTTATGATCTTAATCTCTTTCGACACTTGGTCATATTCTTCAATTGTGCACGCGATCTTGGCAATGATTTGGCCTGACTCTTGAACCGCACCGGCCTCTGCGATTAGGTGTATCTTTCCATTGGAAAATACCTCCAAATCGATGGTGGCCTTGTCGGACTCCAACTCTGCAATGATGTCGCCAGCGACAATTTTTTGCCCCTCGCGAACATGCCATTTTGAAACCTTAAAATCTTTGAGGTTTTCAATCGAGGGAATCCGAATGTCTTCAATGGGCATTTTTTCTAAACAATGAGGAAAATTACCCCCTCAATCCGAGGACGTCTTCCATGTTGTAGACGCCGGGGGCCTTGCCGAGGACCCAGTGTCCGGCGTGGATGGCGCCGCGGGCGAAGATGCCGCGGTCTTCGGCGTGGTGGCTCAGGGAAATGCGCTCATGCGGGCCGGCGAAGAGGACCTCGTGGTCGCCCACAATGCTGCCGCCACGGACGGCATGCACGCCGACTTCGTTTTGCGGACGCGCGCCGATATTGCCTTCGCGGCCATGCTGGAGGTTGTCGCGGGTCAGGCCGCGGGCATCGAGGACTTGCTCGATCAGGCGCTCGGCGGTGCCGCTGGGCGCGTCGATCTTGCTGTGGTGGTGCATTTCGATGATCTCTGCCTCGTATTCGGCGGACAGCAGCTTCGCAGCCTTGCCGACCAAGTGAAACAGCACGTTGACGCCGATGGAGAAATTACCGGCCCAAACCATGGGGATCGACTTTGCGGCCTCGAGGATGACTTCGCGCTCCGCGGCGGTGTGCCCAGTGGCGCCAATAACCATCGGCTTACCGTGCTCGGCGGCGAGCTTGGCGACGACGGGCGTCACTTCGTGGAATGAGAAGTCGATGACGACATCGCAGTCGGCAATGCAGCCGGCGGGGTTGTCGCCCTGATCGTAGGCAGCGAGGATGACCGCGTCGCTCTCGGGAGCAGCCTTAGAGATAGCCTGGCCCATGCGGCCCTTGGCTCCAACTAGTAATACTTTAAGCGCCATGATGCTGAATAATTTTCAATGGTCAGTTGTCAGTGGTCGATTATCAATTGAATTGGGCTCGCCCAAATCGAAAACTGAAAATCGATAATCGACCTTTGATAATTAACTTTTAATAGCCGACAGCCTTGAGCGTCGCCAAGAGTTGGGCCTCGGTTGCGGCGGTCATTTCGCAGAGTGGCAGGCGGACGGCCGACGACGAGATGATGCCAAGCTTTTGCATCGCCACCTTACAGGGGACGGGATTGGGCTGGATGAAGAGGTCGCCAAAGAGCGGCTGGAAGCGGCGGTTGATTTTGTCGGCAGCGGCAAAGTCGTTCTTCAGGCAAAGCTGGACCATTTCGACGAGCTCCTTGACCACGAAGTTCGAAGCTACGCTGATGACGCCCTTGGCGCCAAAGGACATGAAGGGCAGGGTGAGGCCGTCGTCACCGGAGAGGATCAGGTAGTCGTCGCCCAGCTTTTGCGCCAGGGCGGCCACGCGGCTGGATTGACCACCTGCTTCCTTGATGCCGCAAACGTGGGGGTACTTTTCGTAGAGACGGGCGCAGACGTCGACCGGGATGTCGATGCCGCAGCGGCCGGGAATCGAGTAAAGGATGATCGGCTTGTCGGTCGACTCAGCAATGGCGCTGAAGTGGCGGAAGAGGCCCTCAGCGCTCGGCTTGTTGTAATACGGCGCAACGACCAGCATGCCGGTGACGCGCTCGTTGGCGGCGGCGCGCTTGGTCAGCGAGACTGCCTCGGTCGTGGAATTGGAGCCCGTGCCCGCGAGGACAGGGACTTTGCCCGCTGCGGCGTCGGCCACGGTTTGAATGACCTGGCTGTGTTCGTCGTGATCGAGGGTGGGGGACTCGCCAGTCGTGCCGACGGCGACGAGGCCATTGATTCCTTCGGCGACCTGCTTTTCCACCAGCGCGGAAAGCTCGTCGTAAGCGACAGAGCCGTCATTCTGCATTGGAGTGACGAGCGCGGTGTGAACGCCATAGAATTGGGTTGTGTTCATTCGAGGTTCTTTTAAGCTATTTAAGTTATATGCGCGGCTACTTATTGCGAAGGAGCCGCCCATGACAACGGTATTTTGTAAAACTCAAACCTGCGCCATGTCCGAGTCCATCGAATTATTCAACAGCCTACTACAGCTTGCCGTCGAAAACGGCGCCAGCGACATTCACATTAAGACCGAAAAACCGGCCTATTTGCGCCTCCACGGACACTTGGAGCCCGTGGATATGGACCCGTTGGGCCACGAGCAGATTCTCGAATTTATCGAGCAAAGCGTGCCGGAGCAATTTTACGAGAGCTGGAAAAACGACAACCAAGTCGACTATTGTTATGACCTCGAAGAGCTCGGTCTGGGGCGTTTTCGTGTCAACGGATTCTACCAGCGCGGCGTGCCGAGCATTGTTTTTCGTCACGTTAAAGACACTCCGCCAACCTTTGAAGACCTCAATCACGACCCGGACCAGTTCAAGAAATTCTGCACGCATAAGGACGGCATTGTGCTCGTTTGCGGCGCCACTGGCTCCGGTAAGAGCTCTACGCTTGCGGCGATGCTCGACTACATCAACGAGAACTACGACAAGCACATCGTGACGCTCGAAGACCCGATTGAATTCAACTATTCGGACAAGAAATCGGTCTTCAATCAGCGCGAAATCGGCATTGATGCGCCGACGTTCCATCATGGACTGAAGGCGGTTCTGCGTCAGGACCCGGACGTCATCCTGATCGGGGAAATGCGTGATAAATCGACTTTCGAAACGGCTCTGCATGCGGCGGAAACGGGCCACTTGGTGTTCGGCACACTGCACGCCGGTAGCGCCCAACAAGCGGTTCAGCGCTTGTTCGAGTTCTTCCCGGTTGAGCAACAGCACTCGATGCGTCGCCAGATTGCGAGCACGCTGCGCGGCACCATCACCCAAAAGCTGATCCCTGGCATTGAAGGTGGACGCGTGCCCTGTGTGGAGTTGTTCGTGATCGACAGTTTGGGCCGAACGGTCATTGAAGACGGCGAGTTCCAGAAGATCAACGGCGTCATCGATGGCAACGACGAGTCCGGCTCGAAATCCTTCAACCGCGACCTTTACCGCCTGATCAAGGCTGGCCTGGTGTCACGTGCAGATGGCTTGGAATCATCGCCGAACCCGAAGGCGCTCGAGATGAACCTGAAGGGCATCTTCCTGAGCACCGGCGGCTTGGTGGGCTAGAGGGAGTGTCTGTAAATTAAAAAATAGATGGCGGTAAGGATTCTTTTGTTTAACGAGGCGGATTGTGGGGCACAAGGTTGGAAGCCTGTGGCCCGCAAGGCAACGAAGTTGAACGAAAAAACCCTTCCGTCGGTTGATGCGGAGAAAATGAAAGGTCACTGCGTTGGCCATACACTCATGGGCTTCCAGCCCATGAGTGTATGGCCGCCTTGTGCTGCATTCATTTTCTCGCGCACCATCACATTTTTAATTTCCAGACACCCCCTAATCAAAATGCGCATACTCGTGGCAGTCATGCTCGGCTTGGGCGCGCTTACGGCGCTGCCGGCGGAAACCAGTGAGCAAACTGCGGGCGCCAAGGCGCATAATCAGTCGCGCTCGGCTTATTTACGCGGTGATCAGTCTCAATCCAATGAGACATTGAATTCCGCTGCCGAGGCATTGCCCAGCGATCAGCTGACACGTGATTTAGGCGTAAAACCGGGCATTTCATTAACCGAAGCTGAGTCTAGCACGGAGACCGATTTGGTTTTACGCCGCGAGCAGAAAGATTGGCTGACGGTAGGCGTCCAAAAGCTCACAGGCGACTACAAGCCGGAGGCAAATTTATCCGAAGAGGAACTGCTGGAGCTCGAAGAAAAGCGCGCCAGCATTTATTCCCCGACGCTCTTTGTGGATCACTTTGCCCGTTTGGAGCAAGCGAAGGGGAATGACACGCCAGCCAAGCCGGCAATCGAACTTGATTGGGGAGAGCCGCTCGCAGGACAAGGCCAATCTCCGCTGATGGATTTTACCCGCGGTTGGACTACGTCGCGCGAGCCAATTGTCTCAGTCAATACGCAGCCTCGGCAGAATCCTTATTTGCAGCAACTCAATCTTGCTGACGCCACGACAAGCGCGATGGCGCCAGCTACGCCAGGCATGCGTGAGCCTGTCGCGCCAGTCAGTAATTCCTGGCGACAGGCCGCGAGTTCAGTTGACCGAAAGCAACCACTCCTTAATGGCAATTCGAATACTGCGCCAACCGCGCCAACGGCCTTGGCGACACCTGCGAATTCTCCGCAAACAGAGCCCGAAACACCCAAATCTTGGCGCAAGGAGGACATCTCTGAGAAGTATTTCCGGAACCTGGATCGTTTTTAATCTTTTCATGTGCCCGGATATCAGTGAAATGCTCTACCCCTTATGGCAGTAGCATTCATTTTTTCCGGTCAAGGCGCGCAAGCGGTCGGCATGGGCAAGTCCCTGTGCGAGAACAGCGAAGCAGCGAAACAAGTCTTCGACCAGGCCAACGACGTATTGGGCTGGGATTTGAAAACGGTCTGTTTTGAAGGACCAGTTGAAACCTTGACGGAAACCCGCGTCTGCCAACCCGCGCTTTACGTGCACGGCATCGCTGTAGTCGCCGCTTTGCGCGAGCAGGGCAAGCTGCCAGAAATCGGCGGCGCCGCAGGCCTCAGCTTGGGCGAACTGACTGCGCTTCATTTGGCGGGCGTGTTCGACTTCGCCACCGGCCTGGAAATCGTCGCCAAACGTGGCGCTCTCATGCAGGAAGCCTGTGAATCGACCAATGGCGGCATGACCAGCCTCCTCGGCGGTGACCTTCAAGCGGCCTACGATCTGGCCGCAGCGCACGATGTCGATGTTGCGAATTTGAATTGCCCCGGCCAAACCGTGCTTTCCGGCGACAAGGACAAGATTGCCAACGCCACGGCCGCCGCACAAGACGCAGGCTTCAAGCGCGCCATTCCGCTGAACGTTGCGGGCGCCTACCACAGCCGTCTGATGCAGCCCGCCGCCGACGCTTTTGAAGCGTTCCTTGCAGAAAAGGACTTTGCCGCTCCGATCATGCCAGTCTTCACCAACACGACTGGTCAGGAAATCAAAGCCCCTGCCGAGATCAAGCAAGCGTTGGTGAAGCAAGTTGTGTCGGCGGTTCGCTGGGAGGATTGCTTCCGCGGCCTGATCGCCCTGGGCATGAATGAATTTTACGAATGCGGACCGGGCGGCACTTTGGCCGGCCTTGCCAAGCGCATTGATCGCGACGCTTCAGTTAAGTCGCTAAGCGAATTTGCCGACCTGCCGCAATAACCCCACTATATGAGCTCCACGGACCACATTCGCAATTTTTGCATCATCGCCCACGTCGACCACGGCAAGACCACCTTGTCTGACCGGTTACTGGAGCACACCCGCACCGTCGAACAGCGCGACATGAAGGCGCAATTGCTCGACTCGATGGATCTCGAGCGCGAGCGCGGCATCACCATTAAGAGCCATCCCGTCTCGATGCTCTACAAGCACGAGGGCAAGGATTACCTGTTCAACCTGATTGACACCCCCGGGCACGTGGACTTCTCCTACGAAGTTTCCCGCAGCTTGGCGGCCTGTGAAGGCGCACTGCTGCTGGTGGACGCCGCACAGGGCATTGAGGCGCAAACTGTCGCCAACGCGCACCTGGCGCTCGATCAGGGGCTGGAAATCATTCCGGTCATCAACAAGATTGATTTGCCGGGCGCCGAGCCCGAGATCATCGAGCAACAAATCGAGGACGTGTTGGCCATTCCACGCGAGGACGCCATCCGCGCCAGCGGCAAGTCCGGCATCGGCATCGAAGAAATTTTGGAAGCCGTTGCCAAGCGCCTGCCGCCGCCACGCTGGACCGATTATGACGCCGCACGTTGCCTGATTTTCGACAGCGTTTACGACACCTACAAGGGCGTCATTTGCTTCGTGCGTGTTTTCTCTGGCACAATCAAGGCTGGCGATGAAGTCGTCATGATGGGCACCGGCGAGAAAACGTTGGTCAAGGAAGTGGGTCGTTTCTCGCCCCGCATGCTGCCCGAGAAGGAGCTGTCCGCTGGCCGTACGGGCTATGTAGTCACCGCGATCAAGGAGCTGACCGAAATCAAAATCGGTGATACGATCACCCTGAGCGCCAACCCCGCCAAGGACATGCTGCCGGGTTATAAGGAAGTGCGCCCGATGGTGTTCAGCGGCATTTACCCACTCGACACCAACGACTACGGCAAGCTGAAGGCCAGTATGGCCAAGCTGCAACTGAACGACGCCGCCCTGGACTTTCAGCCCGAAAGCTCGGTGGCGTTGGGTTTTGGTTTTCGCTGCGGGTTCCTCGGTCTGTTGCACATGGAAATTGTGCAGGAGCGCCTGCGCCGCGAGTATGACCTCGACATCATTTCGACGTATCCAAGCGTAGTTTATAAAGTCGGCCTGTCCGATGGCGAAGAAAAGGAAGTTCACAATCCGGTCTTTATGCCGGAGCCTTCGGCCATCGAGTACATTGAGGAGCCGACTATCCGCGCAACGATCCATACGCCGAGCGACAATATCGGCGATATTCTGGCGCTGGTTTCGGAGAAGCGTGGCTACTGCGACCACACCGAAACGATTGATGTGACGCGAGTTATGCTCGTCTGCGTCTTGCCGCTGAACGAAATTCTAATCGACTTCAACGACCGCTTGAAATCCGTGACCAAGGGCTACGGCTCAATGGACTACGAGATGGGCGCCTACCAGCGTAGCGACCTCGTCAAAATGGACATCATGGTCCACGGCGAGATCGTCGACGCATTTTCATCCATTGTGCACCGAGAAAAAGCCGAGGGCAGGGGGAGGGCGCTGTGCGAGAGGCTTAAGGAGATTCTGCCGTCACAGATGTTCAAAGTGCCGATTCAGGCCGTGATCGGCACCAAGGTCATTGCCCGCGAAACCTTGAGCGCTTTCCGCAAGGACGTGACGGCCAAGTGTTATGGCGGTGACATTACCCGTAAGCGCAAACTGCTCGAAAAGCAGAAAAAGGGCAAGGAGCGCATGAAGCAAATCGGCAAGGTGTCGATTCCGCAGGACGCATTCATCAAGATTCTCAAGACCTCGAACTAAACCAACTTGAAGCATGGGGCTATTTGGCAACAAACAGAAGAAACTGCGCAAAGAATGCCGCATGCTGCTCAGCCATGCGCACAAGGTGGTCAGCTATCGGCGGGATGAGCTCAGCGAGGAAGCGTTGGCGCAAATCGCTCAAGCTCGCAAAATGCTGGAAGACAAGCTGCTCGCCAAAGCGTCGGACAAAGAATTGACGGTCGAGCGCGACACCTTGGATAAGGTCTTGAGAAAGCACGGTGGCGCGCTTTATCCAGTGACGTTTGCCAACGAAAACGTAGAGATGGTGATTATCGCCGTCATCCTCGCCATTGGCGTGCGCACGTATTTTTTCCAACCGTTCAAAATTCCCACGAATTCCATGTGGCCGACCTACGCGGGTCTGAACGCCACGGTTTATCCGCCGACCGAGGCGCGTCCGTCATTCCCAGAGCGTTTTTTCCTCGGCGCAACCCAAGGTCTCTTGGGCTCAGCGTTTGGCAATTTCAACCATTACATTACTGCGCCCAACAGCGGGGAATTATTGCTGCCAGTCTATGTCCAGCAAACGGACGCCGGGATCAACGGATTCCGTGTGATGCCATTCTTCGTACCGACCAACAAGCCGATGGGGGGCGGCAAGATACCGCTATTGAGCAAAATCCAGTCTATGCAGCGTGATTACCGACTGGTTGTTGGCGGTGAGGTGATAAATTTTGATGCGCCAGGTGACTTCGAGCTGGAGGATGTCATTTTGCAAAGCTGGTTTCCAGAAGAGTCGTGGCTGGACTATGGATTGACCAAGGTCTTCATGGATTACCAAGCGAAGAATAAGATTTCGCAGTATCCTGGGCAGTCTAACGCCTACCTGATCCACACCGGCATTATGCTAGAAGAGGGCGACGCAATCCTCGACTTCAACATCAACAGCGGCGACATGCTTTTTGTAGACCGCATCAGCTATAATTTTGTGGAGCCAAAGGTTGGTTCGCCGATCGTTTTTCGGACGGAGAATATTCCCGGATTGCGCACTGACGATGGCACAGGGGCGTTTAATGTCCCCGACGAACGGTATTACATTAAGCGCTTAGTCGGAGCGCCTGGCGATACGCTGGAAATCAAGGGCAATACCTTACTGAGTAATGGCAAGCCAATTGAAGGCGCTGAAGCATTTGAGCTGAATGCCACGCGTGAAGAAGGTTATCCTGGCTACCGCCAAATCCGGTGGTTGGCGGATGGCAAAACAGTGACCATTCCCGAGGACTATTTTTTCGCCATGGGCGATAACTCGCCACACAGTTCTGATGGACGTTTCTGGGGGTATGGTCACGAGAATTTGGTTCTAACTCCTGCAGAAAAGGAATCAGGCGTGCCGGTTAATATGGTTCCTGAATATGATGTAATTGGACGCGCCGCCTTTATTTTCTACCCGTTCTCACATCGCTGGGGACCTGCGAAGTAGAGGGTTGATTTGTTTGTCATTGTTCTCAACTGAAAATCAGGGCGAGATACCCATGTGAAAACTGCTTAGGGCGCAGATCGCAAAACTAGCGGCGCACTTTGGAAGGGGGCTTCTGGATTATTCGGCTGAGGGAAAGATTGTCGAGGTCAACCCACGCGCGCGTGTAACGCTGATTTTACCAGGGGCTCGCACTATTCGTAGCGAGGCTTGGACCAGAATTGCTTGAGGAAGTGCGCGACCATCTTGGGTTGGCGCTCGCGCGTGAAGACGCCCTTCTTGTTGCCGCCCACGCGCACGAAGTTTTGCGCGGTGCGGAAGTCCGCAAAGTTCCAAATGTGCTCGCCGATAACGAAGTCCATCTCACGCATGACATTGATGAGTTCCATGATGAGCTCGGTCTGGTATTCCTCGCTCCATTGTTCGGCAGGTAGGCTGTGGAGGCCAGCAATCGTGTCCGCGCCAAACTCGGTGATGAAGATCGGTTTTTGAAATTTATCATACAGCGATTTCAGGTCGTTGCGAAGGTTCACTTTTGCGTCGGCAACTTGCCCGGGAATGCTGTACCAACCAGGGTAGACGTTGATGCTCATCACGTCGAAAAACTCGGTGACAAGGTCGTCCATCCCCTTGCAGGTAATCATCGTTACCGGGCGCGTTGTATCCATGGAGCGCACAAGCTCGGCCAGTTGCTTAAAATACGGGATCGCTACTTCGCGGTCGCTGGTCGCTTCATTCGCGACGGACCACATAATGACGGACGGGTTGTTGCGGTCGCGCTCGATCAACTCCGCAAGCACATCCAGGTGTGCCTTGAGGGTCTGCTCATTGACATAGTCGAAATTGATCGAGACTGCCGGCGCTTCAGAAATGAGCAGGATGCCCTGTTCATCGGCGAGTTGAATGAGCTCTTCGGAATACGGATAGTGCGAGGTGCGGTAGGAGTTCGCGTTGATCCACTTGAGCAGTTCGTGGTCGCGGATATTCACCGAGTCGTTCAGCCCTTTGCCGATGATATGGAAATCCTCATGACGGCCGAAGCCCTGCAGGTAAACGGGTTTGCCGTTTAGTACGAGGCGGTTGCCCTCGACTAGGACGGTGCGCACGCCAAAGCGCTGGGTGTAATCATCGAGTAGATTACCAACTGAGTCGAACAGTTGAATCTTCGCATGGTATAGATTGGGCTGGTTGACATCCCACAGGGCAACATCGGCAATGCTCAGTGCGGCCTCGAATGCGCCGTCATTAATTTTCACCGTAGCCTCAGCCTCGGAATCAAGCACCATGATACGCGCCTGGGTTGCGCTGCCTTTTACTTTGCATTGCAAAGTTAGATGGCCGGTACTTCCACTGTAAGTGGTTTCGACTTGGACGGTGTCGAGCCATGCGTCTTTGGCTGTTGTATAAATGGCAACCGGACGCTGAATGCCCGCGTAGGGGAAAAAGTCGAATGGCGTGTCTGGGTATTGTCCGGCGAACTGCCCGGCTTCCGGCGAGTTCTGTAAGTTGCCCATGGGGACCGTTTCGTTGGACAAGGTGTTGTCGCCACGCACGCAAAGTAGATTTGGTTCGCCGAATTTAACACAATCGGTGATGTCGAACTCAAAGGGCGTGTAGCCGGTTTCGTGGCCGCCGAGTAGTTGACCATTCAGATAAACCTCCGCGCGATAACTGACCGAGCCAAACCGCAACACGATGCGCTCGCTCTTCAACATGCGCGGCAGCACAAACTCGCGTGAATACCAGACGCCTGCATGCCAATTGCGGAACGCCTCCTCGGTGAAGAGATCGTTGTAACTGCCGGGGACGGCGACTTGCTTTTCGGCGACAAAGCCTGTCGCGTAAGGGGCATCGGAATTCTCGCGGGCGAAATTCCAGACGCCGTTCAGTTCAAACAGATCACGAGTTTGGGTGCGCTGTGGATAGAGCATGGTGGGAAATTAGTTGTGTGAAACTTGGGAGGAAAGGGAGTCCTCGCTCGTTACCTTGACTTCGTAGGCGGCGGACCACTCCGCATCGTCTTTGAGCGGTCGAATCTTTAGTGAATACTTGCCGGGTTCCAAGTCGCTGATTTTGGCCGCGCCTTTGAGGCCACGCACTTCGAGTGTGTGCGTTGAGCCACCATCTTTTTGATAAGCGATTTCGTAATCATCGTTTTCGTCGACCACGCTGTAACCGACCATGATGGCATTCGGCAGTGGGACCGCAGCGAGAATATAGACTGCGTCCACTGGCCGGTAGTTTGGAATCGGCGCCATGGTGGGCAGCGGCGCATCGCTGGCTTCACCGGTGAAGAGTTCGCGCATTTCGTAGGCAGCAGTTTTGGGTTGGCGCCACACATTGTAAACGCCCCATGCACGGTTTTCAGTGGACGGTGTTCCGTCGAAGTGGCTGCGATAATCGTTGTAACTCCAGATCGCGCAGCCGACTACGTAGTCATATTTTTTCAACGCAGAGATTTCTTCTTTCAGCTGTTCGTGCAGCTTGCCTTCGTCGAGATGATTGCCCACCTGGCTTTTGCCGAGCTCGGACACGAAGATCGGCTTGTCCGGCCAAATCTTGTGCAGCTTCTCGACTTGGCCCGGGGCGCCGCCGTAGCTGTTGTGCATCATGATGTCGACCACGTCGTTCGGGTCGATGCCGGGTCCGTTGGCGCCGGTGGCGGTGTTGCTCACGTAAGTCTTGAGGCGCGTTGGGTCGAGCGTGCCGACATGCTCAATCATCGTGCGTACGTATTCATACACGCGCCAGCTCATCTGCTGTCCCTTGTGCTTTTGCTCGGCCAGCTCGTTACCCACCGACCAGCCGATGATGGAAGGGTGGTTATAGTCGCGGTCGATCATTTCTCTGAGCCAGGTTTTGGTCTGCTCGTTGTTGGGCCACACCTGCGGGTCGGTCTTGCTCCAGACCGGAATTTCCTCGATCAGCAGGTAGCCAACTTCGTCGCAATAGTCGAGCAGCTCGGGCGTCTGCGCGTGGTGAGCAATGCGGGAAAAGCGCGCGCCCATGGCCATCATCGCATCAATGTCGAACTTCACCAAATGCTCGGGGTCAGTCTGCCCGTAGGCGCGGTGCGTTGCCACGCGGTTGAAGCCGCTGAGGTGGATCGGCTTGCCGTTGAGCAGGAGCTTCGCGTCGGCTGTTGAAATCTTCCGAATGCCGAAGCGGTCGCTCTTTTCGCTAACGGTCGTTTGCCCCTGCTGCACGCGCGTGAGCAGTTCGTAAAGATATGGATTGCCCAAGTCCCACAGCGTGGTCTCTCCTTGGTTCAGCTGGAATGTAAGCTCTACCGTTTTAGTGGCTCCGGCTTCGAGTGAAATCGGTTTCTGCGCGAGCGGGCCCTGCGGCTTTTGATTCTTCCAACTGACGATGCGTGAGAGCAGTTCACCGCGGAATGGAGTATCGCCAAGGTTCCGCAGAATCACGCGCACATCGATTTGCGACGTGCCGTTTTCGAGGTTGGGCTCGGCAATGATCAGCTGTCGTTCTACCTGAACTTGTCCGCCGCGAACTAGCTCTACTTCCTGGTGAATGCCTCCCCATTTCCACCAAGCGCCGCGGTTGTAGGTATTGTCTACGGACACGGCCAGCGTGTTGGATTCGCCCGCGCGCAGCACTTTATCCACGTCGAATTCAAAGGGCGTATAGCCGCCAACGTGCTCGCCGAGGTATTCGCCGTTGAGCCATACTTGGGCCGTCTGATAAACCGCGCCGAAGTGCAGGCGCACGAAGCCGTGCTTCCAATCCGCAGGCGTGGTAAACTGCGTTACGTAAAAAGCCGTTCCCTTGAAGTGCGCATACTCGTTCTCCGTGTCCCAACTGCCCGGGACGGCCATGTTTGCCCAATTCGCAGTGTCGTAGCCAGGCTGTGTCCAGGCGTCACTTTGGTTGAGCGTTTTATCGGCGGAAAACTTCCATATGCCGCCGAGGTTTTGCGTTTGCTCTGCATTGCAAAGTAAGGTTGCGGCAAGGAGCGCGCACACACAGGCGAATGCCCGAAGTGGGCTCAATTTAGCGGAAAGGGTTTGCGGCAACTGTCGCATGGAAATTGATACAGGGATTGGTTTGCGAGTTGGGAATGAACTCTGCGGAGCAAAGGCACAACTTGTCAGGTGATTACGCGGGAAGAAATCCGGCGACCAATGATACTGTCACATGGTGGGGACGCTTCGTGAATATCCCAACAAAAATGGCCGGATGCATGTATCCGGCCATAGTGAAAATTTTGCTGATCGCGCAGCTTAGCGCCTGCGTTTGGCGAGGGCTGCCAAGCCGAGGGTGCTGAGGCCAAGGATGAGCGCCCAGGTGGATGGCTCGGGGATGCTGGTGAGGCTGAAGTTGTCGTAGATGACGCCGGGACCGCCGGAAGTCGAGGTCGTGAAGCCAACAGCGGTGATGGCGGACAGCAAGCCCGAGGACTCTGCTTCGCTATAGGTGAAGGTGCTGCCGTACTGGATGTCATCAACGAAGAGCGCCAGCGTGAATTCCGAGGCGGTGGTGTCCAAGACCATCTTGTAATTCCGACTGACGGTTACGTCGAAGCTGGAGTCGATCGACGAAAAGCCTCCGATGTCGGTGCCTAAGGGGCGAAGCGACATGTCACCCTGATTGGATGCGTCATTTTGTGTACGCAGGAACATCCAGGGGGTTTCGGGGCCGAGCGAGGGAAACGCGGTATAGCTGGGCGTTGTGTTGTTGAAGAAGCCAAAGCCAGCGTATTTTGATGTCGTTGCCGAGGGAGTCTGGGACTGAAAATCCGCTGATAGCGTGTAAATGTTTCCTGCTTCCAGAGTGAAGGCCAGAGAGTTGGTTGATGCGCCGACAATGGCATTCGAAGAGCCGCTGCCATTCTTCTCCACGTAGGTAGGGGTGCTCCAGACGCCGGAGCCGACAGTCGGAGCCTGTCCACCGAGTTGGCCTGCGGCCCCCGAAAAGTCTTCGAGGAAGATGGTGGTGCTCGCAGTGGCTGGAAGCGCGACAACAAGGCTAGTTGCAAAGGCTAAAGAACGAACATGGGTGAGGGATATGATATTCATGATTCTTATGGGGTTAGAAAGGTTTTGTTACAGATGACAGCAGACTGTAGTTTCTATGAAATGTTGTCGAACCCTTGGGGCATGTTACTGTACCAAGTCGCCTGAAGGTTGCCTCAATATGCACAATTGCAGTTGCAGATCGGCAAAATGACGTTGAGCGACTGAATTATAACTTGCCCCGGCGACCTTCCAGTTCCGTGCGAATCGCGTGCATCTTCTCGCGATTCAGGGGATAGATCCACATCATCCAAGCCGAGACGCCCCAGAAGCCGAGAGGGATCAGGACAAAAAACAGCAACATGCGCGTCAGTACTTCGGGTGGTTGCTCGCTGCCAACGCTGACGTCAAATCCCGTCGCCTCAATGATGAAGCCGGAGACTCCTGCTGACAGAGTAAAGGCCATCTTTAGGAACCAGGAGAAGATGGAGTTGATGCTGCCTTCGCGGCGTTGGTGGGTGGTCCGTTCGTCATAGTCCACGATGTCGGCTTGCATCGACGGAACGATGAGCCACATGGCGCCGAGGACGCCAGCATTGAACGCTACGGGCACCAACTGAAGGTAGGGGTAGTCGGGCTGCATGCACACATAATTCAGACCGGCCCCAATGAAGCCTGAAATTAGGATAATGAACATCGCCCACTTCTTGTCGAACTTCTCACAAATCCAAGTCCAAATCGGAATCGTGCCAATGCCCACCAGGGCCGAAACGGTGGCTTTCCAGCCTTCAATGATGTAAGATCTCTGCAGTTCCCCATCGTTGATCAGGTAAATATTCAAGTAGATGCCCAACTTGCTCACCACTCCGTTACCGAACATGAAGAGGAAAATGAATCCACACAACAGCCAGAATGGTTTGATTTTCACCGTCTCCTTTACGCCTTTCCAGAACGGCACCTTCTCTTGTTGAGCGGCCTCTTTCTTGTAGTAGCGCTCTTTAACAAACAGCGCGGGGAGTATGCCCAAAATCAATACCAGTGCTGCTAAGCCAAAACTAACCACGCCCATGCCTTGCTTCACATCCGGTTCGCCCGTAGCCGGATCGATGAAGTAATCCATCGAGGCGAGCGCCAGCACCCATCCGCCAACAAACACCCCAAGCTTCGTGACTGCTGCTCGGTAACCGGCAACGTGTGTGCGCTCATCGTAGTCAGGCGTCATCTCCAGCATCAGACTGTAGTAGGGCATCGCCCAAACAGTGAAAGCGGTGAAAAGCAATAGACCTACGACAGTGAGGTAAATAACCAGTCCGGAAATCTGATGATCGTCGCCTAAGAAGGGGAGTGTCGGCATCCAGCCAATAACGCTTTGTGGTGGATTCCACAGCGCCGGAACTAGAAGCGCCGTGAAAATAGCGCCCACAAAGATGTACGGTCGACGGCGCCCCCAGCGTGTGCGTGTGTTGTCTGAAATGTTCCCCATGACTGGGTCAGCGATCGCATCCCAACCGCGGTAAATCAGCAAGATGATCCCTAGGATAGCGGGGCTCACCCCGTAAGCGATGTTCCAAATAGGCATCCACAGGATACCTGTCGCCAAGCCAACTGACCACCAGTCGATTGGGGCGGCGGAAGAGTAGGCTAATTTCTGAAAAAACGGAACTTTATCTTCCGCTGCAACTTGCTTCATAGAATTACGTTTTGGCTAAACCAATGACGACTGTCGTTGGGGTGTGGATAAATACAAACTCAGTAGACGTCGC
Source organism: Cerasicoccus frondis (assembly GCA_031296915.1). GTDB lineage: Bacteria > Verrucomicrobiota > Verrucomicrobiia > Opitutales > Cerasicoccaceae > Cerasicoccus > Cerasicoccus frondis. The sequence continues at coordinate 12,520 of JAVDPC010000001.1, read as the reverse complement.
GGCTGGCGCTTGCTCCTAAATAGGCAATACGGGGCTAAAGCGGCATGGGCTGTACTGGTTTACGTTTAAAGGGCTCACTTATATACGTGCATGTTGGTGCGCCACTGAAGAGATGAAAGCAGGATTGAGGTGTTACTGTAACGGAGGCCGTCGCAAAGAGTCGTTGCTCTATGGTGCACATGCGGAATCGCTTTGGACTGTGTCTGTGGCCAAACGCCGCCACCCTTCAACCGAAAAAATGAGGCCATTCACCAACTGATAGCTCAAGCTGTGACAGTAACAAGCCGATGGCGATTGTGGGAGCTTTCGTTAGATCGTCTAATTGCGCTCTTGAAACACATGCCGTAGGCTATCGGTGATTCATAGAAGGCAAACCCTTGCCAGCCTTTTCACCATCTACGCCTAACGCGCTTCTCGTTTATGCTTACCGTCGATTATTTTGTGCTAACCGTTTACCTGCTGGGGATCTTCCTGGTGGGACTGTTCTTGTCGACCAAGAACAAGAGTTCTGAGGACATGTTTGCCGCCGGTGGTGAGTCCCCGTGGTGGACCTCAGGGCTGAGTTCGTTCATGACGATGTTTTCTGCGGGCACCTTTGTGGTATGGGGGGGAATTGCCTACCAACATGGCTTGGTTGCCGTGGTGATTAATCTTTGCTACGGCGTGGCCGCGCTACTGGTGGGCTACTTCGTGGCGGGGCATTGGAAACGTATGGGCGTGAAAACGCCGGCCGAGTTTATCGAGCTTCGCTTCGGGGTGAGCGCGGTGCAATTTTACACTTGGGCGATGATGGTGTTCCGCATCGTGGGGGTGGCGGTGTCGCTTTACTCGCTATCGATTGTGCTGGTGGCGATGATGCCTCTGGCCGAGGGGAATCCACTGCGCGACCCCGAAACGGGTAACCTTTCGCTGATGTGGGCCATCGTAATATTTGGCGGCATCGTGGTCATCTACACGATGGCCGGTGGCTTATGGGCAGTGCTCATGACCGACGTCTTGCAGTTCATCGTGCTCAACCTTGCGGTGATCTTTATCGTGCCGTTGGCCTTCGGGACTGTGGGAGGCATCGGCGGTTTCATCGACAAGGCGCCAGAAGGATTTTTTGCGTTAACGAGTGATAAATACACCGTCTTTTTCCTCGTTGGTTGGGTGTTGATTCACTTTTTCATGATCGGCGCGGAGTGGGCCTTTGCCCAACGCTTCATCTGCGTATCCAGCGAGCAAGATGCGAAGAAAAGCTGCTACCTGTTCGGCGGTCTGTATTTGCTCAGCCCGATGCTGTGGTTGCTGCCCCCCATGATCTACCGCACCATCAACCCGGACGCCGACCCGCAGGAGGCCTACATCCTGGCCTGCCGCGCGGTGCTGCCTGCGGGAATGGCCGGCCTGATGGTGGCCGCGATGTTTTCCGCGACGGCGAGCATGGTGAGCTCGCAACTCAATGTGTTTGCGGGCGTGTTGACAGAGGAAATTTACGGCCGCCTCATCAAGCCGGGCGCGACGGAAAAACACCTGGTAACAGTCGGTCGCGGCTTCACGATTTTACTCGGCGCCATCTTGATCGGTGTGTCGCTATTGATCCCGCATCTCGGCGGCGCGGAAAAGGTGGTCGTTGCGATCACGAGCTTGATGGTGGGCCCGCTGCTGGCGCCGACTATCTGGGGACTCTTCAGCAAGCGCGTTAGCCTCAGCGCGATTTGGACGACGGTTGCGATCAGCTTTCTTGTCGGTCTTATCTTTAAGCTGGGCTTAGGCAAAGACGGTTTTCTCGTGATGGAGTCCACGGCTGGCCTCGCCAACTGGGCGCAGGCCAATGGCACGACGGTGGACTTGATCATCGGCGTGGTGATTCCCGTGGTGATTCTCACGGTAATGCACTACTCGCTGAGTGACGTGGCCGCTGGGTGGACGCGTGTGGAAGAGCAAGTGAGCGCGGTGATTGCCGCTGGCAAAAAAACGGAAGCCAGCTCGATGCCCGCGATCATCGTTGGCGGCTGTCTGCTTGTATGCGCGCTGCTGATGTTTGGCTTGATCCCTTTTAATGATTCCGGGCATGGCATCCTGGCCATTTTTGGCGGAGTGCTGGTGCTGATTTCCGGCACGATATTCTTCTTGATTAAGACACATCAGAAACACCGAATTTAATGACGATTTCCGAACCAACGCTTTCGCGCGCCTTAAAGAAAATAGACATCGCGGTCGACCTCGCCATCGTGGGGGGAGGCTTGGCCGGCGTGTGTGCTGCCATTACCGCAGCCCGTGAAGGCGTGAAGGTGGCGCTGGTGCAGGATCGCCCGGTGCTGGGTGGAAATGCTTCGTCCGAAGTGCGTTTATGGGCGCTCGGGGCAACCTCCCACCAAGGTAACAACAACCGCTGGTCACGAGAGGGTGGAATCATTGATGAACTATGCGTGGAGAACGTCTGGCGCAACCGCGAAGGCAACCCGCTATACTTCGATGCACTGCTCCTAGAGAAGGTGCGCCTGGAGCCGAACATCACGTTGCTGCTGAACACGGTCATGGTCGGTTTGGAGAAACATGGCGAGTCGCGCATCAAGCTGCTGCACGCATTTTGTAGCCAGAACAGCACGATGTATGACATCACGGCGTCGCTGTTTTGCGACGCGTCGGGTGACGGCATCATGGGCTATTTGGCGGGCGCCGCTTACCGCGTGGGCGCAGAATCCGCAGAAGAATTCAACGAACCGTTTGCGCCCGACGAGGGCTACGGCGAGCTACTCGGCCACACGATCTATTTCTATGCCAAGGAGACCGGCGAACCCGTTAAATACGTGGCGCCAGACTTTGCCCTGAAAAACATCGAGGAGATTCCGCGCCATGATCAGATCGAAGTGAAGCAGTACGGCTGCTCGCTGTGGTGGCTGGAATACGGCGGCCGGATGGACACGATTCACGACACCGAAGAGATCAAGTGGGAACTCTGGAAGGTTGCCTACGGCGTGTGGGATTATATTAAAAATTCCGGTAAGTTCCCTGAGTCTGAAAACCAAACTTTGGAATGGATCGGCACAATCCCGGGTAAGCGCGAAAGTCGCCGCTTCGAGGGCGACTATATGATGAGCCAGTCGGATATCATCGAGCAAAAGCGATTCGATGACGCGGTGTCTTTTGGCGGCTGGGCGATCGACCTACACCCAGCAGATGGCGTTTACAGTGAGCGTTCCGGTTGCACGCAGTTTCACAGCAAGGGCGTTTACCAGATCCCGTATCGCACGATGTATAGTCGTAATGTGGATAACCTGTTTTCTGCCGGGCGACTGATCTCCTCGTCACACATTGCCTTTGGTTCGACCCGCGTCATGATGACGTGTGCTCACAATGCACAGGCCGTGGGCATGGCCGCTGCGCTTTGCCACGAAAATGGCTTAGAGCCGCGTGATTTGCTTGAGGCCAGTCGGATGTGCACGCTGCAGCGTCGCCTGCGAAGAATCGGTCAGTTCATCCCTCACTTGTCGCTGCCGGAAGATGCCGAGGACTTGGTTCGTTCTGCGCGTTTGTCGGCTTCGAGTGAATCCCGGATCGCCAGCTTCCCTGCAGACGGCGGCTATGCGTCGCTCGAATGTGCTCGCGCGCTCTTGCTGCCGGTGAAGGCCGACGCGATGCCAGAGCTGACCTTCATCTTTCGTTCGCCGAAAGAGCAGCAGCTTCGCTTTGAACTGCGACGCTCCGAGCGTGAAGGCAACTTTACTCCAGACGAAACATTGGAGTCGGTGCAGCTCACTTTGCCTAAGGGCGACGGCGTTCCGGTGACGGTTGCCTTCCAGTCGAAATTGCCGAAGGACGAATACATCTTTGTCTGCATCGACCAATGCCCGGGCGTGGAAATAGCGCAGTCGCAGGCGCATCACAGTGGGGTGATGGCGCTCGTGCACAGCGCGAATAAAAAGGTGGCCAAAAGCGCGGTGCAAATGCCCGATGAAGGCAGTGGATTTGACAGCTTTGAATTCTGGCTTCCCGAGAGACGCCCAGTTGGGAAGCTGCCTGCTGTGACGTTTAGCCCGCCCTTGTCAGGCTTTGGCGTGGAGCAATTGGCCAGCGATTATCAGCGCCCATTCATCCAAAGTAATGCCTGGGTCGCGGAGGCCAGTGACGCCAAGCCGACGCTTCATGTGGAGTGGGAGGAGCCACAGCAAGTCGCGTCGTTGGTGTTATATTTCGATGTGGATTACGACCATGCAATGGAGTCCGTGCAGTGGCATCATCCGGAGAATGCGATGCCATTTTGCGTGAAGCATTTCCGTGTCCTGGATGACGCTGGCAACTGCATCGCAGAAACCAAGGAGAATTTCAAGGGGCGCGTAGCCATCACCCTGGACACGGCGATTCACACGCGGGCGTTGACTTTGGAATTGCTGGAGACGCATGGTGCGCCAGCTGCGTTGTTTTCCATGCAAGCATTCAGCGCAACAAGCACAAAGGATGTGTCGGAGGTATAAATTATTTAGATAAGGTCAAGGTGTGTCTTGACTGATGACTTGGATTTGGGTCGCTGGAGTTTTCATTGGGGGGCTAGTATTGACTAGCGCTCCGGCGACCTAAATCACTTTTTCCGGTGAGCGAGCTGGCTTCGATCCAAGTGCCCGCTGTGAGCATGATGACGGGCTCTTCTGGCTCACCCAACTCATGGGTAAAGCGCGCGCGCACCAGCAGGTCGATTGCGCACTTGGCGATGCGGGACGAGTTCTGGTAGATGCCGGAAATGTTGCCTTTTTGATTACGCACCGCGAGCGAGATGAAGCCACAGGCTTTATTCTCCGGAGATAGAAAGTCGTGCCAGGGATCACAGTCGGCAATGATGACATCGGGCTTGTGCCTTTTTAGCCAATCAGGAAGTCCGTCGGAGCTTGGTGTGGCGGCGTGCCAGATGCGTTCATCGGCGTGTCCCCACGCAAGGAATGCGGCGGTGTAGGCGCGCAGCATGCGCTGCTCCACATCACTGCGCACTAATAGGCAGGGCTTTTTATAGCCGCGCTCCTGCAGTATTTCGAGGGCTTTGACCATGGCGGCGTAGTGACTGGCTTGAGCGCGGTGAAATTGCGGTTCGCGCAAAGAACTGCCGATGATCACGCTACTGAGTTTATCCCACTCCAAGTCAGGTGCGCCAATTTTTACCGAAGCGGGAGGTGTGAGGATGACGCCTTGTATATTACGCGCTTGCAGAATGCGCATGATGGCGCGCGGCGTCATGTCTTTAGAAATAATAAAGTGGTCGATCTTGCGACCATGAAGCTTGGCTCCCTCAATGAGCCCTCGGTAAATGTCCGCCTCGAAACCTTGGCCGGCGTCGATGCATTTCCAACGTTCTGGCCACCAAATTGCGCCAAACGTTTCTTGGTAATTAATGGGGCGTCGACTAGCAAAACTGGTCATCAATTCGCTGACCATCGTATCGGGCACATATCCAAGGTCCTTCGCGACTTTGAGAACGCGCTCACGCACTTCAGGCTTGATCGAGGAGTCGGGCTTAAAGGCGCGGGATACAGTCATCCTGGAGACTCCAACAGCTTCAGCGACTTGGCGGAGTGAAGTGGCTTTCTTGGGGGGGGAGTCTTTGGACGGAGTAGACATGACACCATACTGTGACAGTAACACGCCGGCGGCAATTCTATTTTTACACCCAAATCAATTTCATACGAATGAACGCCAATGAAATGTGCGTTGGATGTATCGGCGCCAGACTCGTTGATTGCCCCTGTTGATATTGATGCGATGAGAGAACCCATGTGCTGTATACCCAACTCCAGATTTTATCCTGCTAAGTTTTGGCAACGAAACAACAGAGCCTTGATGATTCGGTGTGTGTGTGGATCGCTCCTGTTCGCTGGCTTGGCGAACGCCGTTCCGCATCGTTCCGAGCCAATAAATTTGGCTTTAAACTCAACGGCGCGCGCGAGCTCAACTCATCTGGAAAATGTCGCGACGAATGCTGTTGATGGCGATACGGGAGACGACTCGCGTTGGGTGAGTGAGCTGAATACCGGCAAGGCGGAATGGTTGGAAATCACCTTTAACGAGCCGGTGGCGATTGGCGGGATCCACTTATACAGTGGCTATCAAAATCGCGATGCGATCTCGGACTTTGAGGTGCAGTTTTGGGCTCAGGGCGAATGGTTGACGATCCCTTCGGCCACGATAACGGACAACCATGCGACTGCGTTACGCGTCCCTTTTGATGCCGCTGTCGAAGTGACCACCGACAAGCTCCGACTTTATATCGATGAGGTGGATCACCATGCGGCCCGCGTAAAGGAAATCATGGTTTGGCCTTATCGCAAGGAGGGCATCCCACCACTTGGGGGCAAAGATCAAAACCAGTACGCGGATATTCCCAAAATCTATTTAAACCAAAGTGGTTTTAATCGTGGTAAACCTAAGCGCTTTACCGCGCCGCTCGCGGAAAAGGGCGCCTCATTTTGGATAACTGAAAACGGGCAAGAGACGGTGCTTTACCGGGGAGAGCTACAAGAGCAGTGGGGAGACTTCAGTGATTTCGAGCCGGAGGGAGACGCTGAATACGTGGTGCATATCGGCGCTGAAAAGTCTGTACCGTTTCGCATCGGTAACTGGTGGCTGGAGCGCGTGAGCTATCAGGGCATGGTCGACTTCATGGTGGATAGCCGTCACTATGTCGGTAATCACCGAGGCGTCTGTATCGGGTCATTTGCCTGGCGCGATGATCATCACTTTGGCTATGAGTTGAACTCGCTCGTGCCCATGCTCCTCTCCAATCCCGACGCTTATACGCGCATGGCAAAGCAGGTCACTTACGAGTCGCCGCGAGATGGGCTCTGGGGAGCGCTGGAGCCGTATGACCCGGAGGCGCCCGACTTGGTAAAACTCATACACTGGGGGGCGGATGTAATCGTCACGCAGCAGCTCAAGCACATGATGCTAAAGGAACAACTCGCGTATTTTTTATATGCCTGGCCACTGCTCAAAGAGTGGCTGCCCCAGCAGAATTACGATGTGGTGAAGGCCTACGCGTTGGGCGCTTGGACGGAGGAGGAAATTGACCGACAATACCGCTACGATGAGACAGAGGAGAACCATAACCTGCTCGAAGTGAAGCGCCAAATCGGGACGACTAAAGGCGCCAATCCGCCGGGCCATAGCATCTTGCCAAATCTGCTGATGTATACGGTCGCCCTGCGCGATGGCGACCCCGCTGCGGAGCGCTTTTTCAATGCCGCCTATGCGCAAACGCAGTGGGTCATCGATGACGTGGATTTTAGAGACCCGATAACCACCAAAGGCCAACGCATGAGCGAACATGCGACGATTCTTGGTTTGGCCGCGATGGCGCAGTTTTATCCCGAGCGTGCGCCGCGAGGACTGCGAGCAAAGCTAAATGATTGGGCCCGCATTATGATCGAGCGCTCGGATAATATGTGGGATTTTCGACGCTTGTCCGAGACGCAGTGGACGCCAACCGGAGAGCTGCACACGCATTGGAATGAACCGGGGAATGTCATGGGTTTTCCCGCGTGCGTGTTGGCGGTCATGCCTTTTGTGGATTCGCCAGATGAACGGGTTCGCTTGAGTGAAATTGCATGGGCGCATTTCGATAATGCCTTCGGTCGAAACCCGGCGGGGCGGCATTTTTCCTACGATGCGCCGCGCGAAATCGAGGGCGTGGAGTTCGGCTGGTATTCGTATCACGAGGGGGGCATCGGGCAGCTCGCAGAAGCGCGATTTGTCTTCGATGGTTCTCCGAAAAATCAGCACTACCCGTATCACCCCGAAGTGGGCGATGTTGGCTGGTCTGAGGGTTGGGTTACGTTTAACACCGCTTACAATTTGAGCCTGAGTTATCTGGCGCTATCGGAAACTGCGATTGAGGCGAGTTGGAATGGGCGGGTCTTAACGGTCCGTTTGAAAGCGCCGATCAATTTCGACTACGGACAAATAGAGCATGCAAAAATTCGGGTGTTGCTGATGGATGGATCCGAGCAACTGATGACCGTCACGGAAGAGTCGGTGGACAGCCCGTATCTAGCCGGTGAGTTGGAGCTAACGAATGCACCGCATTCCGTCGCCTATGGCTATGGTTACTTCGAAACGCGGGTCAGCTTGCAACCCTCTGCCGCCGCTTTGGAATAAAGCGTTGGGCGTTAATTTTGTTGAGCGACAGGTGGCGCCGGCAGGAATTCTTTGTACATCCGAATTTCAACGGGGTCGATTTTATCGCCGGTATTAAAGATGAAAATGTTGACGCGATTGTTGGCCTTGTGCGCCCAGAGCGAACTGTAGGCGAGGCTCCAACTGTCGTTTTCATTGCGGGCAAACTTCACTTCGATCGTGGCGGTTTCCTGTAGCGGCAGTTTGATGACCTGGCTTCGTTGTGTATTGATTTGGAACAGCTGCTCGTCGATTTTTCCGGAGATCGGGTAGTCGCTCAAATTAAAGATTTGGTAACTGCCGCGAGGGAAGTCATCACGGTTTCGATTGATGGGGAAAATCTGGTAGTGTTCTTTAGAGCCTTGATCGTTTTGCTTAAAGATAAGCAGTAGCTCCCTCACGTTTTCCGGAATGTTTACTTGAGCAACGATATTGCGCAGAGGTTCGCCTGTTGCCGGATCGGTGACTTCGCGAAAGAAGCGCATCGTTCGTGGTCCCACATAGGTTTGTGGAATGGAAAACCCACGCTGGTAAATGCTGACCGAGTCCACTTCTCCCTCGGACTCGAACTTCAAGTCCTTGATCATGCTGGCGTCCCAACTCAGCGTGGTAAATTGTATGGAAACGTTCGGCTCTGCTTGTTTGATCGGCGCCGCGTTCAAGGAGGCGCAGAACGCAGTAAGGGCGTAGAGTGCCAGGGTGGTGCGCAAAATACGAAACATGTAGAAGGTGGATATGAGTTAGACTTCTTCCGGGGTCAACCACTTGAAGTTCACGATCACGAATTTGCGGCCCATCGTGCCTGCGGGATCATTGATATTGGTTATGGATGTTGGATCACCTTCGGCCGGCTCGGGAATGCGTTGCACGGTAGCCTCACAATAAGCTGTCGCGGTAACTTCATCCGTATATGGGTTCCGCACATCTCCATAGCCGCGAATAATGAAAGTATCCGAGCGTGTTGTGAGTATGGGGCCCAAGGCTTGTAAAATGTCCCCTTGAAGGAGATAACCGGGGGCCCCGGCGGCCTGCTGTCCAGTAACATCAGTGACAAAGGGGTTCGGGCCTTGAGTGTCGTTTATTTCTTCGGAAAGGTAATCGTTGATTGAGCTGTTAATATTGTTTTCGGTCTTGTCGATGGCCTGTTGGAGCAAGCCGCTCAAGCGCTCATCTTCCGGTGTGTCGGGTAGGTCAACCAGACTCCGGTTGACGAATTCCGCCATGGAGCCGAAGGGGCGCCCCCTTGCTTGTAAACGCTCAACGATATCCTCGGCCAAACTCGAAATTTGATCAGGCGTCAACTCCTGGAAGCCGCGCCAAAAGTTGTCATAGCTGGTTTCATCATCCGCTTGGTAGGCGTCGCCGAAGGGCACGCTCAGGCGGCTGAAGAACAAGTTCCCTTCGGTTGGCGTAGCAACCAAGGAGGCGGGGTCATAGACTGGCAACTGCAAGTCGTTCATCGAGCTGAGCACGGCAATCCAAGCCTTAACTGAGGTGGAGTTGATGTTGAACGCGCCATTGATCGCCATGTAAGAGGCAAGTGCGTGATACTGATCGATATCACTCTTGGCATCGGTAAAGACCCCTTCGTTGATTAGCTCGCTGGCGCTTTTCAGGAAAACGTAGCGCTTGTTGCGGTAGGTGTTCAGCGCAATCACATCCCTGATCTCTGCGTCTGTTTGCGAAGGATCGATCGAGGAGAAGAAGTAGCTGTCCCAAAGCTTGTCATTGACTAGGTAGGGTAGGTCATAGACGTCATAATCGCTATAGACAAAGCCCTCATTGACGGTTTCGTCTAACTGGATGCGCGGATTGGCGTAGGAGTTCCCTATAATGAAGCTTGGGTCGCTGCTGTAGCGAGACAAATTGGCGTGCTGCAAGGCGCCGATCGAGAGGAGCGGCTCTTGTGGAATGTCAAAGAGAACGACGTGCCCTTGCCCGGCGCTTTCAATACTGTTGCCCCAGCGACCGCTGTATCGATTGTCGTTATATGTTTGTGGGGGCAGGGGGGTGTTTAACAATCCTTTATCTCCCTGGAATGCGAAACCGCCCATCATCGTGTTGCCATTGCCGTTCACAAAGCCGTCCCAGTTGGGGTTGCCTAACACTGTGCGCAAATTGTTGTCGATGCCATTGCGTAGACCATGGTCACTGCGTGTGGTTTGCATGTTGAAGGCCCAGGTCGCGATTTCTTCACCTTCTTGCAAACTGGAGAGCTCCATTGGCGGCAATGGATTGTTGGAATCGATCAGCGTTGGGTGCAAGCTGGATGGAGTGGACTGCCAGAGCTTAGTGAATTTCTGTAAATTGTTGGTGGCGGTGTCTCGGGTGGGTCCAACGAGTAAGTTGATGAATGCGTTATTGCCAATGTCGATGCTGGTGACTTCGACCGTGGCGGTGTGATTGCCGTCTTCATCCACCATCGGATCGATGAGGATGAGATCTTTGACATCATTGCCTTCAGAGTCCTTGTTGACGTCGTACAATGTGGTGTAAAGCTTGCCGTCGGCTGAATAGGTGTTGCGCAGCACATTGGGAATTTTATCTCCCGACTTGTAGCCGCTGCCAGGGAGCCAAGCTGTCCGGCTAAGCGGTGCAAATAACCGAGTTTCACCTGGAAGGAAATCGATTCCGTCGCCACTGGCGGTGTTGACAATAAAGCGCATGTAGCCGCTGCCGTTACTCAGCAAGCCGAGGTCTTTGAAGTTTATTTGGTAGTTGTTCCCGCCAGCGACGAGTGTGATGGTGGGATTAAAGTGGAAAAGGAAGATGTAGACCGCATCATCCAGTTTCACGTTGTAGGGATTGTAGAGGCCGATTACTGGTCGGACTTCGATTCGGATCTTGTATTTGCCGGTGTCATTATGCAACTCAGCCTGAATGCCAAACTCAAGTTGCAGACGGGACAGCACCGGGTGAACCGGATTGTTGCGCTGATAATCGTCAATGTAGATGTAGTGCCAGAAATCATTAATCGGGCCATGCTTATAAGGAAGGAAATCGGTGCGTAGCGCAGTGTTGGCGTCTGGCAGCGCTGAACTCACTGGCATGGAGCCAAGAGTCACATGATTGTAGAGCGAATAATAGTCACGCAGAATATCCCAGTTGGGACCCGTTAGGCCAGTTTCCGGGTCTTCCAAACCATCAATGAAGAAGCGATCCGGACTGTTCTCTCCACCAAACTCCATGGTATAGACGCCAGAGTCTTCAAAGGCGAATGTAAGGTCCTTTTTAAAGCCTCCATTGCGAGTGTCGGTGAGAAGCCCCAAGCTGGACGCTGTGAGGTCATGGAAATACGCTTTGGCGGTAGTCTCATCGTGGGTAATGAGCGTGATGTCCGCAACGGACACTGAGTTCGCTGTTCGCGAATCTTCTTCCAGATCGGACTGTGAAAAGATGTCATCCAACTGGTTGATGCCGAATTGATAAGCAAGCGTCGTTGGTGAGCCCGTTTTGCTAACGGCTGGCGTGTTGCTTTCCGACTCGATGTTGAACTTTGCCTTTACGCCTTCGTCGCCTACCCAATACGCATAGTGGCCATTGGTGCTTCCCGACGAATCGGTCAAAGCAATCATCGGAGCCTGGATTCGGTCTTCGTTCTGGCTGACGGAGTTGTTCAATAGCCACACATAGTCATTGGTAGTTGTCGGCACGGGCAAGGCATTGTCCGGTGAGATGAAGTTCGGGCTATCGGTCAAGAGACCTGCATTACCACTAATCAACCAAGTAAGCGGCTCTGTGGTGTCGGCCGAATCCCATACGCCCGTCCAGTGAGGGTGCGGGAGGCCGTTGCCTGCAATGTCGGATCGCGCGGTGACGCGCTGATCGGGGCCTGCATATTTTTGCAATTCACCCAACGCGACCAAGAGCGCCAACTGGGCATTCTCTTTGGCTTTGTTACTTGCCCTAATATGCTCAGCCGCATGTATCTCGACCGTTGTTAGGCTCGCCATACTGACAAGCAGCAGCACGATGAACGACATCAGGCTAAGAGCCAGCACCAATGCAAAGCCATGCTCAGCATTATGGTTACTGGTAGGGGGACTATAGTTCTTGCGCATGACCAATTGGGGATTCGGGGAAAGAGAGCTCTCTGATTTAGGCGATTAGCAATCAAAATTACCTAATCTATAAAATATGATAATGTCATGCTTGTAGAAGTCTGCTTGCTTTGTTACAGTCACAATGGTCGCCTTCCACATTGAATTCCAAAAGCACCTTGGCATTAATTAGCTCTACTTCTGATAAGCCTACGATCTAATCGATAAGCTAGACTGTCCATAGGCTGCCCCTTGTGGGCATTTCTAGTGTTCCGTTAGCTTAGTTTATTGCAAAATTGATTAATTTTGTGGAAGATGTCATCAGCTGAAGCGGTCCATTG